>NZ_JAPPSQ010000004.1 GCF_026652115.1 Algoriphagus sp. PAP.12 | reverse complement strand
TAATTCGGGGCTTTTTTGATCTTATGGAAGATAAAAAGGAATTAACCCCGGTTCCCCAAGCGGCTTTCGAATTATTTCAGAAGGAAGTTGAATTGCCAGAGACTGTTTCTGGAACATCTGAAGAAACTTATATCCAGATGCTTGCCAAAGCTATAGGAGTGATGCTGAATAGGGATTTTGAGCGATTGCTACAAATCTGCTATAGAATAGATTTGGGAGAAGGGAAATTGAAAAAAATCCTGAATGAATCTGATCCTGAATGGGTCGCAGATGACTTGGCAAAAGCCCTTTGGGAACGGCAAAAACAAAAGATCGAGACGAGAAGGAAATATTCCTGATTTTTAAAATAGAAATACAGTGGAAATAGAATGAAAAACGCCTTCCCATGGAAGGCGAAATTTTTAACGGGTGTTCTGAGTTGAAAAGGCCTCGGTCTTCAGGCTTACTTCAAATAAACTATTCCTTGATCTCAATCACCTTAAACTCAGTTCTACGGTTGACCTGATGTTCCTCTTCGGTAGTGGCATTTGGAATGATCAACTGAGATTCACCGTAACCTTTGGCTACCAATCTATCTTTGTCGATTCCTTGAGAAACGATATAATCCACGGCTGATTGAGCTCTTCTCTGAGAAAGGTCCTGATTGTATTCATCAGATGATCTGGAGTCCGTATGTGAGCTTAATTCGATTCGAATACTTGGGTTGTCTTTAAGGATTTGAACCAATTTATCCAGTTCTACAGCTGCATCAGCTCGGATATCTGCTTTATCCAGATCGTAGTAAATGTTTTCCAAAATGATGGACTTATCCAAAATCAATTGGTCCAAAACCAGCATAGTATCCAACGAAACGTTGGTGACATCCTGTACCAACGTGGCAGGGTCAGGAGTCTTACCTCGAGTGGTATAAGGGATAGATTTGGAGAAGTATCCGTTCTTCGAAGCGATAATTGTATAATCTGATTGAGGCTCCATTGTGAAACGAACTCTACCTGTC
This sequence comes from Algoriphagus sp. PAP.12, assembly GCF_026652115.1. Classification (GTDB taxonomy): domain Bacteria; phylum Bacteroidota; class Bacteroidia; order Cytophagales; family Cyclobacteriaceae; genus Algoriphagus. The sequence goes on along the minus strand of NZ_JAPPSQ010000004.1, from coordinate 291,590 downwards.
GAATTGGAGAAATCACCGCCTATTTGTTTGTTGGCTCCATCGTAAAGGACTACTCTCGCTTGTTCTAATATCTGATCAGGTTCACCGGCTACTCTCTCCTTAGTAGTAACAGTTAGGAGAACGTTGATAATTTTAGGTTTTGGAGTTTTGTCTTCGAAATAATAAATGTCATCATCACCGGCTCCGCCTTCTCGGTTAGAAGAAAGGAATCCCTCCTTAGGATATTCAGTAAAAAAGATGCCGAAATCATCTGCCTTACTATTGATGTTTTCTCCCAGATTTGTAATTTTTTGTTTGCCATCTTCACCCATTTCTGCAACAAAAAGATCCAACTTTCCATAGCCTGGATGACCATCTGAAGCAAAGAAGAATTTACCGTCAGGAGCCATTCTTGGAAAAAGTTCATTTCCTGGAGTATTGACATTTGGGCCCAGGTTTACAGCATTCCCAAAGTCTCCATTTGCCAATTTGGTAGCTTTATATAAGTCAATACCTCCATATCCTCCTGGCCTGTTAGAAGCAAAATATAATTCACTTCCATCCGGACTAAATGCAGGCGTAGAATTCCACCAAAATTCATCTTCATTTACCGGCAACCAAATTGGTTGGGTAAATCCGGCTCCTCTGAAATAGGAAGCGAATAAAGCTGTTTCAGGTAAGTCTTTTGGAGAAGTAGAGTTGCCGCGACCATAAATGATGGTATTTCCATCCGGGCTAATAGCAATTGAAGCCTGGTCCAGACCTTCTTCATTTTGGAATTCCGGCAAAGCTCTGATACCACTGACATCTACTCTTAGGTCCTCTATTCTGGTTCTGAAGAGTTTGGTATATGGCATGCCAGTCGCAGGGTAAATTCCTGAGGCTTGTCTTCCACTGGTAAAATACAAGAAGCCTTCTGAGACCACCGGTGCATAATCAGCTCCTGCAGTATTCAGTTCTTTGTAATTGATCAATTCATGAAAAGGCCAATAGTCTTCGATTCCCGCAGCTAGATTAATTCCTTCGATTTCTCTCTGGATCCTAGCAAGTAATTCTTCGCTTTGGGTATATCCTTTAGCGTTTTCAAAAGCGGCTTTTGCCTCTTCATCTTTTTCTTGGGCTTTTAAACTTTGCCCTAAGTAGAAGTAGTGCTCAAAAGAAGGGTCTTCTTCTACCAATTTTTCATAGTAAGGAGAAGCTAGCTCCACTCGATTGGATAAGCGATAACTCTCAGCTACCTTTTCATTGGCCTCCATATTATCTGGATCAGCTTCCAGAATTTGAGAAAAGGTACCAATTGCATATTGGTATTGACCGGAAAGAAATTGGTCTGTTCCTTTTTCTTGGATGCTTTTACAAGCTCCCAAAAGAAGGAAGGCAGAGAGTATAGTCCACAAAAAATTGTTTTTCATCGAGCTGCTTTGATGATCTATCCTGAATATTACTAATTAATTTGGAAAGAATTTGTTTAACCAACTATTTCCGGCTGAAATCCAAATGTTAGGAAGGTCTGCTTTGATTTGAATCATTGGATTGATGATAGGTGTTTCTTCCTGAATATCACCTGCTAACACTTTTGATTTGATTCCCAAAGCTGGGGTGACTACAATAGATCCAGCAGAAGATTTAAAGCTAACTTTTCCACTGTTGGTCAAATCGACTTGAAGTTGACTTTCAATTTCTCTCAAAGTTCTCACTGAGCTATCAATCGAACAACCGGAAGCGCCAGCTTTAGATTCATCAACTGCCAAGACGATAATTTGTTCGTCCAATACTTCAAAAGAAGTCGGAAGTGGATTTCCATGCACATTCCATCCTTCGCAAAACTTACTTAGTTTTTCAGCTATGAAGCTTTGTTCTTCAGGACGAAATTTTCTTTCTGATTGATACAGCCAAACTCGGCTGGATTCAGGCATGGATTCAAATGGAATATACATGTGTGTAAATTTTAGGCAAATAAAAACCCTTTCTACCTAACGGCAAAAAGGGTCCAATTGATTCATTTTTGAAAATCAAATTCCCATGTCTTTGGCAATCATTTCTGCCAAATCATAAACTTTGACTTCAGCTTCTTTCTCTTTGTTTTTGACCCCGTCAGTCATCATCGTGAGACAGAAAGGGCATCCAACTGCAATCGCAGAAGCTCCGGTAGCCAAAGCGTCTTCAGTTCTTTCTACGTTGATGTCTTTTTTGCCTGGCTCTGGTTCTTTGAACATCTGAGCTCCTCCAGCACCACAACAAAGGCCTTTGGTACGACATCTTTTCATTTCTACCAATTCCACATCCAAAGCTTTGATTACTTCGCGAGGAGCTTCATAGACATTATTGGCACGTCCTAGGTAACAGGAATCATGGAAGGTGATCTTTTTACCTTTGAATTCTCCACCGCCTTTTAGTGTGACTTTTCCTTCGTTGATTAATTGCTGAAGAAACTGGGAGTGGTGGATTACCTCATAATTGCCTCCTAAAGCTGGGTATTCGTTTTTGATGGTGTTGAAGCAATGAGGGCAAGCAGTGACTACTTTCTTTACCTCGTAGGCATTCATGACTTGAATATTTGCAACCGCTTGCATCTGGAATAGGAATTCATTTCCAGCTCGTCTAGCGGGATCTCCGGTACAAGTTTCCTCAGGTCCTAGCACAGCAAAAGAAACACCGACTTTATTGAGGATTTTGACAAAAGCCTGAGTTACGGCCTTGTATCTTTCATCAAATGAACCGGCACAACCTACCCAAAACAGTACTTCAGGGCTTTCTCCTTTGGTGGCCATTTCGGCCATTGTTGGGACTTTATATGTAGACATATTTTATTTTTTTTCTTTAAAAATGAAACCTGAAAATGGATGCCAGGTTTCCTTATCTGAAATCTGAAATCTGAAATTATTTCATTTCTTCGTCTTTTACGGATTCAGCCCAATTGAATCGATCCTGAGGGCTAAATTTCCAAGGGGAGAAGCTGGTTTCCATATTTTGGAACATGGAGTTCCACTGTGCAGGTGATCCAGATTCTTCCATGGCTACATATCTTCGCATTTGCAAGATGATAGACAATGGATCGATATTGACAGGACAGGCTTCTACACAGGCGTTGCAAGAGGTACAAGCGTTGATTTCTTCTTTGGAGATGTAATCCCCCAAAAGTGATTTGCCATCCTCTAATCCCTGTCCTCCCTCATCTAAGCTTTTTCCTACTTCTTCAGCTCTATCTCTCACGTTCATCATGATTTTTCGTGGAGAAAGTTCTTTTCCAGTAATATTGGCAGGGCATTCTGCTGTACATCTACCGCACTCAGTACAGGAATAGGCATTCAATACATTGACCCAGGAAAGATCATTGATGTCTTTTGCTCCGAATCTTCCTATTTCAGCAGGTGGATCAGCAGGTGCTTCTGTAGGAATACCCAACATCATATTCACCTCATTGGTTACCTCAGGCATATTGGCCATCTCACCTTTTGGCTTCAAGTTGGAATACCAGGTATTTGGAAACGCCAAGAAAATGTGCAAATGCTTGGAGTAAGTGACATAGATAGCGAAAGCCAAGATCCCAATGATGTGAAACCACCAGGCAAGTCTTTCAACAAGGATCAAGGTGCTATCAGACATCCCTTCGAAAATCGGTTTCAAAGGAGCACTGAAAGCCAATGTCCCCAAAAGGGTGTAATGCTCTAGCCCTCGAGCTGCCAAGATTTGATCAGTCGCATTCATGCTTAGGATTGCTAGCATCAAGACTGATTCAATCACAAGGATCAAATTACCGTCCAAGGCAGGCCATCCTTTCATTTCAGGTTTTTGGAATCGATCAACTTTGAGGATGTTTCTTCTAATTAAGAAAATGATACATGCTGCCAATACTGCCACGGCTAGGAACTCAAATAAGTTCATGGCTACTGTATAGGCTGAACCCAAAATAGGGGCGAAAAGTCGGTGAGTTCCCAGGATTCCATCAAGGATGAACTCCAAGACTTCGAGGTTGATCACGACAAATCCTACATAAATGAAGAGATGGAGAATTGCCGGGATAAACTTTTTGAACATCTTCTTTTGTCCAAAGGCCACTAGCAGCATGGTTTTCCACCGGTTTTCAGATTGGTCATTTCTGGTTTCGGCTTTTCCCAAAAGAATGTTTCTTTTTAGGAATTTGACCCTTTTGGCCAAGATGTAGCCCGCTGCTCCAAAAATGATCAAAAAAACTATTTGAGGTAAAAAGCTCATAGTGATGAGATTAGCGTATTGATTGATATTTAATGAATAATTTTTTCTGCAAATGATTTGGTTCGAAAGGTCAAATACCTACCTTTGCATCACTTTACGAGACGGTGATGTAGCTCAGTTGGTAGAGCATCGGACTGAAAATCCGTGAGTCGGTGGTTCGAGTCCACTCATCACCACAAGCCCTGAAGAAATTCAGGGCTTTTTTTATGCTCAATATTTTTGCTTCGATTGTCTTCATTTGTTTCAAAATTACTTGATGCAAAGTAAGAAATAGTCTGCATGCATACTATTTTTCAAATGAATTTTATATCCTTTTCAATTTATGACCTTGATAATAATCTGTCAGACAGGTTGTAAGTGGCATTTTTTAAAAAAATGGAAAAAAAAATCAAGATTGTGTAACAATTCATTTTCCAATGCATCATCTACCTGAATGAAGTCATTTTTCGAAGGACATATCTGGCCCCTAAGGAATAAAATGTTCCGAATGGTATTGCTTTGGGTAAAAGACCGCGATGTAGCGGAGGATGTGCTTCAAAATGTCTTCGAGCGTTCTTTTGAAAGAGAAAATGAACTTCAGGCTCATCCGAATTTAGTTGGCTGGCTTGTGAAAAGTCTAAAGAATGAGTCAATGATGTATTTCAGAAAGTCTGGAAGAACATTGACCCTGGATGGGTTGGAAGAAATACCAGTTCAGGAGACTGTTTCGGAAGAAGTTACAGATCGGGTTTCTCAAGTTATGCAATTGATGGAGAATCTACCTTTGAAGCAGCAGGAGATCTTTCAGCTTCGAGAAGTGGAGGGATTGAGCTATGAAGAGATAGCTGACTATTTGGAGATCAGTTTGGAGCAAGTGAAGGTCAATTTGCACCGAGCAAGGAAATCCATTCGCAACCAATTTATCAACCAAACGACATCATGAATTCAAGAATAAAACAACTTCTGGATAAATACTGGGAATCAGAGACAAGTCTTGAGGAAGAAGCTGAATTAAAATTTTTGCTTCAGGAGGCTAAAGGTTTTGAGTCAGAAAAACAGCTTTTTGGAATCTTGGACTCCTATATATATGAGGAAACAAATATCAAGATGCCAAAAAGGGCTATCAAAGTAAGAAAGGTCGCCTGGCTCAATTGGGCAGCTTCTGTGGCAATCTTGATTGGTTCATTTGTAGGATGGAGAGCTTATGAAAGACATCAGCAGGAACAGGCTTATAAAGAAGTGGTGGCTGCTCTTTCTCTGATTCAGGAAAATTGGTCAAAAGGGCAGCAGGAGATTGAGAAGATGAGTGATCTCAAATATTTAAGCACTCCAACGGATTTATTTGAAAAGAAAGAAAAATAAGAAATATGAAAAAGCTAATACTGATACCGATGTTGCTATTCGCCTTCATAATAAAGGCGCAGGCACAAGATGATGCAATTCAGAAGTTTTTCTCTGGCTATATGGATGATGATAGATTTAGCAGGGTCTATATCTCATCGAAGATGATGCAGATGGCAGGAGGGTTTCTCAAGAGCAATGCAGAAGAGCAAGAGTCTGCAGATTTAGGTGCGCTTTTACAAAAAGTCAAAGGCATTAGAATCCTTTCTTCAGAGGAAGTTGATGGAATGAAGTTTTACAATGAAGCCTATGGGACTTTGACTAAGAATAAATATGAGGAGTTGATGGATGTTCAGGATAAGACTACAAAGCTCAAATTCTTGGTCAGAGAAGAAGGAGGCTTGGTCAAAGAGCTATTGATGATTTCAGGAGACGGCAACGACTTTTCGCTCTTGTCAATGCTAGGGAACTTCACTTATGATGATCTAAATATGTTGGCTGAACATACAGATATGCCAGGTATGAAAGAATATAAAAAAGGATCTTCCGGGAATAAATAAAAAACACACTAAACCATAACTATTTAAGAAAATGAAAAAGCTATTGCTAGTAATCGTCATGTTGGGATTTGTTTTCGCAGCCCAGGCGCAAAGTAAATCGGTGGCCCTATTGAAAGAAAAGTACAAAGGTCATGAGGACTTCTTTAATATGGAGCTTGGTGGCAACTTTATGAATTTTGCTGAGGGCTTTAAAATTGATATCGATGAAAATGATATGGCTACAGTAGCGAAATCTATTGAAAAGCTACAATTCTATAAGCTTCCTGAACATGTTGATCAAAACAGGACGGAATTCAAGGCTCTAAAAAAAGGATTGGAAAAGGAGCGCTATGAATTATTAATGGAGATGGCAGATGAAGGAGAGATTGTCATCTATTCAAAAGGAGGGAAGAATATTTCCGACTTGGTTGTTCTAGTTGGAGGGGATGAAGGTGATTTGATGGTAGTAGAGCTAAAAGGCTCCTTCGATCAGAAGGTGATTGCTAAGGCAATTGAGAAAGATTTGAATTAATAGGGTTAAAATTTAACCAAAGGTGGCCAAATGGCCGCCTTTTTTTGTTTTAGAGGGTTATTTTTTGAGGAATAAGAAAAAAAATAAAAAAAATTTGATTTTTTTTTCACCCATACAATCGATTGCGAAAATGGGATGAAAACCTTGCATCATATTTTATGATTCTGAAAATAACATAAAAACCAAATTTAATTCTGTTGGTAGTGCTAAAGGCCTAATAAAACGAGTTTCGCAATCGATAGCGGAAGTGAATTATTATATTTTCAATAATAGTAGTATAAAATTGACGATAATCAAATAAAACTTTATTTCTATTGAAACATTTGCAATTTCACTTCCGTTAGCTACCTTTGTAATGTAATACAATTACAAACCCATCGGACCCGATGGACCCTGTGACCCAAAATATCCCCAGAAATGGAAAAGCCATTATGGGTTACACTTTAAAATCTAGAACCTATTAAAACCAATTATTATGAAAAAATTATTGACTTTGCTTTTTGTTGCTGGGATGGCAACTGGAGCTTTCGCAAAAGGATCTGATAGATCTGTGGAAATTAGACAGTCAGAACCTACAAAAGTGACTGTGGCAGTAAACGAAGCGCCACAAGGAACTATGATCGTTAAGATCATGGACAAAGACAACAGACTTGTTTTGAGAGATAGAATCGTGAAAGAAGAAGCTTTTGCTAAAAGATACGATTTGACTGCTCTTCCTAAAGGAACTTATTCTGTTGAAGTTTTGGATCAATCAGGTGTTTTAAGAACAGCTTCTTTCGAGAACTTTGTTGCTGAAACTCCAACTGTTTACTCTAGAGTTTCTAAAGTAGGTGACAACCAATACAGATTGCTTGTTAGCAACTTGGACGCTAAAGAAATCACAGTTTCCATTTTTGATGGAGATCACATGATCCACACTGAAAAAGTATCTAATCCTCAGGGACTACATAAAATCTACAACATCAAGGAGCCTGGAGCTAACATTAGCTTTAAAGTATCTACTGCTGAAGGTTTCGACAGATTTGTAACTGCCCTTTGAGACTAAACCAATTATAAAAATTAACCCCGCTTTGGTCTGAGGCGGGGTTTTTTTGTGTCTTTTTCATTGTAAAAAAGGTTCTTAATTGAAGCTTTTACTCAATTCAGCTACTCTTTTTCCCAATCCATATCCTTTTTTTAGAAAGATTTCATCTAATACTTTCTTGTCAAAAGGAGCCTCGCCTGTAACTCCTGAGGCTCCAAAAGCTGATTCGGTTTCATCACCTCCTACGATGATCATTCCTTGGATTAGCATAGCGTGGATCAAATTTTGAAGAATAAGCTCCTCTCCAATAGAAATTCCTCCTCCAGTTGAAAATGCAGCGCCCAGTTTATCTTTCATAGGTTTCCCTTCAAAGGGCCATGAATTAATGAATTTCAGGACTTCCGGGGCAATATTGGCATTGTACACTGGGGAGCCAATAATAATCGCATCTGACTCCAATAGCTGTGAAGCCTGAACCTTGTCAATGGGTAAAATTGTCGCAATCACACCTTCCACAGATTTTGCTCCCTCATAAATGGATTCCGCCATCAGTTGAGTGCTTCCAGATTGAGAATAGTAAGCGATGAGTACTTTTTTGGAATCTTGGGCTTTTACATTATCGAAAATTAAGAATAGAAATACAGCAGCTAAAAGAGATTTATGCATGATTTTGATGGATTATTGATTGAATTTAGCCAGATTTTCTAAAGTGAGTTATAAAAAAATCCGACCCTAATAGAGTCGGATTTTAAATTTGAGTGATGTTGACTTACTTTTTCCAATTTGCTTTGCCTCCTTTGGCGGAGTCAACTGTAATGCTGTAATTGTTTCCTCCAGAAACGATCCAGCGAACTTTCACGCTTTCCATTCCTGGAATATTCGAAACTGCCATTTTCTCTGGATAATGAATCTGCTCGGTATATTTTTTGAAATCTTCATCCTCTACGATAAAGCCTGCAACTACATTGGTACCTGAAAGTGTTACATAATCAGGTCTCTCGATCTTATGTTTCAAATCTTGAGATGAGTGAGTCGGCATGAGACGCTCATTGAAAATAGTAGCTGTGATAGCCTTCAATCCTCCTCCTAAATCTTCTTCTTTTACATCCAATACAGAAAGTTTTGGTGTATGATAAGCGTGGTAAATAGTGAATGAGGCATTTCTATGTGCGTCCTGTTCCAATAGGAATCCCGGATGAGCTCTTCCGAAGGTCTTTTTGAATCCACCGATTTCAATCTCACCGTATTGAGGATGATCATAAGTATGCCAATCGACAAAGGCATCTCCGAAAGTCAACAATTGGTCAACTTTATATAGCTCATCTTGACCTCTTCCACCTCCATTTTCATGGAAGTATAGATAAGAAGTCATTAATTCATTGGAATAAGTGAAAATTCCGCGGTTTCCATAAAACCAGTCCAACTCTCCGCCAAAAACGGAATATAAATCTTTGTATACAGTCAAATATCGATAACCAGGCATCATTTCTTCACCTTTTTGAGCGATAGCGTCATAGATTCTGATATCCTCTCTATTGTAGGTACTTACGTCTTCCTCAGCACCGGGACCTCTCAGGATCATTCCTCCGTTGTTATGATAACTTTGCGCTCCGGCGATATTTGGATGCTTCATGACGAACTCCATGATGGATCTATTTTCCGGAAGTGTGAAAGGATATCTCAACGCACCCCTTTGGATGTAATCTGGTTGCCAGTTCCAGCCCCAGTCTCGATTTGGGTCGTAGTACCCAACATCATCATCATTGACTCTCCCATCTCCGTCTAGATCAGTTCCTTCCTGGCCTAGCATCTCATATTCACCAACTTGATCTGCACCTACTGGCATCAATCTTCTTGAGTCCAATGGATTTTTGATAAATCGACCTGTTGGTGACTTACGGATCATCATGGTGATATGACCATCACCATCCAAATCATCCATTTCATCTTCAGCTGCTAATCCATCCCCATCATTGTCCAATTTCATCATGCCTGATCTTGGAGAATGGGCTGTGTTTGGCTCGAGGAAGAAGTCGTTTCTAGCATCAGGATTGATGGTGGGAGTTATGTAGAAGACTTTATCTTTCAAAAGTTCTTGAATAAACTTGGTGTCAACCTGCATTTCTGTCAAATACCAAGCTGTGTAGAGTGCAAATTCTCCTCCTTGTACCTCATTGGAGTGAATATTTCCATCGATCCACATTCCAGGCTTGTCAGTGTCTTTTCCAGTAGAAAAATCAGTAATAGTTAGAGTCATGATGTCCCTTCCTTCGTATGATTTTCCAATGGATTCGATTTTAGCCAAATCAGGATGTGCTTTCGCGATTTTTTGCATCACATCCACAATTCCCTCATAGGTATGGTATCTGTTCCAAGCTGTCTCAACTTTTGGAAGATGAGGAGTACCTACAGCCTTGAAGAATTTGTCTTGGGCCTGAGTTTCTAAACTGCCAAAGCTCATTGCACTGATCGCCAAGGCAAGAATACTGTTCTTTTTTGTCAATAGTTTCATGGCTTAGAGTTTGAAAGTTGTATTAATAAAACCTACATGGGATGCGCCGGCTTTCATCGTGACATCACCTTTTCCTTTGACGATCCAGCTTAGGCTTTCTTTTCCAAAAGCAGGGATTACATCAATCAATTGGATTTTTTCTCCTGAAATCAATCGATCCTCTGAAGCACCGAAATCAATCCTTACTTTTCTCAACCATCTGGATCTTTCTCCCATTTCTGAATGAGTTGGAAGAGGAGAGTTGTTGAATAGGTCTAGGCTAATTCTAGTCAAGCCGTTGCCAATGGACTCAATTTTAAGGTTTTGAACTTCTAGAGAAGGTTGGATTGCTGCCAATTTTAAAATAAAATCAGTGTGCTCATCAGCTATTTTATCCACTTTATCATAAGATGGATTGCTCATTGCAAAAGGCTTGATTCCGCCGACTTCTACTTTTTTACCTGGGAAGTCTGGATGAGAGACTTCCGTCCAAGGAACGAATACTTCTGTATTTCCTAAGGAATCTGCCCAAGCTAGATAGTTCACCTCTTCATTGGATTTTCCTTTAAATTCTGGAGTCCAATAGCCAGGGGTTCCAAAACTCAATCTACCGAAATGGAAGTATGCCCATTGGAAGAAGTCTCCGTCCATGCCTTGATTGTTTTGCATGTAAGGCTTAGCAGAAATGGTTTCATTATAAATTCCTGAAACCATTGAATTCAAAGCTTGATCATTTTCCAAAATGGATGTTACCACCCTCTTTTTAGCATTTGGAGCACTGTATTTAAGTGGAGAAGAAAGGTTGTTTGCTGGTGAGAAAGTCACAAAAGCAAAGATATTCCACTGTTCAAATAGGTAATCCAAAAGTGCTCTTGACTCCAGTTGAGAAACAGGGATGTCGCCTGCTAGAGGTTCAAATACAGGAAATTTGTAAGTCATTGACTTGTTGAAAGCAATTCCTTCTTTCAGGTCCTCAGCGAATTTACCATCTTGATCATCGTCCTTGCTCTCAGGATATAGACTGTAATTGCCTGCTTCTCCTTTGGAGCGGTCAGCTTTAACCATTACTCGTTCGTCATCTTTGGATGCTACATATTCACCCATAGGATCTTCGACTCTCATCATGGTAATGTATCCATCTCCATTGAGGTCTGTATAACCATTGTCCCCAGGAGCACCATCTCGGTCATGATCCACGGAAGTAGCATTTCCCCTTCTTTCATATTTAAGTGCCGCATGGTATTGCTCATAGGCATCTGGAGACATGTTTGGGAAAATGTAAAAAGTGGTTTTTTCCAAAGCATCGGCATGATCAGAAATAAGCCTTTCAGCAAATTTTGTTGCCAATTCTACACTGACAACCTGATAGCCTTCCACTCCGCCAACTACTGCGATGGCTGGCTTTTCATCTACATTTCCAGTACCGATTTTAAGAACCCAAATATCCTTTCCACCCGCTGTTTTGGTGAGTGATTTGAGTTCAGCTGAGGCATTTGAGCCTATTCGCTGCAATCGCTGATTGAGTTGACTGAGAGTAGGGTAGTCTGATTGCGCAAAGGCTAAAGAAGACCATCCCATACTCGCAGCCATCAAGCAGCCGAGTAAAGTTTTTTTCATATGAGTATTGAGTTTAATATTCTACTCCGAATTGATTATTCAGATTTTTCTTCCTGAATTTTATCAAAAAACTCTTAGAAAAATAGTCTCAGTTTTTCTGGAAGTAATAAATCCACTTGAGTGGAAGCCTCATTTGATGAGTGGGCAAAGCAAAGATCCAGTTGGACTAATCGGGAAATTTCGCTTATTTCAGGAAAATCCATAGACCCAATATGTATACTAAAATTGCTTTGGCAATAGCATTTAGCCCACGGATAGAGGCTTTGATTACTGAAGTCAAACGTCTGGTTTTGCTTTTTGATTCTGAATTGGTTTTGATCCATGTAGGGATAAAAACTCCCGAGTTAGAAAAAAAACTCGATGATTTATTGCAAAGACATGGCTGTGATCGCCTGCGAATCAAAGTGCTATGGAAAGAAGGCAAGCCGGTTAAAATGATCCTAAAAGCCTGTAAAGAGGAAAATGTGGATCTTTTGGTTGCAGGAGCATTGAAAAGAGAAGGCTTGTTTAAGTATTATATGGGATCGGTGGGTCGAAAAATCATCCGCAAGGCACCTTGCTCTGTTTTGACTTTAATTGAACCAAAAGTGGAGACTTCGGAGTTTTCCAAAGTAGTCATCAACGGAACGCAGCTAGAAATTACACCAGTAGTAATCGAGCAGGGATTGGAATTTTCTAAAACAGTCAAGGCCGATCAGGTTTCTATTTTGAATGAAATCAAAATGTATGGACTTCAAATGGGGACGGCCAGCGAGGATTCTGAGGATGAAATAGCACAAACAAGAAGACAACTGGTCCAGAATGAGATCGACTATGTGGAGCAGATTCTTCAAAAACTGGACAAAGGAAATTTGAGAATAAACATAAAAGTAACTGGAGGAAAATGGGCGGTTGAATTGGCTCGTTTTTGTGAAAAAACAGAAGCTAACCTTTTGGTAGTGGGAGACGAAAGAAAACTAAATTTCTTTGATAGAATTTTTCCTCATGACTTGGAAGAACTCCTTAGTACCCTTCCTTGTAATCTCTTAATCGTCAAAAAATAAACCTCCATGGAAACGCTCAACCATAAGGAGGTAATCAATCTCCTCCTTCAGATTGCGGCTATGCTGATCATGGCCCGAATATTTGCAGAAATCGCCAGAAAGCTCAAACAACCAGCAGTTGTCGGTGAAATATTAGCCGGAATAGTACTCGGTCCTACGATTTTGGGCTATACCATGCCAGAGTTCCAACAGTATTTGTTTGGCTCACATGAGATGGCAAACATAGCTTTAGATGGATTTGTGCAGATTTCAGTAGTCCTTTTGCTATTTATTGCCGGACTGGAAGTAGAGCTTCAGATCGTCTGGAGCCAAGGGAAAAATGCCTTGAAAATAGCAGTAGCATCCATGGTATTGCCAATAATTGCGGGATTTGTGGTGGCATATGCATTTCCGGAGTTCCTAGGTGTGAATATCAATGATAGGATTGTTGCATCAACATTCTTCGGATTGGCAATCAGTATCACGGCATTGGCGGTGGTAGCTCGGGTTTTGATGGATTTGAACTTGTTTAAAACACAGACCGGACTCCTTATTATTGCTGCTGCAATGATCATTGATGTGTTAGGTTGGATTGTTTTTTCTGTGATTCTTTCCCTTTCAGAGTCGGGAAGTGGGGGCTTGGGAGTATGGCCAACTATCGGTTTGACGCTGGTTTTTACCATGATCATGTTGACTATTGGTAAGGGGTTGATCAATCGTATTTTGCCATGGGTTAATAAAAAGATGGCCTGGCCTGGAGGCTTGTTATCTCTTTCTTTGGCTACTTGTTTCTTAGCAGCTTCCTTCACCGAATTCATCGGGATTCATGCCATTTTTGGAGCCTTTATTTTTGGGGTAGCATTGGGAGATTCAGAGTATTTGACCGAGAAAGCAAAAGAAATTCTGCATCAGTTTATCAACAATATTTTCGCTCCTATCTTCTTTGTTTCCATAGGTTTGAAAGTAAACTTTATTGAAAGTTTTGATCTAGGAGTGACTGGAGTGATTGTCGTTGTTGGACTTTTGACCAAATACTACGGGGCCTATTTTGGTGGTAGAATGGCCAACGTAGGAAGAAAGGAAGCCATCATTGCCGGTTTTGGATTAAGTACCAGAGGGAGCATGGACATCATTTTAGGTTTGATCGCGCTGGAATACGGACTTGTGTCGGATTCATTGTTTATCGGATTGGTGATTTTGGCATTGATTTCCTCAATAGCTTCCGGACCATTGATGGGATGGGCTGGCCGATTGAAAATCTAAAAGCTTTTATCAATCACTCATAATATAGTTCGATTGGTGGAAGCTAAAATCTCTCGTAATTTTGGGGAGTCAAGGTTTTACACCCAAATCAACAATCAAACATGGCAAAGACTGGAAAAGTTGGAGTTCTATTAGTCAATTTAGGGACTCCAGACAGTACAGAGACAGGAGACGTCAGAAAATATCTTCGCGAGTTTTTAATGGATGGAAGAGTCATTGACATTCCATTTATTTCCAGATGGATGCTGGTTAATTTGATTATTGCGCCTTTTAGGGCTCCAAAATCAGCAAATGAATACAGAAAGCTTTGGACAGACCGAGGTTCTCCATTGCTTTTCCATACTGAAGATCTTAGAGATAAGCTGGTCGAAAAACTGGACTCAAATGAATATGTGGTTTCAATGGCGATGCGCTATCAAAGCCCAAGCATTGAGTCAGGATTGAAGGAATTGACGGATGCGAATGTGAGAAAAATTATCGTGCTGCCTCTTTTTCCTCAATATGCTTCAGCGACCAATGGCTCTGTGATCGATAAAGTCATGGAGATTGCTAAAACATGGCAAGTCATTCCAGAGATTTCATTCATATCCAATTTCATCGAGCATCCTTTGTTTATCCAAGCTTGGGAAGAGCTTGGAAAAGAGGCCATGAAGAAAATGGATTATGATTATTACGTGTTTTCATACCATGGATTGCCAGAGAGACAGATCATCAAAGCCTCGGTTGATGGCTATTGCCAATTGAGTGGCTGCTGCAACAAATACCATTCAAAAAATCAATTCTGCTACAGAGCTCAATGTTTCCATACCACTAGGCAGGTAGCAGCCAAATTGGGCTTACCAGAGGAAAAAGTAAAAACCTGTTTCCAATCCCGATTAGGAAATGACCCATGGGTACGTCCTTACACAGAGGATGTGATTAAAGAATTGGCAGGTTTGGGAGCGAAAAAGGTATTGGCATTTTCACCTGCATTCGTTGCAGATTGTTTGGAAACGACCGTGGAGGTTGGGGAAGAATACAAAGAGGTGTTCATAGAACATGGAGGAGAGCAGTGGGATTTGGTTCCAAGCTTGAATTCCAATAATACTTGGGTGTCTTGCGTGGAAGATCTTGTTAAAAGTCATTCTTGAGATTATTGAAAAAAGTAATATGAAAAGGAGGGGATTTAATCTCTTCCTTTTTTGCTTTATTTGAATTCTACTTTTATTTCTGTTTTGAAAAAGCACTCTCAATCCCGCTTTTGGTTGATTTTAGGGATCATTTTGGTCTCTATAAACCTTAGAACCTCCATAGCTTCTGTTGGTCCTTTGATTCCTTTTATCAGAGAAGACTTGGGGATTTCCAATGGTTTGGCAGGATTTCTAACTACCCTTTCACTTATTACTTTTGCTTTGTTTTCTCTTTTTGCGCCAAAGATTGGAAAGCAAATGGGAAATGGGAGAGCCATATTTCTTGGAATCGCAATTTTAATTCTTGGGGTAATAATCCGTGTTCTCGGAGGAGTTGAAGTGTTATTTTTTGGGACAGCTTTGACAGGAATTGGAATTGTAATTGCCAATGTCCTGATGATCCCGTTTTTTAAGGCTAAGATTCCTGAAAAATTAGGTTTGATGACAGCTATTTTGTCTACTGGGATGTCGTTGTTTGCTGCAATAGCTTCCGGATTGAGTGTGCCCTTGGCTGTAGATTTAGGATTGGGTTGGAGAGGTTCATTGGTGTCCTGGGTTAGCTTAATGGTATTGGCTTTGATTATTTGGCTTCCTCAGTTTGGATCTAAGCCTACTGCTGCACAAAGAGGAGAAAATACCGGTAAAAACGTATGGAAAAGTAAGATTGCTTGGCAAGTGACTCTGTTTATGGGAGCTCAATCAGTCATGTATTTTACGATGATTACGTGGATTCCAGATATGCTGATTTTTAGAGGAATGAGTGCAGTTAATGCAGGCTTGACGATTTCTTACATGCAGTTGATCTCCTTAATCGGGACGTTCTTTGCGCCTAGACTTTTGGAAAAACTCAAGCAGCAATCAACAGTCATATTAATCGTTGGACTTTCTTATTTTCTGGGTTTTGGACTACTTTTTATCCATTCAGATCTGATTGCGTTTATTGCTTTGACTATCATTGGAATTGGTAGTGGTGCAAGCTTGAGTATTGCATACATGTTGATTTCATTGCGAACAGCTGATGATCATACTACAGCAAACTTGTCTGGTATGGTCCAGTCTGCCGGATATGTGCTGGCTGCTTTAGGCCCTTTGCTTTTTGGGATTTCTTTGGACTTAATCGGAAACTGGAATCTGCTCCTATGGTTTTTGTTGTTAATGACCCTACAGTTTATTGGATTTGGTATTCCTGCAGGCCGGGATAATAAAATCTAATAAATTAAAATTCTAAATCCAGAATATTTTGAATAAAGAACTCCCAAATTATCAGTAGATAAGAAGTCTTCCTTCTAAGATTTTATTCATTGGAAGAAGACTTTGTAATAAAAGAATAAACATTCTACTTGAGAGGTGTTTTCCCTAAATTTCTGGATTCAACTATTGGCTTCCAAAATATCATCAAGCTGAGTCTTAAAATTTTCATCACTAAAGTAATCACCAAATGGTTTTATAGGTTCTCCTTCGTTTAATTCATTGTCGATGAGCTTTTTAATCTTTGATTTAATTTCTTCTACATTTCCCATGTCCGCTATACATGTATCGTCAGAAACGATGTTTCTTAATTCACTTTTTTTAGGGGATAAAGTGAGTACAGCTTTTTGGATTGAAGCTAAAAATGGTGCTTTTCCTACTAGAATATTGCAATAATAGGGGCCATTTTCCAAAATGATAACTATATCACTTTGATGTGTCTGCTCATTGGAAGAGTTTGAAAAATTCATTGTATCCAAAAATTTAATGTTCATAGCATTTCCATACATCTCCTTAAATCGAGCCACTTCATTTCCTTTTACCCTTAAAATCAATTCTGTATTTTCTTCATAATTTTTGTCGGATTTAATCAGATCACTATAGGCTATGATTAGATTTTCAATGTTTCTTCCGAACATTAAAGCACCATGGTAAGAAATGCTTACTTTTTTTTCTTTTGTCCTTACCTTAGTTGTATCACTTAAATCGAAAACTTTTGGGTCAAATTGATGAGGAAGAGTAAGAAATGGTTTTTTGGATCCATATAGATGTTCCAAGTCATGTGACATATTGGCTGCAGAAGAGGTACATGTTTTCGAGTTTTCTACAACCTTCATCATCTTGGCAAGCCTAAAAAAATCGAGTTTTGTTGGTCTTAATTTTGAACCTACATACCAAGAAACAGGATAGGGGTCGTGAAAATTTACAATAGCTTTTTTGAGAATCGGTAAATCCTGAATCGCCAAAATAATTTCGTGTGCAATTCCTGCGCTTCGAATGAAAATATGGTCATATTTTTCGTAATCTATTTGGCTTATAATTTTGGTGTATTGTCTAATTTGCCATTCCTCGACTAATGAAACATTAAAAACTCTCCAGTAAAATTTATTAGCAAGACTGACTAAAAGGGGAGCTGTGTTTCTCACCTTGTATTCTATAATATTATTTACTGGAAGTAAATCCAGTTTATCAACAGAATCTTCAGCTTTAATGTAATGAACATCAATTAAGGATTGTGGGTATGCATTTCGTAATTTCCCTAAAAATGATCTGGAAATAATTCCTTGACTGGTTCCAGATATCCTTAAATCTTGTTCAATTATTAGAAATTTCATTTTTTTATTTTTGGATAATCCTGACAGAACTTAATTCTGCAAAAATTAATTTTTTTTGATTAAGACTAATGGCGATTAACGAATCAAACTTAGTTAAAAGAAGCGTTATTCCAGTATCAATTCAAAGAGCTATTTTATTTTTTAGAGAATTTCATCCCTTGACTTATTTCATTTAGCTTAAGATTTATGTTTGATTTCAATTATTAATGTATTTGAATGACTAAATCTCGATCCAAAATTCAGATGAATAAAATCTGATTTGAGGTTAGATAAATACAACCCAATTTCCACCTTTCTCGTACCTTTGCGGAATATTTCATTATCAAGAAAATGCAAGACTTCCTGCTAGAATTTGGAGTATCCGAACAGCTGTTCAATTATATAATCATGCCTGCATTGATTTTCTGCGCGAGAGTGGGAGATGTCTCTATCAATACGCTCAGAATCATGTTTATGATGAATGGCAAGCGCAATGTGGCTCCGATATTGGGCTTTTTTGAAGCCTTGATTTGGTTGTTGGCAATCGGTCAGATTTTCCAAAACATCAACAATCCCCTTTCCTATATTGCTTATGCAGCTGGGTTTGGGACGGGAACCTATGTGGGAATGTATTTTGAAGAGAAGCTAGCTTTGGGTAGAGTTTTGGTACGAGTGATCACTCCGAAGCCTCAACAAGAGCTATTGGATTTCATGAAAGAAAGGGATTATAGATTCACCAATGTTGGAGCCGAAGGAAGATATGGAAAAGTAAATTTGCTTTTTACTGTGATGAAGAGAGAGAATCTTCAGGAGTTTGTGACCAAAGTAAAAGAGGTCGATGAAAGAGCATTTTACACAATTGAAAGTGTGAAAAGGGTTTCTGAGGATGATTTTAATGTGATGGAGGATAGGCCTCGATTCAAGAGCAAACTTTTTAGCAAAGCCAGGACCTGATGGGAAATACCTGGTTTCAATTTCAAAAATTTAGGGTAGAGCAGGAGAAGTCTGCTATGAAGATTTCTACCGATGCAATTTTACTAGGCGCTTTGGCCGATTTTGATTCTCCCAAACAGATTTTAGATATCGGATCTGGCACTGGGGTGATTGCTTTGATGCTTGCCCAAAGATTTGAAAAAGCAAGAGTTACAGGGATAGAGTTAGATGAAGATGCAAGTCAGGAGGCGAAATCAAACTTCGAAAAAAGTGATTTCGCAGAAAGGTTAAGTCTTTCTCAAGGAGCGATTCAAAACTTCAAAAGTGACGAAAAGTTTGATATGATCGTCTCCAACCCACCCTATTTTCTAGATCATCTCAAATCCCGAGACCAAAAAAGAAATCAGGCGCTTCACACTGATAAATTGTCTTTTGATGAATTGATCATTTCAGTAGATCAATTGCTTGGGCCTAATGGTGTTTTTTGGTGCATTCTTCCTCCTCGGCAAATGGAGGATTTGAGTGTGAAATTGGAGGAGATAGGATTTTTTGCAATTTCAGAAATTGCTGTCCGTGACAATCCACAGAAACAAATTCATAGAGTTGTAAAATCTTTTTCAAAAGCCATTTTCTCTTTTTCAAGAACAGAGCATACTCTCAAAAATACTACTGGAGAATACACTGATTTTTATAAGAGCCTTATCTCAGGATTTTTGCTAGGATATTGAAAATTAGGGAGGTTCCAAAAGGCTGAATTTGCTTTTCTTATCTAAATTTTCTGATTTTAGGCTAAATTTCATCTTGACTTATCTTACCAATGAATCGGCTGCTTATATTGGAATGTAAATTAAACCTTCTGGATTTTTGAATTAAGAATTTATGGTGAAAAGACTTTTCTACTTCCTATTGTTGCCTCTGCTCTCTTGTATCGATCCCTATGGGGTAGAATTGGGGGAGGGGGCTCAATTGCTGACAGTGGATGGTATGATTACTACAGACCCAGGGAAACAATCTGTTCGGTTGACTAGGAGTGATACCTATGGATCTGTTTTTGAGGGCTTGATTCGACCAGTTTCCAATGCCACAGTAATTATTAGGGACAATACCGGGAAAGTAGTTTTTTTGGAGGAAGAAGAAGCTGGGGTTTATTGGACTTCTGAGGATTTTGCCACAGAAGTTGGTAAAACATACACTTTACAAATTCAAACTTCCAATGGAACTGTCTATACCTCCCTTCCTGAGACTGTGCAACCTGTTCCGGAAATAAATAACCTTTCTGTTCAAACTATCAGGATTCCAATAGAAGGGGAGGAAATTGATAGGTCAGGTATTCGGATTGTTGCTGAAATTACTGATCCAGGAGATCAAAATAACTTTTACTATTGGGAGAGTGCTCCTGCAGTCTATGTGCTAAGAACAAGGCCAGATTTATATACTCCTCGACCCTCTGACACCAACCCAAGTAGAGAACCCCAACCAAAGGATTGTTGCATTGTTTGTTTTAGGACAGAAACAGTAAATGAAGGAGTTTTTATAGCCCAGGATGATAATTTCAATGGCTTGACTACAAAGGTACCTGTTGCATATATTGCAGATGATGGACTTCGCTTTATCACTACTTACCGGGCAGATATTCGCCAAATAAGTATTTCTCAGGAAGCCTATCGCTTTTTGAAATTGGTAAAGCAGCAAACGGAGATTTCGGGATCTGTCTTCGATCCTCCTCCTGCAACTTTCCGCGGAAATATGATCAACTTGGAAAATCCAGAAGAAACAGTTCTTGGATTTTTTATGGTTGGATCAGAAACCCAAAGACGAATTTATATCGACAAAAGTGATTTGACCTTCGCACAAAAAGAGGCGATAATTCCAGATGATTGTCGATTGTCTGAGGGGGCAGATATAGATCCTCCAGCTGATTGGAATCCCTGAAGGATTTAATTCAAAGGTGATTCACTTTCTCTGAACTTAATTCCATAGGATTCTAATTTTTCTAAAATCGGTAAATAGATCTCTGGTACTACTGGAACGTAAAGGCCTTTCAAAGAAATTTTTCTCTCCAAAAACAGGTCCACAGCGATGGCAAGTGGAAGACCAACAGTTTTAGCCATTGCGGTATAAGTAGAATCTTCACCAAAGCAAACCAAGCTTGAAGTGAGCAGTTTTTTGCCATATTCTCCTTCGATTTCAAACTGATGTTGCATCACGATCATATCCCGGTCTTCGGGTTCCAGCGCCCAATCAATTTCCAAGATTGCTTGTAAAAGTTGAGCAGGACTTCCTTTAGTTTTAGGAAGTTTTCGGTCGCTGAAAAATCCTAACCATTGAATTTTTTCGAAAGTAGGAAAATCCAATTCGGGGATAAGTTCAGTCAGTTTTTCTTCTACAGACAACGTGTCGTTATAGGGTAAAAAAGCATTCAAAAACTGTCTGAGAGAGCTTCCTTCAGGCATTTCCATATCAAAACTATCATCAGTCATTCCCAATTGGATGAAGATGTCCCATGCCTTGCAATAGCCCGCTCTTCGGAGAGTGCCCCGAAGCATGGTTGGGATTTCTTCCAAACCATAGACTTTTCTGTAACTCAAGGAATCCCGATTGGGATATCCGTCAAAATCTCCCAAACCAAGGAATTGGACTGTTTCCAGCCTTTTGAAAAGTTGATGATAAGGGACGAATTTCAAATCACCTTTTTCAATATATCTCGAGGTTCCCTGTCCAGCCAAAACCACATTTCTTGGGTTCCAGGTGAATTTGTATTTCCAGGGGTTGGTCTCGCTTTCTGGTGCCAAAAGACCACCGCAAAACGATTTGAAAGAAGTGATTTTTTCTCCCTTTTCTTTGGCTTCATGGATTATTTTCATTGCTGACATATGATCGATACCGGGATCAAGCCCGCATTCATTGAGGAAGAAAAGCCCTTTGCTTTCAATTTCTTCCTTCATAGCTTTCATCTCTCCGGACTCGTATGATGCAGAGAAAAAATGTTTCTCCAGTTCTAAGCAATCTTTAGCAACGATAGGATGCATGAAAGCGGGTAACATTGAAATCACAACGTCAGCTTTTGAAATCATGGATTTTCGGCTGGTATCATTTTGAATATCTAAGTTAACAGCCTCTGTATTTGCTCTGTTTCGGAGTTTTTGAGAAGCTGCTTTTTCATCTAAATCAGCGAGTGTCAAAAACCTGTTTTTACTGGAGCAGGTATCTGCCAAATAATCAATTAAAAAAGTGGAAGACTTTCCTCCTCCCAAAATCAATACTTGTTGCATGAAGGCGATAGATTAGTGATTAGGTTTATAAATCTGGCAGGAAAAAGGCAGAAATCCATTTTTTGTAGAACAAATGATTACTTTGTTCGTTCGATTTCACCCTAGACAAATCGATTATGAAGTATTTGGATTCAAGCCAACAAATTGAAGTTTTGGAGCTTCATGAGCTTTCCGCAGAAGAAAATCAGTTGATTTTGAGAGCTCAGGAAATTTCAAAAAACTCATATTCCCCCTATTCTAATTTTCACGTCGGAGCGGCGGTGAAACTAGAAAATGGAGAGTTCCTGCAAAGCAGCAATCAAGAAAATGTAAGTTTCCCGACTGGGGTCTGCGCTGAGAGATTGGTTTTGGGATATGCCGGAGCAAATTTCCCAGATTTGGCTCCCAAAATGATGGCGGTTGTAGCCCAAAGAGATGGAGAAGAAACTTGGGCTGGAGTTTCGCCATGCGGTATATGCCGACAAACAATCAATGAAGTTGAAAATCGATTTGGGAAAGAAATCACTATGTTGTTTTTGCAGCCCAATTCCAAAGTTTATAGAGTAAAAGGAATAAGTGCCTTGTTGCCATTGAAGTTTGATGATTTGAAAGGATAGCCAAGTGAAAAAGAGTTTTCAGTTTCCCTTTGAAGCCCATTATGTGATTTCTCATGATCCCAATTTTCAGGAATCTGAGATTTGGATAGTCTTCCATGGGTATGGACAGCTGGCAGAGTTTTTTATCAGGAAATTCAATCCTTTTTTTAATCCAGACCGACTGATTGTAGCTCCCGAAGGAACTAATTATGGCTACCTTCAGAACTTTCAGGGGAGAGTTGGAGCCAATTGGATGACCAAGCATGAAAGAGAAACGGCAATCGCCAACAATCATCGGTATTTGGACGGTTTGATGGAATCAATTCTTCAGAGCTATTCAGTATTACCCAAAATAAATGTTTTGGGATTTTCCCAAGGGGCCGCTACGGCTACCCGATGGGCGGGTAGATGGTCGGAAAAAATAGAGCATTTGGTGCTTTGGTCGGGAGGATTTGCTCACGATTTAAAGTTGACTGAAGCAAAAGAGAGATTTTCTTCCACAAAATTTACAATTGTTTTGGGTGATCAAGATTCGATGATAACTCAAGAAAGCCTGGAAAAACAATCCGAATTGATGAAAAAGCTGGAAAAAACAGCTGAAATTATTCATTTTGAAGGGGGACATGAACTAAATCAGGAGGTTTTGAAAAAACTTTTCGAATAGTTGGTGAATTATCAATTTTTTGGAATTTTGTTTGCATTGAAAAAACAATTGGTACAAAAACTGACATTCACTATTTTTCTAAAAATTTCTAATACCACCAATGCTTTCGCTTACTGAAAAAGAGGCAGATTATATTGCTGCCCAATTACTTAAAGGGATGGTCTGCTTTTATCAGATCGACAAAAAGAAGGTTCACTTCATGCCCGATGATGAGGATTATTTTAATTATGATCTGACTCCGGATGAAGAGGATATTTTGGATGAAATAGATGCTGAGCCTGACAACTATGCGGAATTCACTAAAATGGAAATTCCTCAAGAGCATCAAATGATGCAAGATTTTATTGACCGAAAAGTCAAGGAAAAGAGTCTTGCAGAAGACTTGGTGAATTCGTTGACCAAAACTAAATCTTTGACCGCTTTCAAGTTTTTGATTGATGAGTCGAAGTACAAAAATGACTGGGTAGAATATCGTAAGTCTAAATATTTGGACTGGGTGAAGGAGCAAGTGGATAGCTTCAATTACGCAGAAGATTAATTTTAACCGCCTGGGGAACTGGGCGGTTTTCTTTTTGCTTGATTTTGAGTAGTTTCATAGACTTTTAAAAAGTTTTTATGTCTATACCATCAACCGTTACCATTCGCTATAATTTGAATCCCGGGGATCTTGGACAAGTGGCTGCTTTGCATGGGAAAATTTATGCTGAAGAGCATGGGTTTGGAATGGGCTTCGAAGCCTATGTGATGGAAAGCCTGCTGGAGTTTTATAAGCAGTACAATACCAATCGTGATAGAGTTTGGGTGGTGGAATCTGATGGGAAAATGATCGGATTTTTGCTTCTGATGCATCGTTTAGATGAACAGGCTCAGCTTCGTTATTTCATTCTGGAGAAAGCCTATCGGGGAATGGGATTAGGCAAAAAGCTCATGAAAGAATGGATGAGTTTTTACAATGAAAAGGGCTATAAAGGAGCTTATTTGTATACCACTTCTGGTTTGGATCCAGCTGTCAGTCTTTATGAGCGATTTGGATTCAAAAAGATTTCTCAAGTAAAATCCAGAAACTTTGGCGTTCCTTTACTGGAGATGCTTTATCGGCTTTATCCATCCTAAAGGAATTCCGTATCTTTCCGAAATGAAGCGCTATTCATTTCTCATCACCCTTTTTTTGTTGTTGTCGAATCTTTCATTTTCCCAAAATTGGGATTGGGGAGGTCCAGTTGATCCACTTCAGCAAAAGTTTAAAGTCCTGCATTATGACTTAAGGTTGGAATTGATTCCAGAGACTCAGGCAATCGCTGGTTCTAATACAATCACCTTCGAAGCCAAAGAGAAACTGGATACCATTCGACTTCAGTTGATCGATGAGTATACGGTTTCCAATGTTACGATGAATGGTGAGAAAGTGACCTTTATCCACCATGATGATGTTCTAGATATCATTCCGGTTGATTGTACTTGCAACTCTGTGAAAGTGGAATATTCTGGGAAAACGCCAATAGCTATTAATCCTCCTTGGACTGGAGGTTTTACCTGGACCAAGGATGAACTGGGGAATGATTGGATGGGATTATCCTCACAGGGTGAAGGAGCCAAGATTTTTATGCCTGCATTAGATCATCCGAGCAGTGAGCCTTCAGAAGGTGTGAATCTCTTTTTCACTGTCAAAAAGCCATATTTCGTAGCTGCCAATGGACGTTTATTGGAGACAATAGAGGAAGGGGAAAGAGTGACTTATCATTGGGCGACTAGCTATCCAATCAATAATTATGGGATTAATTTCACCCTGGGGGTTTTTCACGAAGAGTCGAAAATTTACAATTCTTCCTCAGGAGCCCAGATACCGATGACTGTATATGTTTTAGATGAAAATAAGGCAAAAGCAGCATCACTTTTGGAGATTTTGGAGGAAAGTACCCAGACACACGAGAAGTATTTCGGTCCTTTTCCTTGGCCAGATGATAAGGTGGCGGTCGTAGAAACACCCTATTTGGGAATGGAGCATCAGACAATCAATGCCTATGGGAATAATTTCCAATATATTCCATTAGGAAAAACTCAATATGATTGGTTGCTTCACCATGAGTTGGGACATGAATGGTTTGGAAATAAGGTTTCTGTAGGAGATTGGGCAGATATGTGGATTCACGAAGGACTGACAGCTTATGGAGATATTCTATTTTATCTCGAACATGGAGGAGAAGAGGAATATCTGAAGAAAGCTAAATCTGTTTTGAGAGGGATCCCACATGAAAAGCCCGTGCAAAGTCCACCAAACAGCACCGAAGAGGAAGCCTATCACGGTGAAATCTATAGCAAAGGCTCTTTTATCATCCATTCTCTTCGTGGGATTTTGGGAGATGAAATATTCTTTCCAATGCTGAAAGCATTTGCAACAGATGAGCGATTTACTTATCAAAACCAAGTGACAACGAAGGATTTCACAGACTTTGTTCAAGACTATTCAGGGAAAGATTTGTCTGGCTTTTTTGAGCTTTATCTCAAGACGACAGACATTCCAAAAGTGGAGGTGAAGAAAAAAGGAAAGAAAGGCTGGCAGGTGAAATTGTCTGGAATTGACTTTGGAATGCCAGTTGAAGTAGAAACTTCAAACGGGATCCAAAAGGTGGTTTTAGGGAAAGAATCAGTACTTGTTCAGAGTGCTACTGAACCGATTGTTGACCCTAATTATTGGTTAATGCTAGAGAGATAAAAATGTCAGAAACTGAAAAGAAGCCTAAAGGTTATTATATCATGATGGGGATGCTAATTGGTTTGCCAATTGGAGTTGCCATGAGTACTGCATTGGGAAGTTTTGCCTACATAGGTGTGGGCATTGCCATTGGATTACCGATCGGAGTTGCAATGGAAGAGGAGGCGAAAAAGAAAGATCAAATCAGAGATGTAACTCCTGATGAAGAGAAACAACGCAAAAAATATCTTTTGGGTGCTGTTGTCTTAATCGGAGTCCTTGTGTTGGCTACGCTTGCTTTTCTTTTTTGGAATATGGGTCGAGATTAAAGTCTCCCAACCGTCATTCCTCCGTCCAAAGTGATGATTTGACCTGTGCCATAAGTCAAAGTTTCTTCAGCCAAAGCAGCTACGGTTTTTCCAATATCTTCCGGTTTTCCCATTCTTGGCTCCAAGGTCAAGCCATTGGCGATTTGGGTCTCATATTTTTCTTTGACTCCGGCAGTCATGTCAGTTTCGATGATTCCAGGTCTGATTTCAAATACTGGGATTTCGTATTCCGCTAATCTCACAGCAAAAGTCTGATTCATCATTGAAAGCCCCGATTTGGACATGCAATAAGCTACACGGTTAGTGGAAGCTAAAACAGCAGAGACAGAGGTGATAGTTATGATTGTGAAGAAATCTTCAGGGCATTTCTCCTTAGATTTGATCATAGACTTTGCGACTGCCTGACTGAGGAAAAATGTTCCTTTCATATTAGTGTCTACCACGTAATCAAAATCCTCTTCTACAACATCCAGAATATCTGCCCGAACTTTTGGAGCCACTCCTGCATTATTGACCAAAACATTGATTTTGCCGAATTTTTCAAGAATCTCTTCTAAGATTCGAGACCTATCTTCCGCACTGCCAATATTCCCCTGAAAGTAATCTGCTTGGATTCCTGATTTTTCTAATTCCTCCAAAATGGTCAAAACAGAATCTTTGTCCCGCATTCCATTCAAAGCCAAATCAAAGCCTTTTTGCGCCATGGATTTGGCGATTCCTAAGCCGATTCCTCGGGTCCCTCCCGTGATGAATGCTACTTTACTCATGACTCTTTGATTTTTTTTAATTCATCGTGAATGGGCATCTTTTTATAAAAAGGATCCAATGGGAAGCAGCCTGAAATCATTCCGTTTCTTGGTGCTGTGGTACAATCCGAAAAGGTTCTACAGATCTTCGCTCTTTTCATCACATTTCTGGTGAGGACATCAGCTGGTAATTCTGGATAACTGAGAACCATTCTTCCCAGTCCTATGGAATCAGCCTTACCTTGATCCAGAACAGCCTGCCCAACATTGGGTAGCCATTCTTGCAAATAGGAATAAGCAGAGCCTACAATATAAAATTCCGGGTATGCTTTTTTTAATTCTGCGGCCACTTGAATTTGTCGGGCCACGCCATGCAATGGGTCTTCTGGCGGTAAATATCCATCGGAGGGAGGAAAGATCGCAGGTCTTTGAATATGGGGATTGTAATAGGGGCTTCCGGCTGTGGTACATAGCAATTCAATTTCCAGATCTCTTAAGAGTTCCAAAAATTGAAAGGTCTCAGGGAGGTCTTCTTTGATTCCACTTTCATCACCTCCAAAAGCATATTTATAGGGTGCTTCTTTTGCAGGGACTCCTTTTGAATCTTCTCCGGGTTTAAAAGGTACCCAGTCAAACGTGCTCAGTCGAACCCCAATTTCTAAGCCTGGAGCAGCTTTTCTAATTCCGGAAACAATCTCTTTGAGGAAGCGGCTTCTATTTTCAAAACTACCTCCGTATTTTCCTTCTCTGTCATAGGCACTCAAAAATTCATGCCCTAAATACCCATGGCAATGCTTGATATCCACAAACTGAAAGCCGGCCTTTTTCGCCAATACTGCTGCATCAATATATTTTTGAATAATGTCTTCAATTTCGGCATCCGTCAAAAGAGGGTAATCTTCTGCTAACCCGAATTTGCCATTCAAAACAGGATGACTATAGAGGATTTTAGGCTCCATCTTCTTTTTGTCAAATGGCTTGCAAAATCTTCCTGAGTGAGTTAGCTGAAGACCTGTAAGTAGACCATCGGTAGATCCAAAGGCAGTACTGTGTTCGGATTGAATCATCTGAAAAAGATCAACGAACTCCGAAAGTGTGTCCTCATTGATCATCAATTGATTCGGGTTGGCTCTTCCATCAGGGCAGACAGCTACTGCCTCACAGCCCCACAACAACTTGGCTCCGCTGATCGCAAAGTTCTTCCATCTCCTTTTTGTGAATTCTGTTGGTCTTCCATCAGTTGTGCCATCCCAGCCTTCCATGGGTAGAATGCAGAAAGCATTTCCAATAGTTGGGCCAGATCGAAGTTGATGGGAAGTGGAATATGGAGAATCACTTGTGTCTTTTAATTCCGCATCAAAAGGCATTTCTATTCCCTCTTTTTCCAAATGAGCTTTGAAAAGTTCAGCAGTTTTCAGCTGGGCAACTCTGGGATATTCCGGTTTGTACTTTCCGCTCATGATTTCACGCAGTTATAGAAGCTGTAATAGTTTTCTCCATCCGCCATCCTTTGAATCAAAAGAGCCAATTCACGAGCATGATAATCTCCCCACATACTGGATTCGCCATGGGCTACCAATTTTGGATCGGGTTTGTAATCCCAGCCGTTTGGTTCGTGGTAAATAGAGTGCAAAATCAATCCCTCATGATTTGAATCGTAGGAAAGATAGGGTCTTTGGAAAAGTGCCTTTGCAACCAAAAGACCTGCTTGCACATAGGTGTCCCATTCTGCTTCACCGTTGATTTTCAACCAATTTCCGATCCTGATCAAGCCTTGGGCGGCAATGCAGGCTGCAGAAGAATCAACGGGCTCATAGGAATTATAAGGTTCTGCAGGTCTGTTGAGGTAATCTCCCATTTTATATAAGTTTGGAGCACCTGTGTCCCAATAAGGGATTCCATCAGTTGGAGTATTTTTCAAATAGAAGTTCGCTGTAGCCAAGGCAGCTTCTTTCATTTCTCTTTTAAAAACCTCCTTGGTAATGATTGGTTCGTAATCTTTTTCTTCCAGCTCATCTAAGATTTCTAAAGTTTCTCCTAAACCGCAAATGGCCCATGCAAGTCCGCGAGTCCAGGTGCTAAACCCGGTATATCCCTGCTGCGAATTTGGGCAGCGATAGTTCCCGTCATTGGTGTTGAAAATGATTTCATGGGCAGTGCGGCCTGGAATGTCATAACTGTCTCTTCCATTGCCCATGAATATGGAATAACGCATGGTACTTCGGATATGCTGTACAGCACGCTGGATCAGAGAAATTCTTCTATCATTTTCACCTTGAAGTACATGCCCCAAACCATGAGAAACCACCAAAGCCCTGCAAGAGCGTATCGTGTCTACAAAAAGGGAATGCGGTCCATTAAATGAATAGATGTATCCGCCTTCTTGGGTTTTGGACCAACGTGTGGCTTGAACTGCTCCGCTGATTTTAAGAGCAAGCTTGTAGAAATCCTCTTCCCAATCCGAAACAGAAATTTTCTTTTCCTTGATTAACCGAAGCAAATTTCCATAGGTACTTACGTTGTTAAAACCATGGTCATGAACACCGATATGAGTGAGGTGTGGGGCCATTTTTTCAACAGTGTTTTTTCTGCCTATCTCCAGGAATTGCTCATCTCCCGTAGCATCAAATTGCAAAATGGCAGACCCGTATTGAAAACCTTGCGTCCATTCAGTCCATCCTCTGGTTACATATCTTCCTTTTTCAGTGAATACAGGAGCACCGTTTTTCGGATCAAAATTCTTTTCTATAGCGAAAACTTTTTCACCGGAGAGTTTCCAGAATTCTTCCAAAGGTTCTAAAAGGTCTTTTGGTGAAATAGGGTTTGAAAGTATCATAGGTTTATTGTGATTTCTTTGAATGGGTTATAAAAATAGTTGCTGTGAATACGATCATGAATCCATATAAAACAAAGTCAAGCGGATAGCCTCCGATTTGATTGGGTACCCAACTCAATAAAGATAAAATAAAGTAAGCCAAAGCGAATGATGAAAGGATCATCAATGATTTTGGAGGGTTTTTGAAAACCACTGCCCCCAAGACTACCGGAGCTACCATGGATGTACCGGCAAAGCTGACTCTGGCCAAAAGAACCAACTGATCACTCATGTAGGTGGAGAATATCAAAACGATGATTGAGAATAGAAAAATGGAAACTTTGGTGATCCTCATTGTTCTTTTATCATCCCCTTTAAGAAGAGATCTTAACTCTGTTCCCAAAGCAAATATTTGAGCATTGGTGGTAGATAGACAAGCGGCAAACAATCCAACAACTGCTAAGGCTGCTACAGGAACAGCTTGGTCATACATCAATGCTCCTGAAAGGAAGTCGGAAGTGCTTGCATCTGGATATTTTATCGCTCCATACAGTCCGATGAATGCTGTAGGGAGAATCACTAAAATGGCAAAAAGACCTACCGCATAAGCCATTCTATGGACGGATTTAAGGCTTTTCATCACTACCAATCGAGTGGTAAACTGCGGCTGAGTAACAGGAATCATAACAATAGCTATAGAAGAAGCTATAAGAAATGGCGTGGTAAATAATCCTTTTGGACCTGGTAATGTTGTTAATCCAGGATTGGTGTCCATGATTTTCTGTGTGGCAGTTTCCAATCCTCCTGCCAGACTCAAACAGGTAGCTCCAATAATCCAGATAACCACTAACAAGATCACACCTTGAATGGCATCACTATACATAATGGCTTTCAAGCCGCCGATTTCAGAATAGATTAGCATAATGCCGACTAGCATGGATGCCCAAGCCCAAAATGGAAGCAGTCCCGGAAATGCAGCTTCTAAGAAAATGGAGATTCCTCGAATCTGAATGGCCACATAAGGAATAAGGAATAGAAAACTACTGATGAAAAGCAAGATGCCGGCATACTTGTTTTGATAACATTTCTGAACAAAACCTGCCACTCCCTGATATCCAACTTCATTTGCTCTACTTCTTAATTTGTACCCGAACCATACGATGAAAAACACCATCAATGCATCTGAAAGCCCCAAGAATATCCAGGCACCCACACCATGAGTTCGGAAGAAATCCGGCATTCCCATAAAAGTGAATGCACTGAATAAGGCTGCTGAGAAAGTTAAAAAACCCAGAATAGAACCAATATTGGATCCCGCCAACATAAAATCATCTGAGGTTCTGTTTTTCTGAAAGGATTTATAGGAAGCGTAGGCAAGAGAAAGCAGAAACAATCCGAAAAACGCAATGAGCCAACCCGTCATGATTTCTTAGTTTCTTGATATGGAAAAACTTTTGAGGCGATAAAGGTCGCCGCTACAATCAGACAGGTAACTAAAAAGCCAATCCAGAAAATGTAAGGGATTCCAAACAATTGGGGATTGAGTTTGTCTTCTTTAAAAAGAAAAATGAAAGAAATCAGAGTGAGGATAAGGACACTTATCCATAGTGTATTCCAGGTTTTGGGTTTCATGTGTTTTTCAATAGGAATTATTTAGTCAAAAGGAAAAGGTATAGAAAAATTTTTCAAGGTCATCAAAATAGCAATTATCTTTATTAGAATCACTTGGAAGAGGCTAGGCGGTTGCGAAGTTTACGGAATCCATTTCAGAGAAATAAGATTTGCATTTTGAGGTTATTTTGGATGAAATCCCGATTTAAATCAATTTTTCCAATGCCCCTTCCGAATAATTTTCTAATTTTGGCCCAATTTGGACTTAAGTAAAATTATCTCTACAATCTCCCTCTCTAATGCCTAAAGACAGTAGCATCAAGCACGTACTAATCATTGGTTCAGGTCCCATCGTAATCGGTCAAGCTTGCGAGTTTGACTATTCAGGATCTCAGGCTTCCAGGTCACTTCGCGAAGAAGGTATCACCGTAACCCTGATCAATTCTAACCCTGCAACGATCATGACCGATCCAGTGACAGCAGATAATGTGTATTTGCTCCCTCTGGACAAGAAATCCATCAAAAAAATTCTAACTGAGCATCCAGACATCGATGCGGTTCTTCCAACTATGGGAGGACAGACTGCCTTGAACTTGGCGATCGATTGTGAAAAAGCCGGGATTTGGAATCACTTCGGTGTGAAAATGATCGGTGTTGATATCGATGCGATCGATACCGCTGAAGACCGCGAAAAATTCAAGGTTTTGATGGAAAAGATCGGAGTAGGTGTATGTAAAGGATCTACAGCTACATCCTTCCTTCAAGGAAAAGAAATTGCACAGGAAATCGGGTTCCCGTTGATTATCAGAGCTTCCTATACATTAGGTGGTGCTGGTGGTGCTTTCGTGGAAAAACCAGAGGATTTCGAAAAATACTTGAGCGCAGGTTTGCAAGCCTCACCGGTTCATGAAGTTTTGATCGAGCAAAGTATCCTTGGCTGGAAAGAATATGAGCTAGAGGTAATGCGTGATAACATCGGAAACATGATCGTGATCTGTTCTATCGAGAACTTCGATCCGATGGGTGTTCATACCGGTGACTCTATCACTGTAGCTCCAGCGATGACTCTACCTGATACAGTTTATCAAAGAATGAGAAACTATGCGATTACCATGATGAACAGCATCGGTAATTTCGCAGGTGGATGTAACGTTCAGTTTGCGGTGAGCCCTGACAATCAGGAAATCATCGGGATTGAGATCAACCCACGTGTTTCCAGATCTTCAGCCTTGGCTTCTAAAGCAACTGGTTACCCAATTGCAAAAGTTGCCGCTAAGCTGGCCATCGGATATAACTTGGACGAATTGCCCAACTCAATTACCGGAACTACCTCTGCTTACTTTGAGCCTTCAATTGACTACGTGATCGTGAAAATTCCTCGTTGGAACTTTGATAAATTCAAAGGTTCTGATAGAAAACTGGGACTTTCTATGAAAGCTGTAGGAGAGGTGATGGGTATCGGAAGAAACTTCCAGGAGGCTCTTCAAAAAGCCTGTCAATCTCTAGAAATCAAAAGAAATGGTCTGGGTGCCGACGGAAAAGAATTAAGAGATCAAGCTCAGATTCTTTACTCTTTGGCTAATCCAAGCTGGAATAGATTGTTCCATGTTTATGATGCCTTCAAATTAGGTGTTTCCTTCAGAACTATTCACGACTTGACCAAAATCGATAAGTGGTTCTTGAAGCAAATCGAAGATTTGATCCATTTCGAAGCAGAAATCGAGAAATATACCATTTCGAATATTCCATTCGATGTAATGGACACTGCTAAGAAAAAAGGATATGCGGATAGACAAATAGCACATTTGCTAGGATGTCTAGAAAGCGAAGTCTTCAATAAAAGATACGATGAGATGGGAATCAAGCGTGTGTACAAGTTGGTAGATACTTGTGCTGCGGAATTTGAAGCTCAGACTCCATATTATTACTCTTCTTTCGGAGAAGAGAATGAGTCGGTTAAAACCGATAAGAAGAAAATTGTAGTATTAGGTTCAGGACCTAACCGTGTTGGTCAGGGGATTGAATTTGACTACTCTTGCGTTCACGGTGTCTTGGCAGCCAAAGAATGTGGCTACGAAACCATCATGATCAACTGTAACCCAGAGACAGTTTCTACTGACTTTGACGTTGCGGATAAATTGTACTTCGAGCCGGTTTTCTGGGAGCACATCTACGAAATCATCTTGCATGAAAAGCCAGAAGGTGTAATCGTTCAGCTTGGTGGTCAGACTGCCTTGAAATTGGCTGAGAAGCTAGAGAAATACGGAATCAAGATCATTGGTACCAGCTTCGAAGCTTTGGACTTGGCTGAAGATAGAGGTTTGTTCTCCACTCTTTTGAAAGAAAACAATGTGCCTTACCCTGAGTTTGGCACAATTCATAATACTGACGAAGCTCTTGAGCTTTGCAAGACTATCGGATTCCCACTTCTAGTTCGTCCAAGCTATGTATTGGGTGGTCAAGGGATGAAGATTGTGATCAATGAGAAAGAATTGGAAGAGCATGTGGTGAATGTACTTCATGATATCCCTAATAATGAGATTCTTTTGGATCACTTCTTGGAAGGAGCAATCGAAGCGGAAGCTGATGCGATTTGTGACGGTGAAAATGTCTACATCATCGGTATCATGCAGCATATCGAGCCTGCCGGTATCCACTCTGGGGACTCTTATGCGGTACTTCCTCCATACAATTTGGGTGATTTGGTGATCCGTCAGATTGAAACATACACTGAGAAAATTGCCTTGGCTTTGAAAACTGTTGGTTTGATTAACATTCAGTTTGCAATCAAAAATGATAAGGTTTATGTGATCGAAGCGAACCCAAGAGCATCGAGAACCGTTCCATTTATCTGCAAAGCATACCAAGAGCCGTATGTAAACTATGCGACTAAGGTGATGCTTGGAGAGAAAAAAGTAACCGATTTTGAATTCAATCCGGTTAAAAAGGGTTATGCTATTAAAGAGCCTGTATTCTCCTTTCACAAATTCCCGAATGTGAATAAAGAGCTCGGGCCAGAAATGAAGTCTACTGGGGAAGCGATTTACTTTATCGACGACCTAATGGATGATTATTTCTTGAAAATCTACTCAGAGCGTAACTTGTATTTGAGTAGATAGTTTTGAATTAAACTCGATACGTTTTGGTAAAATTTCTCATTATAGTATTAGGAGTTGGCTGGCTTTTGGGCCAGCTTATCCGATATTTCCTTCGATCAAAATTGGCACAATTTGCCCAGCAGGTAAATGAAGTTGCTAAAGAGCAAGAACGTGCTCAAAGGCATGCCTCAAGGCCTAAGGATGAGGTCACTGTGGATTATATTCCGAAAAAGCATAAAGAGAAAAGGAAAAATGATGTCCAAGGCGGAGATTATATAGACTATGAAGAAGTGAAGGATTAATCCTTCACTTTTTTTATTTAGGTTAATCATGGAGCTTTTTCCAAAAGAAATAGATAAAAATAAAAACTGGCTTCCCTATGATGGGGCGGTCAATTATCACGGGAAGTTGATGTCATTGGAAGAGGCTAATTTCTACCTTAAGAACCTTTTGGATACAATAGATTGGAAAAATGATGAAGCGGTAATTTTTGGAAAGAAAATCATCACCAAACGAAAAGTAGCCTGGTACGGTGACAAGCCCTTTGAATATACCTATTCCAATACGAAAAAACGAGCGCTACCATGGACTCCAGAATTGCTCAAATTAAAGGAGCTGATCGAAGAAGAAAGTGGTGAGACTTTTAATTCCTGTTTGCTCAATCTTTATCATACAGGAGAAGAAGGGATGGCTTGGCATAGTGATGGAGAAACTGATCTTAAAAAAAATGGTGCTATCGGATCGGTGAGTTTTGGAGCAGAAAGGAAGTTTGCTTTCAAGCATAAAGAAAGTAAGGAAAAAGTGGATTTAGTCTTGGAGCATGGTAGCTTATTGGTGATGAAAGGCACCACCCAAACCTATTGGTTGCATCGTTTGCCACCGACAAAACGGATTTCATCGCCTCGGGTAAATCTGACGTTTAGGACGATTGTGGAATGATTTTAAAATTGTTTTATTGAAGTCTCTTGCACCAAAAGACCTTATAACCGCTTTGGCTTTTGGTGCCAATTAAATAATCCTCTCCACCATCTTTTAGACCAAATTTCTTTTTAAAGTCTTCCGGTTTGGAGGCATAATTTCTGAAAAGAACATTGACTTTTCCCTTTGGAAATCGGGCTTTGATTTCTGGTTTTTTCAGAGGGACTTCCTCTAGGATTTCAAAAATTCTTCCCGGCACTCCTTCAGGCATTTCTGAAGAAGTGTATAAATGGCTGTGAGTGTCCAGTTTTTTAAATCCAAACCGATGTCCAAAAAGTTTAAATGCCCCGGCTTTTAATATGCCGCTGATGGGTTCTATCAAATATTTTTCAGCTTCTCCGATTTGTGAGATGGCTTTGGTTTCCTTATCAATCTCAAAAGAAAGCTCGGGTAGTCCATTACCTAAATCTTGAACTTGGATTTGCTTTGATTGTGCTTCTGAATTCCTTTTCCAATGAAGCAGTAGCTCCTTTACTTCATTTTTTACCGATAAAACAGTGATTTTTTGAATGTCTGGAAGCTCTTCCCAGACTTGAGAGATGTCCAGCATGGGAGAATATTTCAAAAGAATTTGATCAGCTTTTGATTTCAATAAGTCCCAAGATGAAACCAAATCTGGTTCGCAGTCCTGGATTTTATACAGCTTTTGATTGCCTTTTCCACGACGTGCGGGGTCAGCATAGATCAAGTCATAGTGTACATCAGAATCCCTCAGATATTCAAGTCCATCTCCATTAAAAAAGTCAAATTTCCTGCTCAAACCCTCCAAGGGTTCTGAACCCTTGGAGGGTTCTAAAAGCTCGAGATTGTACTTTGAGATCTGGAAAAGCTCAGCCTGCTGCTCGCAATAGATTGCTTTGTCAAAAGTTTGGCTGAGATAGAAAGAGTCTACTCCAAATCCCCCAGTCAGATCAATCATATACTTTCCTGAGATTTCTTTGGCTTTAAATCGAGCTGTTTCTTCCGAGGAGCTTTGTTCGAGAGAGATACTTGATGGGAAGTGAATGTCAGGATTGGAAGTCCATTCCGAGAGTTTTTTTGAGGCTTTCTTTCTGGCAGAAATCTGTTGAACGGCCTCCTTTAAATCGAATGAAACTTTTCCTCCAAATTTTAAAAGTAAAAGTGCAGGATCTTCATGAAGATGATCCTGCACAAATTGTCTGAATTCAGCGCTATGAAACTCGCTGAAGTCCATTAAACCAACTCGTTGGCCACTAAATATTCTGCGATTTGAACTGCGTTGGTCGCGGCACCTTTTCTTAAGTTGTCCGCTACGATCCACATGTTCAAAGTATTTTCTTGAGATTCATCTCTTCTCAATCTGCCCACAAAGACTTCGTCTTTTTTATGAGCATTGATTGGCATCGGGTAAACAAAGTTTGCCGGATCATCCTGTACAACTACGCCGGGAGTTTCGGAAAGCAATGTTTTTACCGTTTCCAAATCAAAGTCCTCTTTGAATTCCACGTTAACTGCTTCAGAGTGGCCTCCCATTGTCGGGATTCTCAC
Organism: Algoriphagus sp. PAP.12; assembly: GCF_026652115.1. Classification (GTDB taxonomy): domain Bacteria; phylum Bacteroidota; class Bacteroidia; order Cytophagales; family Cyclobacteriaceae; genus Algoriphagus. The sequence goes on along the minus strand of NZ_JAPPSQ010000004.1, from coordinate 254,636 downwards.
TGTAGTAGCTGTTACTTTTATAGAGTCATCAGAGAATATTTTCTTGGTTTCATTGATCATTTTCATTTCCTCCTTGGTGTATCCATTTGGTTGGAATACATCGATGTGAGGAAGCACGTTCATGTCAATTTTATGAGGGTAAACCATCTCAGGGGTTTCTCCAGCACGCTCTGCCATCATTTGGTCTACAGCAGCTTTTCCTGTCCCGGTTACAGACTGATATGTCGAAACTACAACTCTTTTGATCCCATACTTGTTTCTCAATGGCTCCAATGCCAATACCATTTGAATGGTAGAACAGTTAGGATTTGCGATGATTTTATCTTCTTTGGAAAGCTCCTTTGCATTGATTTCAGGAACAACCAATTTCTTGCTTGGGTCCATTCTCCATGCAGAAGAATTATCAACCACTGTGGTACCTGCCTCAGCAAATTTTGGTGCCCATTCCAAAGATGTACTTCCACCAGCAGAGAAGATGGCGATTTCCGGTTTAGCAGCCACCGCATCAGCCAAGCCAATAACGGTATGTTTTTTACCCTTATACTCGATCTGTTTTCCTACAGAGCGCTCGGAAGCGACCAATAGAAGTTCATCATACTGAAAGTTGTGCTCATCAAGCACCTCGAGAATTTCGGAGCCCACCAAACCAGTGGCTCCAACCACTGCTAATTTCATCTTGGTTTATAGGTTATATGTATTGGAGTGCAAAAGTAAGGTACTGTTATTCATTTTCAGGCAATTCCGAGAAAAATTCTAATGTTTTGCCTCGATTTTCGCTGAATTATTGAAGAAATAGAATGTAATATATTTTTAGTTAAAGTGATTATAAGTTTTTGATGAGGTTAGTTTTATTATTTGTGCTTGTTTTTTTAACTCAATCAATGTCAAGTTTGGCTTTTCAAAATCCCTTTAAGGAGAGTTTTGAAAATGACTTTTCAATTGAAAGTATCCCAAGTCGATTTCTTCCAAATTGGTATGGAAATGAAGTCAGGTCGACTTCCTCCCGGATTTTTCAATCTAGTTCTTTGGGAATAGGAGAAAGCAAATGTTTGGCGATCCAACCCATATCAACATTTGATGGGGAAGTGATAGTCCGGTTGAATCCTTCAGATTATCAAAATCCAAAGTTTCAGTTTTGGGCAAGAGCAATGAAAAATGGATCAGGAACAAGAGCGAATCAGGTTTTTATTTCTTGGGGTGAAAATTTGGTGGGGAATTTTGAAAATCGGGTTCAAGTAGGAAGGGAAAATGATCTTTTGGCAAATCAGGGGCTGTATACTTGGACCGGTACAGACCAGAATGGAGTACTGGTACGAGATGGTTACTATGTTCTTCTGGTTGAATTATTTAATTTGGATGGAGAGAAGATTGCAATTCGAAAAACAATTGTTGTCGCTCAACGCTTGTGAAAAATTTTTCTTCTTTGAATAATATGGAAAGGAAATTCTGTAAATTAGATCTGTAAAATTATTTACAACCATGGACTCAGGAGTTATCAATTCAGCTATCAAAAAACTTTGCCTCACAGAAGGAAAAGATTTGAAAGAAGTCATTCAATACCTCAAATTGAAATATAAAATCGATGCCGATGAGGCAGTGCTTCAAAAGAGGTTAGAGAAAATTGTCACCAATGAAAAAGCCGTTGCATAACGGCTTTTTCTGATTTTATGGGGGTTATTTTTCGTCTTTGTAGATGAATACCTGGGCATCTTCACCCGCCTTCCTGAAACCTCGATACATTCCTTCTGAATTGAAAGGCATGGCGATTGTTCCATTTTTATCAATCGAGATTATTCCTCCAGAACCCTGGATTTTCACTAACTGACCCATAACCACATCATCTGCTGCTTCTGTGAGGCTTTTGCCAGCATATCGCATTTGTGATGCGATTTCATGCCCTACAACTGTTCGGATAAAAAACTCACCATGTCCAGTTGCTGAAACAGCACAAGTTTCATTGTCAGCATAAGTTCCTGCTCCAATGATTGGAACATCGCCAACTCGCCCATAGCGTTTGTTGGTCATTCCTCCAGTAGAAGTGGCAGCGGCGATGTTTCCGTCTTTATCCAATGCTACTGCTCCGACTGTTCCAAATTTTCTATCCTTGAAAAATGGATCTTGAAGTTCCAATTCCAAAAGTGCGCTATGGTCCAACTGAGTTTTTTCTGTTTCTCTTACTTTTTCCAATTGCTCAAAACGGAAATCAGTATAAAAATAGGATGGGTCTACTATTTCAAGTCCTTGTTCTGATGCGAACAGTTCGGCTCCTTTTCCAGTCATAAATACGTGATTAGATTTTTCCATAACTGCTCGTGCAGCAGTGATAGGGTTTTTGATATTGGTTAAACCGGCAACAGCACCAGCATTTCTGTCAATTCCGCTCATGATAGCGGCATCCATTTCATTCTTACCTTCATTCGTGAAGACCGCTCCTTTGCCAGCATTGAAAAGAGGAGAGTTTTCCATAACTTGAACCGCTGCCACCACTGCATCAAGGGAGGATCCGCCTTTTTCCAAAACAGTATATCCGGCGTCCAGTGCTTCTTTCAACTTTGCTCTATACTCAGCCTCTTTTTCTGGGCTCATATTTTCTCTTTTAATAGTTCCAGCACCTCCGTGGATAGCTAAAGCGTACTCGGTTTTTGGGCTTGCATCATGAACTTCTTCTTTTTTCTCTACGCTAACGCTACATGAAAATAAGGACCATGTTAATGCTAGAAATAGTAAACTTTTGGTTTTCATATTGTTCGGTAAAATTCGTCAGACTAAATACTTTATTTTTCTTGAGAGTATGAAAATTGATTTCTGTTTTTTTGATGATCGGAGTCTGTGAATCTTTGTAAATCCAAGCGGTAATTTTATTTTAGGGAACTTTTAAAAGAAATAATCGTCCCAGTACTATCAACTAAGTAATACTACTATGAGCCAGGAAGGAAAAACAGCTTATTCCCAAGAGGAATTAAAGGAATTTGAAGAGATCATTTTGCAGAAACTTGCGGTGGCAAAAGAGGAGTTGAGCTCATTGAAAGAAACGCTAAGCAAGAAGAATGATAGCGGTACAGACAATACAGCTTCGACATCCAAATTGTTGGAAGATGGTGCTGATACCTTGGAAAGAGAAAGTATGAGCCAATTGGCGGCACGTCAGCAGAAGTTTATCATCAACCTTGAAAACGCTCTAATTCGTATCAAAAATGGAACTTATGGAGTATGTGTGGATACCGGTAAATTGATCTCTAAAGAGCGTCTGAAAGCTGTTCCTCATACCATGCACTCCATCGAAGCTAAGTTGGCTAAAAAATAAGTTTTGGATTTCTTACATCGGCACATAGAGGCATTGATTTTTTGTAACCCTGAGCCATTGGCAAAGGGTGATATTCAAAAATGTCTTGCAGAAATGTTTGAGGCAGATGTGCCTATGGAGCATATTGATCAGGCGATCAGTGAGCTTCATGAAAAGTACGCCCAAGAAGATTCTTCTTTTGCCTTGGAGCATTTGGGTGGAGGATATCAATTTTTAACTAAGCCTGCTTACCAACCGAGTATTGCGATATTATTAAAGCATCAAAGCCAAAAAAGACTTTCAACTGCACAGATGGAGACCCTTTCCATTATTGCCTACAAGCAGCCAGTTACCAAAGGGGAGTTGGAACAAATTCGTGGTGTAAATTGTGATTATTCCGTTCAAAAGCTATTAGAGAAAGAGCTGGTTGAAATCAAAGGGAAATCTGAGTCTATCGGCAGACCACTTTTGTACGGAACTTCAGGAAAGTTTATGGAGTATTTCGGAATCAATTCCATTCAAGACCTACCGCAACCCAAAGATTTTTCGCAACCTGACAATCAGATAGGAGAGGAAAGAGAGTAAATTACTTGGCAGTCTTAGTAGTCAGGTTCCAATAAATTTTCTATTCTATTGGTTTAATCTTTGCAAGTTGGGCAATCAAGTATTTCCTTCCAGTACCTACTTCTTCACATAGAACTCGAGTTCTTCGAGTCTCTCCCTTTTTAAATATTCTTCCCGAAAGTTCAAATTGAATTCCTGGTTTCAAATCAGATAAGAAACAAGTATTGTCTTCCAACCTGATTGAGTCGTATTTGCTTAGTTCCTTCATCAAAAACAAGTCTCTTGCAGAACTCGCTTTCGGAGCTTTCATATGTCTTTGAAGTGGGATTAATAGGTCTCTGGGGAAAATCCAAGGAGTCAGCATGGGTTGCATCAGTTGCTGAAAAGTGCTTTTCCATTCTGCTCCATGAGGGGAGATGTTGTAGCCGAATTTCAAAAACGTATGAAGGTGAGCAACCTCATGAATGAATGTGATCAAAAATTGAAAGCGGTTCAGGTCACTATTGATGGTGATGGTCTGGATAGATTGATCTCTTCTATATCTAAAGTCTCCCAGTTTAGTCTTCCGACTTCTTGAGATTTTAAAATGAAAAGGAGTTTTGGTCCATAGATCAAGGCAATAACCCAAGCTGTGTTCCGGGACTTGTGGTTGTAATATTTTGCGGAGTTTATCCGAGTTGTCCATTGTGAAAAGTACAAAAAAAGAGTCCCGAAATGATCGGGACTCTCAAAATTTTTGGAGAGAAAGAATTACTTCACTTCTTCAACTACCTCTTCAATAACTACCTCAACAGAGTCAGCAGTATCTTCGATAATTTCTTCAGTAGCTTCTACAGTTTCAGTAGCAGTTTCTTCAACAGTCTCAACTACTTCAATTGTTTCTTCTTTCACTTCTTTGTTTCCGCATGCAGCAGTGAATCCTAGTCCAGCGATTGCGAAAATTGCAAATACCTTTTTCATTTTTTGTGGTTTTCTTAATTCGACGCAAAGGTATTTCTAATTTTTCCAATTCTGCAATAGCAGATCAAATATTTTTTTACTTACTCTTATAAATAATTTTTACCGGAACTCCCTCAAAATCAAAGTTTTCACGAAGTCTGTTTTCCAAGAATCTTGTGTATGGACTTTTGATGTATTGGGGTAGATTACAGAAGAATGCAAATACCGGATTTTTGGTTGGTAACTGAGTTGCGTACTTGATTTTGATGTACTTCCCTTTCCATGCTGGAGGAGGATATCTCTCGATTTCTGCAAGCATGACATCATTCAATTTGGATGTGGCTATTCTTCTGGTTTTGTTTTCATAGACCTTTACTGCCAACTCAATAGCTTGGAAGATTCTTTGCTTTTCTGTCACAGATGTAAAAATGATCGGGATCCACTTATGCTCACCCAATCTTTCCATCATGTCTTCCTTAATCTTGTTCATGGTTTTGTGATCTTTTTCGATCAAATCCCATTTGTTGACCATGATCATGACTCCCTTATTATTTTTGATCGCCAAACCAATCAAATTGATATCCTGAGACTCCAGACCTCTGGAAGCATCCACCATCACAATGATTACATCAGATTCTTCCAAAGTTCTCAAGGAACGCATCACGGAATAAAACTCAATGTCTTCTTTGACTTTGGCCTTCTTACGGATTCCGGCTGTATCAGTAATGATGAAATCTTGCCCAAATAACTTGTATCGGGTGTGGATAGAATCTCTCGTAGTACCTGCTTCATTGGTTACGATGGATCTCTCTTTTCCCAAAAGAGCATTCAGGTAAGAGGACTTACCCACGTTAGGTCTTCCAAGGATGGAGATTTTAGGAATTCCAGCATCAGGATCTTCATCTCCTTCATCTTCGAAGTGGGTAATCATCTCATCCAATAATTCACCTGTACCACTTCCACTCACTGCAGCGATCGGGAAAATCTCAAAGTTACTTATTCCCAAAGCGTAGAATTCATTCGCCATGAGAGACTTCTCTAAATTATCCGCCTTATTAGCGACGATATAAATAGGCTTATCAGTGCTTCTCAGCTCGTTTGCAAATTCTTGGTCCAAATCAGTCAAGCCATCATTGCAATCCACTACAAATAAGATTACATCAGCTTCTTCTACAGCCAGTTTTACTTGCTTGCGGATTTCTGCTTCATAGATATCGTCTGATCCAATCACATACCCTCCCGTATCGATTACCGAGAAAAACTTTCCTGACCACTGAGCATGTCCATAGTGACGGTCACGTGTCACCCCGCTCATGTTGTCTTCAATCGCTTTTCGCTCTTCCACCAGACGGTTGAAAAGTGTCGATTTCCCTACGTTAGGTCTCCCTACAATTGCTACAATGTTTGCCATATCAAGTTGGGTCGTACCCAAATTTTTTCAGTTTCTGTTTGTTTTTTCTCCAGTCAGGTTCCACTTTGACGAAAGTCTCCAGATGCACTTGTTTGCCAAAAAAGGCCTCCAGTTCTTGGCGGGCTTCGATTCCCACTTTTTTCAGCATTTTTCCTTTTTCGCCAATGATTATTCCTTTCTGGCTATTTCTTTCCACGAAGATGGTCGCTCTCATTCTGATGATGCGGTCACTTTCATGAAACTCTTCAATTCCTACTTCGGTACTGTAAGGAATTTCTTTTTTATAGTTTTTAAAGATCTTCTCCCGAATGATCTCGGAGGCAAAGAACCTTTCTGGACGGTCAGTTAGTTCCTCTTTGTCGTAAAAAGCTGGGTGTTCTGGCAATCTTTCCAAAATTTCCTGCAGAATACGCTCAGTATTGAATTTTTCGAGTGCAGATATTGGAATGACTGTATCTGTTTTCAGTTTTTCTGTCCAATATTTTGTCACTTCTTCCAGCTGCCCTTCTTTCGCCAAATCAATTTTGTTGATTACCAAGATGACTGGGATGCCGGAATTATTGATCCGCTCGATGATTGACTCAATATCGGCTTCTGTTTCATATAGTTCCGTTACAAAAAGAATGATGTCTGCATCTTCCAAAGAAAGGTTGACGAAGGTCATCATGCTTTTGTGAAGCTCGTATTGAGGCTTCAGCATTCCGGGAGTGTCAGAAAAAACGATTTGATAATCATCTGAATTGATCAAGCCAAGAATCCTGTGTCTCGTTGTTTGAGCTTTGGAAGAAATGATCGAAAGTCGCTCACCTATAAGGATATTCATCAGTGTAGACTTACCTACATTGGGTTTTCCGATGATGTTTACGAATCCTGCTTGATGAGATTTTTGCGTCATTTTTTTAAAATTTTTACAAAGGTACTTGATTTTTGAGAGTTTGTCCTTACCTTTGTATCACAATTCGCCGGAAGGGCAGTTTGAAACAGAAAAATAAAGGAATTTTCCTTAAAAAATATATCGCGGGATGGAGCAGTTGGTAGCTCGTCGGGCTCATAACCCGAAGGTCACAGGTTCGAGTCCTGTTCCCGCTACTAAGCAATTAGTTGATCGTTTTACGGTCAACTTTTTGTGTTTTATAGGCGTTGTGTTGCAGGTTGTTGATTCAAATCGATTTCGTTTGATTCGAATTGTCCGCAAATCTGTCCTCCTTCTTGTCCCATTTTTGATTGTTCACCTGAGATTTAGCTGATTATGCACGATTGGATTCAAGATGTTGAGGAGAGAGACTAACAGACTTGGCTATTTTTTCTTTTTGATTTCTTTTTTCTAAGAATCCCATTTCTTTTTCCATGCTGTAAACTCAGACGGCTTTATTCGATAGCGAACAAAATTACCTTCATGTAATCCAAGTAGTTCTGTTTCCACTACTTCAGTGAACCTGGATTGATCTGGTTCTGGTAATTTTTTGACTTCAGAATTTATTGCTTCGGATGCTGCTTCTTTATCCATTGCATTGCGTATGATAATACTGACGATCCCACGTATTTCTTCTCGGTATTTCATTCTGAAAGGATCTGGCTCCCCAAGAGATTGGCGAATTGCTGCATACCTTAAGGCTGACCGCTCATAGGCCCACAAAAAAACATCTTTGAATAACTCGATACGGTTTAATTCATAAATGCCGAGCATTCCTTTGATATAGCTTTCTTCCGGTACATCTATAAATGAAAGAGGGGCAAGGTTATGTCTGTTTAATGGAATATTGGCAGCCAATCTGGATACTCGCTTATTGACATCATCAAATGGTTGGAGATAAGGAAGCTGAACCAATACAAAAAAAGCTTGCTCAAATGGATTTTGGATTTGGCTTGCCTTCGCCAGTATTAGGTCAAAAGATTCTTCGATGAGTTGTGGAATTCCCAACGGAGTAAATACCGAATTGGTGATTCCCACGCCAAATGTTCTAAGCCTGCCGGATGCAGCCGGATTTGGTAATAAGTTGTTTGAAAGCAGGGCATGTAGATTGAGAAAAGTATAGCGATTAAAGCCTACCTCATTAGACGATTCTACCAAAAATTCAATAGCTTCCTTGTGGTTGAGAATCATCTGCGTTTCCATTGGAGATTTATTCGAGGGGGTTTTTCCGTCATGGATTAACATCTCTGTATCCAACAAGGAATAGGTGTTGCCTTCCAGTCTACTTGAATTCCAGGAAAGGTCGATCAACAAACGATTCAATATTTCTCTGGCATAGGTTCCAGCCGGTCGTTCCTCATTCCTTGTTTTTCCCCATTCTGCCAGTTTTTGTTTTTCTTCTTTGCTGAGATAGCCGTCGATGTTGGGACGGTAACTTTCCAAAAAATCCCGTTCGTAACCGACGGGGTTTCTTAGCACTTCAGGACGGGAGACCAAAGCCCAAACGTCTTTGCCTTCTGGTGAAAGAGGGAGAGGCGTTGAAGAGACTTCCTTTGTTGCAATCTGGGATTGAGATGCAGCTGTATCCTTCAAAAAATATCGGGTAGCATGGGACCCGCCTTCGGTATAAATGAGGTTGTCTTCTTTGAGTTTCTTTAACCTTCTTTGTAGGGTTCGTCTTTCTACAGAAATAGTGAGTGCTTTATTCAATTCTTCTAGACTTGCTCCATTAAAAAAGGATCTCAATGCAAATAGAATATTATCAAGCTCTTCTTGTTTGTTCATGGTTAAGAATCTATTTTGCGACAATTATAACTCTATTTTGTCGTAAAACTATTTTTACGACAATTTATTGTCACGAAAATTGAAATTCTGTCGTGAATCTTAAAATACGGGAGTAGATATAGCTCATCTATGTAAACTACCGAATTGTGCACACAGTGTGCACAAAGTGAAAGATTAAGGCAATACAATTGGATTAGACTTGAGACTATAAAATTTGATTCAAACAGCAAAAAGAAAATGCATCACTCGTACTATTCGTACAGCTCGTACCCCTCGTACCGTACGAATTGTACGAGGCTAAAGTGAGACTCTAAACCATTTAAATTATTTCAATCCTGAGACAACTCAAATACCTTCAAATTAACAGGAAAATTAAAGGTTCATTTTCTAATTTTGACCTTACTTAAAATAGGTTCGTTTTCTGATTTTACATCAAAAAGAAAAAAGATCATTCAAAAACCATAAACATAAAAAGTGTTTATATGGCGATTAAACACATGTTTTGAGAGGTTCGAAATGGTTCAATTCAAATAAATTTAAAAATGTAAAAGCAAAATGAACCTGTCCCCCTTTTTGTCCCCCCTTTTCTTATAAGTAGCTGAAAAACAATAGGATTTTGTAGCACTGTTCCCGCTACTACGAAGCCGATCAGAAATGATCGGCTTTTTTTTTGTTTTTTCAGATCAAATACTTAAAAATATATTTTCTTTTAATTAAGGTTACCTGTATGTAAACTTCCTCCAAATCCATTCCAAGGGGCCAGATTTGAAATAGTTAAACCAGATTTTGCTGAGAAATATCTGAAAGATGAATATCCCAAATGCAGTGGCTAGAGTTTGGAAAGGACTCATAGATTCATAAAGTCCAAATCCAACTGAAGAGAAGAGTACCAATCCCACTAGACTTTGGAAAATGTAATTTGTTAATGCCATCCTACCGACGTATTGGAGAGGGCTGAGGATTTTTTGCCAATGGGTATGATACCAAACCCAACCGAGCAACCAGAGATAAAATATTCCAAACTGGATGTCAGATAACACCATCAACTTGATGAAAACGGTTCTGCCTACCTCAGTTCGATAGATATCCCAACCTGTGAAAACAAAAAGAAATAAGAGTCTATAAAGACAAGTAAAAAGAGTAATCCAAAGCATCGGTTTCCTAATCTGAAAGATATAAGAATCCAGCTTCTCATAGATCTTGTTTTTGCCTAAATAAAGCCCCAGTAAAAACATCGCCAAAGCCATAGGTGCAAAGAATCCAAAGAGCAAAGGGATATTGTACATATACTCCAGCCAGCGAAATTTGATGGAGTCGACATAGCTTCCAAAGCGGATTATTTCATTGACTTTTTGAGGAGTATAGTCCGCGAGGAATATTCCTGGGTCAAAGTCCAAAAAACCTAAAATTCCACCCAAAACCTGATCATAATAGGGAAAAAGGAGGAATATGAAAGCCAAGGTAAGAATGAGCTTGTTGGACTTATTGATCAATATCGTAATTAATAACCCTAAGATTGCATAGATATTCAGGACATCTCCAGAAAAGAGGAAGGTGATATGAAGTAGTCCAATCAAAAACAGGAATCCCATTCTTCTTCTAAAAAAGGAGAAATTCAATAGTCCTTTTTCTGAAAGTCTGATGGCCTGCATGGAAATCCCCAAACCGAAAAGGAGGGAGAAAATCGGAAAGAACTTGGTGTAAAAAAACAGCTGGAGAATCAGCTCAACAATCTGGTCCAAAGGAGAAGTCCACTGTGCCGCAAATACCTCTTGAGAAAAATAGGAAGAATTCATCGCTCCGATATTGACTACAAAAATCCCCAGAATGGCAAAACCACGATAAATATCCAGTAATACAATTCTTTGACTTTGGGTAGTGGGCTTTTGTGAATTCAAATCGGTTGAAGGCTGGTTTGAAAATGCAATGGTCTAGTTAGGGCAATTTTGAATTTTGTCCAAATAATCCTGAAATGAATTGGTTTTGAAATGGGAAGGGCCTAAACAAAAAAAACCGACCCAAAGGCCGGCTTTTTAGATATATCGCAAGTCTATTTATTTAATGTCCATGTCCTCCATCACCTTCTTGAGGAACGTAGTTTGCTTCTAGTTCAGCCAATCCTTTTTTGCCGTAAGCAATCTTAGTGATGATCACATAGAGTACTGGTACAAAGAAGATGGCCAAGAAGGTCGCAGCAAGCATACCGCCGATTACGGTCCAACCGATGGTTTGTCTTGCGACAGCTCCCGCACCATTGGAAAGGGCCAGTGGCAATACCCCTAGGATAAAGGCCAATGAGGTCATAATAATCGGTCTCAAACGAAGTTTCACTGCATCAATTGTTGCTGCCAATAGGGGCATACCGCGATCTACCCTTTCTTTGGCAAATTCCACGATCAAAATGGCATTTTTCGCAGCCAAACCAATCAAAGTCACCAAACCAATCTGGGCATAGATGTTATTGTCCAACTTAGGTAGGAAGTGCAAGGCTACAATCGCACCAAATGCACCTAATGGAAGAGCCAAGAGTACGGAGAATGGTACAGACCAGCTTTCGTACAAGGATGCCAATAGTAGTGAAACCAAGATAATCGCCAAGGAGAAAATCAAGATGGTTGCGTTTCCAGAAGAAAGTTCCTCACGGCTCAATCCTGAGAAATCATACCCATATCCCGCTGGAAGCACTTCAGCAGCTACTTCTTGTAGTGCTTCCAAAGCCTGACCGGAAGAGTAGCCCGGAGCGGCATTACCATTGATTTCTGCAGAACGGAACAAGTTGTAGTGGGAAATCACTGCAGCATTGTCCACCACTTCATAGCTAATCAATGCACTTAATGGAACCGCTTCACCAGCTGAACTCATTACATAGTATTGCTCCATTTCCTCAATGCTTGCACGGTATGCGGTGTCAGCTTGAGCTACCACACGGAAATTACGTCCGTATTTCGTGAAGTCATTGACATAGGCACTACCCATGTAATTGGACATGGTGGTAAATACTTCGGTCAAAGGAACGCCCAATTTTTTGGCTTTTTCTCGATCAACCACGACATGGTATCCAGGAGTTTTGGCATTGAAGAAAGAGTAAGCCATGGCGATTTCAGGTCTTTGGTTGGCAGCCATTAGGAATTGTCCCATGACACTTTCTAAGTCTTGTACTGAGCCTGTTCCTCTTTGCTCCAACATAAAGCTGAATCCACCTGTCGAACCTAAACCAGGGATCGCAGGAGGTGGAACTACCACGATTCTTGCCTCAGGAATCTGAGCAAACCGTTGGTTAAGCTGCGCCATGATTCCATAAAGCTGCTGGGAAGGTTCCTGTCTTTCATCCCAAGGATCCATCTGGATAAAGAAGGTTGCAGAATTGGATTTGAATGAGAAGTTGATCACGTTCAATCCACCGATTCCGGTTGCATTTTTGATTCCATCGGTAGAAGTCAGAATATCACTCATTTCGCTCATGACCTCACGGGTTCTACTACTGGAAGAACCTTCAGGTAATTCTAATGAGATATACAATCGTCCTTCATCTTCTGTAGGAAGGAATCCAGTTGGTTTGGTTTGGAATAATCCAAATGTTCCCGCGAAAATGCAGATCAATAAAATGATCATCAAAGGAGCTCTTTTGATGGCACCTTTTACACCTTTGGAATAGTTCTGTGTAGTTCTTTCAAACCACAAGTTGAATTTGTAGAAGAATCTGTTTAAGCCCTTTCCATGCTCATTTACCTCAGATGGTTTTAGCAAAAGAGAACATAAAGCAGGAGTCAAACTCAAAGCCACGAATGCCGAAATCAAAACGGAAATCGCAATGGTAATCGCGAACTGTTGGTACATTCTACCTACGATTCCAGGGATAAATCCAACAGGGATAAATACCGCACTCAAGATCAAAGCAATCGCAATTACCGGAGCTGTGATGTCTTTCATCGCCAGTTTGGTAGCTTCCTTGGCAGTGATTTTTCGAGTATCGATGTAGTGCTGAACCGCTTCAACTACTACAATCGCATCATCCACCACAATACCAATCGCCAATACGAATCCGAATAGGGTTAGCGTGTTTACCGTAAAGCCCAATAATGGGAAGAAGATAAATGTACCGATGATGGAAACCGGAATCGCTAACACTGGAACCAATGTGGCTCTCCAGCTTTGCAGGAATAGGAATACCACCAAAATTACCAAGATCAAAGCTTCAATAAAGGTGTGAACCACCTCATTGATGGATACTTTTACGACAGAAATTGCTTCGAAAGAAACATCATATTTCATGTCCGGAGGGAATGAGGCCTGAAGTTCATCCAATGCGGCATAAACTCCGTCAGCAGTTTCCAATGCATTACTTCCTGGTGCTTGGTAAACCAGCAAAATGGCATTTTGCTGACCATTCAAGGTAGAGAATCTACTGTAGTCAAATTGTCCCAATTCGATTCTGGCCACATCTCTCAAATACACAATAGACCCGTCAGCAGGATTGGCTCTCAATACGATGTCTCCAAACTCCTCTTCGGTATCCAATCGACCATTCACGGTGATTGCATATTCAAATGTTTGTGAATCATATTGAGGATTACCTCCAACTGTACCCGCAGCAACCTGAAGGTTTTGCTCCTGAATTGCTGCAGAAACTTCTCTTGCCGAGATATTGTACTGGGCTAGTTTGTCTGGTTTCAACCAAACCCGCATACTGAAATCCTGACCAATTGCGGTAATATCCCCAACGCCTTTCACTCTCAAAAGGGCATCTTTAATATAGATGTTAGTATAGTTTGCCAAAAAGCTTGGATCGTGCGTATTGTTCGGAGAAGTGATACTGACTACCATCATTACACTTGGATTTCTCTTACGAACTGTTACTCCCAATCTTCTTACAGCCTCAGGAATCTGGGGTTCGGCAATACTCACTCGGTTTTGTACGTCCAAAGTGGCAATGTTTACATCCGTGCCTACATCAAAGGTCACGTTCATTTGCATTTGTCCCGTACTCGTATTGTTGGATGAAATATAGGACATCCCGGGCGTACCGTTGATCTGAGTCTCTATCGGAGTAGCTACTGTCTGCTCTACCGTTTCCGCATCGGCTCCGGTATAGTTTGCAGAAACTGAAACTACAGGTGGAGTGATGTCTGGATATTGTGTGATCGGTAGGTTAATCAAGGCCAATGTCCCTACCAGTACAAGTACTACTGAGATGACAATGGCTGTAACCGGTCTTTTTATAAATACTTCTGATATCATATTGTATGAGTCTGCTAGTAAAAAATTACTGTTGTGGAGCTCCTCCAGTGGTGATTTTTGCTCCTTCTCTCAATTTTTGAATTCCTTCGATCACGAGAGTTTCACCACCCTGAAGACCTGATCTGACCACCACTTGATCCCCAAATACAGTTCCCAATTCCACCACTTTTTGAGTCACAGTTTCTTCAGCGCCAACGATATAGACAAAGTATTCACCCATTTGCTCGGAAACTGATTTGTAAGGAATTACTACTTGCTCTCCGATGTCTTGATTCAAGACCATCAAGTTCACAGTCATTCCTGGAATCAATTCTGCATCCGGATTTGGGAAGTTTACTCTTAGGTTGATTGTCCCTGATTGTCTCCCCACTGCTCTATCGATAGTGGTGAATGTCCCGTTGATCGGGTAGATGCTTCCATCACTAAACTTGATTCTGAAAAGAGAATCTGGATTGTTTTCTGCTCTCAAAAGCTTGTTGAATCTTGGAATCTCTTTTTCGTTGATCACAAAGTTCACAGCCATTGGATCATTGGAAGAAAGTGTATTCAAAAGCGGTTGTCCAGGAGAAACCTGAGCTCCAAGTCTTACTTGGGAAATCCCAACTGTCCCATCAAAAGGAGCTGTCAAAACAGAATAGGAATAATCTGTAGATGCTGATTCCATTTGAGCTTTTGCAGAAGTTAACTGAGCTTGTGCATTCAATACTTCCGTATGAGCTGCATCCAATGTTTGCTTTGCAATTGCATCTTCCTCATCGAGTCTTTTGTATCGCTCATAATCCTTTTCGATTCTAGCTAAATTCGCTTCAGCACTTTGAACAAGCGCTTTGGTCTGTTGCAAAGAAGCCGCGTATTTGCTTCGGTCGATTTCATACAGCTTTTGACCTCTTTTCACCTGCTGTCCATCTTTCACATAGATGTTGGTGATATAGCCACTGATTTGAGGACGGATTTCAACCTCGTTCAAAGGAACTACAGTAGAAGGATATACATCCGTTCCGGTCACAGATTTTTTAACTGCTTTGGTTACAGAAACCAAAACCGGTGGAGGGGCTTGCTGAGCTGCTTGCTGATTTTGCCCACAGGAAGTGGCTACAAAAAGTAGTGCAGCATAGAATATAATGGTAATAGATGATCTCATGAGATATTGAAAGTTTTCAGATTAATAGTTGATGGTGCCCAATGCTTGATCCAAATCCAGTTTGGATAGCAAGACTTGATAAAATGCATTGATATGATTGATTTGAGCAGTTTGAAGGTCTGTCTCTGCAACAACTAGGTCCACATAGGCTTTGACTCCTTCATCGTATTGCATTTTGATGATGTTATAGACATTTTCTGCCATTTCCATATTTTCACGGATGGTTTCCCACTCATACAAGCTGGAATTGTAAGAGGCCAAAGCTGCATCATATTGCGTATTGATTTGATTCGTCAAGTTTTCCAAATCAATTTTCCCACGCTCCACTTGAAGCTCGGCTGCTTTCACCCGATGAACTCTTTTTCCACCCTGAAAAATCGGAATGGATAGGTTCAACCCAACCGCTGAAGTCGGATAGGACTGATTGTATAGATCAGAAAAGTTTTGATTGAAATACATCCAGTTGTATCGATAATAAGCGGAAAGCTGTGGCAGGTAATTCCACTTTTCATACGAAGTCTGAATTTCATTCAAAGACTGCTGAGTTTGCATCAAGCGATATTCCACTCGGTTATCCAAAATCAATGGATCGGCAGCATCTTGAGCGATATCCTCAACTGCACCTTTGACATCAAAAGTTATCTCAAAATTCAAACTATCAGGATGGCCAATTAATTGCTTCAAATAAGAATACTTGGCATCAAAGGAATTCATCACTCGGTTTCGATTACTCTTTGAGTTGGTCAGAGTGATAAATGCCCGCTGATAATCTGTTTTGTCTACTAAACCAGTTTCGTATCTGGTTTTGGCATCCTTGTATTGCTTTTCCAGCCTTTGGAGGTTCTCTTCTATGATTTTTAGCTCTTCCTCGGAAAGGAGGATGTCATAAAATGCCTTTGTTACATCAACGATGGTGTTGATTTTTGCATTTTCGATTACTTCTTCCAATTGATTTCTGTAGTACTTAGAAGTACGAGAAGCAAACAGTTGATCTCTGTTGAAAAGTGACTGGTCCACTTGCAAAAGCACATTGGAATTGTAAGGCTGGCCAAAAGTGATCAGCTGATCGCCAATAGCACTAGTTTGAAGCTTGATATTGTAAGCTCCGGCAGCACTTGCAGTAATCTGAGGATACCAGCCAGCAATATTGGCTTTGATTTCCCGGTCTCCGATTTGCTCATCAATCTGAGCTTGTCGGATCGTAGGACTTTGTACTAGGGCATAGTCCAGTACTTCTTGAAGTCCTACTGTTCCCTCTAACTTTGGAACATCCTCCTGCGCCAGAACTTTTACCGTCAATAGGAATAGCCCAAGGCCCAAAAGCAAGGACTGCTTTGAATAGGTCATAATTTTAAATAGAGTTAATCGGTTATTTAAATGCGTAATTAATTTGCTTTGATAGCATCCCAAATCATAAAAGGGTAGGATGAGAAATCGACTTTCTTTTTTTCAAGTTTCTTTCCAAAGTTCCTTTTGACCTTTGCCAGTGAATGGGCTGATTCATTCACTAAAATTTTCAAGATTATTGGGTTTATATCTTTGATGGCTCCCTGACGGATGCCATCTAGGTAAAAGTTTTCTGTCCATTCAAACCAACTTGGGTTTTCTTTATGAACCTCTTCTGTGTTGTATGGGGATTTTAAGAATTGATCTAAAAACCCTTGAATTTCAGGGTTTTGAAAATAAAATTCAGAAATATTTTCCCAGAATTTGAAAAACCTTTCTTGGAATGGAAGTTCTGGATTGTCCTTTAAGGCAACGGCTTTATATTGCTTTTGGATCACCTCTTTGAATATCCCATAGATCATGTCTTCTTTGTTCTCAAAGTAGGTATAAATGGTGCCTGCGGCGACTCCGGCTTTTTTGGCAACTTGGCTGATCGGGCATCCATGGAATCCATGTTCATTGATCAGCTCCATTCCACTTTTGATGATCGAGATTCTTTTTTCTTGTAAAGTTTCCATAAGCTCTGAATGAACGTTCAATCATTTTGATGATTGATTAGTTCCCCAGGATTAGAAAAAAATCAAAAAAACTTTGAAATCTTATGAGCTAATTATGAATGGAGTGCTTTTAAGTGGTTAATAATCAATGGTCTCCGTAGTGAATATGATCCATTTTTCCTTTGAAAACTTTATGCTGTACGATGAAATACAGCGAAACCAAAGCAAATGCAATTACAAACCAAAAGACTCCTATGGAAAGGCCATATTCATGAGCCGAGGCATTGTAAAGAGTCAAGGAGGGATTCACTTCATTGGTACTTGGGAGCATTTTAGGGAAGATCGAAACTGCCGATGCAACGAATCCACCAACCAGAAACAAAGTCGAAAAGAGAAATCCCATTCCGTCTTTATAAGATTTGACTTTAAAGAGTCCGAAAATTCCTGCGAATGAAATCACTGGGAAAATCCAAAGCCAAGGATGATTATTGAAGTTTTCGTAGGGGTTTTCCTGAATGTAGTGCCAAACCAAAAGGGAAACTATGACAAATGCCAGCAGGGCAAAATTCATAATGAAAACCACTTTTTTCAATTTCTGATTAAG
Source organism: Algoriphagus sp. PAP.12 (assembly GCF_026652115.1). Taxonomy (GTDB): domain Bacteria; phylum Bacteroidota; class Bacteroidia; order Cytophagales; family Cyclobacteriaceae; genus Algoriphagus. Next base: position 236,815 of record NZ_JAPPSQ010000004.1, on the reverse strand, counting down.
GGAGCTGCTGGTTTTGTAAATTACCCAGTTGGCACCATGAATGGTTAAAGCAATCACAGCTATGACTCCTAAGAAAACGGTAAACCAGTCAATGACTCCTAAATGGTTTGCTTGCGGGCTAAAGGTCGAATTCCACAGCGGAAGGAAGAAATAGTGAGCTTCTTGGGTAGAAACCCCATTCTCTACCATTCCCAAATTCACACCACGGACGATGTTCCCCAATGCAATTCCAAAGAAGAGAGCAAGCAATAAGCTGGCTACTCCAAAAGATGTATTCCATATGCTTTTCCAGAGGTGGTTGTTGACAAAACCGTAAAGCTCCAACCCGATGGCTCTGAAAATCAATAACCAGAGGATCATGATCAAAGGCAAATAAAATCCACTGAATGAAGATGCATAAAGCGTAGGAAAAGCAAAGAACAAAACGCCTCCAGACGCGATTAACCATACCTCATTGGCATCCCAAAAAGGGCCAATGGATTTCGTGATCATTTTTTTATCCTCTTCAGATTTAGCAAATAATAAATGCACAATGCCTGCTCCAAAATCATAGCCCTCTAGGACCAAATAGACGGTAAGCATAAATAAGAGTGCGATGTACCAAAATATTTCCATGATCAGTCGATTTGAGGATTAGGTCCATGTTTAATGATTTTTCCTGCCAAAAGAAGGAATAGCATTCCCAGCAAAAAGTACAGTCCAATGAACCCCAATAAGGTAAACAGGGTGTTTCCAGAAGAGACTGTTGGAGAGGCACCTTCTACGGTTCTCAATAAATTGTAAACTAACCAAGGCTGCCGGCCCAATTCGGCCGTATACCAACCCGAAATATTCGCGATATAAGGGAAAGGAAGCGCAAAGACCAAACTCCATAAAATCCATTCAGTACTGAATAGCTTTTTTCGGATCAAAAAGAACAAGGAAAGGCCCATCAGACCTATAAAGATTGTACCAAGACCAACCATGATGTGGTAGGCATAATACAAACCTGCAATATTGGTTGGATAGAGTTTTTCATCAAATTCATTCAGTCCATAAATCGTGGCATTCCAGCGTTGGTGAGTCAGGAAACTTAGTACGCCTGGTACTGCAATTTTATTATCCAGTTTCTTTTCAAGGATATTAGGTTGACCAATCAAAACGATTTCTGCTCCACCTTTTTCGGTTTCGAAAATACCTTCCATGGCTGCAAAAGTCACTGGTTGATATTTCACGACATTTTTAGCCAACATGTCACCAGATGGGAATGCTACAAAAAGGGAGGCTGCCAAACCAAAGTAGACTCCGGTTTTCACAAAAAGCTTCCCGAATTCAGCTTCTTTTTTATTCAAAATATAAAAGGCACCAACTGCCGCCATTACGAAAGAACTGGTGACCAAAGAAGCCGCTTGATTGTGCAGAAATGAAGGAATAAGCCAAGGATTAGAAAAGAGAGCTCCGAAATTGTTCAAAACAAATTTCCCGTTTTCAAGGATTTCATACCCGACTGGATGCTGCATCCAAGAGTGGGTTGCTATGATCAAATAGCCACTAGCCCAAGATCCTAAAAACACTAAAAATCCAGTCAGAAAGTGGAGTTTTTGACCTAAAAGCTTTTCGCCAAACAGGAATAGACCTAGAAATGAAGACTCTAAGAAGAAGGAAAACATCCCTTCCATGGCAAGAGTCTGGCCGATCACTCCACCTGTTAATTCAGAGAATTTTGCCCAGTTGGTCCCAAACTGAAACTCCATCGGGATTCCTGTCACCACTCCCATCACGAAATTGAGGGAGAAAATCTTCATCCAGAATTTGGCAGCATGGTTGAAAGATTCCTTTTGAGTCCTAAGATATTGCCATTTGAAATAGACAATCAAAAGCGATAGACCCATCGTCAATTGAGGAAAGAGATAGTGAAAAGTGATAGTGAATGCAAACTGCATCCGGTCATAAAAAATCATATCCTCCATAAAAATTGCTGGTTTGGTGAGTTCCTAGATTAACAAGCTTTACCTTCCAAATGATTCCATTTTTTGGTAAACATTTGGGTCATGTTTTCGGATTTTAATTTTCACGTATTTAGAGGCCGGCATATTACTTTCCTTGACCACATTATTGACCGAAACCAGGACGTTTGTTTCAGGAAAATAGGTGACTGTGTTCTTTTCCGGAACAGGATATTCCACCACGATAAATAAAGGTGCAATTCTTTCAATTCCATCATCATGGTTGTAAAGGTCCACTTTGTCTCCGGCCTTCAGGCCTGCTTTGACGATATCATTTTTATTCATCATGACCACCCTTCGCTCATTGTAAATTCCTCGATATCGATCATTCAAGCCATAAATCACGGTATTGAATTGATCGTGCGTTCTGGTGGTAGCCATTAGGTATTCATCTTCTTCCAATTTGTTTTCAGGCAGTTCACTTATTACAAAAGATGCCTTGTTAGCGTATTTTTTGGACTTGAAATTCCCATCTCTTGCGGCATTAGGTAGATAAAAACCTCCTTTTTGTTTTACTCTTACATTATAGTTTTCGAATCCCGGGATGCATTTCTCAATGTCCTCTCTCACTGCATCGTAGTTTCCTAAATACCGATCCCAATCGACCACCGATTTATCACCCAAAGTGGCTTTGGCCATGTGGCAAACAATATGGGTTTCATTGATCAGATCCTTGGAAATAGGTTCCAGCATTCCTCGGGACCATTCTACCACTCCCATTGAATTTTCAGTACTGACATGCTGCCATTCTCCATTGACCATGTCTTTTTCGCTTCGAGAAATAGTAGGAAGAATCAACGCTTCCTTTCCATGAATGAGGTGACCCCGATTCAACTTGATAGAGACCGAGACGCTCAAGTTCAGATTTCTTATTCCTTCGGCTGTATAGGTGGTGTCTGGTGTCGCGGAAAGGAAATTTCCTCCCATTGCAAAAAACACTTTCAGTTTCCCCCCATGCATTGCTTTGATTGTATTGATCACATCGTACCCATTTTCTCTAGGAGGGTTAAAGCCAAAAACCTCCTGAAGTTTATTCAATTGCTCCAGAGTGGGGTGGTTGTTGATGAGCATGGTTCGGTTTCCCTGAACATTGCTATGTCCACGAACAGGACTTGGTCCTCCTCCTGGTTTGCCGATGCTTCCTTTGAGCAAAAGAAGATTGATGATTTCCCGGCAGATGTCTACTCCATTGTGCTGTTGTGTTACTCCCATCCCCCAGCAGACAATGATTCGATTTTTGAACTTCATCATTTCTGCAGCTTTGATCAATTCACCTAAAGAAACTCCTGCTTTTGAGGCCAAATCTTCGAGGTCCAACCCTTCCAGATGTTGGATCATTTCTTCATATCCACCTGTTTTATTTTTGATGAATTCGTGGTCAAACACTTTCCCGGGATTTTCTTTTTCAAATCCTAAAAGGATCTTTTCAATAGCCTTGAGTAAAGCTAAATCTCCATTGATTTTGACAGGAAGATATAAGTCAGCAAGCTCCGCTGTTATTCCTAAAATACCGGATACTTTCTGAGGGTCTCGAAAACCCATCAAGCCGGCCTCAGGGAGCGGATTAATTGCAATAATTTTTGCTCCGTTTTTTTTGCCTTTTGCCAGTGCACTCAGCATCCTCGGAGAATTGGTTCCAGGATTTTGCCCAATGATGACAATCAAATCCGTATCGTAAAACTCATGGAGCTTCACAGTCCCTTTTCCGACTCCCAAACTGGTATTTAAAGCAAAACCGGAAGTTTCATGACACATATTAGAGCAATCAGGGAAGTTGTTGGTACCAAACTCCCGGACAAAAAGTTGATATGCAAAAGAAGCCTCATTACTCGTTCGCCCTGAGGTATAAAATGCCGCCTCATCCGGAGAGTCCAATTGATTCAGGTGTTCGGCAATTTTTGAAAATGCTTTATCCCAACTGATAGGTTGATAGTGAGTCCCGCCTTTTGGGAGATACATGGGCTCCGAAAGTCGTCCCAAATGCCCAATTTCATAATCTGTGAGTTTTGCTAAGTCACTGACCGAGTTGTCTCTGAAAAAATCTGCTGTGATTCGCTTGCTAGTTGCTTCTTCAGCTAAAGCCTTAGCGCCATTTTCACAATATTCAGCGACTCGAGATCGATCGTCGTCAGGATCTGGCCAACCACAACTCGGGCAATCAAAACCATCGAATTGGTTCATTTTGAAAAGTGCCTTTCCTCCCCGAATCAGTGTTTTCTCAGTAATTAAATTTTGAATGGAAGTAGCTACTCCCGGGATCCCAACGGCCCATTTTTTCACCTTCCCTTGCTTTAGGTTTAAAAGTTTAAAAGGAGGTTCGGCTGAAGGAGTGTTTTGGATAGGGTCTTCAGATTCGCTTTTCCGTTTATTCTGCTCACTCATAATCTGTCTTTTTGAGTGGAAACTTGGATTCTTTCGCTTCCACAATAAATATTCATTCGATTTTCTCTAAGAAATCCGATAAGGGAAATGCCAAATTCTTCTGCCAAGTCCACGGCTAGACTAGAAGGTGCTCCTATTGCTGCCACGAATTTGAAGCCGGCCATTGCAGCTTTCTGAATCAGTTCAAAACTGGCCCTTCCACTGAGAAGTAAGATGTGATTGTTTAAAGGAAGTATCTTGTCTTTTAAAGCTTTTCCAATGAGTTTGTCGAGGGCATTATGCCTCCCAACATCCTCTTGAAAGGAAAGGAGGTTTCCACTTAAATCGAATAGGCCTGATGCATGGATTCCACCTGTTTGGGAGAAGCCTTCTTGTACTGCTTTCAAAGTAGAAGGTAGATTGTAAAGAATGTCTACCGGAACAGAAAAGCTTGGTGGTAGATTGTTGCAAAAGGAATTCACTGTCTTAATGGAATCAATCGAGGTTTTGCCACATACACCACAGCTCGAGGTAGTATAAAAATTTCTATCAGAATTCCCCAGATTCGGAATGACTCCATCATGCAGTTCGACAGTTATTTTGTTTTGTTTGTCAGAAAAGCAGTCAGAGTCTTGGTAAACACTTTTTATCTCCTGAAAAGAGGAAATAATACCTTCTGTAAATAAGAAGCCAAGAGCTAAATCCGGATCATCACCGGGGGTTCTCATGGTTATCGAAACGTTCTTTTGAATTCGTTTTCCTTGGTCAAAATACGATAATCGAATTTCCAGTGGCTCCTCAATTGATAAGGTGTCTTTTGATAGACTGAGAGTGTTTTCTTTGATTTTTTCGATCAGAATTTGCTTTGTGGAAGGGGATTGTAAATCGTTCATTTCAGCTGATTTTACTTCTGGATAAGTTAGCCATTAATAAATGAATCAACTAAAATCATCTAGAATGATTTAATGAAAAGTGATGATTAGTAGGATTGCTGGACATTCCATAAATTGATAGGCCCCAAAATACCTATCCTATGAAGTTTTTCTTCAGTTTACTTGTTTTCCTATTCTTAGGAATCTTTTCATCTGCCTTTGCACAACAACAACAACAAACCTATTGCAATCCCATCAATCTGGATTATGGCTATACTCCCATCCCTAACTTTTCTGAATGGGGAAGACATAGGGCTACAGCTGACCCTGTCATAGTCAACTTTAAAGGGACTTTTATTCTCTTTTCGACTAATCAATGGGGTTATTGGACCTCTACAGATATGTCCAAATGGGAATTTCATTCGCGTCTTTTTCTTCGTCCTTGGAACAAAGTCTACGATGAACTTTGTGCTCCTGCTGTGGGAATTGTAGGAGATACTGTCTTGGTCATGGGGTCCACCTATGAAAAGGATTTTACGATTTGGATGAGTACGGATCCAGTTGGGAATGTTTGGGAGCCACTGGTTGAAAAATTTGAAATTGGAGGTTGGGATCCAGATTTTTTCACAGATGATGATGGAAGATTGTATATGTACAATGGAAGTTCCAATCGTTATCCACTTTACGGAATTGAATTGGATAGGAAAACACTAGAACCTATTGGCACTCGGAAGGAAATGTATCTGTTGGAGCCTGATAAATATGGCTGGCAACGCTTTGGAGAGCATATGGACAACACTTTTTTAGATCCTTTTATGGAGGGAGCTCATATGACGAAACACAATGGAAAATACTACTTGCAATATGGAGCACCAGGAACAGAATTTAGTGGCTATTCAGATGGTGTCATTGTTGGGACTGGGCCATTGGGGCCATTTACTCCTCAATCCGATCCATTGAGTATGAAGTTGGGAGGATTTGCGAGAGGAGCAGGACACGGCGCTACTTTTCAGGACAACCGAGGTAAATATTGGCATGTCAGCACGATCATGGTTTCGGTCAAAAACAATTTTGAGCGGAGGCTTGGGATTTGGCCGACAGGATTTGATTCAGATGATGTGATGTGGAGCAATACTGCTTTTGGAGACTATCCACATTACTTGCCGGACACCGATAAGGCAGGGGAATTTACAGGTTGGATGTTGTTGAATTATGAAAAGCCAATATCTGTCTCCTCTACCTATGGTGGTTTCGCTCCAAACAAAGCCAATGATGAGGATATCAAAACCTATTGGAGTGCCAATACTGGTGAAAAAGGAGAGTGGATTCAGTCAGATTTAGGTCAGGTCAGCACTGTTAATGCCATACAGATCAATTATGCTGATCAGGATGTGGATCAGGATCGATTGGGAAAGAGGACAGACCAATTCCATCAGTATATTTTGTATCACTCTCTAGACGGTGAAAAATGGGAGGTTTTGGTAGATAAAAGCCAAAATCAAACAGATGTACCTCATGAATATGTGGAATTGGAAAAACCTGTGAAAACTCGATTCCTAAAGCTAGAAAACATCCATATGCCGACTGGCAAATTTGCAATCAGCGGTTTTAGGGTTTTTGGAAATGGTGGAGGAGCAATTCCTGAAAAAGTGAATCAGTTTATGGTTTTCCGGACTGAAAAAGACAAGCGAAGTGCGTATTTGAAATGGTCACCGATGGATGACGGCTATGCCTATAATATTTATTATGGAACTGCTCCTGATAAGTTGTATACCTCCATCATGGTATTGGGAAATAATGAATATTGGCTCAAAACTTTGGATAGAACCAAGACTTATTATTTCACTATCGAGGCGATCAATGAAAACGGAGTAAGTAAAAGGTACGAGGTCCTAAAAGTGGATTAATTGTAGGTTTTGGACTCTAGTAGTTTTAGGAATCTCTTTGCATTTCCATTGGTTGGATTAAGCTCTAAGGATTTTTGGTAGTTCATAATTGATAAATCTATTTTTCCCAATTCCATTAATATTTCACCATAACTATCATATACTCTAAATGAATCTGGAAATGCTTCTACATTCAGTCTGAAAATTTCTTTTGCAGCATCCAGATTTCCTCGTTCCAAGAAATCATAACCCAAAAGGTTCATTTCGTTTTCACTGAGATAAAACCCGCCTTGGTCTTTTATTGCTTTATAGTTTTCTATTCCTTTTTCTATTCCATTTTTCTCGATTTCTTGACCTACTGAAATCGCCACGGATTGAACAGGCTTGTCAAAGCTTGATCCATGCAAAATCCCCAAAATCCCCTTTGTCATATGGTGCAGGGGAGCCCTTCCGGTATTATTTAATATAATAATGGAGGTCTTTTCCGATGGAATTCTTGTGATCAAAGCTGTGTATCCATTAATCACACCATCATGGCTGATCGATTTCAAAGCGGAAGAAGTATTTCCAATTTGAATTTCACCGATATCCCAGCCATTTGCATAGTGCGAGTTGCCCAGTTGGACTTTTGGAGAGAAAAGGGAGTCAAGGTAAGATTTGGGTAGTAGCTTTTCAGAATAAAGAGCTTGATCCCAAATAAAAAGGTCTTCAACGGTCGAGTGAATCCCTCCTGAAGAATAGGCTTCCGAATAATCAATATAATTTGCTTTCAAATACGATAAACCTAATGGAGAATATCCCGAAGCCTTGTTTTTAACCAAGCGTTGGGTTGGTTCGTAGCCGGAATTTTTCATTCCTAAGGGGCTAAAAATCTTTTCATTCAGGATTTTTCCATAGGGTTTGCCTTCTATTTTCTCCAGGAGAAAACCCAAAAGAGCATAGCCCGAATTGCTGTAATTAAATTGACTTCCTGGAGTAAAAAGAAGTGTGGAATCTGAAAATGTCTGGATCAAACCTTCAGGTCTTATAAATTTCATCATATCTGTTCTATAGGATGGAAAAGAAGTATGATTGGGGATTCCAGAAGTATGGTTTAACAAATGTTGAATAGTAATCAAATCACCTTGTGGCTTTGGATAGTCAGTCAAATAGTTGCCAATAGGGGTGCGGAGGTCAAGTTTGCCCTCGGCCACTAATTGCATGATAAGCATGGAAGTAAATTGCTTTGAAACCGATGCGATTTGAAACTTTGTGTCTGGTTGATTAGGTATGTCCCATTCAAAACTGGCTTTACCAAAGCCTTTTTTGTAAATAACTCTTCCTTCAAAAGCTACCAAAATTGCCCCGTTGAATTGATGATAGTCATGATAGGTATTTACATGCTGATTGATTTGGTTTTTTTTTGTTTCTGACTGAGGTTGGGCCGGGGAACAGCTTTGAAGGTGAAGTCCAATTATGAATAGTACTGTGTAAATGGGCTTTAAAAATAAGTTCCAATTCATGATCAAGTTGCTTTTTTTGAATTGCTTGCAACCACCCTTTTTTTCTAAATACAAGTGTCAAAAAAGTGTAAAACCTCTGTCAAGCTTTGTGAAAACATCCAAAATTCCATTTCTTACACCCGATGTATCAAAGAATCGGAGCTTTACTTTTAATAGTTTGTGTTGTTGGCTTTCTAAGCTTGGGGGCCACCTGGAGAGAAAATGAATCTTCCGAAGAAAGGAAGGTGGCTTTGCGGATGCTTGGACATCAGCTTTTGCTAAACCAAGGTGATTCAAGTTCTATCGTGCTTCCTGTGAAAGAAGTTCAAGAAGGGGAATTTGAGATTTCCTTTGAGAAAAAACTTACGATCAAGCCCTATTCTGTTGTCCAGATAGCCTCACAATTGGAGAAGTCTAACTTTCTTCCTTCAGAATATTTAATTGAAATTGTCGAATGTCAGAATCATGAAATTGCTTATAGTTTTCAGATTAAGCCATCCGAAGAGGAAAGTTTGATACCATGCTGTGGAAGAGATTTGCCAAAGGCTTGTTATCAAGTGAAAGTGTATTTTCCTGAGAATTTGAATACGAATTTGGCCTCAATATTCCTTTTGGGAATTCCTGCTTTGGCCTTCGTATTTTTTGTTTTTAAAAAACCATCAGAAAAGCGGGTCTCTAAAGATTCCAAAATTGATTCTGGTTGCTTATCGATCGGTCAATTCATGTTTTACCCGGACCAATTGAAGTTGATTCATCAGGAAGAAGAAATCATACTATCCATTAAAGAGTGCGAAATTCTAGAGGTCCTTATTAGTCGGCCCAATCACATTGTTTCTAGAGAAGAATTGTCAAAAAAAGTTTGGGAGGATAATGGAGTTTTTGTGGGAAGGAGTTTAGATACTTTTATTTCAAAACTTCGAAAGAAGCTAAATAATGATCCAAAAATCTCTATATCCAATTTAAGGGGTGTAGGATACAAATTGGAAATCAAATAGGATTTGGCTTCAATCCTAAAACCCTGTAAGTTTCATTTATGAATCGGATCAATTTTCTAAGCTTTAGTGTATTAGGACTATTTTTTATCTCCTGTCAAAATCAACCTCAAAAAGAGGAGGTCGTAGATAGGCCCAATATTCTTTTTGCAATCATGGACGATGTTACTTATCTGCACATGGGGGCGTATGGTTGTGATTGGGTCAATACTCCGAATTTTGACAGAATTGCCAAAGAAGGAATCCTCTTTATGAATGCTTATACGCCCAATGCGAAATGTGCTCCTTCACGAGCCAATATCCTGACGGGGCGCAATTCTTGGCAATTGGAAGAGGCAGCAAATCACTGGCCTCAGTTTCCAGTAAAATTCAAATCTTTTGCAGAATCTTTGGATGAAAATGGCTATCACGTCGGCTACACAGGAAAAGGTTGGGCACCGGGGAAAGCAGCCAATGAAGATGGTTCTCCTAGAGATTTGCTGGTCAATAAGTATGGAGAATTCACATTAGATCCTCCTACGACGGGAATAGCAAACACTGATTACGCGGAGAATTTCAAAGCTTTTTTGAGTGATAATTCAACTGATGATCCCTTTTTCTTCTGGTTTGGAAGCTGGGAACCACATCGTGGCTATGAGTATGGATCTGGAATCCGAGTAGGTGAAAAGAGTCTGGAGCAAATCGCGAATGATCAGGTTTTTGAGTTTTGGCCAAAGGTAGATTCCGTGAAAACAGATCTTTTGGATTATGCCTATGAAATAGAATATTTTGATTTGCAATTGGGGAAAATGTTGGATCACCTGGATTCGATTGGCGAGTTAGAAAATACCTTGATTGTAGTGACAGCAGATAATGGAATGCCGTTCCCAAGAGTCAAAGGTCAGGAATATGAGTATTCTAATCATTTGCCATTGGCGATGCGCTGGCCAAAAGGGATTTCGGGTGAAAATAGAAAAGTGGAAGATTATGTGAGTTTCATTGATTTTGCACCGACCTTCCTGGAATTAGCCGAAGTCAAAGAGGCTGACTCGGGAATGGATAGCATTACAGGCTTAAGTTTGACAGATATTTTGTTTTCAAAAAATAGCGGAGTGATCAATTCTTCTCGTGACCAAGTCCTTATAGGTAAAGAAAGGCATGATGTAGGAAGACCGAATGATCAGGGATACCCGATTCGTGGTTTGGTGAAAAATGGAATGTTATATCTCTATAATTTCGAGCCGGAAAGATGGCCTGCCGGTAATCCAGAAACTGGTTATTTAAATACAGATGGTGGGGCTACCAAAACTGTGGTTCTAAACTCCATTTACAAGCCTGAAACTTTTCAGTTTTGGGAATGGAGTTTTGGAAAAAGGCCACAGGAAGAACTTTACAATATCGCAGAGGATCCAAATTGTCTGGTCAATTTAGCAGAGGATAATTCTTTTGAAGTTTTGAAGAATGAAATGAAAACTGAGCTCCTTGAAAAGTTAAAAGCCCAAGGAGATCCAAGGGCTTTGGGAAACGGGGATATTTTTGATCGGTATCCTTATGTAGACCCAAAAAGTGTTGATTTCTACAATCGCTATTTGAAAGGAGAGGAAGTCAGCTTTGGTTGGGTCAATGCTAGTGATTTTCAAGATCTGTCCAAAGTCCCAACCTACCAGCAAATGCTAAAGGAGAAGAGGAATCAGGATATTGAAAAGAAGTAAGTTTAATCTAAGCTCTTTCCATTCACAACGACATTTTTGACTTCAAAACCTTTTACCAAATCCTTATTGAAATTGGCCTTTTCGGTCTTTACCATGATATTTTCAAAGTCGAAGTTGGACAATCGATCATGCTCTGTGATCGCTACATCAAAGAAAATATCACATTCCAGATCGATGTTTTTCATGGTAATATGATCTGAATAGGAAAGGGGAACATCCTTTCTTCCCTGTAGGTCAAAAAACTGTGTCCAGGGTTTCACATAGATAAAACTATGGGCTTGTCCTCGGATATTTTCTACTGTGATATATTCGTAATTCTGAGGCGTGTCAGGTCTCATTTTGAGCCAAAGTAGGCGATGAGCATCCTGAATCTGAATGTTTCTCATGATGACATTTTTATTGTGAATAGCTTCACTTCCGCAGGTCAATGCCGAATGGCAAAAACCAAATTCACTGTCTTCTATCAAAATATGAGTGTTTTCACCATTGTTTGGATCCTCGTCTGCCCAAGGGCCTTTTCCTCCTTTTAAGGCAATCGCATCATCATTTACAGAAAGGTAGCAGCCTTTAATTAGGACGTTTTTCACCACGTCTAGATCGATGGCATCTGTGCTTGGAGCCTTTACGGGAGAGCTTGGGGAAGTGATGGTGAGGTCTAGGATTTTCACATTCTCACACTGAAAATAGTGGCTACTCCAAAAACCGGCATTGATCAGGCTCACATCCTGCAATTGCACATTGTTACTTCGCCAAATAAAAACCAGTCGAGGTCTGGAAACTTCCAGATTGGTGCAATTCGGGTCCTCTTTTCTCCTTTGCCAGAAAGCTTCCCAGAATTTCAGCCCGTTTCCGTCAATTGTTCCCGTCCCGCTAATTGTAAATCCATCTACCTCATAGGCATTGACCAAAGCTGCAAAGTAGTCCAAATTTTGGCCCTCCATCCGAGAGGGGATTTTAGGGTAATTTGCAATTTCATTAGAGCCTTTGAGAACGGCACCTTCCATCAAGTGGAGGTGGGTTTTTGGTTTGAAAAATAATGCTCCACTCAAATACGTCCCTTCGGGGATGATGATCACACCGCCTCCATTACCTGACGCTTTATCTATGATTGCTTGGATTTGATGGGTTTGTAGGAGATCCGGGTCGTTTTTCACTCCATGCTCTGTGATGACATATGGCCTACCCAAATCGGAAAGCTCAATTTTCGAATCATCTTTAAACCAATCTGAGATCACCGTGCCATCTGGCCAAAAGTCCTGCTGTTGACAGATTGCCGGGCTAAAAATTAAGGAAAGAAGGATGATCCAAATTGACTTTTTCATACTCTAATCTATATTCTTTGAGTCAGCAATATAAGGTTTTCGGTGACTTTGACTGTCTGATACTTTCTTGAATTTGGATAGTGTAAAAGATCTGACCAGTCATGGAAAAATCTATTCTATAAACAGTACCGAGAGGTGATTTCAATTAAATTTAATCATATGAAAAAAACTCTATCTGTTATCATTGCGCTCTTCTTTAGTCTATCAGGCTCTCTTTTTGCCCAAAATCAACAAGCTGAAAAAATCATGTTGTTGATGGAGGAAATTCCCGTGATGGGACTTTCCGTTGCTGTTGTGAAAGATGGGGAGTTGGTTTATCAAGAAGCTTTTGGATGGAAAGAGGAAAATGAGGTTCCATTAGCTAGTACAGATATTTTTAGAATCGCTTCGATTTCTAAGTCCTTTTCTGCCACTTCCATTATGCAATTGGTGGAGCAGAAGAAGTTGTCTTTGGATAATGACGTAAGTGATTTAATGGGCTTTGAGGTCAGAAATCCCAAGTTTCCTGAGAAAGTAATCACTTTGAAAATGCTGCTTTCTCATACTTCCAGTATCAATGATTCGGAAGGATATTTTACCCTGGATGCGATCAATCCTGCGAAAAACCCGAATTGGGAGAAGGCTTACAATGATTATGCTCCCGGTGAAGGGTATCAGTATTGTAATTTGGCTTATAATATGACAGGGACGATCATCGAAAAGTATTCAGGAGAGCGATTTGACCACTATATCAAGAACCATATTTTAGATCCACTAGGCCTTTATGGAGGCTTCAATGTCAATGATTTGGATGCCTCAAAATTCGCTAATATTTACACCTATGATACCAAAACCGGGGAATTCACTCTTTCTCCAGCTGCCTATGCACCAAGGAAAGAAGAGATTGCTAATTATGTGGAAAACTATAGTACTCCGATTTTTTCTCCCACGGGAGGAATGAAAATTTCCGCTCCTGACCTTGCCAGGTATATGATCATGCATATGAATTATGGCAAAGGGGAGCAGGCCAAAATTATCAAAAAGAAGAGTTCGAAAATCATGCAAACTCCTCTTTCCAGCAATGAGAATTATGGATTGGCATTATGGAAAACTGACAAGTTGATTGAAGGAAAAATGTTGACAGGTCATACAGGATCCGCCTATGGGCTGTATAGTGCCATGTTTTTTGATCCACAAGAAAAATTTGGAATCGTAGTCATGACGAATGGCTGCGACTCGACTTATGAAAATGGGTATAATAAAGTGATCAGGGAAACGGTGAATATTTTATACGAGGAACTGATCAAAAACTAATTTCAAAAAAGGAAGATACAGAAGGTAGAATATCGATTGCCCAATGGATCAAAATAAGTACAGGAAGATTTCGAAACCTTGACCAATGCCAGCCAAAGAAAGCTCCTACAATAAAAACGGGTAGACCAGTTCCCAGAAGAACTGAATTCAAGTCACCAGCCTGACCATCTACTCCATCTGCCAAGAAGAACCTGCTTGGAATATGCCAAGCAGTAAAAAGAATACCTGAAACAAGAATTGCCAAGGGGGTATTCCAAAGCTTTTCCAGTCTTGTCTGTAGCATAGCTCTGAAGAAAAGCTCCTCGGGGATTCCTGCAATGAAAAGTGGTAGCATTACTCCGATGATCAATCGGATCGGCGCATCTTGATAGTTTGGGATTTGGTTGGCAATAGGGGCCAGATGTTTCGTGTTAAGTAAAAATCCCACTGCGATTAATAAGGCACCTTTGATCACCATTGAAATATTGGGTTTTAAACCAAGTAAAAGGTCTTGGAGGGAGTATTTCCAAACTTTGAAAAAGATCCAAAGTGGAATAATCAAGAGGAAAGTAAATTTGAATACTCCAGCATACCAAAAATCCTGAATGAAGTCATTAGCACCAAGAATTGGTAAAGGAATTTGGGTGATTATGTAGGCAATAAAAATTGCAAGGAGTACGTAGAAGAGAGCATAGAGTAAAAGTAAAAAGCTCTCCTTTTGAAGATTTTTGAAATGGATTTTGGAGGATGAGACTCGCTGCCAAGTAAGAAAGTCGATGAGTTTTTTCACTTGAGCTTAGCGGTTGGAATAATTTCTCTTCAATTGAGTCAAGATTTCTTCAAGTCCATTCAAGCGAATTTCATAAAGAGTATGCAGCCACATTCCCAACTTTCCCTCTGGGAATCCTTGCCCATGCATCCATACCAAATAGTGCTCAGGAATGTCGCAAAGTAGTTTCCCTTTGTATTTCCCGAAGGGCATTCGTTTGGTCACAAGGTCAATTAAAATCTGGTTGTCCATAAGACAAAAGTAGAATTTTCATCAGGGTTAAAGTGGAAATTCTGGAATATATAATCCTTCTGTACCGATTAATAGTAAAGGTTTTTAATATCGATTAGTTTTCAGATTCCAACAGTTTCAGCAGCTACCGTTTATAAATAAAATTGCATCTGTTTTAAGTATTAGTTGGTCGATTAAAAAATTAATATTTTTCATATAACTGGTTGTGAAAGTGTTATAAAGTGCAGTTTTTTATACATAAGTGTCTGATAGTCTACTTATTATTCATTTATTTCTTGATTCAATACCAAAAAAAATACTTTGATTTTTCATTCTTTCTCTTTTCATTCAAAGTTGATTACAATTAACAGACCCGATTTTACCAATGAATGCCCAGCTCCAAATTTCCGAGGAGGAATTGACATATTGGACACTTTTGAAAGAAGGTGAACAATCTGGACTTCGTTTTTTCTATGAGAAATACGTTGACGATTTGTTTTCTTTCGGTATGGGGATTGCCAAGTGTGAGCATCAAGTGAAAGATGCAATCCAAGAGGTTTTTTTAGACCTTTGGAAGTATAGAAGCAAGATTAATTCCTCGGTTTTAATTAAAGCATACTTGTACAAGTGCTTGGCAAATAAACTTTTTAAACTGGCAAAAGTAGACAAGAAAAATAAGTCGATTCATAGTGATTATATGGAGGATTGGGAGCTTTTGGTCGAGAGCTCAGAATCCAAATTGATCAATATTCAAATTGAATCTCATTTGAAAGAAAAATTGGTGAAGGCTATCGAAAGTCTACCTGACCGTCAAAAGGCCGTGATTAACTGCCTCTTTTTCGAAGACTTCTCCTACGAAGAGACTTCTCAGATTATGAATATTAATCTGAGATCTACTTATACGCTTGCTTGGAAAGCTGTCGGAAGCTTAAAAAAGTATTTAAGCTGAAAAATTTAATTTGGCGAAAGCCGTATTTTTCTACAGAAAGTTTCAAATTTCGATTTTTCTAAAAAAAAGTTAAAAACTGAAGGATAACTTTTAGAGATGTCTGTCTTATAGCATTGAAGACAGATTTTATGAGCAAAGCAAATTACACAGTCGAAGACTTTGTACTTGATCCAGAATTCAGAGATTGGATTTTTAAAAACAACCCGGAAGCAAGAGCTTATTGGGAGTCTTTTTTGCAAAAACATCCTGAGAAAATAAAGGAGATAGAATTGGCAAGAAAAATCCTTATCCACCTTCCTCATGAGAAGAAGCAAATCTCTGAAACTGTTAAAAATGATCTATGGGAAGGCATTTCTCAGAAAATCGAAGAAGAAACTGTGGAGCAATCGGATACCAAAGTTGTGAATTTGGATTCATGGTCAGCCATCAAGCAATATGAGCAAGAGCAGTTAAAAAAATCACGAATCGCTTGGAAAAGAAAAGCAGTAGCGATTTTGATTTTGATAGCAACAGCAGGATTCTTTTTGACTAAAACTATCCAATTGGAAGAAACGGAGATTGTTTCTCCAATAGCTGAAATGGAGGTTCATCAAGCACCTCCAGGGGTGAAATCGACGATTACTTTAGAAGATGGTTCTAAGGTTTTTTTGAATTCCGGAAGCAAGATTAGCTATGCTAAAGGATTCACAGATTCTCTAAGGTTGCTTCAGCTGGAAGGTGAAGCCTTTTTTGAAGTTGCCCATGACAAGAGCAAACCGTTTGTCGTTCAGACTGGGACTATTACGACTACGGCTTTAGGGACCTCATTTAATATCTCTTCATTTCCAGAGGAGAGTGTTTCTATTTCTTTGATGACTGGAGTGGTGCTTGTGAAAAATGGAGATGTGGAGGAGACATTAATGCCCGGTGAAGGAATCATAGCTTCAATTCAGGACTCTGGTTGGAAAAAAGAAAGATTTGATGTGGAACAAGTACTCTCATGGATGAATAAGACATTGATTTTCAAAAATACTCCATTCGAAAGGGCCAGCTTAAAACTGGAAAATTGGTTTGGAGTGGAT
Source organism: Algoriphagus sp. PAP.12 (assembly GCF_026652115.1). Lineage (GTDB taxonomy): Bacteria > Bacteroidota > Bacteroidia > Cytophagales > Cyclobacteriaceae > Algoriphagus. The sequence continues at coordinate 219,943 of NZ_JAPPSQ010000004.1, read as the reverse complement.
ATAGTCTTTGAAAATCTAGTTCCAAGAGATCTGATGGTTTCCGGAAAATTCAAAGATGAAAGTCTTGAGAATATATTGAAGGGGCTCAGCTATAGTTCAAGATTTGAATATGAGCTTCAAGGCAAACAAGTATACATTCATTTTAAACCTTAACCCATGAGCCTATGAAAAAACCAGCAAAAAAGTAAAAGGCCGAAAAGGAAATAATCCCTCCCGGCCAGTGGAAGTTTTGATGTGTCTTGGCGGATAATCAAAACTCCTAGTTCAACCATTTCACAATAGTTTAAACATGAAGTAAAGTTATGAAAAAAAGCATACTGTTACGCTTATTGGCTATGTCCAAAACCATTTTATACAGTTTTCTGATTCAGTGCTTTTCGATGAGCTTGCTATTTGCCAATACCAGCAATGCTCAAATTAAAGCCATAGACGAGGTTCCGGTGAAAATCGAACTTCAAAATGCAAAGGTCCAAGACGCTTTTTCAAGAATTGAAAGAGTGACTGGGTATAATTTCGTTTATACCTCCAGAGAATTAAAAGATTTACCAGCTGTCACAATCTCAAATTCTGGAAGTCTGTACGATTTGTTGGTTGATTTTTCACAGCAAACAGGCTTGAATTTCAAGCAAATCAATAAAAACATCCATGTAAGAGTTGATTCTGACTCCAAAAAAGACGATCAAGTAATGATCGAATTGGTTCCTCAGGAGACAGTTTCTGGTGTGATCGTGGATGAAACAAACCTTCCTCTTCCTGGAGTTTCCGTTATTGAAAAAGGAACTACCAATGGCACAGTTTCAGATATTGATGGGAAATTTACTTTGGTAGTCAGTTCTCCTGATGCTGTTTTGGTATTTAGTTTCATCGGAATGGAGACTACCGAACTTCCTGTCGGTGATAGAAGAACTTTCAATATCACGATGAATCAAGATACCAAGTCTTTGGATGAAATTGTCGTGGTAGGTTATGGTACACAGAAGAAAAGAGAAATCACCTCATCTGTAGCCAAAGTAGATGAAGAGAGCTTCATCCAAGGTAATGTGAAAAGTCCATTGGACTTGATTCAAGGTAAAGTAGCAGGTTTAAGCATCACCAGAACCGAAGGTAATAATCCTAATTCAGGTGTAGCAATCCAAATGAGAGGGGTAACTTCCCTTACGGGTAACTTGGCGCCTTTGATTGTAATCGACGGTATCCCTGGTGGTAATTTGGATCTTTTGCAGCAGGATGATATTGCATCTTTCGATGTGTTGAAAGATGGATCTGCAGCAGCAATCTATGGTACCAGAGGTAACAATGGTGTGATTTTGATTACAACCAAAAAAGGTAAGGCGGGAGAGCCGACTTTCAATTACAATACTTACTTCTCTAAAGAAGCTGTAGCTAGAAAACCTAACTTTTTGTCGCCTGATCAATACAGAGGCTTGATTGAAGAAGGTTTGATTGGCGAGGTAAATGATTTGGGTGCGTCTACGGATTTGTATGATGAATTGATCAACAAGCAAAACTTGAGTCAATACCATAACTTCTCAGCTTCAGGTGGATCTCTAAACTCTAATTATAGAGCTTCTTTCTACTTCAATGATATGGAAGGGATTGCAAAAGAAAATTCCAGAACTCAGTACGGAGCTCGTATTAATCTCAACCAGACTGGAGTAAATGGAAGATTGCAAATGGCGGCGAATCTTGCTGCAAACTTCAACAAAGCAAATCTTCTTGGAGGTGGTGGAGGAGACTTCGAGCAAGCTATCCAAAGAAACCCTACTGCGCCAATCAAAAACCCTGACGGAACATTTGTAGAAACTCAGGCTTATAACAATTACAATCCACTGTCACGATACGAATACAGAACAAATGAGAGAAATCAGCAGACTTTCTCTGGTGATATGAGATTGACTTTCGAAATCATTGAAGGGTTGAATATCAGTGCTTTCGGAGCTCATACTCAAAACACCTACAACGACAGACAATTTAGATCCTTGAAAGATTTTGCTCAAAGACCGAGTGCAGAATTTCAAGGAACTGGCTATGCAAGAAAATACAATGGATTATCTTGGTCTGATGTATTTGAATCTACCTTGAACTATAAAAGAGTTGTTGGTGATCATTCATTTGATGTCTTGGGTGGTTACAGTTATCAGTACAATACCTTTGAAGAATTTTGGGTAAATAACTCAGGTTTTACCACTGATGCTTTTGAAGATTGGAACCTAGGCGCAGGTACTGCTATAAACAATACCCAACTTCCAAGACCTGGAATGGGATCTTTCAAAGAAGACAATACTTTGATCGCACTTTTTGGTAGAGTAAGCTATAGCTACAAAGAGAAGTTCTTCGGTCAGGTAATCATCAGACGTGAAGGTTCTTCCAAATTCGGTGACAATCACAAGTGGGGTAACTTCCCGGCAGCATCCGTTGGTTGGGACCTTTCTAAAGAATCCTTCCTTCAAAACTCAGGTGCAATTGAAAACTTGAAGTTGAGATTAGGTTATGGGGTGACTGGTAATCAAGGTATTCCAAACTATCAGTCTTTGGTAACCCTAAGCACTGGTGGTGTGTATCCTCAAAATGGCGTTTATTATCAAACCTATGGTCCTGCTAGAAACCCGAACCCGAATTTGAAGTGGGAGAAAAAGCAAGAGTGGAACTTCGGTATTGACTTTGCCCTATTCAACAATAAGGTTTCCGGTTCTTTGGACCTCTATGATAGAGAAACTGTTGATTTGTTGAATAATTATACGGCTCAGCAGCCTCCATTCGTTAGAAATTCAATCTACACCAACGTTGGAAGTATCCGTAACCAAGGTATTGAATTGTATTTGAATGCCATGTTGGTTAACAAAAATGACTTCACTTATTCTATTGACTTCACTGGAAACGTATTAGGTAATAAGATTACCCAACTATCTAATGAATTCTATTCTGCGGATTATTTGGAATATGGGTTCTTGCCTTCTCCAGGAAACTTAGGTGCTGCTATCCGTGTGAATGAAGGTGGCAAGGTAGGTAACTTCTTCGGTAAGAAATTCGCAGGATTCAATGAAGATGGTAAGTGGTTGTTCTACAAAGCTGATGGTTCAGCTGTAACTGCTGATCAGATTGCAACTGAAGATTTATCAATCATCGGAAACGGTGTGCCTAAGTATATGGCAAGTTTGAATAACTCTTTCCGTTACAAAAACTTCGATTTGACGATCTTCTTTAGAGGTAAGTTTGCTTATGACATCTTGAATACTCAAGACCTATATTTTGGAAACAAAGCTTGGTTGCCAAACAACCTATTGGAAAGTGCGATCACCAAAAATAGCGAGCTAAACGATAATCCTCAGTTCTCAAACTACTACCTAGAAAATGGAAGCTTTGTGAAGCTGGACAACATTACATTAGGTTACAACTTTAACCTTAAAGGTAAAGCAGTTAAGAATCTAAGATTGTATGCGACAGGTAGAAACCTGGCAACTATCACCAGTTATACAGGGCTAGATCCTGAACTTCAAGACACTGGATTTACGACTGGTATCGACAATCGTGGGTTCTACCCTCGTACCAATTCGTACACTCTTGGTTTGAAAGTTACATTCTAAAGACTCTGAATAATGAAAAATATAAAAAGAATATATAGCACAGCCATCGCACTTCTCGTACTGGGGATTGCTGGATGTATGGACCTTTCTGAGACTTTCTACAGTGAGCTGTCCAAAGATAATTTTTACAACAATAAGCTTGAAGTGATGCAAGGGGTCTTGAGACCTTTTACCCACATGCAAGCTTGGTTGGCACCTACTGGTCAAAACGGGTATTACTATCACGGTGAATCTGCTGCTGACCAAATCGCTTGGCCCCAAAAAGGACGTCATGGTTATGATGGTGGTGATCACATCAGATTGCACTATCATACCTGGACTGCAAATGAACCAAGAATGAGATCTGCTTGGGGACTAATGTGGGGTGGAGTAGGATACGTGAATTCTATCCTTCAAGACGTGGAAGGTCTTGATATTGAAAGAGCTGGCATGACTGAAGATGAAAGACAAGCAATTATTGCTGAAGTCAAAGTTATGAGAGCTTATCACTATATGAGAATCATGGACATGTGGGGTAATGTTCCTATTATCACTACAGTTGGTGAGCCTTTGAATCCTCCTACATCTTCTAGATCTGAGGTTTTTGAATTTGTGAAATCCGAATTGGAAGCAAATGTGGAGCTTTTGGAACCACTTTCTCAAGAATTGGTAGGTAGAGTTTCTAAAGCTGCAGGATATGCAATGCTTTCCGAATTGTACTTGAATGCCGAAAAATGGAGTGGTACTGCCATGTGGGATCAGTCTATTACTTACGCCGATAAAGTAATCAATGGTGAGGGCGGTTCCTTGACTGGAGCTATTGGATTGGATCCAGATATCAATGGTCCTTTCAGAAATGACAACCAAAATTCTCCAGAAAATATCTTCCAGTTTGCTTTCAGTAGACAAGGTGGATTCTCTTTTGGATGGGGAGGCTTCTTCATGGGATATTCTAATATGTCCGAAGCTTTGGATGTGACTTACAGTGGATGGAATGCATTCGTTGTTATCCCATCTGCATTTGATGCTTATGAAGAAAATGACATGAGAAAGTCTGAATGGTTCCTATTTGGCCCTCAATATAAGTATGGTACTACCGACCCTGTGATCGGTACCGAAGAATGGGATGGTCAACCTCTGGTTTATGTGAATACAATCAGAAGAAACTCTGAGGGTGCTACAGGTGAGGGTTCCATGACTGAAGGTGAAGAAAACTCTGGTGCTAGATTTAACAAGTATAAGTCTGGGACTAAAGATGATCCTAATTATCAGGAAAATGATTACATCATCTACCGTCTGACTGAGTTGTATTTCAACAAGGCCGAAGCTTTGATGAGAAAGAATGGTGGTCAGGCTACACCTGAAGCTGTAGCTTTGATCAATGAGTCTAGGAAAAGAGCATTCTCTGATGAAGATTGGGCTACTGAAGCTTATACAACGAGTACTTTGACAATGGATGAACTTCTAGCTGAAAGAGGAAGAGAGTTCATCTTCGAAGGAAAGAGAAGAACTGATTTGATCAGATTCGGTGCATTCACATCTAATTCTTGGTGGGATCATGAGCCAAGTGGAGATCCTAACTTGGAGCTTTTTCCTATTCCTGAAATTCAGACGAATTCCAACCCTAACTTGGTTCAAAACCCAGGTTACTAATCAATAATGATCGGTGGGGCATTTTGTCCCGCCGATTTTCCTGCTTTCCGACAATAATTTGACCCTCCAACCCATTCTTATGCTCATATAGGCATTGAATGATTGGTATTCTCTTGACTTTTGGATTATTTAGCAGCCCCATTTGCGGGAAGGATTTATCCAAATTCTATAGTAAATCAATTTAAACCTATGTTTTCCAAAACTAAAACTCTTTGGGCTTGCCTGGCGATAGGTCTTCCTATCTGCACAGTATCAGCCCAGACTACTCAGCTGCGCCTTGCTGATTTCTCCAATAACAAAGGCTCTTGGTCTGAGGTAGGAGATGCTTGGGCAAATCCCTTGGGAGCTCAAGAAATCCAAAGTTCCGGACAGGGAACTATCCTTGTCAATCAACCAGCTAAAAAGAAACCAGGAATGGACTTGGTTTCCAATGAAAAATTTGGTGACGCTGAAGTCACTCTAGTTTACATGATGGCACCGGGCTCCAATTCCGGTTTATACCTTCAAGGTCAATATGAAATCCAGCTTTTGGATAGCTGGACCACTACTGATCCCAAAGCGGGAGACAATGGTGGTATCTATGAGCGTTGGGATGAAAGCAAGCCCGATGGTCAAAAAGGATATCAAGGTTATGCTCCAAGACAAAATGCTACCAAAGCACCTGGAACATGGCAAGAATTAAAAGTGCTTTTCAAAGCTCCTAAGTTTTCTGCTTCTGGAGAGAAAATTGAAAATGCACGAATCGAATCAGTAGTACTCAATGGAGTATTGATTCATGAAGATGTTGAACTTTTTGGACCTACCAGAGGAGCACTTCCAGGTGGAGAAGTGGCCGAAGGTCCTATCAGAATTCAAGGAGATCACGGTCCAGTAGCTATTCAGTCTTTGACTGTGAAGCCGATGGATACGCCAGCTCCGACTTTTTCAGCTATTACTTATGAAGTGTATCCTGGTTCTTTCGAAGAAATGCCAAGTGCAAGCAGCTTAACCGCTGCCAACAAGGGTACTATTGCAAATTTCGATGAGTTTTCTACGGGATTGACTCAAGAGTCTTTGGCGAAATTGGAGACTAAAGTTTCTATCAAAAAGGCGGGTAATTATACCTTCTTCATGTCTGTTCCTAACGGATTGGGTTCATTGCAAATTGGCTCAGGTTCTGCGGCTTTAAAAGGTGGCGGTATTCGAGTGGAAAAACAATTGGAAGCAGGTGAATATCCAGTGACTATTTGGGTTTCCAAGCCAAGAGATTGGACTACTGAAGGGTTCTCCTTAAGCGTTGCAGGTGATACCATGTGGCCAACAGAGTACAGTAATCCAGCTGGAAGTTTCCAGGGTTGGCCTACCGATCCAATTTTAGTAGATACCGAACAAGATCCTGTGTTGAGATCATTTATTGAGGTGCCAGATGCTCCTAAGATTTCTCATGGTATTTCTGTTTCTTCTCCTTTTGGAACAAGCTATTCCTATGATTTGAATTCAAATGAATTGATCAGAGTATGGAGAGGTGGATTCTTGGATGCTACTCCAATGTGGAACAGCCGAGGTAATGGAGTTTCCAAACCTTTGGGAGCTGTGACAGAATTGAGCCAAGGAGAAGAATTGTTTTACAATGCAACTTATGCTCCACTTGCTGATGATTTGAAATCAAAAGGATATGAAATCTTAGGCCCTGGTGCCTTGGAGTTTAAAGCTGTAAATGAATCAGGAGCCGAATTCAAGGATAGAATTCAAGTAATCGATAGCGGAAAAGGTATCGAAAGAAGTATCAGTTATTCAGCATTTCCTGCAGGCACCTTGATGAAAGTTGCACCAGGTCAGGAATTGGTAGAAATGGGAGATGGACTCTATTGGGTAAAGGATAGCGGTTTGTTCCTTTCTGTAGGTGAAAAGGTAAAGCCAGTAGCTCAGAATGGTGCTATCTATCTTCCTGCTAGCTCTACAGTAACTTATCGTTTACTATTTTAATCCCGATCTGACAGAATTGCTATGAATAATACAATCAATAAATTGAAATCCTGGACTTTAACAGCATGTGCGCTGACTATCGGTGCCGTGGCTGTGGCTCAGGAATCACCAAAAGAAGAGGATTTCTTCAAAATCCTAAAAGTTCCTGCTCCGGAAGGAACTCTGCTAGAGGTGGGTGGTTTGACCATGATGCCAAATGGCAATCTAGGTGTAGCTACTCGTAGAGGTGACGTATTTGTCGTTGAAAACCCGACTTCCAGCTCTCCTTATTGGTCTAAATATGCTTATGGACTTCATGAGATTTTAGGCTTGGCCTATCATGAAGGTTCTCTCTATATGGTTCAGCGCGGTGAATTGACCAAGTTGACAGACAAGAATTCCGATGGAAAGGCAGATCAATACGAGACGATCGCTAGCTGGCCTCTTTCTGCTCATTATCATGAGTATAGCTTCGGACCTAAAATCACTCCTGACGGAAACTTTATCGTCACCACCAATGTGGCTTTTGGTAACCAAGAGTGGTGGAGAGGTGAAGCACGAGTTCCTTACAGAGGAATGACATTGAAAATCCATCCTGATGGTACTATCGAGCCTTATGCTGCGGGTATGAGATCTCCAGCGGGGCCAGGTGTTTTGAATGGTGAGGTATTCTATACCGAAAATCAAGGAGATTACATGGCTTCTGGTGGTTTATGGCATTTGGAGAAAGGAGACTTCTCCGGTCACCCAGCAAGTTTGGCTTGGTCTGATTTACCTGAGATTCCTATCAAAATGGGTACTGAGGAGTTCAATGCAGTAGTTGATCCGATGAAAATCTCGAATGGTCGTGGAGGTTTTGCAAAACCTGAAAACGTAGTAGATAGCGAATATATTACTTTGGCACAGGCCAAAGAAAAGCTTCCTGAGATCAAATTGCCGGCAGTTTGGTTGCCTCACGGGGTTCACGGGATATCCAACTCTGAGCCGATTGTCATTCCTGATAACTATTGGGGACCTTTCGGTGGTCAAATCCTAGTGGGGGATCAAGGACAGAGTAAAATCATGAGGATCATGCTTGAAAAAGTAAATGGGGTGTACCAAGGTGCTTCCATAGACTTTAGAAGCGGATTCCAGTCTGGTGTGCTTCGATTGCTTTTCGCAGGTGATCAGTCGCTTTTCGTTGGTGAAACCAACCGTGGTTGGGGTTCTGCAGGGGATGCAAATGAAGGTTTGCAGAGATTGGTATGGAACCGTGCGATTCCTTTCGAAATGAGAGATATCAAGGCTAAGCCTGACGGATTTGAAATCGAATTCACCAAGCCTGTGGACAAAAAGTCTGCTGAAGACTTGGCTTCTTACATGATCTCAAGCTATACCTATAAGTATTTCCCTGTTTATGGTAGCCCTCCTGTGGAAAACAAGGAGCATGAAATCCTAGGAGTGGAAGTGTCTGAGGATGGTAGAAAAGTTCGTATTGCCATCGCAAATCCTGTTCAATTCCATGTACATAGAATCAGCCTTCCTGGTATCAGAGAAGCTGGAAACTATCATGAATTGGTACACACGGATGCATACTATACGTTGAATGAGATCCCTTCAGGAGCGAAGATGACGATCAAGCCTAAGGTGGTAGAAAAGCCAGCTGAAGAGAAGCCTAAAGTAGTGGCAAAGCCTGCTGCAAAACCAGCGACTCCTGCTGCTACTGCGATACCTTCTGAAGCTGAAATCAAGACTCTTTTGGCTAAAAACACCTGTACAGCATGTCATACTACTGATAAAAAAGTAGTAGGACCAGCTTTCAAGGATATAGCTAAGAGAAATTATAGCGCTGAAAAAATTGTAGAATTGATTTATAATCCACAGCCGCAAAACTGGCCTGATTATGCAACTCCGATGGCTCCAATGCCACAGGTACCTAAAGATCAGGCATTGAAAATTGCGAACTGGATCAACTCATTAAAGTAAGTAAACTTGAATTGGGTTATTTATAGATGAATCTAGCTGGTTTATCAATTTGGAAACCGGCAGCTTTTTGAGCTGTCGGTTTTTTCTTTTATAGGTTCGTATCTATTTCGTCCCAAATTGGAATAAGATTGTTCGATTTGGGACGTCTTAGCTTCTTTATTAGCCTTTTTAAGTCCAAAAAGCGCTATTTCTCTGGCATGATTTTGTTCCTTTAGATTTCAGATTTATCATTCAACACACCCATGCTTCGAAGCTTTTTCAAAATTTGCCTGAGGAATCTAGCTCGCCATAAAATCTATACCCTGATCAATTTATTGGGATTGAGTACGGGTATCGCTGCCAGTATTTTTATCCTTTTGTGGATTGCCGATGAAATCAGCTATGATGATTTTCATGCGAATGGTGACAGAATTTATTCCGTGATGGTCAATAATCATCAGCCAGAAAGTGAAATAGAAACTTATCCAGTCGCGCCTGCTTTGCTAAAAGATGAAATACTGGAGAAAATTCCAGAGGTAGAGGAGGCTTCTCGCTATAGTTTCGAGACAGATCTTTTGATGAAGCATGATGGGAATCCCTTTCAGGAAAAAGGAATCTATGCCGATCCGGCCTTTTTTAGTATTATGAGTTTTCCAATAGTAAAAGGAAATACTATTGAAAATTCATTGCCAGACCAGAATTCGATCGCTATTTCTCAAGCCTTGGCTGAGCGAATTTTTCAAAATGAGAATCCAATCGGAAAGACAATTTCACTTTCGAATGGAATTGATTTGGCAGTAACGGAAGTTTTTGAAAATGTACCCAAAAATTCTTCCCTTCAGTTCGATTTTGTGCTTCCTTTTGATTTGATGCTGGATGAAAATCCCTGGATGCAAAATTGGCAAAGTGGAGGAAGTAGGACGGTAGTTTTACTTCGGGAGGGAACTGAGGTTCCTTCTGAAAAGATCAGTTCTTTGATCTCAGATAATTGCAGAGACTGTACGAATCGCCCCTTTTTATTTTCATACGAGAGCCAGCATTTGCATGGGGAGTTTGAAAATGGAGTTTCGATAGGAGGAAGGATCCAACAGGTTTATCTTTTCTCCTTTGTAGCGTTTCTGATCTTGGCGATGGCCTGTGTCAACTTCATGAATCTTTCCACTGCCAGATCTGCGAGTAGAAGCAAGGAAGTGGGGGTTCGGAAATCTGTGGGCGCCAGTAAATGGAACCTGATGGTCCAATTCATCGGAGAGTCCGTTATTCTCACCTGGTTCGCATTGATTTTTGCCCTGATGCTGGTTCAGTTGCTTTTGCCTGTTTTCAATGAAATTACAGACAAAACTTTAGTGCTGAATTTGGCGAATCCGATCTTATGGGGAGGAGTGATCTTGCTTACCTTGTTGACAGGACTAATGGCCGGTTCCTATCCAGCTTGGGTGCTCTCTCAGTTTAATCCATCTAAAGTGCTCAAAGGCGACAGCAAATCCGGATTGACGGGAGTTGGATTGAGAAGGGCCTTGGTTGTGGCTCAGTTTGCAGCTTCCGTGATTTTAATTTTGGGGAGTATCGTGGTGTATCAACAGATCCAATTTATTTCTAATCGAAACTTAGGTTTTGATCGTGATAATGTCATCGTAATTAATCAAAATGAAGGATTAGTTAAAGCTTATTCAGGGATCAAAAATGAATTGCAGCAACTCAGTGGAGTGGAGGAAGTAGCTTTTGGTGGAAATAATGTCTTTACCATTCCGATCATGTCAACGGACCCTAAATGGCCCGGGAAAACAGATCAAAATCAGGTAAACTTTAAGGTTTTCAGATGTGATGCAGGTTTCTTACCTACTTTGGATATCCCTTTGATAGCTGGGAGGAATTTTGTTGGAGAAAGGGATTCTTCGAATTACATGATCAACCGAAAGGCGGTGGAAGATATGGGGCTGAGCGTGGATGAAGCGGTAGGAACCAAAATCGATATGTGGCATGGTCAGGGAGTGATTGTAGGTGTTACGGAGGATTTTCACAATGACAATCTGAAGTTTGGAATCCAACCGATGATGATGATGTATTCAGAGAATCTAGGGAATCATTATCTGGTTCGGCTTTCAGCGCAGCAACCTTTAGATCAGGTTTTAGCTCAGGTGGAAGAAGTTTTTGAAGAATACAATCCAGAATACCCTTTTGAATTCTCTTTTCTCAATGAGGTTTTTGATCAGGAGTATAGAATGGAGCAAGTAATAGGAAAGCTATCCATGGGCTTTACGGTTTTGGCTATCCTGATTTCTTGCTTAGGACTATTCGGTCTTTCTTTGTTTACCGCTGAGCAAAGAGCCAAAGAGATTGGTGTTCGTAAGGTGCTCGGTGCCTCAGTTAGCAATTTGGTTTTGATGCTTTACAGAGATTTTGGAGTGTTGGTTGGGATCAGCTTATTGATCGGAGTGCCGATTGCTTGGCTTTTGATTTCCAACTTTCTTTCAGGATATACCTTTCATACTTCCGTTCACTGGTCGCTGTATGTAGGAGTAGGGGTTTTTATGTTGCTGCTGACCTTGCTTTCAGTCGGCTTTCAGTCCCTCAAAGTCGCTCTTTCCAATCCAGTAGATTCGTTGCATTCGGATGGGTAAATTTTAGCTGAATAGCTTGCCCTGCTTCTCCAAAAGCAGGATGAATTCAAAAAGCTCCTGGAGACAGGAGCTTGGGCGGTGAGATAGACAACTTTCCCACTTTTGAACTTTCAAACTTTCAACCCCCTTACAGCCTAATCGCTCTGGCTAAAGTACTTGCCATAATGCCTAAACCTTCGGTATTGGGATGGACTCCATCAGGAAGTAAATCTGCTCTATCCATCAGTGGTGTATACAAATCAACCAGTCTTGATCCGCTGGACTGAGCGATGTCGATGATCATCATTCGCTGTTCATTGTTCATGACATCAGCAGTGATTCCGAAATTATCCTTGGTCACAGGTACAGGCATGACCACATAGACTTTTCCGTCAGCAGGCATATACTCTTTGAACTCGGCGATCATATCCAGATAGTCTTTTCTGAAATCAGCTTTGTGAGCCCAGTTTTGAGGTTTGGAATCATTGGTTCCCAGCATAATCACCAAGATGTCTGGTCTGAAATCTTTGGCGTCTTGGAACAAAGTCTCATTCCAGTAAGGGTAATCTCCTTTTCTCAATAAAGTTCGGCCGCCCATGCCAAAGTTGACTACCTTATATGTGTCTCCCAGAATAGCTTGAAGCTGTAGAGGATAGCTATCGGGATTGTCTCTTCCGGGACCTTGAGTGATGGAATTCCCCACGCAGGCGATTTTGATAGGAGCTTGTGAAAAAGCAGGAATAGAGAGTAAAAGAAGAATTAAAACAGAATAATAGGTTCTCATAGGTTTATTGAATAGATTTTTTTGTTGGAAAGACAAAATAGGAAATTTTGTTCAGGAAAATACCCTTGATTCTAAGAGTATGGGCCCTATTTTTACCAAATGCAATTGCTGAAGAAATTCTTCCTATGGTTCAATTGGCTTTCTCTGGATGTGGTCTTGGGATCCATGGCTGGAATGTTGTTTTTTTCCAGATTACTCCATGTCTCTTTGGACTGGAAAATGGATTTATTATTGGGCTTGACCGTGTGGGTAATTTACACTGCAGACCACTTGTTGGATTCCAGAAAAAAGGCTGAAATAGATCTCAGCCCCAGACATCAGTTTCATGCCAGAAACTTTAAGACTTTGGGAGTGATCGTAGTGATTTCTATCGGAGTGGGATTATTTGGTGCAATTCAGATCTTAGGTTGGTCGGATGAATTGTATTGGAGTGTCATCCTTTCAGTTTTGGTTGCGGGAAGCATGGGGTTGATCCGTTTGGGTGGAAAAGCTGTCAATGGACTGAAAGAATTGAGTACAGCGATATTCTATGTGTTGGGGATTTCATGGATACCTTTGTTAAGATCAGATTCTTTGGATAAAGACGGACACTTTTGGCTGCTCTTTGGGCTGTTTTCAGCCTTGGCATTTTTGAATTTGTTGATGCTTTCTTGGTTGGATAGAAATCAAGATAAATTGGCTGGCTTTCCTTCAGCAGCACTTTTGATTCAGCCGGAAAAACTGATTCAAAAAATCCGACAATTGGCTATTTTATTGATCTTGGGATGCTTTGCAGCATTCATTTTCATGCCCTCTTTTTACAGGGTTTTTAGCTGTCTTTTACTGGTGATGTGTTTGCTTCATTATTTGATTTTTTTCAATAAAAACCTGCAACCAGAACAGATCAGAAGAAGAATGGAAGCGGTTTTCCTACTCCCATGGATATTGATGTTGGTTTGACTTTTTTAGAGAATACTTTGAAATACGATTGAAATAAGCTCTCCTTCTTCGAGCAAAATAGTGGTCAAGATGAAGGAGTACTTATATTTCTACTTTATTTCGGCTGAGGCACGAAGCCTTATTTCTATTATATTGCTATTTTATACAAATGCACTATGTCCGGTTATCGCCCTACCAACAATTAGTGAATTGATTTCTTTGGTGCCTTCGTAGCTATAAACAGCCTCTGCATCTGCCACAAATCGTGCGATGTCATGTCTCAACAAGATGCCATTTCCTCCAAATAACTCTCTAGAATGATCCACGATAGATCTCATTCTCAACGTACAGAATACTTTCGCCAAAGATGCATGTTCATCCAAAAGCTCGCCATCATCCTGCATTTGAGAAAGCCGGAATACCATAGTCTGCATGGCCGTCAAGTCACCTAGCATGGTTACGAGAAGGTCCTGAACCAACTGGAAGGAAGCAATCGGTCTTCCAAATTGCTTTCGTTCATTCGTATAAGCCAATGCCAATTCATAAGCTCCTCTCGCACATCCAACCGCCTGCCATGCTACTCCGGCTCTTGTCATTCGGAGAACCTTGGCTGTATCACGGAATGAATTCGCTTTTTGAAGGCGGTCAGATTCGGGAACTTCACAGTTTGTGAGCGTAATCAAGGCATTTTGAACAGTTCTCAAAGCCATTTTATCTTCCAGCTTTTCGGCAACGAATCCCGGATTGTCTTTTTTGACGATAAATCCTTTGACTTGATTGTCATCCAGATCTCTCGCCCAGATAATGGTGATGTCTGAGAAAGTAGCATTTCCTATCCATTTCTTTTGACCGTTTAGGATCCAGGTGTCTCCTTCTCTTTTACAGGTCGTAGTTAAGCCACCGGCAGCTCCAGACCCTACTTCTGGCTCCGTCAATCCAAAGGCTCCGATTTTTTCCAGTTTTTGCAAAGCAGGAAGCCATTCCTTTTTCTGTTCTTCTGATCCGCAGAGATAAATAGACCCCATTGCTAAGCCACTTTGAACTCCAAAAAAAGTTGAAATCGAAGTGTCGACTCTGGCCATTTCCATGGCTATAAATCCTTCCAAAAGTGCAGAATGTCCCGGACATCCGTAGCCTTGATAAGTCAGTCCGGCAATGTCCAATTCTGCCATTTTTGGAATGATATGCATGGGAAATTCTCCCCGATTCCAGTATTCATTTGCGATGGGCTTGATTTCTTTTTCCATAAACTCACGAACCCGTAGTTGGATTTCACGCTCGTGATGAGGAAGGCTTTTCCCCAGTTCATAAAAATCTCCATTGATTGGCGGGATTTCTTTGGATTTGCCGGATCCTTTAAGCATTCCCATCATTTTGGAGAGGTCAGACTCGCTCATTTTACTGACCAATCCAACCATTTTTGGAAGGTCTACTTTTTGGGAAAGTTTGGAAATCTGCTCCAGGTCTACGGATTGAAGCAATTGACGTAATCCTGCAATGTTTTTAAAAAGATTTTTCATGCGATTATTTATCGGGTTTATTTTAGCTTTTGGTGATCGTTTATGTTTCCAACGATCAGAATGCTATTTTCGGTTTTATGAAAGACAATTATCGATGGCTTGCCCCGGTTTATACACCGCTTTCCAGAATGGTGTTTGGAAACCAACTTCATGAAGCCAATACTTGTTTTCTTTCTAATATACCAAACAAAAAAGTCTTAATCCTCGGAGGAGGTGATGGATGGGATTATCGAGGTTTTCAGGATAATCTGACTGGAAAATTTGTAGAACTCTCGCCAAGCATGCTTTCCAAAGCAGAGAAAAACCTGAAGGATTCCAAACTTCATTTTGTAATTGGCCCATTTGATTTCAAAGAGAAATACGATGTAATCCTGCTTCCTTTTGTATTGGATACTTTCAATGATCAGGACTTGGAAATATTCTTTTCTAAAGTAAAGGACAGCTTAAATTCTGGTGGAAAGGTGATTTTAGCTGATTTTTTTCCCTCTCAAAACTGGAGGCAGGAATTGATGATCAAAACCATTATTTCCGGTTTTCGAATGCTGGCAGGTCATGTCAGGCAGGATCTTCCGGATTATGAATATTTCTTCAGAAGCATCGGGATGGAAAAAGTGGAAGAGAAAATCTGGAAAAAAGGTTGGATTAAAGCGCAGATTTGGAAGTGAATTTTTAATAACCTTTCTCCAAAAGGTCAAAATAGTAGGTCTAGAAATTTGTCAGGCCAAATCGCTCTGGAATTTGTGTTAAAACCCAACTTTCGTTGGCATTTTCAAGGCTTGAAACCAAAGGGTTTGGGACTATAGAATGAAGAGTAAGCTCTTAGCTAAGTTTAGTTTTATCTAGTATTTCTTCATTCTTTATATAATGTAAAACCAAGGATTTTTCTATAAAAATTTGAATATACCTTGAATTAACCCTGTATAAACCCTAGATAAACCTCGATATATGCCAAATGTTGGCAGGGAATATAATTGACTTAGAAACGAGGTAGAATAGGAGTTGATTTGTTTTTATTCTGAAGCTTTTTCAATGATCTCTGTAATCAAGTCATCAAAATACCTTCCATTACCTGGGCCATACCAGTTCATTTCCCTCACTTCGTGAAAGTGTTCATCATACAATTCATCCGGAGTGATGTAGCCGATATAGCCTCCATTGAAAGTGGAGATGATTAGGTTTATGCCTTTTTCTTTGGCAAGCTGGTCCCATTTTTCATAAAAAACTCCTGAAATCTCCCCGCTTGAATCTATCCAAAGTGTGTTTCCAATTCGAGTGAAATCGATATGGGCGTTGGTTTCTCCCATCAAATAATTAAACAGCCAAGGTCTTAATCTCAAGTCATCTGAGATTCGAAGATGAGGGTCTCTGAGCTTTAAATCCAATCTTGAACTGGCCAAAAGTGGATTTCTGATGGTGCCAAACTTGCTCATTTTGATCCGATTTAAGGAGTCAAGTTCGCTGGCGTATTCTTGAATTGCTTCTGGAGTCCTGCCCGGAGAAACGGGTCGATGAGATCCGACAGTTCCAGCAGCATATATGGATAGATCATAATCTGACTCTTCCATTTTTTTCATCAAGTAAAAAGGATAATCCCCAGAGAGTCCCATAAACTTGGAACTGAGGCAAGTCGCATGAGCAGAGTAAGTCAAAATCGAAGCTTTTTTGCCGGAGTGTTGGGTAAAAATCAACTCGCGGGTAAAGGGGTCGATCGGTCCTCCTTTGACAAATCTATTGGCAACCAATTCTGGTACGTTTGCTTGACGAAAAGTAATAGTTGCTGTATCCAAACTCGTTTGGGCTTGTTGGACGGCTTGAAGACTTTTGTCGGCGATCATTTCTACCAAATCTTCATCAAAACCACCAAATGCTATTTCTCCCAATGGTCCAGGCATGTATCCTCCCATTCCGGAATGTGTATGTGTCGCTGTGAAAATCAATCGAAGAAGGTTTGGGTACTCACCTCGGATTTTCTCCTCAACTTTCTGGGCTAAAAATGGATGAACTATCAATAACTCAAAATTGATCCAGGCAATTTCGCTTTCTCCATTGCTTAAAACAATGCTTTTGACAAAGCTGCTATCCTGAATGAATTCATAAGGGCCTCGAGGAGAATAACCGACCAATTCAGCTGAATTTTTGGGAGTCATGTTTGTCTTTCCCCAGCCAGCTAGCCAGACTTTTCCTTGAGTGGAAGAGAATGGAAGAGACTCCAGATCCTGAAATGTTTCCCTGTAAAATTCCTGCTCTTGAATCGGGCTTCTGTCCACAGTAGTGATGAAGAAGATTCCGATTACCACCAAAAACAGAAAGATCCCGAGAAGGATCTTTCCAAATGTGATAAAAGCAGGCTTCAAATTCATGCTTAGTATTCGTATGTTCCGTATGGGCTCTGGATAGTCACTTTTTTGCCTTCATGAGGCTCAACACGACCGATGATCTGAGCTTCTACTCCGTAAGACTCAGCGATATCGATAATTTCATCTGCGTAGCGCTCATCTAGATAGACTTCCATTCTGTGACCCATGTTGAAGACTTTGTACATCTCTTTCCAGTCTGTACCGCTTTCCTCTTGGATGATCTTGAACAAAGGAGGAGTTTCGAAAAGATTGTCTTTGATGACATGCACATTGTCCACAAAGTGTAGCACTTTGGTTTGGGCTCCGCCACTACAATGTACCAACCCGTGGATATGCGGTCTCAAGTAATTCAAGACATCCACCATAATAGGGGCGTAGGTACGGGTAGGTGAAAGGACCAATTTGCCCATGTCTACAGGAGCACCTGGAGCTGGATCAGTCAATTTATATCTACCTGTATACACCAAGTTGTCTGGGACAGCCGGGTCAAAAGATTCAGGGTAGTTTGTTTTTAGGATTTTGTTGAAGACATCATGTCTTGCAGAAGTAAGGCCATTACTTCCCATACCTCCGTTGTAGACGCTTTCGTAGTTTGCCTGTCCATAAGAAGCCAAACCTACGATCACATCTCCAGCTTGGATTTTATCATTGGAAATGACTTCATCACGACGCATACGACAAGTCACGGTACTGTCTACAATGATGGTTCTCACCAAATCCCCAACATCTGCAGTCTCTCCACCAGTCAAAACAGCGTTGACACCATTGTCTCTCAGCATCTGAAGAACTTCCTCAGTTCCTTCGATGATGGCAGAAATGACTTCCCCAGGAACCAGGTTTTTGTTTCGTCCAATTGTAGATGAAACCAAGATATTGTTGATAGCTCCTACGCATAGCAAATCATCCGTATTCATGATGATAGCATCTTGCGCAATGCCTTTCCAAACGCTCAAATCGCCAGTTTCCTTCCAGTACAGGTAGGCCAAGGATGACTTGGTACCTGCTCCGTCAGCATGCATGATATTGCAAAAATCTGGATCGCTACCTAGGGTGTCTTCTACGATTTTACAAAATGCTTGAGGGAATAATCCTTTGTCCAGCTTGGAGATTGCATTGTGGACATCTTCTTTGGAGGCGGAAACACCGCGCTGCATATAGCGCTCGTTCATGGAATATCGGGTTTGTTATCCTGCGACAAAGTTAATTAATCCAATTCATTGGAGAAGGATAAAGGAGGAAAATTGATTGTTTTCAAGACGGTAGGCGGAAAGGACTCAGTATTCAGAGGTCAGCATGCCATGCTCAGGATGAATCCTTTTACAAAGTGGATCATACCTTAACCTTAGTTTTAGCTTTCAGACTTTAGCCTTTTCCCTTCATTCAAACATTTCCTCGATCAATTGGGTGTAGAAGTCACGAACTTCCATGCCAATTGCTCTTACTTGCTGGGAGATTAAGCTGGTTTCTGTTTGTCCAGGAACCGTATTGATTTCGATGAAATAAAGCTTACCCGTTTCATTTTCAAGGAAATAATCAATTCTCACAGCCCCTTTGCAGTTTAGCTTTTCATAGACTTTGGTCACCACTCTGCCTACTCGATCGTTTTCCTCCTGATTCATCCGTCCAGGAGTAATTTCTTCTGTTACGCCAGCAACGTATTTGGCTTCATAGTCAAAAAACTCCTTGCTACTCACGATTTCAGTAGCAGGAAGTACTGTGATTTCACCTTTGCCTCGGAAAACACCGATTGAAAACTCACGTCCAGAAACAAATTCTTCAACCAAAACCTGCTTGTCTTCAGCAAAGGCTTTATCCAAGGCTTCAGGTAATTCTTCCCAGGTTTTCACTTTGGACATGCCGATGGAACTGCCTCCGTTATTTGGTTTGATGAAAAGAGGGAGCTTCAATTCACTCTCAATCTTTTTGAGATTCTTTTCAGAGTTTTCAAAAAGCTGAAGGGATTGAGCCACATTGAGTTCTGGAATATCCTGAACAATAGCCTTTGTGTAGCCCTTATTCATAGTGATTGCAGAAGTCAGCTGGTCACAAGTAGTGTAAGGAATATTAAGCATGTCAAAATAACCTGCCAATTTTCCATCCTCACCCGGAGATCCATGAAGAATATTAAAAACTCCGTCAAAGGTGATTATTTCATCTCCGATAGAAATAGAAAAGTCATTGAGGTCAACAGGGATTTTTTCTCCAGAAGCACAGACAAAGTGCCAATCGCCTGGATAAATCAGGATTTTGTAAACATCATATAGATCCTTATTGATTGTTTTTTCAACAACAGCTGCGCTTTTCAAAGAGATGACATGCTCACCTGTGAAGCCGCCCGTAACCAAAGCTATTTTCTTCTTCATATCCGATAAAAATTAACTCTGCGAAGTAGTTGAATTTCTGCTAATGTTCAAAGTGAAATTTGACACCCTCCAAGGGTTTTTCAGGCCAATTTGATCTGATCCAGATAGAATTTCATCCGGCTATGATCCCTGGGTAAAAAGTCGATTTTATCGATTTTGTCTTCCTTATGGTTATAAAAGACCTCCACGTATTCATTTTCCAAAAGGTAGAGATTGATTTTATGTCTGTAATACCGAATAGCCACCACAAAAGTACCCTCTATGTAGAGGGTTTTGATTTTTTGATGTAGGGGTAGCTGACGGAATTCTTCTCTACTCATAGATTTCTATTGATACTGCAATTTAACCAAAAAAGGCTTTAGAATATGTTAAACGCATTCTCACTACAATAATTTCTTGAAACTTGAAAATCTAAAAGCCAATCCTCTAACCTTATCTAGCTGAGGCAAAAAAAATACCCCCGAAAAGCCGGGGGTAGGGGTGATTAGCAACTTGACTCGCCTTTTTAATGAGCTACTACTTGAAAATCTTTGATAGCCTCACTGAAGTCCAATACTTCAGCATCCTTTTTCAAACCTGCGACGATACTGGTTCCAGCAGCTGATCTATAGCCACCTGCACAGTGAATCAACACCGGTTTTCCGGAAGGAATTTCTTCCGCTCTTTCTCTCAATTCTTGAAGAGGAATATTGATAGAGTTGTCAAAAATCGGAGAGTTTGCATGCTCATCTCGACTTCTGATGTCTACAATTGTATATGCATCTGGGTTGGCACTGAAAGCCTCGACATCGAAGGAAGTTCCTTTCTCAGTCATTCCAGCTGGATTGACTACAGCACCTTTGATCAATTGCTCGTATCCAATTTTGGAAGCTTTGTTGATAAGGTTTTCCAATTCAGCAGCAGATTCAGCAACCAGGAAATAGTTTTCCTCAGGCCCTACGATTGATCCCAACCAAGTTTCGAACTTTCCTCCATTCATGATATTGATTGCCCCAGGAATATGACCTGCAGCGAATTTGTCTTGAGTACGGGTGTCGATGACTACCGCTCCTTCTGGAAGAATAGATCCTTCAGGCCAGATGCTCACATTTGAGATGGATCTTTGGAATGCAGGAGCTCCTTTTTTGTTCATAGCCACATCATACCCAAAGTATTTGGGAATATAAGGTTGTCCTTGAAGTAAGGAATCTACAAAGGTACTTTCATCCAAATCTGCAAAAGCCCAGTTGGTAGCTCTTTGCTCACCAATCGTAGACTGTCTTGCATCGCTTAGGTTTTTGCCACAAAGCGAACCTGCCCCGTGTGCAGGAAACACCAATACGTCGTCTGCCAAAGGCTTCAGTTTGTCCTGAACAGTATGGTACATCATTTTAGCAAGATCTGCTCTTTGAGCTTTGAGATTACCTGCTTTTTCCCTCAAGTCCGGTCTTCCTACATCGCCAATAAACAAGGTGTCACCTGAGAAAAGAGCATGCTCTCTTCCATTTTCATCCTTCAACAAAATGCTGATGGAATCAGGAGAGTGACCTGGAGTGTGAAGAGAATGGAAACTTACATTTCCCATTGAGAATGAGTCCCCCTCATCAAATCCTTCATGAGGATATTCGGCACCAACAAGTTTGGAAACATAGATTGTTGCACCTTCATTTTGATGGAATTCCAAATGAGAGCTGACAAAATCTGCATGTGGGTGAGTTTCAATCACGGCCACGATTTTACCGTTTACCTCATCTGCGAAGTCATAATATTGCTGTGGATTTCTTCCTGGGTCTACTAAGGCAATTTTACCTTCACTTTCGATCGCATAGCTTGCGTGAGCTAGGCCTTCGTCATAAAACTGTCTGATATTCATAAGATTATTATTTTTCGATTTTGTATTACAAAGGTAAAACATGACCGAAGTCATATTTGGTGAGCTTTATCACTTTAGGCTCAAAGCCCTTTAAAAATGGATCTGGGCTATCATTTTGAGGCAAATGTCTTGCTTTTAAAACCTTAAGACAGTAACATTGATTACATGAACAGGAGCTCTTCTTTATCCCGCTATTCCTCATTCCTTTTAGGAATTTGCTTTTTGACTCTGGGATTTTTCACTTCATGTAAATCGAATAAAGTAACCAAAGATGATCCAGTTTTTACGGTCATCTCCACGGCAAAATCGTATCGTGGAACTCCCTATAAATATGGAGGTACTACACGCGCAGGGATGGATTGTTCCGCTTTAGTTTACCATTCCTATTATTCAGTAGGAGTGACCATGCCTAGAATCTCAGCTGATCAGGCCAACATGGGTAAAAAGGTTTCTCCTAGAGATTTACAACAAGGCGATGTATTATTTTTTGCAACAGGGAAAAGAAGAAATAGAGTCACTCATGCCGGAATAGTGACCGAAGTCCACAAAGACGATATTCGATTTATTCACGCCTCGACCTCTTTGGGAGTTACGGAAGACTTTTTGAGCAATCGCTATTGGAATAAGGCCTTTTTATTTGGTAGGAGGATATTGGAATAAAAAAAGAGCACCAACTCTGATGCTCCTTTTTACTCATAGTTTAACAGAAATTACTGTCCCGCTTCTACTAACTCAAATTCAAATGAAGGATATCCTCTTTCTCCGGCTTTGGTCAAAGAGAGGAATCTCAATTTGTAAATATTGTCTTCGGCATCTTGGATGATGTAATAACGATCGGTCAGAACAGCTGGTGAAGAGCTAGGTCCGCCTCCTGCTCTCCAATTAGAACCGATGG
The DNA here is from genome assembly GCF_026652115.1 of Algoriphagus sp. PAP.12. Taxonomy (GTDB): domain Bacteria; phylum Bacteroidota; class Bacteroidia; order Cytophagales; family Cyclobacteriaceae; genus Algoriphagus. The sequence continues at coordinate 197,550 of NZ_JAPPSQ010000004.1, read as the reverse complement.
TTAGTCTATCAGACGTGTTCAAACTCAAGCTTAAAACATCCTCAGAAGTGAAGTCTTTATAAGCGATATCCGCTTCCAAAACTTCAGTTACTCCAATTCCATTTTGAGTGTTGTGGTAAACTAGATCTTGAAAGAAATAGGCTAAAGTTCCATTTGCTGCTTGAGGATAGGGTGTGGAAGAAGTGCCTGCTGTCCAAGAGATATCCCATTCTGACTTTTTAGGTTCGACTGATACGATTCCCTGCTCAAAATTGAAATAGACAAAATTGTAATCGGAGTCTTTTGAGATTTCTACTGAAGAAAAAGTAGTAGCGTTGGCATCCGCATATTCAAGTGTGTAGCCCTGGCCATTGCGTGTGATTCTGATTTTCTTCCAAGCCTTAGCTTCCACTCCACTAGCTCCGCGGGAAAGTAAGTAAACTTCATTTTCAGTATCGGTAGAAGAAATCGCTTCGATCACTGGATTACTCAATGGAGCAGAAGGATCATCTACGTGAAGGATACCATCCAAATTGGTGAAAGATAGGATAAGTTCTCCTGTCGCTTCTGCGGCTGCAATTTCAGTTTCACCGACAGCATTGAGATCCGTTTGTCCAGTGGCGGATGCCATGGCTCCAGTGGTTCCATTGATCAAAACTTTGAATTCGGCTCCTGAATAGAATGCCAAATCCCAAGATTCTCTTGAAACGGTAGTTTGCTCCGTCGCTCTCAAATTGATAAAAACTGAATTTGGATATGTTTCTCCTCCACCATTGACTTCGATTGTTCCTGTTTCATTTGGTGGAACTACAATTGGACTGTCGTCTTCAGAACAGGAGAAAAATCCTACTAGGGATAGTATAAAGAGGCCTAGTTGGAAGAATTGGTGCTTTTTCATTGTGATTTTTGGTTTTAATTATTTGTTGAGTTGGTAGTTTAATCCCAGAAAATAGGAGCGTCCATAGCCAATAGGCCGGCTGCTACCTCCTCCATGGGCATCTCCACCTGTTGAGGTGGAATTGATTTGAGTTATGTTTAGTATGTTTTTGACTCCAAGGTTGACTTGGAGTTGCTTCCAGAAGGTTTTCCCAAAAGTGATATCCATCCAATGGTATCCGTCTTGTTGGACTTCCTGAGCAGTGATTGTTTCTCCATCTGTGACCGTTTGATAGCTTGGAAGTGCTCCAGTGTATTTATAAAACAGGTTGATGGATGTGCCCCAAGGTTCAAAAAGGTAGCTGGAATTGGAGCTGATTTCAGGTGTCCAGACCATGCTTGGACTTGTTTCTATTTCTTCCGAAATCTGGTTGTATCTCCCGATGTAAGAAAAGCCCAGACTTGATTCCAGATTGCCCAGAAAGAAGCCCTGATTGAAAGTCAATCCAGTTGTCATATAATTTTCCACATTGAATAGAGTGGTGATCTGAATGTTGTCTGGATCTTGTCCGTAGGCTATTCTGTCGTTGACCTCATTGTAGAAAAAGCCCAATACGGAGCTGGTTTTTATGTTTCCATTGCTTTTTGGACTCCAATTGAGTGATCCATTAAAACTGTCAGAAGTCTCTGCTTTCAGGTCAGGGTTCCCCTGGATAGAATGACTTGCATCAAAGAAATCAAAGTACAATTCTCGGATAGAAGGGGCTCGGAAACCTTTTGCAAAGGCCAGCCTTAAGTCAAGTCGCTCCGCCAATCTGAACTTGGTATTCAAGGAAGGGATTACGGCAGGAGCCTCGTAAAGAGAATTGGATGCTTTTCGTAGTCCCGGGCGAATCTGAACAGACTCAGTGGGAGACCATTCCCCGGTAAGGAAAATGGCGAAATCTTCCATCCCTTGATTGGAACTGATTCTGTCTCCTGATCCTTTTTCGATATTCAGGTCAATGCCCGGTTGTATTTTAAACTTTGGAGAAAGAGTCCAGTTGGCCATAGTTCTCCAGCTGAAACCATCATAATCAATGGAGGAATTAGCAGAAGCGGCAGAAGATTGATAAACTTCGCCAGTTCGTACATTGGAAATCCAAGTTTCGCTTTCTCGACTGTAATTCGTCAGACCGCCCTGCCAATGGATCGCGAGGGTTGGTGAAAGATCCCACTTTCCAAGCAATCGATGCATCCATCTATTAGTAACAAAGTGTTGATCCAAAATTTCCAATGGAGCCTCTACGCCGTAGGAGAAAACAGTTTCATTCAAGAAATCCAGTTGGTAATCCAAGGAAAGTTTTTCTCCTTCCCAACCCGCTTTTCCATTGATGAAATCTTGATTTCTGGGGAGCCATTGAAATTGTCTACCTGTCAGATCTCCTTTCCAGCCTCCGAATCTTGTTTGTGAAAAGCCTAAGCCGAAGTTCCAATTCCCAATCTTTTTAGAGGCATTTATCCCTCTGGAGTGATTCCCGGCGTCTGAAAGGGGAGAATAGGAGTCTCCAACAGTTTCTTCTTGAATTTTGAGGTTGATGTTCCAGTTTTCTTCTCCAGCTTTTTTGGTTATGATATTAATGACACCCGCCAAAGCATCGGCACCATAGACAACAGACATTGGGCCCTCGACTATTTCAACTCTTTCGATTTGATTGACATCGATTTGGTTCAGGTTTATTTCATTGGAAGTGCCTTGTCGGCCCACCATAGGTACTCCATCAATTAGGATTTTTACATTTTGGCCTGACATACCCAGCAGCTCCATGTTGCTTGATCCTAAAGCATTATCCTGAGAAAATCTGATCCCAACTTGGGTGTTCAAAATATCCTGTAAAATGATAGGGGCACGTTTCGCGATGATCTCTTGATCAATCGTGCGAATCTGGTAGACAGAATTTCTTGTCGACTGAGGTTCAAAACTTCCTGTCACTACCACTTCTTCCATTTCTCGTACATCTGCTTCCAATTTCACTTTGTAGGTAGTGTCCTGTCCAGTTGGAATTAGCCATTGGCTTTTAAATCCCAACGCGGATATTCGAGTCTTTTCTTTTTCACCTTTTGGAAAGATGATTTTTCCCAACTCATTTCCAGCTTGACCTTTTCCATTTTCGAAAAGCGCATTGGCAAAAGGGATAGGATTTCCATCTTCTGACTCTACCCAGATCACTTCCTGTGCTAATGCAGGAAAAGTGAAGAGTATTAGAAATGGCGTAATAATTTTATTAAGATTAATTCTAAACATAAGTTTAAAATTTAAGCGGAGTATTTAAACCCCGCTGTAAGATTAATTGAGGCTATCTAAAAGAGCTTTCCATTCTGTTTTTTGAGGAATTCCCGGCTTTCTAAGACCAAAGAATTGGGCTACGAGCTCGCCGTTTTTATCAAAAAGCTCCAAAGCAGAAACTAGTCCTTCTGTTGTATTTTTATGGACAACAAAAGCCCTTTCTACAACGCTTTCATCCAAATGCATATTGAAGTTTGGATCTAGGACATTGAGCCAATTGGCCATTTGGCGAATGGTTTTTACTTTCCCCTGATGGATTTGGATATTGCTGGAGTTACCTGCGAAAATCATAATAGGAAGCTGTGTTTCGGATGCTACTTCGAGCACTTTTCTAGCAGCTAAACGATCTATTTCGTAAGCCCATTTATCGTCAATCCATTCTACTGCATTCAGTCGATTCAATTTGTATTTGCGAAGCATCCCAAAGAAATCATGGGTGTCTTTCATTTTTTCCCAGTCAGAGCTGAATGATTCAAAATCTAATTCCTGACGAGAAACAGTTTCAACTGGCTCTAATGGACTAGGTTCAATTTTACTATGCTGGTCTTCTGCTGTATGTGCTTGGACCAATGCCTCTGCGGCATCATAATCCGATTCATCTTGGAGATAGACTTTCAAAACAGCTTCACCAGCCTGATCAAAATATTGCAATGAGATCATTGTCCCTCTCGGAGTTTCATTAGTCACACAGAAGGCATATTTCCAGCTTTTGAAAAACAGTCTCAGCTCGATTGGGCCAATCACCGTGGCGATTTTCATCGGTCCAGCTTGGTGGATTTCTATTTTTTGGAAAGTCCCTTTATGTTCTAATACACAGCAATCATTTCTGGTCAGGGCCATGACTTTTCCTAGGGTCGGGAATTTCTGTACCTGTTCAACAAAGTCAGAAGTCATCAAAATGACATTTTCACCGATTCCAGTTGCCAACAGTTCTGCTTCGCTGACACCTAAAGCTTGGGCAGCATTTCTGATTCTAAGTTTAGGCTGTTGAGTTTTGAGATTTTCCCAAGCCTCTTTCAATTGAGAAGGGGAATCAAAAAGAGTTTCCATATTGAATTGTTTTTAGATTTTTTGATGGATTTGAGTAGAAATGGTCTGTGCTAATGATTTTCCGACCAGTAATCGGGTGGATCATAATAGTGACTGGATGTTCGAAAACTTTAGAAAGGATTCCTTCTTGGAGGACCTCAGAAGTTTCTCCACAGCCGGCGATTATTCCATTTTTCAGTAAAATGATCCTATCTGCATATTGAGCCGCCAGATTTAGATCGTGTAGAATGAGTAAAACACCGATGTTTCGATTTTTGAGCTCTTTGACTATTTGGAGTACTGAGTGCTGTTGTGCAATGTCCAAAGCAGAGGTCGGTTCATCTAGAAGAAGGTATCGAGGAAAAGGCTTGTTTTCCCAGATCTGAACCAGAACTCTAGCAAGCTGAACCCTTTGCTTTTCACCTCCGGAAAGCTGGTTAAAAACCCTCTCCTTTAGATGTGAAGTTTGGGTTAGCTCCATGACTTCTTTGACCAGTTGCTGAGGTTTATTCGTTTTGCATGCCACCAAGCCTAGCTCAACGACTTCTTGAGAAGTAAAGGGGAAATTGACCTGACTGTGTTGAGGCATTACTGCTCTGATTTCAGCAAGCTGTTTAGATTTTAAGTTGTGAATAGGACAACCATTGTATCCGACAGAGCCATGCTTACAAGACACTTCGCCACTCAGGATTTTAAACAAGGTGGATTTTCCTGCTCCATTGGGACCTAGAATTGCAAGGACTTCCCCTGCTTCCAGAGAAAGGCTGGCTTGGTCCACAATAGGTCTTTGCTTGATGCAAAAATGGATGTTTGATGCTGCTAACATTAATTTTTGCTGGAGTTGAAGTTTGAGATCAAATAGATGAAGAATGGCGCTCCCAATAATGCCGTGATCACTCCTATAGGTAGTTCGGCTGGTATTGCAATAGTTCTGGCCAATAGGTCAGCAACATTAAGTAGGATAGCTCCTAACAGGAAAGAGGCTGGAAGTAATAATTTGTGGTCAGCTCCAAAGCTGATCCGAATGAGGTGTGGGACTACTAATCCTACAAAGCCAATCATTCCTGTAAGTGAAACTGCGACACCTACTATCAAGGCTGTGATCAAAAGCAATTTCACTTTGAGGGCAGGAACATTGATGCCCATATGAAAAGCTTCCTGCTCACCTAGGGAAATGGCATTTAGATTTTTGCTTTGGGAAAATAGGAGAAGGGAGGGGATCGCAATCAGGATTGTGGCAGTTGGCATTTTTTCCCAAGTTGCACCCCCTAAATCCCCTAAACTCCAAAATGTGAAACTTCGAATAGCTGCATCATCGGAGTAAAACAGGGTCAGTCCAATTAAGGCTCCAGCTAATGCATTGATAGCAACACCGGCTAAAATGAGGTTGTTTGTATTTGTTTTGTTTGAGCTTTGTCCTAAGAGATAAACAGCGACCACATGGATCAGTCCTCCCAAAAAGGCAAATAGAGGCATCCCCAGGTTTTGGATCCAGGATAATGCGATTGTAGTAGGAGCAAAGACAAGGAAAATAACCGCAAATAAGGCACTTCCACTACTGACTCCGATCAATCCAGGTTCTACAAGTGGATTTCTAAATAATCCCTGTAGCGCAGCTCCAGAAATTCCAAGTCCTCCTCCAACTAGAGTGGCCAATAGAATTCTTGGCAATCTAATCTGTAATAGAACATTTGCTTGTTGGGAGTTAAAATCGCTGAGTTGAATCCCTAATTCTGAAAGCAGAATGGAGATGCTTTGAGAAAGAGAGATGGCAAATGCTCCTTGTGACATGGAAAACACTCCTATAACTAGAAGGAAAATTCCCAGTCCGCTCAATACAGTGACTTTGAGGTTCCTTTTCGATATGGATTGTGCCACAGAAATCATTTTTCCTCTCGCACTGCTTTTGCCAAATCCAATGCTGCTTTGCCAACTCTCGGGCCAAAGCCTGAAAGGTAGTGTCCGTCCATACTGAGAACCTGGTCAGATTGAAATGACTTGGTTTCTTTGATTCCCTGAATACCAGCAATTCCGCTTTTGCCACCCAAGCTTTGAATACCAGAATCAAAAAACACTAAATAATCGGGGTTGATGCTGACCAATGATTCAGGAGAAAGGGGTACGAACTCTTCAAAACCTGTTGCTATGGAATTGATCCCTGCCAGTTGAAACATGGCCTGCGCGAAGGTTTTCTCACCAGCAATAAATAGGGTTTCAGGGCCTCGGGCCATCACGAATGCCGCAGATGGTCTTGACTTAACTTCAGACAGATAAAGCTCTAAGGATTTCAAATCTTCATCGATTTGGGCATTGATGAGATTGGCTTCCATTTCTAAATTGAAAATCTTACCAATTTGAGTTACCAATTGCTTCGTTTCTTCCGGAGAGCTTGGCTTGTGAAGGATTTTTATTTCCAGTCCTGAAGATTTGAGTTGCTGAACTACTTCCTCATTGAGATACCCTTCTTCTAAAAGAACCAAGTCTGGTCCTAAGCTTAATATTCCTTCTGCCTTGATTTGATTCCTATAGCCTATGGAAGGAAGGTCTTGCATTGAGGCTGGATAAGTGGAGGTTTTGTCTGTTGCAATGATCCAACTTCCAATATTTAAGGAGTGCATGACTTCGGTGATGGTTCCTCCGGCCGTAATTACTTTTAGCTGTGTATCGACTGGAGTTTCAATCGAAGTCTCCTTTTTGGGACTTGTGCATGCCACTGTCAAGGCGATTAGCATGCATATATATAAGGGTGAAATTTTCATTTATTTAGATTGAATTTAAATAATAGTGCAAATGTATTTTTAATTAGATTCAATCCAAATAAGAATTATGTTAAATTTTCTTTTGGTATTTATTGGTGATAAATGGAGGAAGGGAGATAAGAAGGCCTCTTGGGTATGTAATCAGGAAGAGTAGAGGTACTTTTCAAAAACTGACTGATTGACTGTAGTTTGAAAATCAAGAAGTATGGATATATTTTCCAAATATCCTTTGGTATTAGGCTTTATTGATTAATTTTGCGCTCGAATTCAAAAAGCATATCCTTTTTACATTTCATTCAATCAAATGGCAAACATTGGAAAGATAACGCAGGTAATTGGTCCCGTAGTGGACGTTTCCTTCGAAGGCGGTAAGCTGCCAAACATCCTTGACGCGCTTGAAGTAACCAAAGAAAACGGCCAAGTAGTCGTTATGGAGGTACAGCAGCACCTAGGAGAGGACCGAGTAAGAACAATCGCAATGGACTCTTCCGAAGGGATGGTTCGTGGTATGGAAGTAAGAGACATGGGGCAACCTATCTCTGTTCCTACTGGTGAAGCTATCAAAGGTCGTCTTTTTAATGTAGTAGGTGAAGCGATTGATGGTTTGCCGCAGGTTCCTGCTGGAAAACGTCTTCCTATTCACAGACAAGCGCCAAAGTTTGAAGATCTTTCTACATCTACTGAGGTACTTTACACAGGTATCAAAGTAATTGACTTGATCGAGCCTTATGCAAAAGGTGGTAAAATTGGTTTGTTCGGTGGTGCCGGTGTAGGTAAAACCGTATTGATCCAGGAGTTGATTAACAACATCGCTAAAGCTTATTCCGGTTTATCCGTATTTGCTGGTGTAGGTGAAAGAACACGTGAAGGAAATGACTTATTGAGAGAAATGATCGAGTCTGGTATCGTAACTTACGGTGAAGACTTTGTACATACACTTGAAGAGCAAGGTGGTTGGGATCTTTCCAAAGTAGACTTGAAAAAGTTGGAAGATTCTAAAGCAACCTTCGTATTTGGTCAGATGAACGAACCTCCTGGGGCTCGTGCTCGAGTTGCCTTGACTGGTTTGACTTTGGCAGAATACTACCGTGACGGTGAAGGTGATGGTGCAGGTAAGGATATCCTTTTCTTTATCGATAATATCTTCCGATTCACTCAGGCAGGTTCTGAAGTATCCGCTTTGCTAGGTCGTATGCCATCAGCGGTAGGTTACCAGCCTACTTTGGCTACAGAAATGGGTGCGATGCAGGAAAGAATTACATCAACAAAAAATGGTTCCATTACTTCCGTACAGGCGGTATATGTACCTGCGGATGACTTGACTGACCCGGCTCCAGCCACGACTTTCGCTCACTTGGATGCTACTACAGTACTTTCCCGTAAAATTGCCGAACTAGGTATCTATCCAGCGGTAGATCCTTTGGATTCTACTTCTAGAATTCTTTCTCCAGATATCTTGGGTGAAGAGCATTACAACTGTGCTCAAAGAGTAAAAGAAACTCTTCAGAGATACAAAGAATTGCAGGATATCATTGCCATCTTGGGTATGGAAGAGCTTTCTGAGGAAGATAAGCAAGTGGTTCACAGAGCTCGTCGTGTTCAGAGATTCTTGTCCCAGCCTTTCCACGTAGCTGAGCAGTTTACAGGTTTGAAAGGTGTATTGGTAGACATCAAGGATACTATCAAAGGTTTCAACATGATTATGGACGGTGAATTGGATCATCTTCCAGAAGCAGCTTTCAACTTGGTAGGTAGCATCGAAGATGCAATCGCTAAGGGAGAGAAATTGTTGGCTGAAACGAAATAAGAGAAATAGTTAATGGTTTTAGGTTATTGGTTTCGGCGAGGACCAATAACTTTTAATCCAATAACTCAATAACTGTAAAATCATGCAATTAGAAATCGTAACACCCGATAAGAAGGTTTTCGAAGGAGAAGTATCCGAAGCAAGCTTCCCAGGTGCTTCTGGTGCATTTCAAGTATTGAATAGTCACGCACCTATCGTTTCTGCTTTGGCAAAAGGAACTGTTTCTTTCACTACGAAAGAAGGAAAGCAGTCTCTAATTGTCGATGGAGGTGTTGTTGAAGTAAAAAATAATGTCATTGTAGTCCTAGCTGAAAAAGTAATCGGTTAAGCTTCAATGTTTAGATAAATAGAAAAAGTCCAGGCGAAAGCTTGGACTTTTTTGCGTTTTGCTGTTTCTAGAATACATCCATAAAAAATCCCCACTCCATTTGAAGCGGGAATTTTTTTAATCTGTTTGAAAATTATTTACAATTCAAAAAAGATTGCTAGCGGGGTGTAGTTTACATTTCGTAATTCACTCCCTTCATATTTCAGCTTTCAAACTTTTGCCTTCAGCATTTTCTGACCACTGATCACTGAAACTTATAACTTCAAACCTCCAGTTTCCGAACATCCGAACATCCCTGCTTCTCAATTACTCTCAATCACTTGCCCATGCTCTCGGTATAGGTCTACTGGACCGTCCAATAACACAGCGATGACCGTGATGTCTTTGTCATATACGTTATCTGGGATATCGATGTATTTCATGCCAGGAACAGCGCTCCAATACATTTTGCCCACTTCTCTGGATTGTAATTTGGTGCCATTGCCCACGACCCAAACACGCTGGATTTTGTTTTTAAGTCCTTTGATTGCCAAGGATTCGTTGACTTTGTAGTCCAAGTAGATATAAAGAATGGTTTTGTCAGGAGAAAGAGTGGTTGGTGCGTACACGTGACCATCAGGAATACCTGCCTGAGTATTGTAAATAGCGGCTTCGTGCTTAGTGGTCCATCTTCCGAATTCTTTCAAAATATTCTCAGCCTCTTCTGGGATGCTTCCATCTGGCTTAGGCCCGAAGTCCATTAATAGATTTCCTCCCATGTGAAGACAGTCCACGAAGATTCTCAAAAGCTCGCTAGGGGACTTGTAGGCCTGATCATTTCCTTGATAACCCCAACTGTTGTTCATTGTCATGCAAAGCTCCCAGTACTTGCTCTGAGGGCGTGCTACAGGTACGCCTTGCTCAGGGGTGGCATAATCGCCGAAGCCAGGGCCTAATCTAGAATTGATGATCAGGTTTGGATTGTGGCTCAATAGGTTCTTTTTAAGTTCAGCACTTCTCCATTCCTCTGGCTTATGTTCCCAGTCTCCGTCAAACCAATACAAATCTGGATTGAATTGAGAAGAAAGCTCTTCTAATTGTTGGAAATTGAAATCGGTGAACTTTTTGAACCTTTCCGGATCATTTTTGTATCTGTAGATCTCTCGGGTTTGTCTGTCATAATCCGGGTGAGACCAATCCAAAACAGAGAAATAAATACCCTTTTTGATTCCCTCTTTATCGAGTGCCTTCATAAATGGTGCTACTAAATCTTTTCCTGCTGGTGTTTTCTTCACAACAGATAAGTCGGAGGCTTTGGTATCCCAAAGAGCTACTCCATCATGGTGTTTAGCTGTAAGGACTGCATATTGAGCTCCTGACTGCTTGATTAGCTTGGCCCATTTTTCAGGGTTGTAGTTTGCCGCAGTAAAACCTGAAGTCTGCTTCATGTAGTCCTCGTAGGAGATGTAATCGTTGAAAAAAGACCAGGATTCATCGATTCCGTTGACTGAATAAATGCCCCAATGGATGAAAATACCCAGTTTGGCATCTTGAAACCATTCCATTTTGGAGTCAGAATCTTGTGCTGTGGATTGACAAATACATGAAAGGCTCAGTAAAAAAGTAAATAGGATAAACAGGGGGGATTTTTTCATTGGGTTTAATTTTTTTTCGAAAATAGGGCTCTTGGACTAAGGAATCCAAATTTAAATCAAGCTACTTTCTTTTTATTAATTAATTTCCATACATTTGTGGCCGCGAAAGGAGGTGTAAAAACATGATCATAGTTAACGTAAAAGAAAACGAATCAATTGAAAAGGCGCTTAAGCGTTTCAAAAAGAAGTTTGACAAGACTGGTGCAGTCAGAGAACTTAGAGCGAGACAAGCCTTCACAAAACCTTCTATCAAAAGAAGAGATCAAGTAATCAAAGCTGCTTACAAGCAAAGAATGCAAGAGGAAGCAAACAAATAATTGCTTTGATGAATTAAATTATAGAAGCTGGTATTCCATTGAATGCCAGCTTTTTTTGTTTTTGGGTCAATTTTTTCAAGAGTTTTTTAATGAAAATTGGCATTTATGTGACTTTACTCTCTGTTCTTTTGATTTTTTTTCAGCTATCTTAATTCAAGAAATTGTGCTGTATGATTGATTCTTTTGTTACCTATCTAGAATACGAAAAGCGAAGTAGTCCCCACACTGTTGAAGCTTACCAACGCGATTTAGTCCAGCTAGAAGAATTTATTGAGCTTTCTTTCGAGCAAAAGGATTTGACCCTTGTGTCACATAGGGAGTTGAGAGCCTGGGTGATAGACCTTGTTGAGCAAGGTTTGAGTACGACTTCAGTGAATAGAAAAATAGCCACTCTTCGATCCTATTATAAGTTTTTGCTCAGAAATGGGAAGATCGAACAGGATCCGACCTATAAGTTAAAATCCCTTAAAAATCCGAAAAAACTCCCCGAATTCGTACAAGAAAAGAGCATTGCTTCCGTATTAGAAGAAAGCGTTTATGAAGATAATTTTCAGGGAAAGCGAGACCGGATAGTAATGGAGTTTTTGTATTTGACCGGAGTGAGACTTTCCGAATTAATTGGATTGAGATGGTCGGATATAGATTTGATTCAAGATCAGGTAAAGGTCTTGGGGAAGCGGAAAAAAGAACGAATAATTCCCATTACAAAAGGACTCAAACAGAATATTATTTCATATCAGAAAGTATTTGAGGAAACATTTCCGAAAGCAGGACAAAGTCACTATTTTATTGTGAATAATTCAGGAAAAAAGAGCTATCCTATGATGGTTTATCGCATTGTCAGACAGTATCTGGACCTTTTTGCGCAGACAAGCAAGCGCAGTCCTCACGTGTTGAGACATACTTTTGCGACCCATTTATTAAATAAGGGTGCTGACCTGAATGCTGTCAAAGACCTTCTTGGTCATGCTAACCTTGCTGCTACGCAAGTGTACACCCACAATTCCATGGAAAAACTGAAGGCTGTGTTTGAACAGGCACATCCTAAAGCGTAATAAATAGATTGTTCAACCCTAAATGCAAATCATTATGAAACTGCAGATGCACTCCATCCACTTTGACGCCGATCAAAAATTGATCGATTTTATTCAGAAGAAAGCTGATAAGTTGGATACCTTTTATGACCGAATATTAGATGGCGAGGTCTATATGAGATTGGACAAAAACGAAAGGAATGAAAATAAAATTGTCGAGATTAAATTGAATGTTCCTGGCAAGCAGTTTTTCGCAAAACACCAAACCGACTCCTTCGAAGGGGCTGCCGACGAGGCGATTGAAGGTCTTCGAAGACAAATCAAAAAGCACAAAGAAAAAGTAGTGCTGGCTAAGCAATAGCAATAAATCCAAACAAATTCGAACCCCCGGAAACCCGGGGGTTTATTTTTTGGTTAATTTCCCCTGATGAGAAGTTCGAATTACTACGTCACCCTTTTTTGGATCGTCCAAGCAGTATTCCTATTGGTGAAAATTCTTTTTGCTTTCAGGCCTGAAATCAACCTGTTTACCGAAGAAGCACAATATTGGCTTTGGTCTCAGAATCTTGCCTGGCATTACTATTCGAAGCCTCCGATGGTGGCTGTTACCAACTTCCTGAGTACTTCACTTTTTGGTATCAATGAATTTGCAATTCGAATTGTGCCTGCCATCCTGGGAATAGGATCGGCCTGGCTGATATTCCAGTTGGCTGATTTGTTGTTCCAATCGAAGAAAATTGCTTTCTGGGCAAGTATGATTCTGATTTCGATGCCTTTCTTCTTACTCTTCTCAACCTTCCATATGACCGATTCAGAATTGACATTCTTCTGGATTTTGACTTGGTATTTGCTGGCTAAGGCATTGAAAGAAAAACAAATAAAATGGTGGGTTTTTGCAGGAATTGCAGCTGCTTTTGGATTGGCATCCAAGCCAGTAATTCTCTTGATTATTCCGATCCTTGGCTTTTATCTTTTCTTGAAAAAGGATCTCAAAACCAATTCTAAAGAATTTGTAGTGTTTGGGCTGGTATTTATGCTTGGTTTCCTGCCAAGCTTGATCTGGAATATGCAAAATGGATTTTTAACCTTTAAGCATATTGCCACTTTGGGAGGCGTTGAAGGTGAAAAGGAGGCTAGGACGATTCTTGATGCCTTGAAAAGTTTTTCAGAGTTTATCGGGAGTCAGTTGGCGATGGTTTCAATATTTATGATTCCTGTTGTGTGGATGGGAGTCAAGAGATTCAAAAAGCAACCTGTTCCTGATGCACTTTTCCTACTCCTTCCGGCATTAGTTCCTTTTGTAGCCTTCGGAGCTTTAAGCTTCTTAACAGAAATTCAGGCCAATTGGATTGCCTTTAGCTATCCGACTCTGGCTGTTTTTTTTGCCTTTTTACTTTCTGAAAATTCCTTGAACTGGAAAAAATATCAATCCTGGGCCGTTGGATTGGGGTTGGGACTTCCATTGATTTTGTTTTTACCAGAGGCTTTTGGTTGGAAAAAAGCTACCGGAATTGAAAAGGTGGAAGTAGCTGCCTTTAGAAGAATGGCGGGTTATGATCAGATTGCTGACCGCATCACTTTTCTTCAGGATAGCCTGAAAGTGCAGGCACCATTTTACTTCTCTGAAAGCTATCACGTTTCCTCGGAGCTGGCTTTTTATCTCCCAGATCATCCTCAGACGTATCAAGCGGCTATGGGTGCCAGAAGAAATCAATTTGACTTGTGGGAAAGTTTGGACTCAAAGGTTGGGAAAGAGTCCGTTGGGATTTATGTGAGTCTTCATGAAGATAGTCCGGAGACTGTTACAGATTTTGAGGAGCTGTTGTTTGAAGAGGAATATCCGATTTATTTCAGGGATGTTTATCTCAGATCAGCCAAGATTCAGTTTTGGAAAAACCTCGAAAAATATACTCCAATCCATACTGGAGCTTATTAAGGCTTTTTTTGAATGAGATAGAACTTTTTGCCAGTCTTATTTAAGATGCTGTTGAATTCCGGTTTTCCAAATGTATTAATCAAATCAGGAATTGCTTTTGAACTCCAATTGACGGATTGATCTAGAATTTGGAATTGCTCTTGGTTTAAAGAATCATAAAAGCTATCCTCAATAATCAGAGTTTTGAATTCTTGAACTTGGTCCTGCCATCCTATTTTTTCCAAATTGGTTAATCGGGTTTCTGGATATAGTGACATCCGGATTTTGGAGCTGGTATGGTTGTTCCCTTTGAAGCCGATAGTTTCAAAGTTTTTATTTGCGCTCTCAATGAATTCGCTAAACTGTTGTCCCTGGTGAGGAAATGAGATCAGGGATGTGAAAAGAGTGTATCCAGGGAAGATCAACAAAAATGAAAAAGTGATGGCTTTGGGTAACTTTTCGCCTTTCCATATCAGTCTTCCTATATAAATTAAAACAGCTAGGATGAGGAAGAGAATGGCCCACATCGCATGGCCTTTGATCGCCAAAAAGATACCGCCTCCAAACAAAACAAGATTCAAGGTGAAGAATATTAGAGTTGCAATTCTCAGTCCCATCTTCCTCTTTTCAAATTCTCCATTGATTAGAATCCATCCTAGGTAAACAGCTAAAACTGGGGCTACTGGCAAAAGATATCTTTCATACATCACGCTTGTCATGGCGCTCATTCCCAAAATTGCCAAAGCCCAAAGGAAAGCAAAACCTGCAAATTGAGGGTTTTCCTTCCAAGCTTTAGAAATGGAGGATTTAACCTGAGGGATAGCCAATAAAACCCAGGGGATAAACATGGCTATCAACAATCCCAATGCAATCAATCCATGTTTGAAAACCAAAAAGCTTTTGGAGGCAACCCTGACGCCTACCTGATCTCCGAGAAAGCTGTCAAGGTAAGTTGGTCCATGGATTTTCCACATTGCCAAAAACCAAAATAGGGCTATGAATGAACTCACCAATAAGGAAGGTATATGGATGAGGCTTTTTAGAGAGACTCTTTTCCAGGGATTTAAAAGGAGATATACAATTCCAATTCCTCCCAAGGCCGCGGCCGGGAGGCCTTTGACTTCAAACGCCAGAGCCAATCCTCCGTACAGAGCCCAAGGGGCCCATTTTGGGATCGGGCCATCATTTTTTAGATAAGCCGCAAATCCCAAAGCGCTCAAAGTCATGGTCAGAACAAGTAAAACATCAGGAATAGATCTGCCAGCTGAAAGAATCAAGACTGGGTTTGCTGCCATAATCAAAGCCGAAACCGCTGCGATTTTTTCTTCTTTGAAAAGGATTTTGGAAAGCTTAAATGTTAATCCGACAGTCGCTGCGCCTGCCAAAAGAAAAAAGATACGTGAAGCAAAAGCATTGACACCAAAAAGTTTAAATCCAGCCAATACTGCCCAATAAGTAAGGATAGGTTTTTTGAATCGAAGTTCTCCACTGCCCAAGTAGGTAGTCAGGTAGTCTCCGTTTCTCATCATCTCAACCGCAGCATCCCTGTAGTACATTTCATCGGGATAGTTCATATTGAAACTCAGGGCAAAAGGTCCCACTAACAGGCAGAAAATACCCATCAGGATCCATGGGTTGATTCGTAATTCAGGTGACTGGGAAAAAATCATGCACAAAGATAAGGTGATTTGGGAACTGCCAGCCAAATTTTATGTTGTAAAAGCTTAACAAAACGGGGCGTTTTGCCCCTAGAATTTATTTGGCGTATTTTTGACCAAATTTTATCCCATGAGCAAGCCCCTTATTTCTGTAGTCATCACCATTTACAATGAAGAGGATAACATCAAGCCTCTACTGGAAGCGACCTATGGCGCTTTGGAAAAGCTGGATTATGAAGTCATTCTGATAGAAGATGGATCGACAGATCGAACAGTAGAAGAGGTGAAGAAATATGCGAATGACCGGACTAAGCTGATCATTTTCAACAAGAACTATGGACAAACAACTGCTTTGGCTGCTGGGATTGATATGGCATCGGGTGTGTACATAGCCACCATGGATGGTGACTTGCAAAATGATCCAACAGACATCCCTACCATGCTTCAAAAGGCGATGGATGAAGATTGGGATGTAGTGGCTGGTCGTAGAGCTAATCGAAAAGATGGATTTGTATTGAGAAAGATTCCATCCAAAATCGCCAACTGGGTAATCAGAAATACAACCAAAGTTTATTTGAACGATTACGGCTGTACCCTTCGTGTCTATAAAGCTGAGATTGCTCAAAACATGGGGCTTTATGGAGAATTGCACCGATTCATTCCAGTTTTGGCAAAACAGCAAGGTGCTAAAATGACTGAGGTAGATGTGAAGCATCACCCTCGAATCCATGGAGAATCAAAATACGGATTGAGCAGAACCTTCAAGGTGATGGCGGATTTGATTTTGATGCTCTTTTTCCAAAAGTATTTCCAGCGTCCGATTCACCTTTTTGGAGGAATCGGTCTGATTTCATTTTTTATCGGTGGTTTGATCAGTTTTTACATGCTTATCTTGAAAATCATGGGAGAAGATATTTGGGGAAGACCGCTTATGATTTTGGGTTTTATCATGATTTTAGGTGGGATTCAATTGATCACAACGGGGATCATCGCAGAGATTATTGTTAGAACTTATTTCGAATCTCAGGATAAGAAAACCTATACTATCAAATCTGTTTTCGAAGGTTCAGGTAGAACTCTGACTGGTTTGGAAGTTCAGGCTACAGAGAGTATCAATAGAATATAATTAGAGATTTCTAGTGTCTGATCAATCGAGTAGTATTTTCAAGAAAATAAAAACTGCAGCCAAGTTGGTATTAACCGGCTTGGCTTTGTATTTGGTTTTTCGAAAAATTGACACGGACTCCCTGTGGGATTTGGCGAAGTCCCTACATTTTTTCTGGTTGATTCCCGCCATTATCCTGTTTGTTTTTAGCAAAGTAGCAACTGCCTTTC
The DNA here is from genome assembly GCF_026652115.1 of Algoriphagus sp. PAP.12. GTDB lineage: Bacteria > Bacteroidota > Bacteroidia > Cytophagales > Cyclobacteriaceae > Algoriphagus. Next base: position 180,553 of record NZ_JAPPSQ010000004.1, on the reverse strand, counting down.
GATTAAATCTTTATTTCAAAAACATCGATTTGTACATCTCGGAAAAGCAAAACTGGAGATTATATTTGATAGGTATGTTCTACAACCTCTTCCTTCCAGGTGGCATTGGAGGGGATGGATATAAAGTATATCTGCTCAATAAGCACCACAAAACGGCTGTAAAAAAGCTGCTTCAGGCGGTTTTGTTGGATAGATTGGGAGGTTTGGTTGCGATTGTCTTTTTATTATTTGTGTTCTTTTTGTTGGTTCAGGTTGACATTCCATGGCTGGAAAGTACCTGGTGGAATGCTTTGATGGTTTTAGGATTGATTCTGACTATTCCGGCATTTTGGTTAGTTCAAAAGTTTCTGTTCAAGGATTTCCTTCCCTCTTTTGTTTCTGCCAATGCATGGTCTTTTGCAGGACAAATTGCCCAACTGATTTGTGCTTATTTTATCCTAAGAGCTTTGGGGATTCAAGAGCAAATCTTGGCATATCAACTGGTTTTTTTACTTTCTTCCATCGTGTCAGTTCTACCTTTGACTATTGGTGGGGTTGGTGCAAGAGAGTTGGTTTTTATCTATGCACATACTTATGCTGGAATCGAGGAAACAGCCGCAGTTGCCTTCAGCATGATTTTCTTTTTGATTACTGCGGGTACGTCTTTGGTTGGGGCCTTTGTCAAAGTGGATTGGGATGAGAAATCCATGGAAAATTAATTCTCACCTTACAAAAACTGCATCATAGGGGAAGTAAAACTGTCCTCTAGGCATGAGGATTTCCCAATTGACCTGGTCTTTTTCTGGATTGTAGATGATCTTCAGATCTGAAAATTCGAGTCCATAAGCACTTTTGATTTTTCCGATATAGGTGTTTTCAGAGGTCATTTTTAGAAATATTGAAGAACCATCCATTTCGCAATCAATCCTACCTCCATTATAATAAACGCCACAATGGTCGCCTATCAAATCATAGACTCCATAATATTCACTGGCTTTTTGGGGAAACTCCAGGGTTATTTCTACTAATCTATCTTCTAATTCCACACCATACCTATAATGGCCTTCGATGGATTGGGAAAAAGTAACAAATGGGTAAAGGCTTAAGATTGAAAATATGTGAAGTGTTTTCATAAAATGTAGTTTCTCCGAAAATGGTAATTGGCTTTTCTTAACTTTGCGCAAAATATTAATTCGATGAACAGAGCAGAGCTATTTTCCCAAATTCAGAAAAAATCCTCCTTTTTATGTGTTGGCTTAGATCCTGATTTGGCTAAAATTCCCTCTCATCTGAAAAGTGAAGTTGATCCCATCTACTCTTTTTGCAAACAAATCATCGAAGAGACTGCCGACTTTGCGGTTGCTTACAAGCCGAACATCGCATTTTTTGAGGCTTTAGGACCAAAGGGTTGGGAAACATTGCAGAAAGTTCTGGAGTGTATGCCCAAAGATGTTTTCTCTATAGCTGATGCCAAAAGGGGAGATATCGGGAATACATCCAAGCTCTATGCAAAGGCATTTTTTGAATCCATGGAATTTGATTCGATTACCGTCGCTCCCTATATGGGAAAAGATTCTGTGACACCTTTCTTGGAATTTGAGAACAAATGGGTAATCCTTCTTGCGTTGACTTCCAATATTGGCTCTCAGGATTTTCAATTGATCGAGGCTGTAGATGGTAAACCACTTTTTAAATCAGTTTTGGAAAAAAGTCAAGACTGGGGAACGCCGGATAACCTCATGTATGTAGTAGGTGCTACCCGTGGTGAATTAATAGGAGAGGTAAGAAAGTCAGCTCCTGATCATTTTTTCTTGGTTCCAGGTGTTGGGGCTCAAGGTGGAAGTCTTTCTGAAGTTGCCAAGTATGGAATGAATTCGACTTGTGGTCTTTTGGTCAATTCAAGTAGGGGGATCATCTATGCTTCCTCTGAAAAGGATTTCGCCAAAGTGGCAAGACAAGAAGCTCAAAAACTCCAGAATGAGATGAAGGAATTGATGGCAAAATACCTAAAGTAAAAGACAGGTTTAACAGAAAAAGAAATTCTAGTTTTTCGGAAATTTCAAATTCTCAATCCGTTGATTTTGTGCGGTTTTGAACATTTTTATTTTCTGCCTAAGAAATTAATCAAGAGTGATGTTTGGTCTCATTTGATCTGATTTTTTGAACATTACATTCAAAATCACATTTTCTATAAAAAAATTTTCGAAATCGATTGCGAAATTCTAATTAGGCTTTTCGCCCTAAATACTCTTGATAATCAGACACTTAGAATTGTTTTTTTAATCAAAGGTTTAATACTTAATAAAAAATTTTACTTTTCTGGTATTTGATTAATTAAAAAAATGATATTGTTTAGGGCTATTGTTCTAGAAAATTTAATCTGATCTAGTGCATTTTTAAAACCTATTTCATTAAAAGTTAAATGACCCAAAGACCAAAAAAGTAAAAACCCATCAGCAATGAAGAAAAATTTACACAAACCATGGAAGCCAAAGCTTCTTAATGGAAGTAAGACCAGTTTACTATTACTTCCGGGTCTCTTTATGGGGACTATGTTTCAGGCTGAGGCATCACTTGTGCCGGCCAATCTTTCGCCTGTTATTGAGGTATCAGATGAAAAGCAAGCAGATGTTGTGGTCAAAGGAACCGTCAAAGATTCCAATGACTTGCCTTTGCCAGGTGCTACCGTAACCATCCAAGGAACCACCAAAGGTACCGTTACTGATGTAGATGGTAATTATTCTATTGAGGCTCCAGAGGGTGCTACTCTTGTATTCTCATATCTTGGATTTGAACCGCAATCGATTGTAGTAGGTACTAGGACCATCATTGATGTGACCTTGTCAGAGCAAGCTTCAGATTTGGATGAATTTGTGGTTTCTGCTTTTGGTATGGAAAAAGACCAAAAGAAATTAGGTTATGCAACTACTACAATCAAAGCTGACGAGTTGATCAAAGTGGGTACCCCAAACGTGGCTACTGCACTTTATGGTAAGGCTCCAGGTGTAAGAATTCAGTCTGGTGCTGGTGGTGCTACTTCAGCAGTAAATATCACAATCCGTGGTCTGAATTCAATTACAGGTAATACTCAGCCATTAATTATTATGGATGGTGTGCCTATTAGAAATGAAAACGTTTCTAATAGTAATTATTGGGGTGATCAGCGACTAAGAGGGAATGGTCTATTGGACATCAACCCAGAAGATATTGCAAATATTTCCATCTTGAAAGGTGCATCTGCTGCCGCTTTGTATGGATCTGAGGCGGTAAATGGTGTCGTTTTGATCACTACCAAAAAGGGAAATTCTGGTAAAAAAGGGTTCAGTGTAGACTTCAGTGCTAATGTAGCAAGGGATGAAATCGCTTACCTTCCTCGCTACCAAAATGTAAGAGGTCCTGGTGCGCCTATCCATGTATCTGACTTAGGTCAGCAGGATGATGGTTTTATCACTTACCCTGATGGCTCCAGAGGGTTGGCAAATACAACTATCAACTTTGGGCCGGAGTTTGATGGACAGCCTACCATGGCATGGGATGGTCAAATCAGACCGTATGTTGCTCAGAAAGATAACTATGCTGCTTTGTTTAATAATCCGCTAAGTTCTTCTATCAACGTAGCGGTTGCAAACAATTCTGAATTTTCTGATTTCAGATTCTCTTTGACTCGTCAGGATAATGAGGCTTTGAGTTTGAACTCTAAAAATGATAAAAACATAGCCAACTTAAACGCCACCTTCAGAATCACTAAAAAATGGAAGACTGATGTGATGGTGAATTATATCAATCAAAACACGAAGAACCGTCCTTATTCCATTGACCGTATGATTAACAACTTCAGCGGGATGATGTCTCGATTTGACAATGGAGCATGGTACTTAGACAAATACCAGACAAGCCGTGGCTATAGATTTGTGACTGGGAATGGTCAAAGTTTGACTCCAGATGAAAACATCATTTACAATGGTTTTATGGGTGATATTGGTGACTATGTTTGGAGAGTAAACAAGCATAACTTGAATGAAACTTCGAATCGTGTGATCAGTGTATTGACCAATACCTATAAAATCACTGACGACTTGTCTTTCAGAGCTAGAATTTCGACTGATTTCACAAACAGATATTCAGAAGACAAAAGAGCAACTGAAAGACCATTGGCATTTGGTAACTCAGGGATGTTCAGTATGAACAATGAAACATTCAATATTTTGTATGGTGATTTGTTCTTGACCTATACCAAAAGCTTTTCAGAAGATGTGTCTTTCAGTGCAATGGCAGGGTACACAGGTACTAAAGAAACCAAAAGAGGACTATTTACTAGAACCAATGGTGGGTTGAGTAGTGAAAACTTGTTTGATTTGGTGGCTTCCAATCAGCAAGTGGTCAGTAATTCCAACAGAACAAATCGTGTAATTGATGCATTGGTAGGTACTGCAAACCTTGACTATAAAGGATTCTGGTTTTTAGAAGGTACGATCCGTAGAGACCGTACGTCTACCATGAACCCGGAAAACAATGCTTTTGTCTATCCTTCCTTTAATACCAGTTTGGCAATTTCTGAAATGGTAGAGTTGCCTCAATTTATCACTTTCACCAAATTGAGAGGATCTTGGGGTATCGTAGGTAACTATCCTCCTCTATATGCGGCAAATATCGCTTATAACCAAAATACATTGGACGGAACATTGTATACCGTGTTGCCTTCATCTTTTGGAAATGATGGAATCAAACCAGAGCAAAAGCATGAATTTGAAATTGGTTTGGATGCTAGATTCTTCAACAACAAATTGGGGCTAGATTTATCTTACTACAATGCTCAGATCCGTGACCAGATTCTTCCTTTGACCATACCGGCTACTAGTGGTGCAAATACGGTGTTGACCAATATCGGTACCTTGAGAAATAAAGGGGTAGAATTGGCATTGAACGCGACTATCATGCAAAGAGGTAGTTTCTTCTGGGATGCAACTTTGAACTTGGCTAGAAATATCAATACCGTTGAGAAATTGGCCAATAACTCTACAGAGCTACTTCACGCAGACTATGATGGCAATGCTGCTCAGCTGAGATCAGTAGTAGGTCGTCCAATGGGTGACCTGTATGCAAGACCAATCGAAACGGATGCAAATGGAAACAACATTGTGCAGCCAAATGGTTTGTATAAAATCGATGCGAACAACTGGAAAAGAGTAGGAAACTATAATCCTGACGCAGTAGGTGGTTTGATGAACAATCTATCCTACAAAAATTTCACATTCTCTGCTATGATGGACTTCCAAATCGGAGGGTCAGTAATGCCTACTGGTATCAATTGGATGACAAGCCGTGGTTTGACTGAAGAAAGTACCAAGTATAGAAATGAAGAGACTGGAGGTCTGGCATATTATCTAAATGCAGATGGCAAAGGTGTACAAGTAGACCATTCCACTGCAGCTGGACCAAATGGTGAGAAAGTATTCCACGATGGTATGTTGATGGATGGTGTGACTGCAGATGGTCAGCCAAATACCAATGTGATTTCTCAAGCTACATATTATTGGAATACTTACAACTGGGGAGGTCCACAGTATGGCCAGTCCAGATATGAGTTGTATATCCAGGATAATACTTATTTGAAAATGAGAGAGCTTTCTTTTGGCTATTCATTGCCAAAGAGTTTCGCTCAAAGAATTGGTGCTAGCAACATAAATGTTTCGGTATTTGGTAGAAACTTGTTCTTCCTATATAGAAATATCAAGGATCTAGATCCTGAAGTATTGACCGCTGGATCTAACTGGACTCAGACAATCACTAGTGCAGGTACCAACCCTGCTACCAGAACCATTGGTTTTATGCTAAGAGCTAAATTTTAATTTAGGCCCCATTTAATCCAAAATGAAAATGAAATTTAAAAGTTTATATATAGGTGCAATTGTAGTAGCTTCTTTTGCAAGCTGTACAGAATCGGACTTTGCTGATAACTATACAGATCCTTCAAAAGTTGCAGAGACTACCGTAGGAAAGCAGTTTACCGGTATGATCTATACGAATAGAAACTATGTGCTTCCTTCGTATAATGATTACTTCATCATTCACCGAATTACCAATAACCGATATACTCAAGCTATTGGCTGGGTCAATGGTGAGAACCAATATGTTCCGGGTTCCGCTGCTATTGGTGATCGTTGGAATGCATTTTATCAGACTCTTGCACAATACAGAGAGATAGAAAAAATTTATGATGGACTTTCTGATGCTGCCAAAGCTGACCAGAAAATCTACATGATTGCTGCAAAAACATTCCTGTATGATCAGGCACAAAGAGAGATAGACCTTCACGGTGATATTCCTTTCACTCAAGCTGGGATGCTAAGTCAAAATGGCGGAGATTATGAAAATTCGTATGCTCCTTATGATGATGCAGAGACGCTCTATACCATGATGCTGGATGAATTGGCAATGATGGCTGATGAGATGAATAATTTGACTGTTAGTAATGGTGTTTTGACTGAATTTAGAGCCCAGGATCTCATCAATAATGGTGATTTGGATCTTTGGAAAATGTACATCAACTCCTTACGACTTCGAATGTTGACTCGTGTGAGTGGATCTAGTGCATTCACTGGACGCGCCACTTCTGAAATCAATGATATTCTTTCTAATCCAAGTACCTACCCTGTAGTGACTTCCAATGAGGATTTCATTGCTTGGGATGGTTATACGATAGGTACTGCTATGCAGGCCACTTCTTTCCAGAGTGGATTGGAAGATTGGAGTGGAAACTTGGCGGGTAAGACTATTTTAGAGCATATGCTTGATAACGAAGACCCACGTTTGACTTATGTGTTTGAGCCAGGAACTGAAGCAGCACCGGGAGAATACTTAGGTTTGGATCCATTGATGAATGCTTCTGATCAGAATGAGTTGGTCAACTCTAATACTTTGACGATCTATAATAGATCGACATTGTCCAGAAACCAGAATTTCCCAGGGATTATCATCTCTGCCCCAGAGGTTCATTTTCTAGCAGCTGAATACTACCTAAAAAATGGTCAAGACGCGATGGCTCAGGCTTCTTATGAGGCTGGGGTTGAAGCTTCTGTTGATTTCTATCAGTATTTAAGAAGTATCTCTAACAACGGAGACTCTCCAGCACCTGTCGTGCCTACAAGTGCGGATGTAGATGCCTACTTGGCTCAGGGAGAAGTTTCTTGGGCGGCCGCCTCTTCTACTGAAGAAAAGCTAAAGTTGATCGCTGAGCAAAAATGGTTGCACTTCAACGTAATTCAGCCTAATGAAAACTGGGCTGAATTGAGAAGATTGAATCTAGTAGATCTAGAATTTTGGACAGATCAGTCCAACCAGCAAAGCCAGCCTCCTTATAGATGGGTTTATCCTGGAGCTGAAGCAACTTACAATTCTACAAACTATGCTGCCGTTCAATCGGAAGACGTTTTGACAAATAAGTTGTTCTGGGCTAAATAAAATATAGTTTAGATAGATGGTGAAAGCCGTGTCCTATGATTAGGATGCGGCTTTTTTTATGGATTGAAATCTTTTGAAATTGATTAATTAAATCATTAGATTAATTGATAAACAATTAGTTTTTTGATGAATTTTAGAGAAGATTTTTTACAGCTAGTGTGGAAGTATCAATATTTTGATAAAAAGGACTTACTCACTTCAGATGGACAAAAAGTCCAAATCATCAAAGTTGGATTCCATAATTTGACAGAAGGCCCGGATTTTCGAGAAGCAATGATTGAGGTGGATGGAGTCATTTTTCATGGCCATGTAGAGGTTCATAAGTTTGCCTCAGAATGGAAGCAGCATGCACATTTCAGCGATCCAGCTTATAATTCTGTCATTCTCCATGTGGTCTGGAAAAATGATAAAAAAGTCCTCAGAAATGATGAAACTGAAATGCCAACCTTAGAACTGGACGGAAGGATTTTTTTAGAAATATGGAGACGCTATGAGCAACTTTTAGACTTTAATGAAGATTTGCCCTGTTCACATGCTGTAGGCCAAGTTCCTGACATTATTAGGTTTTCTGCCTTGGAAAAAGCATTGGTCGAAAGGCTTCAAGAAAAATCCAATTTGGTTCTGGAGATTTTTAAGCAGACCAATAATGATTGGGAAGAAACGGCTTACCGATGGCTTTTTGTTTCATTCGGATTCAAGCTAAATGCTGAATCTATGAAAGAGTTGGCATCCTTGGTTCCCTATAAGATTCTTTTGAAATACCGAAATCAGCTTCCCATCTTAGAGGCAATCTTGTTTGGAGCTGCCGGGCTACTACCTGATCAAAGTGATGAACCTTATGTTCATTTTCTTAAATCTGAATATCAGTTTTATCAAAAGAAACATCAATGGAATCAAAAACTGAGTAGAAGCTATTGGAATTTCATGGGGGCAAGACCCAGTAATTTCCTAACCATAAGGATCGCTCAGCTAGCATCAATCCTTTCTCAGGCACCCAGCCTATTGGGAAGCGTAATAGAAGAAAGTAGAGATTTTTCAGCATTTAAAAAGTTACTTCAGGTCAAGCCTTCGGAATATTGGGAGTACCACTATTCGCTTTGGAAGCGAATCCACCAGAAAAGTATCAAAAGGCATTTCTGAGCAGGTTTTAAATTTGTTGATCATTAATTATGTCATTCCAATTTGGTTTGCTTATGGGCGGTATTTTCAAAATTCAAAATGGCAAGAAAGGTGCTTTGATCTTCTACAAGAGGTGCCGGCTGAAAGTAATTTTATCGTCCGCAAATTTTTTGAATCCGGTTGGAAGCCTCAGAACTCTTTCGATACACAAGGAATGATTAGTCACTATCGAAACTATTGTACTCCTAAGAAATGTCTTTCCTGTAAAGTTGCTCAAAGCTTGATTCGTAGCGAAAACAAATGATGTTTGGGTATGCGCATATATTCCCGTAATTTTGCACTCCGAATCAAAAAACATTATGGAAAAACCGGTAATTATTCTGGGAGCCAAAGGTATAGCTCATCCTGCATTGGAAATTTTTAACAGCAATCAAGTGATCGTTTATGGCTTTCTTGATGAAGATGAAAATCTTCATGGATCTGAAATCAATACTGTTCCGGTACTGGGTCATACAGAAGATGACGGATTTTTGAAGCTGATAGGCAAGAAAACCGAAGCGTTTGTTGCTGTAGATGATAACAAATACAGGAAATTCTTGGTAGAACTTTTGAACGACCGAAGAAAAGTTCAGCCGATCAATGCGATTCATCATACGGCATATATTTCTACAGATGCTCAGATCGGTCATGGCAATTTCATCAATGCCAAAGTGACTTTAGGTGCAGGAGTTGAGATGGGGCAGCATTGTATTTTTCATACAGGTGCAATCGTGGATCACAAAGCTAAGATTGGTGATTTCGTTCAAATCGGTGCAGGATCCATTATCAATTCAGAAGTTGTAATTGAAGAAGGCGCATTTATCGGATCAGGTGTAACCGTTGTCTCAGGTGTGACTATAGGGAAAAATGCTCGAGTAGGTGCTGGATCTGTAGTGATTAGTTCGGTTGGGGCAAATGAAACCGTATTTGGGAATCCTGCTGCAAAAGTGAAATAAGAATTTCCTGAGAAAGATCAGGAAAGCAATAGATTGAAAAATGAGTTTTGTCTGGTAAATTTGCCAGCTGTTTATATTTAAATCTAAAAAACCAAAACACCCTGCCGAAACAGGGCTTCAGTTATGGAAAAAAACAAAGAATACCAAGTACTTCTGTACTATTGCTACGCAAAAATTGAAAACGCTGAAGAGTATCGAGAGCAACATCACCTTTTCTGTGTAGAAAATAATATCAGAGGCCGAATCATCATTTCTGACGAAGGTTTGAATGGGACTGTCTCTGGTTTGAAAGAAGATTGCGAAAAATACATGGCCTATGTTCATTCCGATCCTCGTTTTGCAAAAACTGAATTCAAGATCGATTCGCATGAGACTCATGCTTTTGCAAAGATTCATGTAAGATACAAGCCTGAGATTGTACACTCTTCATTGAGACACCTGGACCCTAATGTAAAAACAGGGAAACACCTAGAGCCTGAAGACTTCAGGAAATTGAAAGATGAAGAAGATGTGGTGATCTTGGATGTTCGTTCCAACTACGAGCATGAGTTGGGTCATTTCAAAAATGCCTTGACTTTGGATATCGACAACTTTAGAGACTTTCCTGAGAAAGTGAAAGAGTTGGAGCATTTGAAAAATAAGAAGGTACTGACTTATTGTACTGGAGGGATCAAATGTGAAAAAGCTTCTGCATTCTTGTTGGAGCAAGGATTTGAGGATGTGTATCAGTTACATGGAGGAATCATTAAATATGGCATGGAAGCAGGTGGAGAAGATTTCGAAGGGAAATGCTATGTATTTGATAATCGAATCGCTGTAGACGTGAATAAGGTAAACCCAACTGTGGTTTCTAAATGTCATGTTTGTGGAACTCATTCCGATAGGATGGTCAATTGTGCCAATCCAAGCTGTAATATTCACGTAGCTGTTTGTGAGGAGTGCGGATGGGAACTAGAAGGAGCTTGTTCTACTGAGTGTAAGGTACATCCTGAGAAGCGTCCTTATGACGGAACGGGATATTACCAAAAGCAATCCAACGGGTATAATCCCTACAAAGGCTTACAACGTTCACCAAAAAAAGAAAAGCAACTCCATGGCGAAGCGGCAAATTCTTGAATCTGAATTGATCCTTAATGCTGATGGAAGCATCTATCATTTACATTTGAAGCCAGAGCACCTGGCTTCACTTGTTTTTACAGTAGGTGATCCTGATCGTGTTCCTTTGGTTTCTCAGTATTTCGATCAGATAGACTTTCAGATTCGCAAAAGAGAATTTGTTACTCATACTGGCTGGAGAAATGGTCAGAGAGTTACCGTAATGAGTACTGGCATGGGAACCGATAATATTGAGATTTTCATGACAGAGCTTGACGCACTGGTCAATGTGGATCTAGAAACTCGTCAAGAGAAAGAAGAAAAAACCAGGCTCCAGATCATCAGATTAGGTACTTCTGGTAGCATGCAGGGAAGTATCCCAATTGGTTCTCTTTTAGCATCTGAGATAGCAATCGGAATGGATTCTTTGATGGCTTATTACCCAAAATTGTCTGGATCTCAAGAAATCGGAAAGGCTGTGAAAGAGGAATTGGGGTTGGGATTTTCTCCCTATCAAGCAAATGCATCACAATTGCTAATGTCAAAGTTAGGGAGTGAATTTGTCAAAGGAGTGACTCTGACCTGTCCTGGGTTTTATGCGCCTCAAGGTCGAGAAATAAGACTTAGACCTCGATTCGATCAGTTTATTGAAAGACTTTCAAGTTTGAAAATCAACGGGAGGGAGTTGACAAACTTTGAAATGGAAACAGCAGGATACTATGCCATGGGGGAATTACTTGGGCATGACATGTTAAGCCTAAATGCTATCGTGGCTAATCGACCTTTGGGAACGTTTGATGAAAAAGCTGAAAAAACCGTGGACCATTTGATCCGCGCAGCTTTGGAAGTTTTTGTTGCAAAAAAATAATCACCCTTACGCTAAATATCTTTTTTCGAAGAAACTAGAATCCATTTTTAGATCGTCCCATTCATTGTAATCAATCTGTTGAAGCATCTTCCCTAAAAAATCGGCACACTCTTGTTTGCAGAGATAAACACCAAATGTGTTTTCCGTCCGATTGACTAAAAATGCTCTGCTGCTATCAAAAAGTCTAACCAAATCCTTCCAAGACCCTAAAAGAAGTAGTTCATCTTTATTTTGGGCAGTCTGGATTATTTTAAAATTGCCAAGAGAGCTTGAGATCTTCATAAAAAATAGATTAATGTATAGTTCAAAGCTATGTTTTATGATGACCAAGATCAATACGTATTAATACGTATTTTTCATTAAAACCCTCTTATTCAATGAAGCTCCTGTTCTTTTGAGCCCAGATTAACAGCGCGTTATGCTTTTTTTCAAGATTTAGCTTAGAAATCATATTGGATCTATGCTTATCGACAGTCCTCTCTGAAATGAAGAGTTTATTTGCGATGTCTTTGGATGAAAGACCTGTAGCAATAAGCCGTAGAATTTTCTTTTCGGAAGGGGTGAGCTGAGTTTCTTCTCCATTTACGGAGCTATTTTCTATTTCTTCAAATATTTTTTCACTAAAAAATGTCCCGCCATCTAAAACAATCTCAATTGCTTTGGAAAGATCGTTCAATGCGAAATCTTTGAGTATATAACCCGATAGGTTTAAGTCCTTTGCCTGATGATAAAAGTATAATTCCTTATGAAGGGTGAGAAGGATAAACTTGGTGTCAATTCCAATGTCTTTACAGTTTTTAGCTACCTCTAGACCTGTAAGACCTGGCATTTCCAAGTCTAGGATTGCCAGAGGTGGTTTGGAATTTTTGATCTTTTCCAAGGTGTCCAATCCATTGGATTCGGCAGCAATAACATCAAAGCCAAGATCACTTAAGAAGTCTTCCAGACCCTTCAACAAAATGGGATGATCATCGGCAATTATCACCTGTGTTTTATTAGTCGACATTTACAAAAAACCTTAATGTGGTACCTTTTCCCTTTTCACTGTTAATATTCATCACCCCAGAAATAGAAGCGGTTCTCTCTTTGAGAGTTTTTAATCCAAGGCTTTGAAAATCTTGATATTTTTCAGAAAAATCGAAGCCTTTTCCATTGTCTTCAATCAGAAGTAAAAGCTTTCCTCTCGTGATATTTAAGTTCACCCTCAAGGCCTCCGCTTCTGCATGTTTTAATATATTGTTGATCGCTTCCTGGGCGATCCTGTATAGTTGGAGCTCAGTCTCTTTAGGGATTTTATTTTTTAGATCTTCAATATCAGTGCTTACGAACAATTCAGTCTCCCGGTCAATCTGGTCAAGCATCTGTTCCAATGCCATGGAAAGCCCAAGTTTTTCCAACTGCATGGGATGCAGGGACCTCGCTATTGATCTCAGCTCGTTGATTGCGGTATCCAACATTTCTCCAGCATTTTCCGGTTGATTTAGGATTACTTTGTTTTTAATCAGCAGTAAACTTTGACCCAGCCCATCGTGAAGGTCTTTGGATATCCTTTTGCGTTCCTCTTCCTGCGTTTTTAATAATTCTCTGGAAAAGTTTTCTTGAAGCTCCTTTTCTTTCTTGCTGGACTTAAGCCTGATCATTAAAAATCCGAAACCACCAAGTGCTAATAGTCCTACCATGGAAAAGGTGAAAAGGGTAGTTCTTTTTTCAGAAACTTGCTTTAGGTTTTCTACTTCCATACTCTTTTCTAAAACTGCTTTTTCCTTTTTCTCGGTTTCATACAGAGTTTGAAAATAAGAGAAGCTATTCCTCTGATTGGATTCGAAAATAGAATCTTGGTAATGATTTCTTGCTTTCAGAAATTGTAATGCCGATGCGGTGTTTCCCAGTTTCTCATTAGCATCTTCCAAAAGCTCATAGGCTTCCAGTTTGTGATCCATATCCCCACTAGATTCTGCTTGAGTCAAAGCTTTATTTCCTAACTGCAAAGCAATGGAAGGATTGCCTTTTATCAATTCTATTCTTGCCTTCGCTATGAGATAAGAATTGTGATTTTCATTCACCTCAGAGGATATTTGCATTTCTTGGACAGCTCTATTGAAATATAATTCGGCACTATCCAGTTGAAGACGCTCTCCAAAAAATTTAGAAATACTGAATAAGAGAATAGGAGGAATATAAGGTCTGACTTCACCTGTTTGACGCAAAGAATCTGCTTTCAACAAATTTTTAATTTGTAGGGAGCTAAGACCTTGTTTTTTCAAGTCATTGGCCCGATTGTAAAGTTGGGTAATTTGATTTTCAACCTCTCCTTTTGAAGCAGCATCTGATATGAGTTCTTGCCTGACTGAATCTGCTTCTGCATACAGTCCATATTTACTAAAGAGAATAGCCGCCCCTGCTCTTACATAATTTGCATATTCGGTATCTCCTAAGGCCTCATAAATATCTTGAGCTTGATGATAATCCTGCATTGCTCGTAGGAAATTCCCTTGATAGTCTTCTGCCTGAGCTCGGAAAAAGTAAGTATCAGCTATATAGATAGAGTCTTGGTTGGTAAATCTTTCAAGTGCGTCTGAATAAGCTAGAATTGCCGAATCAAAATTGTAAAGATTGAAATAAGCTCCTGCAAGTTTGAGATGAAGGTTGCCTTTTAGCTCACTTTCCCTGAGTTCACTTTCATGCGAGAGGGCCTTTAGCAAAATGTCTTTTTTGAGAGTGTCTGATTTAGCCTCAGGATTAAAAGTGTGAAAGAGTGCTATGGATTTCTCTGCCTGAGCCTTGAATTGAGCGGATTTTTCATACAAATGAATCAATTGTAGAGTCAATTGAAAGCGTGTCGAATCGGGTAATTCGGAGTTCTCCAATTTACCTTCTAACTCCTCAGTTTGGAAAATAGAGTCCTGCACAGCAAATGTCGCTGGAGATAAAAAGAAGAAAAAAATTGTCAGCATTAAAAAATGAAATGCGCCGACAGACAGGTGTTGAGTCCGCATATTCAAATATAACTATTAGTGCCTTACAAATCTTCTTATCGATTATAATCCTCTCTTTCCAGTCCCGCTAAAACTGAGTTATTGCAGCTTATCATTAGTCTACTCCATAGGTAGGATTAATGGGGTGGTTCGAAACAAGAAAGGCTGGTTTTTAGTTAATAAAGTATGAACTCTCTGATTATTAAATAATTGTGAGTTTTTTTTATTGAGCCTTACTAACCCAAAACCCTTTATCAATGCTTAAAATGTACTCTATAACATGTTTCCTTTTTTTATTTGTTACAGGGAGTATTTCAGCTCAACAAATCAACTTAAAAGGAAAAGTGGTTGACTTGGAAGAGAGTAGACCATTGGAGTTTGCCAATATTGCCTTACTCAGTGTTCAGGATTCATCAGTTGTGACTGGAGGTATGACTGATTTGGATGGTGCTTTTGACTTTGACGCGGCTAGCGGAAACTACATTTTCCGAGTTGGTTTTATTGGATATGAGGAGTATTTCGAAAAAATCGATCTTGGAGATAGAAACCATGTCAATTTCGGAGTAATCAAGCTTCAACCAGACTCACAAAATTTAGATGAAGTAGTGGTGGAGGGCGTAACATCCATGTTTGAATCAGATATAGACAAGCGAACCTATAATGTTGAGAATAGTATCGTTTCCCAAGGTCAAACAGCGGCTCAACTACTCTCCACTCTTCCCTCTATCCAAGTCGACGATGAAGGGGGAATCACCATGCGTGGGAGTGGAAATATTCTTATTTACATCAATGGACGTCCTTCTAACCTTTCAGGCGATGATACAGAAAGTATTCTTGCCCAATTTCCTGCGAATAGTATTCAATCAGTAGAATTAATTACCAACCCTTCTTCGAGATACGATGCCACAGGAGTGGGAGGGATCATCAATATTGTTTTGAAAAAGAATGAAAAATTGGGCTTTAATGGCCAAGTGGATGCTTCTATTGGTACTCGTGAAAAGTATCAAGCGGGAGTAAATCTAAACTATGGTACTGGAAAGGCCAATTATTACATGTCTTATAATTACCAAAATAGAAGGCAGATTGAAAAGGGAGAGGGGACCAGAACGACCGATATTGAAGGCTTTTCTCCGACACTAAGTCAAGTTCAAGACGGCTACGAATTGGAAAAGACCCATTTGCTTAGAGCAGGGGTTGATTATTCTATTTCTCCCAAAGGAATGCTGGGCTTATATTTTCAGGGGAATTTTGATGATGAGATAGAGTACGCAGATATCAACCAAGAAAACTTGAGTCTCACGGGGACTTTGGATTCAAGTTTTGTCAGGCAAAATGAAGAATTCAGTAAGAGCAAGAATTATGAAGGGGGAATCAATTATACCTTGAATTTGGATAGTCTTGGACAAAGGCTGTATACTTCTCTTTCATATGCATATGATGATCGTGGTCAGGAGGAGTTTTATGAGCAAATGTTTTTGACTTCGGAAGGAGCAAGTGATCCAACTAAGCGATTGACCCAAACCAATGACAGACCTCGAGAAAGTAACCTGGTGGTCTTTCAGATGGATTATGAAAAGCCATTTGAGTCAGGGGCAAAGATTGAATCCGGATTGAAAGGAACATTTGGGAACTGGATGTGGGGACAAACTTTTGCCCAAGGAGATCAGTTCACTGATTTTGAACCCATAGAAGTAGATTCATTGACTGACACCTTTGATTTTATGGAAAATGTCTATGCTGGATATTTTACCTATAGAAATAAGAAAGGGGACTTTGGATATCAATTGGGAATGAGAGCTGAGTATACCGAGACTTTAGGAGAGACGGTCAGAAATCAGGAAAGCTACCCCAATGATTACTTCAACCTTTTTCCAAGTATGTTTTTGAGCTATACTTTGGGGACCGAAAATGAACTGACAGCTAACTATACCAGAAGAATATCCAGGCCTAGAATGTGGGATTTGGCTCCTATTTATCGGGTAAGAGATCAATACAACTTGAGTATTGGTAATCCCGCTCTTCAACCGGAATACACAGATAGCTATGAGTTTGGCTATATGAAAGGCTGGGAAAGATATTTACTCAATGCGACTGTTTACCATCGATACAGTACCAATGTAGAAACGAGAATTACCAGAATTACCGATGATAATGTGGCCATCCAAAGTAGAGAAAATGCGGATACTCGCTCTGCAACGGGCTTTGAATTGGTAAACCAAGTTCAAGTCACCAACAATTTTGATGCGACGCTTACCGGTAACTTCTTTTATTCTAAAGTGAATGGAGAAAATATCGAAGGAGGCTTTAGCAATGAGAATTTCAGCTGGACCTTGAGCTTTTTGGGGAATTGGTTGATACCAAAATGGTTTAATGTACAGTTCCAAGGAAACTATCGAGGACCGATCGTTTTGCCTCAGGGGCAAATCGAACCACAATGGACTCTGAATGTAGGGATGCGAAAGGATGTACTCAAAGGAAATGGTACGATCAGTTTGAATGTTTCCGATGTGTTCAATACAAGAAACTTTAGGATTACGACAGAAGATCCTCGATTTACCCAGTTTAGAAAATTCCAAAGAGAAACCAGAATCGGGACTTTATCCTTTACCTATCGATTTGGAGGATTTAAAGAAAAACAAGGTGAAAGGGGCTCTCGAAGAGAAGGAGGAGACGATATGGGGGATGACTTTTAAAAGAAAGGCTGGTCAATTGATCAGCCTTTTTTACTTTTAGGAATGAGTGAGTTGACCGAGCAAATTATTGAAGCGCTGAAGGATAAAGCCATTCCTGAAAAAACAGCTTTTTTTCCGAGATTTTTCAAATCGGGACCGGGTGAGTATGGAGAAGGAGATCAGTTTTTTGGGGTAAAGGTTCCTGACCAGCGAAAAGTTGCCAAAGAGTTTTTCAAAGAAATCAGTCTGGAAGAATTGGAAGAGTTGCTAAAGAATCCAATTCATGAGGTTCGATTGACTGCTGTGATTGCCCTGGTGTATCGTTATCAAAAGACCAAAACAGAAGAAGGCAGAAAAGAGCTGGTTGACTTTTACCTTAATCATCTTGAATTTGTCAATAATTGGGATTTGGTGGATACTTCTTGTCATCCGATTTTGGGAGCATACTACCTCGACAAGGAGAAAAGCTTATTTTATGATTTGGCCAAAAAGAATCACCTATGGAGCCAACGTGTAGCTATGGTCAGTTCGTACTATTGGATCAAAAGGGGGGAATATAAAGATGCCTTGGCTTTGGCTGAAATGCTGAAAAACCATCCCCACGACCTCATGCACAAAGCTGTGGGATGGATGCTTCGAGAGATAGGGAACAAGGATTTTGATGTGGAGTTTGATTTTTTGAAAGACCATTATCAATCCATGCCCCGAACAGCCCTTCGCTATGCCATTGAGAAATTTCCTGAAGATTTGAGGCAGGATTTTTTGAAGGGTAATATATGAAATACAATGGAAATAAATTTCATGAAATATGACACCCTCTGGGGGTCGAAATAGCCTCGCTCGCCTACGAAAACTAATTTATTTTCAAAGTATTTCACCGACCAGAGGGAGGTTTGTTTTTATTGTATTTCCACCATATTTCAAAGCTTTTAGCCTTCAATCCCCTCCAATTCACTTAACTCCAGCCAAATCATTTCCAACTCTTCCAGCTCGGAATCTATTTCACCAATTCGGTTGGAAAGCTTCATCAACTTCTCATGGTCATCTATCCCTTCGGATATTTTCTGAGTGATGTTTTCCTTTTCCACTTCCAATTTAGCAATGGCCTCATTCGTCTTTTTAAACTCCTGCTTTTGCTTATAGCTTGCTTTAGTTTTTGGAGAAGATTCAGTTTGATCACTTTTAATCTCTAGAACTTCGGTTTTTGGTTCTGAAGTCTTGGTACTTGATTCTAGGCTCTTGCTACTGTTTTCTTTTTCCCATTCTCTGAAATCGGTATAGTTGCCAGGGAAGTCCTTGATCTTACCTTCTCCTTCAAATACAAATAAGTGCTCTACCAATCGGTCCATGAAGTATCTATCGTGAGAAACGATAATCAAGCAGCCTGGGAAAGTATCCAGGAATTCCTCCAAGATGTTCAAGGTCATCAAGTCCAAATCATTGGTCGGTTCATCGAGGATCAAAAAGTTCGGATTCTTAATCAAAACCATCAACAACTGAAGTCTTCTTCGCTCTCCACCGCTCATTTTCCCGATAGGGGTGAATTGCTGCTTCGGTGGAAAACCAAACTGAGTCAAAAATTGACTGACGGTAATAGTTTGTCCTTTGTCCAAGACCACGACTTCCGCCACTTCTTTGACCACATCGATCAGTCTTTTTTCTTCGTCAAATCGATCCTCTTCCTGTCTATAATAACCGAATAAAGTGGTCTGTCCTTTAGTAACAGTTCCCTGATCCGGATTGATTAGTCCAGTAATCGTTTGCAGGAAAGTTGTTTTGCCGGCACCATTAGGTCCTACGATCCCGATTCTATCTTTCTTTTTGAAGATATAGGAGAAGTCTTCAATCAGGTTTTTCTCTCCATAGGCTTTGGAGATTTTGTCGATTTCCAGGATTTTATTTCCCAATCGTTGAGTGGAAACAGTGAGCTCAATGTCCCTCTCTTCTCTTTTGGTAAATGCTTTCTCTTTGGTCTCCTCAAAAGCATCCACACGGTATTTGGCTTTGGTGCCTCGGGCTTTGGGTTGCCTTCGGATCCAGTCGAGTTCCTTTTTGTAAAGGCTTTTCGCCTTCTCAATTTCCACATCCTCAATTTGCATTCGCTCGGCTTTTTTAGTGAGGAAGTAGCCATAATTTCCAAGGTATCGATGAATTTTTCCCTGATCGAGTTCCAATATTTCGTTGGTGACTTTTTCTAAGAAATAACGGTCATGAGTTACCATGAAAATTGCCAAATTGGCTTTGGAGAGATAATCTTCCAGCCATTCGATAGTTTCTAGATCTAGGTGGTTGGTAGGCTCATCCAGCAATAGCAAGTCTGGCTTCTCCAAAATAGCTTTTGCCAAAGCGACTCTTTTTCTTTGCCCTCCAGATAGATTTCCAACAGGTAGATCCGTGTCATGAAGTCCTAATTTTCCCAGTACTTCTTTCACCTGATATTCAAAATCCCAAGCCTGAAGCGCATCCATTTGCTCGAAGAGTCGGGACATTTCATTGGAGTTGTCGATTCCCCTTTCGGATTCAAGAAGAGCCTTGTGATAAGCCTCAATGACTATCAAAACCTCTGAATTACTTTGGTCGAAAATAGTTTGGTAAATGCTCAGATTGGAGTCGAAAACCGGGTTTTGATGCACATAGGCAATTTTGACAGCCTGATTCAAAGCAACTTGCCCGGTATCTGGGATCTCCAATCCCATGATGATTTTCATCAAAGTGGATTTTCCAGCCCCATTGATTCCGACTAATGCGATTTTTTGACCTTGGGAGATTCCGAAAGATATATTTGAAAAAAGCTTTCGTTCCCCAAAAGCCTTACTGAGATTTTCAACCGATAGGTAATTCATGGGGCAAAAGTAAGGGAAATAGATCTATTCCGACTCATTGAAAATGAAAGCTTGGGGAGGGAATGGAATAAATTTCAGATGACAAACTCATTTGTTTCGATTATTATTAGGAAATGAAAACCATCAATGACATTCTTAAGCTGGGAGATCCTAGGCTGTATGAAGTTTGCAAACCCGTGGTGAAGTCTGAATTACCACAGGTTTTAGACTGGGTAAATCAACTTCATGAAGCAATGGAAGATATCCGAAAAGTCTATGGTTTTGGAAGAGGGATTGCGGCTCCACAGTTAGGGATCATGAAGCGCTTGTTTTATCTCAACTTGGATAAGCCTTATATCATCATTAATCCTGTGCTGCAGGATTTGAGTGTTGAAAAATTTGAGCTGTGGGATGATTGTATGAGCTTTCCCAATCTTTTGGTGAAGGTGAATAGACATCAATCACTGACACTGTCCTATGTGGATGAAAACCGGGAAAAGCAAGTTTGGAAGGTGGAGGGAGCAATTTCAGAATTGATTCAACATGAATATGATCATTTGGATGGAGTGCTCTGTACCATGAGGGCGATCAATGATAAATCCTATAAATGGAGGTGATTATTCAATCACCTCCATTATTGTTTTAAGCGTTTTTAAGCATTTTTTCAAACACCTCTCGCTGCTCAATCATAGCTTTGACTTTATCATCTGGATCGGTTCTACATTCCAATAAAATCCAACCGTTATAGTTCACTCCAGAGAATAAGCTCATCAACTCCTGATAAGGATAATCTCCCAAGTTCATTTCACGAACATGAACGGTATCTCCAAGTCGATCTTTGACCAAGTTGAAATTGTACTCCAAACCTTGGCCATCCAAGTCTTCTTGGTTACAATTCCAACAAACCCCAGTTCCCTTATTCTCTACATAATCCATCATGACTTTGATGTTGGGAAGGTTTTGGGTTTCATGTCCGTGGACTTCCAATCGGATGACCTGGCCCATATCCAAAGCGTATTGGCCTAATTCATTGAGAGCTTTTCCGATTTGTTCCAAGGTCTTTTCATGAGAAACACCCTGCGGAAAAGCATTGGGTTTGACTTTCACACCGGATCCACCTACGTCTTTACTGAGTTGCAACCATTGCTTCGTCTTCTCAATATTGTCTTTTAGTACTGCCGGATCTGGACTATGATATTCGAAATTGGTTCCCATGCCAACGATTTCCACTTTGCTGTCGTCAAATCGCTTTTTGACATCTGCTCTTTGTGATTGCGTCAAATTAAGGCCTACCCCATGGGCATGATCCACTCTCAGTTCCACTCCATAGATTTTGGCAGCGGTACAATTTTTTATCAATGTAGGAACGTCCCAATCCTTGCCCCATAGATATGTGACTAGGCCCAGTTTCATTTTTTTTGTGGATAAAGGTTGGGAGGAGGCGAGTAAACTTCCTGGCAAAGCCAAGGCGCCAGTCATTAGGGAAATGTCTTTCAGAAAAGTTCTTCTGGATGAAAAATTAGGTTTTTGCATTTGTTTAGGGTTGATTTTTCCTACGAGCTTGATGTATTCCTTGAAAAAAGGGGAAGAGATTAATCTACGTAGATAGGTTTATTGAAATTGATTTAAGGCAAACTCATGAAACAAAATTTTGAATCAAGTCGATTTTAAAGTACTAAAAACCGAGGTGATCCCCAAACTCAATTTTTTGGTTGGTGTGATTTAAGTAAAATAAAATCAATTGGTTATCTATTTAAATACAAGTGGAATTGCCTTTTTGACTACTTGATTGAGCATTTTTTCTGCTTTTGTGGCTTTATTTTTGACCTGAATTTGAAAACGCATTTATGCAAAAATCCTGGGAAACCTATATCAAGAAATTCAGACATTACCTCAAGCTTGAGCGATCTTTGAGTCAAAATTCAATAGAAGCTTATTGTAGCGATACCGAAAAATTGGGAAGGTTTATGGAAAAGGAATTCCCGGAAGTGTCTCCTTTAGAGGCTTCAACAGACCAATTGCGGGATTTTATTAGAAAATTGGGAGAACTGGAAATCTCAGACTTTACTCTGGCAAGAATCATCTCGGGAGTAAAGGCTTTTTACAAGTTTTTGATGTATGAGGAGCTGATCGATAAAGATCCCGCCCAACTATTGGAAGCTCCAAGATTAGGCAGAAAACTTCCAGATACGTTGAGCTACCATGAAATCACCCAAATCTTGGAAGGGATTTCTCTAGGTGAAGCCCAAGGGCATCGAAATCGTGCCATGTTGGAGTTGTTGTATAGCAGTGGATTGCGGGTTTCCGAGTTAGTTGGATTGAAGCAAAGTCAGGTTTTTGAAGATGTAGGCTTCCTGCGGATCATAGGGAAAGGTAATAAAGAACGGCTTGTCCCAGTTGGAAAGGATGCTTTGAAATACATGAAGATTTATAAAGAGGAAGTCAGAAACCACCTTCAAATCGCCTCAGGAAATGAAGAGTATGTTTTTCTAAACAGACGGGGAAAAAAACTCAGCCGGGTGATGGTTTTCAAAATTATCAAGGAAGCAGTGGAGAAAGTTGGAATAGAAAAAAATGTGAGTCCCCATACTTTTAGACATTCATTTGCTACCCATCTGATAGAAGGCGGGGCAGATTTGAGAGCAGTTCAGGAGATGCTGGGACATGAAAGTATTACGACTACAGAAATTTATACACACTTGGATCGTGATTACTTAAGACAGGTTTTGACGGATTTTCATCCGGGAAGTAAATGAAATTTTCGAATGAATTTATTTTGTCAAATTGATCCTACCAACATATATATGGTTTAGAGACGTTGTGAAATCCACCCTTCGTTGATAATTAATCTCTTCGTCCTTTTTCCTTTAGGTAAAAAAGGACCAATCCCGACAACTGCGGGACCACCGCTGTCCATTTTTGGGTTAAAATCAATTTCCTCCCCACACGTCGACAAACTCCTCAATTTTGCATTGATTCTTATCAAAATTGCGAATATGGGGTTGCAAAATTTTCGTCAGACAGGCCTCCTAATTACAACCCTCACAATTGATTTTTTAACACCCAAAACTGGAAGGCGGGTCCATGCTAAAATTGATGTTCTCGACTTAGTTTCGAGACATCTGTTTTTCTCTTTATCAGAATTTTACCTGTTAATTAAATTGGACCATTTGCTTTGAAGCGGCTGGTGACGGATTGAGGTCAACAAGCGTTAAGAAAATCGGCTAGTTCCGAACTTGTTCGGAAATCCGTCGATTTTTAGCGTTTGACCCAATCAGGCAGAAAATGTCCGAAGGCATTTTCAAGCCAATTCAGGCAAAAGACTTTTGGTGACTTTTGGTCTTTCAAAAGTCACAGATTCAAAAACATTTGTTATTTCTTTTTTGTGTTGTCGAAGAAATTAAAGTGTCTGCCAGACAAAAATTCGTTTGACCTTAGATTAAACTTATTTACTACCTCAAAACCTCCCGAGCAATCACAATCTTCTGAATCTCAGAGGTTCCTTCTCCAATGGTACAAAGCTTGGAGTCACGATAGAATTTCTCCACCGGATAATCCTTGGTGAATCCATAACCACCAAATATCTGAACGGCCTCGTTGGATACAGAAACTGCAACTTCTGAAGCGTAGTATTTTGCCTGAGCACCTGCCAAGGTTACCTTTTCTCCACGATTCTTAAGGTCTGCCGCTTTGAATACCAAAAGCTTTGATGCTTCAATCTGGGTGGCCATATCGGCGAGTTTGAATGAAATCCCCTGAAACCTGCTGATAGGCTGATTGAATTGATGCCTTTCTTTGGAGTATTGAACAGATGCCTCAAAAGCTCCCTCAGCGATACCTAAGGAAAGGGCGGCAATGGATATTCTGCCACCATCAAGCACCTTCATGGATTGTATAAAACCTTCTCCTACATTACCCAAGACTTGGCTTTCATGGACTTTGCAATCCTCAAAAATCATCTCTGCTGTTTCCGAAGCACGCATTCCCAATTTGTCTTCTTTTCGACCTCCTTTGAACCCCGGAGTACCTTTTTCTACAATAAAAGCTGTCATTCCATGAGAATCTCCCACTTCACCGGTCCGTGCGATTACCACTGCTACATCTCCTGAATATCCATGGGTTATGAAGTTTTTAGCTCCATTGATGATGAAATATTCCCCTTCTTTTTGGGCAACAGTTTTCATATTGGCAGCATCCGATCCTGTATTTGGTTCAGTTAGCCCCCAAGCTCCCAGCCATTCACAGGTAGCCAGTTTGGGTAGGTATTTTTGTTTTTGCTCTTCCGTTCCAAAAGTCATGATGTGACCCGTACAAAGAGAATTGTGTGCTGCGAGGGAAAGTCCTATTGCCGGATCCAGTTTGGAAACCTCTGCGATTGCCGTGACATATTCCATATAGCCGAAACCGGAACCTCCGTATTCAGAAGGTACCAATACTCCCATCAAGCCCAATTCACCCAGTTTTTTGAATAAATATTTAGGAAAAATCTGTTTATCATCCCACTCTTTGCGGAAAGGTGTGATTTCTTTGGCCCCGAAGTCCCGGACCATATCAGCGATCATTCGCTGGTTTTCGTTCAATTCAAAATTTAGCATGGTAGAATTTGGGTTTATCTCTTAGTTATCAAACCCTAAGATTCAGAATAAGTTTGAAATCAGCAAATTGGCCTTTTCCAAAGGATATTCCTTGATAGTTGGAATTATTGAGTCTTTAGTTGGGTATGGGTATCAAAATCCTTTTTATTTTGGTCTTAAATCTATAATTGCAAATTAATTGTGGTTTAGAGTTTCTCTATTATTTATTGAGTTTTAGAAATGAGAAAAAATATTGTTTTAGTTGTGGGGCTGTGGATGATGAATTTGACATCTCTTTTTGCACAAGGTCCCAGAGAAATTGTTGATAGTCTTCTAATCAGGATTCAGGAAAATTTGGAAGGTGAAGAACTCGCCAAAATGTATGGGGAATTAGGTTGGCAGTATGGAGCGATTAATCTAGACTCAGCTATTTTTTACGGGAAATTGGCTGTTGAATCGGCGACCAATCTTGGGAACCCGACACTTTTGGCTCAGTCTTACAGTGATTTAGGGAGTGGTTATTTGCAAAAAGGAGAACTAGACGAAGCTAGAAAGGTCTATCAAAATACACTGGAAATCAGAAAAGAAATCGGGGATTCTCTGGGCATGGCCAAAATCTATAATAACCTCGGATACATCTATCAAAGAAAGTATGAGTCTGATTCGGCCATCCTTTACTTTCTGGATGCATTACCAATTTTCGAAGCAAATAATGACCAGCTCAATGTGGCTTCCATCAAGAATAATATCGGAGTGATCTATCAGCAGATGCCTGATTATGAAAAAGCCATTCAGTTTTACGAAGAAGCTGTGGAAATAAGAGAAGGATTGGGTGAAACCAAGGCATTGATTGGTACTTACAACAACCTTGGAAGCTGCTATAAATATTTGGGTGACTTTGGCCTTGCAGAGGAATATTATAATAAGGCAATAGCAACTTCTCAGGAGGTAGGAGATTTATTGAATTTGGCTGTTTCATATAGATCTTATGCATTTTTTCTTCAGGAAAAAGGGGATATGAAAAAGCTGGAGGCTGTTTCCCGAGAAGGCTTGAAAGTTGCCCAAGAAGTAAATGCCCAATATGAAATGGCCGCTTTGGAATTAAATCTTGGCATCGCACTACAGTTTCAGAGCAAATACTCAGAAGCCAAACCATTGATGCTATCTGCTGCAAACGGTTTTATAGAGCAAGGTTCTGATGATGATGCTTTGGTAGCTTATTTGGAATTGGTTCCTGTGTATGCTGCTTTGGGAATGGCTGACAGTTCGAGGTATTATTCGAATTTATACCAGCAATTTTTGAGGAATAAGTTTGAAAAAGAGTCTCGGGAAATCACTGCCGAACTCGAAACTAAATACCAAACAGAATTAAAGGATAGCCAGATTTCTGAGCAGGAATTGGAGATTAGGAATAAGAATATGATGCTTTTTGGAGCATTGGGAATGGCTTTGATTTTGGGAGTTGTTGGTTACTTGCTTTATAACCAACAAAAGCTCAAAAACACCCAGCTACAACAAGAAGTGGAATTGAAAGCTGCTTTGGCTCAAATTGAGACTCAGAACCAACTACAGGAACAAAGAATGTTGATTGCCAGGGATCTTCATGATAATATCGGTGCCCAATTGACATTCATTATTTCTTCGATTGAAAACCTGAAATACTTCCAACCCATTCAAGAGCAATTGACTCGTAAATACGAAAGTATTGCAGGTTTCACCAGGCAAACTATTACTGAATTGAGAGACACAATTTGGGCGATGAATTCTGGTGAAGTGACTTGGGAAAAGTTGACAGAAAGGATACAAAACTTCTTAATTCAGGCAGGTGAAACTTCGGGGATTTCGATCCAATTCGATCTCGAATCAGGTTTAGAGCTTCAGAAAACCCTTCCTTCGTCTGAGAGTATACAAATCCTCCGAATTGTTCAGGAAGCTGTTCAGAATGCCGTCAAATATGCTCAAGCGGAAGAAATTCAAGTTCTTTTGACAGAAAAAAACCATCATTTTCAAGTGGAGGTCAAGGACAACGGAATTGGTTTTATAGAATCATCCATAACTCCCGGAAATGGGCTTTATAATATGAGAAAAAGAGCGGAAGAACTGAAAGCAAAGCTGGAGATAGAGTCTTCTCTAACTACAGGAACATCAGTTCGATTAAAGCTTGTCTAGGTAGGCCAAATAGGTCCTTTGCCGTATTTCCAAGTTGGTATTATTGAGATAGTTTTGGGGAAATGCCAAGAAAGGCTGCTTCCTTGATTATGCTTGAATTTATTCTTAGTGATTTGACACTGGGTATCCTGATTTTTTCGGTGGTAATAAGTTTGGTTTCACTCCATTTCTTATTATTTCGAGAATATTCTGTTCAGGAAAGAATTCAAAGGAAAAGATTGAAGGATCTTGAAAAACTGGTTGTAAAGGAAGTAGAACGGTCAAAGAATTTGAGTGAAGGAAACAAATCTCTTAATGAAATCAAAGGCCGAACCCAAGAGCAACTGAATATCATCAAGCTTCAAGTGGAGGCCATGGATCTTTTGGCTAAGAAAAAAGAGGATTAATTTTCTGGCAAAGCAAAAGCTACATAAGAATCTCCACTTTTGGTTCCTTTACCTCCACCACAAGTGATCACCAAAAATTGTCTTCCATCTTTTTCAAAGACCGCAGGAGTGGCATGACCGGAAGCAGGTAATGGAGCTTCCCAAAGTTTTTCACCTGTCAGTTTATCGAAAGCCCGGATCTTTTCATCCTTGGTTGCGGCGATAAATAGGATGCCTCCTGCTGTCACGACAGGTCCTCCGTAGTTTTCTGTTCCGGTTTGAGGGATTCCCTGTGCAGTCAAAGAGTCAATTTCACCAAGTGGGATTTGCCATTTTTTCAGTCCTGTTTGCATATCGATTGCAGTCAAAAGCCCCCAAGGAGGATTGGAACCATAAAGTCCTTCTTTGGTCAGAAGCTTTTTATAGCCATTCATATAGTAGCGAGGATTGAGAGGAGTGTTTTCTCCCTCTATTTCCTGCTTATCTCCTCCCGTAGAATTTCCCAATAAGTAATCCACCAGAACTTTTCTGTTTTCCTGAGAAATATGATCAAAAGCAGGCATTGCACCTCTTCCCTTGGCAATTAAACGATCCAATGAATCTTGGTCGTATTTTTCTCTGATTTCTAAAAGTGATGGGATCGTTGGTGGATTTCCTTTTCTCTCCAGTCCATGGCAATTCCCGCAATAGTTGGTGTAAACAGCATGGCCTACATTTTCAAATTCGGCATTGGGTTTCATCTCAATCAGCCATGGGATCTGATTGGCATTGACGTAGAAAAGTTGTGTTTCAGGATCGAATGCTGCGCCTCCCCATTCGCCACCACCGTCCATTCCGGGGAAAAGTACAATGGGTTTTTCAACATTGGGTGGTAGCCAAGCGTCTCCAAATAGTGCATTGGAAAGTTGATTTTGAATGTCTTCCTTCCATTCTGGTTTGAGATTGAGAATGTCTTTTTCTTCAAAATTCATATTCATAAATGGTTCCGGAAGACTTGGGATAGGCTGGGTAGGAGAGCTGAATTCTCCCGGTAAGGTACTTTGAGTAACAAGCTTTTCCTCGATCGGCCAAATCGGTTCACCAGTATTTCTGTCAAAAACATAGGTCATTCCCTGCTTTGATATCTGAGCAACAGCATTGATCCATTTTCCATCTTTCTGAATTCTGATCAAATTAGGATTGGCAGGGAAATCACGGTCCCAGATATCGTGATGAACCGCCTGAAAATGCCATTTCCTTTCTCCGGTATTTGCATCCAATGCAATCAGGGAATTGGCAAAAAGATTGTCTCCATTTCTATATCCTCCCCAAAAATCGTAGGTAGCTGATCCTGTTGGAACAAATACAGTCCCGCTTTCGTGATCCACAGTCATCCCAGCCCAATTATTGGCTCCACCGATTTGGGATATATAATTGGGGTCCCATGAATCATACCCAAACTCTCCTTCGTGAGGAATAGTATGAAAAATCCACTCAAGCTGACCAGTTATAATATTATAGGCTCTGATATGGCCGGGAGCGGCATCCAAACCTTCAGAAAGTCTCATTCCAATAATTAGGAAGTCTTTATAGACAACTCCCGGAGCGTTTGCGACGATCAGGAAGTCTTCTCTTTCAGTATCTAGGCCTTTTCGTAAATCAACTTTTCCCTGATTTCCAAAGCTTAAAATCGGTTTTCCTGAGTTGGCGTCTACAGCCATTAGCCAATTTCCTGCGCCAAAAAGAATTCTTTGCTCGACTCCATTATCCCAATAGCTCACTCCTCTGTTGGTTCCTGCCCAAGAGTTTTCTCCTCCTAGGACTTCAAATGGATCAAATCTCCAGATTTCTTTACCTGTTGCAGCGTCTAAAGCAAAAACATCCAGTCCTGGCGTGGTACCATAAAGAATCCCGTTTTTCACAATGGGTTGACATTGGATTTGAGAGCGCTCTGTAGCATCACCAGTCTGATAGGTCCAAGCTATTTCTAGACTAGAAACATTGGATTTGTTGATCTGGTCAAGTGAAGAATAGCGAGAGCCATCAGCTGGGCCGCCATAATGGGACCAGTCTGTATAGTCAATGGATTGATCCTCTTTTTGGCAAGAGAAAAATAGGCTGACAAAAAGGGCTAGAAGTAGTTTTTGAGTCATTTTGGGAAAGAGATGCTAGAATATCGGAAATTCTCATCTCTTTCAAAATTCAATTTATAGGGAGTAGGGGAAATCCAATGGGTTTGGGAAGATGAATTCAAAACCCAATTCGATTATCCTATTTCCAGAGATGACTCGCTTTTCTCCATCTTTTTGGGGGGCAAAGCTTTTGGGAGGATCAATGCCTAAATCTGTGGCATTCTTTTCATAAACATCCTTTCTGATAGGGTGAATCGGTGCTACTCCGTTCAAGGTTTGATTCCAAAGATTTTTTTCAATCACAAACTGAATTAATCTTGTCGAGTCTTGTCGATGAATATAATTGACTGGAGTATGGCCAGTTACATTTTCTTTGTTTGAAAAGTATTTTCCGGGAACCCTTTCATCTCCCAATAGACCTCCAAATCTGATGATTGTCAGGTCTCCTTTGAATTTCTCTTTCCAGAAATTTTCAGCTTTCCAAAGCCAACTATTGCCAGTGTTTTCATCTGTGATCAATTCCTCTTCGGTATACTCTCCGTCTTTGAAGTTACTTGGGTAAACTCCTGAGCTACTGATAAAAATGATTTTCTTGACAGTAGAATTTTCTACAAGACCCAATAAGAATTTCATCTGCTCTAAAAAATGCTCGCCACCATTCGATTTAGTTCTGGGAGGAATATTGATCACTAAGGTTTCGGATTGAAAAAGCTTTTGAAAACCTTCACCTGAAGGATAAGGAATCAATGAAAACTGAATAGCGGGAACGCCTGATTCATTAAGATCCTTGGCTTTTTGGCTGGTTGTCGTGCTGCCAACTACAGAAAAGTCAGATTCTATTAATTCTTTGGCAAGTGGAAGGCCTATCCAGCCCAATCCTATAATGCTGATTGATTTTTTGCTCATATATGAAAAAACCTCCCGAGACTCGAGAGGTTCAATTTTTTAGTCTTTTTTAGGCATCGTTCCCAGGATCATATCCCAAAGTGGAGTACTTACTCCGAAAGCTTTATCCGGATCCTTGTAATGGTGGATTGCATGGTTTACCCAAAGAATTTTCAAGAAGTTCTTAGGAGGATTGAATGCATGAACGATGTAGTGTACTCCCAAGTAGGAAGCATACCCAATCAAAAATCCTGGAAGAAAATAGTATGCAAAATCTCCCATGATCAATTTGAAAACCAAATAGAAAATAGCAGCATAGGCGGCACTCACGAAAGGAGGCATTGCCAATCGATCTTTGTCTTTAGGATAATCATGGTGAACACCATGAACAGAGTATTGAAGTTTATCCTTAATTGGGGTATTAGGCTCCATATGGAAAAAGTACTTGTGCATTAAGTACTCTACTAAAGTAAATGAAATATACCCTACAAACAGGATTAATAATCCTAGTCCTATCCCAATTGATGTTTTCAAAGCATAATAGATAGAAATCCCAGCAAGAACCAAAAACATCGTGATAGGGATCATAATGTGGGTCCTAGAAATTCTCTCTAGAATTGGATTTTGAAACATCTGTGCAGAGCCGAAGTTGTCAGGTCTGTCCAGTCTACCAATCTTTTTCATTGCATTACTTATTAATTCCCCTATAGTTGGCTACAATTTGGTGCAAAAATAACCCATAAGTTAATTTAAACACATTGATTTTAGTCATAAATCTGAAATTTCAGACTTTCGCCAAGCAGTTTTCTATGGTTTTTTGGTAATAATTGACGTATAATGGGAGGATTTCCGAAATGTCAAATTCCTTTGCTCTAGCCAGTGCATTCTCTTTGAAGGTAGGCAAATTATTATCATTTAGGATAATCAAGGCCTTTTCTTTCATGTCCATAATGTCTCCAACCTTACAGACAAAGCCTGTTTTTCCATTAATATTCAATTCTGGAATACCACCTGCGTCGGAAGTCAAAATTGGTACTTCACAAGCCATTGCTTCCAAAGCTGCTAAACCAAATGATTCTTTTTCTGAAGGCATTACGAATAAATCAGCTACTGAAAGTACTTCCTCAACAGCATCAAGCTTTCCTAAGAATCGGATATCATCGCAAGTTCCTAGGTCTCTGCAAAGTCTTTCCATTTTGTCTCGCTCAGGACCATCACCTACCAAAAGAAGCTTCGCAGGGATTTCTTTTCTGACTTCGTAAAAGACCCTGATTACATCTTCCACTCTTTTTACTTTTCTAAAGTTGGAAGTGTGAACCATCAGTTTTTCACCATTTGGACAGATTGCAAGCTTGAAATGCTCTTTTTTCTGCTTTTTGAAGCGGTCAAGATCGATGAAATTTGGTATGACTTCAATGTCTCTTTTGATATTGAAATGACTATAGGTTTCTTTTTTCAAATCTTCAGAAACAGCTGTCACGCCATCTGATTGATTGATGGAGAAAGTTACCACCGGTTCATAACTTGGATCTTTACCTACCAAAGTGATGTCAGTACCATGCAAAGTGGTAACTACAGGGATTTGAATTCCCTGCTCTTTCAAGATTTGCTTGGCCATATAAGCCGCTGATGCATGAGGAATAGCATAATGTACATGAAGAAGGTCTAGGTTTTCATATTTGACTACAGAGACCATTTTGCTTGCTAAAGCCAATTCATAAGGAGCATGCTCAAACAATGGATAGCTTTTGATGTCAACCTCGTGATAATATAGGTTTTCACTGAAAAAATCGAGTCTTGTAGGTTGACGATAAGTGATGAAATGAATTTCATGACCTATTTTGGCCAATCCTTTTCCAAGCTCCGTGGCTACTACACCACTTCCACCAAATGTGGGGTAACATACAATTCCAATCTTCATAGTTTTGTGCGGGCTGTTTTGGGCAGTCTGTCTCTAAACACACAAGGCCCTAACTTTTGTTCAAAATATAAATAAATAATACAAAAGAGCTGGGTCTTGATCTATTGAACGATGTATAATATTATTGGTTATCAGCTTTTTATAATGAATTGCAGAATAAATAATCTTTTGAAAATTGAATGTTTGGAAGAATCCTTAACTTTTACATCTCAAGTTATTTTAGTTTTGATTTAAGATTTCAATATGAGTAACCAGCAAGGAGAAAAAAAGATAAAGCTACTCGAAGCTATGTCCATAGGAATTGGCGGCATGGTTGGAGGAGGTATTTTCGCTGTGTTGGGCTTAGCAGTCACACTGGCTCAAGGAGGTACTCCAGTCGCCTTTTTGGTTGCTGGAATTATTGCATTGCTCACTTCCTATAGTTATACCAAATTGTCTTTGACCTATCCGGATAAAGGAGGTACTGTAAGATTTATCAATGAGGGTTTTGGTAAGAATGTGTTCAGTGGGGGAGCAAATAACCTCCTATGGATCTGTTATGTGGTCATGCTCTCCCTTTATGCTTCCGCATTTGGTAGCTATGCTCCCAATTTGATTTCGATAACAGGAGATAAAGGAATCGACTTTCATATTGCGGCAAGTTTCGTGATCATTTTTGCCACTTTGATCAATTATTACAGCATCAAGGTAGTCGGTCAAATCGAGTCTATCGCAGTCGTCATCAAATTGATCATATTGATCAGTTTTGTGGGGATAGGCTTATATGGATTAAGTGGAAATTTGAACCTAGACCAATTGAATTATTCCAATTGGAAAACTCCCTTTCAGGTATTTAGTGGAGGGATGGTGATTTTTGTTGCTTATGAAGGTTTTGAGCTGATTGCCAATGCAGCCCCAAGTATCGAAAATCCACAAAAGAATATCCCGAGAGCCTATTATTACTCAGTTTTATTCGTGATTGTCTTATATATTTTGATTTCGATAGTCACAGTGGGTTCACTGGCATTCAAAGAAATTGCAAAAGCTCAGGATTATGTGTTGGCTGAAGCTGCTAAACCAATGCTAGGACAAGTTGGCTTTACAATTATAACCGTAGCTGCTCTGATTTCTACCTTTTCAGCTATTAATGCTTCTCTTTATGGAGGTAGCAGAGTCAGTTATGAGATCTCAGAGGACGATGAATTGCCACATGAACTGACTTCTCAACTTTGGAATCAGCCTGTAGGCTTAATGATTACCGCA
The DNA here is from genome assembly GCF_026652115.1 of Algoriphagus sp. PAP.12. Classification (GTDB taxonomy): domain Bacteria; phylum Bacteroidota; class Bacteroidia; order Cytophagales; family Cyclobacteriaceae; genus Algoriphagus. Next base: position 147,300 of record NZ_JAPPSQ010000004.1, on the reverse strand, counting down.
GTTTTGACTCTGGTGATTTGCAATACAATAGACTTGGAAAGTATTTCCACTTCAGGAAGTATAGGGTTTTTGATCGTTTTTGCCTTAGTCAATTACGTCGCTTTTAAAAGATCTAAGGAAGTAAATGGAAACAAGTGGATTCCCATGGCAGGGATTTTCATGACATCTATAGCTACCATTGCCTTGATAACTGAGCAATTTCAAACCAATAAAATGGGTTTAGCAATTGCGCTATCTATTGTTTTGGTCTCTTTTCTGATTGAGTTTTTTTATAAAAGATCGGAGGCTTACCGTCGAAACAGTATGAAGTAAACTTTACTTCTTAGCCAAAGCTTTATAAATGATATCATGGATATCAGTTCTGATTCCCTCTCTCAATAGCTTAGTATTTGCAGCATCCGGATAAACCCTGTTGGAAAGGAAGACATAGATCAGGTCATTTTCTGGATCCGCCCAAACGCAAGTTCCTGTGAATCCAGTATGTCCAAAGGTGGACTTGGGTGCCAAATCTCCAGCTGAGCCACCTTTGCCTTTTTCAGGATCAGGTTTGTCCCATCCCCATCCTCTTCGGCTTTGATTGGATTGGCGCTTGGTGAAGTCTTTGATTACCTCAGGGTTGAGTAAAGTAACATCTCCATAATAGCCTCCATTCAGGAGCATCTGCATCATCACAGCCAAATCGTTGGCTTTTCCAAATAATCCGGCATGTCCTGCGACTCCCCCGTACATTGCGGCACCCGGATCGTGTACATAGCCTTGCACTTGTCTTTTTCTAAAGGCAACATCATTTTCAGTTGGAGCGATATTGTCAATTGACATTTTCTCAAATGGATTAAAAGTCATGGTTTTCAAGCCAAGAGGGCTATAAAAGTTTTGCTCCAAAAATTCATTAAGAGGTTGGTTGACTACTTTTTCCACAACCGCCTGCATGAAATACATGGTCAGATCTGAATAAACGTAAGCGTTTCTCCCTCCTCTTTTTGGGAGCAGGTCTGACTTTACGGTCCAGTTCCAAATACTATCTCTCAGGCCATCTCTGGCAAACATATCATTGGAAACCGGTCTAGTAAATCCAGGAGTAGCAGAGGGTTTATAATAATCTCCTCTCCATTGACCGGACTCAACCGTGTGTACATAGTGTGGGATAAAAGCCTTCAATCCAGCTTCATGTGCCATCACATCTTTGAGGTGGAGATTGGCCTTATTCGTTCCTTTTAATTCAGGAAGATAATCTCCTAAAGTTTTGTTCATATCCAGTTCTCCACGACTCGCCAAAAACATGACGGCTTGTGTTGTAGCCAATACTTTGGTGATGGAAGCTAGATCATAGACAGTTTCTGAGTTGACTTTTGGGCTAGATTTATATTCTAATTGTCCATACGAACGCTCAAAAACAACTTTTCCATCTTTTACCACCAAAACATTGGCGCCAGGAGTAGCTTGAATCCGAATAGCCTTTGCTACAACTTCATCTATTTCATTTAAAGTTTTGGAATTAAGCCCGACACTTTCAGGTGTTCCATAAGATAGTCGATGTAATCCTTCTAAGTATCCACCTACGCCATATCTGAATTGTGGACTGACAGAAACCGGTAAAATCCCCATTCCCGGTCTTCCCCCAAATAAAATCTGTGGAGTCAAGTTTTGGGTCATGTCATTGTTCTCAAATGCAAAGACCACATGTCCCAATCCTTCGAGGAATTTTGATGCATAGGCATTTCCAAAAAGAACCGTCACTACATTTTGTCTTTCTTCCAGTTTTCTTAGCAAGGCCACATCTCCTGGAGCGATCCCGAATGCTCTTTTTGGACTATTGGTGATACCCATCAAGCCGACCACCACTACGTCGTAATCTTCCAATTTTTTAATGAGATTGTAGTGGGAAGATTCGCTAGATGCTTTATCTATTTGGAAATGGTCAAAACCGGCATATTTATCCAAACTTTTCTCAAAGTCTTCGCCATCACCTCCAATGGTCAAGCTTGCGAATTTTTTGAGATCCAGATCTTTAAAAGGAAGTAAACCGCCTTTATTGGATGCAACCGTAATCGCCTCTGCATATAAGTCCTCTCTGACTTCATCAGTATGAGGGGTGTTGAGTCTGTCAATAAGGCCGTGAGTTTTGATTGGACGGTAATTGTTCAGGCCAACTTTGTATTTTGCTCTAAGGATTTTTTTGACTCTTCTGTTTACTTCTTCTTCAGAGATTTTACCTTCTGCTATAGCTTCTTTGATTAAAGCTTTGGCTTTCGGAACATCCTGAGAATAAAGCAATACATCGTTTCCTGCCAATAAGGCTTTGACATCAACTACACCAGGGGCATTGTTTTGCGCTACTCCTCGCATATTGAGTGCATCAGTGAAAATCAATCCTTGGAAGTTCATGCGGTTTTGCAAAAGATCTGTGACAACCTTTTTACTCAAACTGGTTGGTGTTTTACCCGTATTGTCTAGGCTGGGGATATTTAAATGGGCGACCATCACGGACATTAAGTCCTCTTTGATAAGCTCCTGATAAGGGTATAAGTCAATATCCCAAATTCTTTTTTCTGGATGATTGATGACAGGCAAAGCATAATGGCTGTCAGACTCTGTATCACCATGGCCCGGGAAATGTTTTGCATTGGCGATTACTCCGTGATCTTGGAGGCCTTTCATATAGGCAACAGCACGCTTGGCAACAGCGTTTTTGTTTTCTCCAAACGCCCTGTATCCGATCACAGGATTGTCTGGGTTGGAATTGACATCAACTACTGGAGCAAAATTGATGTGCATTCCCAGTTCTTTGAATTGTCGGGCCATTTCGGTCCCCATATCATAAATAAGATCAGGGTTTTGGATGGCTCCTAAAGTCATCGCTTTTGGGAAATCCGGGATAGAATCCAAACGCATGCTGATTCCCCATTCGGCATCCATTGCGATAAACAATGGAGTTTTGGAAAGAGCTTGGTAATAATTCGTCAGCCTAGCTTGTCTATCTGGTCCGCCTTGAAAAAAGATAAGACCACCAAGATTTTCACTTTTAACCAAATTGCTGATTTCATCAATATGTCTTTGGTCTTTATTGGAATAGGCAGCGACCATAAAAAGTTGTCCTAATCGCTGGTCCAAAGTCAAATCTTCAAATACAGAATCCACCCAAGTCAATTGGGCCATTTCATTGGAAGCAATTAGTGGGTCTTCTACCAATATCGCATTATCCATTCTACCTGAGGTGAAGAAAAAAGCGATGCAACAAAGGAGGAAAACACCGGTAAGCTTTTTACTCATACTTGAGTTAATTTTTAATCCTTAACTTTTGAAATAAATTTGTGGAGTAGGCCAAGCGTCTCAATCAATCTATCAACGTCAATAATCTCCTATTCGCCTGTCTGTTAGAATTATCCTGTGGATATAACAAATTGAAGATAGGAAAGAAAGGGCAACATTAAGCCTGTTTTGGGGTTAAAATTGATATAAATTTGATTTTCGGCCAATTGCTTATACCTAAAATTGCCTTTTATTAAGGCCGATCCCAAGAAATAAAAAAGAATATGAAATTTCCCTCCTTATTTCGTACTGCAAATCCAAGTCGTTTTGACGTCAAACCTAGATATTATGATCCTGTCAAGGAGGAATTGAAGGAGAGAACTGCTAGGATTCAAAAGGAATTGGAAGCGGAAGGGAAATTGGGCGATATTTCTGAGGAGGATAGATTGAGACATTATTCTTCAGGAATCAGAGGGTCTTTTGCACAGCATCAAGGCATCAAAGAAAGAGAGGGAAGTATCATGACATCTACTGCCATGGTCCGGACTTTGATCTTTTTGTTTTTGGTGACAGGTTTAGCTGGATACATCTATTTGGGACCGGTTATTTTTGAATACCTTCTTTATTTGATCCTTTTGGTCGTTTCTATTTATTATTTCTTCAAGCTCAAACCTAAATCTCGTAAATGAGTGATTTGATTCAACTTTTGCCTGATGCTATCGCAAATCAAATAGCAGCTGGTGAAGTCGTACAAAGACCTGCTTCAGCATTGAAGGAGCTTTTGGAAAATTCCATCGATGCAGGGGCCACCAAAATCCAAGTGGTAGTCAAAGAAGCTGGGAAGCAATTGATCCAAGTGATCGATAACGGGAAAGGTATGTCTGCAACGGATGCCAGAATGAGCTTTGAGCGCCATGCGACTTCCAAAATTAGAAATAGCCAGGATTTGTTTTCAATTCGAACTTTTGGTTTTCGAGGTGAAGCATTGGCATCCATTGCTGCAGTAGCTCAAGTGGAGTTGAAAACTAGACAAGCAGCGGATGAATTGGGGACAATGATTCAGATCGATGGATCTGAAGTAAAGGCTCAAGAGCCTGTAGCCACTACAACAGGGACTTCTATTTCCATGAAAAATTTGTTTTTCAACGTTCCTGCGCGTCGAAATTTCCTGAAATCCAATCCTGTCGAAATGCGCCATATCGTGGAGGAGTTCCAGCGGGTAGCATTGGCATATTCAGAAATTGGATTTTCTCTTATGCAAAATGATATGGAAGTTTATAATCTCCTTCCCGGAAAGTTGAGCCAACGGATTGTGGGACTTTTTGGGAAAAACCATCAAAGTCAATTGGTGCCTTGCGAGGAGTTGACACCGCATGTCAATGTGAAAGGATATATCGGAAAACCCGAATCGGCCAAAAAGACTAGGGGAGAGCAGTTTTTCTTTGTCAATAATCGCTATATCAAGAGTTCTTATCTGAATCATGCTGTGAGTAATGCTTATGAAAACTTATTGCAGGCAGATCAGCATCCATTTTATGTGTTGTTTTTGGAGATAGATCCTTCTCATATCGATATTAATGTCCATCCGACTAAGACAGAGATCAAATTTGATGATGAGAGGACAGTCTATGCGGTGATTCGTGCCGCGGTCAAGCAAGCCTTGGGAGCTCATCATGTAGTTCCTGCATTGGATTTTAGTTTCGACGTGAATTTCACAGATAATTGGACTAAAGACGAGACCAAGAAAACAGATGTAGATCGGGAATATAGCTATAAGACATTCAATACTCCAGAGTTCAAAAAGTCTAGTGCTAGTGGTTGGGAGAAGCTTTTTGAAGGAAATCAAACATTTATCCAACCAGAAAAAACTGTTTCCAGAGAAGTGGACGAAAAGGAAGAGGAATCGGAAATTTTGACTTTTTCCAGTAAGGCAAATCCTGAGGAAGAAACAAGAACTTTTCCAAAACCTAGTGATTCTGAGAGTACAGGTACCACTTTTCAGGTAGAACTAAATTATATTGTGGCTCAGATGTCTACGGGGTTGTTGATCATAGATCAGCAAGCGGCTCATGAGCGGATTTTGTATGAGCGTTACCTTCGTCAATTGAAGTTGGCTCAGGGACCTTCCCAGCAATGTTTGTTTCCGCCGGTGATTCAGATGAGTCCCGGTGATTATGAGTTGGTGATGGGAGTGATGAGTGAGTTGCAGAGTTTGGGCTTTATGCTGGAGGAGTTTGGAAATAATTCCATCTTGGTTCAAGGAGTGCCCGCAGACATTCAGGTAAAAAATGAGAAAGAACTCTTTGAAGGTTTGATCGAACAGTTTAAAAACTTCAAAAGTGAGCTTTCTCTTGACAATCGAGAAAATCTAGCCAGATCCCTTGCTAGGAAATCATCGTTGAAAAGGGGACAAAAATTAAATGCTCAGGAAATGGAGACTTTGGTGGGACAGCTTTTTGCTTGCCAAAATCCAAATTTTGGGCTTGGAGGGAACAAAACCTTTGTAAAATTGGATTTATCCAGCATCCATTCATTCTTCGGAAAATAGTATGTTTAGAAATATCACACCAGTAGTTCAGAATTTGCTCTTGATAAACGTAGTCTTGTTTATTGTGAGTGCATTCATTTTTCCATCATTAAATCAGTGGTTTGCGCTTTACTATATCAATAGCCAATACTTCAAACCATTCCAGTTTTTGACTTACATGTTTATGCATGCTGATTTTTGGCATTTGTTCAGTAACATGTTTGGATTATTGATTTTTGGTCCTTTGTTAGAGCAGTTTTTGGGTCCAAAGAAATTATTGACACTTTGGATGCTCTGTGGAGTAGGTTCGGGTGTGTTGTATTCAGGATACACTGCTTTTAGAATGAATCAATTGGAGGCAAAGGTTGAGGCTTTCCAAGCCAATCCTGATCCTGAGGTTTTTAATCGAATCGTAACCCAAAACAGAGGTTATTTCGAAAGCGCTGTTTACGATTTTATCGATGATTACAGCAGAAATCCCAATGATCAGGTGAAGATAGATCGTGCGAGCCAGACCTTGGATGCGATCATGACTATTCAGAGTAATGTGCCAATGGTCGGAGCTTCTGGGGCACTTTTTGGAGTTTTGATAGCTTTTGCAATGCTCTTTCCCAATACTCAGCTATTCTTGCTTTTCCCACCAATGCCTGTGAAAGCAAAATATTTGGTTCTATTTTATGGACTTTATACGATATATAACGTTTTGGTCAATAACCCCCTCGATAATGTCGCCCACTTTGCCCACTTAAGTGGATTGGTTATAGGAGGAATATTGGTGTATAAGTGGAAGAAAGACAGAAACAGTTTTTATTAATATGTACGGTAATTTTTGGGATAATTTAAAGAACGCATTTAGTCGAAACGACAATAGCTTGTATAAGCTGATTGCCATCAATATTCTTGTTTGGCTTGGGTTCCTTGTTGTTCGTGTATTTATGACTATAGGTGGGTTTGGAGATGTATATTCCCAGATCATTCACTTTTTTATGATGCCTGCAGCCTTGCCTAAATTGGCTGTACAGCCCTGGAGTATTTTTACCTACATGTTTCTTCATGAGGGCTTTCTCCATATCTTATTCAATATGCTGTTCCTCTATTGGTTTGGCCTATTGATCCATCAATATTTGGGAAGCAGGAAGTTGACCAATCTCTATATTTTAGGAGGATTGGCAGGTGCGCTTTTCTATATGTTGATCTATAATCTGGCTCCCTATTTCAGTTCCTCTGTGAATTCATCCATGATGTTGGGGGCTAGTGCAGGGGTATTTGCTATCGTAGTTGGAGCGGCGACTTTGACTCCCAATACCACATTCTTTTTGATGTTTTTGGGGCCAGTCAAAATCAAATATATCGCGATCTTTTACGTGCTATTATCCTTTGCAAATTCTGCCGGTGCCAATGCTGGGGGAGAATTGGCTCACTTAGGGGGAGCATTGCTTGGTTACTTATACATTACTCAGCTACGCAAAGGGGTAGACTGGGGTATTCCTGTTCAGAAAGTGGGTATCTTCTTTGAAAACCTTTTAAAGAAAAATCCATCTAAAGTCAAAGTGAGCTATCGCAAAGCAAAAACCAAAACAGGTGGAGGTTTTAGCACTTTTACGAAGCCTACCGAGTCTAAAAAAGCCAGCTCCACGGACGATACTAGTCAGGAGGAAATTGACAGAATCTTGGACAAAATTGCCGACAGAGGCTATGAGGCCTTGACCAAAGATGAAAAGCGTAAGCTTTTTGAGTTTAGTAAGAAATAATCAGAGAGGAAAAGAGAACCCGAACCGGAACCCTGCTTCTCTCGGATGTTGGCTTTGAACTCGAAACTCGGTGTTTAAACCGACCCAATCAGTGAGCCTGATGTAAGTTCCCACACCGACATTTGCCCCTTTGTATGACTTTCGAAAGCCTGCATCTCCAGGCTGCGTGTTTTCCCAAGTTTGGCTATATCCGGCAAGAAAGAAAAGTTGGGAAGGCCCGTCGGAAATGTAATATCGAAGATCCATGCTGAAATTGCTTTGATTCCCCACATTTGGCTGGATAAAGGTAAAGCTAGGCTTCAATGCGAAGTTGTCCACAAAAAAGTATTCGATTCCTCCTCCATAGCCAACGTTTTTCCACTTCAATCCATAGGTGCCAAAAGCATGGAATCTGGAATTTCCCTGTTCCAAGCTTTGAGCAGAAAGGTCAAAAGATAATAATGTTGCGAAAAAAATGATCGCCAAAACCTTTTTCATAATTCATTTTTTAATTGGAAAGAAAAATTAGAAGGCTTTGGCGAACAAAACAAGTCTTAATTCAAAATCTGGCTAAATCTTGCCAATCTTCCTTGCGAGTCAATTCCCTCAATCACTATCCTCTGCCTTTTTGAAATATCAGTATTGTAATACTCGATGGTAGCATTTCCTCTTCCGTCTATATCCAAAATAGGCATCCAAAATATAGTGGCTCGCTTGTCAGAAATAGAATTCTCAGCTGTTTTTTCAGCATAGTTTGGTTGATAGAATTCCTTTGCAATGGAATATCCACCATAGTTTGTCACTAAAGTTCCTCCTACACTTGAGGTCACACCGGCACCAGTTTTGGTATAAACTGCGATAACACCATTCGCTCCTTCAGCGCCAAAAATTGCTGCTTTCGCTGGGTCTTTAAAGACATCCACACTTGCTACATCATGCGGATTAACTTGAAGTAGCGTGTTTGCATCGACAGGGATATTGTCCAAAAGGTAAAGCGGTGAGGTTCCAGCATTGATCGATCCCACTCCTCTGATTTGGACATTGACGTCAGTTCCTGCCACATATACTTTCACTCCGGCAACTCTGCCCTGAATCAGTTGAAAGACATTGGTATAGCCCACAGAACCCGGGATTTTTTCAGGATCAATTGTTACATCTCCTGATCCGTAGATTTTTCGGATTTCATCAGTTTCTTTTTCTATGGTCTGATCCTCTACTACTACCTCTTCCAAGTCCATGATATCTGATTCATCACTAAGACGGTTCATTAGATTTCTTTCTTGATATGTGGCGATGAGGTCTTTTGGCCATTTAATTTCAATTGGGTAGTTACCCGGTATGGATGTGAAGACAGCCTCAGGTTGGACTATTTCCACATCCACAAAGTTTTTGAGGCGAGTATCTTCTGCCGTGATTGTGACTGTGGCGCTATCGAGGTACTGAAGGTCTCGAATGATAAAGCGGCCATTTGGACCGTATTCTGAATTGACTATCTCAATTCCATCTCCAACCAAAGCAGTTACTTTTCCACCTCCCATTCCCTTTTTGGTGTCTTCTTGGTCTGAGATTTGACCTTCTATATTGATGCCTCGCTCGATAAAGTTTTCAACTTTTGGAAGCTCATTATCTAAAATCTGGCTCCAATTGAATCTTCTCCACCCATGGGTCAACATCACTAAATCCAATGACTCCAAAGTCTCAGGTTCTTGATCCTTGAAATAGTAGCCTGGATTATAAACATTTCCTTGAAGATCCGAAGTCAGTAGGAGATTAGAAAGGATGGTCCCGTATCCATTGCTTTCATCTTCCACCTGATCAGCATCTAGGACTGCTATTGAAAAACTTCCTGGAGCTGGACTTCCTGCTAATGCTGATTTTATATCTAATGAGATCTTTTCTCTTGGACTAAACGATGCGCTTGTCGATGCAGTCAAAGTCAATTCCTGAGTTTCTTTTCTTATGAAAACAAGCCTTTCTAAGAGAGGCTTTCCGTCCTGAGTCATGACTGTAATCTGATTGATCCCAGAAATGAGATTTTCTTTGGGAATTCTTACTCCCCAAACTCCATTGGTCAAAGAGCCTTGAATCATATAATTGATGATTCCACGAGTTTGACTTGCCAAAATCAACGAATTTGGCTCATAGGTGCCCTGAACGAATGCCGTCAAATAACTGGCTACTGGATTATTGACGACTTGTAGGACAAGTCCGTCTACTTGAGCGCCAGGTAAGGAGATTTCTCTCTTCTGACCAGTTATTGGGTCTTCAATCTGTGATTTGTAGTAAGATTCAGATGGAGTGATTTCAAATTTACCCAAACCCGCAAAATTGCTCTTAAAAGCAATTTCAGTCCCTATTATTTTTCCATTGATTTCTATAGGAATCCCATCCGGAGCAACGGCACGAAATGCCATGTTTGATTTCTTGTTCAAGACCCAATTTCCTCCTTCAGGTAAAAACTGGATATCAGCCAAATTCAAACTATATGGTAGTCTGATTTTTTGTGATGTTTCATAGTTCTCATTTTCCAGGTGGGTCAGTTCCAAGTGTTGGGATTCAAAAGCTTTCTCAGGAATAGAAAATGAGAAATTGGCTAGGCCTTGAGCATTCAGGCTTAAGTCTTGAGAATGAAGTTCTTCACCATCTCCCCAAGCTATTAAACTGAGTGTTTTGTTTGCTAATGGGTTTCCTATTTGGTCTACGGCAGTGATTTCAAGTGTGTAGGTTGCTTTACCCGAATTACTTTCTATTTTTTGAATTTGAACTTTTGGTAGAAAGCTACCACCAGCTCCGTCTACCACTGAAAATCCACCTGTGAAGAAATATTCTTCACCAAAATTCCTCATCCAAGCAGTATAAGCTTTGATTTGGTAATTCCCGGCTTTTCCAAAAGTTGGAATATCGTAGTTGCCTTTGCCGCGTCCATTTTCTAGGTAGATGATTTTTTGCTCGAGTAATACCCCATCCCCATCAAAAATATCCACATACAAGGTTTGGCTCAGTGGAGATGGAATCTGGCTACTCCCAGCCACTAAGAATGCACTAAACCAAACACTCTCACCCAATGTGTATGTGTGTTTGTCAAGATCCAAATAAGCTTTTTCCGGAGGTGTATCTTTCTGATAAGCTTCAAAATATTGTTGGATCTTTTGAGGAAGATCTTGAGCTGAAACTGAGAAAGAATTCAAAAAAAGAGCGAGAATGAATCCCGTAAAAAATCGACTATTCATAAAAAGAGAATTGATTACTCTTGTAAGAAAACCAATTCCATATGAAGTCGCAAGTGAAAATATCTTAATTATTTAGTGAGATCACCGACCTCATTCTTATTTGCCAATTGACCGCATGCGGCGTCAATATCTTGTCCTCTGGATTTTCTTACTTTAGCGATGATACCCTGTGATTCCAAGACTCTTACATACATATCCACTGCCTCTTGACTTGCTTGGCGAAACTCACCTTCATCAATTGGGTTGTATTGGATGATATTGACCTTAGAAGGGATCAATTTGCAGAATTTAGCCAATGCTAGCGCATGTCTTTCGTCGTCATTGACTCCATCCCAGATCACATATTCATAAGTGACTTTTCGTTTCGTCTTTTGGTACCAATATTTCAATGACTCACCAAGCTCCTCCAGTGGGCTTTTGTCGTTGATGGGCATCAGGCGAGATCGGGTCTCGTTGATTGCAGAATGAAGAGAAATGGCAAGATTGAATTTGACTTCATCATCGGCCATTTTCTTGATCATTTTCGGAATTCCGACGGTTGAAAGAGTGATTCTACGAGCAGCCATTCCCAATCCATCTGGAGAAGTGATTTTATCAATGGCTTCAATCACATTGTTGTAATTCAACAAAGGTTCACCCATACCCATAAAGACGATATTGGTCAAAGGTCTCTGGAAATAGGTGTCAGCCTCTTCTTTAATTGCCACGACCTGATCGTAAATCTCATCGGGATTCAGGTTTCTCATTCTTTTCAATCGTGCCGTCGCACAAAAATTACAATCCAAGCTACAGCCTACCTGAGAAGAAACACAGGCAGTGATTCTTTTGGAAGTGGGGATCAAAACAGACTCCACGATTTTTTCATCATAGAGTTTGACAGCATTTTTAATAGTGCCATCGCTGGAGTGCTGCATCAAATCCACGTGGATGTGATTGATGGAAAAATGAGTTTTGAGCATTTCTCTTGTAGAAAGTGAGATGTTGCTCATGTCGTCGAAATTCTTCAGAGACTTGTTCCAAAGCCATTCGTAAACCTGCTTGGCACGGAATTTTTTTTCTCCCTGTAAAAGGAAAAACTCTTCCAACTCACTCAAACTGAGTTTTCTGATATCTCTTTTTTGAATTTCTTCCATGCTGCAAAGCTACGAAGTCCCGAGCAAAAACTCTCTTTCCAGGAGAGATTGAAAAATAAATACGACGGTAGGGCTCCAATAAAACTGAAAATCTGCTTTGACTTTTTAACTTTGAACTTGAATTCTTTATTTCTCTCAAACCAAAGAAAATTTTGAAAATTCAGTTTATAAATGGTCCCAATCTCAACCTTCTTGGAAAAAGAGAGCCGGATGTGTACGGGAATACTTCGTTTGAAGAATATTTGGAGAGCTTGAAAAAGCTATTTCCTGAGGTCGAAATCCACTATTACCAAAGTAATGTAGAAGGAGAGCTGATCAATAAAATTCATGAGGTAGGATTTACATTTGATGCCATTTTGCTCAATGCGGGAGGCTATACCCATACTTCCGTAGCAATTTCGGATGCGATCGCAGGAGTAACTACCCCTGTTTTGGAAGTACATATCTCCAATATTTACAAAAGGGAAGAGTTTCGCCACAAGAGCATCATTTCCAAATCCTGTATTGGGATGATTTCAGGTTTGGGCCTGAAAGGATATGAATTGGGAATTCGCTATTTTCTTTAATCAAAACACTATGATCACATTTGCAGCCGGACCATCTAAAGTCTATGATGCGTTGCCAACCTACTTGCAGGATGCCTGCGATGAAGGAATATTGAGTGCTAATCACCGCAGTGCGAAGTTTATGAATCTTTATCAGGAAACTGAGCAATTGATGCGTGAGAAATTGCACATGCCTGAAGATTATAAATTGCTTTTTACCTCATCTGCTACCGAAAATTGGGAAATTATCACCCAGTCCATCGTGGAGAAAGCGAGCTTTCATATTTATTCAGGTTCCTTCGGGAAAAAGTGGATCACATTTGCTTCACACCTCAATCCGGGAACCGGAGGATTGAAGCTCGAAGCCAATCAGACCATTGATGTTCCCAATCTCGAAATAGGAGAAGAGTTTGATGTGATTGGAATTACTCAGAATGAAACTTCCAATGCTTCTCAAGTTCGAATGGAATACTTGGAAGAAATCCGTGAGAAATTCCCTGAAAAACTCATTGCTGTTGATACCACTTCCAGCATGGCAGGAATCAACTTGAAGTTCGAATTGGCGGATATTTGGTATGCGTCCGTTCAAAAATGCTTTGGGTTACCTGCTGGCTTGGGGATTTTGATTCTTTCTCCAAAAGCTATCGAGCAAACCGTAAGAAAAGGGGAAAGAGGTAGATATAACAGTCTCAACTTTATCTTGGAAAATGCAGAAGGATTCCAGACACATTATACGCCAAATGTGCTAGGAATTTATTTGATGAATCGGGTGCTTCAGGATATTCCTGAGATTCAGTTTATCGATGAGAGATTGAGAGAAAGAATGCTCAAGCTGGAGACTTGCATCGCTCAAACCAAAGCCTTCAAAATGCTAGTGGATAATGAGAAAGCAAGAAGTACCACCGTCATGGGTGTAAGTGGTTCGGAGGAGATGATTTCTGCTGTGAAAAAAGAAGCTGAAAAGCATGGAATGCAACTGGGAAGTGGATATGGTCCATTGAAACCAACCTCTTTCCGAATCGCCAATTTCCCGGCAATTACCGATGCGGAAATGGATAAGTTGATTGGTTTTCTATCAGCTTACTGATTGAATTTTCAATATTGATTTAGAACCCTTTGGAAATCCATCCAAAGGGCTTTTTTCTTTATGAATAAAAATTTTTCATTTTTCACAATTTCCTAAAGTTTAAGTGCTAGAAAGCAAATATTATTTGGCGTAGCTTTGCGTCATGATCGACTTCAAACAAATCCTTTCTGTGTCTTTGATCCTATTTTCGGTGATCGATATTTTGGGATCTATACCGATTATTATCAACCTTCGAAAGAAGGCCGGACACATCCAATCCGAGAAAGCTACCTTGGCCGCGGGGTTGTTGATGATTTTGTTTTTGCTTGGGGGGAAATCGATTCTTGGATTGTTTGGGATCGGAGTGGAAGACTTTGCTATCGCTGGTGCCTTGATCATTTTTGCCTTAGGTGCTGAAATGATTTTGGGAATCGAGATTTTTAAACCAGATCCAGATGCAACATCTGGAGCTTCTATCGTTCCGATTGCCTTTCCTTTGATTGCTGGGGCAGGAACATTGACTACGATTTTGACCTTGAAAGCTGAATTTGCCCAAGTAAATATCGCGATCGGGATAGTCTTGAATTTGATTTTTGTCTACGCAGTATTGAAAAGCACGACTTGGTTGGAAAGAAAGCTTGGAAAGACTGGGTTGGATGTTTTGAGAAGGATTTTCGGGATTATTTTGCTTTCCATCGCAGTCAAAATCTTCAAATCGAATGCTTTCCCAATGGACATTGTTTAAGCGTCCGAATTAAAATTCCTTTCTTTGTGCCATGATTACCATTTATACCGATGGAGCCGCCAAAGGCAATCCCGGACCAGGAGGATATGGGGCTGTTTTAAAATTTGGGAAACACCGAAAGGAGCTTTCTGAGGGCTACCGTCTCACCACCAATAATCGCATGGAATTACTTGCTGTGATCAGAGCTCTTCAGGCTTTGAATACAGATGAGTTTCCGGTGACGGTTTATTCTGATAGTAAATATGTCGTTGATGCGATAGAGAAAGGCTGGCTCTGGGGTTGGCAAAAAAAGAGATTCAAGGACAAGAAAAATCCAGATCTTTGGCTTCGGTATATTCCGCTTCACTTGAAATACAAACCCAAATTCGTTTGGGTGAAAGGACATGCAGGAAACCCTGAAAATGAGCGCTGCGACCAATTAGCAGTCGCAGCGGCAGAAGGTTTTGATCTCAAAGTGGATCAGGGTTATGAAGATTTAAAATAAGGAAAGTGTTATGGGTTATTCTTGAATTTTAAACCCATTGACATTTTCATGGATTAGTTTATCTCCCCGCAAAGAATCGTATTTGACATTGGTAAGTTGGACGTTTTCCACGGGTAACTCTGGATCGGCCAAGATTCTGGAAACAAACTCAATATTTCCAGCTTTTACATTATCCAAATAAATGTTTTTGATTGGGGTCAGTCTCCTTTCATAGGTTGGTACCAAGTCTCGCCATTGATAAAGTACATCTGTCTCGATCCCTAAGATACCTAAGTCAATCTTGCCAGAATTGATATTTTTCATGTAGATGTTTGAGACCTGCCCACCTCTTCTTTCATTAGTTTTGATGAAAAGGAGGTGATTCAATTTTGCGCCTTCTTGTACTGCGCAATTTTCCATGTATACATTTTCAACCCCTCCTGAAAGTTCACTGCCGATCGCAAGGAGTTGGTGTCCATTCTTGATAAGACAGTCTCGGATTACCAGGTTTTTGGTTGGAGTATTGAGTCGCCAAGCATCTTGATTTCTTCCTGATTTAACAGCGATAGCATCATCGCCCTGATCAAAGATGCAATCTTCTATGAGAATGTTTTGACTCATTTCTGGATCTACTCCGTCATTGTTGTGTCCATGGGCAAAGACTTTGACACCGCGAATAATGATGTCTTTGGAGAGAAAAGGATGGATCACCCAAAATGGACTATTGGTGATGGTAACTCCTTCCAAAAGCACATTTTTGCATCGGTTGAACTGGATAAATTGAGGCCTGAAATTAGCCTTATTTCCCACCATTTGTCTGTCTTGTACGGGGACATTCTCTGAAGCCATTGTGTACAATTTTTTCAAAGCTTGCATATGAGCTTCTGGTCTTTCAAACCAAACTTCCCAAACGTCCATTTTGGCTTTCAATTCCCCTTCACCTGTTATCGCTACATTTTCACATTCGAAAGCATAGATTAAAGGAGAATAATTGAAACACTCCATGCCTTCCCAAGTACTCTGTACTGCTGGTAAATAGTCTTCAGGATTACTGGAAAAGAGCAAAGTGGCACCTTTTTCCAGATGAAGATTGACATTGCTTTTGAAATGAATTTTTCCTGTTGGCCATTCTCCAGCTGGAATGATAACCGTTCCTCCTCCTTGGGAGTTTGCCTGTGAAATCGCGGATGCAATAGCTTTGGAAGTAGCTTCTTGATCATTGGGATCAGCTCCAAATTCTTGAATATTAAACTGCTCTAATTCTGAAAAATCTGGATAGGAGATAGGAGGCATTTCAAATGGAGCATCAACTTCAATCTGTTTGATTTTTATGCTTCCAGTTTGATTTGAACAGGAATAAAAAGAAATGATTACTAATGAGCTTAGGAGGACTCTAATGGAATATTTCATGAATTCGGATTTATTCAACTAGACTATTTAGTCTTTTTCAAATTAGAAACTATCCTTCTCTTTCTTGATGAATATTCGCAAATCCTTGAAAAAATAGCCAGAAACCACCTGGAAAATACGGTTTCTGGCTTATTAAATTATAAGTCCTCCATTGTCACAGCTGGAATAGCTTTTCGATCCATCTGCTTCAAAGGTTGATATTCATTTTGAGGATAGGTCCAGCCTTCATCTCCCAATTCATAGAGAAGAGGAGCAAGATTTTGAACAGCAGCTTTACAGCCTTGCACAATAGTTCCAATTTTACCGGTTTGCTTTGATAGGATAGCCTCATTCTCAATTTCAAAAGGACCTAAGAAGCCTTTTTCTTTCAAAATATTCACAAAAGCTCTCCAATCTAAACTGTCTCCCAGCCCGAATCCTGGTAAAGTTGCTTCATAATGATGGCGGTCCCAAGGATTGCTGCTGAAAGGAATTCCTGCTTTCGAAGCCCAATTTGCGGGGATTTCATGCATAGGATACATATTCCCCCAAAATGGATCCGGATTGTTTCGGGTAGACTTCACATGGATTCGCTTTAGCCGACTCATATCTGTGTTTTTGATTACCTCTACTGGATCGGTATGCTGCCAAATGTCGTGGGATGGATCATAGATTTCTCCATGGTTTTTGGACGGAATAAGCTGATACATCAGTTTTCTCGCTGCCAATACTCCGGGAAGATTGTTGAAAGTGCTGAAATGACCGGAGCTTCTCCATCCTTCCATTGGACAATTTTCATACAGGACTGTAACTCCTAAGTCAGCCGCATAATTGATGATTGGGGTGAAAATCCGCTGATATTCCAGCAAGTTTTTTTCAAAACCACCTTCCTGATTTCCCAATTCATGATTGTAGCCGACGAAGGTCCCTACTTTGACATCATTTTCATCACCCCCCAAGTAATAGGCCATTTGAATCAATCGAAGTAGGTGATTTTGGTTTTTGATTCTTTGACCCGGATCACCACCTATTAAATTGTCAAAAGCACCAATTGAAAGGCGTAATTCCGCTCCATTAAATTGATCAATCAAGGCTTTTGCCTGTTCAGTCCCAAAGTTTTCATAATCAAGATGGGTAGCTACGAAATCATCTCGGGTACCATCTTTTCGGAAAACACAGAGGTCCAATCCCTGCACATCGATTTCCTTCGCCTTTTCTATGGTTTGATCCAAGTTCAGCTGATCAAAAGCTGAAGTCATGATCCAAATCGGATTTGACATTTAATAATGAGTTTTGGTTAAAAAAAACAGCCCTTTCGGGCTGCTTAAATTACTTGTTTTCTGCTAAATTTTTTGTTTCGGGGCTGATTCTTGACCAAATCAGCTCACCAACTTGTCTGCCTTGCCATACACCTTCGTCTATGGCAGGCATGTAGTGGATACCTCCATAAAATCTAGAAATTGCTGCTTCAGAAGAAGCTTCTAAAAAGGAATTATACTCCCTAATTGGAAGTCCATAATTCACTTCAGAGCTATCCACAAAGTGGAAATTGTCGCCATAGATCTGGGTCAAAGTAAATGCAGCTGCTGTGGAAGCCACACTATGTCCACTGGTATGCTCAGGGAATGGAGGAGTCTGCAAGACAGGAACCCATTCCTCATCTATATTTTGATTAATGTAGGTCTCAGGGCGAACCAATTTACTTCTATACTTTTCATCCCAACAAGCGACAAATGCGTCATGAAGTGAAATCCCTGTCATTGCAAATGCTTCAGCGGTTTTTTTCCAGTCTGCATTCGCAGCTTTGGAAGCAATCGCAGCAATACTCATCCAATGTCCACCTGGTGTAATCTTTTTCTCTGCAAACATCACATGCCCTTTTACATTCATTTTGTAAGGATTGCAATCCCAGAACATCGCGATATCCAATTCCTCTTTGTCTGCATTGATCACAGCTTCATAAACAGCCTTCGCCTCCTTATAGAAGTCCGAATTGGGATCAGTGGAGTATGGAGGAGGTGGTGAAACCTTGAATTGAGCAGCAGAATCGATCACAAAGGTTCTAATCTTGTTCCAGTGCGGCTCAATACCTTCCATATAAGCTGGAGGAGTTGGTTCCCAAGTACCAGGTTGACCTGTTACGGTATATTTTGGAAATGAGCGACTTTGGTGATAATTATCTTTAGAGGAATAAGCCTTCACAGCATCAGCGACTTGCTCTCCGAAAGCAATTGAAGCCTCAAACACGTCTTCAGGAATCCCTTTTTCTTTTAATTCTTCGAAAACCTTGTCTCTCTGAGCAGTGACCATATCTTCAGAAAAGATCAGTGCTGTACCCATTTTGTAATAGGCTGCCAAAGAAGCCAATGGAGGATAGACATTTTCGGGAACAGTGAAATTCACAGGTTCGGAACCATTTAATTGTCCCAAAAGAGAACTATAGGCTGGATCAGTGGCAGCGGCCACTTCGTAAGCTGCTAGGGAAGAATAGGAATAAATCCGTGCTGCTACTGGAGGAGAGAAAATATCATGTATGATGACCTCGGTGATTCGATTTTGTGCTTCACTGAGGTACTGTCCGTCGGTTATCGCTTGACTGTAATCCACTGGCTTTTGACATGCAAAAGCGAGAAGAAGTGTTCCTGCAACTAGCAGTTGTTTTAATCTAAGCATTGGGTAAGTGTCTTGTTTGGAACCTTAAATTTACTGAATAGTGTCGGGAGACTCAAGGAGTATTTCAATCCTGCGTCAGGTTTAGCCAAAAGTATGTTAAAATACCTCGCTGACAAATGATTATTGTCAATTTTCAGAATGACTCAATTGATAGGTAGAGTCATTGCTGGTGATCCCCAATAAGTAGCCTGAGCTTCCATTCTTGATTTTCATTATCCTTCTTATTTCTAATTGATTAGGAATTTTTAAATCGATAGGAACTTCCTGCCAAGAACCATTTTTCCATTTGAATCTTGTAAGAGAATTGGCATTGGTTTTTCCTAGATCGACTCTAAAACCGGAGAAGTTTCCGCCTAGCCACAGCTCTTTGGTTTTTTCGTCCCAATGAATTGCTTCTATAGGACTCAATTGGGCTTTCCAGTGGAATGCAGAAAATTGAAAGCTTCTATCGGTTTGTTGAAAATAGACTCCTGATCTCAATTCAAATGCTTTTTTCTCATCCATTTGGCTTAAAGACTCCTGTCCAAATAGAGATTCCGGACCGGAAATTTTTGAGTAATCCCCATAAGAACCATGAAGTTTTTTAAGGCTTGGGATTTGCTTGATCAAATCATCTCTTGTGGCAAAAGGAACCAACAGATCTCCCATGGAATGGAAAATCAAAGGATCTGCTTGTCCATTGGAATCAAAATCATGATGGAATAATACGACCGGCTTTTCCTTCGATGCTTTGAGTTTTGAGTTTAGTCCCAAATTCCCAGTCACTAAATCCAAAAGTCCATCTCCATTGATATCGGCAACTTCCAAAGAATTAATCCATCCCGAGGAATACTCCAATCCATTTGTGAAAATCTCTTTCAAAGATTCATTTTCCAGTTGGAAAATGCGAACTTTTGTCCAATGTGCAGCAACAATTAATTCCTCCTTTCCATTACCTGTCAAGTCAGTCCATTTCGCATCTTTGACCATTCCCAAGTTTTGGTTTTCACCGAGCCATTTTTCTGATTCATCCTTGAATTGTCCTTTCCCATTGTTGATCAAAATATGACTTTTAGGACTGGCACCATAATCCCCTGAAATGGATGAACTGCCCAAGAAAATATCTTTAAATCCATCCTGATTGATATCTTGGACGGCAACGACAGAGGTATTTTGTCCAATAGGCGGGAGTGAATTGGGCGAAAACTGAAAATGCCCCAGACCATCGCCGAAAAGCACTCTGTCAAATAAAAAGAGATTTCCTGTTTCGAATTCGTTTCCGCCACTACCTACGTAAAGGTCCAAATTTCCATCTCCATTCCAATCTTCGAAAACAGCTACAACATCTTCTGCTTTTGCTAATTGCTGAAAAATGGGATTAGGAACTTTTTTAAATGAGCCATCTGGGCTTTGAAGAAAAAATGCTCCAGCCTGATCTTTAGCTCCTCCCAGATAGACATCTGTCAACCCATCTCCATTGATATCATTTGTAGCCACTGCAGGACCTTCCATGCCGAAAGACCTTGGAATTAAGTATTCCTTTTTGGTCTCATCTAGGTCTAAATTTTCCTGATGTTTCCAAGCAATTGGAGACTTGGCTTTTGCTAAAATTGGGTTTGGAAGTAAATTCACAGAACTTCCAGCTCCCTTAATCAAGGTGTAAGTTTGGTTGATCTCTAAGTCTTTGAAATCTTCCAATTTGCCATCAGGCCATCTGACCTGAGCATTGACTTTTGCATTGATTTTCCCTAATCCAAAAACCAATTCAGTAGAGGTTCCAGACTGGAATCCACGGGAAGTACTCAGTAATTGCCTGAAGGTCTTTTCCCCATCAATAATCTTGACTTCAGCTCCTAAGCCAAATGGATTTTGGCCAGCACTTTTCAATTGTATTTTGATGAAAGAATTGCCAGTTTTTTCTGAATGATTTTGATAGAGGAATGCCGGTTGGTTGAGGTTGTTAATGATCAGGTCCAAGTCTCCATCATTATCCAAATCCGCATAGGTGCTTCCGTTGGAATAGGAAATCTGATCCAATCCCCAAGTTTTTCCGTTTTCCTGAAATCTCAGCAAATCTGTATTTCTGAAGACATAATTAGGCAATTGGACGGATGGGAGCATCGCGATTTGACGCTCGCGAAGTTCATCAAAACTCATGTTTCCATGCGCATCTTGAGAATATTGGATGAAGTCCAAATCATTTGGCCTTTTCACAATTCCATTCGTGACATGGATATCTTTTTTGCCATCATTGTCCATATCAAAAATGAGTGGAGACCAGCTCCAGTCAGAGGCAAAAATTCCTGAATACAGGCCAATTTCACTGAATTCTCCATTCCCTAAATTGAGTTGCAGGTGATTTCTAACATATTGATCATTATAGCCAAATTGCTTTTTGATCGTGTAGACTTCCGCCTTGTCTTCACCCACTGATTTCATCCAGATTTCAGGGTTTTCTGGTAGCATATCTGTTGTGAAAATTTCAGGAAATCCATCGCCATTGATATCGGCTGCATCATTTCCCATGGAATAGCGGGAAGTGTTTGAAATCAAATCTTGGAGAGATTCCCGAAAAGTCCCATTCTGATTATTTAGATAGAGGTAATCGTTTTCGGTAAAGTCATTGGAAACATAAATATCCAACCAGCCATCTCCGTTGAAATCCTCAATGTTAACTCCCAAGCCAAATCCCAAAATGCTGGAATAGACACCAGCTTCCTCTGTAACATCAATAAAACCTCTTTCGCCTTGAGCTGCTTGATTTTGGAGAAGCTTGTCTCCTCCCGAATCTGGAATCGATCGATTTTCGGACTTGGTGAAAACCTCTGGGGATTTCACTCCATGATTCAAGAGATAAAGGTCCAAATCTCCGTCTCTATCGTAATCAAAGAATGCGGCATGGGTTCCAAAGCCTTCAAATGCAACTCCATATTGATCCGCCAAATCGATGAATGTTAGGTCTCCCTGGTTGATAAAAAGTCTGTTTTTCCCTTTGAAATCTTTATAACCTCCAAGCTGACTTACATAAATATCGAGTAACCCGTCGCCATTGACATCAGCCATGGTAACACCATTGGACCAGCTACCATCATCGGGAATACCTGCGGATTCTGAAATGTCCTTGAATTGAAAGTTCCCCTGATTAAGGTAAAGTTTGTCGGCTACTTGATTACCTGAGAAATATAGATCCACTAAGCCATCATTGTTGATGTCTCCTGCTGCTACACCACCTCCGTTGTAGAAATAGAGGTATTCTAGAATATTCAAATCATCAGTGGAAACCAAAGTGTTTTCAAATTGAATCCCTGATTTTTCGGAAAGAATTAATTCGAAAAGTGTTGGTTCCGCTACTTTTTCTTCACAGCTGAATTGAATGACCAGAACGAATACGGAAATGATGAAATAGATTGATTTATTTCTTTTCATACTTCCAGATTTCTGCTTGGTCATTGTTTTTAACGAAAAGGATCTCAGAATTCCCGAGTGGAGAAATAGCTCTGATTTCCCCATCTAGTTTCAAGTGGTTTTGTGAATTTGGAGAGAAAGTAAAGCTGCCGTCTCCATTTCCCAAAAGCACTTCTCCATAGCTTGCATCAGATTTTCCGATCTCAGGTTTTACTCCTGTAAGGTTTCCTCCAAGAATCAAGTCGATCTTCCCGTCTTCATTGAAATCACCAGCAGTCGTGGCAAAAATCCAGGACCTCTGCGCCATCCTTGGGAATGAAATCCATTCAAATTTCCCATTTCCTTGATTCATCAAAACTCCCGATTCCAAATGATTTACCTCATTGATCATTGACTTGGAAATGATAGCTGGATCAAAAATCTGGTCTAGCGATTGGTTGTTATAGTTCGAGTAGCGAATGTATTTCTTTCTGATTCCCGGGATCTGTTTTTCCAGCTCATGCTTCAGAGTAAATGGAATCTGGACATCATTTTCAGTGGTGGTGAAAATTTGTTCAATTGAACCGTTCTGGTCAAAATCATTCAAATACATCCTGACTGAAGAACCGTTTTTTGCTTTGAATCGAGAGTTCAATCCCTGATTTCCCAAAATCAAATCTGGAAGGCCATTGCCGTCCAAATCCGCCGAAGTAACCGTTCTATACCAGCCTTTATACTGGTTCATCTCTGGTATTTCGATTTTCTCCAATTTACCTCCGATATTCCTAAAGAAAGTAGGAGCCATCCAGTCACCGACCAAGACCAAATCATCTTTTCCATCACCATCCCAATCGAAGACCTCCAAAGCGGTTACCATTCCGATCTCTTTTAATCCAGGTGCTAACTCTGCTGTTTGGTTGGAGAAATTGCCTTTTCCATCATTAATCCATAGCTGAGAAGAAGCAGATAGGCCATAGGCAAACGGAACTAATCTCTCTCCAATGACTAAATCCAAAGAACCATCACCATTCAGGTCAATTGTCTTTGCAGATGAACTACTTCCTCTTATTGATTGCAGTCCTGATTGGGTAGCTTTTGAAAAATTTCCCTTTCCGTCATTGAAATACAATCTGTCCGCTAGATCCAGAGCATTTAATGGAGATTCATTTCCTCCAGAAGTGACTAATAAGTCGAGGGTTCCATTCCCGTTAGCATCGAAAAACAAGGCATCTGAATCTTCCGAAAGAGCATCTGCTTCCAAAGCTGGCTGATTAGATTTTTGGTATTTCCCTGAAAGAGTTCCAATGAAAAGCTGAGAAGCAATTCCTTTTGAGCCTCCAAAGAATAAATCTTCAATTCCATCCCCATTGACATCTCCCTTGGCAAATGCTGGTCCTTCTGTTGAGAACATGTGATAAAGCAATCGGTCTCTGTCAAAGTCTACAAATGCATTTTCCTCATGCTTGAAATCTAGGTTTTGGTTGTTTTCTTTTTCGAAAACTACTGACCCGATCACTGAAGTCTTGAGTTTTGCTTTAATTCCCAATTCCGCCTCATCCCACTTCAAAACCAGAAGTTGATTGGTAGGGACATTCTCCAAATGGGTGATGGCTCCGTCTGGCCAAGTCACCTGTATTTCGTCAAGGCTAGAAGTATTTCCCAGTCCCAAGGTCAATTTTGGATCGACGGAGGATTGGAAGCCACGGTTTGGCATTTGCTCCAAATAATAGATGTCTTCGCCTGCGTAAACCGTAATCTGTGTCCCGATTGCTTCCGTATTTTTCCCTTTTCCTATTAGCTGGAATTGGATACTGTGATTTTCTGGAAAAAATGATTTGCTGTCATTTTTATATATCTGAGCAGTTCGGTTGATATTATTAATGACCAGGTCTAAGGTTCCGTCATTGTCCAAATCGCCGTAAGCTGCACCATTGGAGTGGATAGCACCGCCCAAACCCCATTGGTTTGTCATATTTTCAAAACTCAGATCCCCCAAGTTTTTATAGGCATAATTAGGCACAGGATTGACTGGAATAGGATCAATCAGGGCTTTGTAATCCACTCCTTCTTGGGAGATGATTTTGATTTTAGTCTCCTCATCATCGATGAAGTTGAGGTAGTCTAAATCGGTGATATCCTGATAGATTCCATTGGCAACAAATAGATCCCGCTTTCCATCATTGTCCATGTCAAAAATTAAGGCTCCCCAACTCCAGTCAGTTGCCTCTACATTGGCTAATCTGCCCATTTCGCTAAATGTGCCATCACCATTGTTAATGTGAAGCATGTTTCTGGAAAATTGATAGTGGTATCCGTGAGTTTTGTTGAACTGAAACTTGTCCCAATTCTCAAAAGTCGTCACCTGCTTTAGTCGAGTTTGTGGCTCGGGAAGCATGTCTGTGACGAAGATATCCAACAAGCCATCCCCATTGATATCCGCGATATCAGCTCCCATGGATGCCGCAGAAATGGATCGCATGGATGATTCTAGAGATTCAGTGAAAGTCCCGTCTTGGTTATTGATGTAGAGATAATCCTTCTCAAAAAAGTCATTGGAAATGAAAATATCCGGCCATGTATCCTGATTGACGTCTCCAATGGTGATTCCCAATCCAAAACCGATGATAGACCCAAAAATACCGGCTTCTTCACTGACATCTGTGAATTTGTCCCCATCATTTCTATAAAGCTTATCACCCCCGACAGGATCTCTATTAGGGCGCTCATTTTGCATTTTGTTGAAGCTGCCGATGGCTTGATAGCTATTGTTTAGCAAATAGACATCCAAATCTCCATCCTTGTCATAATCAAAGAAAACAGCATGGGTAGAATAGCCTTGGTCAGCTAGTCCATATTCTTGAGCTTTCTCTTCGAAAGTCCCATCACCTTGATTGATGAAAAGTTCATTTTGCTTATTGTCTCCGGAAATATCGCCCGAATTACACACGTAAATATCCAACAACCCATCTCCGTTGATGTCAGCCATAGCTACTCCAGTACTCCAAGCACTGTTACCTCCGACGCCGGCTTGCTCAGTCACATCTTCAAACTGAAAATCTCCTTTGTTTAAGTAGAGTTTGTTTTGGGTGAGATTGGCAGTGAAATAAATATCTAAAAGTCCGTCATTATTGACATCTCCCAAAGCTACACCACCACCATTGTAATAATTTCTGTAAGTGAAAATGTTGAAGTTTTCATCGAAAGAAAGGTCATTACTAAAAGTGACTCCAGAACTCTCAGGGTTTATTTCTTTAAATAGGGTAGGTGCTTCAGGCTTTTCTTCTTTTTTACAAGAAAGCAAAATCAAAATCCCTGATAATATGAATAACGATTTTCTCATGAGGGATTTTCTTCTATTTGTTTTTGAATTCTAAGGTCCACGATTTCCGCCCTTACGACTGAAATACTTTTTTTGAAAACTCTGATTCTTCGATTTCCATCCACTTTCACAAAGGCTATCAGGCTTTTGTCTTCATTGCTGACTTCGAAAAATCCAGGGCCATACCAGCTCTCAAATAATACAACCACGTCTTCCCGGAGTTTCTCCACTGCTAGCTCATCATTTAATGGGGACCAGCCTTCGTAGCTGAATTCCATAGGCATAAAGTAAAGCCCGTCATTTTCAAATTTTGGATAAAATCGCATATAAGCCGGATTACCTGATGGCATTTCTGCCTTGTATTCTACAGAGAGTTCGGTAGGTCCATTGTTTAATATTCCTTCTTTGTTAAGATCCCAGCAAGTCGTATAAAAATCCTTTTTAGTCATTCCCAACTCGAGTCCCAAAAACAATTCATTGGAAACTTTTCCTGAAGCTAATTCTTCCTTTTCCACTTTTTCATAGTGGCTTTGGCAGCTTGCAAAAAGCAGTACAATGAATAGTAAACTAGTTAATCTCATAATTAATGGGTTGATTGTTATTTCTCAAGAAGATCAAATTATTTGTTGATCCGGAGTTTAAAATTTGAATATCCCTTATTTCTCCTGGAATAAATAGCCCGCTTTCTTCTGGAAGTAATACTTTCCAAGAATCAGGATTTTGATTGATTTCCAAGATCCAGCCATAACTTCCCAAATTTGTTCCAAATTCCGGCTTGATTCTGGTTTGATTCCCTCCAAAGGCCAAATATGGCTTTCCAGAATTGTTTTGAAAAGAACGAATGGAATAGATAGGAGATTGCTGGATTTCCATAGGAAGCAATCTGCTTTCAAATTTCCCATTTCCTATATTTTTCCAAAATACTGAAGCCAAAATATCTACTTCTAAGATGAGGGATTTGGAAAGCAATTCATTTGAAAATAAGTCTTCCAAATTTTTGTTTTGGTAGTCAGCATATTTGACCAATTGCTTTCTGAGAGCTGGAATTTGACGAAGCAAACTGTTTTTCATCACCCAAGGATTGGATTTACTTCCATCGTATTGGGTTAAGATCGGATCAAGACTTCCATTTTGATCAAAGTCATTGATATACATTCTAAGTTTGCTCTTAGTATTACTTTCCAATCGAGTATTCAAACCCATATTTCCAGCTATGATGTCTAAATGGCCATCACCATCGAAGTCTTCCACCAAAATGGAATTCCACAGACCTTTAGTTTCAGAGAAGCCGAATTCTTGAGTTTTGTTGATTAGCTTTTTATCAGAAATGGTAAAAACCTGAATGGGATCCCATTCCCCGGCAGTAATCAATTCAGCTTTTCCATCTCCGTCCAAATCGCCTAAGGTTCCTGCAGTAAATCTTCCAGAAATCTCTTTAGAATTTTGCGGAATAAGGGTAAAATTCCCTCTTCCGTCATTTTCCCATATGGTAATAGTCGCAGGAGCTCCGTAGGAGAAAGGATGTGCCCTTTCACCCATGATCAGGTCCTGATCTCCATCCGAATCAATATCCAGGTTCAATAAAAATCCAGTAGGCGTGGAAGAAAACACCTGCTGGGATTTGTTCAGATTACCCAGTCCATCATTGAGGTACAATCTGTCTTTATATAGAGGGCTGTTTTCTCCAAACTCAATACTTCCGCTACCCACCAATAGATCCAGAGTTCCATCTCCATTTGCATCAAAGAACAAAGCAGAGACATCTTCAGGAATTGAGTCTAATGCAAATAAATCATTCTGAATTGACTTGAAATTACCTGAGGCTTCCTGAACCCAAAGAGAACTTGATTTGCCTTTTGCCCCGGGGATGAAAATATCCTCTAGACCATCTCCATTGATATCACCTTTTGCTGCCTTTGGGCCTTCATTACTAATCGACCAAAAGCGAAGTCGATCCCTGTCAAAATCGACAAATTCACTTTCTTTGTGGGAAAAGGAAATTGGACTTTTTAACTCTTTTAGAAGTGGATTTTTTACTCCACTGATATCTGGAGAAATGAAATGATCTTTCTGAGGTTTTATAATTTGATTAGCCTGTACTCCTTCGAAAAGACTGATTTTCCCATCTGGCCAAGTGATTTTTACCTGATCAATAATTTCAGATTTTCCTATTCCAAAATGAATCCGTGGATCCACAGATGACATGTAGCCTTTGACTGGTTGATACTCTTGGGAAAGACTATTTCCCTCGATTTCCAGTTCTACTTTGGCTCCAAATTCATTCCCCAAGTCTAGTATCAGATAGTTGCCGGTTTGGTTTTCTCTGCTTTGGTTTTTATAAATAAAAGCTGGTCCATTGAGGTTGTTGACTATCAGGTCCAAATCACCATCATTGTCTAAATCCCCATAAGCAGCCCCTGTGCTAAAAGTCAATTGATCCAAGCCAACCGAAGCAGCTTGGTTTTCAAAGTGCCAATAGCCCAAATTTTTGAACCAATAATTCTGAAGAGGATTGGAAGGGAACTCGTCGATCATTTTGCTGATCAAAACCGAGTCAGCTTTGAATTTTTGGACTTGCTCCTGATTGTTAACATAGAAATCTACAAAATCGAAATCAGTCAAATCCTTAACGATACCGTTCGCAACGAATACATCCTTTTTTCCATCTAAATCCGCGTCAAAAATCAATGCCCCCCAGCTCCAATCCGTTGCTTCCATTCCTGTCAACCTGGAAACCTCTGAAAACACCGGAGTGTTGGTGCCGGGCTCTTTTCCCAAATTCCTTTGTAGGGTGTTTCGGGTGAATTGTCGATGGTATCCTGCCTTTTGGTTGGCTTGAAATTTATCCCATTCCTCAAATGGAGTTTTGGTTTTGACCCGAGCCAAATTTTCAGGAAGCATTTCTGTCACGAAAATATCCGGTCTCCCATCGTTATCCAGATCTGCAATGTCTGCTCCCATAGATCCCATACTAATTTCGGGAATGGACTTGGTCAAAACTTCTTCAAATGTTCCGTCCTGTCTGTTCAGATAGAGATAATCCCTTTCAAAAAAATCATTGGAAACATACAAATCTGGCCAGTTATCATCATTCAGATCGGCAACAGTCACACCCAATCCATAGCCAATGGCACTTCCATAAATTCCTGCTTCTTTGCTGATGTCAGTGAAGGTATTTCCATCATTTCTAAAAAGTTTGTTTCCTCCATCAGGATCTCTGATTTCTCTTTGACCGGCCCTCAGATCGAAGATTCCCACAGATCTTCCTGAATTACTGAGAAGATAAAGGTCTAGGTCACCGTCTTTGTCAAAATCAAAGAACACGGCATGTTGGGAAAGACCTGTTTCAGCTAGATTATATTCTTTGGATTGTTCAGTAAAGGTTAGATCACCATTGTTGATGAATAATTCATTATGTCTTTTTTCTCCTCCTGGAGGGCCTGATTTGCAGACATAAATATCCAAAAGCCCATCTTTGTTAATGTCTGCCATGCTGACTCCTGTGGACCATATATCAGAAGTTTCAAGGCCTGCCTCAGCTGTAATGTCTTTGAATGTAAAATTTCCCTGATTGAGGTAAAGCTTATTGGAGGTTTGATTTCCAGAAAAGAAAATATCGATCAAACCGTCTTGGTTGATATCACCCAAAGCAACTCCGGCTCCATTGTAGAAGTTTCTGAAAGTATAGGGATTGACAGCTTCTGTATAGGAAAGTTGATTTTTGAAATCTATTCCCGTTTGCTCAGAAGATAATAGTTGAAAAAGGGTAGGGGAGCTTTCTTCCTGATTTTTACAGGAAATAAGAATCAATAATAAGAATGGCAGTATGGATTGCCTCAAGCTCATGTTTTATATAAAAAAGGAAGTGCACAAAAGTACACTTCCTTTCACTTTAACTAACAACAAGATTAATAACCCGGATTCTGATTCAGATTAGGGTTTGTGTTGATTTGTTGTAGAGGGATTGGGAATAATGCTCTAAATGGTTCTGATTGGCCTTTTTCCCACCAAGGCTGATTCCATTTTCCGAAACGGATTTGATCTGTTCTTCTAGAGGCCTCTGCAAAGAATTCAAATCCTCTTTCATTATAAATGTCATCCAAAGTCAAAGAGTTTAATGGGTCTAGTCCAGCTCTTTCTCGGACCATGTTAAATGGTTCCAAAGCTTCAGAAGTTTTTCCTTGTCTGAAAGCTGCTTCAGCCTTGATCAAATAAATATCTGAAAGACGGATCAAAGGGTAATCGTTACTCAAGTTTGATCCCGCTCCAATTGCATATTCAAATTTAGCAACTCTTACACCTGCCTGACGAATAGCGTTTGGAGCCAATTCATTGATTTCAGGAGTCAAAGTCAATGGCTCTCCATCCGGATCATTTGCTTCAGCAGATGGGTCCATCAATCGAGATCCATCAGATGCATATTGAGGTCCTTCCAAGAAGCTTCCTTTTCTCACATCATCATCATCATATGCATTGTAAAATTCTTCTAGAGACGCATATCCATTCCAAGGCTGCTCTTGCAAATCATAGGTAAATTGATTTTGATAGTGCAAGGTCATCATTGGTAATTGGAAACCTTGAGCATTGTTCTCATCATATGGTAGAGTCAAGATGTTTTCTGTAGATCCACCATTATTTGTAGAGAAGTTTGCGAAGAAGTTGGTTGACAATGAATAAAAACCACTGTTGATCACCACATCTGCCGCAGCTTCTGCATCAGCCCATCTAGGAGTGCCAGTATAGATTTCAGCATTCAAATACAGCTTAGCCAAAAGCGCATGAGCTGTCCAATAGTTCATGTAGTATTTCTCTGCAGTTTTAGGCAAAAGATCTAAGCTTTCTTTGATAGAAGTCTCGATAAAGTCAAAGACTTCTTGTCTTGAGTTATTTGGAATAGCAGGGTCTATTGTGGTTTCATCCAAAATTGGAACATTACCAAATGAGTCCAACAGCCACATGTAAACCATTGCTCTAAGAACTCTTAGTTCGGCATTCATTTCCACTAGATTTGGAAAACCAACCATAAGGTTGTTGATCTCACCAATGGCAGTGTAACAATATGTCCAGGAATTATTGAAAGCATCCTCAGAAGTTCCCCAGGTATGTCTATGCATTCTTAACCAAAGTCCACCATCTTCCCAGTCAGCACCTTTTTGAGGAACTGCCATTTCATCTGATGAAACTTCATTGATTGACCAAATACTGTTGTGAGCACCCCAAGATCCTACAATTCTTGAATAGGCCGATGCTTTCAAAACGGCAATAAGTGTGGGGTCTTCGCTAGAAGCGTCAACTTGCTCTTGTGTGACTCCATCCAATACTTCTTGATCCAATTCCCAACAGGAGCTAAGCATCAATAAAGCAGGAGCCAGAAGCAAAATATTTTTTATATTCTTTTTCATAAAGCCTAATGATTATTTAAAGGTGATTGTAGCACCCAAAGTGAAAGTCCTAACTTGGAAATAAGTATTTCTTCTTTCCAAACCTGGTGAAAGAGCAGTGGTAAATGCATTTCCATTTTCCATGTCAGTTACCCTTGCTTCAGGATCGATACCTGTATATCCAGTAATTTGGAATAGGTTTTGTCCTGCCAAATACAATCTGAAACTGCTTACATTTTTGGATTTCACATCGAAATTGTAGCCCAACTCCATGTTGTCCAATTTAATAAAAGAGGCATTCTCAACATAAGAATTGTTATAAGTAGGTGTAGATGTGATGTATTCAGTTTTATCTGTTACTACAGAGTTCCAGCTGTTGGAGCTTGCATCTTGGTTTTCATAGAAACCTCTGTAAGAGTTGTACAAATCATGTCCCCAAACTCCTCTCAAGAAAAAGTTGAAGGTCCATTTATCCCAAGCAAAGCTGTTTGCAAAGCCAAATTCACCTTTCGGAAGGCCATTACCTACTTTTTGCCATTCGTCTGGATTGTCTGTTGATAGGATATACTCTCCACTTTCAGTTACACCTTCTAAAATCGGAGCGTAGAAATCACCCAATGTCTGACCTACTCTGTTGTAGATGATTGGGTTATTGTTCTGCCCTGGAGACCCTGGTGTCGCAAATCTCAATTCGTCAAAACCTAAATCACCTGCCGACAAACTTACGATTTCAGTTTTTTGGTAAAGCGTGAAGTTTAGATTTGGATTCCAGGAAACACTTCCCAATTTCACGTCAGTAACACCTGCGGCAAACTCAAAACCTGCGGCTCTCAAATCTGCTAAGTTAACCCAAGTGTTAGCAACAGTATTGAAACGACCCGGATCAAATGGGTTAGGAGCTCCTGCTGTCACAGGTACGTTGAATAGCAAGTCAGAAATGTTTCTGGTGTAATAATCAATACTACCAGTTACTTTATTATTCCAAATGCCAAAATCAACTCCTACGTTGAATTCCTTTTTGGTCTCCCACTTCAAATCTCTGTTAGGGTTTGAGTTTTGAATAATACCTACATAAAGGTCATTTGAAGTCAGAGGGTTACCATCTAGGTCAATTCTGTTACCATTTCCGTAGTATCCCAATGCCAATGTAGGAGAAGGAGGTAAGTTACCTGTTACGCCATAAGATACTCTAGGCTTGAACTGGTTAAATACTCCCATGTCGAAAATCTGAGTGAAGTCAGAACCCAAGGAGAAAGCTGGAAAAACCCCTGTTTGATTGTTCGCTCCAAATCCAGAATAAGTTTCAGCTCTGACTGATGCAGAGAAAAACAACATGTTGTCATAGTTGAAGTTAGCTCTACCAAAAGCTGAGTTCAATTGGTCCTCATTTGCGTAGGAAGACATATCAGTGAAGTTACCTACTCTGATTGATCCTGCTCCCAAATTATTCCACCCAATGTCAAATAGGTACTGCTTTGATCTTGCGTTGAACCCTTGGTTGGTTTGATACTGGAATCCTATACCTCCCAATAAAGCCATATTTAACCTTCGGGAAAGATCTTTCTCATATCTCAAAGTGGATTCAAAGATTCTTCGAGCATTATCATGAGTTGTTCTTTGAGCTGAACCTCCAGCACCGTATCCACTTGAGAAATCCTCTTTTGACCAGAAAGATCCTTGAAGAATATTTTTTCTGTCCTGAGAATACTGAGCTGATAAAGTCAAGGTTGGGAGAATATCATATTCCAATCTAAATGCAGCTAGGGCATTTTTCTCTTCACTGACGAATTTTTGCTGATTGATCAATGCTACTGGGTTGAAGAAGTCAGTCAATGATCGTTGAAAGTAACCACCGTATTTGGCAGCATCTTCAGTGCTTTCAAAAATTGGAGCAGTTGGATTGTAAATAGTAGCATATCTAAATGCGCCTTGGTTTACATTTTCCTGATCCAAGTTGGTGAAGGAAAGGTTTACGCTCAATCTCAACTTGTTGTTGAATGCACCGTGGGAAAAGTTCAAACGAGTATTCAATCTTTCATTTCCAAGCCCTTTGATCAAGCCTTGATTGTTTCTGTAGTTGACAGAAGCCATATATTTAGTGAAGCCAACACCACCAGAGATGCTAGTGTTTGCATTGTAGGAATATCCCTGTTGCAAAAGCTCATCTCTCCAGTCAGTTTTGGAACCGAAATCCGTTCCTCCTCTTTCGACAAACTCTTCTGGGGAAAGGACATCGATCATGTTGGTCGCATTACTAAGAGATGCGAAAGTATTTAAAGTAATATTTGTAGAACCGTCCTTGCTTCCGGACTTGGTAGTAATCAAAATCACACCAGAAGAACCTCTGGCTCCATAAATCGCAGCGGCAGAACCGTCTTTCAATACATCAATTGATGCGATATCATTTGGATCAACTGCATCCAAAGAAGCACCAATTACTCCATCCAGTACAACTAGTGGAGAAGAGTTTGCTCCGAATGTGGACAATCCTCTTAACCTCACATTGAAACCTCCATTAGGGTCTCCACCAGCTTTTGTAATGGATAGACCAGCTACCTTACCTTGTAGCAACTGAGAAGGGTTGGAAACGTTTCCTTTGTTAAAGTCTTCAGGCTTAACTCCCACTACAGCAGAGGTGATTTCCTTTTTGTCTTGGGAACCATAACCGATAACCACCGCCTCTTCAAGACTTTGAATATCCTCCTCAAGATTGATGGTAAATGTGCTTTGGTTTCCGATTTCAACTTCAGCAGTAAGGTATCCCACAAAGGAAACAACCAATACTTGGTCGCTAGATTGAATATCCAAGGTGAACTTACCGTCTAGGTCGGTAGCCACACCTCTAGTGGTTCCTTTGACTAAGACTGTTGCTCCTGGGACGGGATCCCCAAGGGATGCGTCCAGAACAGTCCCCGAAATGGTCCTGTTTTGTGCGTTTGCCACTAGTATCGCCCCCATAAATAGGGCCGCCACCAGAGTTAACGACTTTAGCTTTTGTAAATAATTTCTCATAGGGTTTAATTGTTTGTATAAAAAATGAAACCGACACAGCATGATGGGTTTCAAAAACTAAGGTGTTGCAATAAATTTTAATTTGCAATAATTAACATTTAAGTCAAACATGACTAAGATTTCCTCTAATTAATAGAGGAATGTATATTTTATAAATTCATTAAATAACGCTGGGTATAGTTGTGGAATCACTAAATTAAATCCTGTGATTTTTGAAAATTCCTTAAAAAATTAATTTTAAATAAAATTTTGAAAAAAAAGGATTCACGAAATTCTAGTTGAAAAGTCTTAAAAAAGATATTTAAAAATTTTAAAAAAGTTTAAAAATATTATAAATAATTTTAGAACAGTTAATGCTGAAACAAAGATTTTTTAAACACAATTTTAACCAGTGTAACATCCTAAAATATCTAAAAACTATGTCTAATACCTAAGCACTAATAAAACATGGTTATATATTTAACTAATTGAGATTTGTTTTATGAAAATTAGAGTTTTTTGTTTTTTGCTATTACTCATGTCCACTTGTATTGGGGCAGTTGATGTTTTTTCTCAGGGC
Organism: Algoriphagus sp. PAP.12; assembly: GCF_026652115.1. GTDB lineage: Bacteria > Bacteroidota > Bacteroidia > Cytophagales > Cyclobacteriaceae > Algoriphagus. The sequence goes on along the minus strand of NZ_JAPPSQ010000004.1, from coordinate 112,916 downwards.
ATTCGTGGAAAGATCACCGATTCTGAAGGGGAGCCATTAGCTTTTGCATCTGTTTATATCCGGAATTTGGGTGACGGAGCTCCCACCAATGAGGAAGGGCTTTATGAAATCAAACTGAAGAAAGGAATTTACGATGTGATGTTTCAATACCTGGGTTATAAATCGGTTATAGAAACCATCATTGTCCAAGAGGATTGGGTTGAGTTTAATATTCAATTGGAGCCACAGGTGTATACCTTAAGCCAGGTAGAAGTGAAGGCTGGAGCGGAGGATCCAGCCCTAACGATCATGCGAAAGGCTATTGCCAAGGCAAAATATCACCGGCTTCAGCTCCAGCAATATTCAATGACTGTTTACCTAAAAGGGACAGGCCAGCTGACTGATGCTCCTTTTTTCATGAAAAAGACTTTAGAAAAAGACGGGTTAAACCTCAATGAAGCCTATACATCCGAATCTGTTTCTAGAATAACATTTACCCAACCCGATAAGGTGGAGGAGAAAGTGATCTCGATCCGAACCAATGGGGATAATCAAGCTACCTCGCCGGCGCCTTATATTCAGACGAGCTTTTACCAAGAAAAAATAAATGACATCATCACTCCATTGTCGAGAGCTGCATTCACCTATTACAGATTCAAGTATGAGGGGAGCTTTTTCGATCAAGATGTTTTGGTCAATAAAATAAAGGTTACACCAAGATCGAGAGGTGAGCGTGTTTTTGAAGGCTACATTTATATCATAGAAGATCTTTGGGCTATTCACAGCCTGAATTTGCAAACCTCACTCTTTGGGTTTCAAATTCAGGCAACCCAGCAATATGCTCCTGTTGCCGATAATGTCTGGATGCCTTTTACACACACCTATAATTTTGGAGGGAAGTTTTTTGGGTTCGAAGGTGAGTTCAAATACTTGGCTTCTACCAATGATTATGACATTACTTTAAATCCTGATTTGGTCCAGCCCCCAACTTTGATCGATGAGACTATTGAGGAAGTTCCTGAAGAAGTCGTGGAAGAGGCGAAGTCTGATCTCTCAGCCTTTGAAAAATTAGCTTCTGAAGAGCCTAAAACTCGAAAGGAATATCGAAAACTCATGAATGAATATGAGAAGGAAATGCTCAAAGAGAAAGATGAACCAGATGTAGTGACTGAGAGATACTATAGTGTGGACTCGATGGCCAAAAAGCGCGATTTGAGCTATTGGGATAGTATTCGTCCGGTTCCTTTGACCATCAAAGAGGTTGAAGGATATAAAAGAGATGACAGCGTGGCTACAGTTGAAGCGGCAAAAATGAGTGAGGTTGATTCAGTAGCCAAAAAAGCCAGGAGGAAGTATAAACCGTTGGATTTTCTAAATGGAGCAACCTATAGTTTTGGAAAAGGAGTATCTCTTGGATTCAGACAAAACTGGACGAAGATTTCTTTTAATACTGTGGAGGGAGCCAAAGTAGGAATGGGATTGTTCTACAGGAAGTATTCTGAAACTAAGTTGGCGGACAGTACCAATTATGATAGAAAAAGCTTCAATATCGAACCAGAATTAAGATATGGTTTTTCCAGTAAGAGATTTTACAGCACTGTAGATTTTAGATGGTCTCATACTTTGCCTACCTCAGGGACATCATGGGGAATACAGGGAGGAAGGTATCTCTATCAATTTAATGGGGGAGAACCTATCAATGAGCAAGTTAATGCCTTGTATTCTTTATTGTTTCGCCAAAACTACATGAAGCTATTTGAACAGGATTTTGCTAGGTTCTATTGGGCGCATCGAGTCAATTATGGCTTTACTTATCGAGCTCACCTGACATTTGCAGATAGAAGGCAGCTATTTAATACGAATAACTATAGTTTTTACAATAAATCGGAACGGGAGTATACAGCGAATCAGCCAGAGAATGTAGAAACCAATGACATGGATTTTCAAAACCATCAAATTGCCAGACTTTATCTTGGATTTGATTGGAGACCAGGAGTAAAGTATGGCATCAGGAACGGAAGGAAATACCCGATTACTGATAGATCACCTTTAATTAAGTTCAGTTATACTAAAGCAATTCCAACATTTAGAAATCAAGCAAATGCTTCCGATTTTGATCATGTTGAATTGGGAATTGAGCATGATTTTACATTTGGGGTAAGTGGGAAATTTGACTTTAATGTAAAAGCGGGATCCTTCTTAAATAACAGTCAGGTATATTTCCCTGATTACCAGCATTTCGGAGGTAATAGGACCATTTTCTCCAATTTCGGGCCAGCATCCAATTATCGATTCATGGACTATTACAAGTATAGTACGAATTCATCCTATGTGTCTGGTATTTTCCATTACCAATTCAGGAAATTCCTTTTTACTCAATTGCCTATGCTTCGTTTTTCTGGAGTAAGGGAAAATATTTTCTTGAATTATCTAAAAACTGAGAATTCACCTCATTATGTAGAAGTAGGATATTCCTTGGATAATCTGTTTAGGCTTTTTCGTGTTGAGTTTGGTGCCGGATTCGAAAATGGAAATTACCTGCGTGGAGGAGCCAGATTTGGTGTAGCCACATTTATTCAGGTGAATTGATCTTAAGAAAACATTTGTAGGTGTCATTGTTATCATTTCCTACCCTTAGTAAAGATTAAGCTATGGTAGTTTTGAAATATGAACTACCCAAAATACCTACGATTGTGCCTGTTTGCAGGACTTTTATTTTTCCTTTCTTGTTCTTCCGATGAAGAACCTCGTCCTTCCACACTTTCAATTTCTCCTGTGGAAAGTCTTGTTGGTGGGGAAGGGGAGGTTTTTTCGATCTCGATTACCAGTAATTCCTCTTGGCAAGCCAATACCAACTCCAGCTGGATTGGAATTTCACAGATGTCTGGATTTGGGAATGCCGAAATTGAAATTACCATAGACCCCAACGAAAATCCGGATTCTAGAGAAGGAACCGTACGTTTTTCAGTTGAGGGATTAGTGAAAAATCTTCGAATCGTCCAGCAGGAAGCGACGGCTGTAATTCCTGACTATTTTATCCCGGAAGATCCTACCGGTATGAGGGATATTTCCAGTTTGGAATTGGTCAAAGAAATGCGAAATGGATGGAATGTGGGCAATTCTTTAGAGGCGATAGGAGGGGAAACTGCCTGGGGAAATCCCAAAATCACCAAAGACTTAATTGATAAAGTGAAGGCTGCTGGCTTTAATGCCGTTAGGATTCCTGTAGCATGGTCAAAATTTAAGAATGAGGAAAATTATGAGATTGATCCAGCGTGGATGGACAGAGTTACGGAAGTAGTAGATTATGTGGTAGCAAATGAAATGTATGCCATCATCAATATGCATTGGGATGGGGGATGGATGATTCCTACCTATGATCATCAAGAAGAAGTTAAAAATAGGATGTCAAAAATGTGGCTTCAGATCGCTCTCAACTTCAGAGATTATGATGATCATTTGCTGTTTGCAGGGACCAATGAAGTAATGGTAGAAGGAGACTATGGTCCTCCTACCTCAGAATATGCAAATGTTCAAAATTCCTATAATCAGGCATTTGTGGATATTGTCAGGTCTACCGGAGGTAGAAATGCGTTTAGAAATCTTGTAGTTCAGACATTTAATGCCAATATCGATTATGGTCTAAATACCTTCAGTATGCCGGAAGATTCAACGACAGATCGATTGGTTTTGGAGGTTCACTATTATGATCCTTATCAGTTTACTTTAGAAAATTCCGAGGAGGTTACCCAATGGGGAAAAGACGCCGATAACCCAGAAAAGACTGCTGGATGGGCCGACGAAAATTATACAGATGGGCAATTTCAAAAGATGAAAACCAACTTTATTGACAAAGGCATTCCGGTAATCGTGGGGGAATATGGAGCTGTTTCCAAAAAAGCTTCGGGGCACCATTCCTATCGAAAATATTACATGGAATATGTTTCTAGGAGTATGAAATCCCGAGGAATCATTCCGTTTTATTGGGATATGGGTTTTGATGGAGATTATGGGTTGGCCCTATTTGATCGGGCGACAGGAGCACAACTGTATCCAGATCTAATCAGGGCAATTGTGGATGATAATTGAAAATGAAACAAAAAAGCTAGCCTTATTGGGGCTAGCTTTGATTAAATTTTTTTGAGGAAATCAAACTTTCATGATTTCAGCTTCTTTCTTCTCAAGAAGTGCTTCGATCTTAACGATGTATTGATCAGTATACTTTTGAACTTGAGTTTCTGCTCCTTTGACCAAGTCCTCAGCTGTACCTTCTTTTTGAAGCTTCTTTAAGGAGTCATTGGTATCCTTTCGAACGTTTCTAACAGAGATTTTTCCGTTTTCACATTCGTGCTTGGCTTGTTTTACCAAAGAAACACGTCTTTCTTCAGTCAATGTTGGGATCGTCAAGATGATAATCTCTCCATTGTTTTGAGGGGCCAATCCAAGGTCAGAGTTGATGATAGCTTTCTCGATTTCACCGATCAAAGTTCTTTCGAAAGGTTTGATCGCCAAAGTTCTTGCATCAGGAGTAGTCACAGATGATACCTGGTTGATTGGGGTAGGTGCTCCATAGTAAGGCACCATGATCCCATCTACCAAGTTAGGCATTGCTTTTCCTGCTCTGATTTTCAAAAGTTCAGAGGCGGTATGATCCACTGCTTTTTGCATCAATTCCTGAGCCTCCTCTAAGTATAATTCGATCTCTTCCATTTTGCTTTTATAATGTTGTGATCAATGTGCCGACTTCTTCTCCTTGAACTAAATTGCTCAAGTTGCCAGCTTTATTCATGTCAAATACAATAATAGGTAGATTGTTTTCTTGGCAAAGTGTAAATGCCGTCATGTCCATCACATTTAGGTTTTTCTCATATACCTCAGAAAAGGAGATGGTCTGGTATTTTGTGGCAGTTTTGTCTTTTTCAGGATCTGCTGTGTAAACACCATCGACGCGAGTTCCTTTCAATACCACGTCAGCTTCTACTTCAATCGCTCTCAAACTAGCTGTAGAATCTGTTGTGAAGTAAGGGTTACCAATACCTGCTCCGAAAATTACAATTCTTCCTTTTTCCAAATGTCTGATAGCTCTTCTTCTAATGAAAGGCTCACAAACGCTTTCAATTTTGATCCCGGACATCAATCTGGTAAACATGCCAGTTGATTCTAAAGCACTTTGAAGAGCCATGGCATTAATCAAGGTAGCAAGCATTCCCATGTAGTCACCTTGTACTCGATCAATTCCTGATTTTTCTGCCTGAACTCCTCTAAAAATATTTCCCCCTCCGATGACGATGGCGATTTCTACGCCCATCTCTTTCACTTTCTTGATCTCTTGGGCATATTGCTGGAGTCTATTTGGATCGATTCCGTAGCTTTTTTCACCCATCAAGGCCTCTCCACTCAGTTTGAGGAGAATTCGTTTGTATTTCATTTCTCTAAAGTTTTTTAAAGGAGGCCGATTCTTTCTCGGACCAAAATAACCGGACAAATATAATTTCTTCCTTTCAGAATGCTAGTCTATTTTGTTTTGAATCTTGAATTTGTTCTGAAAACGTTCATTTGGGCTTTAGAATGATATAAGGACCTGGTTTTTTTCAACACTTTGGTTTAGAGATACCTTGATGTCTTTTACCACTCCGTCACCAGGGGACTTAATGGAGTTTTCCATTTTCATGGCCTCTAAAATTAATACGACATCTCCTTTTTTGACCTCATCTCCGGCTTTCACTTTCAGGTCCAAAATCAGGCCAGGCATAGGGGCTTTGATATCTTGGATTCCGGAACTATCCAAATTGTCCATGCCTAATTCTTCCAAAAGCAAATCGAATCGGTCTTTCAACTGAAGCTCCACCACTTTATGGTTGAGCTTAATCTGCATGGTTTTCGTTTCAGAATCCAAAGAAATAAGCTCGGCTTCCATGGATTGATTGTTTTTGATAAAATGAATCCTTCGATCAGAAACCCATTTCATATCCCAATCAAATTCTTGATCGTTAACTTTGAGCTGTTTATCGGTTTTTTCAACCGAATAAGCCTTTTCATTGATGATTACTGAAAACATTCCTACTAATTTAAGCCATTGATTCTTCAGAGGGAGAGCCAGGGTTCTGGGTTTCCTCACCAAATATCAAATAAATGATTACGAAGCCAAAGAATATTTTGCAAAACACCCTTCTATTTTTTGTGATTTCAGGACTTTCGATTTTAAGTTCTTGTAAATCCTCAGAACCAGTGGCAATTAAGGAAACCAAACCCGATTCTAATTTCACCGAAGTCAGAGATAGTAATCAGGATTCCCTGAAACAGATTAGGTTGATGCGGGAAAAAGAAAATGATTTGTTGACTTACCGGGCAAGCGCTACAAGAACTTTTGATCTCTTGCACACTGAATTGGATTTGAATTTCGATTATGAACGTAGTGCGGTTTTAGGAGAAGCCCGCCTGACTTTAACTCCCTACGCCAAGTCTCAAAAAGTCCTCACGCTAGATGCTAAAGATTTTGAATTGGGGAAAATCTATGGAAAAATAGACGGTGAAGAGCTGTCATTTGGCTATCGCTACGATGAAAAGCAGATTGAGATCTATTTACCAAAAGAGATCGAAAAGGGCGATACGATTCAGGTTTGGATGAAGTATACTGCTTTTCCTGACAAAAATTCAGGTGGAGGCGGCTCTGCTATCACAGATACCAAAGGACTCTATTTCATTGATCCTTTGGATACGATTCCCAATAAACCAAGAATGATCTGGACCCAGGGCGAGACTGAGTTTAGTTCCAAATGGTTCCCTACGATTGACAAACCCAATGAAAAGTTTACCCAAACTATTCATTTGACTGTTGCGGATAGTCTGATAACGGTCAGCAATGGCAATTTGATCAAATCGGAAGAGTTGGGAAATGGCTTAAGAAAGGATACTTGGGAAATGACATTGCCACATTCTCCATATTTAGCAGCTGTTGCAATTGGAGATTTTGGAAAGGCCGAAGATGTTCATGGAGATATTCCATTGGGGTATTTTGTGGAGAAAGGGTATGAGAAAGGAGCTGCCAAGGTTTTTGCCAATACACCAGAAATGATGGGGTATTTTGAAAAACTAACTGGAGTCAAATTCCCGTGGCCAAAATATGATCAGATTGTTGTTCCTGATTTTGTGTCAGGAGCAATGGAGAATACAACAGCTTCCATTTTTATGGAGGAACTCAAATTGACTGAAAGAGAAGCGATTGATTCTGAATGGGATTATATCATAGCCCATGAATTGTTTCACCAATGGTTTGGAGATTATGTGACTGCTGAATCTTGGTCCAATTTGACCTTGAATGAAGCTTTCGCTAATTACAGTGAGTTTCTATGGAATGAATACAAATACGGATTGGATCAAGCCAAATTAAAATTGATTGCTGAGAGAGAAACTTATTTTCAGGAAGCAATGGGTAAACAGGAAAACCTAATTCGTTTCCATTATCCAGATGCCGAGGAGCTTTTCGATGCCCATAGCTATTCTAAGGGAGGATTGGTTTTACATATGCTTCGCAAACACCTTGGAGACGGATTGTTTTTTGAGGGACTCAACTATTATCTCAACCAACATGCTTTTTCATCTGTGGAGGTACATGATCTCAGGTTGGCATTTGAAAAAGTTTCCGGTGAAGACTTGAATTGGTTTTTCAATCAATGGTTTTTAGACAAAGGACATCCACAGGTCAGGTTTGAAGTCGATTACTCCATCCCAGATAACCTTTTGATCAGTGCATGGCAAGAGCAGGATTTAGAAAATACCCCTCTTTACAAATTGCCTTTTGAAGTTAGCTGGTATGTTGGAGGAGAAAGAAAAACCAAAGAGTTTATTCTGGAGCAAGGTTTCCAGCAATTTGCCTTACAGAATGAAGATCCTGTTGATCAAATCTATATAGATGAGGGCTCCGATGTTTTGATGGTAAAGTTCATGGATTTGGATTCGGACTATTTGAAAAGGCAGTTTGAAGAATCTCAATTGGGAGCGGCAAGGTATGAGGCTTTGGATAGTCTTCGAAACAGAGATACGTTAGAAGTGCTTTTGGGATTAATACCACAGGCCCTAGATGATGAGTTTTGGTCAGTCAAAGAATTGGCTCTTCAATCCATTCAAAGTAACCCTGAATGGATGGTATCGAATCCAGCCTTAGAAGAGAAGGTATTTCTATTGGCAGAATCTGGTGAGAAAAATTCAGTTCGAGCTGGAGCCATTGATGCATTAGGGGCTTTAGGAGATCCAGCCAAATACCAAGAAGCTTTTTTGAAATATGTTAACGACTCTTCCTATCTGATAGTAAGTTCAGCTCTTATGGCATTGGTTTCTTCCGATTCCGGGGAAGATCTTTCCGAATTGATAGAAAAGTTTTCCAAAGAAAATAATTTTCGCGTGATAATACCAATAGCTGAATTTTATTTGAATAATGACATTCCTGGCAAAGGAAATTGGTTTCAGACCAAATCAGAAACCTTGAGTGGGGAAGGCCTGTATTATTTTCTAGGATATTATGCAGAATATTTTGTCCAACATCCGAAAGAGGATTCTCAAAAAGCAATGAAGTATTTATTGAATTTGATGGAAAACAGTAGTCAAATGTATGTGCGTTTGGGAGCTTTTCAAGGTTTGTTGGGATTCGGAGATGATGATGAGGTTGTGGCTAAAATTCGTGAAATAGCATCGAAAGAAAGGGATGAGGACATCAAAAGGTACTTTGACTATTTCCTTCAAGCCTTTGATGTGAAAAATTAATTAATTGATTTTGAATATTTTGGATCGAATCCTCAAAAAAACTTTAGAAAAAAGATTTGCAGGCTTTGATACTTTCCGAAAAGCATCTAATTTTGCCATCCGTTAAGACAGACAGAGAGGGAAACCAATCAAATTCTTAGCGCTAGTTGGGGGAATACCAAAGCGGCCAACTGGGACGGACTGTAAATCCGTTGACTTATGTCTTCACAGGTTCGAATCCTGTTTCCCCCACAATTGCCTGAATGTAAAATTTTTTTCTAGTTTTGCAGGGCGAAAGGATAATCCGGTATGGCCGGGTTAGGTACTTGAGGCTAGCTTCGGTACTTGGCATAATATAAGCGGGAGTAGCTCAGTTGGTAGAGCGGCAGCCTTCCAAGCTGCAGGTCGCGGGTTCGAGCCTCGTCTCCCGCTCTATGCTTTTCTCTAGGGAGAAGCATCGAGCAAAAGCCGACGTAGCTCAGGGGTAGAGTACTTCCTTGGTAAGGAAGGGGTCACGGGTTCAAATCCCGTCGTTGGCTCATATCGGCTTTAAAAATTTATCTAAACATATCTTTAAACTTAAACTGAGGATTTTCACGCATGGCAAAAGCAACATTCGACCGTTCCAAGCCGCACGTTAATATCGGTACGATTGGACACGTAGACCATGGTAAAACCACTTTGACTGCTGCAATTACTACTGTATTGGCTTCAAAGGGTCTATCTGAATTAAGAGACTTCTCTTCCATCGACAACGCTCCGGAAGAAAAAGAAAGAGGTATTACTATCAATACTTCACACGTAGAATACCAAACTGACAAGAGACACTACGCTCACGTTGACTGTCCTGGTCACGCTGACTACGTTAAAAACATGGTAACTGGTGCTGCTCAGATGGACGGTGCTATTCTTGTAGTAGCTGCTACTGACGGACCAATGCCACAAACTAGAGAGCACATCCTATTGGCTCGCCAGGTAGGTGTACCTGCACTAGTTGTATTCATGAACAAAGTAGATATGGTTGATGATCCTGAGCTTCTTGAGCTTGTGGAAATGGAAATCAGAGAATTGCTTTCTTTCTATGAATTTGACGGTGATAATATCCCTGTAATCGCTGGTTCTGCACTTGGTGCATTGAACGGAGAAGAAAAGTGGGTTGAAACTGTAATGGAATTGATGAACGCTGTAGATGAGTATATTCCTCTTCCAGAGCGCGCAGTAGATAAAGATTTCTTGATGCCTGTTGAAGACGTATTCTCGATCACTGGTCGTGGTACTGTTGCAACTGGTCGTATCGAAAGAGGTGTTATCAACTCTGGTGACCCTGTAGATATCATCGGTATGGGAGCTGAAGGCTTGAAGTCTACAGTAACTGGTGTTGAGATGTTCCGTAAAATCCTAGACAGAGGTGAAGCTGGTGACAACGTAGGTCTTTTGTTGAGAGGTATTGAAAAAGCTCAAATCAAGAGAGGTATGATCATCTGTAAGCCAGGATCTGTAACTCCTCACGCTCACTTCAAAGCTGAAGTTTACGTACTTTCTAAAGAAGAAGGTGGACGTCATACTCCATTCTTCAACAAGTACAGACCTCAGTTCTACTTGAGAACAACTGACGTAACTGGTGAGATCAAACTTCCAGAAAACGTAGAAATGGTTATGCCTGGTGATAACGTGACTATCGAAGTTAACTTGTTGAATGCAGTTGCATTGGAAAAAGGTCTTCGTTTCGCTATCCGTGAAGGTGGTAGAACTGTAGGTGCCGGTCAGGTAACTGAAATTCTAGACTAATCATCTGAATAAATTATACATAATGCGATCCTAAATATTTTTGGGATCGCATTTGTTTCTTTAGACAGTTTTATCTAATTTTGCGTTCCCGTTAGCGGGGCGTTCATTTACACGGGCATAGTTCAATGGCAGAATAGCGGTCTCCAAAACCGTTGATGGGAGTTCGAATCTCTCTGCCCGTGCAAGTAAGTTATAATACTATGAATCTTAAAAACTTTGTCCTCGAGTCGTATGATGAGATGAAAAACAAGGTCACTTGGCCGAAGTTTTCTTTTCTTCAAAATTCTGCGGTATTGGTGTTGGTAGCATCTTTGATCTTTGCTCTATTTATTGGAGTGGTAGATTTAGGGTTTGAAAACATCATGACATGGTTTTATGATTTATTTTAATTGAATTGACATTACAGAATGGCTGAACATAAGTGGTACGTACTCAGGGTAGTAGCTGGGCAGGAAAAAAAGACTAAAACCTACTTGGATAATGAAATTTCAAGACAAGGGATTGATGAATTTATTCCTGAAGTACTCATACCTTCTGAGAAGGTATATGAGATGCGTAATGGCAAAAAGCGTGTTCGAGAAAGAAATTTCTTTCCTGGATACGTTTTGGTCAATGCGGACCTTTCTAATGGTGAAGCCAATCACGTAATTACAAGTATTCCGGGAGTAATCGGGTTTCTTGGATCAAACCAGGGGGGAGCTTCCAAAACCCCTGAACCGTTACGCCAATCAGAAGTCAACCGTATCTTAGGAAAGGTTGAGGAGATTGATGAGTTTGCTGAGAAATTGGATACACCATTTATAGTCGGAGAGTCCATTAAGGTAATGGATGGGCCCTTCAGTGGATTTACCGGGACAATTGAGGAGATATTTGAAGATAAGAAGAAGCTTAACGTTATGGTTAAGATCTTCGGTCGAAATACTCCTGTTGAGTTAAACTTTATACAAGTAGAAAAACAAGACTAAGCAATGGCTAAGGAAATCACTGGTTATTTAAAACTACAAGTGAAAGGTGGCCAGGCAAATCCGTCACCTCCAGTAGGTCCAGCTCTTGGTTCCAAGGGTTTGAACATTATGGAGTTCTGTAAGCAATACAATGCACGTACCCAGGATAAAATGGGACAAACGTTGCCTGTATTGATTACAATCTACTCAGACAAGTCTTTTGACTTTGTAGTAAAAACTCCTCCAGCTGCAAACATGCTGTTGGAAGCTGCAAAATTGAAAGGTGGTTCTGCTGAACCTAACCGTAAGAAGGTAGGTTCTGTTACCTGGGATCAGGTAAAAGAGATTGCGGAAGTAAAAATGCCTGACCTGAATGCCTTCAAAGTGGAATCTGCTATGAAAATGGTAGCGGGTACCGCTCGAAGCATGGGAATCACAGTATCTGGTAAAGCCCCTTGGGACGAATAAAAATACAACTATGGCTAAGTTAACAAAAAAGCAAAAAGAAGCTCTTTCTAAGTACGACCCAAGCCAAGTGTACTCCCTGGAGGCAGCTTCTTCTATCGTTAAGGATATTACCTTGGCAAAGTTTGATGCTTCTGTGGATGTAGACGTTCGTTTGGGCGTGGATCCTCGTAAAGCAGATCAAATGGTGAGAGGTGTTGTAGCACTTCCTCATGGTACAGGTAAAGATATCAAAGTACTAGTGCTTTGTACTCCTGACAAAGAAGCAGAGGCTAAAGAAGCAGGTGCAGATTACGTTGGATTGGACGACTACATTGCTAAAATCGAAGGTGGATGGACTGACATTGATGTCATCATTACTATGCCTAACGTAATGGCGAAAGTAGGTAGATTGGGTAGAGTGTTGGGTCCTAGAGGTCTAATGCCAAACCCTAAAGCAGGTACAGTTACTTTGGAAGTTGGAAAAGCAGTTAAAGAGGTGAAAACGGGTAAAATCGACTTTAAAGTTGATAAATTCGGTATCATTCATGCAAGCGTAGGTAAGGTTTCTTTCTCTCCTGAAAAAATTGAGGATAATATCAGAGAATTGATCTTGACTATTTCCAAGTTGAAGCCAGCTTCTTCTAAAGGAACATATTTCAAAAGTATTCACGTATCCAGTACAATGTCTCCTGGTATTGCAGTAGACAAGGGTAGCATTCAAGGTATATAATCATGACTAGAGACGAAAAGAAAGAATTAATCGACGGTCTTACCGAGAAATTTAGAGAAAACCCTTTCTTCTATATCACGAACGCGGCAGGATTCTCTGTAGCAGAGGTTAATGCTTTCAGAAGAACTTGTTTTGAGAGAGGTGTTGAGTACAAAGTGTACAAAAACACGATCATCAAAAAAGCTCTTGAAAATCTGGATGCAGACTTCTCTCAGCTAGATGATACTTTGAAAGGTTTCTCTGGAATTATCTTCTCCAAAGAGACTAGTAACCTTCCAGCTAAAGTATTGCTGGATTTCAGAAAAAAAGTAGGTAAAAAAGAGACTAGGCCAGTATTTAAAGGTGCTTCTATCGACGCTGATATCTTTGTCGGCGAAGCTAACCTAGAAATGCTTTCTAATCTTAAATCTAAGCCAGAGCTTTTGGGAGACCTTATTGGTTTGCTACAATCTCCAGCTATGAACCTTATCTCTGCATTGCAAAGTGGCCAAAACAACATCGGTGGTGTGCTTAAGGCTCTAGAAAGCAGAGAAGAAAAATAATACTTCAATTCAATCAAAAAATCAGAAAAATTTAAATTTATAATACAATGGCAGATCTTACACAACTTGCAGATCAGTTGGTTAACTTGACTGTAAAAGAGGTTAAAGAATTGACAGATATCCTTAAGGATCAGTACGGAATCGAACCAGCTGCTGCTGCAGTAGCTGTTGCAGGTCCTGCTGCTGGTGGTGCTGACGGTGGTGCAGCAGAAGAAGAGAAGTCTTCTTTTGATGTTATCTTGAAGGCTGCTGGTGGTCAGAAACTAGCAGTAGTTAAATTGGTGAAAGAATTGACTGGTCTTGGCTTGAAAGAAGCAAAAGAACTAGTTGATGGTGCTCCTAAAGCTTTGAAAGAAGGTATCGCTAAAGACGAAGCTGAAGCTTTGAAAAAGTCTCTAGAAGAAGCTGGTGCTGAAGTAGAGATCAAATAATTTGGCCAAATCCGAACCAATTGGTTTAGGTTTAGCCCTAAGACCTGACTAATAAAGTCAGGTCTTTTCCTGTTTATGCACAGGTAAAAAATTGCATTATACTAAGCGAAAATTGTCATATTTCGTTATTTAATTTCACTATAAACATACACTACCTTGGCTATCAAGAATCAAACCGAAAGGAAAAGTTTCTCCTCCATTAAGGTGGTCAAAGACTATCCGGATTTTCTAGATATTCAATTGCAGTCTTTTAAAGACTTTTTCCAATTGGATACTCCTGCTGAAAAGCGCCGGGCAGATGGGTTATTTAAAGTTTTCTCTGAAAATTTCCCTATCTCTGATTCCAGAGAAAATTTCACTTTGGAATTTATCGACTACGCAGTAGACCCTCCAAAATATAGTGTTGGGGAATGTATTGATCGAGGATTGACCTACTCTGTTCCTTTGAAGGCAAAATTGAGATTACTTTGTCATGATGAGGACAACGAGGACTTCGAAACAATCGAACAAGAGGTTTTCTTAGGCAATTTGCCTTATATGACCGAAAAAGGTTCATTTGTCATCAATGGTGCGGAGCGTGTGATTGTATCTCAGTTGCACAGATCACCAGGTGTATTTTTTGCTCAAAGTAAGCACACTAACGGTACGAAATTATACTCTGCTCGTATCATTCCTTTCAAAGGTTCTTGGATTGAATTTGCTACAGATATTAACAATGTCATGTATGCTTATATCGATCGTAAGAAAAAATTCCCTGTAACCACTCTTTTGAGAGCTATAGGTTATGGATCTGATAAAGATATCTTGGACCTATTCGGACTTTCTGAAGAGGTTTCTGCGACTAAAACTGCTCTTAAGAAAGCTGCTGGTAGAAAATTGGCGGCGAGAGTTTTGAGAACTTGGGTAGAAGATTTCGTAGATGAAGATACAGGTGAGGTAGTTTCCATCGATAGAAACGAAGTATTGCTTGAGCGTGATACCGTTTTGACAGATGAAGACATTGAAATGATTTTGGATTCAGGCTCTAAGTCTATCATCCTTCATAGAGAGGATGTGAACATTGCTGACTACTCCATTATATATAATACACTTCAGAAAGATAACTCCAACTCTGAGAAAGAAGCGGTTGAAGTTATCTATCGTCAGTTGAGAAATACTGAAGCACCTGATGAAGCAACTGCTCGTGAGGTGATTCACTCTTTGTTCTTCTCTGACAAGCGATACGATTTGGGTGAAGTAGGTAGATATAGAATCAACAAGAAGTTGGGTCTTGATATCGAAGCAGAAAAAATCGTATTGACCAAAGATGATATCATCTATATCGTTAAGTACTTGATCGGTTTGATCAACTCCAAAGCGGTAGTCGATGATATTGATCACTTGTCCAACAGACGTGTAAGAACTGTAGGTGAGCAGTTGTATAGCCAGTTTGGTGTTGGTTTGGCGAGAATGGCAAGAACAATCCGTGAGCGTATGAACGTACGTGACAACGAGGACTTCAAACCGGTTGACTTGATCAACGCTCGTACACTATCTTCAGTGATCAACTCCTTCTTTGGTACCAACCAGCTTTCCCAGTTCATGGATCAAACCAACCCATTGGCAGAGTTGACTCACAAGAGAAGACTTTCAGCTTTGGGTCCAGGTGGTCTTTCCAGGGAAAGAGCAGGTTTCGAGGTTCGTGACGTTCACTATACACACTATGGTCGTCTTTGTACTATTGAAACTCCAGAAGGTCCAAACATTGGTTTGATTTCCTCTCTTTGTGTTCACGCAAAAGTGAACTCAATGGGTTTCCTTGAAACACCTTATAGAAAGGTAAATGAAGGTAAAGTGGGAATGAAGACTGAGGACATCGTTTTCTTGACTGCTGAAGAAGAAGATAACCATAACATTGCCCAAGCAAATGCTCCTTTGGATGAAAAAGGTGCATTTGTCAACGAGAAGGTAAAAGCAAGATTTGAGGGTGACTTCCCAGTATTGGAGCCAACTGAAATCAGCTACATGGACGTTGCTCCTAACCAGATCGTTTCTGTTGCAGCATCTTTGATTCCTTTCTTGGAGCATGATGATGCGAACCGTGCTTTGATGGGATCCAACATGCAGCGTCAAGCTGTACCATTGTTGAAAGCCGAAGCACCGATTGTAGGTACGGGTTTGGAAGGCAAAGCTGCCATCGACTCCAGATCTTTGATCATCGCTGAAGCAAATGGTGTCATTGACTATGTAGATGCTAAGAAAATCACTGTGAAGTATGACCTTACAGACGATGAATTGTTGGTGAACTTTACAGATGAATATAAATCATACGACCTGATCAAGTTCAGAAGAACCAACCAAGATACGACTATCAATTTGACTCCTTTGGTATTGAAAGGGCAGAGAATTGAAAAAGGTCAAGTTCTAGTGGAAGGCTATTCTACCAACAACGGTGAACTTGCTTTGGGTAAAAACCTTCGCGTGGCTTACATGCCTTGGCAAGGATATAACTTCGAGGATGCGATTGTGATTTCTGAGCGAGTAGTTCGTGAAGATATATTTACATCCGTTCACGTTGAAGAATTCCAGCTTGAGGTAAGAGATACCAAGCGTGGGGAAGAAGAATTGACTTCTGAAATCCCTAACGTTTCTGAAGATGCAGTGAAGCATTTGGATGAAAATGGAATCATCGCTGTAGGAGCCGAAGTAAAAGAAGGTGACATCATCATCGGTAAGATCACTCCTAAAGGAGAAACTGATCCTACTCCAGAAGAGAAGCTTTTGAGAGCGATCTTCGGTGATAAAGCTGGTGATGTGAAAGATGCTTCTTTGAAAGCTTCTCCTTCCTTGAATGGTGTGGTGATCGAAACCAAACTATTCTCAAGACCTAAAAAGGATAAAGACAACAGAGCGAAAGCTAAAGCAGAAGTTGAAAAACTGAAAGCGAAGTATTCCAAGGATCTATTGGGCATCAGAGCTCGTATGATCAACAAATTGGTGACTTTGCTTGACGGTAAAACTTCTTTGGGTGTGAAGCATAAATTTGGTGATGAGATCATCAGCAAAGGAATGAAATTCAACCATAAGAACATTGAGAACAACTTGTTCCCTGCTAAGAACCCTTACAGAGACGAGTCTAACTACAATGTTCCAGAAGAAGCGAACTTGATTTCTGATATCATTTTGGATGATTGGACTGACGATGCACACATCAACAATCTAATTGTTCAATTGGTGAAAAATTACACCAACTCTAGAAACGAAATCTCTGGTCTATTCAAGAGAGATCGATTCACTCTAGAAGTAGGGGATGAGCTTCCAGCTGGTATTGTTCAGCTTGCCAAAGTTTACATCGCTAAGAAACGTAAGTTGAAAGTGGGTGATAAGATGGCAGGTAGACACGGTAACAAAGGTATCGTGGCTAGAATCGTTCGTGACGAAGACATGCCATTCCTTGAGGACGGTACTCCTATGGATATCGTATTGAACCCACTAGGTGTACCTTCCCGTATGAACATTGGTCAGATCTTCGAAACAGTTCTAGCTTGGGCTGGTAAGAAAATGGGTAAGAAATACGCTACTCCAATCTTCGATGGAGCTTCTATGGAAGAAGTTTCTCACGAATTGGAATTGGCCGAACTTCCAGCATACGGACGTACTTATCTATATGACGGTCTTTCTGGTGTGAAATTCGACCAACCAGTTACTGTAGGTATCGCTTACATGTTGAAACTAGGTCACTTGGTGGATGACAAGATGCACGCAAGATCTATCGGTCCATACTCTTTGATTACACAACAACCTCTGGGTGGTAAAGCTCAGTTTGGTGGTCAGAGATTTGGAGAGATGGAAGTTTGGGCATTGGAAGCATTTGGTGCATCACACGTACTTCAGGAAATCCTGACAGTAAAATCTGATGACGTAATCGGAAGAGCGAAAGCTTACGAAGCGATCGTGAAAGGTGAAAACCTTCCTAAGCCTAACATTCCTGAATCATTCAATGTATTGGTTCATGAATTGAGAGGCTTGGCTCTTGAAATTACCCTAGATTAATTTGGCTCTTTAGGGCAGGTCAAACTGCCCTTCACATATCTTTCAAAAAACTATGGCGTTCAGAAAAAACAAAAAACTCAACAATGACTTTTCGAGAGTTACCATCAGTTTGGCTTCCCCAGAATCTATTCTGGATAGCTCAAATGGTGAGGTAACCCAGCCAGAGACTATCAATTATAGAACTTACAAGCCTGAAATGGGCGGTTTGTTCTGTGAGAGAATCTTTGGTCCAGTGAAGGACTGGGAGTGTCATTGTGGTAAATATAAGCGCATCAGATATAAAGGCATTATCTGCGACCGTTGTGGTGTAGAAGTGACTGAAAAGAAAGTACGTCGTGAGCGTATGGGGCACATCGAATTGGTGGTTCCTGTAGCCCATATTTGGTACTTTAAATCTCTTCCTAACAAGATTGGTTACTTGTTGGGTCTTCCTACCAAAAAGTTGGACCAAATCGTTTATTACGAACGTTATGCGGTAGTTCAACCTGGTATCAAAGCTGAGGATGGAATTCAGTATCTAGACTTCTTGACTGAAGACGAGTACTTGGATATCATGGATAAGCTTCCAAAAGAAAACCATATGTTGGATGACGATGATCCTAACAAGTTCATCGCCAAAATGGGTGCTGAAGCATTGGAGATGTTGTTGGCAAGATTGGATCTTGATGATCTTTCTTACTCACTTCGTCACCAAGCCGCAACTGATACTTCTCAGCAAAGAAAAGCAGAAGCTTTGAAGCGTCTGAAAGTAGTAGAAGCATTCCGTGATGCAAGAACCAGAATCGAAAATCGCCCTGAGTGGATGGTAGTTCGCATGGTTCCAGTGATTCCACCGGAATTGCGTCCATTGGTTCCTTTGGATGGAGGTCGTTTCGCGACTTCTGATTTGAATGACCTATATAGAAGAGTAATTATCAGAAACAACCGTCTGAAGAGATTGATCGATATCAAAGCTCCAGAGGTGATTTTGAGAAATGAGAAGCGTATGCTACAGGAAGCTGTGGATTCACTTTTCGATAACTCTAGAAAAGTAAATGCGGTAAGATCTGATGGTAACCGTGCTTTGAAGTCCCTTTCCGACATGTTGAAGGGTAAGCAAGGTCGTTTCCGTCAAAACTTGCTTGGGAAGCGTGTGGATTACTCCGGTCGTTCTGTAATCGTAGTAGGTCCAGAATTGAAGCTTCACGAGTGTGGTCTTCCTAAAAATATGGCGGCTGAGCTTTTCAAACCATTTATCATCAGAAAACTGATCGAAAGAGGTATTGTTAAGACAGTAAAATCCGCTAAGAAAATTGTGGATCGTAAAGATCCTGTGGTTTGGGATATCTTGGAAAACGTATTGAAAGGACACCCTGTTCTTCTAAACCGTGCCCCAACTCTTCACAGATTGGGTATCCAGGCTTTCCAGCCGAAATTGATCGAAGGAAAAGCAATCCAGCTTCACCCATTGGTATGTACTGCATTCAACGCCGATTTTGACGGTGACCAAATGGCGGTTCACGTACCACTAGGACATGAAGCGATTTTGGAAGCTTCCACTTTGATGCTTTCTGCTCACAACATCCTTAACCCTGCGAATGGTGCTCCTATTACAGTACCTTCTCAAGACATGGTTTTGGGTCTTTACTATGTGACAAAAGGCAAAAAATCTACTCCTGAAGAGCCAGTTGCTGGTGAAGGAATGACTTTCTACAGCAGTGAGGAAGTTGTGATCGCCATGAATGAAGGACAGGTTTCTAAGCATGCGAACATCAAATGTAAGGTGAACGTACGTGGCGAAGACGGTGAAATCAAAGAAGAAATCATCGAAACTGTTGCTGGTAGATTGATCTTCAACCAGTTCGTGCCTGAGGAAGTAGGATATGTAAATGAATTGCTTACAAAGAAGAAATTGCAGCAAATCATTGCTAAAGTAGTGAAGGTATGTGGTATCGCACGTACTGCTCAATTCTTGGATGATATCAAGCATCTAGGATTCCAAATGGCATACCAAGGAGGCTTGTCAATGGGATTGAATGATGTAATTATCCCAGCTGAGAAAGAGCCAATGATCGCCAAAGCAAAAGAAGAGGTAGATCAGGTTTGGAACAACTACTTGATGGGTCTAATCACAGACAACGAAAGATATAACCAGGTAATTGATATCTGGACTCGTACCAACTCTCATTTGACTAATAATCTAATGAAGAAGATGGAAGAGGATAAGCAAGGTTTCAATGCGATCTACATGATGATGCACTCAGGAGCTCGTGGTTCCAGAGAACAAATTCGTCAGTTGGGTGGTATGAGAGGTCTGATGGCTAAGCCTCAGAAAAACTTGCAAGGTTCCGTAGGTGAGATTATTGAAAACCCAATCCTTTCCAACTTTAAAGAAGGTCTGGATGTATTGGAATACTTTATCTCCACTCACGGTGCTCGTAAAGGTCTTGCCGATACAGCCCTTAAAACTGCTGATGCGGGTTATTTGACTCGTCGTTTGGTGGATGTAGCTCAGGATATGATCGTAACCGAAGAGGATTGCGGTACTTTGAGAGGGTTGGTTGTTCAGCCATTGAAAGATAATGACGAGATCGTAGAACCACTTTCTGAAAGAATCCTAGGTAGAGTTTCTGTACATGATGTATATGATCCTGTTACTGACGAATTGATCTTGCCAGCTGGTATCGAAATTGATGATGAGATTGCCAAGCGTGTTGATGAGTCTGCAGTTGAGGAAGTTGAGATCAGATCAGTATTGACTTGTGAGACGAGAAGAGGAGTTTGTTCCAAGTGTTACGGACGTAACTTGGCAACTGGTAAAATGGTCCAAGCTGGTGAATCTGTCGGTGTTATCGCTGCACAGTCAATCGGTGAACCAGGTACTCAGTTGACATTGAGAACATTCCACGTAGGGGGTACTGCATCCAACATGGCTGTTGAAGCCAGCATCAATGCTAAATTTGAAGGTACAGTTGAATTCGACGAAGAGTTGAGATTCATCGAGTCTACCAACAAAGATGGTGAACCTGTAACAGTGGTAATGGGTAGATCTGGAGAGATCAAGATCAACGATAAGTCTGGAAAGACTTTGGTTTCCAACCACGTTCCTTATGGTGCATTGTTGAATGTAAAAGATGGTCAGAAGATCGGAAAAGGAGATTCTCTATGTACTTGGGATCCATACAACGCCGTGATCTTGTCAGAATTTGACGGTGAGGTAGAATTCGAATCCATCGTTGAAGGTATTACTTTCAAAGAGGTTGCCGATGATCAGACTGGTTTCCGTGAGAAAGTAATTATCGATACTAAAGATAGAACCAAGAACCCTGCTATCGTAGTGAACTACGGTGAAGACTCTAAAGGATACAACATCCCGGTTGGAGCTCACTTGGCAGTGGAAATTGGAGATAAAGTAAAAGCTGGACAGATCTTGGTGAAAATTCCTAGATCAGTTGGTAAAACTCGTGATATTACCGGGGGGCTTCCAAGAGTAACGGAATTGTTCGAAGCTCGTAACCCATCCAACCCTGCTGTAGTTTCTGAAATCGACGGTGTGGTAACTTATGGTGGTATCAAGCGTGGTAATAGAGAAATCATCATCGAATCCAAAGATGGCGTAATTAAGAAATACATGGTATCTCTTTCTAAGCACATCTTGGTTCAGGAAAATGACTTCATCCGTGCTGGTGAGCCTCTTTCTGATGGAGCAATTACTCCAAATGATATCTTGTCTATCAAAGGACCAACTGCAGTTCAAGAATACTTGGTAAATGAAATCCAGGAAGTTTATAGACTTCAAGGTGTAAAAATCAACGATAAGCACATCGAGGTAATTGTATCTCAAATGATGCAGAAAGTTGAAATCTTGGATGCTGGTGATACTGGATTCTTGCAAGGTCAAGTTGTAGATAAGTGGGCGTTCCGTGAGGAAAACGACAATATCTTGGACAAGAAAGTAGTCAATGATGCTGGAGATTCTTCTACTTTGAAGCCAGGTATGATCATTTCTGCAAGAAGATTGAGAGATGAGAATTCAAGCTTGAAGCGTAAGGATTTGAAATTGGTACAAGTAAGAGATGCTGAAACTGCCGTTTCTAAGCCAACTCTTCAGGGTATCACTGCGGCTTCCTTGGGTACTGAGTCATTTATCTCTGCGGCTTCCTTCCAGGAGACTACTAAAGTACTTTCCGAAGCAGCTATCAGAGGTAAGCGTGATGAGTTACTTGGATTGAAAGAAAACGTGATTGTGGGTCATTTGATCCCTGCCGGTACCGGTCAGAGAAGTTTGCAAAACATCATCGTTGGATCTCAAGACGAGTACGAGAAGCTTTCTGAAAATATGGAAAAGACTGCTCGCAAATCAAGCGAAGCGATTCTTTAATAAATTGAGAATTTTATAATTGAAAGGCCTGTATTCGTACAGGCCTTTTTTAATCCATCAAAATATGAGTGACGAAAAAGGACATAAAATTCCTGATCAACAGATCAATGTAGAACTTTCCGAAGAAGTAGCAGAGGGAGTTTATTCTAATTTGGCGATGATCGCCCATTCCAATTCTGAATTTGTGATTGATTTTATTCGATTGATGCCAGGCGTGCCCAAGGCAAAAGTTAAATCCAGAATTATCGTAACTCCGGATCATGCCAAGAGATTACTAGCTGCTTTGAAGGACAATGTTGAAAAATATGAAGCAGCTTTTGGCAAAATAAATCAAAGTGGAGAGACTCCTCAATTCCCAATGTCTTTTGGGACTCCGGGAGAAGCGTAACAAAAATATAACTACTTAATTTTGTTCGTCTTATTACTTTGTTTACCTTTGCAGTCCAAAATTTAACAGTTTACAGGAAAACTAAATTTTATCAGTTAATGCCTACTATTCAACAGTTAGTAAGAAAAGGTAGAACAACACTGGAAACCAAATCTAAATCAAGAGCTTTGGACGCATGTCCTCAGCGAAGAGGGGTTTGTACCAGAGTGTACACTACTACCCCTAAGAAGCCTAACTCAGCTATGAGAAAGGTTGCAAGGGTGAGATTGACAAATGGAAAAGAAGTGAATGCTTACATTCCAGGTGAAGGTCACAATCTACAAGAGCACTCAATCGTATTGATCAGAGGTGGTCGTGTGAAGGATCTACCAGGTGTAAGATATCACATCATCCGCGGTGCATTGGATACTGCCGGAGTAAAAGACCGTAAGCAAGGTCGCTCCAAGTACGGTGCTAAAAGACCTAAGGCTGCTCCAGCCAAAAAGTAATCAAAAACATTTAAGAAAAAATGAGAAAAGCGAAACCAAAGAAGAGATATATTCTTCCTGATCCCAAGTTCAATGATACCTTGGTGACTAAGTTTGTAAACAGTCTTATGTATGACGGGAAGAAGAGTATTGCTTACACCATTTTCTACGATGCAATCGAAAAAGTAGAATCAAAGGTGGGTGAGAATGGTCTTGAGGTTTGGAAAAAAGCGCTTAACAATATTGCTCCATCCGTTGAGGTGAAGAGTCGTAGAGTTGGTGGTGCTACATTCCAAGTTCCAATGGAAGTCAGACCAGAGAGAAAGATGGCCCTTGGAATCAAGTGGATGATCACCTACGCTCGTAAAAGAGGTGAGAAGACCATGATGGACAGACTTGCTGGCGAAATCATCGCAGCTGCCAAAGGTGAAGGTGCTGCTGTGAAGAAAAAAGATGATACGCACAGAATGGCTGAAGCTAACAAAGCATTCTCTCACTTTAGATTTTAATTAGGATGGCTAAAAGAGACTTAAAATATACCAGAAACATCGGTATCGCAGCTCACATTGATGCCGGTAAAACTACTACCACTGAGCGTATTCTTTTTTATTCTGGTGTATCTCACAAAATCGGTGAGGTTCACGATGGAGCAGCTACCATGGACTGGATGGCCCAGGAGCAAGAAAGAGGTATCACCATTACTTCTGCTGCAACTACCGTGTTCTGGAACTACAGAGACCAAAAATATCAGATCAACATCATCGATACCCCAGGGCACGTTGACTTTACCGTAGAGGTAAACCGTTCCCTTCGTGTATTGGACGGCTTGGTTTTCCTGTTCAGTGCTGTGGACGGTGTAGAGCCTCAGTCTGAGACCAACTGGCGTTTGGCTGATAACTATAAAGTAGCACGTATCGGATTCGTTAACAAAATGGACCGTGCTGGTGCGAACTTCCTTGAAGTTTGTAAGCAGGTGAAGGAAATGCTAGGAAGCTACGCAGTGCCTTTGCAAATCCCTATCGGGGCTGAAGACAAATTCAAAGGAGTTGTTGATTTGATCAACAACAGAGCTATCGTTTGGAACGAAGAAGATATGGGAATGACTTTCAACGAAGTTCCTATTCCTGAAGACATGCTTGAAGAAGTTGAGCAGTGGAGAGAGCATTTGCTTGAAGCTGTCGCTGAGTATGACGAGTCTTTGATGGAAAAATACTTCGAGGATCCAGACTCAATCACTGAAGAAGAGATCTTGGCTGCTTTGAGAGCGGCTACCATCGACATGAAAATTGTCCCTATGGTATGTGGATCTTCTTTCAAAAACAAAGGTGTTCAAACCATGCTTGACTTGGTGATGGAATTGCTTCCTTCTCCACTTGACAAGGATAACATCATTGCTCATGACTTGAACGATGAGGAGAAAGATGTAGTAATCGCTCCTAATGAAGACGAGCCATTTGCAGGTTTGGCATTTAAAATCGCAACAGACCCATTCGTGGGTAGACTTTGCTTCGTAAGAGCGTATTCTGGAGTTTTGGAATCTGGTTCTTACATCTTCAATAGCCGTTCTGGAAACAAGGAGCGTATCTCCAGAGTATTCCAGATGCACGCTAACAAGCAAAACCAAATCGAAGCTTTGAGAGCTGGTGATATTGGTGCGGTTGTAGGATTTAAAGATATCAAAACAGGGGATACCCTTTGTGCTGAAAACCGTAAGGTAGTTCTTGAATCCATGATCTTCCCTGAGCCTGTAATCGGTTACGCTATTGAGCCTAAGACTCAGGCGGACGTTGACAAGCTTGGTATGGCGATCGCTAAATTGGTAGAAGAAGATCCAACTCTTCAAGTAAACACTGATCATGAAACTGGTCAGACCATCTTGAGAGGTATGGGTGAACTTCACTTGGATATCATCATCGACCGATTGAAGCGTGAATTCAAAGTAGAAATCAACCAAGGTGCTCCTCAGGTTGCTTATAAAGAAGCTTTGTTTGGTTCTATCGAACACAAAGAAGTTTACAAGAAGCAGTCTGGTGGTAAAGGTAAATTTGCGGATATCGTATTTGAATTGGGTCCTAAGGATGCAGATCCTGAAACAGGTGAAATCAAGCCAGGACTTGACTTTGTAAATGGTATCGTTGGTGGTGTGATTCCTAAAGAATTTATCCCTGCTATCCAGAAAGGTTTCGCAGAATCTATGAAAAATGGACCTTTGGCAGGTTACCCTGTTGAGTCTATGAAAGTTAGATTGTTCCACGGATCTTTCCACGATGTCGATTCAGATGCTCTTTCTTTCGAATTAGCTGCAAGAATTGGTTTCAAAGAAGCTGCTAAGAAGTGTAGACCACAATTGCTAGAGCCAATTATGTCTGTAGACGTTGTGACTCCTGATGAGTACACTGGTCCTATTACCGGTGACTTGAACAGAAGAAGAGGTTTGATGAAAGGTATGGATACCAAAGGTACTTCATCCGTAATCAAAGCTGCTGTACCTTTGTCTGAGTTGTTCGGTTACATTACCGATTTGAGAACCATCTCTTCCGGTAGAGCAACTGCATCTTTGACATTCTCTCACTATGAGCCTGTTCCTAACAACATAGCTGAGGGAGTAATTGCTAACGTAAAAGGTCAGAAAGACTAATCAATATTTGCGATGAATCAGAAAATCAGAATAAAACTAAAATCATACGATCATAGCCTGGTGGATAAGTCATCAGAGAAGATTGTAAAAGCTGTAAAAGCAACTGGTGCAGTTGTAGTGGGACCAATTCCATTGCCAACTAAGAAAGAAAAGTTTACTGTGTTGAAATCCCCACACGTAAACAAAAAAGCTAGAGACCAGTATCAGCTTTGTACTTACAAGCGATTGGTAGATATCTACTCTAACTCTTCTAAAACTGTAGATGCTTTGATGAAAATCGAGCTTCCAAGTGGAGTTGACGTAGAGATCAAGGTTTGACAAAACCTGAAATTTCATATATCAAAAGGCCTGCATTACCCTGCAGGTCTTTTGTTTTTTTGGGATTTGTAAATGAATCCTTTAAAAATCCCCTCAAATAATGCCCGATTCCAAAGGAAATATTTGCTAAATGTTTGAAAATATAGGAGTTGGGATTTGTTGCAGAATTTTATTTCAGTAACTTTGCAGTCCTTAAAAAGGGCCCAAGCGCATAAACGCTTGTGGATTATCAAATTATCTTAAAAAAGATGTCTGGTATTATAGGTAAAAAAGTAGGAATGACTAGCATTTTCAGTGCCGATGGGCGTAACGTCGCATGCACGCTAATAGAAGCTGGTCCTTGCGTAGTGACGCAAGTAAAAAACGTTGAAACAGACGGGTACAACGCAGTGCAGTTGGCTTATGGTGAGCGAAAGGAGAAAAACACTCCTAAGCCGTTGATTGGTCATTTTAAAAAGGCCGGCACCACGCCAAAGCAAAAAGTTGTTGAGTTCCGTGATTTCCGGG
Source organism: Algoriphagus sp. PAP.12 (assembly GCF_026652115.1). GTDB lineage: Bacteria > Bacteroidota > Bacteroidia > Cytophagales > Cyclobacteriaceae > Algoriphagus. The sequence goes on along the minus strand of NZ_JAPPSQ010000004.1, from coordinate 86,606 downwards.
TCGAGTTTGAAGGCCAGGTAGATCTAGGAGCTACGGTGAAGGCCGGAGAAGTGTTTATTGAAGGTGACTTCGTAGATGCTATCGGTACTTCTAAAGGTAAAGGCTTCCAAGGTGTAGTGAAGCGTCATGGTTTTGGTGGTGTGGGTGGACAAACTCACGGTCAGCACAACAGACAAAGACACCCAGGTTCCATTGGTGCATGTTCTTGGCCATCCCGAGTATTCAAGGGTATGAGAATGGCTGGAAGAACTGGTGGTGATAGAGTGAAAGTATTGAACCTTAGAGTATTGAAGGTTTATCCTGAGCAAAATCTCCTTCTAGTGTCCGGTTCAGTACCAGGTCCAAAAAATTCTTATGTAATTCTAGAGAAGTAAGCCATGGAATTAGCAGTAATCAATCAAAAAGGAGAAGACACCGGAAGAAAAGTGCAGTTGTCTGATGAGATCTTCGCGATCGAGCCAAATGACAATGCGATCTATCTGGATGTAAAGCAGTACCTAGCGAATCAGAGACAAGGTACTCATAAGTCTAAAGAAAGAAATGAAATTGCTGGATCTACTAAGAAGATCAAAAAGCAAAAAGGTACCGGTGGTGCCAGAGCTGGATCTTTGAAGTCTCCACTTTTCAGAGGCGGAGGTAGAGTTTTCGGTCCTAGACCAAGAAACTACTCCTTCAAATTGAATAAAAAAGTAAAACAACTTGCTAGAAAATCTGCGCTTTCTTACAAAGTGAAAGACAACAGCTTGTCAGTATTGGAAAATCTTGCATTTGATGCTCCAAAGACAAAAGCTTATCTGGCATTGCTTAATGGATTGGCGCTATCCGATAAGAAGACGCTGTTGGTTCTTCCTGAAGACAACAAAAACGTTTACCTATCCAGCAGAAACCTTCCAAAAGCGAAAGTTGTCACTGTAAATGATGTAAATACTTACCAGCTTCTTAACGCAGACCATTTGGTTCTTTGCGAAGGATCTGTAAGTAAATTGGAAACCATTTTATCGAAATAAGACAATGGATATTCTAAAGCAGCCTTTGATTACAGAGAAGATTTCTGCCATGAACGAAAAAGGCGTTTATGGATTCATCGTAGAGAAAACTGCGAAGAAACCAGAAATCAAGAATGCTGTAGAAAAAGCATACGGTGTGAAAGTGGTATCAGTACGTACCATGAGATATGCTGCGAAGCATAAGACAAGATACACCAAGACAAGAATCGTATCAGGCTTTACCAATGCTTTCAAGAAAGCAATCGTAGAAGTAGCTGATGGAGAGGTAATTGATTTTTACGGAGAAATTTAATTGAATCAATATCATGGCAATTAAAAAGTTGAAGCCTGTAACTCCAGGAACAAGATTTAGAGTGGCTCCTGCTTTTGACGAGATCACTGCGTCAAAACCAGAGAAATCTCTTCTTGCTCCTATCAAGAAGTCAGGCGGTAGAAATAATGAAGGCAAAATGACCGCTCGCTATATGGGTGGTGGTCATAAGAGAAGACTAAGAATTGTAGACTTCAAAAGAAATAAGTTTGGTGTACCTGCTACCGTAAAGGCAATTGAGTACGATCCAAATAGAACAGCACGTCTAGCCCTACTTTATTACGCTGATGGTGCTAAAGCCTACATTATCGCCCCGGAAGGTTTGCAAGTAGGACAAACAGTGATTTCCGGAGAGCAAGTTGCTCCTGAAGTGGGTAACGCAATGCACATGTCAAGCATCCCAATGGGTACAATTGTACACTGTATTGAGATGAAGCCAGGAAAAGGTGCTGCAATGGTAAGAAGTGCTGGTGGATATGCACAGATTGTTGCTCGTGAGGGTAAATATGTGACCATCAAACTTCCATCCGGAGAGATGAGACTTATATTGGGTAACTGTATGGCAACTATTGGTACTGTATCCAATGGTGACCATATGAACGTGGTATTGGGTAAAGCCGGTCGTAAGAGATGGCTTGGTGTTAGACCTCGTACAAGAGGTGTGGCTATGAACCCAGTCGATCACCCAATGGGTGGTGGTGAAGGTAGATCTTCCGGTGGACATCCTAGATCTCGTAAGGGTCTATTGTCTAAAGGTAAGAAAACCAGATCACCTAAAAAGTATTCAAACAAGTTCATCGTTAGCAAAAGATCTAAATAATTATGGCACGTTCATTAAAAAAAGGTCCTTATATCGAGCATCACCTGGTAAAGAAAGTGGACGCTCAGAACGAATCAGGAAAGAAATCTGTCATCAAGACTTGGTCAAGAAGATCTATGATTTCTCCAGATTTCGTAGGACATACCTTCGCTGTGCATAACGGAAACAAGTTTATCCCGGTATTTGTAACAGACAACATGGTAGGTCACAAGCTAGGTGAATTTGCTCCTACCAGAAATTTCAGAGGCCACATTGCCAAAAAAGATAAAGGAAAGAGATAATCATGGAAGCAGTAGCAAGATTAAATAACGTTCCTACCTCTCCACGCAAAATGCGTCTTGTAGCTGACTTGGTCAGAGGCAAAAGAGTGGGATTGGCATTGAGCATATTGAAGTTTACTCCAAATCATGGATCCATTAAATTGGAAAAACTTCTTCTTTCTGCGGTTGCCAACTGGCAAGCTAAAAACCCAGATGCAAAGCTTGAGGAAGCTGATCTATATATCAAAACCGTCATGGTGGACGAAGGTAGATCTCTTAAGAGATTGAGACCTGCTCCTCAAGGTCGTGGTCATAGAATCCGCAAGAGATCCAATCATGTAACTCTAGTAGTTGATGCATTCAACGCTGAAGAAGTTACCGCTGATGTAGTAGAAACAAACGAAAAGGCAAATTAAGAACAGACTATGGGACAAAAGATCAACCCAATAGGATTTAGACTTGGTGTAGTCAAAGGCTGGGATTCCAACTGGTACGGAGGAAAAGACTTTGCTGAAAAACTACACGAAGATCAAAAAATCCGTAAGTACGTCCTTGCCAGAATTCCTAAGGGTGGGATTGCTAAGGTGATCATTGAGCGTACGCTTAAGAGAATCACACTTACCATTCATACCGCTCGTCCAGGTGTAGTTATTGGTAAAGGTGGAGCCGAAGTAGATAAGCTTAAAGAAGAGCTTAAGAAGCTTACCAGCAAAGACATTCAAATCAACATCTTTGAAATCAAAAGACCTGAATTGGATGCCAAATTGGTTGGTGAGTCTATCGCTCAGCAGCTTCAGGCTAGAATATCCTTCCGTAGAGCAATGAAACAAGCCATTGCAGCATCCATGAGAGTGGGAGCAGAAGGAATCAAAGTTAAACTTTCTGGTCGATTGGGCGGTGCCGAAATGGCACGTTCTGAAATGTACAAAGAAGGAAGAATTCCTCTTCACACATTGAGAGCAGACATTGATTATGCGATCTCCGAAGCTTTGACAGTTTACGGAATCATCGGAATCAAAGTATGGATCTTCAAAGGTGAAGTGTACGGTAAGAGAGACTTGTCTCCAAATCAAGGTGCAGCTAACGAGCCTAAGGGCGGGAGAAACGCTGGTCCTAAGAGAGACGGTGGTCCAAGACGTAGAAAAAGAAATAACTAATTTTCACCGATAAGTGAGAAATCATGTTACAGCCGAAAAGAACTAAATATAGAAAAATGCATAAGGGCCGTGTCAAAGGCATCGCACAAAGAGGGCATACGCTTTCTTTTGGCAACTTTGGCATCAAATCCCTTGAAGCAGGATGGATCACCTCTCGTCAGATCGAAGCAGCTCGTATCGCCATGACAAGAGCAATGAAAAGAGAAGGACAGGTTTGGATCAGAATTTTCCCTGACAAACCTATCACCAAGAAGCCTGCTGAAGTACGTATGGGTAAAGGTAAAGGTGCTCCTGAGTATTGGGTAGCAGTTATCAAGCCAGGAACCATCCTCTTCGAAGCTACTGGTGTATCTATGGAGACTGCAAAAGAAGCTTTGAGATTGGCTCAGCAGAAACTTCCAGTTAGTACCAATTTTGTTGTTCGTAGAGACTACGCAGAATAATTAGGAACTATGAAAAATACAGAGATCCTTTCACTTTCCGCAAGTGAAATCGCTGAGAAAATCAGCGCTGAGAAAACGAACCTGAGCAAGCTACAGTTTGCTCACTCAATTTCTCCTATTGAGAATCCTAACAGAATCCGCGAGACCAAGCGTCTGATCGCAAGATTGAAGACTGCATTGGCTGCGAAATAATAGCTAACAGAAAAGAAAATGGCTACGATCGAAAGAAATCTTCGTAAAGAAAGAATTGGTAAAGTCGTAAGCAACAAGATGGATAAATCCATTACTGTAGCCGTGGAACGTAGAGTTAAGCACGGGATCTATGGTAAATTCGTTGCCAAGACTACCAAATTTATGGCTCATGACGAGAAAAACGAGTGTAACGAAGGCGACCTCGTTAAAATTAGCGAAACTCGTCCGCTGAGTAAGAACAAGCGTTGGAGATTAGTTGAAATTATAGAAAGGGCTAAGTAATCATGATACAGCAAGAATCCAGACTAAGTGTGGCGGACAACTCCGGTGCCAAAGAGGTATTGGTCATCCGCGTATTGGGAGGAACTAAAAAGCGATATGCTTCTATCGGTGATAAAGTTGTCGTGACTGTAAAGTCAGCCCTATCTTCCAGCAACATGAAAAAAGGTACCGTTTCAAGAGCGGTTATCGTAAGAACCAAAAAAGAAGTAAGACGTAAAGACGGATCTTACATCAGATTTGAAGACAACGCTGCTGTCTTGTTGAACAACAACGATGAGCCTAGAGGTACTCGTATCTTCGGGCCAGTTGCCAGAGAGTTGAGAGAGAAGCAGTTTATGAAAATCGTTTCTTTGGCCCCTGAAGTATTGTAATCATGGAAAGAAAATTCAACAAGCAACAAAAGTTGCATATCAAAACCGGAGACACCGTGAAGGTGATCGCAGGTGATGACAAAGGAAAAACAGGAACTGTTCTTTCTGTAGATACTGCTAAAAACAGAGCGTTTGTAGAAGGTGTTAACATCGTGACTAAGCACGTGAAACCTACCGCTGCTAAGCCTCAAGGTGGAATCGAAAAGAAAGAAGCTCCAGTACATATCAGTAACCTGATGCTTGTAGATCCTAAAACTGGTGAAGCTACCAGAACTGGTCGCAAGGCAGGTGACAATGGTAAATTAGTAAGATACTCTAAGAAAACAGGGGAGGTGATCAATGGCTAATCCTAGAATGAAAGATAAGTATGTGAACGATATCGTTCCTGCTTTGAAAGAGAAATTCCAGTATTCTTCCGTAATGCAAGTACCTAAGTTGGAGAAAATTGTCTTGAACAAAGGTATCGGTGCTGCTGTGGCTGACAAGAAATTGGTTGACCAGGGTGTGGAAGAGCTTTCTTTGATCACTGGCCAAAGAGCAGTAGCTACTAAAGCAAAGACTTCTGTTTCCAACTTTAAGTTGAGAGAAGGAATGCCTATCGGAGCTAAAGTTACTTTGAGAGGATCTAAAATGTATGAATTCCTTGACAGATTGATGACCGTGGCACTTCCACGTGTTCGTGACTTCAAAGGAATCTCTGACAAAGGATTCGATGGTAGAGGTAACTACTCTTTGGGTGTAACAGAGCAAATCATTTTCCCAGAGATCTCTATTGAGAAAGTAAACAGAATCTCCGGTATGGATATCACATTTGTGACCACCGCAAATTCTGACGAAGAAAGCTTCGCATTGTTGAAGGCTTTCGGAATGCCGTTCGTTAACAAAAATAATCAAGAATAATCATGGCAAGAGAGTCCATCAAAGCTCGCGAGAGAAAAAGAGAACGTCTGGTAGCCAAGTATGCCCAAAAAAGAGCTGAGCTGAAAGCAGCTGGTGATTATGAGGCCCTTGACAAATTGCCAAAGAACGCTTCTCCGGTAAGACTTCACAACAGATGTAAGCTTACTGGTCGTCCTAAAGGCTACATGAGAAAGTTTGGTATCAACAGGGTAACCTTCCGTGAAATGGCCTCAGCAGGCAAAATCCCGGGAGTGACTAAGTCCAGCTGGTAAAATAACGACAGTAGTTTTTATTTAAAAAATCAATTCGTAACTTTGCACGCCCAAAACGGGTGCAGCTAGACTATATAATATCATGACTGATCCAATAGCCGATTATCTAACTAGATTGAGAAATGCCATCAAGGCTTCTCACAGAATCGTCGAGATACCTGCTTCTAACATCAAGAAGGAGATCACTAAAGTATTGCATGACAAAGGATACATCCAGAACTACAAGTTCGAGGAGAATGGACCTCAAGGCACTATCAAGATCGCTTTGAAGTACAATCCTACTACTAAGCAAAATGCTATCGTGAGCTTGAAGCGTGTTAGTACGCCAGGTTTAAGAAAATATGCGAAACACAATGAGCTACCTAGAGTAATCAATGGTTTGGGTATCGCTGTAGTTTCGACCTCAAAAGGGGTAATGACTGACAAAGAAGCCCGCACCGAAGGTATCGGGGGCGAAGTACTTTGCTACGTATATTAATTTACTATCATGTCAAGAATAGGTAAAAAACCAATAAATCTACCCAGCGGTGTTACTGTAGACGTTGCTACAAAAGGTGTAGTGACTGTTAAAGGTCCAAAGGGTACACTCAGCCAGGATGTGAATCCTGATATTGAGGTGAAAGTGGAGGGCAACGAAATCGTTGTTTCTAGACCTACCGACTCAAAAAGACACAAGTCTATGCATGGACTTTACAGAGCTCTGATCAACAATATGGTGATCGGAGTATCTGAAGGTTTCAAGAAAGAATTGGAGCTTGTTGGTGTGGGTTATAAGGCGGCAAACCAAGGACAGGTTCTTGAATTGTCTTTGGGTTACTCTCATAACATTTTCTTCGCACTTCCTGCAGATGTAGCTGTGAAAGCTGAAACTGCTAAAGGAAAGAACCCAATCATCACTTTGGAGTCTATCGACAAAGAATTGATTGGACAAGTAGCTGCCAAAATCAGATCTCTTCGTAAGATCGAACCTTACAAAGGTAAAGGTGTACGCTTCGTTGGTGAACAAGTTAGACGTAAGGCTGGTAAAACTGCCGGTAAAAAATAATAGGTTATGGCATTTAATAAGAATTCCAGAAGACTTAGAATCAAGCAGGGTATCCGCAGAAAGATCTCCGGTACCGATTCCAGACCACGTTTGTCAGTATTCAAAAGTAATACTGGCATCTATGCACAGTTGGTGGATGACCTTAAAGGTCATACATTGGCTCAGGCATCCTCCAAAGAGTTGGGTGCTAAAGAAAACGCCAACGTATCTGTCTCTAAAGAAGTGGGCAAAAAGCTTGCTGAAAGAGCCGTTGCCAATGGTGTTAGCGAGGTAGTATTTGACAGAAATGGCTACTTGTATCACGGAAATGTGAAAGCTTTGGCAGATGGTGCCAGAGAGGGAGGCCTTAAATTTTAATCAGCATGTCTCAACTAAGAAAAAAGCCTATTAGGGCTACAGATACAGAATTAAAAGAAAAAGTAGTAGCTATCAACCGTGTAGCCAAAGTGGTTAAAGGTGGTAGAAGATTCTCTTTTTCTGCGATTGTAGTAGTAGGAGATGGTAATGGTGTAGTAGGTTACGGATTGGGTAAAGCCAATGAAGTAACTGATGCTATCACTAAAGGCATCGAAGACGCTAAGAAAAACTTGGTAAAAGTACCAGTTTTGAAAGGAACTATCCCTCACGAGCAAATTGGAAAATTTGGTGGAGGTTTTGTTTTGATCAAGCCTGCTGCTGCCGGTACCGGTGTAATTGCTGGTGGTGCGATGCGTGCAGTGTTAGAATCTGCCGGTGTGACTGACGTATTGGCGAAGTCAAAAGGTTCTTCTAACCCTCACAACGTAGTGAAAGCTACTATCGATGCATTGATGCAACTAAGAGATGCTATCTCTGTTTCTCAGCAGAGAGGTGTGAAAATGTCTAAAGTTTTTAATGGATAATCATCATGGCTAAGATCAAAATCACACAAACCAAATCTGTTATTGACCGTCCAAAAGATCAAAAAGCTACTATCACAGCTTTGGGTCTTGGTAAAATCAACAAAACTGTAGAAGTTGAAAAAACTCCTCAGATTGCTGGTATGGTTAATAAAGTTAGTCACCTTGTAAAAGTGGAGGAAGCTTAATTATGAAACTGCATACATTACAACCAGCTGAGGGATCAACCAAGAACCGTAAGCGTATTGGTCGTGGTCCTGGATCCGGTAGAGGTGGTACTTCTACAAGAGGTCATAAAGGAGCTAAATCAAGATCCGGTTATAAAACTAAATTAGGTTTTGAAGGTGGGCAAATGCCACTTCAAAGAAGAGTTCCTAAATTTGGTTTCAAAAGCTTTAACAGAGTTGAGTTCAAACCGGTAAATTTGGATACCTTGCAAAACCTTGCAGCAACTTACAATCTTGAGACCATCGATTTGGATGCTTTCGTTTCTCACGGAATCGCTTCTAAAAACGACAAAATCAAGATTTTGGGCGGAGGTGAATTGAGTTCCAAAGTAGCAGTAACTGCTCATAACTTCTCTGCCAGCGCTATCGCTGCCATTGAAAAAGCGGGTGGTTCGGTAAACAAGATTTAATTAAATGAAAAAGTTTATTTCGACAGTTAAGAATATTTTCTCGATAGAAGATCTTCGAGTTAGAATCCTGAACACGGTCGGTTTCCTGATCATATTCAGATTGGGTTCTTACGTAGTTCTTCCAGGGGTTGATCCTTCAAAATTGACAGGGGCTCCTGAGGGGATTTTCGGCTTGATCGATACTTTCTTGGGTGGTGCTTTCAGTAATGCATCCATCTTCGGACTAGGTATCATGCCATATATCTCTGCTTCCATTGTGTTGCAACTGTTGACTGTCGGAGTACCCTACTTTCAAAAAATGCAAAAGGAAGGGGAATCTGGTCGTAAAAGAATCAACCAGATTACCCGTGTACTTACTATTTTGATCACCATTGCGCAGGGTATCGGTTATGTAACCGCTACAATCCTTCCAACTGGTGCAGTGATGGTGAGTACTTCCTTATTCATGTTCAGCTCTTTAGTGTTGCTTTCCGCAGGTACCATGTTCTGCATGTGGTTGGGCGAAAAAATTACTGAGAAAGGTATCGGAAACGGTATCTCTATGCTGATCATGATTGGGATCATCTCCCGTTTCCCAGGAGCTATTATTGCTGAAGTATTAGAAAAAGGTTCTGGTGGATTGTTGCTATTGTTGATTGAAGCAGCGGTATTGTTCTTCGTTGTTGTTGGTGTTGTTGCATTGACTGAAGCTACAAGAAGAATCCCTGTTCAGTACGCAAAGCAAGTAGTTGGGGGTAAAGTTTATGGTGGACAACGTCAGTACATTCCTATTAAAGTGAATGCCTCTGGTGTAATGCCTATTATCTTTGCTCAATCATTGATGTTCGTTCCGGCTTTGATCGCTCAGATCTGGGCAAGCGAAAATGACATTGCTAACTACATCGGTACCACTTTCTCCGATTTCACTTCTTGGCAGTATAACTTATTGTTTGCAGCTATGATCATCATCTTCACATTCTTCTACACTGCTATCACAGTGAACCCTGAGCAAATTGCTGAGGATATGAAGAGAAATGGTGGTTTTGTTCCGGGTATCAAACCAGGTGCTCCAACTGCAGACTTTATTGACGGTATCATTTCCAGAATCACTTTGCCAGGATCTGTTCTTTTGGCAGCTGTAGCGATTCTTCCTGCTTTGGCAATTATTGCCGGTGTCGGTGGTGAATTCGCTCAGTTTTATGGTGGTACATCTCTATTGATTATGGTAGGGGTGATCATGGATACACTTCGTCAAATCGAAAGTTATCTTTTGATGAGACATTACGAAGGAATGATGAAGTCTGGTAATATGAAGAATAATCCTTCTAATTACCAAGTAGCTTAAGATGATTCATTATAAGACCTTAGAAGAGGTTCAGAAAATAAAAGAAAGTGCTGATATTTTGGCGAAAGCCCATGGGGAAGTAGCCAAACATATCAAGGTAGGGGTAAAGACCTCTCACCTAGATAAAATTGCTGAAGAGTTTATCAGGGATAATGGCGGAGTTCCTTCCTTTAAAGGATACAATGGCTTCCCTGCTTCTCTCTGTATTTCTGTGAATGAAGTAGTTGTTCATGGATTTCCTAGCAAATATGAATTGAAAGATGGCGATATAATCTCAGTAGATTGTGGAGTCTTTCACCAAGGTTTTCATAGCGATTCCGCTTATACTTACCCTGTCGGTGAAGTTTCCACTCCTGTTATAGATTTACTTAGAGCCACTAAAGATTCTCTTTACTTAGGAATCGAAAAGGCAATTTTTGGCAACCGTATTGGTGACATTGGAAATGCAATCCAAAAATTCGTAGAAGCCAAAGGCTATACTGTAGTCAGAGAATTGGTTGGACACGGATTAGGAAAAAACTTGCATGAATCTCCAGAAGTACCCAATTATGGTAAAAAGGGGAGTGGTCCTCTGTTAAAGGCAGGGATGGTAATTGCAATTGAGCCCATGATCAATCTTGGATCTAGAAATATAGTCCAAGAGCGGGATGGATGGACAATCCGGACTTCGGATAGAAAACCTTCAGCCCATTATGAGCATACAGTAGCGATTTTCGAAGATAGAACTGAGGTATTAACCTCACACAAGTACATAGAAGAGAATTTTAAATTCTAAGATGGCAAAACAAACATCAATAGAACAAGACGGAACCATTACGGAAGCGTTGTCAAACGCCATGTTTAAAGTGGAACTGGAGAATGGACATCAATTGATTGCGCATATTTCCGGTAAAATGAGGATGAATTACATCAAGATCCTTCCTGGAGATCGCGTCAAATTAGAGCTTTCTCCCTATGACTTGACAAAAGGCAGAATAGTATATCGATATAAATAGACTGATATGAAAGTTAAAGCATCTATCAAAAAGAGAAGTGCTGACTGTAAGGTGATCAGAAGAAAAGGAAAACTTTACGTCATCAATAAGAAGAATCCTAAGTTTAAACAAAGACAAGGTTAAGATTATGGCTAGAATTGCAGGTGTAGACATACCAGACAATAAGCGTGGCGAAATCGGGCTTACCTATATCTTCGGAATTGGAAGAAGCTCCGCCAAGGCGATCCTGAGCAAAGCCGGTATCTCCTTCGACAAAAAAGCAGGTGAGTGGTCAGACGATGAGTCAACCGCTATCCGTAATATTATTGCCGAAGAATTCAGAACCGAAGGTGTCCTGAAGTCAGAGATCCAATTGAACATCAAGCGACTAATGGATATTGGTTGTTATAGAGGTTTGAGACACAGAAAAGGACTTCCAGTTCGTGGTCAGCATACCAAGAACAACGCCAGAACAAGGAAGGGTAAGAGAAAGACTGTTGCTAACAAGAAGAAGGCAACTAAATAAAACCTGAATTAGATTATGGCTCAGAAAAGAAACGATAAAGCTAAAGGTAAAAAAAGAGTAGTAAAGGTAGAAGCGGTAGGACAAGCTCACATCAGAGCTTCCTTCAATAATATCATTATCTCTATTACCAATAATGCGGGACAAGTAATCTCTTGGGCTTCTGCCGGTAAAATGGGTTTCAGAGGTTCTAAGAAAAACACTCCTTACGCTGCACAGATGGCCGCTCAAAACTGCGGACAGGTTGCCTACGACTTAGGTTTGAGAAAAATCGAAGTATTCGTAAAAGGTCCAGGTGCTGGTCGTGAATCTGCGATCAGAACTTTACAAAATGTTGGATTGGACGTGACTACTATTGTTGATGTGACTCCAATGCCTCACAACGGCTGTCGTCCTCCTAAGCGTAGAAGAGTTTAATCAAAAAATTGTAACAGAATGGCTAGATATAGAGGTCCAAAAGCAAAGATCGCCCGTAAGTTTGGCGAGGCTATCGAAGGACATAGCAAAGCGCTTCAAAAGAAAAACTATCCTCCGGGACAACACGGTCGTGGAAGAAGAAAGAAGCAATCAGAATATGCGATCCAGCTTGCTGAAAAGCAAAAAGCTAAATACATCTACGGAGTATTGGAGAGACAATTTGCCAAAATGTTTGATATCGCTTCCAGAAAGCAAGGTATCACAGGTGAAAACCTTCTTCAATTGCTAGAAGCTAGATTGGACAACACCGTATATAGAATGGGAGTTTCCCCTACTAGAAGAGGTGCAAGACAATTGGTAGCTCACAAGCATATTCTTGTTAACGGTGAAGTAGTGAACATTCCTTCTTACATCTTGAAGCCAGGTGATGTGGTTTCAGTAAGAGAGCGTTCCAAGTCTTTGGAAGCTATTACCAATAGCTTAGCTGGTAGAGGTGCCAACAAATATTCCTGGTTAGAGTGGGATGGTGCTTCCTTGTCCGGCAAATTCGTCAGTGTGCCTTCTAGAGATGATATTCCAGAAAATATCAAGGAGCAGCTCATCGTCGAACTATACTCTAAGTAATATTTACTATTTTCAGCTTTTAAACAAAGAACAAGATATATGTCCATACTAGCATTTCAAATGCCCGAAAAAGTGGTGATGGAGAAAGCCGATGACTTCCATGGCTTGTTTACGTTCAAACCACTAGAAAAAGGCTATGGAGTTACTATCGGTAACGCCCTGAGAAGAATTTTGCTTTCATCCTTGGAGGGTTATGCCATCACTTCCATCAAAATACCTGGAGTAGTGCATGAGTTTTCTACCATTGATGGGGTAGTGGAGGATGTTACTGACATTATTTTGAACCTGAAGCAAGTGAGATTCAAGAAGGTGCACGAAGCATTTGACGGTAAAATCACTGTGGAGGTGAAAGACCAGTCAGTTTTCACTGCCGGGGACATTGCGAAGTTCACTTCTTCTTTCGAGGTGTTGAATCCAGATCAAGTGATCTGTCACATCGATGAAACCAAAACCTTCGAAATCGAATTGGTTGTGGAAAAAGGAAGAGGTTATCTACCAGCTGAAGAATCCAAACCAAAAGAGCAGGTATTTGGGCAAATCGCCATCGATGCCATTTTCACGCCAATCAAAAACGTGAAGTATAGCGTAGAAAATACCCGTGTTGAGCAAAAAACTGACTTCGAGAAATTGATCCTTGAGGTTTCTACAGATGGTTCTATCCACCCTGAGAAAGCCCTTCAAGAATCTGCAAAAATCTTGATCCAGCACTTCATGCTATTCTCTGATCAGACTATGGTACTTGACTCTACAGGTGTCGCTGAGCCAGAGCCAATCGACGAAGAGTTCCTTCACATGAGAAAATTGTTGAAGACTTCTCTAAGCGATTTGGATCTTTCCGTCCGTGCTTTCAACTGCTTGAAAGCTGCTGACGTGAAGACATTGGGTGATCTTGCCAAGCTTGAAATTTCTGATATGATGAAATTCAGAAACTTCGGTAAGAAATCCCTAGCTGAATTGGAGCAGTTGATTCAGGAAAAAGGGCTCACCTTTGGAATGGATATTTCAAAGTATAAACTTGATGAAGAATAAATAAAATGAGACACGGTAAGAAATTTAACCACCTTGGAAGGAAGGCTGCTCATAGGAAATCAATGCTTTCCAACATGGCTACTTCCCTAATTCTTCACAAGCGTATCTCTACCACGCTTGCCAAGGCAAAAGAATTGAAGAAATATGTGGAGCCTTTGATCACTAGAGCAAAGGAAGATACTACTCACAACAGACGTGTAGCTTTCTCTTACTTGAAAAACAAAGAAGCAATCGTTGCTTTGTTTGGTGAAGTGATTGCTAAAGTTGGTACTCGTCCAGGTGGATACACTCGTATCATCAAAACTGGATTCAGATTGGGTGACAACGCAGAAATGTGTATCATCGAATTGGTTGATTTCAACGAATTGATGTTGAAAGAAGCTAAGCCAGCTAAGAAAACTACTAGAAGATCTAGAAGAAGCTCTGGTAAATCAGAAGAAGCTCCTGTTTCTCCTGCAGTTGAAGCAAAAACTGAAGAAACTCAAGCTCCTGAAGCTTCTACAGATTCTCCTGAAACTGAAGAAAAATAATAATTTGAATTTCAGTTTAAATATTGAAAAGGATTGGGCGTTGGTTCAATCCTTTTTTTATGCCTAGACATTCCTCCTCCTCCCAATAAATATTTAACTTTGGGGCAATTATATCGAAAATGTTAAAACAAAAAGCAACCTTACTTCTAGCAGACGGAACTGTGTTCCACGGTTCATTGATTGGTAACCCCGGTACAAATGGGGGTGAGATTTGTTTCAATACTGGTATGACTGGTTATCAGGAGATCTACACAGATCCTTCTTATACTGGTCAGGTAATTGTCACTACTACTTCTCACATCGGTAACTACGGTGTGGATAACGAAGAGGTAGAATCCGATCACCCTACTATCGGGGGTATTGTAGTTAATAGTTTCTCTGAAGTTTATTCCCGACTAGATGGGGATGGTTCTCTTCAGGATTATTTGGTGAAATACCAAATTACTGGTATAGCAGATATTGACACCAGAAAATTGGTGAGACATATCCGATCTCAAGGAGCTATGAACGCTATCATAAGCTCAGAATTTGAAGGTGACTTGGAAGGTTTGAAGGCTGAATTGGAAAAACTTCCTGATATGAACGGGTTGGAACTTTCCTCTCAGGTCTGTACTCAAGAGCCTTATTTCTATGGTGATGAAAGCTCTCCAATTAAAGTTGCCTGCCTTGACTTCGGTATCAAAAAGAACATCCTTAGAAACTTGGCTTCAAGAGGTGTTTATTGTAAAGTATATCCTGCTAAGACCCAATTGGCTGAAATGGAAGAATGGGCTCCTAATGCTTATTTCCTTTCCAATGGGCCTGGTGATCCAGCAGTAATGGAATATGCAGTTGATACTGTAAAAGACATCTTAAACACCGGTAAGCCTGTATTTGGAATTTGCCTAGGACACCAGCTTTTAGCTGAGTCTGTTGGTATCTCTACCTACAAAATGCACCATGGACACAGAGGAATCAATCACCCGATCAAAAATCTTTTGACTGGAAAAAGTGAAATCACTTCCCAGAACCATGGTTTCAATATCGTGAGAGAAGATTCCGAAAATCACCCTGATGTAGAAATCACTCACGTTCATCTGAACGATAATACAGTTGCTGGTATAAAATTGAAAAATAAACCAGCATTTTCAGTGCAATATCACCCAGAGTCATCTCCAGGGCCGCATGATTCACGCTACCTTTTTGACGACTTTATCGCTTTAATAAACCAAAATTAATTTTATAAACCTTTTAGACTATGACGTTGATTCAATCAATTCATGCAAGACAAATCCTCGATTCAAGAGGTAATCCAACTGTAGAGGTGGATGTGTATACCGAAAATGGTGCCTTTGGACGTGCTGCAGTTCCTAGTGGAGCTTCTACAGGTGTAAATGAAGCAGTAGAACTTAGAGATGGAGATAAAAGCAAATATTTGGGTAAAGGTGTATTGAAAGCCGTTGCCAATGTAAATGATTTGATTGCTCCTGAATTGGTAGGGATGGATGTATTCGAGCAAAACATGATTGACCAGATCATGATTGACTTGGATGGTACTCCAACTAAAGGTAAACTAGGTGCGAACGCAATTTTGGGTGTTTCTTTGGCAGTAGCTAAAGCAGCAGCAATGGAATCTGGACAGCCTTTGTACAGATACGTTGGTGGTGTCAATGCTAATACCCTTCCAGTTCCGATGATGAATATCATCAATGGTGGATCTCACTCTGATGCTCCTATTGCATTCCAAGAGTTTATGATCCGTCCGGTTGGTGCTCCAAACTTCTCTGAGGCTATCCGTATGGGTACTGAGATTTTCCATAGCTTGAAGAAAATTCTTCATGACAAAGGATTGAGTACTGCTGTAGGAGATGAGGGTGGATTTGCACCAAATTTCTCTGGTGGCACTGAAGAAGCCCTTGGATGTATCCTTGATGCTATCGAAAAAGCTGGTTACAAAGCAGGTGACGATGTGACTATTGCATTGGACTGTGCATCTTCTGAATTCTTCGTTGACGGAAACTATGACTACAAGAAATTTGAAGGAGATACTGGTGTGATCAGAAGCAGAGCTGAGCAAGTTGATTACTTGGCTTCTTTGACTGAAAAATACCCAATCGATTCTATCGAAGATGGTTGTGCTGAAGAAGACTGGGAAGGTTGGGCTATGTTGACCGCTAAAATCGGTGACAAAGTTCAATTGGTAGGCGATGATTTGTTCGTGACCAATGTGAAGTTCCTAGAAAGAGGTATCGCGGAGAAATCTGCAAACTCTATTTTGATCAAAGTAAACCAAATCGGGACTTTGACCGAGACTATCAACGCTGTAAACTTGGCTCACAAAGCTGGATTCACTGCTGTAATGTCTCACAGATCCGGTGAAACTGAAGATTCGACTATCGCTGATTTGGCAGTAGCATTGAACACAGGACAAATCAAGACTGGTTCTGCTTCTCGTTCTGATAGAATGGCTAAGTACAATCAATTGCTAAGAATAGAAGAGCAATTAGGTGACTCAGCAGTATTCAAAGGAAGCTTATAATATTCCATTTGATAAGTAAAATTGAAAGCAGCCTTGATTCAAGGCTGCTTTTTTTTGCACCATTTTTGTACTTTCGAGGAGAACCCAATTTTATATGAAGAAATTACTAAAGCTTGGAGGGAATTTTTACGGATTGGTAACTCTCTTTTTTCTCGCCTGGATGATTTTTATTGACTCAAATAATGTAGTCAACCAATTTAAACTTAGCCAAAAGCTAGGACAGCTTGAAGACCAAAAGGAGTTCTATAAAGAGCGAAAAGTTAAAATTAAAGCTGAGAGAGAGGAATTGATGAGCAATCCGGAACTTTTGGAAAAGTTTGCCCGTGAAAAATACTTAATGAAAAAAGAAACGGAGGACTTGTATGTTGTTGTCAAAAAGTAAGCTTTTTATACTCCTTATTGGATTCTTATTTGTGGTAGGGATCCAAGCCCAGGCTCAAAGAGATATTTATTCTGATTCCACTTCCCTAAAAGACAGACTATACTATGGTGGTAATTTTGGGATGCAGTTTGGAACAGTTACTTTGGTTGACTTTTCACCATTGGTAGGAGTAATGATCACACCGAGATATTCAGCTGGTGTTGGTCTTACCTATCAGTATTTCAATGATAAAAGATATTACGGCGGAGAAACATCATCTTATGGTGGTAGGCTCTTCAATCGGTTCAATGTATTGCCCAATGTATTCCTACATGGTGAATATGAATCCATCAATTTCGACAATTACAATTTAGTCTCTGACCGCTTCGAAAGGATATGGTCCAATGCACTTTTCTTAGGAGGAGGATACTTTGCTCCCTTTGGTGGTGGAAGAGGTGGTGCCAATTTCACTTTCCTATACAATGTACTTCACGATAATAAAAGGTCACCCTATAGCGAACCTTATGTGATCCGTTTGGGTTTTGTGATGTAATAGGAAATCCAATCCCATTTAATATGGACTCTTTTATAGATAAAGTTTATCATGCTCATAGGCAATGCTCCGATTGCCCTTCTCCTAAGGTAATTCAAGCTTTTTTCGAAGAATTGTTAGGGACAATATTCCCGGAATACAGTGTAAATAGACTGAAAGAGCGTGAAGAAATTGCTGAAAGATTCTCTGAACTAGAATTTACTCTTGCCGCAATTTTGGAAAGAAACCCTCAGTTACACGAGCGAGAAGGAAAGGTTATTGCCCATGATTTCTTCCAGTCATTAGAAAAGATATTTGACTGGATTCATTGGGATGTTGATGCGATGTTTGAAGGGGATCCTGCTGCAAAATCCAAGACAGAGATTATTAGATCTTATCCAGGTTTTTTTGCAATAGCAGCCTATCGAATCGCCCATGAGTTACATATTCAAGGAGTTCAATTGATTCCTAGAATGATTACCGAATTTGCACATAGTAGAACTGGGATTGACATACATCCAGGAGCTACTATTGGGAGGCATTTCTGCATAGATCATGGTACAGGAGTGGTAATAGGTGAAACAACTCTAATTGGTGAAAATGTAAAAGTTTATCAGGGTGTGACTTTAGGAGCACTTAGTGTGGACAAAGCGGATGCTGATATCAAACGTCATCCCACTATTGAAGATCACGTGATTATTTATGCTGGAGCAACCATCTTGGGAGGAAAAACTGTGATCGGCAAAAACTCCGTAATAGGAGGGAATGTCTGGTTGACAAAGTCAGTAGATCCCGGTTCGAAAGTTTATTATCAGTCGCAGATGTATCATGCTGACTCAGAAGTGACAGATCGCTATGTATTCAAAAATGATCAAAGCGAAGCGTCCTAATTCTCTTTTTTATTAAATTCTAAAAGTCTTTCCAGTTCCAGATATAGGATGAAAAGACTTTTTAAATCCATTATTTATGAAGCTATTTGAATTAATCGGAAATACCCCTTTGGTAGAATTGGAGCATATTCCAACTAATCCCAATGTAAAGATCTATTGCAAAATGGAAGGGCAAAATCCAGGGGGTAGCGTCAAAGATCGAGCTGCCTATAACATGCTTCGCTCTGCAATGGATCGTGGTGAAATCAAAAAAGGTGATAAACTGGTAGAGGCAACTAGTGGAAATACAGGGATCGCCTTGGCAATGGTAGCAAAGGTTTTGGGTTTGGATATGACCTTGATAATGCCTGATAACTCCACCCGTGAAAGAGTACTTTCTATGGAGGCCTATGGAGCCAAAGTGATTTTGACACCGGCGGCAAAAACTATTGAATACTCAAGAACTTTGGCTGAGCAGATGAATCAAGAAGAAGGATATTTCATGCTCAATCAATTCGGAAATCCGGATAATTATTTAGCTCATTATAAAACGACTGGACCCGAGATCTGGAATGATACAAAGGGTGAAATCACTCATTTTGTATCCGCTATGGGTACAACAGGAACTATCATGGGAGTATCCATGTACCTGAAGGAACAAAACCCTGAAGTTCAAATTGTAGGGACTCAGCCTACAGATGGATCTAGTATCCCAGGAATCAGAAGATGGTCTCCAGAGTTTTTACCTGCGATTTTTGATTCTTCTCGAGTAGATCAGGTGATTGATGTCAGTCAGGATCAAGCTACTGAAATGACCAGAAGAATGGCTAAAGAAGAAGGGATCTTGGCGGGGATGAGTAGCGGGGGAGCACTTTATGCTGCTATCGAGCTTGCCAAAACCTTGGACAAAGGAGTGATCGTTTGTATTACCTGCGATAGAGGAGATCGGTATCTGAGTTCAGATTTGTTTGGTTAAAAAGAGAGTTCTTTTTGTTTGATCGTATTGGTAAGGATATGTAACAATTTATAAAATTGAGACATTTATTATTTTACCCTAAGTAAACTATCTAAAGGATCAACAGTTATTTCGTTGATTTCTTTCGGCAATCTATTGGGGTCGAATTGACTTTTTCCTCTCAATTGGATACTTGGGATAATTACTTTTCTGAAAAGTTCTTCAGATTCCGGTTCATTGTCTAAATCAAACCTTATAGAAATGTCATAGAATTTCTGATTAGAATTAAATGTGACAGAAATAAATCTCACACGCTGATTTTGTTGTTCATAATCATAGATTGAATACAGGTATCTGAAACCGTTGTCAACAAACTCGTGGATTGAATAATCTGTCAATCTCTTATTTGGATCAAAAAATGTTTCATGAGATCCTGTTAAGTAATCGTAGAACATTTGGTCTCCAATTCCATTATCGAAAACATTAACAGCAAAAAAATCATCGCTACCTTTCAGTTTAGAAATAAGAAAGTAGTCGGATTTATCAACATAAGGCCAACCGACAGGAATACAAATTTCGAAATCCTCTTTTGAATTAAAACATCTTAAACTCTCTATTTCTCTAGTTTGGCACGCTGAAAAAGATAAAATCAATAGAATATTAAGCGTGAAATACCATTTCATCTTTTCAATCAATTTTTAGAGTGAATAAGATTTACCCCTTTTAAATTATTAAAGATTATTTGTTCTGTTTTATGAATAATCATTTCTAAAATATGTATATCCGCTTTTCTGCCAGTAGGAATTTTAATCGGTCTAAAAGCTGCAAAATGGTTCAATTCAAGCAAACTTCGGTCATCGGTCTTCTAACTCGATTCGCAAAGGGAATTTGGCTACTGCCAAGAAATCATATTCTAAAAAAACTGCTTCATTTTAGCCAAACCTGTATCTGCAACAAACTGAGCATCCATTTCATATAAACTTGGATTGAAGAGTTCAAGGGAGAGTGTCTTTTCTCCTCCCATTTCGATCAATGTTTTTGCAATTTCTTTAAGCGGAGCAACCCCGTCACCTGGGAAAATCCTATGTTTATCTTCTTGTTGCTCTCTCGGCAAAGTGTCAGAAAAATCATTCAAGTGGAAAACTTCTATTGCATTCCCACTAACCAATTTTAATCCATCAAAGCCTGATCCTCCTCGGAATAGGTGATAAACATCTGGTAACAGCCTAGCGTCTGGATCATTGGCGATTGCTGCTACAGCCAAAGCCTGTCCCAATTGATAAAATGGAGGGAATGCTCCCCAAAACTCAAGCTGAGGCATGCATCCTGTTTTACGACCAAGGTCTAAAAGTTTGGCATATTTTTCCCCGGCTTCAAATAGATCAACTGGAACTTCTGCCCCAATGGCCGGTGCTGCTACTCTGACACAGCCAATCTCAGCCAATTGATTCATCTCATGCTCGATTTGCTCAAACCCCTTTTTGCTTTTTTCTGCATCCTGAGCCATCCATGTAGCAAATCCAATTGCATTGACTGCTTTGATTCCAGCATCATCCAATTCTTTTTTAAGAGATGAAAGGCTTTTTCCAGACTCTAAATATTGATTGAGCTCCATGATCCAAAGTTCTATTCCATCGTATCCAGCTTTCGCAGCAACTTGGATCATTTGAGAAAGAGAAAGCTTTTGACCTCGGATTGTACTTGTGTTTAAAGAGAATTTGATGCTTGAAGGTTTTTTCTCTTCTGCCTTTGTCAAAGCTACAGGAGCGCTGGCTAAAATTGAAGAAAGTGCAATGGTTTTTAGTGCTTTTCTGCGATTGGTCATTTTGGGACAATTTGGTGTAGTGATTTTTCCGTCCAAATGGGAAAGATGCCTATCTAAACATAATTTGAAAAAAGTCCGTATCAAAAATTCAATCGCACGTATTTTTACTCATGAATAAAAGAATTTTTTTACTGGGCATATTTGCGGTATTGATGGTACCGGTATTTGCCCAAGGAAGTGCGAGAAACTTAGGTAATCTTGAAAAGTATAAGCAAGAGCTCCCTTTTTTTCAGGAATTGATTACTGGAGGGCAGTATACCACTCCACCTCAGAACTATGAAGGATTTCCTTATTTGCTTGGAAAGAGCTTTGAATTGGGGACTTTGACGATCAATCAGATTTATTATCCAGAGGTTCTTCTCTTGTATGATATTCGATTTGATCAATTGATTACGCTTCATCCAGTTTTCTCTCAGAATCTATTAATCAAGCCGGGAAAAATAAATGGATTTAGCCTTTCTAATGGGAGTTCATTTAAACAATTGAAAGGAAATGAATCGTATTTGCGGAATCAGAATGGTTTTTATGAGGTCATAGAGGAAGGTAAGATGAACCTGATTTCGAAACATTTTAAAACTGTGGTCAGATCTAAGGAGTTGGGTGATTATTTTGCTTCCTATGAGGAATTCGAAGATTTCTTTTTCTATGACGGAAGCGAATTTTTTCCGGTTACGTCTAAGAAGAAAGCAATCCAACTTCTGGGAGTTTCAAAAAAGGCTGTGAGAGAAAATATCATTAAAAAAGGAGTCTATTTCAACAGGGAAAAACGAAAGTTTTTGAAATCCCTTGTCTTGCTGGCAAACACAACTGATTCTAATTTAAGTAGTAATGAATAAGAAGGTAATAGGCATTGCCTGTTTTTTGATTATAAGTCTTTTAGGATGTCGAGAAGAATTTGAACCCGAAATCTCTGGTTCAGATTCTCGGATTTTGGTTGTTGAGGGATATTTGGATACTGATGGTGTATCGAGCTTACTCAGTCTAAGTTATACTCAAAGCCTTCAATCCGACTCTCAGGATTTCCCAAGGATCTTGGGAGCGACGGTTTATCTTGAAGCTTCTTCAGGTGAAAGGTTTTACCTTTCTGAAGCAGGAGGGGGTGATTATATATTTGAACAGGATATTTCTGAAGAAGATACCTATGTCCTGAAAATTTCTTTGCCGGGAGGTGAAAGTTATTCTTCAAGAGAATTGAAGCCTTTGAACTCAACCGATATCATTGATATCGATTATGAAAAGAATGAGGATGGAGTTGAAATTTTCATCACCACGAAGGGAGATGAAAAAACTGATGATTTTTTATGGACTTATGAAGAAACCTGGGCATTTCAATCTCCTTTTCCTTCCAATGTAAAGTATGATCAAGAACTCAAAGATGTAGTGGAGAGGACTGAAGAGGAGAAATATGATTTGTGCTATAGAAGTGTCCCTAATTCAAATTTGATTTTACAATCATCCTCGGACTTTGAAGAACAGCTCGTATTTCGCCAGCCTATCCTTCAGATCAATCAAGGAGATGAAAGATTGTCTGTCAGGTATAGTATTTTGATTACACAGAAAGCTTTGACGCCAGATGCAACAGAATTTTGGGAAAACCTAAGAGAAAATACGGATGATTTAGGAACAATTTTTAGCCCTCTTCCATCTCAGGTTCAAGGAAATATGGTTCATGACCAAAATCCTGAAATTCCGGTTATCGGTCAAGTTGGTTTAGGAAAAGTGAGTCAGAAAAGGCTGTTTATTGATATCCTGGAGGTGTATCCTTGGCAACCCGAGGTTGATGACTATTTTGGTTGCTCTTTGGGGCAGGATACTGTTTTTGTTGCTGATTACGAAAGTGAGTTTCGCTTTGGGTCAAAAGTCCCTACATACCCCATTTATAACCAAAATGGATTGATTCCAATTGGCTATTTATATTCTACTGAGAGATGTGTAGACTGTACCTTGAGAGGAAGCAATGTCGCACCTGACTTTTGGGAAAACTAACTTGGATGACTGATGTGGGTTTTGAAACATCCTTTTAAATATTGTCTGAACCGACTAAAAATATTTTGAATAATGTTGAATCATTGCCTTATATGAATCGTATTTTGCTGTATGAAAGAAATTAAATTTTTCATTTTATTTCTTGTTTTTGCTTCTTCTGCGAGAGCTCAAGTTGCGAGCGATAGTCTGAAGTATTTAGCTTCTTATAAGCAGGAGATTCCTTATTTCCAGGAATTAATTACAGGTGGGCAATATGCTGAAGCTCCCAAAACTATTGAGGGTCATCCATTCTACTTTTCTAGACAATTTGAAAATGGGAGCCTTCAAATCAATGGGATTACATATCCCCAAGTTCCATTGATGTACGATTCTTATAGAGATCAAGTGTTGACTTTTCATCCGATCTATAATCAGAAAATTCTGATCAACCCTGAAAAAGTAGATCAGTTCAGATTAGCCAATGGTGATAGATTTCAGTTTTTTGAAGGAAATCAAGGGTTTCTATATCATTTAAATGGGCTGTACAAAGTACTGAATGAGGGCGAGGTGTTGGCTTTGGTCAAAGAATATAAGACCACTAAAGACAAAAATGACATTAGTAAATATACCGATGTGTTTATAGAGAAAACGGAATACTTCCTATGGAGAGATGGGGAGTTTTTTCGGGTAAATAGAACTAGACAAATCCCAGAAATTTTAAAAGTAAATAAAAAAGAGTTGAAAAAGCGGATGAAAAAGCAAGGTGTAAGGTTTAAATCTGAGCCAGAGGAATATTTATCCATAGCCATTTCTGAGGCGCAAAACCTCAATGACAATTGACCCAATGAAACAATTTTATTTTGTATTTCTTTTTCTATTGATTGGGACAAAATTGTCCTTCTCTCAGGATATTCAAGAGCCTAGGATCAGTGGATTTTTTCCTGGAATATCTTTCCAAAGATTCATGGAAAGGGTGGAGGAAGAGACATCCTACCAATTTTATTTTAAGGCTCAAGATATATCAGATCTTACGGTAAACTTACAAGCCGACAAAAGTAAATTGAGTGATTTGCTGGATGCTATTTTCCTAAAGACTGATTTACACTATTCATTCGGGAATGAAAACAGTGTTTTTATTTCCAAGGGAGAAAAATTACAAACTCAGCTTCCTGATGGATTTTTTAGGAATATTTCTAGGTCTGATACAGATCTAAATGGTCAGGTGGATGAGGCGTTTGTAAGGAATAATCGGTTTGTCATTGGAGAATTGACACCTGGACGGACAAAGGCGAAACTGAGTGGAGTCGTTACAAGCTTAGAAAATGGAGAACCCATTTCCGGTGCTATCGTTTTTGAAAAGATTGATTTTACCCGGTCAGTTTCTGCCCCAGACGGTACATACAGTATTGTTTTGCCGGTAGGGAAACATACTATTTATATCCAAAATCTAGGAGGATATATAGAGCAAAGATTGATTGACCTGAGAGGAGATGGGGAGTTGAATATGAATATTGGGGAAAGTATTTACTCTCTAAGTGAGGTAGTGGTAAACTCCGGCGCGATCAACCATATCAGCAGACCAGAAATGGGAGTTCAGACTTTGTCAGTGACGGAGATGAAAAAGCTTCCTGCGGTATTGGGAGAGGTGGATGTACTCAAGGGGATTTTGGTTCTACCAGGTGTGAATACAGTAGGTGAGGCAAGTGTAGGTTTCAATGTACGAGGTGGAGCGGCCGATCAAAACTTGGTGCTTTATGAAAATTCCACTCTTTTCAATCCTTCCCATTTATTTGGGTTTTTCTCAGCGATCAATGCAGATGCAGTGGAGAGTGTTGATCTTCATAAGGCAGGTATTCCGGCGAGCTATGGAGGAAGGCTCTCTTCTGTATTGCAGGTCAAACCTAAGTTCGGGAGAACTGATAAAATTGGCGGAAGTGGAGGTATAGGCTTGCTGACAAGTAGGCTAAGTTTGGAAGGGCCATTGGGAGAAAACACAACCTTTTTGGTTGCAGGCAGAAGCACTTATTCAGATTGGGTTTTGGATTGGCTGGAGGATAGAGCAGATTTTAATGCCAGTCGGGCCAATTTTTACGATGTCAATTTGAATGTAAGCCATCAATTTGGTGAAAAGGATGTATTTGAGTTTACAGGCTATTTGAGCAAGGATAATTTCCGATTTGATCCTGATACAGTATATGGCTACCAAAACCAGAATTTCGCTGCAAAATGGACCCATTATTTTAATGAGCAGGTTGAGGCAAGCTTTTCGGGAGGTAGAGATTCCTATGATTTTGATATTACGGGAGAGGACAATCCTTTGAATTCCTATCAATTTGGATTCGGTATCGACCAAACCTTTGCTAAGCTTGATATTCGTCAGGATCATGGAGATCAGCATATTTTCAATTATGGAATTCACCTAAACCATATCCGATTGGATCCGGGGAAAATCAGACCTTATGGACCTGAATCCATTGTGATTTCCGATGAAGTTGAAAGAGAACAAGCTCTAGAAACTTCCTTGTATTTCTCTGATGAATTTGAAATTAATGATGAATGGATGGTCAGTGGGGGACTTAGATATAACCTGTACAACTACCTGGGTCCACAGACTACGTTTACCTATCCCGATGGTTCCTCTCATTCCGAACAGGATGTGACAGGTGAGGTGAATCATGAATCTGGTAAGTTTATCAAAACATACCATGGTCCTGAATTCAGGTTTTCTGCTAGATATTCATTGAATAATCAATCTTCTTTAAAAGCTGGAGTGAACTCCATGCGACAGAATATCCACCTATTGAGTAATACTTCTGTCATCTCTCCAACTGATACATGGAAGTTAAGTGATGAGTTTATTCGTCCACAAACCGGAATCCAATATGCTCTAGGATATTTCAGAAACATGGCTTTGAATACCTTAGAATTTTCAGCTGAAGTATATTACAAAACCATGCGAAACCTATTGGACTACAGGAGTGGAGCGACGATTATACTCAACGATGATGTCGAGCAAGATGTCCTAAACACCGATGGAAGAGCCTATGGTCTGGAGTTGTTTTTGAAAAGAAGTAGCGGAAGATTGACAGGGTCTGTTTCCTATACCTATGCCCGATCTTTACTCAGAACCAATCAAGATGAGACGAAAGAAAAGATCAATGATGGAGAGGAGTACTCCAGCAACTTTGATCAACCACATCATGCTGTTTTGATTTTAAATTATGAGGTGAGCAAGAGATTCAATGCCACATTTTCTGGTAATTACAGCACCGGAAGGCCTATAACTTTGCCAGTAAGCAAGTTTGAATACGGAGGAAGTGAACGGGTGTACTTCACTGAAAGAAATGCGCAGCGGGTTCCGGATTATTTGAGGTTGGACTTGTCTATTAATTTAGAAGGAAATCATAAGGTGAGAAAACTCGCACATTCTTCATGGTCATTTGGGGTTTACAATTTGCTCGGTAGAGCCAATCCATATTCAATTTATTTTGTGCCGCAGGGTGGATCTCTTCAAGGATATAAATTATCTATTTTTGGTAGTCAGATTCCGTTCGTAACCTACAATTTCAGGTTCTGATGAAGTTTCTTGGAAATCTAGGAAATACCGCTCTGCTCTCTTTATTGGTGTTTTTGACATCTTGCAGGGAGGAGTTTGTTCCAGATATAGAGGCCCAAGCAACGGGGATTTTAGTGGTGGAAGGTTACTTGGATTCCGAAGGACTTTCGAGCGACTTGAAATTATCCTTTACCTCTTCGATTTCTGATTCTTATGAACCCAGTGCACTTGAAGGTGCATCTATTCAATTGATTTCCGAATCAGGTGAAGCTTACTCTTTTTCTGAAAAAGGGGATGGTATTTACACTTTTCAACAAGATCTGGATGAGGCCAAAATTTATAATTTGAATATTCTACTTCCCAATGGAAATGAATTCTCAAGTGACCCAATTCAACCTATTATTACTCCCCCTATTTTGGAAGCAGGTTTTGTAAGGGATGAAAATGGCGTTGAGATTTTTGTTAATACCCAAGGAGATGAAAATGCCGACGATTTTTTGTGGACCTATGAAGAAACCTGGATTTTGAGGCCAAGGATTAGAAGCCCTTATATTTTTGATAAAGACCTAAATGCGGTCCGAACAAGAACTGAGCAAGAAAGGGTAGATCTTTGCTACCGAACGGTGGAAAGTCCAGATATTTTGCTGGAAACTAGTTCAAGGTTTGAGAATCAAGTCGTGTTCCGTCAAACCATCTCTGAGATCCCAACCAATGATCAAAGACTTGCAGAAAAGTACAGTGTGCTGATTTCCCAAAAAGCATTGGATGCCAAAGCTGTGGAATTTTGGGAGATTTTGAAGAAAAATTCACTCGATTTGGGAACATTCTTTAGTCCTCTTCCTTCTATCATTTCTGGAAATATTCATGCGAAAAATGGTGATTCCAGAGCGGTAGGATATGTGAGTATAGGTGTAGTAAGGCAAGAGAGGATTTTTGTAGAAAACAGTGAGGTTCGTCCTTGGTTTTTTTCTGATCCTGAGTTTGATGATTGTTTCGTTTCTCAAGATGCTCTTACTATTGGTACTGATATTTTCAATAGTACATTCGGCGGTTCTGGTGTCTCTCCTGTTAGAGAGTTGATGCAAGGGACTACGATTGTTGGATACTATTATGCGCCAACTCGGTGCGTGGATTGTACTCTTTATGGGACGAATGAAAAACCTGACTTTTGGATAGAATGAAGGCTGTTTTTTATTTCTTCTTTGTGTTTATCCTAGCGGTGTCCGTATCTGCCTGTCGAGAGATTTATGAGCCAGAGGTGAATCAGCTAGACCAAAGCATTCTTGTGGTGGAAGGATATTTTGATTCAGAAGGATTGAGAAGTGAACTTAGGTTAAGCAGGACATCGAATCTTGGAGCAGAAAATTCACCATCTCCAGTGTTAGGAGCAAAGATTGAATTGATTTCTGATACTGGGGATTCTCACTCCATAGTGGAGGAAGGGGATGGATTATATGTTTTTCAAAAGAATATACCAGAGACAAATACCTATCTGCTTTCAATTCAATTACCAAATGGTCAAGTGGTAGAAAGTGATCCTATTCAACCCATCTTGACTCCTCCCATCCTTGATGCTGGATTTCTAAGAGATGAATCAGGTGTCGAGGTTTACGTCAACACACAAGGGAATGAAAACGCCGACGACTTTTTGTGGACCTATGACGAAACCTGGATTTTTCTTCCAAGAATCCGTTTGACATTTATTTATAAGCCGGACGAAGGAGTTGTGAATAGAAATGATGATGAAAGAATAGATCTTTGCTATAAAACCGAAAAAAACGCAGGAATAATACTGGAAACCAGTTCAAGATTTGAAAATCAGGTTGTGTTTCGACAGACTATCAAAGAATTCGAGGAGGGGGACCCGAGGATGCAATTGCGGTATAGCATTTTGGTTTCTCAGAAAGCAATTCCACAAGAAGCAGTCGAATTTTGGGAAAAGATCAAAAAAAACTCAGAAGATATCGGTAGCGTATTCAGCCCATTACCTTCCTTGATAGGTGGGAATTTACATTATGTGGATGATCAGGAACGGCCGGTAGTCGGACAAATTAGTATTGGAGTGGTTCAGCAAGCAAGGATATTTATAGATCGTGAGGAAATATTGCCTTGGGATATTTCCATTGCTGAATTTGATGATTGCTTTATAGGTATTGATACCATCAGATCGGCCATGTATGAGCAAGTATTCTCTAGTGGTGCAGTGCTGCCTGCAAGAGTCGTTCCTGGACCGATGGGTCCCATCGGATATTACACAGCAGCTAGAAGATGTGCTGATTGTACCCTTTATGCAGATCGAGAAAAACCGGATTTTTGGAAAGATTGATATGAAAAATAAACCTTTAATAATCTTATTTGCCCTTTTTGTTTCATTGGTAAAATTGGCTTCTGCACAAACTTCCAAGGAAGAGATCGAATTTGATCTACCCAAAACTCTGTTTTTTACAGATGAGAAAATATGGATAAGAGCATCTGCAAATACCTCTACAAGTGTATCTGAATCTCAGGTGATTTATGCAGAGCTTTTGGATGAAAAAAGTCGGACTTGGGCATTGGGAAAACTTCCTCTCGAAAATGGAAATGCACTCAATTATTTGAGTTTGAATTCCAAAATTCCTTCAGGGAATTATTTGCTTCGTGTTTTTACCAGGATTTCTGCAAATGATCCAAAGGGTAATGGTATCAAACAAAGGCTGGTTACAATCCTCAATCCAAGTTTGCCTCCTCAATCTACTTCAGAAGGACAGGTGGATTTTAAGTTGATTTCAACACCAAATGACCTGGTGAAATCCTCCTATTCAACAAATCAGGATGTTGAGTTTCAAGTCCTTTCTAATGGGGTTGAGTCTGTCCATATTTCTGTCATGAACCCCTATTTGCAAGGCAATGAAAAGGAGTTGAAGTCAGAGGATATTTATCAGACTATTAAGCCTGAAATATTCATTCCTGAGCTTTTTGGACATATTGTTCATGCAAAATTAAATAGTGGGAATGCGGATACTACGCAAACTTATTTCCTTTCAGCTCATGGTGAGAAATCAGCTTTATTCACCGATAGGCCTGATTTAGAAGGAAATCTCTTTTTTGATTTAGGTGGATTTAGGCATTGGGATCATTTACTGATCCAAGTCGAAGAAGGTACAGCGATCCCTGATTTGGAAATTGTAAGTCCAGGGCCGAAGACTACCTTCAAAGCTAGTTTTTCTATTCCTGAATTAGTGATTCATCCAGAAGATGCAAAATGGCTAGAGGAATTGAAAATGGCCTCGGCGCTGGAGCCTTATTATAATCAGGAATATCGCTTTGATTCGATTCCCGTTGTGACAGGCTTTGTTGCGGATCAATCCTATCTATTGGATGATTATACCCGGTTCGAAACTGTCGAAACTGTGATAAAAGAGTATGTGCCTGGGGTTGCAATCAGAAGGCGTGATAAGTTGAAAGAGTTCCGTTTACTCAATAATCCAGTCAACATCATGTTTGATGGCAATCCCTTGATGATGGTGGACGCCCTTCCTGTATTCAACTCGGATATGCTGGCGAACTTTAATCCAAAGTTTTTCAAAAAGTTAGAGGTTTTGAATAGGGAGTTTTATCTGAACGATAGAACCTATGCAGGAGTCCTCAACTTTTCATCTTACGAAAACAATTTTGGGCTTTTCCCTGTGCCGGATCAAGTCTTGTATTTGGATTATTCAGGAGTCAACCCTTATGTAAGTTTCGAGGGTGAGTTTGCTCAAAAAAATTCAGTGAATCCTAGAAGTCCCGATTTCAGGTCGGTTTTGTATTGGGGAGAAAATGTGCCAAATCGAAAAGTGGAATTTTCTACTTCTAATATGAAAGGGATTTATGAATTGCTTATTCAATTCAAAGACAAAAATAAACCACCAATCAAAGAAGTCTTTCAGGTCGATTAATTTCCTTTTTTACCTAGCTGATTTTGCATAAACTCACCTAACTTCTTTTGATAGTAAGTGGAGTCACTGTTGTAATCGGGAACTAGACTTTGTTTCTCGGGGAATGATTCCATGTGGAGAGTTTGGGTAGGGAAAGCAAACCTTACTCCCAATGTATTTGCCAACTCAACAATTTGAATAAGGATTTCATGTCTAGCTCGTAACTCTTCTGGCCAAGATGGAACTTCAAAAAACACATAGAACATGATGTCCTGACTATAGGCTGAAAGATTGTTGAAATAGACATTGAAATAGTCCTTTCGAGTGTCTGGGTGTGCCAGGACAATTTTACGCAAGCCTATCACAAACTGATCAATCAATTGTGGAGGGGTGTCATAAGTGACTGTAAGGGTGGTGTAAAACCTCCTGTAGTTTCTTAGCCCATGGTTGTCAAGGGTTGCATCAGCGATTTTTCCATTGGGTACGTACATGACAGAGTTTCTGAAAGTCCGAATTCTGGTGGACCTAAAACCAACTTCTTCCACTGTTCCATCAATATCTCCAGATGTGATCCAGTCACCTACCTGAAAGGGTTTGTCAATAAAGATCATGACTGATCCAAAGAAGTTTTTGATCGTGTCTTGAGCCGCCAAAGCGATAGCCACACCACCAATAGAAAGTCCTGTCAAGAATGGAATGATATCGAGATTCAAACCGTCTCTCAGAATAAACAAAGTTCCGATTACAACTACGAATGCCTTGAGGGTTTTCCTAAGTAAAGGAACAAGCTGGTCGTCTAGTGTAGATTCAGTTTTTGTTGCCAAACGCGCAAAATAAACTGCGATCACATTGACTAACTTGTAGAAAATCACAGTAATCAGGAATGGCTTCAACGTGTTGAGAATGATCACAATCCAAGCCCATATCTCTGCAGGTAACTGCAAAACCGGCATAAAAAGAGCTAAGAACAGAACTATCAAATAGATACTTGTAATTCGGGCTACAGGAAGTAGGTAGTTTTCTCCAACTTTTTGATAACCGACTCTTTTGAAAAAGTAGACCAAAACTCTATCTACCAAAAAGGTGAAAAAGAAGTGTGCTAAAAAGACCAAGAAGACCAAAAAGAAAATACCCACAAGTTGCCAAAGATGTAGGCCCAGATACACGTCATTTCCAATCTGGGGCAGAAGGTTTAAAAGTTTCGCAGTACCGTAGGGGTAGGTTTCTTTATGAAGATCATTTATTTGACTGACTGTAAAAGCCGAAAATTTCCATTGGTTACCTCTCTTTTCAAGAAATACGCCTGGGATTTTCTGTTTATCAAAGAAATAAAGCGATTCAGAGCTTCCGGAAGTGCTGTCTTGGTAATTGGGAAGGTTTGGAACAGAGCTAGTCCTGATGATTATGCCTTTTCCCTCAAAAATCTGTTTTAGTTTGATACTTAATTTTTCTCCCTCAGCATCAGACATATCAGTCATGTCTAGCGTTTGGGCTGCTTTTTCAGGATGATAATCGGTTTCTTCCAAGTTATAAAAAAAAGTAAGCGTCGTATGATAAGGCGAGCTGAGGTTAACCTTGGTGCCGACATTTTCAGACTCGGCATTGTCGGCGATTAATTGTGCAAAAGAGACTTCTGCAGAAAAAAATAGAATAGCAAATACGAATAGAAATTGTCTAAACATAAAACCTTTTGGGATTTTGGGTGCAAGTTACTCAATTCAATGAGCAGGGGCAATTCTTTTGGATTAGTCGCTTAGTTGGTAAGTAGTCAACCTGTTTCCGGAGATAGTTCGGATTTGATATTGGCTTTGATTTGGGAAATAACTGATTTCAATTTCCCCATTACTTTCAAGCGGAAGTTGAGTCATCAGGTTCCCTTTTAGGTCATAGAGATAGGAGAACTCTTGAGTCCTGTCTGTAATGACAAAAATCTGTCTTGTAGATCCAAAGTCAAAAAGCTGATAGGATAGCTCGCCATCTGATGCTCTAACTGAGAATAATTCCTTTTCATCTCGATCTAATACATGCACTTGGTTGAATTGGCGAGAAATGTATATGAAATCCATTTCCTTTTGATCCTGCACAACAAGGAACTCGTTGTCCCTGTCTTCTTTGATCAATTGATTTCTATAGGAAATTTCACCTCCAAAATTCACATGTATTACTTCCCCGCTCGATGAAATTCCAGAAAGCTGATATGCTCTGGAGCCATTGCTTCTGTTGAAGACCAATCCACTGGATAATTCATCTGTGACCTGAATCGGAGATCCGCTTTGAGCTTCTCCTCTACGGTTGAAAAGGTATAGTTTTCCGCTTTTGGTGACAGCTCCCATGTAGTCTCCACGACCAGGAACTCTAAAATGAGAAGGGGCCATGATGCTTACTCCTCCAATTGGAAGTGGATTCCATCCATCCAATCTATTTCCGGTCTTATCTAGAAGGTATAAGTTTCCACCACTGGTACTGATAAAATACCTGTACTCCTTGTTGTTGTCATAATCAACAAGATTCAGGTGAGTGATCGATTCTCCCGTAAATGAGAAAGGGTAATTCGGAAGCGGGTTGCCTAATCTATCTATTCCGTAGATCTTATCAGGTGTAGCGATTAAAAGCTGAAGTTTTCCATTTTTGTAATAATCTACTTGAAAGGCATCAGATACTATTGGGCCAGAAAGCTGTTCGCTATAAACTGTTTCCCCGGCAGAATTCACCAAATACATCACATGATTTACATCTTGGATAATCAGATCCTCAGTATTGTCCTGATAATTTGTGATAGCCTTTGGGCCATAAATCAATGCCGCTGGGAAAGTTTCTTGGCTTTCCGCTTTCAAACTTACCGATGATTCCGGTGTGATTTCATTGATTTCTCCTGATTTGAAAGGGAAGCTTAGGCTTGCTTTTGCTTCACTACTTATCTGATTTACCCGGAATGAGATATATGGAAAAGCCTGAAAAGCAGATGCGTATTTTTGTAAAAATGAGCTCCAGGAAGGGTTGGTTTGTTGTGCCCAACTATCCCAAATTTCAGAAGTAAGATAGATTATGGAAAAACCCGAAGAAGGAGTTAATGCGATTTTTGCATCAGGAGCGCGGTTTTCATTTGCCCAGGTATTTTGACTGGCGTGCGCATCCAATATCATTTTCATCCCTTGCTGTGTATTCGTGAAAATGAGCAATTCTTCTGTTTGGGTTACAAAAGTCTGATCAAAGCCGAAAAACTTGCCCTTGAATAAATGAGCTGGAAACTCCTCGTCTCCGATAAAAAGGATCTTGTTTTCACCGTAATAGTCAGAGGTTTCATTTCCTTGCTCGGACAGGTATTTTTCGACCAATTCGATTGACTCCTCTGGAGAAGTTGTTCTGGCAATCAAGGCTAGGTTTTGGTCAGACCCTCCATAGGCTTCCAGGTCAAGAAGGTAAAGTTCTCCGGTAAAGCTGTCTAAAAATCCTTGATCAATTAAGTTTCTTTGAATTTCTGCCAGCAAGGTTGATTTCTGTGGAAAGGCTCGGTTTTCAATGGCTTGAGTCTCGTAAATACTTTGCAAATTATATTGCGTGACTGCTAAAGTAGAATTGGGAATGGCCCTTTCAATAGCATTCAGGTTTGCAGATAACGATGGCGTAAAGTTGACTGAATCCGCCAAGTAAAGAGGTCCTTCAAACGCAATTTCATCCTCCATCAAGTTCAGTTGAAGCCCAACAACTCCTCTTAGGTTTTGTAAGGTCTCAGCAGAAAGATTTTCGCGGTTTTGATGCGTTCCTTTGAGCAGACTTCCCAAGCCTCTTCCGCTTAACCAAAGGACACCTTCATGCCGATCTAGATTATTATCTGTAGGAATCAAATCTCCAAATGTGGGTAGTTCGGGATTGACAAAATTCCGTATGGATTCTTCAATTAGAAAGGATGATTGAGATGCCACCATCACTGATCCCAAAAATGTAAAGCTCCAAGTCCTGTTGTTATTCGAGTCGAAAAATTCGGAAATCGGCTGGCTGGAGTATTGTCTGG
Source organism: Algoriphagus sp. PAP.12 (assembly GCF_026652115.1). GTDB lineage: Bacteria > Bacteroidota > Bacteroidia > Cytophagales > Cyclobacteriaceae > Algoriphagus. The sequence goes on along the minus strand of NZ_JAPPSQ010000004.1, from coordinate 52,122 downwards.
TCGTGACTCTTGCTCCAGCTGGTAATTTTTCCGAAAGTTGAGCGAATAAATCTGCACTGCTTCCTTGAGAGGCCTCTAAGGTGAAAAGTAAATCAAATGATTCAGCTCCTGTTGAATGATAGGAGATGGTTAAGGTCTTTCCGTTAAACAGCTGTGTGATTTTTCCAGAATGGTCCGTTAGACTATCTAGGCTTACTAGCTGTTCGGATATTTTTTGAAAAGAAGGGAAGTTTTTGAGAATTCCCCAGGAAGGGTGTTCCACTAATTCATTCCAGATGAGAGCGGACTCATCGGATTCAAGGACAAAGACAGCATCTTGTCCGATTAGATCAAAGTTCTTGACTTGAGAAGTTGAAAAGTAGTTGGTATATGCCCAGTAGCCGGAGGCACCTAGTACAAAAATAGAAATTAGAACCAGTAGACTTTTCCAGATTTTCACTTCAGGGGGTTTGATCTGTTTAAGTTTTAACAAAAATCAGACCCGGAACATCATCTTACTAGATCATATCCCGGGTCTTTAATTTAATATGAATTACTTGGAAAGGTTATCCAATACGGTCATTACTTCTTTCACGTGACCTCTAGAAGTTTCAAGCAATGCTTTTTCTTCTTCGTTCAAGTCCAATTCGATTACTTTCTCGATACCGTTTTTGCCCAAAATAACTGGAACACCTAGGTAGCAATCATCGATTCCATATTCTCCGTCCAATTTGATACAAACAGGGAATACTCTTCTTTGGTTTTTCAAGATAGCTTCTACCATTTGAGCAGCTGCAGATCCCGGAGCATACCATGCGGAAGTACCCATCAATTTAACCAATTCACCACCACCGAACTTGGTTCTTTCGATGATTGCATCCAATTTTTCTTTTTCGATCAATTCAGTCACAGGGATACCAGCTACTGTAGTGTATCGAGGAAGAGGAACCATGGTGTCACCATGTCCACCCATCAAGATTGCTTGGATTTCTTTAGCAGAAACGTTCAATTCAGAAGCCAAGAAAGCTCTGTAACGAGCAGTATCCAAGATTCCAGCCATACCCATTACTTTGGTACGAGGAAGTTTGGAGGACAAATGAGCTTGGTAAGTCATTACATCAAGTGGATTAGAAACCACAATGATGATCGCGTCAGGAGAGTATTTGATTACATTTTCAGTAACAGACTTCACGATACCAGCGTTGGTTTCGATCAAGTCGTCACGAGTCATACCTGGTTTTCTAGGTAGACCAGAAGTAATTACTACTACGTCAGAATTTGCGGTTTTGCTGTAATCATTGGTGCTTCCAACAGTACGAGGGTCATACTGATTGATTGGAGCCTTTTGCCAGATATCAAGGGCTTTGCCTTCGGCAACACCTTCTTTGATATCTACTAATACTATTTCTTCAGCGATTTCGCGATAGGCTAGGACGTCAGCACAAGTTGCGCCTACATTTCCAGCCCCTACAACGGTTACTTTGCTCATGATATTATGATTTATTAATTGATATAGCCTATAAAAAGCGGCGCTAAGTTATTAAACAATGGGAGGAATAGAAACCCTCAGGACAATACTTTGTTATTCGGTTGAGAAATACTTTAAAATTTTGATTTGCTGGGAAATTCAGCTTACTCAAACATCTGCTTAAGACTGAAAAACCCAAAGGATTCCCTGTAGGATTTGAATAAGCGCTGGTTATTGTCATTGTAATATTCAGATAAGGAAGTCATCATTTTTGCCTTGATTTTTGGACTGGAATCAAAAATCTCCTGAATGGCATAATGAGGAATGACAACCAAGTCAGCTTCCTCTGAAGTGATGATTGCGGTATAGGTCCTTTTGGCATTTTCCAAAAGCGAGTTTTCTCCAAAGGCTTCCCCTTTATTGACTTCCAAAATGGATTCAAAATTATCTTTTACATCAATCGTAAGATTCACTTGGCCTCTTTTGACCAAATACAGAGCCTGGCTCGGATCTTTACTGAAAAATACCACTTCGTCACGGTAATACTTCCGTTGATGCATAGCAGGAATGAATCTTGCCATTTCATTGTTTCTTAGCCGCTCAAAAAATTTAATTAACCTCAGGAAATCGAAGGTGTTTTGGTCTTCGGCTGTATAGGTTTTTGAAAAAGGATTCAGCATCAGTTTTTTTGTTTGATGTATAGAGTTTTCCTTGTGGATGCATCCAGTTTTACCCAGTCTGCTATCCTGTAGCCGATTACCCAAGCAATCTTTCCTTCAGATATTAAGACTTTGATTTTTGATTTTTCAGCTACAGATACTTTCAAATCTATCAAAAAGTCAGAGATTTTCTTGCTGTTTTTCATCCCTAGTGGGATAAATTTATCCCCCAATTCCCAACTTCGGATTTCTAAAGGAAAACTGATTTTTTCCAAATCCAACATTGCATTGGTTTTGGATTTATCTATTGGAGCTTTTTCATGAAGCTTCAGGAGCTCATATGTTTTTTCTTCCCAGTTGACTTCTATGTCGTTTTTTTGAATCGTGATGGTTTCGAATATACCTGTCTTCGGAGAGAGAATCAATTCATCTCTATCGATTGTCAATCGAAAATTTCCTGTTTCAAAAACTTTACCTGGATTGTGTGTTTGGCAGGCCTCCAAAATAGATTCAGCTTGATCTGAATTAAAACCAAAAGGTCTTAGCCAATAAAAAAGCAAGGAAGTTGCTCCCGATGTGTTTTTGATGGCGGAAATTTGTAAAAACTGAAAATCGCCATCCACTTTAATCTCTTGGGATTTCCAATTTTCGAATAAAGTTGAGAATGCTTTGGAGGAATCTTTCAGCCTATTGAGGCTTGAAAGTAAGTTCTTTTTGGCATCTGGGGCGGTGTCAAAAAGCTGAGGTAAAGCATCCAGTCTTAGTTTATTCCGCTTGTAATCAGTTTTTTTATTGGAGGAGTCCTCTCTCCATTGGATGCCACTTTCCTTTGCAAACTCTTCAATTTGTTTCCTAGAAAATGGCAACAATGGTCTTATCAAGTGGCCTTTCCGGTCTGCCATTCCGATCAAACCATCCAGCCCCGTTCCTCTTAAAAGGTTCAGGAAAATAGTCTCTATCTGATCATCTTCATGGTGTGCTAAGATGATTCCATTCAACCCGAGTTCTCTCCTTAAATTTTCAAACCAGTCATAGCGAATTTCCCGTGCAGCCATTTGGGTAGAGATCTTTTGATTTTCTGCCACCTGATGTGCATCAGCATCCAAAACTTGATAAGGAATCTCATGATTAACTGCCCAGTTTTTTACAAATTCTTCATCACCATTACTTTCTTCACCCCGAAGGTGGAAGTTTACATGTGCGAGGACAAATGGGATATTGAGTTGATGAAGAAGAGTTGCCAAAACCATGCTGTCGACACCTCCACTACAGGCAAAAAGGTAGGTGGAATTTGAATCAAGAAGAGACTTTTGGCGTATATGCTCTTGAAAAGCTGAGATCATTGATCAAAAATAGCTTTTTCTACTAATTTTGCCCACTTGAATTATCCGATGAAATTTTCTTTACCTCAGTTTTTTCTTTTAGGCCTAGGGCTTTTCTTATCACTATCTGTTTTTGGGCAGAGTGGAAGTGTGCTTGAGATCAATGAGGCCGATTCTCTTTTGGGGGCAAATGGCTTTGAGAGATTATTGGGGAATGTCAAAATGAAGCATCAGACCACGCTAATCAATTGTGACTCAGCGCATTTTTATAGAGCAACCAACATGGCAAAGCTATATGGTAGGGTGTTTATTGAGGATATGGAGGATTCGGTGACCACCAGAAGCGCCTATGCTGAGTATGATGGAAATACGAAATTGGCAAAGCTGAGAACCAATGTGATTTTCGATAACGGAGAGACAAAACTCTATACGGATTTCTTGGATTATAATCGCCCTGCAAATATAGCTACCTATTTCAACGAGGGAAAAGTGGTGGATTCTACCAATGTTTTGACCAGTGAAAAAGGGAAATATGAGGTGAATTTAGAAAAAATAACATTTGAGGATGATGTGGTTTTGGTAAACCCAGACTATACCATGAAAACCAATTTTCTGGTGTATTTGACTATTCCTAAAACAGCAGAGACTCAAGGTTTGACAAACTTGGTTTCGAAGGATGGGAATACGTTAAATGCTCAAAAGGGCAGCTTTTATGATACTCAGAATAAATTGTTTCGATTTTTTGATGGGGTAGTGGATACCGAGACCAGCAGGGTGAAAGCAGAAGAGTTGCTTTACAGGGAACTGGAAGGGTACTATGAAGGCAAAGAAAATATCCGAGTTTACAATAAGGAAAGGGAAGTAGAAATATTTGGAGATGAGGGGAAATACTGGGAAGAGCGAGGCTACAGTTTGGTCTATGGAAATGCTTTGGTGAGAAAGTATTTTGAAAAAGACACCTTGTATTTGGCTGCAGATACTTTGATCTCCCAAGACCATGAGTCTGATTCATTGAAATATCTATTGGCTTTTCATTCGGTTCAAATGGTTAAGTCTGATCTATCAGGTGTCTCTGATTCACTGGCATATAATTACAATGATTCCACCATTCGACTTTTTCAAGATCCAGTTATTTGGAATCAGAATAATCAAATGACAGCTGATTCGATGACTTTTTTCATTCAAAATGAAGAGTTGAGAAGAGTATATATGCAGGAGAATGTCTTTTCTGTCATGACTGATACGCTCGCGAATTTCAATCAAATGAAAGGACGAAAGCTTAATGGGTATTTTGCTGATGGGCAAATTAGTAAACTAGAAATTGAAGGGAATGGAGAGTCTTTATACTATGCTTTAGAAGGAGATACTTTAACCCAAGGGATCAACCGAACTTTGTCGGCAACTATTCAAATGGACTTTAAAGAAGGCGCTATTAAGAAAGTCAAGTACGACGTCAAGCCTGATGGAAAGTTTATTCCGTTTCAATTGGTAGATGAGGAAAGTTCAAGACTAGAAGGTTTTCAATGGCGAATCGAAGAAAAACCTTCTATGGAGACAATTTTTGCTTGGAGAATGGTCGAAGAAATTGACCCTGATGAAAAAAACTTGTTCGATGAACCAGATGCGGAAATCTTGATGCCAACTGATGAAGAAATCAGAAAGTCACTAGAAAAACGGGGTTTATTACCAAAAAAACCTCTGTTGAGGCCGATTAAGAAGGATGGAAATCTCCCCAACGAAAAATATTAGAAAAAATTTTATGATGGTTAACAACAATTAACCGGATTTTTTCTCCTTAAGACTACCCAAGACGTATTTTTGTGCGTATATTAAATGCAGTTAAACAACTGACTAGCGTATCGATAAAAACTTTACATGAAGACATTTCTCAAATTTTTTGCATGGCTGATGCTTGCGTTTCCAATGATTTCGGAAGCGCAACAGGTGCGTGTGTTGAGTGAAAGTCTCGATTTTATTGGTGATATCGGTTCCACTCATCGTAAAACTGTCATCCTTCAAAACGAATCTGATCAGCCCAAAACCTATTTCTTGAAAAATCTTTCAGGAAATTTAGGCTCTTCTCAGCAAATGAAAATTTGTGTCGGAGATCAGTGCTACGATGCCAAAAGAGATTTGGCAAAAATCAAACTAAGCTTAAACCCCGGAGAAATCTTGACCGATCTATATTTGGATTTGGACATGGGGATCGCTGAGACCAGAGGTAGTTTTGATTTGGTATTTGTCAATGAAAGTAATTTGCGTGAGGCTTTTGTAGTGGAAGCGCAATACAATGTCAGCAATCCAAACAAAAAAGTGAATGATTTTGATTATGAATCGATTTCACTCTCGGATGTCTATCCAAATCCAAGCAACAGGGTAGCTCAGTTTGACTATAAGATTAAAAAGCAGGGGGCTCAGGCCAAAATCGCAATTAACAGTTTTATTGGAAATCCAGTGGCGGAATATACCTTGGATCCAGATAGAGCTTCACTCGTGATTAACGTGTCTGATTTGAATCCCGGAGTTTATTTCTACACGCTTTTTGTGGACAATAAAAATATTGTGACCAAAAAACTCGTTGTGAAGAAGTAAAAGTCACCTCACTCTATCCATTTGAATACCAATTAATATCCCGTATATTTGCGGTCTTGAAAATGAACATGCGCGTACAACACTTATTTATTCTCCTTTTCGTCTTGGTTTTCAGTTCCTGTGGGCCTTTCAGCAAATTGGAAAAAAGCACCAATTGGGAAGAACTCTACGAGGGAGCCAATAAGTATTATCAAGAAGGAGAGTATAACAAAGCTATTATCTTGTATGACAAAGTTTTGCCTGTTATACGGGGAAGTGAAAAAGCCGAATTGGCGGATTATAATTATGCCAATTGTCATTTCAAGACAAAAAGGTATATAGAGGCTGCTGGTTATTTCAGCAACTTTTACCGTACCTACAATCGTAGCCCTTTAGCAGAAGAGGCGTTGTTCATGAATGCTTACTCACTGTATTTGGATGCACCCGATTTCAATTTGGATCAGCAAAGTAGCCAAGAGGCAGTTTCAGCTATTCAGCAATTCGTGACCAGATTCCCTGGTTCAGCGAGTTACGAAAGAGCAATGGATATGCTTCAGGATCTGGAAGGGAGATTTGAAGAAAAAGCCTATCATGAGGCATCGATGTATTATCGATTGAAAGATGGACTTTATCCTGGTCAAAATCTTCTGGCATGTGTAGTAAGTTTTCAAAACTTTGCAAAAGACTTTCCTGAGAGTAAATACAATGAGGAAATCGCTTATAAATTAGTGGAGGTAAGTACAGCATTGGCTGAAAACAGTGTTTATTCCAAAAAAGAGGATAGATTGAATGAAGCTTTGGGCTTTGCTACCACTTTCTATAGAAGATATCCAGGTAGTAAGTTTACTGCAGAGGTACAGTCTTTTGAATCTGAGACCAAGAAGGAATTGGAGGATCATATGAAGCTGAAGCAGGAAGTAGCTGAACGAAATGCTAAAGCTGAAGCGGAAGCTAAAGCTGCTGCAGAAGCTGCAACTTCGATCCCTCCTCAAACTAAAAATGATAATTAATTAAATCGAGATAAAATGGCAACTAACCCATCCATCATTACACGCGACTTGGATAAAGTAGCTGCGAAAACTGGCAACATCTATGAATCTCTTCATGTTGTAGGTCAGAGAGCAAAGCAAATCTCCAGTAACTTGAAGGAAGAATTGAATACAAAACTTTCTGAGTTTGCTTCCACTGTAGATAACTTGGAAGAAGTATTCGAAAACAAGGAGCAGATCGAAATTTCCAAATTTTACGAAAGAATGCCTAAGCCATCTACTCTTGCTATGGAAGAGTTTATGGAAGATAAAGTATATCACAGATTCCCAGAGACGGAAGAAGGTCAATAAAATGAGCCTGAAAGGGAAGCGGATTGTATTAGGTGTTACCGGCAGTATTGCTGCCTACAAATCCGCACACCTTACCCGACTCTTAGTCAAAGAAGGAGCAGAAGTGCAAATCATCATGAGCGCTTCTGCTCTTGATTTTATTACTCCTTTGACACTTTCTACACTTTCAAAAAAGCCAGTTCTTCATCAGTTCCAAAAAGATGAGACAGGGGAATGGAATAACCATGTGGAATTGGGTCTTTGGGCTGATTTATTTTTAGTTGCACCTTTGAGTGCTAATACCCTATCAAAGTTTGCAAATGGTCTTTGTGATAATTTGCTTTCAGCTACCTACCTATCAGCAAGATGCCCTGTCATGCTAGCTCCAGCAATGGATCTAGATATGTACCAGCATCCATCTGTAAAATCAAACTTGGAGAAAGTACAATCCTTTGGGAACCTTCTTTTAGATGCTGAATCTGGTGAATTAGCCAGTGGGCTTTCTGGAAAAGGTAGAATGATGGAGCCAGAGCATATCTTGCTGGAGGTTCAGAAGTTTTTTAGCAAAAAGGCTGATTTCAAAGGAAAAAAGGTTCTCATTACGATGGGGCCAACTCAAGAGGCAATTGATCCTGTAAGATTCATTAGTAATCATTCCAGTGGGAAAATGGGGTATTCTCTCGCTACATCATTGGTAGAAAGAGGAGCAGAAGTTTGGGTTGTTTCGGGGTCTATTCATATTCCTGTTGAGAAATCTAAATTTCATTGGACAGATGTCAAATCTGCTGATGAGATGTTCCAGGCAGCACAAGCGGTTCATGATCAAATGGATATTGTGATTTTCACAGCAGCTGTTGCAGATTATGCACCCGCTGAAGTAGCGCCCGAAAAGATCAAGAAGAGTGGTTCAGAAATGTCCATCTTGCTAAAGAAAAATGTAGACATTGCTCATCGCTTGGGTGAAGTGAAGAGAAAGAGTCAAATACATGTTGGCTTTGCTTTAGAAACCGAGAATGAAAAAGAAAATGCCCAATCCAAGCTTGAGCGTAAGAACTTTGATCTGATAGTATTGAATTCCATGAAAGAAAAAGGGGCTGGTTTTCGTTTGGATACCAATAAGGTTCATATTTTCTCGAGAAATGGAGAACATGTGGAATCCACATTAGCTCCAAAATCAGAAATTGCCACTTTGATTCTGGATGAAATCAAAAAAACTGAGCATTGGATCAAAGCCTAAGATTTTATTTTATTTTTAGAGGAATGAAAAAATTGCTCTTCACACTTTTATTTGTTTTCCCTTCAATATTTGCTTTCTCTCAGGAGTTGAATTTTACTGTCATCATTAACAGTGATAGAGCGAGAATCCAGAATACAAATGTGTTTACCCAGATGAAAAACTCCTTCGAGCAGTTTTTGAACGGGAGGTCTTGGACCACGGATGAATTTAAACCTGAGGAAAGAATCAAAGGGAATTTGCTGATTACTATTAATGATGTGCCTCAGGTTGGAGTGTATTCAGCGACAGTTCAGATTCAAGTTGTCAGGCCAATTTATGGAACAGATTACGAAAGCTTAGTTTTTAATTTTGCAGATCGAAACTGGAATTTTGAATACATTGAATCTCAGCCATTGGAATTCAATCGCTTTACCTTTTTAAATAATATCAGTTCTTTGTTGGCCTTTTATGCCAATATCGCTTTAGGTTTGGATTATGATACTTTTGCAAATGAAGGGGGAAGTCAGTTTTTCGCAGTAGCTAATGATATTGTTAACAATGCACAGCAGTCAGGAAGAGCTGGTTGGGTCCAAAGTACCTCAGATCGGAGAAACCGCTATTGGTTGATTAATGATATCTACACCTCCTCGGTCTTTTCTTCCATTCGTGAAGCATATTATTTGTATCATAGGCAAGGCTTGGATATCCTTCAAGTAGAACCTGAGAAGGCCTATCAAAATATTTTGGAAGCCATCAAATTGGTAGCCGAAGCAAACAAAACTCAACCTAATGGAATTTTTACCATTTCATTTATGGATGCGAAAAGTGATGAGATTTCTCAGATCTTAAAAAATGCATCTTTGGAAATCCGTACTGAAGCGGTAGAGTTACTTTTGGAAGTTGATCCAAATAATGCCAGAAAGTACAACGAGCTGCTGAAAAGCTAAATTGGATTTTTTAGCTTTGTGCTAATCAAATTACCCATGCTTAAAACCCTCAGTATTTCCAATTACGCCCTTATTGATGAGTTGCAAATGCAGCCAAGTCCAGCATTGAGTATGATCACTGGTGAGACTGGTGCAGGAAAATCTATCATGCTGGGAGCTGTTGGCTTATTGTTGGGAAATCGAGCTGATACGAAGGTCCTTTTGACCGAGGAGAAAAAATGTATCATTGAAGGTGTTTTTGAGATCGGAGCCTATGGATTGGGAGATTTTTTTGAAACCCAAGAGTTGGATTATGAAACCCCTTGTATCATTCGCAGAGAAATAAGTCCAAGTGGGAAATCTAGGTCTTTTGTCAATGATACTCCTGTGAAATTGGATGTACTGAAAGAGCTTGGAGCAAAGTTGATGGATGTCCATTCTCAGCATGATACCCTTCAATTGGCCGATGGGAAATATCAATTGGGAATCATTGATGCTTTTGCCCAAAGTCAAAACGAATTAAAATCTTACAGAGCGGATTACTCGGATTTCAAAAAAGCCAAAAAAGCATTCGAGACTATTCAGCGGGAAGCAATCGAACTTCAAAAAGAAGCGGATTTCAATCAGTTTCAATTGGATGAATTAAGCTCGTTATCTCTTCAATCGGGAGAGCAGGAGGAAATGGAGTCCAATCAGGAGATTCTTGAAAACGCGGAAGAAATCAAGCAAAAGATCAATGAGCTTTTAAACCTGTTTCATGACGAACAATTCGGATTGGTTCAGGGCTTATCCCAAGTTCAGCAAGGATTACAAAATCTGGGCCGACTGGCTCATAAATTTGATGGGTTGAAAGACCGTTTTCAGGAGACTTTTATCGAATTGAAAGATATCGCCGACACCCTCGGAGATGAAGAAGGAAAAGTGGAGATTGATTTTGAAAAACTCGATGAAATCAGAGAGCGGTTGAGCAAAATCTATCAGCTTCAGAAAAAACATGGAGTTAATTCAGTGGAGGAATTGATGACAATTGAGGCCGAATTGGCGGAGAAGGTTTTTCAAGTCCAAAATCTGGATGAAAATCTTAAAGAAGCAGAAGAGAAACTAAAGGCGGCGGAGAAAAAGATGTTGGGTTCTGGCGAGCTTTTAAGCAAAAAGAGAAACTCCTGTTTTTCCGTTTTTGAAAAGTCCCTTCAAGAGCTTTTGTCAGGTTTGGGGATGGAAAATGCCAAGATCCAAGTGGAAAGCAAGTCAGTAGTTCCAAGTAATTCAGGTTTGGATGAAGTGGAAATTCTATTTTCTGCTAATAAAGGCTCGATGCCTCAACCATTGAAGAAAGTGGCTTCGGGAGGTGAATTCTCAAGATTGCTTTTTGGAATCAAATATTTGATGGCAGACAAAATGGCCTTGCCAACTTTGATTTTTGATGAGATTGATACAGGGATATCTGGTGAGGTAGCTTTGCAAATGGTGCGAATGATGAAAGAGATTTCCAAGGAGCATCAAGTCATTTGTATCACTCATTTGCCTCAGGTGGCTGCAAAAGGGGATATGCATTACTTTGTATATAAGGATAATAATTCTGACAGAACCATCAGTAAAATCAAGCTTTTGGATGAAACTGAAAGGGTTTCTGAATTGGCAAAAATGATTGCTGGCTCCAACCCTTCCTCCTCGGCTGTTGAGAGTGCTAAAGAGCTCCTTCACCAATAGGCCGTCAATTCAGGGAAATTCCCTATTTTTACGCCATAATTTTGACTTCAATCAAAAGCTATATGCCAGAAAATTTGCTAAAAGGTAAAGTAGGGATCATTACAGGTGCATTGGATGAGAATTCAATTGCTTGGAAAACAGCCCTTAAGGCCAAAGAACAAGGGGCGAAATTTGTCCTGACTAACGCTCCGATCGCCATGAGAATGGGAGCTATCAAAGAACTTGGTGAAGAATGTAATACCATCGTCATCCCTGCGGATGCTACTGTGGTAGAAGATATCGAAAAATTGTACACCGAAGCTAAGGAGTTTTTGGGAGCGGATTTCGATTTCCTTTTGCACTCTATCGGGATGTCTCCAAACATCAGAAAAGGAAAATCATATGGTGAGTTGAACTATGATTGGATGAACAAGTCTTTCGATGTTTCGGCTATCTCTTTTCACAAAATGATGCATGTGGCTGAGAAAATGGATATCATGAAAGAGTGGGGTTCAATTGTAGGTCTTTCTTACATTGCTGCTCAGAGAGTATTTCCTTTCTATACAGATATGGCTGACGCTAAAGCATTGTTGGAAAGCATTGCCAGAGGCTATGGATATAGATTTGGTAAGTTAAAGAAAGTAAGAGTGAATACTATCTCTCAATCTCCAACCAAAACCACCGCTGGTTCAGGTATCGGTGGATTTGATTCTTTCTACAATTTTGCTGAGTCTCTTTCTCCACTAGGTAATGCTTCGGCTGATTCCTGTGCAGATTATATCGTGACTATGTTCTCTGATTTGACAAGAATGGTGACTATGCAAAACCTTTTCCACGATGGAGGATACTCTTTCACGGGTATTTCCGAAGATATCATGGAGAAATTTCAAGATTTGTAATTACAATTAATATAACTAAAGGCTCTGAGAAATCAGGGCCTTTTTCATTTCCTGTCGTCCAAATTCTATTTTTTGATTTCCTATTTTACCCTATCTTATTGCACTAAACATCAACCACCAAACTTTATGTTAAAAAAGATACTAATGACAGCAGTCTTTGCGGTTTTTGCAATGAGTGCTTTTTCGCAAATAGAACCTGCCCCAGACAGAAACGAAGGGGATGGACCATATGACAAGTTAATTATACGAGGAGTTGTCTTAATTGATGGAACTGGTGCACCACCTACAGGTCCTGTAGATATTGTAGTTGAGAAAAACAAGATCACCCGAATCCAGCAAGTAGGATATCCTGGGCTGCCTATTCAAGAGGCTAGAAGGCCAAAAGCTGATGAGAACACGAAAGTCCTGGATTTGGAAGGGTATTATTTGATGCCAGGGTTTATTGATGCTCATGCTCACATTGGAGGAAGAGGCCAAGGAACACCAGCAGAATATGTCTACAAACTTTGGATGTCTCATGGAGTGACAACCATTCGTGATCCTTCTGCCGGAAATGGTTTGGATTGGGTGTTGAGCGAAAAGAAAAGATCTTTGGCTAACGAAATCGTTGCCCCTAGACTATTGGCCTACACGTCATTTGGTCAAGGAGCAAAAGAGCCTATCGTTACAGCAGAGCAAGCGAAAGCTTGGGTAAACGAGAACAAGAATAAGGGCGCGGATGGGATCAAATTTTTTGGAGCAAATCCAGAGGTAATGGAGGCCGCGATTTCTGAAAATAAAAAAATCGGCTTAAGATCAGCGATGCACCATCAGCAATTGGACGTAGCAAGATGGAATGTTTTGAATTCTGCTAGAGCAGGTTTGACTTCTATGGAGCACTGGTATGGTTTACCAGAAGCTTTGTTTGAAGATCGAACCATCCAAGATTTCAGATTGGACTATAATTACCAAAATGAGCAGCACAGATTTGCTGAGGCTGGTAAACTATGGAAACAAGCTGCTGCTCCATACTCTGAGCATTGGAATAATGTGATGAATGAATTGTTGGAATTGGATTTTACTTTGGATCCCACTTTCAATATCTATGAGGCAAATCGTGACTTGATGAGAGCAAGAACTGCAGAATGGCATGATACCTATACTTTGCCTTCCCTGTGGAGATTTTATTCCCCAAGCCGTCAATCTCATGGTTCCTATTGGTTTGATTGGACTACCGAGGAAGAATTGCAATGGAAAGAGAACTATAGACTTTGGATGACTTTCATCAATGAATATAAAAATCGTGGGGGACGCGTGACAGCAGGTTCTGACTCCGGTTTTATTTATCAATTGTATGGCTTTGCCTATATCCGTGAACTTGAATTGTTGAGAGAAGCTGGTTTCCATCCTTTGGAGGTGATTAGATCTGCTACCATGTATGGAGCAGAAGCATTGGGTATGGAGGAGTCAATAGGAACTGTGGAAGTAGGAAAGTTGGCTGATTTTGTGATTTTGGAAGAGAACCCACTTCAAAATTTGAAGGTCCTTTATGGAACCGGTGCAATCAGAATCGATGAGAACAACAAGCCTATCAGAGTAGGTGGAGTAAAGTATACTGTCAAAGATGGTGTAGTTTATGATGCTAAAAAGCTATTGGAAGATGTGAAGAAAATTGTTGATGCAGCAAAAGCTGAGGAAAAAGTTGAAATAACTCAACCAGGTTTAGACTGGTAAGTTTCAACTATTCCAAATAAATTGGGTTGGTGATCAAAAATTGCCAACCCTTTATTTTTATCAAAACTTAGATGTAATGCCTCAAATTGAAGTTAATGGAGTTCAGATTTTTTATGTGGAAGAGGGAAGTGGAAAAGAGACTATAGTTTTCTCCCATGGTTTATTATGGAGCCAGCGAATGTTTCGAGCCCAGATTGAGGAGCTATCCAAAAATTATCGGGTAATCGCCTACGATCATAGAGGTCAAGGTCAAAGTGAAGTCAAAGCGCCATTTGATATGGATACGCTTTACCAGGATGCTTTAGAGCTGATCAAAAAGTTGGGAAGTGGCAAAGTCCATTTTGCAGGGCTATCGATGGGAGGTTTTGTTGGGATGAGATTGGCCGCTAGAAAACCTGAGCTGATAAAAAGTTTGATTCTTTTAGAAACCTCAGCTAATAACGAGCCAGTGGAGAATGTGCCTAAATACAAAACTCTCAATGGAATTGTAAAGCTCTTGGGAGTGATTTCTCCCGTGGCCAATAAGGTCATGAAAATCATGTTTGCAGAATCTTGGCTTGCAAATCCTAAAAACAAGGAAGAGGTTAAGTTTTGGAAAAAAGAGATGATGACTAATAAAAGGACCATCACTGGTCCAGTGGATGGAGTGATCTTCAGAAATGGAGTAGAAGATGAGTTGTCAAATATTTCTTGCCCAACCATGGTAATCGTAGGAGATGAGGACGTGGCAACGAAACCAGAAAAGGCTAAATTCATTCAAATGTCTATCAAAAACGCAAAACTTCATCGCGTTACCGGGGCAGGACATAGCAGTTGCATTGAAAAACCAGAGGTGGTCAATCAGTTGATTTCTGAATGGCTGGATATTTTTTGAAATATAAGTGGCTGAAAATCAATGTTGGTTTAATTTTTTTTTGAAAATGTGAAACCTTTTTTTACATTTGCATGTATATACATTAAATACAAAGGAAAATAAAATGGGAACGATAGAAGAAGCTATACAGCAAAAGGAGTTTAAAGACCCTTTCAACAAGTTGGTGGTGAACCTGTTGTACACTCATAGTTATTTGGTGACAGCTCAATCAAAGATGTTTAAGCCTAATGATATTTCTCCAGAACAATATAATGTATTGAGAATATTGAGAGGACAAAAGGGAAAACCGATCACGGTTTCCTCAATTCAAGACAGAATGCTCAATAAAATGTCAAATGCTTCCCGATTGGTTGAGAAACTGAAAAATAAAGGCTTGGTAGAAAGAAATGAATGCCCTGCTGATAGAAGGCAAGTAGATATTTTGATTACAGAAAAGGGAATGGAATTGCTTTGCACAGTCGAAAAAAGTGTGGAGGAATTCAACCAAGAAATCGTTCATCTTTCGGAAGCCGAAGCTAATGTTCTCAATGATCTTTTGGACAAATTGAGGGGGTAAAAAAATTTGATTATAAATATGTCTATACATATAATGTAAACACAAAAAAATAAATTCAACTTTAAATAACAACACAATGAAAACTGCAAAATGGATTATCGACCCAACTCACTCAGAAGTTTCTTTCAAAGTAAAACATCTAGTGATTTCAACTGTAACAGGTTATTTCAGAGAATTTGAAGGTTCTGCTGAATCTGCATCTGATGATTTTGATGGAGCTACTGTAGCTTTCTCCGCATCTGTCGATAGCATCGATACCAACCAAAAAGATAGAGACAATCACTTGAAGTCAGCTGATTTCTTTGATGCAGCAAATCATCCAAAATTATCTTTCGAAGGAACCATTAAAAATGATGGTGGTGATTACAAATTGATTGGTAACTTGACTATGAGAGAGACCACTAAAGAAGTTACTTTGGATGTAGACTTTGGTGGAGTAGCTGGTGATCCTTACGGTCAAACCAAAGCTGGTTTTGAAATCGAAGGAAAAGTCAACAGAAAAGACTTTGGTCTATCTTGGTCTGCAGTTACCGAAGCAGGTAGCGTGGTAGTAAGTGATCAAGTTAGATTGATTTTAAGCGTGCAGCTTGTCAAACAAGAAGTGACTGAAGAGGCAACTGCCTAATTCTTCAAAGCTGCCCTAGGGCAGCTTTTTTTATCAAAAAACAATACTCAATCTTATGAAAACGCTCGTCACAGGAATACATCATATCACTGCCATTGCAGGAAATCCTCAAGCTAATATAGATTTCTATACAGGGGTTCTTGGACTAAGATTGGTTAAGAAAACAATCAATTTTGATGCTCCAGATGTTTACCATTTCTATTTCGGAGATGAATTGGGGCAGCCGGGTACGATCTTTACCACATTCCCATTTACTGGTGCTAGAAGAGGTCGAAAAGGAGTCGGAGAATTAACATATACCGCTTTTTCAATTGGAAAGGACTCTCTCGGGTTTTGGAGAGAGAGACTGAAGAAGTTTGGAATAGCCATATCTGATACCTTGACAAGATTCGGTGTGGAATTGATTCGATTTGAAGATCATGACGGAATGGGGATTGAGTTGGTAGCTAATGAGGATGATTCAAGGCCAGGCTGGACCTATGGACAGATTCCTTTGGAGCACAGTCTCAAAGGTTTTTATGGAGCGACACTCAATCTACGAGCAAAAGAGTTGACTGAAAAGCTACTGGTGAATCATATGAACTATCATTTTATTTCTGAGGAGGGGAATAGATTTAGATATGGAACAGATGGAAAGCCTGGGGATATCGTGGATATCCTAGTTGACAAAGAAGGTCCTTATGGAATGCAAAGTGCTGGTACTGTTCATCACATTGCTTTCCGTACTGAGAATGCAGCAAGTCAGCTTGAGATCCAACAAATCCTCCTAGAAAACGGTTATCATGTCACAGAGGTGAAGGATAGAAATTATTTCACATCTATCTATTTCCGTGAACCAGGAGGAGTGCTATTCGAAATTGCAACTGATGAACCTGGATTTGCAATAGATGAGGACGAAGCACATTTGGGAGAATTGGTAAAACTTCCAGAATGGGCTGAGCCTTCTAGAGAAAAAATTGAAAAAAGTCTGACTCCGGTCACCCTGGACCCAATGAAATATGAATGAGTTGATTCAAGCAGGTAAACCAATCGCTCAAGGGGAGAAGGTTGCAATACTCCTCCATGGTAGGGGGGCAAGTGCCCAAAGCATTTTGTCTCTTCAACAGTATTTGAACATGGAGGAGTTTGCACTTTTGGCACCTCAAGCCAGTGGGAATACTTGGTATCCCTACAGTTTTATGGCTCCTGATTCCAGTAATGCTGCCGCTTTGAAAAACTCTTTGGAAATAGTTGATGAAGCGTTTCAATTTGCAATCAAGCAAGGGGTCAAGCCTGATAATATCTACTTCATTGGGTTCTCTCAAGGTGCTTGTTTGAGTTTGGAATATGCTGCACTCCATGCTCAAAAGTTGGGCGGAGTAATCGCTTTTACAGGTGGATTGATTGGAGAAAATCTGCAGGCATCCAAATATTCGGGTGATTTCGAATCGACTCCGATATTTATTGGAAGCAGCAAAAGGGATTTTCATGTTCCGTTGTCGAGGATTCAAGAATCTGCCGAATTATTGAAGGGAATGGGCGCTCAAATCAAAACTTTGCTCTTTGAAGACGGAGATCATACCATTCGTCAAGATGAGATTGACTGGGTCAACAAGAATATGTTACCTTAAGAAAAATTGGTTTTCTTAGTTCAAAAAGTCTTCCGGAATCTTTCCGGAGGACTTTTTTTTATGGTCTTTTGCCCAAGTTTCTATCTCCACGAACGAGATTGTTTCAATAAGAATAACTCACCTGAGAGCCTTTCTCTTGATCGAGTTCCACTTTGGCAAAAACTCCGATTTCCTGCTGCAATTCTTCCACGTGACTGATGATTCCTACGATCCGGTTTTCATGTCTTAAGGATTTGAGTGTTTCAAAAACGACCCGTAGGGCATTTCTATCCAGAGCTCCAAATCCTTCATCCAGGAAGAAAAAGCTTTGATCCGCCTGATTAAGGGCTTTGATTTTTTCTGCCAATGCCAATGCTAGACAAAGAGAAGCTTGGAAAGTTTGGCCACCGGAAAGAGTTTTCAGCAAGCGCCTTTTGCCGCCGTTTAAGTAATCGATCACCCAAAAAGTATTGTCATCATCGATTTCTAGACTGAGACTGTTTTTGCTCAGCTTCATAAATCTTTGGTTGGCTGTATTACAAAGTTCCTTGAGATAAATGGAACTGACATATTTAACAAAACCAGAACCTTTGAAAAGCCGCTCCAATTCTCTGAGGTAAGTTTCCCTTTTTTCAACTTTCTCTTTGGATTGGGTGAGTAGTAGTTTTTCTTCAAGCTTTTCCTTGATGATTTTGATTTCCTCTTCAAGTAATGCCGCTCGTTTTCGACTTTCTTCTGCGGCAGATTTCAACAAATGGAATTTGGCCTTGGATTGTAAGAATTGTTCTTCTTGAAATTCAACCACTTCTTTTTCCTGCTCCAGTTCGGAAATTCTACTTTCTGCCAAAGCCAATCGTTGATCAAATTGCTGGATTTCTCTGGCAACTTTCTCTGCATCCAAAGAATGCTCAAACAAGCGGATCAATCTAGCTTCGTCCTCAAATCCGTGTTCGATTTTGAGGTTTTCAAATTCTGATTGAAGCTTGGATAATTTCAAATCAGCTTGTTCTAATTGAATTTTGAAATTTTTTAAATCAGCCTGATTCGTAGTTTGTTTGGTCTTGACCTCCTGCAAATGAGCAACCTTTCCTTCCCAGTCTTTCAATGCATTTTCAATGTCCTTCTCCACCTTGGAGATAGCAGCTTCGATTTCATGGACTCCTCTTGAGAAAAAACCTTTGCAGAATGTAGGGTCGTGGAGATCTTTTTCCTTGGATTGGATTTGAGAGGAAAGTGTCTCTTTTTTCAATTGAGCCTGTTGAAAAGCGGCTTGCTCCTTATCCAGCTTTTCACGATTTGCTTGCCAATTCTTTCTAAGCTCCTGCTGAGCCTTTAGGATAGATTCCCTTTGCTGATGGCTATTTTCTAAAGAGGCTATTTTCTCCTCCAGAGATGAACCATCAGAAATTCCAAGGTGGTTTATTTGTTCTAAAACTTTTGAAAGCTTTTCACCCAATTGAAGGTTTTCCTGTCCCTTGCTTTGGATGTTTCTTCGGTGATTATCCAGATACAATTGCTGCTCTTTGAGCTGTTGTGTCAGGTGTAAAATATCTTCTAGGATATTTTTTTCCTCACTCAATCGCAAATCCATTTGCCGAGCTTCCTTTTCCTGCTTTTCTGCACTCAAAGGGTTTGGATGCTCTGCAGCTCCGCAAAGAGGACATGGTTTTCCGTCTTCCAAAAGATGTGCATGGGCATGAAGTCCCATATTCCGAAGGGCATTTTCACGCATTTTTTCAACCTCGGAAATTTTCTTTTTTTGCTCTTGAAGCCAGTCCTCTACTTTCTCGAAATCTGCGGGAATTTTGGATTGAAGTCTTTCTAATGTCTGGGAAACGACTTTTTCCTCTAACTCAAATTGTTTCAATAACTTTTGCTGGTGCCCAATCTGCTCATCCAACTCTTTCCATTGTCTTTGAAAGGATTTGAGGTCAGCCAAATTACTTGAATCGGCAACAGGCAGGGAGTCCAACTCCCTATCCGAATTTTGAGACTGTGAATCCAGTTTAGATTGGGTTTCCTGCAATGAATCTATGGAAGGCTTTAATGTCTCCAAATGAGCCTGGCTTTGGGCAAGATCCTCCTGGAGCTGTTTGATTTCAATCACTTTTTTGAGATCCCGAATCTTGCCTTCCCTTTGTGGACGATTCTGGTTTTTCTGCTTTAGCTCCTTTTCCTCAACTTCGAGTTGAAGGATTTCCTTTTCAAATTCTGCTTCAAATCGAGTGCAGTCTGTAATGCTTACCTGAAATTTTTCGTGGTCTTTATTGAGATCATTGATTTGATTCCAAACAGGGCGCAGATGATTTTTTGCGGTGATGAATTCCTGATGAAGAAGTCGTTGTTTGTCGATTTGTGGCTTTTGCTCGACAAGCTCTTTTCTCATTCTTTTGAACTCTATCCAGCTTGCGTGTTTCTCTTGAAATTTCTCCAATTGACGAAGCTGTATGTCTAAATCATTTACCTCTTTTCCTACCTGATCAGACTCGGTCTTTATTTTTTCAAGAAGCTCAGACTTTTCAGTTAATTGTTCGGAAGTGTATTCTTCCAAGGTTTGAATTTTAGCGTCTAAACGGATTTTTTCATCCTTCACCTCGCGAAGTAGAGTTCCCGTTTTTCCAGAAAGATCAAATCGCTCCAAGCCAAAAAGCTCCTTCATCATCTCAGCTCTTGGTCCAGGAGTCAAGTCAATGAATTCCCTGAATTTTCCTTGGGGAATGATGACTGTTTGCTTGAAATGCTCCTTTTTCATCCCAATAATATCCTCCGCCCGAAGTTCTAGAGGAGTCCAATCCGTACCGGATTTCTCATAAAAAGTATGCGTAGCAGGATCTACTTTTTCGGGATCTTTTTTATTTCTTTTGGCTTCATATCGAGCCATAAAGGTCTTCGAATTATTTTTCCCTGCATGAAAAGTAAAATTGATCAGAACCTGATCACTCTGAAGATTGAGCATGGAGTTTTTCTCTCCTCGATCGGAAAGCCTTTCTGTACTGCCATAAAGTGCCAATAGAATTCCTTCCAATATGGAGGATTTGCCGCTACCGACAGCTCCAAATATCCCAAACAAACCAGCCGCAGTCAACTGGTTGAAGTTGATGCTTTGCTTTTCGCGATAGGAGTATAGCCCCTGAATGTCTAATTGAACTGGAATCATGCTTTGGACTCGTAACTGATTACTTCTTTGAAAATCCCCAAAAGTTCCTCATTGGGTTCTTGGCCTCTTTCACTCTGGTGATACAATTTGAACAGACTGACCATGTCTTTTTCCAAATCTTCGGCTTTCAAGCTGACATCTTCTTTTCCTGTTGGGTTTTTGATCTGGGGAATCAAGTTGACGATTCCGTCATGAGCTTTCAGAATTGCCTTTCTGGTTGTTGCATCTATGGAATGTTCCGTTACAAAAGTGATTTCCACAAAACAGTAGGGATTCTGCTCCAGCCATTCCAAGGTTTCGGTTAGTTGATTGAATGTTTTTCTGTAAAGTGGTCGGCCTTGTTTGAGGCCGATGGCTTTGATTTCAGCTGTGGTATTTGGCTCCAACTGAACAATGACTACTTTTTTCTCCTGATCAGCTTCCGAAAAAGAGTAGGCCAAAGGTGAGCTGGAATAAATCACCGGGCAAGGTTCCTTCGAAATAGTCTGAAATCGATGTAAATGTCCCAATGCCGCATACTGAATTTGGTTGGGGATGTTTTGCGTGAAAAGTGCCTGAGTTCCCCCAACGTGAAGAATTGGCCGCTCCGATTCCGGTTCTGCATCAGCAGGGATTTTGGCTCCTTCTTTGACAAAAAAGAAATGGCCCATATATAGGTTTACGCCATTTGAATCACAATACGTGTCAGCCAATTTTCGCCATTTTTCAGCAAGGATATTTCGGAATTCAGCCTCTCGATCTCCTTCTCCCAAATAGGTTTTGAGGCTCACTTCATTCGCATAGGGTGCTAAGATAATTCGGATGGGAAATGGATGCTGAGGAAGTTTAAGCTCTACAAATCCAGGCTCGGAATTAATCAACTCCAGTCCTGATTCTAATTTCCCAATTGGTATCACCGAATCATACCTACTGTAAAACAGGATTCCCATTTCTCTAGCCAATGGATCCGGAGCCTCTACAAACTGGGTACTGTCATGATTTCCGGAAATGGCAATAATGGGTCTGGTGCCATTTTTCGAAAGTCTGTGGAGGGATTTGTAGAGTAATTCTACGGCCTCATGGGCAGGATTAAATGAATCGAAAATATCACCGGCCAAAAGCACCAAGTCTACATTTTCATCTTCAGCTACTTGGATGATTTCATCCAAAACCAGCTTTTGTTCCTCCAATCTGGAAAACTCCTGAAGCCTCTTCCCCAAGTGCCAATCTGCCGTATGTAATAGTTTAAGCATAATTTATTTTCGTAAATCACGAGTGTTCCACAGTGGTAATGAAAAAGATCTTCGAGTTCCGGTGGATATCCTCATTATTCAACTAAGATACCTTGTCGAGCATCCTTCTACAAATGAATTCAAGCCTTCTGTCAGCAATTGGCATTTTTGTTGAGTAGAGCTGTCGAATGCTTTTATAGCTATGCGAGTAATATGTAGTGTTTTGTTGATTTGGGGCTTGTCCTTTGGGGTGATGGCGCAAGAGGTTGATTCTGTCCGGGTTCAGACGGGAGTAGCCAGTTTTTATGGAAAGCGTTTTCATCAGCGGAAAACAGCCAATGGAGAGATTTTTAATATGGACAGTCTGACTGCCGCCCATAAATATTTACCATTCAATACTTGGGTGAAAGTAACTCGCTTGGATACTCAAGATTCTGTATGGGTGAGGATCAATGACCGACTACCCAAGACTTCTAAACGAATCATTGACCTTTCCAGACAAGCAGCAACTACCTTGAATATGCGAGATGATGGGATCACCAAAGTCACCTTGAAAGTCGGTACAATCGACGAGATGAATGCTTTGTATTCACATTTTGAGGGAGATCCACCTGGGACATTAAGACTTCGCTGGTACGAGCAAGCAATCCGATTAATCTCTAAACCTATAGATTGGTGTTGGAATTTGGGGTGTTGAAGAATAAGCTAAAGACAGATATTTTTTTTGTCCATTTGCACTAATATTTGATAGGTGACATATTTCCATTTTGAAAAAGTGATACCTTCGGAAATCAAAAATTGAATCCTGTGATTCTCTTTTCCTGTCTTAAAACACCCTTTATGAAAACAATTTGGTTCCTTTTCCTCCTAGGATTTCTTTTCTCATGTAGTCAAAATAAGGAAGTGAAAGTGCTGCCTGATTTGTCTCCCTACAATCTGGAATTTGATTATCTCCCCACAACTTGGGATGAAGGACTTCCCTTAGGTAATGGTCAAACAGGGGCTCTTATCTGGCAAAAAGAAGACAAATTGAGGCTCTCTTTGGATCACGTGGACCTTTGGGATGAGCGAAAAATGGAAAACCTGCAAGGAGAACCCTACAAATATTCTTGGGTGAAAGAACAGTGGGAGAAAGATAACTATAAGGAAGTTCAGGGTCTATTTGACGCCCCTTATAATAATGCACCGGCACCTTCCAAAATCCCAGGTGGAGCTTTGGAATTTGCAACTTCAAGTTTTGGCGAGGTAAAAAAGAGTGGCGTTTCCATAGCAACGGGTACAGGTATGATAGAATGGGAGTCTGGAGTTACCATGCAGTCTTATGTTCATGCAGTAAATCCCGTAGGTTGGTTCAAGTTTGAAGGAATTAAAGAAGAAAATTTTTCTCCAGGATTGATGATTCCTGCCTATAATCTTCCAGGTGAATCTGAAGCTGATAATCCTGTGACCGGGCAAGACCTGAGAAGGCTGGGTTATCCGCAAGGTGTTGTAGAAGAGTTGGATAATGGAAAAGTGTATACTCAAAAAGGATATGGTGACTTTGAATATCAAATCACTGTTCGCTGGAGGAAAACAGAGTCTGGACTGGAGGGCGTTTGGGCGATCAGTACCAATTTGGAAGGAAAACAAAACTCAAAAGAGCTGACTCAAACAGCATTGGGAAAAGGATTTTTGGGTTCATTTCCAACACACTCAGAGTGGTGGAATCGCTTTTGGAGCAAGTCCAATATTTCAATTCCAGACACGATTTTGCAAAGACAATGGTATTTGGAGCAATATAAATTTGGCTCTGCAGCTAGAGAAAATACTCCGCCGATTTCACTTCAAGCAGTTTGGACGGCAGACAATGGAAAACTTCCACCGTGGAAAGGGGACTTTCACCATGACCTGAATACCCAATTAAGTTATTGGCCGAGCTATACAGCAAATCATCTGGATTTGTCGAAAGGCTTTTTGAATTGGCTTTGGAAGAATTATCCGACATTTAAGGAATACACCAAAACTTACTATGAATCTGATGGACTCAATGTTCCGGGAGTAAGTACTTTAACCGGCTCTCCTATGGGTGGTTGGATTCAGTATGCTTTTGGTCCAACGGTTTCGGGATGGCTTTCCCATCATTTCTATTTGCAGTGGAGATATAGCATGGATCGGGAGTTTTTGGAAAATGAAGCTTATCCTTGGTTTCAGGAAGTGGCTCTTTATTTCGATGGGATTTCTGAAAAAGGAGAGGATGGAAAAAGAAAACTTCCCATTTCTGCTTCTCCTGAAATTCACAATAATAGCCGCCAGGCTTGGTTTGGAGAGACAACCAATTTTGACTTGGCGAATATCCGTTTCGTATATACCAAAGCTGCTGAATTAGCAAGAGAGTTGGGAAATGAACAGGAGGCTGAAAAATGGGAAAGTATTTTGGCGGAATGGCCGGACTTTGCAGTAGGAGAAACAGGGTTGCTATTGGCACCAGAGCAACCTTTGGAAAATTCTCACAGGCACTTTTCCCACCTGATGGCGATTCATCCATTGAGTTTGATCAATTGGTCCGGTGGTGAAAAGGCGAAGGATATTATTCGTAAAACTGCTCAAAATTTAAAAACTACGGGTTCTTCTGCATGGGTTGGTTATTCCTTTAGCTGGCAAGGAAATGTTCAGGCAAGGATGCTGGATGGTGAAGGAGCTGCAGAGACATTGAGGATTTTTGCTACGAGTTTTTGCTTGCCGAATAGTTTTCATGTGAATGGAGACCAGTCCGGAAAAGGATACTCTAATTTTACCTATAGACCATTCACCTTGGAAGGAAATTTTGCTTTTGCCGCAGGCGTTCAGGAAATGCTCCTCCAAAGTCATGAAAATTTTATTCGCTTGTTTCCGGCGGTGCCATCTAGCTGGGAAAATGTTTCCTTCGATGGTTTCTTGGCACAAGGTGCTTTTCAGGTTTCCGCGACCAAGGTGAATGGATCACAAATCACGGCTAATATTTCTGCAGCCAAAGGAGGGAAATTGAGAATCCTCAATCCTATTGACGGTGTTTGTCAGGTAAATGGAGAAAGATTGGAAGTAGGGCAAGTTTGGGAAAATGAAATGAAGCCAGGTGAGTCAATCGTTCTTTCATTCGTAAAATAAGCGCAAGGACTTTATCTTTAGCAAAGACCATTGTTTATTGATTATGAAAGGTTTGTTGCTAGGGATTCTAATTTCAGTTTTTTGTATCCAGAATAGTCAGTCTCAGGAGAGGTTGCCTATTCCTTCGGATGCCCAACAGGTACTTTTTTTAGGTAATAGTATTACCTATGGTGGGAAGTATATTGCCTATGTGGAAACATGTTATAGGCTGAAGAATCCAGACTCCACCATCGAATGGATCAATTTGGGACTGCCAAGTGAGACGGTTTCAGGTCTGTCAGAGGAAGGACATGCTAATGGAGAATTCCCACGCCCTGATTTGCATGAAAGGTTGGCTAGAGTTTTTGCAATCCTTGATCCGGATGTAGTTTTTTTTAATTACGGGATGAATGATGGAATTTATATGCCTTTTGACATGGGTAGATTTCAATTGTATCAAGATGGAATCAATTGGCTCTATGGAGAAATCGAATCTAAAAATGCCATACCAGTGGCCTTGACGCCTCCAGTTTTTGATCCAATCAAAGGAATAGACTATTCTCAGGTTTTGGATGTTTATTCTGATTGGTTGATTAGTAAAAGAGGCAGTGATTCCTGGAAAGTCATTGACATTCACGGTCCCATGAGGGAGTATTTAGCAAAGGAGAGGAGAAAGCATGCAGATTTTTTTCTGGCAAAAGACGGGATTCATCCTGGGGATGAAGGGCATTGGTTGATGGCTCGAGAGATTTTAGAAGGCTTGGGTTGGGAAAAAGCTGCTCAGTCTAAATCTTTTGAGCATCTTACCAAATCTTTTCCGCAGGCTTCTGAGCTTTTGGAGCTTATCACTAAAAAGCAAATGATCCAGAGAGATGCCTTGCTGAGGGAAACCAAACATTTGAGGCCGGGTCTTGCAGAAGGATTGCCTATGGATGAGGCGGTAAAGAAAATTCAAGAATTGGAGGAGGAGATTATGAGTTTGCTTAATTCCGATATATGATTTTCTCAAAAATGGGATGGAATTAACCTTTTTCTCCCCAATCAAATCTGTATATTAAATTCCAAATTTGATCCCATGGAAAATCTACACAAAACCTCCTTTCAGTTTATCAGTGAACCTTCAGATGTGAATTTCGGAGGAAAAGTCCATGGGGGAGTGGTGATGAAGTGGATTGATCAGGCTGCCTATACTTGCGCCAGAACTTGGTCTGAAACCTACTGTGTTACGGTTTATGTAGGAGGAATTCGCTTTTATAAGCCCATCAATATCGGTGAGGTCATTAAGATAGATGCGGCGGTGATCTATACCGGAACCTCCAGTATCCATATCATGGTGGAGATTTATTCCAGAGATTTTTCGGATCATGAGTTTGAGAAAAAGACGCACTGCATCATCATTTTTGTCTCGGTAGATGAACATGGAAATCCAAAAAAGGTCAAGCCTTGGATTCCTCAGACAGATCAAGAGAAAAAACTGGAAGAATATGCCATGCGTCTAAAAACACTGCGTGAAACAATCCACAATGAGATGAGACCATTTTTCAATGAATAATCGGAATGCTTGAAAGAATAAAATTTTAAGTATACCGTTCTTTTAGTAATTGTATTATTCGAAGTTTTCAAAAGGCAGTCAAACCTTTTTTACCTTTTTTAACAAGCAAACTATTTCTCTGTCTTTGACCTTGGGATTATTCTTAGTTTATTAGGATACTAACGATTATTTCGATGAACAACTACCGTATTATTTGCCTCGTCATTTTTTCATGGGGTCTTTTTTCATGTGAGCCAGAAGCTGAAAAACAAGAGGAAATTCCTGCTGAATCCTTTAGAAATGAGGTTGCCGCCACAGAAGTCAAAGTGGCCAAAGCAGAAACGAAGAGTTTCGATTACCTTATCAACGCTACCGGGAAGCTCGAAGCTGCAGGCCAAGTAAAAGCCATCATTGAGCAACCAGGATATTTAATTGCTTTGCCTATCCGTGAAGGGCAGTTTGTAAACAAAGGGGAAATCATCGCCAAGTTAGATCCCACTAATTCTGAAATAGCCTTAGAGAAAGCTAAAATCGCTTTGAAAAACGCTGAAGCTGCTTTTGAAAATGACAAGCTTGGCTTTTTAAGGGATTTTGAATCAGGAGATACAGAGAGAATCCAATTTTTGGAAGAGCAGCTAAAAGCCAAAAATGGGGTTTATTTAGCCGAAATAGACTTGAAAGAAGCTCAATTGAACTTGGAGAGATGTGAAGTGAAAGCTCCGATTTCGGGAAAAATTGCTGACCTAAAATTCAAGGAAGGGAGTTTAATTTCTAGCAATGCTGAGCTTTGTGAGATCCTAAGCACATCCAGTTTGGAGTTGAAAGTAAATGTGCTGGAATCTGATATTTCCTTAATCTCCATAAATCAAAAGGTGGAGGTTTATCCGGTATCCGATATTCAAAATGCCTTGGAAGGCCGCGTTTTAGGAATCAATCCCAAAGTGGATGAAAATGGATTGGTTCAGGTTTCTATCCGACTTACTTCTTCCAAGGACTTACTTCCAGGTATGAATGCGAGAGCCATTATCAGAGCTCCTCAATCCAATTCTTTGGTAGTTCCAAAGGATGCTGTCGTTTATCGATCAGGTAGGGCAGTGGTCTTTACGATTGAAAATGAAGAGTCCAAATGGAACTACGTAGAAGTAGGAAAAGACAATGGACAAGAAATAGAAATTCTGGAAGGTATAGAACCGGGAAGTACGGTCATCACGACTAACAATCTCCAACTCGCACATCAGGCACCGGTACAAATCGTAACTGAATAAAGGATGGTTCGATTTTTACTAGCCCGGCCCATTGCAGTATTTATGACTTTTTTGGCCTTGATGGTGTTTTCTTTCATTGTCTTTCGGTCATTGCCTATTTCCTTGCTGCCACCCATCGACGTTCCACAGATCGTAGTGAAAGTATCCTATCCCAATGCCTCTCCTGAAGCGATTGAACAGAATGTTTTGCGAAATATCAGGGAAGGTCTGATCACTTTGAATGGATTGGAGGATATGGAGTCGAAAGCTGGCTCTGAAGTTGGGACTATCCGCCTCTCCTTCAACTATTCCACCCAAATGGAGCTGGCCTATATTGATGTCAATGAGAAAATTGACCGAATAGCCAATAACCTGCCGGAAGGGATTGCGAGGCCAGAAGTAATTCGAATCAATACCTCGGATATCCCAGTGGCAAGGGTCCAAGTGGTCCCCAAAGAAGGGGTTGATGAAATAGAAGTAAGCCTTTTGTCTGAAAATGTTCTGAAGAAAAGAATCGAGCAACTTCCGGGGGTTTCATTGGTGGATATCAATGGGAAAAAAGATCGAATCATCATCGTTGAGCCAAAGGAGGAGGAAATCCGAGCTTTGGGGATGACTCAGGAAAACTTGATTTCCGCGATTCAATCTGGAAATACAGATCTACCGGGAGTTTCTGTAAAAGATGGGCAATTTCGGTATTATTTGAGATTAGCTACTCGAGTGGATACGCCAAACGATATAGAAAGTCTTCCCGTTTCAGCGCCTTCAGGAGCCATTGTTCCATTAGGGAAGTTGGCACAAGTCAGCTACCAAACACAGGAAATGCTTGGGTATCATTTGTTTGGTTCCAAAGAGGCATTGGTAATTACTGTTCACAAGCAGGCTTCTGCGAAAATGAATGAGTTGATCCCGGAGTTGAAAGATGCTTTGGAGCTTTTCAAAACAGATTATCCTCAGGTGGATTTTGAGCTTACTCAAGATCAGTCAAATCTTCTAAATGCCGCAATTTCCAATCTGCAAACATCTCTTTTGTTTGGAGGGATTTTCGCATTTGGGGTGCTATTCCTTTTTATGAAAGATTACAGACTTCCTCTGATTATTGGAGTTAGTTTACCTTCTTCACTATTGATCAGTTTTCTGGTTTTCTACTTTTTCGGTATCTCAATCAATATTATTTCACTTTCCGGTCTTGCTCTCGGGATAGGGATGTTGATTGATAATGCGATTATCGTTTTGGATAATATCACCCGAAAAAGGGAATTGGGATTAGATCTTTTTGAAGCCTGCGTTCAAGGAGTTGATGAAGTGATGAGCGCGTTGATTTCATCGGTTTTGACCACGCTTTCGGTTTTTGTTCCACTTGTTTTCTTAAGTGGAATCTCTGGAGCTTTATTCTTTGATCAGGCGATAGCAGTCACAGCTATTTTATCAGTTTCCCTGGCTGTGGCATTTGTCCTCTTGCCGATGTTGTATTTCCTCTTTTTTAGCAAAAGCAAAAAGGTGGATGATAGCGAAGAAGGGAAGTTCTTCTCTGCAGTATTGGGGCTTTATGAAAAAGGCTACGATTTAGTCTTTGGCAATAGAAAAGTCGCACTGCTTTTCTTTTTGCTATTAATCCCGGTTGGATTAGTTATTTCTTTGCTTCTGCCATCTGAGGGTCTTCCTGAAATTGATAAGTTGGATACTACTCTGGAAGTGAACTGGAATGAGCCTATTTCTGCTATGGAGAATAGAGATCGAGTGGTCGCTTTGATGAGACATATGGAGGGAGGTTATGAGCAGGCAGAATCTGATATTGGAGTAAAGCAGTTCTTATTATTTGATGGAGAAAATTCTATTCAGCAAGCCTTGCTGTATTTCTTGTTTTCATCGCAGGATCAAAAGAATGAGCAAGTATTAAAGCTTGAGGACTTTATAGAGAAAAATTACCCTGGTGCCGAGTTTATTATTGGGGATGCTCCCAATGCCTTTGATCAATTATTCAATTCCTCTTTGCCTTACTATGAGGTGAGATGGAAAGACTTGGCAGCAAAAGAGCCTGTTCCGGAAGATAAAATGGGACCTTGGTTGAGCCAATTTCCGACTTCAGATTGGGAAAGAGGACCGGGACTTGAAAAAGAATCCTCCGTAGTTTTTACACTAAAAGCTGAAAAACTAGCAACCTATCGAATTACTGTAGATCAGATCCAATCCCAGTTGCAAAAACTATTTGGAAGCTTTTTGATTACCGATATCAGAAGGTTTGGAGAAGTGACTCCTGTGAAATTGAAAGAGCCACAAACCAGATTTGAAGACTTATTGAGAAATACTCAAATCGCGGCCTCAGATTCGGCTTACTATACTTTGTCAGAGTTTGTGGATTTTCATTACGATGATCATTACAAAAATGTCACGGCAGACAAAACCGGGATTTATCAATCTGTCTTTGTGACTTCGGAAAATCCTGACGCTTATAAATCAGATTTCATTAAATGGGGGACAGACAAGAATTTGGGAGTCTCCATGGTGGGGCAATATTTCAAGGATCAGGAAAATATCAAGCAGCTGATTGGGATTCTTTTGATTTCAGTCCTGCTTCTTTATTTCATCTTGGCTGCACAATTTGAAAGCTTTATTCAGCCCCTGATTGTTGTTTTGACTCTTCCACTGGGAATAGGAGGAGCATTTTTGGTAATTCTATTGGCAGGTTCCTCATTGAATGTGATGTCTGCCATTGGTTTGGTTGTGATGTTGGGTATTATGGTCAATGATGCGATTTTGAAAATCGATACCATCAATAGATTAAGAAAAGATTTGGTAGCAGATCCGGGCACTTCAGCTGAGGAAGCTTTGGAATTGGCTCTGCATCGAGCAGGTCAGATTCGTCTGAAACCAATTTTGATGACTTCAATTACTACTATTCTTGCATTGATCCCAATTATTTTCAGTGCAGGTTTGGGAGCAGACTTGCAAAGACCATTGGTTTATTCAGTGATAGGTGGCTTGACGATTGGCACGTTGACAGCTTTGTATTTTGTGCCTTTGGCTTATTGGTTTTTTGTATCCAAAAAGAAACTGAAGGAGGCTTGATATGACCCCATTCCGAGTTTTAGTTGCATTTGTGGTGATGGCGATCATGGGGATCGCAGTCATTCCTTTGCTTTCGGTGGATTTGAATCCTAGGGATAGGGAACCCGTATTGACGATTTCTTATTCCGTCAATCAATCTTCTCCTGAAATAGTTGAAAAACTGGCTACCTCCCCACTGGAAGGTGCTTTTTCTCAGCTTTCAGAATTAAAGAAAATTGAATCTTCTTCCAATTACAATGGAGGAAGTATTACCCTTCGGTTTGATAAGAAGGCGGATATGGAGATGAAGAAATTTGAGGTTTCTTCTTTGATCAGGCAAGTGCATCCTCAGTTGGATTCCAAAGTCAGTTTTCCTTTAGTCTATCAATCTGCACAGCAAAGAGACGATCGAAAAACCCCGATTCTGACCTACTCCATGAATGGCCCTTTTGCGGCTTTTGAAATCAAAAAAATAGCAGAGGATTTTATCAAACCATCCATTACCCGCTATGAAGAAGTCGAGGAAGTGAGTGTCAATGGAGCAACTGATTTACAGCTTTTCATCACTTTTGATATTCAGAAACTCCAAGCTTATGGTTTGACAAAGGGTCAGTTGTCAAACCGAATTTCCCAAGCTTTCGGAAGAAGCTTTCCCGGCTCTGTGATGAACAATAAGGGTGAGACTCTCTTCGTTCAGGTTGACCGCTCCTTGGAAGACATGAGTCAGGTGGAAAACCTGAGAGTTTCCGAGATCAACGGGCATGATGTTTTGCTTAAGGATGTTGCCAAATTGACCTTGGAGGAGGCAGAAGCGAATTCCTATTTCCGAATTAATGGAAATAACTCAGTCACTATTTCTGTCTTTAATCGCGAAGGGGTGAACAAGGTATTGCTTGCTAAGGATATTCGGCAAGCAGTAGAAAATGCAAAAGCTCTGCTTCCGGCAGGGTTTGAAATCACATTGGAAAATGATGATACCGAGTTCCTGGAGAAGGAATTGGACAAAATTTATAAGCGCTCTGGTCTTTCCATTCTGATTCTGATTGTATTTATTTTTCTGATCAATAGGAACTTGAAATACCTGAGTATTCTATTCCTAGGAATTGTCATCAATCTAAGCTTATGCGCTATTGTTCTCTACTTTTTGAAAGTTGACATCCACCTGTATTCTCTGGCTGGGCTGACGATTAGTTTTGGATTGATTGTGGATAATGCGATCATTATGATTGATCACTTGCATAAGCATAAAAACAGGAAGGTTTTCTTGGCATTATTAGCGGCATCTCTGACTACAATTGCAGCTTTGATGATTGTCTTTTTCCTTCCAGAAGAGGATAGGAAGAATTTGACCGAGTTTTCCATTGTGGTTTCTGTCATGTTGGGAATCAGTTTGATAATTGCTTTAATATTTACCCCGGCTTTTTATCAGGTTCTATTCAAAGAATCTGTTCAAAAAGGCAGAAAACTAACGATTCCACAACTTAAGAAGCGAGTAAAAAATCTACATCGTTATGAAAAAGGGATTGCGTGGACTGCTAGGTATAGGAAAGTTTTTATTACTTTCTTGATTTTACTTTTTGGACTGCCCATATTCTATTTGCCTGCCAATTGGGAAGATCATGAGTGGTATAACAAGACCGTCGGAAATACTTTTTATCAAGAGGAAATTAGACCTTATGTAGATAAAGCCCTAGGTGGATCCTTCCGAATGTTCGTGAGGGGAGTCTATGAGAAAAGCACCTATCGGGAGGCTTCCAAGACTCGATTATATGTCTATTGTCGACTTCCATTTGGGAATACTTTGGACCAGATGGACTTTATCATGCGTGAGTTTGAATCCTATTTGAAGGAAGTGGATGGGATTGAGCAATTTGAAACCATTGTTCAATCCGGTCAGCAAGGGATGATTTCAATCACTTTCAAAGAGGAATATGAAAAGTCTGCCTTACCCTATCAACTGAAAGGAAAATTGTCCGTCAAGTCTACGGATTGGAGCGGAGCCCAATGGAACATTTATGGAGTTGGGCAGGGCTTTTATACAGGATCGGGTGGAGAGGGAATTCCTTCCTATCGAGTGACGATGAAGGGCTATAATTTTGATGAGTTGGAAAGACAAGCCAATGTCTTGGCAGAAAAACTACTGAAGCATAAGCGTATTCAAGAAGTGAATACCAATGAGCGTTTGGGGTGGGGAGATCCTAAGACGGAGGAGTTTGTGCTTCGATTGGATCAAAACCAGATTGCTTTGGGTAAAACCAACCAGTATGAGATCATCAATACGATGCTTGACTTGAGCAAGCCTCAAGGTCCTTCTGGTTCCTTGGTTTTGGAAGATCAAAACTATGGTATGGTAATCAGAGAGACGAATTCCAATGATTTTAGCAGGTTTGATTTAGAGAAAAATGGCTTGATCTCTGGAACAGATAGAATTTACAAGATTTCAGATTTTGGGACCTTAACAAAGGAAACGACTACTAGTGCCTTGAGAAAAGAAGATCGGCAATACATTCGGTCTGTGGCATTTGAATATATGGGGTCAGGAAAGTTTGGGAAAGAATACTTGGATGAGGTCTTGGAAGAAATGAAAAGGGAAATGCCAATCGGTTATACCGCCGAAGCCCAATCTTATTTTTTCAGTTTTGAAAAGGCAAAAAGACAATATTCCCTAATCGGTCTGTTGATAGTGGGAATATTTATGATTTGTGCTATTCTTTTCGAGAACCTCAAACAACCTGTCTATATCATCGCGATTATTCCGATCAGTTTTATTGGACTGTTTTTAATCTTCTCTCTATTTGATTTCTACTTTGATCAAGGTGGTTATGCTTCCTTTGTGATGCTCGGAGGATTGGCGGTGAATGCCGGGATTTTTATCATCAATGATTTGAATAACCGATTCACAGGCGTTTACAATCGGAATGTGTTGAAGTCTGTGGCCGGAAAAGCCATTCCAATTATGCTGACGATTCTTTCCACCTGTTTTGGCTTGATTCCTTTTATCATGGAAGGACAGAATGAGATTTTCTGGTTCTCGCTGGCCATCGGAACCATAGGCGGATTGGTATTCAGCTTGGTGGGTGTGTTTTGGGCTTTGCCAGTTTTCCTTTGGAAAAAAGAGCCAGTTTTACAGCTTGAAACTGCTGAAGTTCCAGTGAAACCAAAAGTGAAGAAAAAAAGAAGACTCTTCTTCTGGAGAAAGAAGAAGAGTCAAAAAGGTGAGGATCAAGGATAGAGCAAATACTTTTTCCTCATCTCTTTGTATTTACTCAAGCCTGGTTCCCAGCTGGCCCGGATTTCTTCTTCCGAAACCCCTGAGATAATCTGTTGTCTGAATTCTCCAGTTCCAATCAGTTTTTCAATAGTGCCCATTTGATTACTCAAACTGGAATCAAAAAACTTTTCCTTGTGCGGATGGGCTTTGTAAAGCTCAATAATCCATTTGAAATTGATTTGACCGCTTTTTCTCAATTCATCTGTGTCATAATCTCTCAAATCCAATCCATAGCAAACCTGATCCATAAAAAGTGGGGTTTCGGCCATTCCTTTGATTCCCGTAGGAGTGTAGGAGAAATCATAAATCCCTTTCAATTCCGGACTTCCCAATACAGTAAATGGAAAATAGGTTCCTCGGCCGTGATTCAAATAGACACCTTCAAACATGCAGAGAGATGGATATAAGAGAACTGCCTGTTGGGTATTGAGGTTTGGTGATGGAGGAACTGGCAAAGTATACTCTATATCATGGTTGTAGTTGGCAACTGGAATGATTCGAAGTTTACATTTTACTCCATCTGTTAACCAACCTTCGCCATTGGCCATTTGAGCAAATTCTCCGACAGTCAAGCCATGGGACATGGGGATAGGAAACATTCCGATTCCAGATTTATACTTCATATCTAGAATCGGGCCGTCAATCAAATACGCATTTGGGTTGGGGCGGTCGAGAATCATCAGCTCTTTGCCATTGGCCGCGCAAGCCTCCATCAATCTTGAAAGTGCATTGATATTGGTATAGAATCTTACCCCCACATCCTGCAAATCATAAATCATGATGTCTACGTCTGCCATGTCTTCTGCAGATGGCTTATTCTTTTTGCCATACAATGAGATGATTGGAATTCCTGTTTCCTGATCTATTTCATCACTGACTTTTGCTCCAGCGCTGGCATTTCCTCTGAATCCATGTTCAGGTCCGAATACCTTGACAACCTGGACTCCTAAACTTTGAAGGCTATCTACCAGATGGGTTTTCCCAATGATTGCGGTTTGATTGGCCATAATTGCCACTCGTTTTCCTTTTAAGAGAGGAAGGTAAAGGTCCGTCTGTTCTGCTCCTGTTTTGATGGGTTGGTTTTGAGCTTTTACAATTAAAGAGAAAAAGAAAAGAGCAAAGGCAAAAGCCAAAATCTTAGAGATTGGTAGAAGTACAAGGTTTCTACGACTTGGTTTTTTTAAAGAATTCAAGAGTTCCTAGTTTAAATTTGACACTTAAAATAGTGACAATGGCTTAGTTATTTGAAACTATTTATTTTATGCTTTCGAAAATTAATTCTGATGGTCTGTCCTATATTCTTTAGATAATTCGACTTATTCCTAAAGTCCATTTTAAATTTTGTTTATGAGGTTTAGATTTGCCACTATCATAGGAGTTTTAGCATTACTTATTTTTTCCTGTTCTAGTTCTTCCGAAAATGAATCCGGCTCTGAAGGAAAGCTTCTTCAGGAATTCCATTTTGAGGTAGTTGACTCAATCAAAGTGGATGCTTTGGAGGTGTTAGTTGCATTGGATTACAATTCTGAGAACGATACTTATTTATTGAAACAACAGCGGGAAGGAATCATTTACTTAATCGATTCCAAAGGGAAGATTTTGGATACTCGGGATTTGGGAGGTGAAGGTCCCAATCAAGCAGGAACCTTCATGGAAGGTCAATTTGCAGGTTCTGAAGGATATGTGTTTAAAGAGTTATCTCCTACAATGGATTTCCATGAATATGATTTAGACTTTCAAAAAGTAAAAGTACATCCAGGAGCAGCTGTGGGATTGAATGCTTTGGTCATCAATTATTACAGACAAACATTTGATTTCTTGACCATGAATGGTTCCCCCTATTTGATAGGAGAAGAAATTAATGGATATGAAGCAGGAGAAATCAATGGAGAAAAGATTGGAGCAGAGTTTTACGATAAGGCTACTTCAGGATTTCTTTTGAACTTGAGTAATGACTCGCTGCAAAGAATCAATCTATTTGCAGAAGACTGGAAGCCGAGACTTGAGAAAAATTGGATTGGGAATAGTTTACCGAGTATAACCTATGATTCTAAATCCCAAACAGCATTTGTGCTTCCCTCCAAAGGGAGTCAACTGAGTGTATTTAGCGTAAACTCAGGTGGATTAGAGTTGAAAGAAAGCATAGAGCTTGTACATCCAGATCGTGAGGGAGCAATAGCCAATGCAAATCAGGACGGTTTGACTTATCCGGGCTTTGATGATGTTCGAAATTTAGGAGAATATCAGGTGGTGTCTTTCAATACATCGATGCCAGAGGATGTTTTGAGCGGAATCAAAGCCAAGGCAGGAGAGGAGTACTACAGAGATCCAGAATACAGGCAAGCTTTGGAAACCTACAGGAAAGAACGGTATATCCTGATAAAAGAGGGAAAACAAGTAGGTATTGTCAATGGAGGACCTGAAGAGGGTAGAATCAATTTGGGACTTCCTGACGGGACAGTTCTGGTCAAGGCGGCAGACGGAGAAGTAGAAAGGGATTACAATTTGTTTTATAGAATGAGGGTGGTGGAGAAGTGAATTTGGTAGTATTTCTTAAAACACATCATACCAAACTAAGCCCACTGAAAAGGTCATATACTTTAATGGAGCTCTTCGGAAATCATAGATAAACTTCCCTTCATTGGGATCATACCCTACATCTCCCTTTTGTAAGAATCGTGCAACGTTTCCATCTTGAAATGTTCCTCGAAGTTCCAGAAATAGCATTTCTTTGGAATCAATTGGGATTTGAATTCCACCTCCGATTCGATAAGCAAGGGCCCAGTCTTCATAATCCTTGCCACTTTCTATGGCCTGATCTGAATAGATCTCTTCTCGGATTTTGTACCGGGTATAGAGATAATTTGCACCCATTTGTGCCTCGATAAAAGGGGTGACTTTATTGTTGACCACGGGCAAGTAGCGAATCACAGCCATTCCCGTAGCCAAATTATTATTTCTTCTCAATCGCAATTCATCTGTAAATCCCGGATAAAGGTCCGTTCTCAGCTCCAGGTTGCTTCCATAGATTCCATAGCCCAATTCCATCCCAACTTGAATGGGAGCCGATTGAAATTCATAAAGGACAATTCCTGAAAGAGTAGGGAAGAAAGTGGATTCTGTTTCTTGTTTTAATTGGCCAGAAGGAAGCGATCCGTTAAAGTGGATTCCCGCGACATAAAATTGTGCTTGGGAAAAATGACTCACCAATAAAAACAGAAATAGAAAAAGGGATTTTCGCATGGGCTTTACTTTGAAACCTTATACGAAAATCCCTTCGAATGTTTTTGATTTGGAATCAGTCTTTTCTATAAATAGGTACTTTCAATCCGATATATGCGTCTGCGGATTGACTGTTTTTTGAAATCAGGTTAGTGATTAAAGACCCTGAGCCAACCATCAATGGACCAACTCTTACACCCAGTCCCCAATAAACGCCACTGCTATATTCTCTAAAGCTAACAGGGCTATAAACACTCAACCATCTCGTTTCAAATCGAGGAGTGATTGTCACCTGGTTCATTATCTTGGAAACGGGAATTTCACCATGGTCTTTGATAGAAAGGGAACCTTGAAGATTGACGTAAAATAAACTGTGGATATGATAGTCAGCCATTAGCTGTAAAGAGCTTGGAAGCCCAAATCGTGTGTCTTCGGTAAATTCAGATCCTTGATAATTTTCTTCGAAAACTTGATCTAGGTCTTTATTTAGGAATTCATCTACCGGAATAGTAGCATCCGCATTGTAAGAAAAACTATGAGAAGATTTATAATTGATAGATCCAATATCCATCACAGAAAGTCCTAGGCGTAGTTTATGGTCATTCAATTGATATGAATCAGAATATTCGGATTCCCGAATCTCAAATATAAATCCCAAGTCGGCACCAAAACCTGAACTGACATCAGAGAAATTAACATCTTCAGAATCAAAACCGGAAGTATAGCCATATTGGAGATCACCAGCGGTAGAAATCAGATCATTCGATGAGCTGTAGTTAGCTCCTAAAATACTGCTTGAACCATATGCGCCACCTGCTCCAAATAAATATTTTAAGGTTACTCCTCCTCGAAGTACATGTTCATCTGTTTCCATTAAAACTCTTCCATAGCTGGCACCGACCTCTCCCCAAACGTGGATGAGGCCTCTAAGGTCTTCCATCGAGAGATTGAAATTTTCAATGTCCGAATCTTCATCACTGATGACCTGATAAAAGTCCCCGCCTATATTATTTAGATTAAAAAAGGCTCGAACCCGAGTGCTTAACCCAACGGAGTTTCTTTCGTCGAGATTGAAAATTGCAGAGGGACCAAGGAAATCCAAATTTCCGACGAAATTATTCAAGGGCTCAGGACTGGTATCCAAACTATTGCTTCTGAAAAAGCCTTGGTCAAAATTATCCAGATCTGTTAAATCAACAGACACGTAATCATTGGAAATGATACCACTGGCAGAAAATAGATTTACATCCAATTTCATCTTTGATCCGGTAATTCCCGCCGGATTGGTCAGCAGATAATGGACGCCAGTTCGTCCACCCATGGTTCCTCCAATAAAACTTTGTGCTTTGGAAGATGAAATTGATAGTAGAAAAAGGAATACAATAAAAACTCTTTTCAGAGAAGAAGGCATGGCTTACAAAATTGAAATGAATAATAGGTTTAGTAATTAATTAAGGTTTGAATTTTTTCTTTAAATCTATTTAAAGGTAAAAATTGCTTTTCAAGGTTTGGAGCAAATGGCACAGGTGTATCCAGGCTTCCTTCTCTCATCACGGGAGCATCCAAATATTGGAAACAAAATTCTGAAATCCATGCACAAATTTCAGCTCCAATTCCTCCAGTAAGGCAGTCTTCTTGCAAAAAGATTACTTTTCCGGTCTTTTTCACAGTTTTTTCTACAGCTTCCTTGTCCCATGGTAACAAGGTTCTTAAATCTAAAATATCAACAGAAATGCTTAATTCTTTAGCAAGCTTCTTAGCCCAATGGACTCCCATCCCATAAGTAATGATGGATGCTTGATTTCCCTCTTGGACCAAATTTGCTTTTCCAATTTCTACTGTGTAATAGTCATCCGGAATTTCCTCTGAAATAGAGCGGTATAGTCCTTTGTGCTCAAAGTAGAGATGGGGATTCGGATCCTCAATAGCTGCGTTTAATATCCCTTTGGCATCATAGGGGTTTGATGGATAGACGATTTTTAATCCAGGGGTATGAAAAAACCATGCTTCATTGGATTGGGAATGAAAAGGACCTGCTGCCATACCTGCTCCGGTTGGCATTCTTACAACCACATCTGCTTTTTGTCCCCAGCGGTAATGGATTTTGGCAAGGTTATTCACGATTTGATTGAAGCCTACAGACACAAAGTCTGCAAACTGCATTTCAACCATGGCTTTGTAACCATTAATAGAAAGCCCAAGTCCAGCACCAAGGATGGCACTTTCACAAAGTGGAGTGTTGCGAACCCTTTCCGCTCCGAATTGGGCTTTAAATCCATCAGTGATTTTAAATACTCCACCATATTCTCCAATATCTTGTCCCATCAAGACCAGATTGGGAAATTTTTCCATAGACTGCCTCAATCCATCAGAAATCGCATCTACAAAGCGCTTTTCAGATTTTTGATGATTTACTGGATGGATGATATTTTGACCATATGGAAAGTAAATATCATTGAGCTCTTCTTCTAAGTTCGGGGATATGGGATCTTCATTGAAGGCAATTTCCAAAGCATCTTGAATGGCGTTTTTGGTTTCCTGATTTATCTTTTCTTTTGTCTCAGAATCCAGAACTCCAATATCTTCCAGATAGACTTCAAAATTGTCTATCGGATCAAGTTTGCTCCATTCTTCCATCAATTCTTTAGGAACATATTTGGTCCCGGAGGCTTCCTCATGCCCCCGCATTCTGAAAGTAATGGCCTCTACCAATACTGGTCGGGGATTATTTCGAATGTCTTGAGCAAGGGAAGAAATAGTTTGAAAAACTTCCAATACATTATTCCCCTGAACTTTTACAGTTTCTATACCATAGCCTGGGCCTTTGTCCGTGAAATTTTTGAAAGCAAATTGTTCTTCACTCGGAGTAGAAAGTCCATAGCCAT
Source organism: Algoriphagus sp. PAP.12 (assembly GCF_026652115.1). GTDB lineage: Bacteria > Bacteroidota > Bacteroidia > Cytophagales > Cyclobacteriaceae > Algoriphagus. The sequence goes on along the minus strand of NZ_JAPPSQ010000004.1, from coordinate 12,046 downwards.
TGTGCTCGATGACAAATATGACAGGGAGTTTCCAGACCGCTGCCACATTCAAACCTTCGTGAAAATCTCCTTCGGAGCTGGCTCCATCACCGGAGAAAACCAAACAGACTTTCTTTTCTTTAGAAAGTTTATTTGCTAAGGCTATTCCATCGGCCAGGGCTAGCTGAGGTCCCAAATGAGAGATCATTCCGACGATATGATGCTCGATAGATCCAAAGTGAAAAGATCGATCTCTACCTTTCGTAAAACCGGATTTTTTGCCTTGAAATTGAGCGAAAAGCCTTTCTAATGGAATATTTCTACCAGTGAATATCCCCAAGTTTCTATGCATGGGAAGGATGAATTCATCTTTGTCCAAGGCATTGACAGCTCCTATGGAAATAGCTTCCTGCCCCCATCCGCTAAACCATTTTGATATCCTTCCCTGCCGTAAAAGAATGAGCATTTTTTCTTCAATTCTTCTAGGAAGGATTAATGATTTGTAGAGAGATAAAAGTTGCTTGTCAGAAAGGTCTTTCCTGTCAAAAGTTAGTTGAGTTGTGGAGGAAGTGGCTGGTTCCATGAGGATTGGTTTACTTTCCTAAGGTACAATTTGGGAAGAAATTCTCAAGGGAAAATGCTGGGAGATTCCTGCAATAGGGCCCCGGAATAATCCGGGGCTAAAAATGTAATGCAAGGAGTTAAAAAATTTGCTGTACGGTTCAAAATTAGGCAAAAGCCTTTCAGCCGACAGCCTTGAGGCATTAAGCTTGTTTTAATAAAACAGTAGGATGTTGATAATTAGATAATATTGAGGAAACCTGCCTGTTTATTAAGGTGATTTATGGTTCCCAAAAGCCTAGTGGTGAGGATATTCTAGATTATTAAAAGAATATTGTTGTTAGCTTTTGAGTTAGTGAAGTGGATATTCAAATACAATATCATCCATGACATAATCATTTCCGATGTCGATGACTTCTCTTCGGAGTTCTTTGAAACCATAGTGAATATAAAAGTCAATCGCAGGTTGGTTTTCCCGATTGACATTCAGTTGAAGAAAACTTTGATTATTGGCTTTCGCGACCTCTTTAGCTTTGGCAAAAAGTAATTTCCCAAGTCCTTTTCCTTGTTGGTTAGGTAAAATATAGACCTTGTGGATTTTGGTTTTACCGGGTTCGTAATTCACCTGAATTCCCAAATAGCCAATTGCCTTTCCATCTTCCTTTACTAAAAAAAACTGATGCCCTTCTGAAAGCTGCTTTCCGAGTGTTTCTACACTATACATCCAATCGAGCATGTATTCGATTTGCTCTGGCGAAAGAATTTTCCCAAAAGTATGTGGCCAGGTCTGGTGAGCTACCTCTTGAACCAAAATCAGATCGTCTTTTTCAGCAGGGACTATTTCTAGCATTTCTTTTTTTCTTCTAAAATAGAAAAACCGACCCAAAAACTGAGTCGGTTTATAATTAGAAAATTATTTACCCTAAACATTATTTGGATCAGGATGAACATAAGGGGCTCGATAGGGTCTTTTCAGTTTGGCAGTAGCTTCTGGATCGCCGATGATGGTTCTGGTTTTGGGATCATATTTCAGAGCTCTTCCTCCCAGATCCATGGAGATATTTGCCAAAATGCAAGAGGCAGTGGAAATATGCCCTTCCTCTATATCCGCAATGGGCAAGGTGTCAGTCTCGACGGCATTCAACCAGTTTTTCATGTGGATTCTTGTGGCTGGAGCGGCATTCAATTCAATTCTTTCCTCATCCACATCCTCAGGGTATTCCTCTCTTTCATACACCACATCATAATGGACCGGCTCAACTCCCTCTTCCAATGGAAAGAAATCCGCTTGCATGGTGCTACCTGCAAGCATTCCTTTTTCTCCATAAATTTTAAATGCCCAAGGATATTCCGGGTCGGTTGGATTTCCCCAAGTTCGGTGTTGCCAAACTACATTCAACTCAGGGTATTCGAAGATGGCAGACTGTGTGTCTGAAATATTGGATTTTCCATCTTTTTGAACATAAATGCCTCCGGTGGAGGTAATCTGAGTCGGCCAACCAAGTTTTAGCATCCAACGTACTGTGTCCAGCATGTGAACGCACATGTCTCCTGTGATTCCGTTTCCATATTCGATGAAAGTTCTCCACCAACGAATATGTGGTAAGCCGTCATATGGGCGCTTTGGAGCAGGTCCAGCCCATAGATCGTAATTGAAGAAATCTGGAACTGGTTCTACAGGAGGATTTCCATTTGCTCTCATGTGATAATAACAGCAAACTTCAGCATGGCTGATTTTTCCCAATTTGCCAGTATCGATTATTTCTTTTTTAGCTTGAATGAGGTGAGGGGTGGATTTTCTCTGTGTTCCGACTTGTACCTTTTTGTTATATTTTCTGGCTGCAGCAACCATGGCTTCTCCTTCGATGACATCCACCGAAATTGGTTTTTGCACATATACATGGGCTCCAGACTTCAATGCATCAATAGCCATCAGTGCGTGCCAGTGGTCAGGGGATCCGATGAGTACAAATTCAGGCTTTTCTTTTGCCAAAAGCTCTTTATAATCTTCATAAAGAGCCGGTACTTTTCCTGATTTCTGCCTTTCAGAGACAAGCTTTCCTGCAGCTTCTAAAATATGTTGATCAGGGTCGCATAGCCCGACTACTTCTACGTCAGCTACTTGGATTAGACGAAAAAGGTCTGACTTGCCATACCAGCCGGTGCCAATCAGAGCCACCCGGATTGGCCCTTCATGGTCTTTGAAATCCATGCCAAGCAGTCCAAAACTGGCCAAAGTCATCATCGCTGATGAACCTTTGATAAAATCTCTACGGTTTAGAGCATTCATTGATTTGAGGGTTTGAGGTTTATTGCATTCATAAGATACAAAAACCCAAACCCTTGGCAACAAGAATTTTAAGAATGGAAATTTGAGGATAATGGAGTTTGATAAAAAAAGCTTTAAACCAAGTTCGGCTCTGGATGAGCAAAACCATCCCGATACGGCCTTCTTAATAAAGCTGTAGCTTCTTCATCACCTATGACTGTCATGGTCTTTGGGTCGTACCTCAAAGCTCTTCCTCCCAATTCCATGGACATGTTTGCTAAAATGCAGGAAGCTGTGGAAATATGACCTTGTAGCACATCAGCAACAGGTAAAGTGTCATTTTCCACAGCCTGAAGCCAGTTTTTCATCTGGCCTCTTGTGGCTGGAGCAGCATGGATCTCAATGTCTTTTTCAGTGACGTCTTCAGGATATTCTTCTTTTTCTAGGACAACGGGGTAGTGGATATGCTCTCCATTATTATTGCCATCTGGGTAAAAATCTGCTTTCATTGGGCTTCCCGCTAACATTCCATTTTCACCATAGATTTTAAATGCCCAAGGATATTCTTGATCGGTTGGGTTTCCCCAAGTTCGGTGTTGCCAGACAACATTGATTTCATCAAATTCAAAAATGGCAGTTTGTGTATCTGAAATATTGGAAATTGATGCTTTGTCAACATAAATCCCTCCTGTGGAAGTCACCTGAACAGGCCAGCCCAAATCCAACATCCATCTCACAGCATCCAGCATGTGTACGCACATGTCTCCGACAATTCCATTCCCATATTCCATAAAGGCTCTCCATCCACGATGCAGAATTCCTCGATAGGGAAGCTTCGGCGCGGGACCAGCCCAAAGATCATAATTCAAATTTTCCGGAACAGGAATGACATCAGGGTGACTTCTGTTCCGCATATGATAATAGCAACATACCTCCGCATGTGAGATTTTACCAAGCTTTCCGCTATCGATGATTTCCTTTTTAGCTTGAATTAAGTGGGGCGTGCTTCTACGCTGAGTTCCTATCTGAACCTTTCTGTCATATTTTCTGGCAGCAGCCAAAATTGCCTCGCCTTCAATCACATCTACAGAGATAGGCTTTTGCAAATAAACATGTGCTCCACTTTTTACCGCATCTATAGCAATCAGCGCATGCCAGTGATCTGGAGTGCCAACGAGTACATATTCTGGTTTTTCCTTGGCCAAAAGTTCTTTATAGTTCTCATAAAGAGCAGGTACTTTTCCTGATTTCTGACGGGTTGCAACCAAATCTCCTGCGTCTTTCAATTGCTTGGAATCCACATCACAAAGAGCGACCACATTCACATCAGCCACTTGAATCAATCGAAAAAGATCAGATTTCCCATACCATCCGGTACCAATCAATGCCACCCTTATCGGACCTTCTTGGTCTTTGAAGTCCATGCCAAGGAGTCCAAAACTGGCCAAAGTCATAAATGCAGAAGATCCTTTGAGGAAATCTCTTCGATTAAATTGATTCATAGGTTGATGGGTTTGAGGATGTCAAAAAATCAATTTACAAAAAGCACCCATTTCCCCAAATTGCCTTAGGATGGGTGGAGATAAAATTGGACATAAAAAAACTCAGACTGTTTTGCCTGAGTTTTTTTGGTTTTAGAATTTTACACCAAATCTCTGTCCCAATTCCGATAGATCTTTGACAACCGGATCAAGTAATGGGATTCCATTCGTCTTGCGATATTCTTCCAATTCCCTTTCAGGATCTCCTGGGATCAATACTTTTTCATTTCCAGGAGTGGGTTCAGCTGATCTAAATCGCTTGATCCAGTTATCCATATGAGATTTGAATTCGCCCGCAGGTCTAAATGCATCTACACGCATAGCTCCAAAGAAGTGGCCGATTCCCTCACCAACTGGATTGGGATCTGGTTCTAAAAATGCCACAAATGGAGGAACCCAAGGGCCATAATTGGCTCCTGAAAGGACCGCGGAAAAGATATCTACAATAGACCCTAAGGCATATCCTTTATGAGATCCATGTTCTCGATCTCCTCCCAGAGGTAATAAAGCTCCACCATCTTTGACTCCATTGGAAGAAGTAGTGCTATTTCCATCTTTATCTTGAACCCATCCTTCGGGAGCATCTTGCCCTTTTCTCTGTAAGATTTCCAATTTTCCATTGGCAGCAGTAGTTGTGGCCATATCCGCTACAAAGGGCGGTTCTTGGTCCGCAGGGATCGCCACTGAAATAGGATTGGTTCCCAAAAGTCTTTCCTTGGAAAAGGTCGGGCTCACTAAAGGGCTGGCATTTGTCAGGGAAATTCCAATCATATCATGTTCCAAAGCCATCATGGAATGATATCCAGCAATACCATAATGATTTGAATTTTTTACAGAAACCCATCCCGTTCCTGCTTTACTAGCTTTCTCAATAGCCACATTCATAGCATAAGGTGCAACTACCAATCCGAGTCCTTTGTCACCATCAACTACTGCTGTGGAAGGGGTTTCGTGCACAATTTTGATATTGGGATTGGTATTTATTCTTCCTTTTTCCCAAAGTCTGACATAGCCCGAAAGCCTTGCTACTCCATGGCTATCAACCCCTCTCATATCTGCTGAAAGAAGAACATCTGCTCCGATTTGGGCATGAACTTCCGGACAACCGATTTTCAGGAGCATGTCGTGGGTGAATTTGTATAATTGCTCGTAGGAAAATGTGTTCATTTTTTAAAAGTCTTTGTCGGTACAACAAAGATACAACGTATCAGAAAGATTTGTGGCTTTTAGTGGGAGCTTACTTCTGTCAATAAGGTAGAAATTGCTCCTTCCTTTAAGGCGTAGTGTGAACAGGTGATAGACTGAACAGGAATATATCGAAGGATAAAATCAATCAAAGTGGATGCTACCACGATCATATCAACGCGCATAGGAATCATTCCCGGGATTTTCAGTCTTTCTTCTCTATCCATAGTCACAAGCATTTGGTGGATTCTATGGAATTCTTCAGAAGGTAATTCGAAAACATGCTGTCCTGTCAGTTTGCACTGTAGCATAGATTCGAAATAAATGTCTGTCAGGGTATCAAAGGTGCCTGAAGCTCCGACAAGACTTGTAGGCTTGAATTGTTGAACAGCCTCCAGCAATGGTGCAAGCTTTTCTTCCAGATAAGAATAAAGACGAAGCACTTCTTCGGGCAAGATAGGGTCGTGATGATGAAAAAGCTCCAATAAACGTTGGCCTCCGATTTCAAAACTTTCTTTCCAAATGGCTTCTTGAGAAGTTCCGATGATGAATTCTACCGAGCCACCTCCGATGTCCATCATCAATTCAGTCTGTCCATTTAAAGAACCAGAAAGCTTAATTCCTTCATAAATTAATTGAGCTTCCTGCTTTCCGGAAATGACATTGATATCAATGTCTAAGGTCTTTTTTACTTCCTGGACGAATTCGGAGCCGTTTTTAGCATTTCGAACAGCGCTAGTAGCAAAAGCAAAGATGTGTTCGATTTTTTCCCCGTCAATTAAATTTCGGAAGTGGCGAAGGGTATGATAAGCACGTTTGAGCGCATCCTGGGCAATTTGGTCTTGGTTGATTCCGCCTTGTCCCAATTTTACAGGAATTTTCTCCTTATAAATTGTCTTAAAATCTCCGTTGCTGATTTCTACCAATAACAAATGAAATGTATTGGTACCCATGTCAATCACCGCCGCCTTTCGGGTACTCATATGCTCCAAAATTTAGGTTGGGCGAATATAGAAAGTAATTCCAAAAAGCATTGTTAAACAGGGATTAAATTCTTTCACATTTATATCTATGGAAAAATGAGAGAAATAAAGCATTTCGCATAGATGGGAATTATTTTTTCAGCATTGGTAAAGCTGGTTATATTTGGCTAAGACTAATTGTAATTTCATGGACAATCAGAGTAAACCCATTTATGCCGCTTCTGGAAATCAGGAGAAAATCGATCTGCTCAAAAAGAAGAATGCCGAAGCATTGTTGGGTGGAGGAGAAAAAAGAATCGAATCTCAACATAAAAAAGGTAAACTAACCGCACGTGAGAGGGTAGACTTGCTTTTGGACGAAGGGTCTTTTCAAGAGATTGATAAGTTCGTCATGCATAGAGCCAAAGATTTTGGTTTGGATAAAGAGCATTACTTGGGAGATGGGGTGGTAACCGGTTATGGAGAGGTAAATGGGAGGTTGGTTTATGTCTTTTCGCAGGATTTTACAGTTTTTGGGGGTTCACTTTCGGAAACTCATGCCGAGAAAATTTGCAAAATCATGGATATGGCCATGAAAAATGGTGCTCCTGTGATTGGATTGAATGACTCGGGCGGAGCAAGAATCCAAGAAGGAGTGAACTCCCTTGGTGGATATGCAGATATTTTCTATAGAAATACAAAAGCTTCGGGAGTAGTTCCTCAAATTTCTGCCATTATGGGGCCTTGTGCTGGCGGGGCAGTTTACTCTCCTGCGATAACGGACTTTATATTAATGGTGGAAAACACCTCTTATATGTTTGTGACTGGACCAAACGTCGTCAAAACAGTAACCCAGGAAAATGTCACAGCAGAAGAGTTGGGAGGAGCATCAGCTCATAGTACCAAATCTGGAGTGACGCATTTTTCCTGTAAAAATGAGGTAGAGTGCATTCGACATATCAAAAGTTTACTCTCCTATATCCCTCAGAATTGTGAAGAAATTGCTCCGATTTATCCCTATGAATTAAAAGAGGATGAAACTAGGAATGTTTTAGATTCTATAGTTCCTGAAAACCCAAATCATCCTTATGATATTCGTGAGGTAGTTTCCGGAATCGTAGACTCTGATTCCTTTTTGGAGGTTCATGAAAACTATGCAGATAATATAGTAGTGGGTTTTGCTCGCTTGGCTGGCCGAAGTATAGGTATTGTAGGAAATCAACCTCAGTCCATGGCAGGAGTGTTGGATAATCATGCTTCTATCAAAGCGGCTAGGTTTGTGCGCTTTTGTGATAGTTTCAATGTTCCTTTATTGGTATTGGTGGATGTTCCGGGATTTTTGCCGGGCACGGATCAAGAATGGAACGGTATTATTACTAATGGAGCCAAGTTATTGTATGCATTTTCCGAGGCTACCGTTCCTAGAATTACCGTGATTACAAGGAAGGCCTATGGAGGCGCTTATGATGTGATGAATTCCAAACATATTGGGGCCGATATGAATTTTGCTTGGCCATCGGCTGAGATTGCTGTGATGGGAGCAAAAGGGGCCTCGGAGATTATTTTCAAAAAAGAAATTGCAGAGGCTGAAAATCCTGAGGAAAAGCTACAGGAAAAAGTTGATGAATACACAAAGAAATTTGCCAACCCATACAGAGCGGCTCACAGAGGTTTTATTGATGAGGTAATCATACCGTCTGAAACGCGAATCAAATTGATCAAAGCATTTAAAATGTTAGAGAACAAAGTGGATCAATTGCCGAGAAAGAAACATGGGAATATACCTTTGTAGTTATTTGACAAAGCTTCCAATTAATTTATTCAAGTTGAGAAGAACTTGTAAAAATGACACAGGGTTTAAAAAGGAGTTTGAATTAGGAAACCTTTGAAAACTCTTTAAACAATTAAATTTTAAAATCTATGGTCTATGGACCATGGACTATTAACAATTATTATGGATCAAAACACTTTCCTATACACCTACCTCAACAACGCCTCACCTACTGGATTTGAGGCATCCGGTCAGCAAATTTGGCTGGACTATATCAAACCTTTTGTGGATACCCATTTTACTGATAATTATGGAACCGCGGTAGGAGTGATCAATCCCGATGCTCCTTATAAGATGGTGATTGAAGCCCATGCGGATGAAATCAGCTGGTTTGTCAATTATATCAAAGATGATGGATATATCTATGTAAGGAGAAATGGAGGTTCCGATCATATGATTGCTCCTTCGATGAGAGTAAATATTCATACTGACAAAGGAATTGTTCCCGGAGTTTTTGGATGGCCCGCAATCCATGTTAGAAAAGATGGAAAAGAAGACACTCCAACATTGGACAATATATTTATAGATGTAGGAGCAAGATCAAAAGAAGAAGTGGAGGAGTTGGGAATCCATGTTGGATGTGTAATCACTTTCAAAGATGAATTGACCGAGTTAAATGGGAAATTCTATTCTGGTAGAGCTCTGGATAATAGAATTGGCGGCTATATGATTGCGCAAGTAGCTAAGAAAATCAAAGAATCTGGAATTCAACTTCCATTTGGTTTATATGTAGTCAATGCAGTCCAGGAGGAAATCGGTTTGAGAGGTGCAGAAATGATCGCACATAACATAAAACCAAATGCAGCAATCATCACCGATGTTTGCCACGATACCACGGCTCCTATGTATAATAAGATTGCAAGTGGAGATCAAACCGCAGGTAAAGGGCCGGTTTTGACGTATGGAGCCTCCGTTCACAAGAAATTGTTGGACTTGATTATCGATACAGCCAAGAAAAAGGACATTCCTTTTCAAAGGTCTGCAGCTTCAAGAGTTACAGGGACAGATACCGATGCTTTTGCTTATTCTAATGAGGGAGTTCCTTCAGCTTTGATTTCACTTCCCCTGAAGTATATGCATACGACTGTGGAAACAGCAAGTAAGGCCGATATTGAGCAAGTGATAAATTTGATGTATGAGTTTTTGATAGGATTTGATCCGTCATTTGACTTTAGATATGTTGTATAAATAGAAAGCTTTGATCCGTGATTCATTGAAGGAAACTTCTTGTCACGGATCATTTTCACTTTTATGGAATATAAAGACCAATTAGGGAATTCAATTTTTTTAGAAAGACCACCTCAGCGGATAATTTCATTGGTCCCATCTCAAACAGAGTTATTGGTTGATCTTGGACTGAAAGACAGGTTGGTCGGCGTGACTAAGTTTTGTATTTATCCAACCAATATAAAAAAGGAGAAAACAATCATTGGAGGTACGAAGAATTACCGTTTCGATGCTATTAAAAATCTAAGTCCTGATTTGATCATTGGAAATAAAGAGGAAAATGACAAAGAAGGGATAGAGCAGTTGATGGAAGATTACTCTGTTTGGATGAGCGATATTTACAATTTGGAAGATTCTTTGTCAATGATCCGTGAATTAGGATACCTATTAGATGAAAAAAAGAATGCTGAAAGAATTGCCTCTAGAATAGCAAATGATTTTGAAGTCCCTATTCCTTATAAAGGAACCGCTGTTTATTTAATTTGGAATAACCCGATCATGACTGCTGGGAGGTATACCTTTATTAATGAAATGCTTCAGTTTTCCGGATTTGAAAACTTGGTCCAATCTGATCGGTATCCTCAATTGGACTTGGAGGAAATAAAGGATTTGAATCCAGAGTATCTTTTATTGAGCTCAGAGCCTTATCCATTTAAGGAGGAACATGTTGAGTTTTTTCAAAGTCATTTTCCAAATACCCGAATCTTATTGGTGGATGGAGAATTGTTTTCATGGTATGGAAGCAGATTGCTGAAAAGCAGGAAGTATTTCGAAAGCCTTTAAGGATAGCATAGGAAATGTATGTGTTTTCCGCTCATGAAAAATTATATTTTCTTCCATGACTTTTTTAAAATTTTCATTTAACTTTCAATCTTAAACACCATTTATACTATGAAAAAATCGAGAATAGCCTGGGTAGCCCTTTTTGCCTTGGCTTGGGCCTGTGGTCCAAAACCCGCAGAGGATACCAGCGAGGAGGTAGTGGCAGAAGAAGTTGTAATGGATAACTCCCTGACTCCTGATGAGAAAGCAGCTGGTTGGATGCTTTTATTTGATGGACAATCATTAGATGGTTGGAGAGCTTTCAACGGTGATACTACTCCTTCTAATTGGATTGTGGAGGATGGCGTGATGAAAGGTCTTGGTGCAACTGGCGGGGAAGACTTTGGCGGCGATATCGTTTTTGACGGTATGGAATTTGAAGAATTTGAAATGGAATTCACTTGGAAAATCTCTCCAGGAGGAAATAGTGGCGTATTCTATCATGTTGTAGAAGGTCCGGATTATAAAGCTCCTTATTATACTGGTCCAGAATATCAGGTTATTGATCAATTGGGATTCCCTCAGCCATTGGAAGATTGGCAGTCTCTTGCAGCTGACTATGCCATGTATGTTCCGGATTACGAAGGTGTGGTTAAGCCAGCCGGCGAGTGGAATACTTCCAAAATCATCTTTTCTGAAGAAGGTGCTAGCTATTGGTTGAATGGAAAGAAAACTGTTGAGTTTGTTCCTTACTCTGAAGATTGGGAGACGAGAAGAAATTCTGGTAAGTGGGAAGAGTTCCCTGATTATAAAATTGCCAAAAAAGGTTTGATAGCTCTACAGGATCATGGTGACCCTGTATGGTTCAAGAATATTAAAATTAGAACACTATGAAAAAACTACTAGTATTGGCCCTGTTGCTGGCAAGTGTCCAGTTTTCTTTTGCACAAAAGAAGGAAAAGCTTTTTAACGGTAAAAACCTAGATGGATGGGTGATTTACGGAACTGAGAAGTGGTATGTAGAAGATGGATTGTTGATTTCTGAAAGTGGTCCAGACAAAGGTTATGGTTACTTGGGTACAGAAGAACAATATGATGACTTCGAAATCACATTGGAATTTAAGCAGGAGGCAAACGGAAACAGTGGTGTTTTCATAAGATCTACTGTAGATGGCACCAAAGTTTCGGGCTGGCAAGTGGAAGTTGCACCTCCAGGACATGACACCGGAGGGATCTATGAGTCTTACGGAAGAGGCTGGTTAGTGAAACCTGATCCGGAAAAGGATAAATATTTGAAATTCGGAGAATGGAATAAAATGAAAATTGTTGTGAAGGGTGATAATGTGACCTCTTACCTAAACGGACACGAGATGGTAAACTTCACAGATGCCAAGATTGGAGAAGGAAAAGGGGGCGTTTGTCTTCAAATCCATGATGGTGGAGGGATTAAAGTTTACTGGCGAAACATTGTTTTGAAGAAACTATAATCTGACCAAATAATTATAAAAATAGCCCCTGAGAGAAGCTCTCTCAGGGGCTATTTTTTATTTCAAATTTTTCCGATTCGTTATCAGTTAGTTAGGGAATAGTTGTGATTTTTTTCTACTGGGGTATTGTGGAGTCGGATAATTCTCGGATATTTGCACTCCCAATCGACGCGAACGGCGGCGAGAAAGATTGAAAAGGCGGAGTGAGCTGATGAGCGGTCTAGAGAGACAATGAGCGAGTT
>NZ_JAPPSQ010000039.1 GCF_026652115.1 Algoriphagus sp. PAP.12 | reverse complement strand
TTCGCGTCGATTGGGAGTGCAAATATCCGAGAATTATCCGACTCCACAATACCCCAGTAGAAAAAAATCACAACTATTACCTAACTAACTGATAACGAATCGGAAAAATTTTACAAAACTTTTTAGAGATTATCGACAATTTTAAAAAACAAAACAACAGATATACTAGAGGTTTACTTCCATTTTAAAAATTAAATTTCGAATCGATTAAAAAACACCTTAGAACCTAAAGGTAGGAAGCGGGGCATACCTCTTTTTTCTACCTTTTCTTGGGACAAACACATACCTAAATGATAATTCATGAGCCCCTCCTGAAACTGATTGTCCCATTTTGGAAATTGAAAAGTCAAAAGAATAGCCAAATTCCAATCCTGATTTTAAACTAAAGCCGATCAAGGCTATTAAAGATTCATTATTTGGTAACTCATATTTGGTCGGAAGACCACGATACCATAATCCTAAGATTAAAGGCTGGAAATAAAATTCAGCCCCTAAGTCTAATTGAGAGTATAAACCTTGCTTTTTATAATTGAATGCAAATGCCAGAGACCTTTCTTGATCGGTATTATTGAAATAATCATTGATATTTCCGGGAGCAAGATCAATTCTATATCCACCATGCAACCCATATCTAACTGGAAGATTGTATAAATCCGGTTCTATATAACTAACCGGAGGCTCAAGTAAATGATATGCCGAACCGCCGACCCAATATTTTTCGCCATAAAATAAAATACCGGCATTTGCATCAAAGGAACTTAATTTGGAATCACCCTCGAACAAATCTCCAGCTGAACTGTAATACTGACCATTGTCAATATTTAACTGTGAGCCTAAAATCACTTTGTCAAACATAGACTCTCGCCCAGCATAACTAGCTTGAGCTCCAAATTGTACAAAGTTTTTATCACCCAACTGCAGGCGATAGGAATAAACCAATCCTATTTCATATTGCTGGCTTTGGGTGAAAGATTCTTTCGCACCGGAAAAAACAATACCAACTCCACTCGAAATATCTTCAAAAAAGTGATCGGCATATGCAGTATATGCAATAAAGCTTTGATCCAATGAAGGCCATTGATTTCTGAAATTTACTCCAACCCTACTTTCAGACGTACTTCCGGCAAAGGCAGGGTTAATATGAAAAGGGTTTGCATAGAACTGGGAGTATTGAATATCCTGCCCAAAAGAATATCTGGAAACCAAAAAAATAAAACCAAGTAAAAAAATCAGCTTTTTCATCGGATCAATTTAAACTTTCCTCCTTTTTTAACCACTTCACCATCTGTTGCCACTCCATTGAATCTGTAGGAAAAAATTCCCGGCTCAAGTAGCTCGCCATTCAAAGTCCCATCCCAACCTGGTCCATTTAACTCATCAGTTTGGAAAATCAACTCTCCCCACAGATTAAATATCAACAATTCTATGCTAACTAGCCCCTTATATTTGGGAGTAAAATAAATATTAGGCTCAATCTCAGGAGTAAAACCAGTTGGAACCATCACTCGGTAACTCCTAGTTATGGAAACTCTCTTCGTCAAAGATCTCTCACATCCGTATTGATCAGTAATGGTCAACACGACATCAAACTCTCCCTTTTTACCATATACGTGGATAGGATCTCTTTCGGTTGAAGTTTCCCCATCTCCAAAATCCCAATTCCAATAAATTGTCCTTGAATCTGACATGTCCGTAAATTGAATTGGATCATTTGGAAAAATACCCCCACTGGCATCATCTCTAATATCTGTGCCTGCAACAACAAAATCATAACCTATTTCCAACTCAACATCTTGTATGAAGACTTCTAAAGAAACAGGTTCTGAATAACAAGTATATCCTTTAGGTCTTCCATATAATTCAAAGCCACCACTTACATCAAGCGTCAATATTTCTTCATTCTCCAACTCCAGTCCATTCCCAACTAATAGGTAATCATAATTTTCAGGATCATAGGAATCTATCCCTTCGAAAATATTCACTGGCTGTCCAGGATCGCATCCTACAATTAGATCTTCAAATTCCAATTCGGGAAATTGGGGAAAAACAATCTCAACCTGATTTGATTTAGCAGGACAATTCTTCCTGTTGTAAGCCCAAACTTCATATAGCCCTGCCTCTTCAGTTTCTAATCTTGCGGATTCTTCTCCAGATAAGAGCACTCCATCTCTATACCATTCAAATCTTTCATACTCCTCCTCCCCTTTCGCTTCAAATACCACAAGATCACCAGGACAGGATTTCACTTCTTCAACAGTTTCACTTTCACCAGAGACTAGTAAGGAGACCGGCTCTGGAGATTCCTGTATCTTCAAAGTAATCTTGTTCCCTGCCGAAGTCTTTCCATAATTATCTGTAATCGTATAATAAACCTCGACTTCACTTCCCGCGAAACCCACATTTGGAAAAAATGTATAAGCACCTTTTTCTCCAGCCTCTAAAGTGCCTTCCGGTAAAACCAAATAGCGATTTTGCTCAAGGCATCGTGCCTGGGTACATATATCCTCGGATTGAGCTAAAATTGCTTCTCTTGTTTGGTAAAACTGAAGACAACGTATTTCCGAATTCTCATTTGGCAACTCGATATCCTCATCAGTTATATAAAATTGGTTCTCTTGTCCTTCACATGTGGCAACATCATCAAAATCTACTGCAATCGGAGCTTGCAATTCATCCTCCGCAGAAACCTGAACTATCAAATTTCTGATTTCATGAAAATTATTGAATCCCCCTGTAGAAGCAGAAAAACCTATTTTCAAGTTCTCTGGTGCAGGAAAATTGAATTCCTGATCTTGAAAAATTGTAACAAACCTGGGTTTTCCCTCTTCTGTTGTTACTTCCATTTCCAGTTTAAATAGATAGCCTATACCATTAGGATTAGGTTCAAGCTCAAAAAACACCTTCCTATATCCAACCTTGTTTCTATCTGTAACTCTTTGAGTGCCTACACCACCAGAACTTAATGGAAACCTATAATCAACATCCAAAGCCAAACCAGAAGCACCTGATGGCGGGTCATCTGTGATTTTCCCCACTACAAAATCATATCCATTGATCCCTGTACCACCTTTTCTTAGCGCAATGGTATTAGGATATAAGTTATTATCCCCACCAAAAAAACCTCCCCTTTTGCCCTCGCTCGAATTTGCAAAGTTCCCAAACACGTCAAATCCTAAGCCCATATAAGCGCCCGTCAAACCAGGCTGTTCGGATTTTTGAGCATAGCCTAATGACCCTCCAAATCCTCCCGGGGCAAAATTTGAAACATCAGCATCAAAAAGGAAAACTGTCAAACCATCAGCGCCAGATCCTCCATACATGAAATATTCAAATTCAGCTTTTATACCATAAGAAGAAGGGAAAGGAACATCTATATATATGTATCCCTTCTGATCATTTTGATTGGTAGTCAGTCTCAGAACACCCCCTACTAATTGTGCAGATCCACCAAAAATTGTAGAGGCTTGAGTATTGGCAGTTTGAAAAGTTTCACAATAAGGAAAACCAACTTGGGTAAATCCTTTTTGGAGACCTAAAACGAAAATTGAAAAGAGTAAAAGTATTAAGCGATATTTCAATGATTTTGGATTTAGATTTCCAAAATACAAAATGAATTTCGCCAATTCATTAAAAAACCCCGAATGGTTAAAATCCGGGGTTTGAAGTTTTATTTCATGATGGTCTGAACTCTATCAGGTCCAACCGAGACTAATTTGATCGGAACTTTCAGTTCATCCTCCAAATAAGAAACATATTCTTTCAATTCCGCAGGGAAATCATCATAAGATCTGACATCTTCCAAAGAACAGTTCCAACCTCTCAATGTTTTGTAAACCGGCTTCACTTCCGTATCAGTAATTTCGAAACTTAGGCGATCGATCTTTTCACCAGAAGGCAATTCATAATGCGTACAAACTTTGATTTCATCAAAGATATTCAGGACATCAGCCTTCATCATGAATAGTTGCGTCACCCCATTGATCATAATAGAGTATCGAAGAGCAGGCAAATCCAACCAGCCACATCTTCTTGGACGCCCAGTTGTGCTACCAAATTCATTTCCTTCTTTCCTCATATCATCCCCAACTGCATCAAAAAGCTCAGTTGGGAAAGGACCGCTTCCTACTCTTGTGCAGTAAGCCTTGAAAATCCCGAAAACCTCCCCGATTTTGGAAGGAGAAACTCCAAGACCTGTACATGCTCCCGCAGTCATTGTGCTTGAACTAGTTACAAATGGATAAGATCCAAAATCCACATCCAAAAGAGAGCCTTGCGCACCTTCAGCCAGAATCCTTTTATTTTCATTCAAAGCATCATTCACCTCATATTCACTATCGATAAGGTTCAATGTTTGGAAGAATTGGATCGCATCAAAGAATTGAGTTTCCATTTCTGCTAACTGATCTAAAGGATAGTTATAAAAAGAAAGAATGGTTTTATGCTTATCTACTAGCGCGGTATATTTCTCTTGGAATTCAGGACTTAGGATATCACCAACCCTCAAAGCTGATCTTCCGATTTTATCCTGATAAGTCGGCCCGATTCCCTTTAAAGTAGAACCAATTTTTTTATCGCCTTTTGACTGCTCATAAGCTGCATCAAGCAATTTATGAGTCGGGATAATAATGGTAGCCTTTTTAGAAATCACAAGATTCTTCATGTAATCAATGGAGAACTTGCCTAAACCATCTATTTCTTTTTTGAGGATAATGGGATCCAAAACGACACCATTCCCAATAATATTCAAGATTTGGGATCTGAAAATCCCAGAAGGAATCTGATGCAATACATGCTTGATACCGTCGAATTCCAAAGTATGCCCAGCATTGGGACCACCTTGAAATCTAGCCACGATTTCATATTCTGGAGCTAATACATCTACAATTTTGCCTTTTCCTTCATCTCCCCACTGGAGACCCAGTAATACATCCATCTTCATTTGATGTCCGGTCTAAACGGTTATTCAAGAGTTTTTGAAGGGCGAAATTTGCGATTAGCCTAAAGAAAACCAAGGGAAATAAGATAAATAATTCATTTTGCCATGAAACGAAAAAGTCAGCAAGAACCTAATCCCGCTGACTCTCTTTGAAATATCTCTAAATTCAATCTTTGTTTTTGAAATCTTCTACTGAGTCAAAAACAGTGAAAATATTATTCAGCTTTGTGATTATCAGCAATTTCTTCACATGATCAGAGGGAGAAGTTAAATAAACTTCACCGCCCACATTTCTCATTTTGGTCAACATAGTGATCAATAAGCCTATTCCTGACGAACTTATATATCTGACTTCACTCAAATCAACAACGAAAGTTTTTACTCCCTCCTCTACAGCATCAGAAACAACTTCCACTAGTTTGGGACCAACTTCGTCTCCAATCAAATCTCCTTTAATATATAAGTATTGGGCTTTGTCGTCTTTTTCGGTTTGATAGGTAAGCTTCATATTATTCAGTTGGTCTATTTTCGCAATTCTCCTTTTTACAATTTCCGTAAATGATTAAGGAATGATGCAATACTTCAAAGTTTAGAATTTCTGCTACGGTATTTTGGATGTTTTGGATACGTGGATCACAAAATTCCAATACTTTATTACAATCCACGCAGATCAAATGGTCATGCTGCTTGTACCCATAAGATTTTTCAAATTGAGCCAAATTTTTCCCAAACTGGTGTTTGGTCACCAAGTCACACTCAACCAACAAATCTAAAGTATTGTATACTGTAGCCCGACTGACACGGTAATTCTTATTCTTCATACTGATGTAAAGTGACTCTACATCAAAATGTCCTGTTCTACTATAAATCTCCTCTAGTATCGCGTATCGTTCTGGGGTCTTTCGAAGCTTTTGACTTTCTAAGTAAGCTGTAAATATTTTTTTTACCTCTTCGAAATGAGTTGTATTCAAAGGCATTTTGAGCTATTTTTTTCAAATATAACTTTTGCAGGCAATAAAAGATTCATTTCTCTAATCAAAGCGAGAAACCTTGATGATTCCTTCGACCTGTGAAAGGTTATTCATTAATTTATCTAGATGTTCGGTACTATGGACGTAAAGCTTAATAGTTCCTTCAAAAATTCCAGCATCAGAATCGACAGTGATCGACCTCATATTTACTTTCAATTCATTGGAAATTACTTTGGTGACATCATTTATCAATCCCACCCGATCTGTCCCCACTATATGAAGTCCAGCCAAAAAGGCAATTTCTTTCTGACTAGTCCAGCGTGCTTTTATCACTCGATTTCCATGATTAGAGAGCAATTCCAAGGCATTTGGACAGGAAGTTCGATGGATTTTAATCCCTTCATTGACTGTCACAAAACCAAACACATCGTCTCCTGGGATAGGATTACAGCACTTAGCCAAAATGTAGTCCACCACATCCATATCCTCTCCTATCAATAGCTGGTCATGATCTGGACCTTTGAGACTCTTAATTTCTTTGGTGAATGAACTTTCGTCTTTTACCTTTTCCTGGATTGCTTTATGCTTGAGTTTTTGATTCTCTTTGAAATCTTTGAAAGATTTGATGGAAGTAGGATCAATGGTACCTTTCCCAACTCTGTAATAAAACTCATTGGCAGTCTTCAATTCAAAGTAAGCCCTCAACTTTTCAATGGTCTCAGAGTTGAAATCCATCTTCATTTGCTTGAGCTTTCTCTGTACAATTTCACGGCCATCCAAAATCGCTGACTTCTTCTCCTCTCGAAGTGCATCTTTGATTTTCGCCTTCGCTCTGGAAGTAACAACACTATTGAGCCAATCCTCATTAGGACGCTGTTTGCTTGAAGTTAGGATTTCTACCTGATCACCATTTTTCAGCTTTTGGTTGATTGGAACGAGCTTTTGATTGACTTTGGCGCCAATACATCTGGCTCCTATTTCGGTATGGATTTCAAATGCAAAATCCAAGGCAGAAGCTCCAAAAGGCAATACTTTCAAATCACCTTTCGGGGTAAAAACGAAGACTTCTTCATGAAATAAATTTCCTCTGAAATCATCCATGAATTCAATCGCATTGCCATCATTGGATTCCAGCATACTTCGTACCTGCGTAATCCAATCATCCAATCCAGAATTGGATTTACCACTGCTGTCTTTGTATTTCCAGTGGGCGGCATATCCCCTTTCAGCAATTTCATCCATGCGATCGGTTCGGATCTGAACCTCCACCCACTGTCCAGTATTACTCATTACGGTAGTGTGTAAGGATTCATAACCATTGGACCTTGGAGTACTGATCCAATCCCTCAATCGATCTGGGTTCGGTTTATAAAAATCTGTAACTATTGAATAAACCTGCCAGCAATCCGCCTTTTCGCTTTCCAACTCACTTTCCAGAATAATCCGAATGGCAAATAGGTCATACACCTCCTCAAAAGGTATCCCCTGCTTCTTCATTTTATTATAAATGGAGTAGACTGATTTAGGTCGCCCTTTTATACTGAACCTGAATCCTTGCCGAGTCAGTTCCTCTTCTATCGGTTGAATAAAAGACTTGATGAACTTATTTCTATAGGATTTTGACTCATTGATTTTATCAACAATATCCTTATAAGTATCTGTATCGGTGTATTTCAAATACAAATCTTCCAACTCAGATTTGATCGCATACAACCCCAATCTGTGAGCAAGAGGAGCATAGAGATACATAGTTTCCGAAGAAATCTTCAATTGCTTATGCCGGGGCATACTCCCTAGCGTCCTCATATTATTGAGTCTATCAGCAATTTTTATCAGAATTACACGGACATCGTCTGAAAGTGTGAGGAGCATTTTCCGGAAATTCTCAGCTTGCTGCGAACTCCCATATTCAAACACACCTGAAATCTTGGTCAGCCCATCAATAATTGTCATGACTTTGGGACCAAATTCCCGTTCGATATCTTCCAATTCCCAGTCGGTATCCTCTACTACATCATGTAGAAGAGCCGCTACTATACTAGTTGTCCCTAGCCCTATTTCCTCTACACAAATTAGGGCTACTTCTAGTGGGTGATATATATAAGGTTCTCCTGACTTCCTTCTCATATCCTTATGGGCTTCGAGGGAAACGTTGAATGCCTGCTTAATGAATTTTGCATCACCAGGCTTCAATACAGGTTTAGCGTGTCGAAGGAGTCTTCGATACCGCTTAAGAATCTCTTTTCTTTCTTCTTCTACATCTACTTGAATCATACAGAAGGAATTTACAACAAAATTGGTAGGAGTCTACAAATTTTTATCAAATCATTTCGATTTTTTTTTCAACACACATTTGCAAATTATCATTTAGTACATACCTTTGCATCCACAATTGAAAACAGGAATTTTTTCTGTTCAAATTGTATGAAAATGCGGATGTGGCGAAATTGGTAGACGCACTAGACTTAGGATCTAGCGCCGCGAGGCATGGGGGTTCGAGTCCCTCCATCCGCACACATACCGAACCCTCAATCACTCCACTGCGTCAACTGACCAGGAAAGAGATTGGGGGTTTTTAGTTCATCTTCAATTAAACGTAAAAGCGCTTTGGAAATCACATTAGACAAGCACTCAGCAAATCAAGCTTCTATTAAAATTAAACTAACAGAGGCAGATTATCAACCGAAGGTAGACGCGAAACTGAAAGACTACGCCAAAAAAGCTAACATTCGTGGCTTTAGACCTGGCAAGGCTCCTGTTTCCATGGTAAAAAACATGTACGGAACTTCTGTACTTGTTGAAGAGATCAATGGCATCTTAGGTGAATCATTGAACTCCTACTTGAAAGAACAAACTTTCCGCGTGCTTGGTGATCCACTTCCTGTTGAAAACGTAGAAGACAGCATTGATTGGAAAACTCAAAAAGAATTCGACTTCGAATACAAAATTGGTTTTGTGGAGAACTTCGAATTGCCTTTGGACAAAAAAATCAAGGCTACTAAATACTCTATCAAAGTTGATGACAAGTTGGTAGAAGAAACTATCGAAAACTTGAAGTCTCAGTATGGTAACAGTACAAATCCAGAAACTGCAGAAGCTGGTGACCATGTTTATGGTGACTTGGCAGCTGCTGAAACTAGCTTCAACAAGGCTGTATCTTTGGACTTGACTAAAATCACTAAAAAATTGGCTGGTAAATTCATCGGTCAAGGAAAAGACACTGTCATCGAATTCGAAGCAAAAGATGTAAAGAAAGGACAGTGGGAAGAAGCTTTCGGACTTTCTGCTGAAGAGGCGGAAGCTGTTCAAGGAGCTTTGACTTTCACTATCAAAAATGTAAACAGAACTGAAGAAGCTGAATTGAATCAAGAATTCTTCGACAAAATCTTCGGTCCTGATCAAGTAAAAACTGAAGAAGAATTCACTGCCAAAGTGAAAGAAACTCTTCAAGGTAACTACGATAAAGAATCAAAAGTTTTCACCGAGGAAGAATTGAAAAAAGTATTGGTTGACAATGCGAATTTAGATCTTCCAGAAGACTTCTTGAAAGAATGGTTGCTAAAAGCAAACGAGGGCAAAGTAACTGTTGAAGACGTTGAGAAGGAATTTCCTATCTACGCGAAACAGTTGATCTGGTCTTTGGTATCCAACGAATTGGCGAAAGCACATGACATCAAAGCTGAGCACGAAGACGTGATCGCTAAAACCAAAGAGATGATCCGTGAGCAATTTGCAGCTTCAGGCCTTGGGTCTCAGATGGAGGACAGCATGGATATGTTTGTTGACAACTATCTGAAAGGTGAAGAAGGGCAGAACTACATGAACATGCTTACATCAGTTCAAAATGAGAAAGTCCTATCATTTGTTCAAGACAAGATAGATCTAGAAGAAAAAGACATTAGCATAGACGAGTTCAAGGAACTTTTAGAAAACTAAATTGCTTTTAAGCGTATAAAAAAGTCCTTATTTAAGGGCTTTTTTTATTTTTGTTTACTTCAACCGTTTATAACATGATCAATAAAGACGAATTCAGAAAATACGCCATCCACAATCAAGGTGTGAGCGGCACTGCATTTGACCAGTACACCCAACATATCGAAAACATGACTCGCTCTGTGATTGAGGAAAGACCTCAAAACTTCCGTGAGATCGATGTGTTTTCAAGACTGATCATGGACCGTATCATTTTCCTAGGCACAGGGGTAGATGATCACATAGCAAATATTATTGTAGCCCAGTTACTATTCTTGGAATCAGTGGATGCTAAGAAAGATGTATTGCTGTACATCAATAGCCCGGGTGGCTCAGTGACTGCAGGCTTGGGGATCTATGACACCATGCAATACATCGGACCGGATGTTGCAACTATCTGTACGGGTATTGCTGCTTCTATGGGAGCAGTTTTGCTTGCCGGTGGTGCCAAAGACAAAAGATCAGCTCTTCAGCATTCAAGAGTCATGATTCACCAGCCATCAGGCGGTATGCAAGGACAATCCAGTGATATGGAGATTTCCTTGAAATTGATCTTGTCTATGAGACAAGAATTGTATCAAATCCTAGCCAATCATACTGGCAAAACTTTCGAAGAAATCGAAAGAGATTCTGATCGTGACTATTGGTTGAAAGCTCCAGAAGCTAAAGCTTATGGCCTGATCGACGAGGTATTAGTTAAAAAATAAAAAATGGCTCAAGTAACCTGCTCGTTTTGTGGTAGAAATAAAAAAGATGTAGATCTGATGGTATCGGGTATCTCTGCCCATATCTGTAATTTCTGTATCGAGCAAGCCCACATGATTCTTGGAGAAGAAGAAAAAACCAAGAAAAGTGATGCTACAAAACCTAAGTTTAAATTAAAGAAACCAAAAGAACTGACCACCTATCTGGGACAATATGTGATCGGACAGGAAGATGCCAAAAAGGTTCTTACAGTTGCTGTATACAATCACTACAAGCGATTGTTACAAAAAGATGAACAGGACGAAATCAAAATTGAAAAGTCCAATATCATCATGGTGGGTGATACCGGTACGGGTAAAACCTATCTAGCAAAGACCTTGGCAAAAATCCTGGAGGTTCCATTTTGTATTGCTGACGCAACTGTTTTAACAGAGGCTGGATATGTGGGCGAAGATGTTGAAAGCATTTTGACAAGACTTCTTCAAGCTGCCGACTACAATGTAGAAGCCGCAGAAAGAGGGATTGTTTATATTGACGAAATCGACAAAATCGCAAGAAAGTCCGACAACCCATCTATTACGAGAGATGTGAGTGGAGAGGGAGTTCAGCAGGCTATGCTGAAGCTTTTGGAAGGTACTGTTGTCAACGTCCCACCTCAAGGAGGAAGGAAGCATCCTGATCAGAAGATGATCGCTGTAAACACAGAGAATATCTTGTTTATCTGTGGTGGTGCATTTGATGGTATCGCAAGACATATTGCCAAAAGACTCAATACTCAACCTCTTGGCTTTAGCAAAGCAGGCACTGCGGCTTTGGCGGACAGAGAGAATCTCTTGCAATACGTAACTGCTCAGGATTTAAAGGCCTTTGGCTTGATTCCTGAATTAATTGGTCGTCTTCCAGTTTTGACTCATTTGGATCCTCTTCACAAGGACGCATTGAAAAGAATCCTTACAGAACCTAAAAATGCCTTGACAAAACAATACACCAAGCTTTTGGCGATGGAAGGCGTTGATTTGGTTTTTGAAGAAAGCGGAATTGACTTTATCGTTGAAAAAGCAGTTGAGTATAATTTGGGTGCAAGAGGACTAAGATCTATTTGCGAAGCGATCATTACAGACGCTATGTACGAATTACCTTCGGATGATTCTATCAAAGAATTGGTAATTGATGGTGAATATGCCAAGAGTAAATTCGACAAGTCCAAATTCAAGAGACTTCAGGTAGCTTAGAAACAACCTCTGATCTTAATCAAAATAAGAAAGCCCGTCAAAAAT
>NZ_JAPPSQ010000038.1 GCF_026652115.1 Algoriphagus sp. PAP.12 | reverse complement strand
AAAGGGGCTTTTCTTTATTTCTTTTTTGCAAAAATCATTAAAGCAATTCCTGCAGCTGCGACTATTCCGCCTGCATATTGAGGCCAATCTAGGGTTCGCTCTTTATCCGCACTCACCTGAATAGGACCCGCGTCGATCACTTTTTCTTTGGTTGTAAAGCTGATGCTATTACTAAAAAGCATCAATACCCCGGCAATAACTAAAATTACTCCTAAGATTCTCATATGGATTTGGGATAAAATGGGTTTATTTGTTATTTGAAATATAGGTAAACTAAAATTAAAATTTTATCACTTATTGAAATTACATTTTGTGATAATTTCCTTTCTTTAGTTTCGACCTTACACTGAAATAACTGTAAAAACCAAGTACCAAGAAGACTGCAGAAAGAACAAAAGCAAGGTAACCGAAGTCTCTGATATGATTCAAATGCTCAACCTCAAAAAGTGCAGTCCCACTGACTAAAAAGTAAAGAGATGTGCGTATATATGTCAAAAGAGTACGTTGATTTGCCAAAGTTGTCCGTTGTCTAGCTAAAAAATCCCGGATAATCAGTTCATTTTCAAAGTCCTTTTCCATATTTGCATTAATTATTTTAAGTTAAATTACTCAATAACGGTTTATGAAAAGATTATTTACACTTTTCTTTTTAGCCTTGATGGCTACACAAGTGATGGCCCAAGAGGCAGAAAAAGACACCACCTATTGGTTAAAAGAAATTGGTGGAGGTTTGAATTTCAATCAAGGTTCTTTTAGTAGTAACTGGAAGGGTGGGGGTGTCAATTCGATTGCAATTGGTACATACCTTAATGGGAGAGCAAATTATAAGAAAGATAAATGGTCTTGGGACAATACAATGGATTTCATCTACGGGATTGTGAAAAACCAAGGTGAGGATGGCCGAAAGGCAAATGACCGTATTTTCTTGGACTCAAAGGTGGGTTATGCAATTGGTCCCAAGTGGAATATGTTCTTTTCTGCAAACTTCCTTTCACAATTTGCTGCAGGTTATGAATTCAATGATGATGGAACAAGAACTTTGATTTCCAAGTTTGCGAATCCTGCTTATTTGACTACTGCACTGGGTTTTGAATACAAACCCAATGATGAGTTTAGCTTAAGATTATCTCCTTTATCCCCAAGATTCACTTTTGTGACTGATAAAGATTTGTATCTGAATGTTCCAGAAAACTATGGAGTACCTATTGGCCAGACTGTAAGAAAAGAATGGGCGGCTTTTAGTTTGCTTGCCGACTGGAATAAAAAACTTTCAGAAAATGTCTCACTTTTAGTAAGATATCAGATGTACGCTAATTATGAGACGTTGGCTTTCGATACGATTGATCATCGCTTAGATGTTGGCTTGAATGCGAAAGTTTCCAATTTGATCAATGTGAGCTTAACCACACTGACTATTTACGATATTGACCAAGACGATAAAATCCAATTTAGCCAGGGGCTAGCTTTGGGAATTGCTTTCCAGCGCAGTACGTTTCCTAAAGAATAAATAAAAAAGACAAATTTTTATTTTGTATTTTGTTTTGTTAATAATTGTATTATTTTTGAATTCATTGTGGTAGTTAAATAATAGTTGGTTTAGTTTTCAAATAAAGGGCAGGAGATTTTCTCCTGCTTTTTTATTTTATTCTTGAAATATTACAATTTTTTGTTTTTTGACTTCACTCAATTCAATCCCTATTCAATTTCAGTTTTCTAAAAGGCTTAAGAAGTTTCCTGATTGATAAGAATTCTGAACATTTTATTCCTTTACTATTCCGAATTTGAAATAAGTGATGCAGAATCTTCTTTTTCAATTTGACCTAGTTGAAATTGTTCTCCACTTATCACCATTTTTTAAGTTTCAATGAATTCTTGATTACTCGAAAAGAATTTATCAGTATTATCTTTTTCAAACCACCGCCCATACAAATGAATACTAGAAGAGACTTTCTGAAGAAAGGAGTTCTGGCCGCTGCGGCTTCCTCTACTTTTGCAATACCGGGTATTTCCATGGAAACCCCAAAAGAAAAAGATGTCTGGAAAGAATTGCCTTTGATAGAGGATGATGATTTTCTTTGGGATTGGGTGAGAAATGAATTTTCCGTGTCATCGGCAATCGCCAACCTCAATAATGGAAGTGTCAGTCCGCAACCGAAGGTGGTCCAGGAGATCTTCGAGCATTACACTCGGGAATTCAATACGATTCCCTCCATGTATATGTGGAGCAAAGGGGATATTTCAAATGCAGTGAGAGAGCAATTGGCAGAATTGGCCGGTTGTAGCCCAGAAGAAATCGCAGTCAATCGAAATACCACTGAAGCGATTAATACGGTCATTTGGGGGATGAATTATCAAAAAGGAGATGAAATCATTCTTTGTGAACAGGATTATACTTCAGTGATGAATACTTGGCAGGAGGTGGAGGCTAGGTATGGTGTGACTTTGAAATGGCTTTCTTTTGATTTGCCGGTGGAGGAGGATGAGGTGATTGTAAAAGCTTATAAAAATGCAGTCACAGATAAAACCAAGGTGGTGACGATCACCCATGTCAATAATATCAATGGTAACATTCTGCCTGTCAGGAAAATCTCAGATGCTGTCAAATCAGTAAATCCCCATGTAAAGGTTTTGGTGGATGGTGCTCATTCCTTTGGACATATTGATTTTAAAATTCCAGAATTGGGCTGTGATTTTTATGGTACCAGTTTGCATAAATGGTTGTGTGCACCCTTTGGGACTGGGATGTTGTATGTGAAAAGATCAGAGATTCAGAACTTGTGGCCACTGTTTACGCATGATGATCCACAAAGTGATAAAATCTCTAAATTTTCCACTTTCGGAACCCGAAATTTACCAGCTGAATTATCCATTGCCAGAGCTATCCAGTTTCACAATGTGATCGGAATTCAAAGAAAAGAGGAACGGTTAAGATTTTTGAAGAACTATTGGGTGGAGCAGGTAATCGATATCCCTAATGTAGAAATCAAGACTTCCATGAAACCTGAATTTGCTTGCGCTCTGGCTTCCTTTTCTTTAAAGAATATGCCCGATGGTGAAGTTGCACAAAAGCTCCTTAAAGAGTATCATATCCATGTGACTCAGAAAGGGGACAAGACAGGGAAGTTTCATGGGATGCGGGTCACTCCCCATGTGTATACGAGTACTCAGGAGTTGGACAGATTTGTGATGGGAATAATCAATTTAGCTAAGAGCTAATAATTAGCTTTTCGTTTGATTCTGAATAGAAAATAAATAGCTCTCGATAATTCGAGGATTAACTATTTCTGTAAAATTTATAAGAATTACGTTATATCAATTTCAGTTTTGTAAGAATAGAATCTATTTCCTCAAACCTGGATTTTTCATTTGGTGCTGAGTTTTATTTTTAAGACCTTGGGTTTCCAACCGAACAATTTTTGCAGGAACACGAAATTATAGCAGGGCTAAGGGCCAGAAATAGAGCAACTACCGAATACCTCTACGAAAAGTATTCGAGAGCCCTGTTTGCTGTTATTTCGAGAATTATCTCAGATCAGACGATCGCCGAGGAAGTATTTCACGACGCTTTTATTAAAATTACACGGAAAATAGATTTATACGATGAGTCTAAAGGGCGCTTGTATACCTGGATGGCAAATATTTGTCGGAATAAAGCCATAGATAAACTCCGGTCCAAAGAAATTTCTCAAACCACTAAGACCAATACGATAGATGACTTCGTATTTGGTTTGGAGAGTCAATCAGAGACCAAAGATCATGTGGACGGAATAGGGGTCAGAGAGTTGATGGATCAACTCAATACGGACCAAAAATTTATCATCGAGTATATTTACTTCCAGGGATATACTCACTCGGAAATTTCCGAGGAGTTTGACATTCCTTTAGGAACAGTCAAATCAAGAGTAAGGGCAGCATTGCAAGTATTAAAAAAGAATTCAAGTAGAATCTAGCGTGGACATCCAACAATATATCGAATCAGGCAAACTGGAGCTTTTCCTACTGGGAGAGTTGACCGAGCGTGAGCGCGAGGAGGTGATCGCTATGGCCCAAGCGTACCCTCAGATTCAGGCGGAATTGGATGCGCTGGAGGAGGGGATGTTTGCATTTGATACATTAACCGGGAAGCAACCTTCTTCACAGGTGAAGGATAAGTTATTTGCTGCTTTGGAGGAAGACTTCCAAGAGCAAAGTCCTGAATCGACAGCATCTGAAAAAACAGCACCAGTCAAAGAAACCAAAGTGGTTCAAGTATCCACTTGGAGACCCTTTGCCATTGCAGCCTCTTTGGTGGCAATAATGGCCTCAAGCGCTGCAATTTATTATGCACAGAAATTCTACGAGACTGATGAAAAATTCACTGCGTTGGTTTTAGACCAGCAGGTGATGGCTGATAATTTGAACAAGGCCAATTTGGAATTTGAAGAAACCGAATCCAGATTAGATCGAATTGTTGCAGGAGATTTCTTGCGCGTAGAAATGAAGGGAGAGGCACTTCCGATGCAAAAAGATGCGAAAGTGGATGTCTTCTGGGATCAAAATGCACAAGAGGTTTTTGTTGCTGTCAACAATTTGAATTCCCTTTCTGATGAGTTTGACTACCAGTTATGGGCTATCGGAGAAGATGGTCCAATCGGCATCGGATTGGTCAATCCAGGTGAGAAATTTACTTTACAGCAGATGAATGCAGTAGCAGCTGCAGGAGCATTTGCCATTACCATAGAGCCTAAGGGTGGCTCTGAATCTCCGACACTCGAGAAACTAGTCGTTCTAGGAGAGGTCGCTTAAATTTCATCTTTTTTCGTGTTTTAATGACGACGCTTTGGGACAATTCCCCATTTTGTCAGATTTTTTATTGCCTATTTTTTCTGAATCCAAGCATCCAATCAACTTCTTATGAACCAGTTTTTTAACGGGTGATATGTGTGGATTTTAAGGGAGAAGGACCAATTTTTTTATTCTTTTTTAAAAAATATCTGAGGGTAGGCAATCCAATTGTCGATCCGACCTCGTAATTCTTTTCAAATCACGTGAATTGCCAAAATTTTTTCCATGGAAACCAAAAAGAGTTTTAACCTTAAAAACAATCCAAAATGAAAAAGGAACTTTTCAAACCAGAAGGTTTGATTCAACATACAGACAGGAGGGCTTTTCTCAAAATGGGGACCTTATCTGTAGCAGGGGCAGGACTTCTGCTGATGGGCTGTAAGGATGACGAAGACGTAATGCCTCCTGTTTCTGGTGGTGTGAGTTTAGGATCCGGAGATGTGGGAATCTTGAATTATGCCTATGCTTTGGAGCAGCTGGAAGCTGCATTTTATGCCCAGGTGATGATGGGAAGCTATTTTGCGAATGCTTCTGCTGAAGAAAAAACCATTATGGGTGATTTGGAAAAGCATGAACGTGCTCACCGTGAGTTTTTCAAAGCGGCTTTAGGAGCCAATGCAATTGCTGATTTGGAAGTGGATTTCAGCTCGATTGATTTTAGCAGCAGAAATTCCGTACTAGGAGCGGCAAAAACATTTGAAGATCTGGGAGTTGCCGCATACAATGGTGCAGGACAGTTTCTGGAAAGTGGCGATCTGTTGTTGATTGCTGGTAAGATTGTTTCGGTTGAAGCCAGACATGCTGCAGCGATCCGAGATTTGATCAATCCCAACTCGGCTGATTTTGCAGGTGATGATATCATTGATGCCAATGGCTTGGAGCGGACATTGAATTTCCAAGAGGTCTTGACTGCTGCTAGTACTTATGTCAAGACTGAAATTGACTTCAGCCAACTTCCAGGTTAATCTCCAACTCTAAACAGAAAATTATGAACTTGTTAAAACTATTGGACAGTATGTGTCCTGATACCACAAATGCCGAGGAAAAAGACCGTTTCTATAGCAGGAGAGAAGCTTTTCGACAATTTGGAGACATGAGTAAGAAGATGGCTCTAGCTGCTGTACCGGTTTCTTTACTCAGTGCTTTACCTAATGTAGCCAAAGCAGATACCGACTCTTTGATAGGTGTGCTGAATTATGCCCTGACATTGGAGCATTTGGAATACAACTATTACCAAATGGGATTGGATTCCGGTGTGATTGATACCGCCGAGCGTCCCATTTTTCAAAAAATTAGAGATCATGAATTGGCCCATGTCAATTTCCTTACTGAAGTGATTTCCAATGTTCTGATGGGAACACCTGTGGCAGAACCTTCTTTTGATTTTACTGCAGGTGGAAATTTCATGCCTTTCGATGATTACCCAACTTTCCTTGCCTTAGCTCAGGCTTTTGAGGACACAGGGGTTCGGGCTTACAAAGGTCAGGCTGGCAATGTGATGGAAAGTGATGTGGTCTTGACAGCTGCTTTATCCATTCACTCTGTGGAGGCCAGACATGCTTCCATGGTCAGAAGACTACGGACTAAAAAGGGTCAGGACATGACCAAAGGCTGGATCACCGGCAATGATTACGGAACCTTGCCTGCGGCTGCAGCGGGTATTTATGCAGGAGAGGAAAATGTGAGTCATGCCGGAGTGAACGTTGTGAATTTAACCGGAATCGATCAGGATGCAGTTTCTGAAGGTTGGGATGAACCGCTAACCATGGAACAAACTCTGGGGATTGCCAGCTTGTTTTTGAGTTCTTAATGTGATTTTTCAGGTAAACTGGGTTATACCATCTTAGAAAGGAGATGGGTTTTGCAAAAGCCTGTAAGGATTCCCTTACAGGTTTTTTTCTTGTCTTATAGCGTCCATCCAAGGGAGTTAATCTTGTTTTGAGCTGTGATTTTCTCTCAGGGACTGCATAAACTGCAGAGGGGATTTACCATATTTCTTTTTGAAAATCTTAGAGAAATTGGAGCTGCTCTGCATGCCGATTCTTTCAACAACTTTGTTCAAGGCAATATCTTCATGAGTCATGATTTCAATGGCTTTTTTCAATCGGATGGTTCTGACAAAATCTGCTACAGACTGATCAGTGATGCTTTTGATCTTTTGATATAGTTTGGTCCGACTCGTGTGCATGTGTTTGCAAAGGAAATCAACATCCAAGGCTGTGTTTTCAATATTTTCCTCAATCAGGTTCAGCAGTTTTTCGATGAAGAGTTTATCTTTTTCAGAATGAACCAGTTGGGTGGCCTCTGCA
Source organism: Algoriphagus sp. PAP.12 (assembly GCF_026652115.1). Classification (GTDB taxonomy): domain Bacteria; phylum Bacteroidota; class Bacteroidia; order Cytophagales; family Cyclobacteriaceae; genus Algoriphagus. The sequence continues at coordinate 6,675 of NZ_JAPPSQ010000038.1, read as the reverse complement.
TAATCTTCATTTCTGAACTTCAGCTTCAATTTTTCAATTTGATCAAATATGTTTTGAACCGTGAGGGAAAGAAGGTTGACACTCAGGGGTTTGGAGAAATAGTAGTCTGCACCGGACTCCATTCCTTCGATCTTGGCAGCGATTGCATCTTTGGCTGATAAAATAATGAAAGGGATGTGGCTAGTTTCGAAACTTTCTTTCAAGGCTTTACAAAGTTCAATCCCATTGATTCCAGGCATCATGACATCACTGATGATCAAATCTGGAACTTTCTCTTTGGCCAATTCTAATGCTATTTCTCCATTTTCTGCCTGATAAACAGTATAAGATTGATCGAATGTTTGTTTCAGAAATGTTCGAAGCTCCTCATTGTCTTCCACAATCAACATACTTCTATCGCCTGGAGTAGCTTCTTCTGTTTCCTGTTGAATTCTTTCGGTATAAAACATCTCCTCATAGTTGTCAACAGCTTCCAGTCGGACCTCCTGAACGTTTTTATTATTGGCCTTTTCTAAAGCCGCATAATCCTCGGGACCACAAGGAATTCCAATGATAATCTCTGTCCCTTTTTGTCTTTCACTGTGGACATAAATATCTCCTTTGTGAACCTGAGTCAAACTTTTAACCAGAGCAAGTCCAATTCCAGAACCCAGATGGTCTGAGCTAACTCTGTAAAAGCGATCAAAAATGTGGGTGATTGTTTCTTTTGAGATTCCTATTCCTGAGTCAAACACCCTAAAATAGAGGTAATTTTTAGCACGATAGGATTCATTGACTAGATTAAATCCTGAGGAAAATGCCGGGGTGTAATTTTCAAAATCATCAAATATTTCGAACAATACCTTTCCTTCCTTTCCAGTGTATTTGAATGAGTTATTCAACAGGTTCAACAGGATTTTTTCAATAATCGGAAGGTCAAAATATCCCTGTTGAGAATGTTTTGCATTATTAATGAATTGAAAATCAATCTCCTTTCTATTGGCGATAGGAATGAATTCTTTCGAAAGATCCTTACAGAAATTTTCAATATCCAATTTCTCTACCTGCAATTTGATCATGTTTTCAGAGACCTTTCTGAAATTCATCAGTTCACTGATGAGGTTGAAAAGCCTTTTGGAGTTTCGAAGCATCACTTGGTAAGAGTAATCGATGGCCTTGTTGCGGTTTTGTTTCATCAAATTTTCCAATGGACCAATGATCAGCGTAAGTGGAGTACGGAATTCATGGGAGATATTGGTGAAAAAGGTCAGTTGCTGTTGATAGAGTTCTTCCCGGCGGGAAAATAATTCCTCCTTTTTCTTTTCATTGATGGCCCTGATTTCCATCTCTCTTTTTAGCCTATGCCACCTTGCCTGATAGAGATATATACCAACTACAATAGAGATGATAATCAACAAATAGATAAAATTGGCAAGTTTGGAATTCCACCAAGGAGGAGTAATTACAATTTCCAATTGGGTCGAATCATCACTCCAAATTCCATCATGATTGCTGGCTTGGACGATTAAATTGTAGGTGCCATAATCCAAATTATTGTAGGAGGCTGTAGGTCTTCTTCCATCGGTCATGTTCCATCCTTGATCAAATCCAACGAGACGATATCTGTATTGCGACTTCAATGGGTTTGCAAAATGCATGGATGAAAATGAGATGACAAAATTATTCTGTAGGTAATTGAGCGTCAGATTTTTGTCATATCCAATCGCATATTTGATCGTGTTCTGTAAGGAATCTTCACTTGAAAAGGATGGCCTTTTATTGTTGATTAAGATATCTGTCAGAACAGGTTTTGCCTGAATTGTATTGATTTTGATTTGTTCAGGATAAAAGTAATTCAGTCCATTGGTACCACCGAAGTATAATTTGCCATGGGCACCTTTATGGGAAACTGCAACTTTGAAGCTATTTCCTTGTAGCCCATCGTCCTTGTTGAATCTGATTACTTCTGAGGTACTAGGGTTTATTCTTTCCAGACCATTTCCTCCAAGCCAAACATTTCCATTATCATCAATTTCAACACTTTCAACATCGTTGAAATCACCGCTTTGATCCTTGAAATTCCGGAACGAAAATTTATTGGTTTTGGGGTTGAGCTGAAATTGATTGAGCCCACCCCCAATAGTTCCGACCCAATAGGTACTGTCATTTTGTTGGCTTATGGCGGTTACATAATCAGAGTTCAATGCGCCTTTGGCATTGGAAGCCGTGTAATTGAAGGTTTTGGTGATGTTTCCTTTTTCATCAATTAAAACCCGTTTCAATCCGTGCCGGCCAGAAACAAGAAGCTGGGGTTTTTTGAGGTCTGGAGAGATAAAATAACCTTCTTCATAATTCTTGATTTGGAATTTTCCAGATTCATCTTGCCAGATAGAACCGAAATTTTCAAAGTTGCCAAACCAGATATTTCCATAAAAATCCCTTGCCAGAGTATAGATTCTATAATCAGGGAATTGATCAAAACCTGCTGGCTTTAGAAGCTCACTTTTATCTGATTTCAAAATTTCAATTCCTTTGGCACTGCCTATCCAAAGGTTTTTATCTTCATCCAAAGCCAGGGAAGAAATTTCGTCGGTCTTTAATTTTATAGGTGAGCTGCTTGTGTTGAAATAGCTAAACTGTCCGGTCTTTAAGTTATATAAATTCAGACCATTTGCATTGGTGCCTATCCATAGGTCGTCTCCATTTTCCAGAATCGCTTTGATGTTATTCCCGTTTAATGAGTTCTCCAGACCAGGAATATCTCGCATGGTATAAAACTGCTTCTGATTCAAGTCACAGTAATTGAGTCCTCCATTGGATGTGCCCACCCAAAGGCAATCCGAGCGGTCAATAAAAGAGCTCATTGCCACATTGGTATTGAGACTTTGTGGAGTGCTTTGAGTGTCAATTTTCTGGATGAAGTTTAGCTGAGAATCAAGGCGTATCATACCATTTCGTGAATTGATCCACAAATCGCCGTTGGTCGCCACAGAAAACACTTGAATAGATTCAGCTTCTTCAAGGGTTACCTTTTTTTCAACAACATACTCAGATGACTCTTCATGGGAAGTGGTTTTAGTGGTGAGAAAAAGAGTTTTACCGGAAGAGAGAATCATTCGGTTTTCTTTGTCAAAAAACACTTTATGCAGGACTGTTTCAGCTAAGCCGGTGACTTTTATTGGGTTAATCTGATTTCCATTTTCTAATCTCCAAAGCCCTTGATTGCCGGCAAAATGCAAGACACCATTGCGATCGGGTTGGATATCATAAAATTGGATCCCATCTGGAAGGGAGACAGGTTGTTCTTCTATTTGATTTCCAGAGATCTTATAAATCTTGAAAGTGAATCCGAGTCGTCCATAGATCAAATCACCTTTTGGTTTATAGATATTACTTAGGATAGGGCTGGATTGACTTCCCAAAAGCGAATAATCGATGAATGTCTCGGTCTTGGGGTCAAACCGGTGAAGCCCGCCTTCTGTGGATAGCCATAAATCCCCTTTTTCATCAGGGTAAATATTCATGATCCGATTCCTAAAGGCATTTTGGATCGGATCGTTTGAATTGTAAAATTTTCGGATAGTATACCCATCAAATCTATCCAATCCAAAGTTGGTAGCGATCCAAATGAAACCCATGTCATCCTGGGTAATGTCATTGACATCGGTATGGGACAATCCCTCATCCATGGTCAGGTAATTGAACTTGAAAGGGAAAGCTTGTCCAAATGCAGCTTGGGTCAATAGGACATAGACAGCAAAGACAAACGTAAGCTTAAGGCCTTTTTTCAATATTCTAGCGGAAAGAAATAGATCGAAGGAATGGATGATTCTCACAAGAATGCTTCTGGGTGTATTATTAATTTCTATCAAGAAAGATAGCAATTGCACGATTGTACAAAAAATATGAATGTATTGAAAAGCTGAACCCTGGGTCTATTTGGTCAAAATGGCCATTTCCCTGTTGAAATGTACAAACGGAATAAAAATATGAACATATGCACAGCCAGACAGGACGGTAAAACCCTGTACTTGTGCATAGATAGATTATGAGGTGCCTTGGTTAATTCTGAGCAACTTAAAGGTGAGGATCTAAAAATGGATCCTCACTTTACCAAAAAAGCTGAGAATTCTACAAGTCGCATTCAAAGGATATCGGTGGATTTTAAGCCTTTTGAAGATCTGAATTCAGATTCATCTTTTCCGTTTAAAAGGAGGGCGCATGAGGATTTCAATAGTTGAAAGATGGAATTCAAAAGCCAAAGTTCGAACCAATAAACCAACAAAATGCTAAAGATTAATTCAATTATTTTCCTTTCTGTACTCGTTGTTTTTTCATTCTGGAGCGAGCACAATTCTGAAAAAGTAGAAGAAGTTTTGACTCGAACTTCTGAGCAAGTCGAATCAAACGAGAATTTAAAAGATAAGGCCTATTGGGAGAATCTGGCAGATCAGATGAGCCGGTCTTTGATCAAGCATTATTGGGGAGCCAATTTCGAAGGCTATGAGGATCGCTATTATTTTAACTATGGCAGTGATATGTCCAATATGACAACCAATCACTATTGGCCCCAGGCCCATGCGATGGATGTCCTTGTGGATTCCTATCAAAGATCCGGAGACCAGTTTTACCTTGATTTCTACCCACTTTGGTGGCAGGGAGCTCCCAAGTACAATTTCTCAGGTAGACCAGAAGATGCCTGGTGGAATGTATTTGTGGATGATATGGAGTGGATTACCCTTGCCCAAATCAGAATGTATCAATCTACGAGCAACGAAAAATATATTCAAAAGGCCATTCAGATGTATAATGATTGGATTTGGCCAGCTTGGGGACCGGAGGATGAAGCGCCTTGGTATGGAGGGATCACTTGGAAGACTGATGTGGAGAAAACAAAAAATGCCTGTTCCAACGGTCCTGCAGCCCTTGTCGCTGCCAGAATATATCAGATGTATGATCGACTAGAAAGTCCCGGATCAAAGCCAAAAGAAGCTTATTTGCAAGAAGCAGTGAAGATTTTCTCTTGGCTGAAAAGCAATCTATATGATGCTGAAAGCGGAAAAGTCTTTGACAATATGAATAGAGCTGGGAAAATAAGCCCTTCCATCTATACCTACAATCAAGGCACATTCCTAGGAGCTGCGCATGATCTGTATCGGATTACTGGTGACAAGCAATACCTCAAAGATGCAGTAAAAGCTTCCAATTATGTGATTGACCATATGTCAAACAACCATGGGGTGCTTTCCAATTCTACTTCAGGAGATGGTGGACTATTCAATGGTATTTTCTTCCGGTACTTCGTCCAGCTGGTCAATGATCCGGGTTTGGATCCCCAAACTCACAAAAAATTCCACGATTACATGACCAATGCTGCTAAGGTCATGGTTGAAAATGGCCTGAACAAAAATACGATGCTATTTGGGGGAGACTGGTGGAATGCTCCTGGAGATAATGAGCCTGTAGCTTTGACTCCGATGCTTTCGGGATGCATGCTAGCCGAGGCGATGTGTGTATTGAAACCATTACCTAATTAACAAGACCCAAACCTCCATCTATTCAAGGCTATCCTTTTGATTCTTGAGGCTCCATTAATCCCGTGTTTGCAATCAACTCAAGGAGACTTTTGGATAGTCTTATTTAGATAACCTTAAACCCAAACCTATTCAATTTACTATGAGTGCTAAATTCTTTAAAATCCCATTTGAGCCATTAAAATCCTTCAATTTTAGAGTTGAAAATCCTCAGGAATCAAACGAGTCTCTTCATTTTCATCCTGAGTTAGAACTTCGATATATTGTATCGGGAAAAGGGATTCAATTCATCGGTGAGGAGGTGAGTTGCTTTGCAGAAGGAGACCTGTTTTTATTGGGAGAAAATCTTCCACATGCCTGGCGTTTTGACTTGGGAGACTCCCCAAAAGAGAAGAGCGGCAAAATAGAATCACAGGTCATTGAATTTTCAACACAATTCAGTAGTCAGCTTTCTAAATTTCCTGAAGCCCATACACTCAAAGCATTATTTGAAAAGGCAAAGCAGGGTTTAATTATCCAGGGAGATTCAAAAGGTAAACTCATTGAATTATTTCAAAAATTCGAGTCAAAGAGTAGTCCGAAAAACTTAGCTCAATTACTTGAATTGGCGAGTGTATTATCAGAAATCAGCGATTATTCCATTATTTCTCCTGGATACGTGGATGGTGAGATGGCTCAACTTCCCGAGTTATATAGGTTTGAGAAGGTGTTTTTATACATCAAGGAAAACTATAAAGACGAAATCAAATTGGATGAAGTAGCGGCTCTTGCCAATCTAAGTCCGACCTCTTTTTGCCGATATTTTAAATCCATCACGAATCAGACTTTAATCGAGTATGTAACCCAGATTCGGATCTCCAAAGCTTGCATGAAGTTGCTTGAGAAAAATGATTCGATTTTAGCGGTTTCCTATGAGTGTGGCTTTAATACACTTTCTAATTTTAATCGACAGTTCCGAAAGATTACAGGCATGACCCCAAATGATTACAAGAAATCGTATTTCAACTTTACTAAAAGCAATCAGTCTTTGGGGTATTCTAATTGAGTAAAGGTGTCTAAAATGGATATTTTACACTATAAAATAAAATGGATTAATATGTTAATTTTATAGCTGTTATAGTTTTATTATTTCTTATAAATCACCTATTTAAAGGTGATTTAT
>NZ_JAPPSQ010000037.1 GCF_026652115.1 Algoriphagus sp. PAP.12 | reverse complement strand
ACTAGCCTTTAATCTTCAGAGACTTTTGAGACAGCCTCTTAGTATTTAATTGATTTTGATGCTTTCTATCATGGTTCCGGCTCTGACTTTCCTGTCAAGAGTACTACCTATGTCTTCTCGATCTAGTTTTTGGAATCTGCCAGAAGAGGATTCTCCTGTAATTTGCTCGATGGCCGTTCGAAGAAGTATTTCGTTTACGTCACCAAGGGGAAGCAAAAGCTCTGAGCTTTCCAAAGCTTCAACATCTGGAGTAAATCCATTCGTGTAGTCAGATTGATCTAGACTGTTAAAACTTTGTGTTACAATTGGAAGAATACCGTAAGGATTGTCACTATTTTCTTCATCCTCAAAAGGGATGGAGCCTACATTTTTACCATATGTGACATCACCAATGATGTATACATCCATATAAGGTTTCAATCCATTGATGATTAACTCAGAAGCGGAGGCTGTTCTGGAAGAAGTGAGGATATAGACACGATTTCCTTCTAAAATATTTCCCAAATTCTCTGTTTTTGATTCGAATGGCGTTTGGACGTTCTGAAAATCAGAGTATTGACTCAAGAAGCTGTTGTATTTGGTTTTGTAGAAAATATCAGAAGTTGTAACAGCAGGCGCGATTAGGCTAGCCAAGTTTACTGCAGAAGAAACATATCCACCTCCATTGTATCTGAAATCCAAAATCAAATGATCGATAGCTCCGGACTTGAATTTGGCGAAAATCTCATCAGTTTCATCATCGTATTGTGTACTGCTACTTCCAGGTCCTGGAGCAAAGAAGTTGTAAATCAGATATCCAACTTTTTGACCATTGACAGTGTAAATAGAATCAAGGTAATTTGGATCTTCTGCCAACTGAACGGGAGTTAAGGATAAGTTGCCCAAATTCTCAAAAACCAGAGTTTCCTCATTTAGTCTATAATGATCGATCGTGTGAGTGGTAGAAATTTCATCTAGAAGATCTCTGTAATTATCCAGAGTCATCTGGGTATCGTTGATCTTACGGATTCTGTCTCCTCTTTTCAAGTCAACTGCAGAAGCTGGGCTGTTTTTCTTGATATAAGTGACCTCTGCCAAAACATTTTCATTTGCAGAGCTTTCCCTGTAGAGGGTGAATTCATATCCAGCCTCAAGCGTAATTCCATTCAGAGAATTAATCAATTCTTGATAATCGGGGGTGATATATGAGAATCTGTCAGTTGGTCTATTCAACAAAGACTCGAAATATTCTTCAGGATCAGAATCTACTGCAATCGGTGTGTTCATGTCATCCAACCAGTAATAGACCTGATCCATTACGTCCTGTATCCAATTATTCACAGCAGTGTTCGAAGAAGGATCAACGGTTGGGGTAGGGTCATCCTTTTTGTCGCACGAAAAAATTGCAAACGAAAGAAAGAAGAGGAGGGTGATTTGTGAATGCTTGGTTTGCTTCATTGTGGTTGATTTAGATTAATTGAAACGGTGAAAATCCAAACATGTTGTATGCTAATTCAGTGACTGCTAGTAACTAGAACCAAAGGATACGTCATGCGTTTGGCTATCAAGGAGCTTTCCGTCTTCGCACTTCAAAACTCTGTAGGGGTATTTTCTAAGCAGTTCATGGTTGTGAGTCGCCATTAGGATTGCTGTACCTTTTTTGTTGATTTCTTGGAATAACTTAAAGATTCCATCTGCTACACTTGGATCCAGATTTCCTGTTGGTTCATCAGCAAGCAAGATTGAAGGTTCATTTAAGAGTGCGCGGGCGATTACTACTCTTTGTTGCTCACCACCGGAAAGTTGATGGGGCATTTTTGAAGAAGCGTTGTTGAGTCCTACTAGCATCAGGACTTCAGCCATTCTTTCTTTGATCTTGACTTTGTCTTTCCAGCCCGTAGCTTTCATGACAAAGTCTAGATTTTCAGCTACTGTTCTGTCATTGAAAAGCTGAAAATCCTGAAATATGATGCCTAATTTTCTCCTGAGAAATGGGATTTCATTGGTTTTGATAGTGGTTAGATCAAACCCGGCAATATCTACTTTTCCGCTTTTAAGTGCCAAGTCAGCATAAAGTGTTTTCAATAGTGAGCTTTTACCGCTACCGGTTTGCCCAATAAGAAAAACAAATTCATGCTGCTCCACTGAGAAACTGACATTAGAAAGTACCGGGTCGATTCCTTGAAAAATAGTGGCATTGTCTACCTGAAGGACAGGTTGAGTGCTGAAATCCATAGTTATAATTCTAGTTTTTGCAATTTTCCAAAAGGAAGACCATCAATCAACGTCTGGAGTTCCGATTCCTTTCCTTCCAATCCGAATTTTTCAATGTTTTTCATCGGACGGTCTGCTCTAAAATAAGCGACCAACACGAAATTCTCATCTCTAATTTGGATGTAGTCAGGGATTTTTGCTTTTCCTTTTACTTTGATGATATACATAGGGATGGGTGAAAAAAGGTTGGCTCTGTAAAAAGCCAACCTTTAACAATTTATTTTCCTGCTGCTTTGGCATGATCAGCCAAAAACTGTGCTAAACCAGAATCAGTCAATGGATGCTTCAAAAGTCCAGTGATTACTTTCAAAGGACAGGTAACTACATCAGCTCCGATTTCAGCACATTTGATCAAGTGCATGGTATGTCTTACGGAAGCTGCCAACACCTCAGTAGCATAGCCATAATTTTGGTAGATATGAACGATTTGCTCGATCAGTTCCAGTCCATCAAAAGAGATGTCATCTAATCTACCGATAAATGGAGAAACGTAAGAAGCTCCAGCCTTAGCTGCCAATAATGCTTGACCTGAAGAGAAGATTAAAGTACAGTTGGTACGGATGCCTTCACTATGGAAGTATTTGATTGCTTTGACACCCTCCTTGATCATTGGGATTTTTACCACGATTTTATCATCGATTTTGGCAAGTTCTTTTCCTTCTTTGATCATGCCTTCAAAATCGGTGGCAATCACCTCAGCACTAACTTTGTCATCTACGATATCGCAAATAGCCTTGTAATGGGCTCTCACGTTTGCTTCTCCGGTAATTCCCTCTTTTGCCATGAGGGAAGGGTTGGTGGTAACACCATCAAGAACACCAAGGTCATAAGCCTCCTGAATTTCGGAAAGATTGGCGGTGTCAATAAAGAATTTCATCTGAATAGGTTTTTTGATTTGAATTGCTAACAGTTAATCATCCTTGGAGAATGATTAGTTTCAGACAAAGTTAAAAGATAAATCAGGATACGGAACTGGAAAAAAAGCCCAAGTTGAAAAAAGGCAAAAAAAGAAGCGGCATCGCACCGCTACAACCGCCTACCCTTGCTTCCTTCCGGACCTGGGGGATTCAGCAGGAGCTGGTCGTGCCGCTAGACGACAAAGGTACGGCAAAAATTACTCAAAACAAGATTTGGATCGAAAGTTTAGCAGATGCTTCACTATGTTTCTGAGAGTGAGAAACTTGTTTTTTTTATAAAAGAAGGAGGTTTAAGATTCTCCTTCTTTCAAATCGTACTTGATCATCCAGCCCACTCCAAACTTATCTTTGAAACTGGCAAAATATGCACCCCAAAAGGTTTTTTGGTATTCCATTTCCACAACTCCATCTTCAGAAAGTCTTTCGAAGAACTCATGGCCTTGCTCTTTAGTATCTGCATCAATTGAGACATAATTGTTATTGCCAACAATCAATTTATGTCCTAAGCTTGGCATGTTATCACTTGCCATGATTTTATAATGTGGATTGATTCGTAGGCTTACATGCATCACCCGGCCTTGTTCATCTTCGGGGATTTCCATTCCTTGGATGTCTTTGAAGTAGTTAATACCACCTTCGAACTCACCTCCGAATATGGATTGATAGAAAATAAAGGCTTCTTCAGCTTGACCGTCGAAATTGAGATAAGGAAAAATTTTCATGATTTTGAAATTTAGTAATTCATGAAATTTACTTCATTTTGAGTTGGTTTTTATCAACCCTAAAGCTAAAAATCGACAATAGGAGTCCCAAAAAGGATACCCCCATCGCCAAATAAATTTGATGGTAAGAAATTGCGATTGATATATATTGTAGGACAAGTCCGCAAAGCCAAACGAGATGACCCAGGTTGGTTTTTTTATTTACGATTCTTTTAAAATTTCCTTCAAAGGATTCATTTAAAAGAGGTTTGAAAAAGTCTCTATAGTGCCATAAAATCAGAAGGTTCAATCCTAAAAGAAAGGACAAGATAAAGGGTGTTCCTTTCCATTGCATAGAGATTGTGACCATTAGAGTGTTTCCGATTAATGGGATCATCATGATACTTCCGATAAGTTTATATCGGGTGGTAAAAAGAAGGTAACCGATGAAAATTTGTGAAACTGCAATGAATTGACCGTAAAAACCCAACTGATATTCCTCTAGCCTTTCGATCAACCAAGTCGGACCAATCCATCCAAAGTATTGGTGCTCAAAATAAAGCTTGGCCATGCCTGCTCCAAAAAAAGTAAACCCCAAGAATATTGCTGTGCCTTGGATGATGGTTTTCTTGATAGTTGGATTCATGGGTTTTCGGTTAAAGTCTATTTGATTGATGCCTAAAGAAAAAGAATGTTACAGATTCCATGAGAAAAATGATCAGGTTTTATTTATTTATACCTTTTACCAATAAACTCTTTAAAATATGTCAGCAAGTGATTTGGCGCCTGGAAGCAAGTTAAGACATCCCAAGTTTGGAGTGGGGATGATTTTGTCTGTGGATGAAAAATATTATAAGCTTTATTTCTATGATTCTGAGGAAATAAAAACTCTTGGAAGAGACTATGATGGTTTTGAAATTGAAGAGGCGAAAAAACCTGATTTCCCGATTTTGACTCAAAAGGATGTGGAAAAAGCAATCAAAGACGCCTTGATTCAAACTTCCGAAAGAGCTCCAATTATTCCTCTTGGTGGAAAGTGGATTGGAGGATCTGTTGTTTTAAACCCTGGTGACGAAGGTCTTCAAAGCAAAGAGATCCCTATGGATACTTTTTTTCATAAAGTAGTCATGGTAAGGGAGAAGCTTAGGGTCTTGGAGCAGAATATCAACAATCATTCAAAACTGGATGATGAAGACCGTGTTCATTTGCAGCAATATATCACTAGATGTTATGGCTCATTGACGACATTCAATGTGCTGTTTGCTTACAAAGAGGACCAGTTTAAAGGGAGTGGAGGGAAGGACTGATTTTCTTTTGAATAAACGTAATAGGGACAAAATCGTCCGTCGGAGCTCCTATATAATAGACTGTCCAACTTGGATCGTGCTTGGCTAATAATTCTGAAATACAATCAGCACGATGTCCATGAGGATTTTGGCATTCATCCCAATAGAACAATTCTACTTTGTAATGCAAGGATTGTTTTTGATTATTGACGGTCACATCTATTTGGATGTCTTGTTTACCGCCCTCTTGGGGAATAGGTATAGCGATGTAGCTCATAGTCAATTTGTTTATTCAAATGTTTTGTCTAATCGCATGCCAAAATAAAAGTTTGAAATTGGGTTTTTTTACGATGTTTTTGTGTTGGAGATAGGCTGTTTTTCGATCAAAAATGTTCGTGTAAGAACAAAATCATGAAATCATGGAAAACGGAAATAATGCTTTACCTGATTCGGTAAGGCTTCCTTTTAATTTTGACCCCGAAAAGTTAAAAACGGAGTTGAAGGCTTTAGAAAGTGAATATTGGGTAGGTCATTTTGTAAAACACAATTATGAAGGGGATTGGTCAGTTCTTCCTCTCACTGCGCCAAAGGGAAGAGAACATCCTATTTTAATGGCTTCGGCGATTCCTGGGGATCATGAATTTATTTCTACACCATTTCTTGAAAAGAGTTCCTATCTCAAAGAGGTTTTGGGGTCATTTCAAACCCAATTGCGCTCGGCGAGATTGATGAGGTTGGGGCCAAATTCGGAAATAAAGGAGCATAGAGATTTTGACTTGGACGAGAAAGAAGTTCGAATTCATATCCCAATTTTAACTAACTCAAAAGTGTTATTTTTCTTAAATGGAAAAAAGGTTCACATGAATTCCGGAGAATGTTGGTATTTGAAGCTTTCCAACCCACATCGGGTTTTAAATCAAAGTGAAGAAGAGAGGGTTCATCTGGTGATTGATATGGTGTTAAACAGTTGGCTTTGGGATACAATCAATAAGCATGGAGAAACTAATCTCTGACCCATTTTTTCATTTTTGGAAAAGACTCATAGTCACAAAGGTCCATCCAAACCAAAAGTGGGAGCCCAATATAATTTCCAGTTTCGAATTGATCTATTAACATAGGAGAGGCGCCTTTGTAACCATCCTCATGGAAAATTATATCTAGAGGAAGCCCCAAATGCTTGGAGGCTGCAAATGTCCAAGCTAGGACTGCCATTTCATCATCTTGCCCGGGAGTCCGGTGTTGACTCACATCACCTGCAATGATCTTTTTCTCCTCATTATTCATTAGGGCAATGTGGCCTGCTTCATGGATTAAGTCTCCAGGATATTTCAATTTTTCAGGATCTAAAATAAGTGTGCCTCTTTCTATTAAAATCCCAGGTAAAAAAGTGGGTTGATCAAGTTTGGTTTCCTTAACGGGGATGTTGATTTGTTTGAGAAAATCTAAAATGTGTTGTGTTAGTGTCATTTATTTGGGGGTGTTTTATAGGCTTAAAAATGTTTTGTAAGGTTAAATTATAAAACTACATTGGATATTTCATGCAAACAGATTCTTAAAATTATATGAAGCTTTTATTTTTTAGCCAAAGCAATTGGAGTATTCCTTCAATATCAGAATTGGCAAAATCACATGAAATTCTGGGGGTTGTAACTTTTCTAAAAGGGGAGAGATCGAATCCTTTTTTATTAAGCTTTTTGGAAAAAAGAAACATCAAGGCATTGTCATGGGAGGATGTTAAATCTTCTTTAAATGATGATGAGTTAGCAAATTCAGACTTAGGAATAAGTTTTGGTTTTTCTTCTAAGATACCTAAAGAAATCTATGCCAAGATTTCAAAAGGTGTTCTCAATGTTCATTTTGGGAAGTTGCCAAAGTATGCCGGCCCAGCCCCATTATTTTGGACAATAAAAAACATGGAAAAATCTCTAAGTATTTCATTTCATATAATCAATGAAGACTGGGATGCTGGTGAATTACTATTGGAAGAAGAGTTGCCGATTTTTCCAGGGGAACCTTTTGGTCTACTAGGCTCTCGAGCCTCTCTATTATCAAGTCAAAAACTTGACAACTTGTTACGAACATTTGAGGGTAATGTGCCCGAGATTTTAGAGGTGAATTTTACTCCTTTGAAAAGACCCTCTGATATTGATCTAACCATAGATTGGAAAAAACAATCAGCGGATGAAATAGAAGCGTTGATCAATGCTTCAAACCCTGCATATGGAGGAGCAATTTCAAGTTTTAGAGGAAGTCCCATTCGAATTTTGGAAGTCAGTCCTGCTGAAGCAAATATTAATGGGATTTTTGCCCCTGGATCGGTTGTGTATTCTGATCCGCAATATGGAATTTTTGTGATTTGTGGTGATAATAAACATTTGAGAATTAATATACTACAGCTGGAAGGAACTGTCCTTTCTGGCCAAAAACTAGCCGCTTTAGGCGTAAGGGTTTATGAGAAATTCGAGTAAAATGCTATATTTTTTAATTAAAAATGTTTTATCATATTACTCCTTGTTTTTTTAATAATATAGAAAGCATTTTAGTTTTAAAATTTAATTCTTTAATTGTAATATTTAAAAGAATAAAATTGGGTTTTAAGGTTTTTTTTACTGAATTTATCAATCTGAATTAGATTATTTTTAAAAGAATGAGCATTCATAGGAGATCATTTTTAGAAAAAATTGGACTTGGACTAGGAGTCCTCGCACTTCCAGAGATCGGTTGGAGTGCTAATTTATTAGCGAATGACAACCGGTCAGATTATATACTTCACTTTGGAGCAAATACCTTTCAAGAGGAAGGGGTTGTTAAAAAGATTGAAAAACTCGGTTCACCGATTGTTTTCACAACTAATCCCACGAGTTCTCGCACTTCAACGAAAGTCAAGTTGGATGGTGTGCTGTTTACCGAGATTTTATCAAAGGAATTGAAAATTGATAAAAATACCCCTTGGGTAAATACTCTAATTAAAGACCGTCCCGAATTTGTCAATGAATATTTGATTATAAAGAGAATGGGGCAGAAAATAGGGGTTTTAGGAGTGGATCTTGAAAGTCAACAAGGTACGTTGGAAGAGATTTTGGAAAGTCTTGATGCTAAGGCTATTAATTTAAAAAAGGACTTCAATTGCAGTCAGGTTTTTTGTCTCTTAAATAGTCAAGAAGGTGGTGATTCAGGATTTAATTTTAAAGAAGTAATAGCAATCAGCGGAGAGATTGATTTCTTCTTTGCGGAAAGTACTTATAGAAAGGTCAATAATCTATTTGCTTACTCTAATAAGAATGGAAGGCAAATCTTGTTGAGTATTAATGCCAATAAGGATGAAAATAGTTCCAGTATTGAAATTAAGGAGTCGGCTATAGCAAGTTTTATTAGTGATTAAAATTTTATGTCCTCTTTCTAATCGGCCTGATTTGATTATGTCGTGGAATATCCCATAAAGATCAATTTCAGCAAGCTTCCGTCTACTTGCCTGTTTATCAAAAAGGATTTGGTAGCTAGAATGATTGAAGATAATCAGATTGAATATTCAAGTTTAACGTAATTAATATTTACATAAACAATTTTTATTATGGAACCACTTTTAGGCCAAATAATAATGTTTGGCGGGAATTTCGCACCACGAGGTTGGGCGTTTTGTGATGGTCAATTATTGCCAATTTCTCATAACGATGCTTTATTTTCCATCTTAGGAACCACCTATGGAGGTGATGGCAGAACGACTTTTGCACTTCCAGACTTGAGAGGTAGAGCTCCAATTGGACCACGGAATGGTCCAGGATTGTCAGATTATAGATTGGGACAAAGAGGAGGGGCAGAGAATGTGACATTGAATACCACTCAGATCCCAAATCATACTCATAATCTAAATGCAAGCCCAAATGCGGGTACTTCAGCTACTCCAACAGGGAATTTAATAGCAAAGCATCAAGTAACAATTGAGCGTGGTAATACTGTGGATGGAGAATCTTTTACTCCGGATGCTTCAGGAATTGGTCCAATGAACCCGGCTTCTATTTCTGCAACAGGAGGGAGTCTTTCTCACGAGAATAGGCCTCCGTATATGGCTATCAATTATATCATTGCTTTAGTAGGGATCTACCCTTCTAGAAATTAATGATGGGTGAAGCCCCGTTTATTTGAATTTGAAAAATTTGATTGAGGAAAATCGATCCTCTTGAAATAAATAAGCCCATGGAACGACTTACTAAATATTTTGTAGGGATTTTTATCTTTTTTCTAATCTCTATTTTCCCTTCGTTTTCACAGACTACCATTGATTTTAATTCCTATACAGTAAATGAGACTTTTCCTGGATTAAGTCACGTTGAGGGCGATTTGAAATTCGAGGTCATTTTAGGGCCAGATGGTGTATGTACCAACTGTATTGGGGTGGATTCTAATGAAGGTAAAGATGGTACTCCAGGTTTGGATGATGCCAACTTTATAGAATTTGGGATTGTGGCATGGAAAATTTCCAAAGCAGATAATTCTCCCTTTCAGTTTTTGAGTCTATGGATACAGGAACGGGGATTAGGTTCTACATCTGGAACAATTAAAGCCTTCAAAGGTGGCTCACAGGTCGGAAGTACAGTGGATATTGATTTCAATAGTAATTCAGTCGGTTTGAAGTCATTTTCTTCTAATCCAGATTTCTATGATGTTGATTATGTCTATTTAGAAGCTGCCGATTTTTATGTGATCATGGATGAAATTACTTATGATGATCCATTTACTGTAGGAGATTCTGATCCTGCTGAAGTGACAGGAATTAACCTTGTAGGATCTCCTTTAAGCACCGCGACTTCTGTGACTTATCAGGTAGATTTTTCGAAAAATGCCTCCAACATTAGTATAGACGATTTTACATTGACCACCACCGGAACTGCTACTGGGACTATAAGCGCTGTTTCAAGTGGCACAGGGACTAGTGTAACAGTTACTGTAAATGGGATTTCTGGAGAAGGTACTATTCGGTTGGATTTATTGGCAGGAACTGACATTAAAAGCGATACAAATGTTACAGGAACTGCTGCGTTTACTTCCGGCCAAATTCATAATGTAAGTCCATGTCTGGTGGAGGACTTTGAGGATGAGACGGATGGTAGTAGCTCATTCTCCTATGGTGGATTTACATTCTCGATCACAGGGAATATGGAAGTTCATACAGAGACTCCTCCAATTGGTATCAATGGTTCCAGTAACGTATTGATCAATACAGGTTCAGGAACTTATAGCATAAGTTCAGGAGTTGAGTTCAATTTCAAAAAGTTTGCAGTTTATCTTTCATCAAATCCTAATGGAACCACACCAACTGATGATGGAAGTATCACAGTAGTAGGGAAAAATGGCGGGTCTCAAGTCTATTCGGTTACTAAAGCTTCTGGATTTCCTACGGATTTTAGCTCAAATAGTGGGTATTATATTTTTGATTTAAAAACAGAAGGTGGAACAGATAACTCTGTAAAATCAGTTGATGAAATCGAGATTTCAATCGGAGGTTCATTTCAATATATCAATATCGATAATTTCGAATTTTGTGCAGATGATATAGCTCCAAGTGGTTATACAGTCAACATAGATCAAGATCCAATCACCCAGGATAATGATGACGCAGTAAGCTTTACTTTTGCCGGAGCCGAAATAGGAACTACCTATGAGTATACTTTTACAAGTTCTGGAGGTGGTACCCCAGTAACTGGTTCAGGTACTATTTTGACAACAACAGACCAAATTACCGGGATTGATTTAAGTGGTCTTGGGATAGGAACAATTACACTATCCGTTAACTTGACGGATGCATCGAATAATGAGGGATTACCAGCAACTGATAACGTGCTGAAAAAAATTAACAATGCACCCGTAGTCACTCCTCCGACTATTTCTGGAGTGCAAGAAGATGTTATTTATGATATCCCTGATGACATTCAGGTAGCAGACATTGATGGAGATGATCAAACCTTAACCTTTACTGTAACAGGTGGTACAGTGACTTTGGGCACAACAGGAATTACTTTTGGAGGATCCGGTAATGGCTCTGCTAGCTTTACAGCTTCCGGTACATTAACAGATATCAATGCCGCCTTAGATGCAGCAACTTTTGTTTCTGATTTGAACTTAAATGGCGCAGGCACCGGTTCTATTTCATTTGTATCGAATGATGGATCTGTCGATTCCAATACTGCTTCGGTGACTTTTGATATTGAAGCAATTAATGATGATCCGACTTTAACAGGATTTCCGATTTCCTTAACGATGCAGGAAGATGGGACTTTAGAAGTTGCCACTCCTCTTCAAATAGCAAATATCATTGATATTGATGCGACTCTTGGAGGAACTAGAACCATCATTTTTGAGGCAACAGCAGGGCATTTTGAGGGTACGCTGATCCCATTGGGTATATCAGTCTCTGGAGATGGAACCAATCGCCTAACGCTGGAAGGAACCCCTACTAAGTTTTTTGAAGGTATATTGAATGGAAGTTTGTTTGTACATTATTTCCCGGAGGAAAATATAAATGGAGTAGGAGCTGACCAGATTTCATTGTATGCCAATGACAATGGAAACACAGGAACAGGCGGGGGAACTGATGTGCTCCTTGGGACAGTATCCATAAATATTGAGGCAGTTAATGATCCACCATTTTTTATCGGCTTGCCTACAGATATTTCTGTTATTGCGGGAGTTCAAAGTAATATAGATCTTTCTGCGGCTACTTTCGGAGATGTAGATGCGGGTTCAGCTCAAGTTAGTTTAACATTAAAAGATCTAACGATGAGTGGGGTAATTTCTTCTGAAGGTAGCAGTGGCGGCGTGATTACTCAAAGATTGCCAGAAGGACTTGTTTTAATTGGTACAGCTCAGGATATAGAGACATACTTAAATAATCCTAACAATTTGAAATTGATTGTTGGGCCAGGTTTAGTAGGGAATAATGCTTTTACCATTTCTTTAACTGCGAGTGACTTTGGGAATACTGGTACAGGGGGAGGATTTGCGGATTTTGGATCCATCAATATTGATGTAGATCCACTGATCTCGATTTCTACCAATGATGTCTCGGTAGCAGAAGGAGATGCTGGTACCTCAACTTTACAGTTTACAGTGTCATTAGATAATCCAGCTCCAGCAGGCGGAGTAACTGTTGATTTTGCTACTTCTGGTGGAACAGCTACTGCAGGAACGGATTACATAGCTGCCTCTGGCACACTTAATTTTGCTGTTGGAGAAACCAGTAAGACGATTGATGTTTCTATCAACGGAGATACTGAACTAGAAGGAAGTGAAACATTTACTTTAACCCTTTCTAACCCTACTGGGACGGGAGTCGTCCTTGAGGATGCTACGGGAACGGGATTAATCTTTAATGATGATTACAAAAAGGCTAGTAGAATCTATTGGGCGAATAATTCTAGCATTCAATCTGCCAAATTAGATGGGTCTGATATTCAAACAGTGCTAACTGGAAGCTATACAGGGGTTCATATTGATAACATTAATCAAAAAATATATTTCCATTTAAATGGTGGTAATATATTCAAAGCAGACCTAGATGGATCCAATGTAGAAACTATAATTTCTGGAGCACAAGCTTCTGGAATTGCATTAGATCTTGCCAATAACAAAATATACTGGTCGCAATTTTATTTGGATAAAATAAGAAGAGCCAATTTAGATGGGACCAATGTGGAAGATGTACTTACAACATCTAATAATCCTTCTGGGGTGTTTGTTGACAATTTCAACGGTAAATTATATTGGGGTAAGTATAATAGTGATGTGTTTTCAAGATCAAATTTAGATGGATCGAATATAGAAGATGTGATTAGTGGGTTAAATCAACCTTGGGCTGTGCATGTTGATGCCTTAAATAGTAAAATGTATTTTACGGATCGTTCTCAATTAAGAAGAGCCGATTTAAATGGATCAAATATTGAAAGTCTATCTACAACTGGAACACCACAAGGTTTGGATCTTGAT
Organism: Algoriphagus sp. PAP.12; assembly: GCF_026652115.1. GTDB lineage: Bacteria > Bacteroidota > Bacteroidia > Cytophagales > Cyclobacteriaceae > Algoriphagus. The sequence continues at coordinate 2,295 of NZ_JAPPSQ010000037.1, read as the reverse complement.
TTGGAAGCAGGTAAAGTATATTATGGAGGATCAGGAATCCGAATAGCAAATTTGGACGGAACTAGTGATGCGGAAATAATACCATCAGCTTCCTCAGGCACAGTTTGGGGAATTGCATTGAGTACCGAAGACCCTGAGGTACTTGTTTCGGTGGATGATCCATCTGTGGCAGAAGGAAATTCGGGAAGTACCACCCTCACATTTACTGTAAGTTTAGATAATCCAGCTCCTGCAGGAGGAGCCACAGTTGATTATGCTACTTCTGATGGCACAGCTAAAGCTGGATCAGATTATTCAGCTGCTTCAGGTACCCTAAATTTTGCAGAAGGTGAAACCAGTAAGGCGGTTGATATAAGTATTGTGGGGGATGAGACTGTAGAACTTGATGAGACTCTAACGCTCACACTTTCCAACCCGACAGGTACAAATGTTATCCTCTCAGATGATACCGGTATTGGTACAATTACCAACGATGATCAAGCCACAGTCACTATTGAAGATGTAGCTGTTGATGAAAATAGTGGGACAGCAGTTATTACAGTTATTTTAGATAATGCAGTAGATGGAGGATTTGATGTGGATGTAAGCACTGCTGATGGAACAGCCACTACCGCAGATGCAGATTATATAGCTGTGATATCTCAGACACTTGCTTTTGCTGGTACGGCAGGAGAGTCGAAGACTTTTAACATTACACTAGGTGCTGATTCCAAAGTGGAGTTAGACGAGACGGTGTCCATTTCTATGAGTAACCTTGCAGGTACAACATTAAATGTAGACATCATAGATGCTGCGACCTTAACGATAATAAATGATGATTTTGCCATTGTGACCATTGCCGATGTAAGCGGAAATGAAGATGATGGAGCAATTACTATTACCGCAAGCCTGGATAATGCAGTTGTAGGTGGATTTACTGTGAATGTCAGTTCATTGGATGGAACTGCCATAGCTGGCGTTGATTATACTTCTGTTTTGACCAGTCTAATCTTTGCTGGAACAGCTGGTGAAACTCAAGCATTTACATTGACTCCTACTTCAGATGCACTTGTTGAAGCGAATGAAACAGTACTGATATCCATGAGTGGTCTGGTACCTTCTATTGTTTCCCCTGGATCGATTGATATTACAGATGGGGCTGTCGTCACTATTTTGAATGATGATGTAGATGCTCCAAGCACTCCAGATTTAGCTGCAAGCAGTGATTCAGGAATCAGTGATTCGGATAATATTACCAATGATTTAACTCCGACTTTCACAGGCACAGCCCTTGCAAATAGCACAGTCACAGTTATAAGTGATCTAGATGGTGTATTGGGTACAACGGTGGTTGATGGATCTGGTAATTGGAGCTTTACAGCTGTTGTTAATGTTTCTACAGGAATTCACTCTATCACTGCAAAAGCTACAGATCTTGCCAACAATGACAGTCCACCATCAACTGGTTTATCAGTAACCTTTGATAATCAAGCTCCAGTACCAATTGTAATTGGAGGCATTGGAGTTCAATTAGATAACAATGGAATGACTCCAAGTTTATCACCATCTGACTTTTTAGCAGTCGCAATTTCAGATGATTATTCAGCACCAGGTAATATTGTGTTAAGTCTGGATAAAGCAATCTTTGATTGTTCCAATGTTGGAAATAACCCTGTCACCATAACTGCTACCGATGAAGCAGGAAATTCAGATTTTGCTGTTAGTAAAGTATTTGTTCAGGATGTCATAAATCCCACAATTTTGGCTAAACCATCCATTACTTTGAATGTTGAAGCATTTGGAACAGTCGATTTAACTGTAGGAATGGTTGATGAAGGGTCCTATGATAATTGTAGTATTCTTTCTCAGGTATTAAGCAAAACTACTTTTGATAGAAATGATGAGGGGCTGAATAACATCACTTATACAGTAACAGATGTCAATGGTAATGATGCCCAAGTGAATGTGGCAGTTACTGTGGTAGTGGTTCCTAAAGTCTTGAATATAGTTGCAGATGCCGGACAATCTAAAGTGTATGGTGATCCAGATCCTTCATTCACTTTTACTGCTACTGGTTTTGAAGGTATGGATGATGAAACAATCTTAACCGGATCGCTTGGAAGAGCAGCCGGGGAAGATGTGGGAACCTATGCGATTACTATAGGCACACTAAATGCAGGTCCAAATTATGCAATCAACTTCACTTCGGCAGATTTTGAGATCACCAAAGCAATTTTGGATATTACAGCCGATGCAGGTCAAAGCAAAGTATACGGTGATGCAGATCCTGTATTCAGCTATCAAGTTGCAGGATTA
>NZ_JAPPSQ010000036.1 GCF_026652115.1 Algoriphagus sp. PAP.12 | reverse complement strand
TAAAATATTCTGATTGTTCGAAATCTAGCCAGTTTCCTGAGGAATTGACTAAAAAGTAGCTTTGAAGTAAGTCTTGCAAAATCGGTAATTCGTCATCCCTGACTGATAAACCAAGGGAATTTGGCCAAAGGTGCAAAAGCGGATATTCATACAAAATATTTTCAAGCCCAATCCTAACCAAAGCCTGAGCCTGACCATCGGAAGGGTAGTCATTAAATCCCAGGCGAGATATAGGTCATAGAGTTGGAGAAATAGATTTAGAAAGAAGGATTGACTTATATCTGGTTGTTTTTTAGTCAATTTGAGAAGAAATGGTATTTTTGCCCGGTTTCAAATCCTTTCTTTAGTCTCCAAATTTAATTTTTGTAAGCTTTCTTGGTAAACCAACGATCCATAGCGGTACTACCTTTTGATAATCTTAGCTCTGACCCTGAAAATGAATATTTCTCAGATGGTATGGCTGAGGAAATTATCAATGCTTTGAGTAAAATTCAGAACTTAAAAGTAATCGCTCGAACTTCTTCTTTTATGTTTAAAGGGAAAAAAGAGGATGTTAGAATCATAGGTAATAAACTCGGAGTTGCATCGGTCATCGAAGGGAGCATCCGAAAAGCAGGTAGTCGGGTTCGAATTGCTATTCAGCTGATCCGAACAGACAATGGCTTCCATATTTGGTCAGAGACTTTCGATCGTACGCTTCAGGATATTTTTGAACTCCAAGATGAAATAAGTTTGTTGGTGGCTGATAGGATCAGGGAAAATTTTGGCCACATGGAAATCGAAGATCATTTGGTTTCTTCAAAAACTAACAGCCATGAAGCTTATGATGCCTTTCTAAAAGGAAGCTTTCATTTCAAAAGGAAGGATTTTAAGGACGTAAAAGAGGCCTTACAATTTTTTCAATTGGCTACTGAATTGGATCCAAATTTTACTGAAGCCTATGCATTTATCGGAGAAACCTACCTGCATTATGCTGGTTTTAACTTGATTTCTGCCAAAGAAGGCTTCAAGCATGCTCGTGAATATGCCCAAAAAGCGCTTCAGATCAATAGTCGCGATATGCGTGCCCATAAGGTGATGGCCTACGTTCATCTTTTCCATGATTGGGATTGGGATGCAGCCATCCAATCCTACAATAATGCGATTGCTTATGGATTGTCCAATGAGATTGACTTCATTACCAATTATTACATTTTTATCCAGAAAGATTATGATCTGGCGATTCAGATTGCAAAGGAAAACCGCGCGAAAGATCCGCTCCATGTGATCAGTCATTGGTGGTTGGGTTTGTGCAATTATTTATCTGGTCGCTTTGAAGATGCACTTTTAGCTTTTGAGGAAAGTCTAAGAATTGATGCTGACTTTAGCGAAGCGCTTCGCTGGAAAGGATTAGTTCTCGGTTATTTGGGGAGATATGAAGAAGCCATGAAGATCATTGATCAAGCCATGGAGATTACCAAAGGAGAGGGCCTGGTCAAGTTGGATAGATTGGTAGTCTTGGTTTTAAGTGGGAAAACAGAAGGGGTTTTAGAGGAACTACAGAATTCAAACTACATAGATCCCTGTGATCCAGCGGCGATTTATAGCTTGATGCACATGCCAGATGAGGCAATTGCATGTCTTCAAAAAGGCTTTGAGGAAAGGTCCAGCATGATGGTTAGCCTTCGCTATTGGTGGGTTTGGGATAATATCAGAGAGGAGGACGGTTTTCAGAAGATATTTGAGAGAATGAACTTCGGGCATCATAAAGCCCACAGGCAGAATCCATCTAATCAACAATTGGTGATCTCACAAAGTAGTCAGCTCAGTGAGGAGGAAGTAGAATTTTACTTATCTGAATTGAAGGCGAAAATGGAATTGGATGATGTGGTGACTGATACGAATTTGACTCTTCGAACATTAGCCGAACTGATCAACCTTCATCCTAATAAACTGTCCTGGCTCATCAATATGAAAATGGGACATAATTTTAACGATTACATCAATTCTCATCGCTTAGCGGTTTTCAAGAGAATTGTCTTGGACAAAGCGAATGCCCATTTGACCTTATTGGGATTGGCTTATGAAAGTGGATTTACCTCCAAATCCGTTTTCAATGATTTTTTCAAAAAATCCACTGGATTGACTCCAAAAGCATGGGTGAAAGCCCATAGAAGCTAATCCGATATGGCTCAGCAAAAGGCTTTTTCTTCGAGTCAGGTTTTCACCATTCTAGGGTTGGCAAGCTTGTTATTCACAGTGGTTTTGGATTACATGCTTTTACCAGCATTAAGTGCCACCTTATTGGAAGAGCTACAATTGAGTACTGAGGAATTTGGGTGGGTTGCTTCGGCCTATGCCATCAGTGCCGGGATTTCTGCTTTTTTATCTTCAGGATATGCAGACCGATTTCCAAGGAAGCCTTTCTTGGTATTCTTTTACAGTGGATTTTTGATTGCCTTGGTGTTCTGTACTCAGGCTTCCTCCTTCGAATTTTTGTTGGGAGCTCGCCTAATCACAGGTGCTTTCGGTGGAGTGATTGCTTCCATTTGTTATGCGATGGTGGCGGATACTTTCAGCCTGGAGCAAAGAGGAAGAGCGATGGGTTGGCTTCAAATGGCTTTTGCAACGAGTTTGGTTTTAGGACTTCCCCTATCCATGTATTTGGCTGCAGTTTTCTCTTGGCAATCGGCTTATTGGTTGATTTTAGGTTTGGGGATTTTAGCCTTGGTTTTGGTTCTATTGGGAATACCAAATCCAAGAGTTTCTGATTCCATAGATTTAAATCCACCTTGGAAGCATATTCTAGGAGCACTTCAAAACAATGGCTATTGGCAAGTCTTTGTAGCCAATATTCTTATTGTTGGAGGAGACGTGACTTTTACTACTTTCAATGCGGCATACCTTGCCAATAACCTGGGACTCCCAGATGATCAATTGCCATTTATTTATGGAACAATTGGTATCACCAGTTTGATTTCAGCTCCACTACTGGGCAAACTAGCGGATTCTATTGGGAAATTTAAAGTATTCTTATTGGGTACAATGCTCACTGTTTTGGCTGTTCTAGTCTATACCCAATTCTCAGAGTTTTCTATGTCGATGATCATCTTACTCCATATCCTTTTATTTATAGGAGTGAATGCGCGAATGGTTTCTTCTGTTTCCTTGGCAACAGCTGTTCCCAAAGAAAATGAGCGTGGAGCATTTATGGCTTTGGATTCCTCTATCCAGCAATTAGCAGGTGGATTGGCAGCAGTGGTGGCAGGATTAATTTTGTTTAAAAGTGTAGAGGGTGAAATTCTATATTATCCCTATTTGGGCCTGCTGATCGTAGCTGTGATGTCGGCATCTGTATTTTTTGTCCGAAATATCGAACGCAAAATCCATTTCAAAAGTCCTAAATCATAATCTCGGGCGTTTAAGGATTAGCTATTTTTCAGCTTTGTGAAAAGAAAAATCAAAGCTTTATGAACGGACCAGATAAAAACCAGCTTTTCCCATTAGAAGGGTATGAGCGACTTTGTTTTTTGAAAAATATGGTCAAAAACCCTCAAATTATCATTGGAGACTATACCTATTATGATGACTTCGAGGATGCCCATAATTTTGAAAAGAATGTCAAATACCTTTTCGATTTTGTTGGCGACAAATTGATTATTGGCAAATTCTGTATGATAGCCTCAGGAGCTACTTTTATTATGAATGGTGCAAATCACCTTACCCATTCCATTTCTTCCTATCCTTTTGCTGTATTTGGAAATGGCTGGGAGCAAGCCATGAAGGGGAAGTCCTATCCTCAAAAGGGAGATACGGTGATAGGAAATGATGTATGGATAGGCTATGGAGCGACTATCATGCCAGGAGTGAATATTGGAGATGGTGCAATCATTGCCAGCAATTCCACTGTTACCAAGGATGTAGCTCCTTATACAATTGTTGGAGGAAATCCTGCCAGGGAAATTTCGAAAAGATTTTCCGATGAAAAGATTCAAAAGCTTCTAAATATCCAATGGTGGAATTGGCCAATTGAGAAAATTACCAGAAATGTCCAGGCTTTGACAGGAAATAATTTGGATGAGCTAGATCCTAACTGATCTTTTTGCAGGAGAATTTAACAGAGGCTAGAAAGGGAATTAATTCCTTTTCTAGCCTCTTTTTTTGTCTATGTCTTTCACTTAAAACATGGGGCTTACACTACTGAAAGTCCGGGATTTCATCAAAAAGTCCGGGATTATAAATCCAAGCGATCAGCCATTCACCATTTCCCAATTTTGACCCATCATCTTCTAAAAGACAAAATAAAAGACAATGAAAAACAAAGGATTGGTTTTGGGAACAGCCATAGGAGTAGGAATAGGAACTGCTGCCGGAGTGGCGCTGGGTATAGCTATTGGAATGGCAGCACTTGGCTTGATGAAAGTGGATTTTAATAATCAGATCACTTTCTGGATCAGTACAGGAATGGCAGTAGGAGGAGGAGCTAGCCTCGTCAAATTTCTATTGAACTCCTCCAAAGAGGATTAAAAAAAGAGTAAGTGAGGAAATGTCCGGGATTTCATCAAAAAGTCCGGAATCATAAATCAAGACGATTGCAGGTCTTCTAGCACACAATTTTGCTTCATCAAATTTTAATAAAAACACAAAACACTAAAAGAATAAAATCATGAAAAAGTACATCTTAATTTTTATCGTAGGTCTATTGTTTACAATGAATCTTCAAGCACAAGATCAGTCCATAGGATCTGACAAACCTATTAGAAAAGGGTTTACAATTGGGGCTTCAGCAGGTATTGGAGTCCTTCATTTTACCGAAGGAATGGATGAAAAATCCACTCAGGGGGATATTTCTCTTCCCAATTTGAAAATGGGTTGGTTTCTGAATCAGAGAACAGCTATTTACTTGAATTCAATTGGTCAAATCTATCAGCAAGATGGAAAAGACCGCAGCTTTGAAGGAATTATCCCCACGATTCAATACTGGGCTAGTCCAAAATGGTGGATTGGCGGTGGATATGGAGCTGCTTTGGATACCAAGGTATTGTATAAAAATGGGGATTCCCGCAAAACCAATTGGGGTAGAGGGGTGATGGTGTCGACTGGATATGAGGTCTTGCAAAGATCCAAATGGGCTTTGGACATTCAAAGTAGAGTGTTTATGGGGCATGTTGATCTGGATGAAGGTGCAAGATTGGAAGGAACCAATTTTACATTGGGTGTTGGGATCACCTTATTTTAAGCCATTTCATTTTTAAAAGAACAGATTCCTAATCCTATGAAAACTTTACTAGGATACCTTTTGGGTATTGGACTGCTATTTCTTTCAGCTGCCACAATCAGCTTTGGACAAAGCCAAAATTTGACTCAAATTATAAGAGGGAGGATAGTAGATCAAGATACTAGGCTTCCCTTAATCGGAGCCACGGTAGTGGTAGTTGAAAGCGATCCACTTATGGGACAAACCACAGATTTGAATGGAGATTTTCGACTGACAGGAGTTCCTGTTGGTCGGACTTCCCTCATCATAAGCTATATCGGATACGAAAGTAAAATGATTTCTGATCTGGTGGTGAATTCAGGGAAAGAAGTGATTCTTAATCTTGAAATGGCAGAGTCTACAGAATCACTAGATGAATTTGTGGTTAATGCTTTGGATGATCAGGGAGAAGCATTAAATGAAATGTCCTTGGTCAGTTCACGCTCGATTACAATGGAGGAAATGAACCGTTTGGCAACTGGATTCAATGATCCTGCTCTGATAGCAGTGAATTATGCAGGAGTGACCAATTCCGGAACAGGAGGAAATGATCTTATAATCAGAGGTAACTCTCCGAAATACCTGCAATGGAGACTGGAGGGAATGCCGATTAAAAATCCCAATCACTTTACAGATCAGGTGGCTTTGAATGGATCTACGAGCATGCTCAATAGTAATTTGTTGGCTACTTCGGATTTTCATACAGGTGCTTTTAATCCTGAGTTTGGAGATGCGCTTTCTGGCGTTTATGACATCCGCTTGAGATCAGGTAACAATGAAAAGCATGAAAAGATCTTGGGAATTGGCTTGCTAGGGACTGATCTGACTGTAGAAGGTCCGATGGGATTGGGAAAAGGGGCTTCCTACTTGGCAAACTATAGGTACTCTACTGCTTCAGCATTGAATCAATTGGGATTAATTGATGTAAAAGGGGATCCTGCATTTCAGGATGCAACTTTTAATTTGAGAATTCCAACTCAAAAATCAGGATTGTTTACTTTACATGGTTTAGGTGGGTATAGCCAGTTTTCAATCAAAGATGTCCAACCGGAAGATGCAAATACTCCTGGGAATTCTGAGATGAAAGAGGATGTGGTGCAGGATTTTGACAAAATATCCTATATGGCAACTGTTGGATTGAGTCATGGGATTAGTCTTAATTCCAAGGCTTATCTGGAGACAAAGCTTTCTTTTACTGCTGATGGATCAGAGGATGATGTTCAAGAAGTGTTAGAGAATGGAGAAAGCAGGAACCCTTATTTCAGCAAATTGCTGAGAAATACCTATCGTGCGAAAATTAGCTATCATCATAAACTGGATGCTTCCAATAAAATTCAAGTAGGAAGTATTTATACCTTATCTGATGTTCAAAACGAACAATTCAGTACTGTCACTAATGAAAACCCCTATCAAATTGACTTTGATGGTCAAATTGGGAGTTTGAGAAGCTACCTCAGTTGGAGACATCAGTTCAATGAAAAATTGATTGTGGTTTCTGGTCTGCATCATACCCAGGTTTTCTTCAATCAAAAGTCTGCATTGGAACCTAGATTGGCTGCCAGCTATAAAATGACTCCAAAATCATCCCTGAATCTGGCTTTTGGAATGCATAGTACGATGGAGAGTATCAACCATTATTTTGTGGAGTTGGAAAATGAAAATGGACAATTAGAAAGTCCTAATACAGATCTAGATTTGTTGAAAGCAAATCATTATGTACTGGGGCTGAACCATTTTTTCAAATCTGATTTAGTGGCAAAAGTCGAGCTGTATTATCAGGCTCTGTCAAATCTTCCTGTGGCCAAAGATTCTAGTTACATCTCCACGGTCAATGATGATGTTGCTGTTGAATATGTCCCATTGACCAATGCTGGAAAAGGCCAGAACTATGGCATTGAGCTGACTCTTCAGAAGTTCTTTTCAAAAGACTACTATTTTCTGTTCAATACATCCATCTATGAGTCTAATTATACGGCTTTGGATGGAGTAAAAAGAAACACACGATTCAATGGGAATTATGTAATCAACTTGATTGGAGGCAAAGAATTTAATGGTTGTGGAAAGAAGAGGAACCAAACACTGGGCTTGAATGCAAAAGTGCTGGTCTCAGGGGGAAGAAAGATTATTCCATTGCTCAAGGATGAAAATGGAAATGCATTAGTCAATCCGGGTACTGATAATTACTACGATTATTCCAAGGCCTATGAAAATGGGATAGAGGACATATATCAGATTACCTTGTCGGCTAGTTATAAGTGGCAAAAGGTTAAATCCACCCACGAATTGCTGATCAATTTGGAAAATGTGACTAATCACCAGGGGAGACTAACTGAATATTATGATAGTTCGAAACCCAATGGTGTGGGGTATACTACACAGTTCGGCTTATTACCTAACTTGATGTACAAGATTTATTTCTAAGGATTTGATAGGGGATTGGGTCTTTATTGTCTCCCAAATCCCCTTCTTTATAAAATATCAGCTGAAGACTATTCGAGTAAAAAGCTGTAAAAATAGATTGGGAATTATGAAAGGAAAGATTGTCTTAGCAGGAGCTACAGGTTACCTGGGAAGCTATATTGCCAAAGAATTGAAAGGGCAGAAATTTGATTTTCTAGCTCTTGGAAGGAATATAGAGAAGCTTCAAAGTTTGGGTTTGGAATCTGAACAAATAGTAAAAGTGGAGGTGACGGATCCTTCTACATTTCCAGATTTTGAGGAGCCAATAGATACTGTGATTTCTACTGTGGGGATCACCAGGCAGAAAGATGGACTTTCCTACATGGATGTAGATTTTCAGGCGAATGCCAATTTGCTTGATTTTGCTAAAAAGCATGGAGCTAGAAAGTTTATTTATGTCTCCGTTCTTCATGGGGATCAGATGAAGAATGTCAAGATTACAGAAGCCAAAGAGCGTTTTGTTGATCTATTGAAAGCTTCTGGGATGGAATACTGCATAGTAAGACCCAATGGTTTTTTTTCAGATATGGGAGACTTTCTGGATATGGCAAGGTCAGGAAGGGTCTATTTATTTGGTGATGGGGAATATAAGCTGAACCCGATTCATGGACTGGATTTGGCTCGAGTAATTTTGGATTTGATTGATAATAATCAGACGGAAGTAGAGGTAGGAGGGCCGGATATTTTTACTCAAAATGAGATAGGAGAATTGGCTCTAAAAGCTCAGAATAAGGAAGTGAAAATCTCACATCTTCCAGACTGGATCAGGCGATTTGCTATTGGAGGACTTAGAACATTTACTTCGTCTCGATTTTATGGGCCCTATGAATTTTTTCTTAGTATGATGGCTCAGGATAATATTGCTCCCCGATATGGGGTGAAAAGGCTTGAGACTTATTTCAGGGAGGAAGTAGATAAAACTCAATTATGAATTCACAAAAGATCGGAGCAATATCAGCTTGGTATTGTGGCTTGGCCTATATCCTTGGATTTCTGGTTTTGATTTTTTGGCTTTCACCACTGTCAGAGGAAGGATTGGATTCACTTCTCAAACTGGAATTTTTAATTGAGAATAAATCGGCTTATCAGCTTTGGTTGCTGTTTGTTTTTCTGGGTGTTGGCTTGGCTCTCGTTTTTTTGGTAGGTGCCATTGAGTAATTGATAAAGCCTATTAACCCATATATTACTGCCATTTCGAAGTCTTTTGGGTTGATATGGGCTGGGCTGCTAATTGCTTCTGGCATGGTAGCAAGCATTGGCTTGAATCAAGTGGAGGTATGGATGGTAACTGAAAAAGCTCAAGCACTCTTAATTTGGATGGGAATTGAGTCAGTCCATTTGGGGTTGGGCGGAGGAATTGAATTTGTTGGGGGGATTTGGGTTTTATTGCTCAGTCTGATTTTTTCAAAAGGAAAAATTGGTCCTAAATTTCTGCATGTCCTGGGGTTTTTAACGGGGATTTTTGGAATGCTTACTTCCATCCCTTCATTGGAAAGTTTGGGAGCTGTTTTTGGATTGATTCAAATTCTTTGGTTTGGGATCTTGGGACTAATCTTGTGGAAAGAGTCGAAATATAATCTCCTATGCCTGAGTACAAATAAACCAGAATAATCATTCTTCTCAGATTTGGATCTGGGGACCTATAGACCATAGAGGGTTTCGGTGCAAAGAGTGACGGTTTAATAATTGTGCCAATAAGCAATGTAACTGCATTTTTAGGAATTTCTGTTTTTTTAAAGAAGCTTAGAGGTTGTATTCAATTTGCCTTCTGATTTATATGTCTTATTTTTTAGATTTTCTCTGGTTAATGGTTGAAAAACAATTATTTATATGTGAAAATATGATTTTATGCGCTGAGTTGTGGTATTGAAGGGTTTTAAAAATGAGGGGGCAATTATTGAGAATTTGACCTTGATTAGTTTTAGTTAAATCAATTGTCTAATTGAATTATTTTTATGAATTTGAAATTCGATTGGAATTATTTTTAGGTTGAGCAAGGATTTTTTCCTTAGGAGAGGGATAGGAAATTGTAATAATTCTAGTTGATATTACTGCTTTAATTGATGTGTTTTTTTACTTGTCCGCGGTTTTACCGCTATGATTCATTGGTGAAATTTGACCAAAGTAGTAAGTTTTAAGCTGTGTAAGGTATTATCTATACCTCTTAGTTTTTGAAAAAGGAAGTCAATTTACGTATTAATACGTATGGATTTTACCTCATATAATTTTCAATTTTACTTAATTATTTACAACTAAAATTATTTTTGATTATGGAACCCTTATTAGGACAAATTACACTCTTTGCTGGAAATTTTGCACCGAGAGGATGGGCATTTTGTGATGGGCAATTGTTGCCAATATCTCAAAACACAGCTTTGTTTTCTATTCTTGGAACTACCTATGGAGGAGATGGAAGAACGACTTTTGCACTTCCAGATTTGAGAGGTAGAGCTCCAATTGGACCACGCCGAGGTCCAGGATTGTCAGATTATAGATTAGGACAAAGAGGAGGGGCAGAGGATGTTACGTTGAATGTCTCTCAGATTCCAAGTCATAATCATAGCTTAAATGCAAGTCCAAATGCAGGAACTTCTGCTACTCCTACAGGAAATTTTATAGCAAAGCATCAAGTAACAATTGAGCGTGGTAATACAGTGGACGGAGAATCTTTTACTCCTGATTCTACAGGAATTGGTCCAATGAACCCGGCTGCAATTTCTGCCACAGGAGGGAGTCTTTCTCACGAGAATAGACCTCCTTACTTGGCTATCAATTATATCATTGCAACTGTGGGGGTCTTCCCATCTAGAAATTAATAAATTTTTGAGGGGAGAGCTTCTGGTTCTCCCTAATTTTTGATTAAGAAATTTCCGCAAGAGTTTCTCCCATCTCTCTTGAAATCAATACATTCATGGATCGAATTACTAACTATGCTTTAGGGATTGTTCTCTTTTTCCTAATCTCTATTTCTCAATCATTTTCTCAGACAATAGGTTTTGAGTCTTTAACCAATAATCAAGGATTGGGCTTAAGCTATTCGGAAGGAGGGTTTACCTTTTCTATCAATGATCCAGGAAGTGGAAGACAGATAGTTGCGAAAACGGGTCTGGGTTATAATAGCTCTACAACCCTTTACGATAATAATTTTGCAGTAGGAGGAATCACTAGATGGACAATTACCAAAAATGATGGGACTGAATTTCAGTTTAAAAATATTTATTTAAAGGACGCAGGATTTGCTGATCGAAGTGGGACCATCCAGGGTTTTAAGAATGGATCCTCTGTTACTGTAAAGAAAAACATCAATTTTGATGGATATAAGGATTATTCAGCGGATGCTGATTTTTTTGATGTAGATGAAATCCGTATTGAGGCCGGTGATATAAATTTTTATCTGGACGAATTCGTTTATGGTCCTGTCCTTGCTGCCAATACCCCGCCTACTGCTTCCAGTTTTATCGCTGTCAACGGTCCCTCCGAGAATTTGACCTATACTTTTTCAACATCAATGTTTGGATATGCTGACAACGATGGAGATCCGCTGAGTCATGTTTTGATTGGATCATTGCCATCAGCAGGGACTCTATACCTAGATGGTAATGGCAACGATCATTTTGATTTTGGTGAGGGAGTAAGTGTCAATTCCCAAATCAGTAAAGCGAATCTGGATGCCGGTAATCTGCAATATATCCAGAATGGATCTACCAATACTTTTTTCCAATTTGAGGTCAATGACGGAACCGAGAATAGCTCGGGGAATTACATCACTACTTTAAATGTCCTACCGGTTCCTACAGTGACTCTTTCGCTCACGCCAACTTCTAGGTCAGAGTCCATATCCACCCCTACTGAAATCAAAGCCACCCTTTCCAATGCCTATGGAGCTCCTGTATTAGTGAGTCTGGGTTTCAGCGGTACGGCAACTGGATTTGGAGTGGATTATTCAGTAACTGGAACTTCAATGACTATCAATCCCGGAAATACTACTGGTATCGTAAATCTCACCAATGTTCCCGATGGTTTGTATGAAGGAAACGAGACTATAATTATTGATATTACTTCTGTGTCAAATGGGAATGAAGTAGGAACTCAACAGCAAACATTTACAATTATTGACGATGATACCGCACCAACAGTAAGTTTGGAGGTAGTGGGCTTTTGGAACCCTATTACCGATGAAAGTGGGGGGCAGGCCTATGTAAGAGCTAAAATGAATACTGTGGCAGGTGTCACTGTGACTGTTCCTTTAAGTTTTTCAGGAACAGCCACAGGGGGAGGTACCGATTATAGTGTAACGGGAACTACAATCACTTTGTCTTCAGGAGAAACCATGGATAGTGTCAGAGTGACCTCCCTATATGATGGTTTAGAAGAAGGAGATGAGACGATTATCATTGATATGGGTACTCCTACCAATGCGATTAAAGGCAGCCCGAATCAGGTGACCCTTACGATAAAAGATGAAGATGCGGAAGCTCCGACAGGATATGGAGTGGTGATAAATCAGGATCCAATTATTCCATCCAATGCATCCAATGTCAGTTTTACCTTTTCAGGTGCTGAAATAGGAGCAAGCTATAATTATTTGTTTACCAGTTCTGCAGGGGGAAGTACCGTTTCAGGATCTGGAACAATTTCTTCCGTAAATCAAACCATCTCCACTATTGATCTGAGTGGAATGGCCGATGGAACAATTACACTTTCAGTAGATCTGACAGATATCTACAATAATACTGGTGCTACAGTCGATGATACGGCAGAAAAATTGGCAAGCGAACGACCTTACTTAACCGGACTTCCGACGGACATTTCAGTTAACGAAGGAGTGGAGAGTAATATTGATCTGTCAGGCGCTACTTTTGGTGATCCAGATGCGGCGCCAGGTGATATTTTGGAAATTTCATATTTGGCTTTGGGTGGAAAACTTTCTTTTAGTTCGGGAGTGGGCATCACTGTAAGCCAGCCTATTCCGGGATCTTGGACTACATCAGGTACTATTTCAAATTTAAATTCCTATCTCAGCGATCCTACTTCAATCAAGTACATCAGCAATCCAGGTGTAATTGGGGATAATGCAGGAAGTATTGGACTAGCGGGGAATGACGGATTGGTAGGTGCGTCATTTGGTACCATTAATATCGATGTAGTGGCTGCCCCATCTATTAGTTCTGTATCGGTTCCTGCTAACGGGACCTATATAGCTGGAATGAATTTAAATTTCATTGTTAATTTTTCAGAAGCAGTTACAATCTCTGGCTCTCCAGAACTAACTCTGGTTATCGGAGGGAATATAAGAGCTGCAAGCTATGTTTCAGGTTCTGGTTCTACTGCCTTACTTTTTAGATATACTGTTGCCCCAGGTGATTTGGATACTGATGGAATCGAGCTAACAGAACTTTATCTCAATGGTGGAACGATTCAAAACTCGTCCGGAGTCAATGCCAACATAACATTAAACAGTGTTTCACCTACTGCAGGGGTATTGGTAGATGCAGTACCGCCTTCTGGTTATAATGTTGCCTTTGATTTATTGGGTGAAAGTCTGATAAATCCTGTCAATGTGACAATTATAGAATTTTTAGGAACATGGTTGGAAGTAGGGACGACCTTACATTATTCCTTCACCAGCAGTGGAGGTGGGACACCTATTACAGGTACTGAATCGGTTGTCACCACTACTCAGACCTTTGATAATGGTGGAGCTGGATATGATCTCTCGGGCTTGACAGATGGAACCATTACCTTAACAATCTATTTGAAAGATGCCGCAGGAAATCAAGGAGCTAATATTGCTAGAGCAGCTATCAAAGATACCGGGCCACCTACAGGCTATTCCGTGGCTTGGGATGATGCCTTGATAAATGCGATCGAAGCACCTAATACTTCCTTTACTGTCTCAAATGCAGAAGTAGGGGCAACGGTTTTCTACTCAATTTCAAGTTCTGGGGATGGCAATACTGCCACTGTTAGCGGAGGTAGAGCTGTAGTTAATTCAAGTCAAGTAGTGAATGTTGATGTAAGTTCTTTGGCTAATGGAAGTTTGACTGTGGATGTTTACTTGCAGGATGGTATTGGAAATATCGGAGCTGTTGCGTCTGATAATTCAGCTGTTTTGGATCAAACAAGTCCTGTATCCAGCGTTCCTGATTTAGACCCTAGCAGTGATACAGGTCGAAGTGATACCGATAATATTACGAATGATAATACACCTACATTTACAGGAAATACGGAAGCCAATTCTACACTTACTTTTTATGCTGATGCCACAGAATTGGGGACCACTACATCCGATGGAGCAGGGGATTGGACATTTACCCCTGTAAATGCTATTACCGATGGTACTTATGACATTACTGCAATAGTTACTGATTTAGCAGGAAATACAGGGGCAGCTTCAGCTGCATTAAGTGTAACTATTGATACCAGGCATCCTGACGGACCAATCCATGGCGGTATCACAGTTGATACCGGAATAAGCAATAGCGACAATATCACATCAGATAATACGCTGATATTTGATGGTATTTCTGAGCCAAATTCGATTGTAACTTTAAGTATTGGAGGTATTGGTACAATCGGAACGACCATTGCCAACGGAGCGGGTGACTGGACTTTTGATTATACGGGTTCTGCTCTTGCAGACGCTGAATATGAAATGAGCTCCTTTGCTGAAGATATTGCAGGAAACAATATGGGGTCAACTTCTGAACAGTTCTTATTTACAGTAGATACTCAAGTTCCTGCTGCTCCAGGTACTCCGGACTTGACTCCAGGTTCTGATTCCGGAGCATCGGCTTCCGATAACATCACCAATGATTTAACTCCGACATTCACAGGGACAGCATTGGCAAATAGTACTGTTACTATTATCAGTAGTAAAGATGGTTCATTGGGTACCACAACTGCTAATGGGGCAGGTAATTGGGCCTTTACTGCAGGAAGCAATGTATCGACAGGTGTTCACGTCGTCACTGCTACCCAAGCTGACTTGGCGGGCAATAACAGTCCTGCCTCTACTGGCTTGACGGTCACTTTTGATGTCAACCCACCATTCTTAAATTTAGAAGGAAGACATACTACTTATTTAAATGCAAATGGAATCACACCTGAGGTTAAGGTAGGTGACTTGTTATTAAGTGGTATGTTTGATGATTATACCCCAAGTTCACTTATCAAAACAAGCTTAAGCAAATCAGTTTTCAATTGTTCGGATATCGGTGATAACCCCGTGGATGTTATTGCAACCGACCTAGCAGGAAATTCTTTTACCCAATCCGTAATAATCAGGGTTGTTGATAATATTAAACCAACGATTTTAGCAAAATCAACGATTACATTGAATGTAGATGCCTTTGGTACAGTTGATTTAACAGCAGGAATGGTTGATGAAGGGTCATTCGATAATTGTAGTATTCTTTCTCAAGTATTTAGTAAAACTTTGTTCGACAGAACTGATGAAGGATCGAACACAGTGAAATACACTGTTACCGATGTCAAGGGTAATTCATCTGAAGTTGATATCGAGGTTATTATTGTAGTCGTTCCAAAAGTCCTCAATGTGACAGTGGATCCTGGTCAGTCCAAGATCTATGGGGATCTCGACCCAGAATTTACTTATCAGGCTTCCGGCTTCGAAGGAGGAGATGATAAAGGGATTATAACTGGAGCTCTCTCTAGAGATGCAGGAAGTGATGTAGGAACCTATGCGATTACAATTGGCAGCCTAGATGCAGGTCCAAATTATGCGATCAACTTCACTCCGGCAGT
>NZ_JAPPSQ010000035.1 GCF_026652115.1 Algoriphagus sp. PAP.12 | reverse complement strand
CTCAGTGATTCTGTTTGTTACCATACTAGGGTTTGTAATCCCGATCAACCCACTTCCTTCTTTGGAGATTCTTTGGCTAAGGGTTTCTGAGTCGGTACTGATTTGGATAGCGCTAATTATCTCGGGATCAGTGTCGGTACAGGAGAAAGTGGCAAAGCCCAACCCTAATGCGATTGCTAATTTTTTTTTCATGGTACTTGTGATTGGCTTATGCTAAGATGAATGTCATATTTTAAATGCATTTAAATAATTATTGATAAAACGGGTATCCTGAATAGAATATCAAAAAATGCCCGAAGAATTATAACTTGATTCTTCGGGCTTTTGGTGATCCTTGTAAAAAGAGATTGAATCCGACTAAATTATCCTACCTTTTCAAGATGATCTTGTGATATTCTTTCTTTTCCCCCCAGGAAATCTCCAATGTATAGACACCAGCGGCTTTTGTGAGAAACCATTCTGATATTTGGGTTCCCATATTTTGTAGCCCATTGGCTTGGAAAGTTTCAAATTGGCCAGTAGGAGCAATGATGCGAAGACTGATTTGCTCATCATTATAAGCACCGAAATCCATCAATTCTATTTCAAATGGATAGCCAGGGGTCGGATTAGGGTATATTCGGAAATAGGTAATTCCACTCATCGGTTCCACATGGATGGATTTAGTATTACTGTAGGTCCAGCCTCCATTAAAATCCACCTGCTTCAATCGGTAGAAAATATTACCTCCAGCAAGTGGTAGTTTTAGATCTTGATAGAAATATTCAACTGGTCCATCGGAATAGCCCGCTCCCGTTACCTCGCCGATTTTCTCCCAATCGGTGACATTATTGACAGAGCGCTCAATTTCAAATCGATCATTTTGCCATTCTTTGGAAGTAGTCCAGGATAAGTCTCCAGATCGAATATTGGCATTGTAATAAGCATCAAAATTGAGATATTCCAGAGGCAAAATTCTAAAGTTCGGATAGCGGATGTAGACGACACCTTGAAAACCGTTGCTACCTCCCGTTCTTCCGGCACCACCGCCAGAGCCATAGGTGGTAGCAGGAAGTCCTGTTCCAGTATTATTTCCTCTACCACCGGCATAGAATGTGGCTCCTCCTGCTCCTGAATATGGACTTCCGCCCATACCTGGTTCGTTCACAGTCCCGCCAAAAGAAGTTCCTCCTCCTCCTGCTCCGTAGTAAACATTCTCCCCAGATATTGTTTGCAATAATCCATTTCCTCCAGATCCAGAACTCATCAAAGATGCATCTCCAGAACCATTTCCCCCTGCGGTTGCTGCACCACCACCACCGGCACCTGCTCCGCCATAACTTTCGCCAAAAGCTGCTCCACCATTATTTCCGTTGCTTGCAGTTCCACCAGAAGAAGTATTGCTACCAAAAGTAGCACCGCCACCTCCAGAGGCACCATTTGAGCCTCCTCGATCTGAAGAATTGGTACTTGAAGAGCCCCCCCCGCCCCCTCCAGCAGCACTAAGGTCATATGAAGTATTACCACCAGCATAATCAAAGTTAGGACCGGTGAATGTGGACCCTGTTCCATCTCCACCTTGCTGATTTACATTGGTGGAGCCCAGACCTTGTCCTCCTGGAGAAACCTGGAAAGTAGCTCCTTGCAAACCAGGCAATCCATTCATGGTTATGTCTGTATAATGCTGATAAACTACAGCTCCACCTCCGCCACCTCCAGCAGCATCACCAAAGCCGCCACCGCCTCCGCCACCGACCACTAGTACTTCAAATTCATCAAGACCATCCGGTGCCGTCCAATTCCAAGAAGAACAATCGCCTGTTATTCGAATCACTGTGTAGCCTTCTGAGTCAGTATATTGATAGACATCTCCTGTACCACTACATGGAGGTGGAGTAGTACAGTCGTAGGTTATGACAATTCTTCCATTAGGTCCTGTTGTCGAAACAATGGCTTGTGCAAGTCTATCTGCTGCAGGTTCAGATGGAGAAACTTCCGTAGCATAGATATTATCAGTCGCATCAAATACTAAGAAAATCTGGCCACCAGAGACAACAGGAATAGTTTGAGAAGCCGTATTTCCTCCAGTTCCATTTCCAAATATTTGAATAGTGACCTCAGTGACACCCGCAGGTACAGAATATGTTGCATCTCCATCTGCTTCCAGATATTCTGTGCTACAATTGATACCAAATGGGGCAGTATTGTTTGTAGGAACCGAGAATGGACATTGATCAGTAATTCCTTGAATGGAATTTAAGGTCAGAATAGTAGTACCCTCATTAGAATATGGCTGGGATTGGAATGTAAACTGACCAGCAGAGGTGACGGTAACAGTGATAGTTTGATCTGCAATCGCATTTGCACCACTGGTGCTATAATTTATTTCATAATCACCCGGAGTGAGTTCGGGTCCAAAAACAGTAAATGTTGAAATATAGGGAGGAGCTGATCCTACTGGTAGATTATCCACTATGATATTGGAAATAGGATAGGAAGGGTCATCTACGGTGATGGTACCAGTGGCACTAACCGATCCACATCCTCCAGTTAAAGGAATATTGTAATTGAAAATTCCTACTTCGCTTGGAGTGCCAGATATCGTGATATCCCCTGTTGAAGAATTAAATGCTGCACTTACACCAAGAGGTAAGCCATTCGCACCGGCAACTCCTTCATTGGCAATTCCTGTGGCACCGGTAGAAGTATGGATAATGGTAACTGGTTGAGGAACATCCAAGCATAGAGGAGGATCTGGATTTACGGGATCGACTGTATTTTCAGGAGTGACTATTACCTCGACTGGATTGGCCGGTATTGATTCACAAGAAGCACCATTTAGAGTTGAAATAGTTACCCTCCTGAACTGAGTAGTTTCTGTCAAAGCAGGAGAATCATAGGTTGTTTCAGTGGCTCCTGAGATAGTGTTCCAGCCTGGATTAGAAGCATTGGTAAATTCCCATCGATAAGTGATGGTGCCATCACCAGTGCCATCTTCGGTGCTGGTAAATGCCACAGGATTTTCTCCTTCACAGATCGTTTGATCTGCAGCTATGGATCCTGCCTGAGGCTCGCTTTGAAGAGTGATCGTAACCGGATCAGATGCTGGTCCCTCACAAGAAAGCCCATTGACGGTGGATATGCTATATCTTCTATATTGTGTAGTTTCTGATAAAATAGGAGGAGCATAGTCCACGCTTGTCGGGTTACCGGGGACATCTAACCAATTGGGAGTAGAAAGATCGGTGTTCATTTCCCATCGATAGGTAATCACAGCTCCGGCGTCTTGAGGGCTATACGCACTACCGATGATGGAGGCAGGTGTATCTCCTTCACAAATGGTTTGATCGCTCGTGATAGTTCCTGCATCAGGGACATCTTTTACCGTAATCAAACCTTCGACACGTACTTGCTGACAAGATCCAGTAGTAAATACCTCGTAAGTGTAATCACCTGGGGTAGTAGGAGATCCACTGATTCTCAAATTCACTCCATTCCAGGTGGCTGTAATGCCAGGAGGCAAACCAGTGACTAATGGTCCGTCCAATCCTCCACCCACGGCATATTCAATATCTACAATTGGAGAATCTTCGCAGATAATCTGGCTGTCGTCGGTTCCAGGATCAGAGGTTAATCTAATAAATGGAGAAAGTGTGCCGAAGGAAATATCATCTAAGGCAAAATCATTTCCTGACTCTGTAGGATTTAGATTTACTATTTCTATGATAGCTGTTGTGGCAGATCCTGAACTCCAGCTTGGGTTAGATCTAAATTCTCTCCAGTTGTCCAAGCTTACCTCTGTTTCGGAACCAGGTTTGGGTGCAGTATTCAAATCTAGCACAGTACCCACTAATTGCCCATTGATTTTAAACTGTAGTCTAGCAGGCGAACCAGGGTTCAAATTCATGGCCCAGGCAGAGAAATAATACTCCGTAAATTGTTCTACTGGAACAGTTTGTCGCCAAATAACAGGCTGTCTTAAAGGACTGCCAATTAATTGTCCCCCATTTACCATCATGAAATTTCTTGGTCCAGTGGCATTGTTGGTATGGTCCCTGCCATGGAAGTTAGTATGGTAACCTTGAGGATTTGTTGCTGTGGTCCCATAGGCATTTTCATCTACAGCATAGTATCCTTCTGGCCACAAACCAGTTCCTCCATTTCCACTTTGATAATACCCTGTTGCTTGTATATATTCAGTAAAGAAACTTGGATTATTAGGATCAAAATTGGTAAAGGATCCATCTACAATCAATTCTTCTGCGATGCTGACAGAAGAGGTACTGGTACACCCATACGGTGAGGTGGCTGTTACTGAATAGGAACCAGCGATATCGACATAAATGGAAGAAGTTGTCTCTCCAGTACTCCATTCCCATGTGGTACCAGTTACATTTGAACTTGCTACGAGAAGCACGCTTCCATCCACTGCGCAATAATCCGTCTGTAATGTAATGACAGGAGTAGGATCTACGGTGATGGTGAAAGATTCTGAAGGTCCAGGGCAACCATTGACAGTTGGCGTCACGGTAATGGTAGCGGTAATTGGACCAGAAGTAGCATTTTCAGTTTCAAAGGCAGGAATATTTCCAGTACCAGATGCTGCCAATCCAATTTCAGGATTGCTATTCGTCCAATTGTAAACTACACCTGCGACTGCATTCCCCGTAAAATTCACAGCTGTGGTGGATTGGCCAGAACATCCGACATCCTGATTGGAGATTGGATTTACTGTCGCTACAGGTCTTACCAATACATCCACTTCGAAAGTATTTCCCACACATCCATCTGGTGTAGTAGGGGTGACTGTGTAAGTCACCGTCTGATCTACAAGGGAAGTATTGGACAGGGTCTGTGAAATACTAGTTTGAGGACTGGACTGATTGGATTCTCCGGTTACATTTCCATTTGGAGAAACAGTCCAGGTATAGGTAGTGCCCGAAGGCACTATGCCATTTGTTCCGTTTTGAGGAGTCACGGTAAAGGTGTCTCCGCTACAAATAATGGTTCCGGAAATATCTGAAATTACAGGTGTTACATTGACATCAGTCGAATTCGTCACACCTGCTGCGGCTGTACATCCACCAGCATTACTGTAGTTCACGCTAACATCTTTTGTACCCGCTGTTAGCCAGACTAAAGTCACCGAATTGTCAGCTGTTCCTATTCCTCCTAATGTTATGTTATAGTCTGTTCCTGCAGTACCTGGCACTGTCCAGATATAGTTGGATTGGCCCGGCTCTGCAGTATAGGTCACTGGAGCTCCAATACAGAGGTCTGCTGTAGGAGCCTCTGTAAATGTTGGTACCGGGAGTGGGATAACATCAATGGTATTGGCGATAACCGATGCGGCGGTACAATTATTCGAATTGCTATAATTGACAGATACATTCTTGGTGCCGCCTGTCAACCAGGTCAAGGTGACTGAGTTATCAAATTGCCCTATACCTCCAGCTGTGATAGTGTAGTCTGTTCCGGCAGTACCTGACACTGTCCAAGTATAATTATCCTGACCTGGCTGAGTAGCATAAGTAACCGAGCTGCCAACACAGACATCGGCTGAAGGTTGAGCCGTGAATGTAGGTGTAGGAAGTGCATTGACAATTGTGGAATTAACCACCGCCGCGGTAGCCGTACAATTTGAAGAATTGGTATAATTGATGGATACATTTTTTGTTCCAGGAGTCAACCAAGTAAGAGTTACAGTTTCGTCTGTTGTACCAATTCCACCAGCGGTAATATTATAATCATTTCCAGCTGTTCCCGGCACTACCCAAACATAATTTGATTGTCCACTTTGGGTAGTATAGGTAACTGATTCTCCAACACAAACCACGGAGGGAGGAGGAGCTACGAATGTTGGCGTAGGAAGTGCATTGACAATGGTTGAATTGACAATGGCTGCCGAAGCAGAACAATTATCTGAATTGGTATAATTAACTGACACGGCTTTCGTACCATCCGTCAACCAGGTCAGGGTCACCGTATTGTTGGATGCTCCAATTCCGCCTGCGGTGATTGTGTAATCAGTACCTGCAGTGCCTGGAATTGCCCAAGTATAATTGGATTGACCTGACTGGGTGGTGTAGGTTACTGAAGTGCCAACGCAGACCTCAACTGGAGGTGCAGTTGTGAATGTTGGCTCAGGAAGCGCATTTACGATTGTAGAATTGATTGTTGCGGTGGCAGAGGTACAGTTGTTTCCATTGGTATAGCTTACTGAAACATCCTTGGATCCTTCTGTTAACCAAGTTAGGGTAACCGAATTGTCAGTTGCACTAATTCCGCCGGCAGTGATATTGTAATCTGTTCCGGGAGTTCCCGGAACAGTCCAAACATAATTGGATTGACCAGACTCGGTGGTATAGATTACGGAAGTTCCCACACAAATCTCAGCAGGAGGTGCGGAGGTGAAAGTTGGTATAGGCAGCGCATTGACAATGGTTGAAATACTCGTTGCATTGGCAGCAGCGCAATTGTTTGAATTGCTATAATTGATAGTTACCTCTTTTGTCCCATCGGTCAACCAAGTAAGTGTCAAAGACTCGTCATTGGTATTACCTCCACCTGTAATAGTATAATCTGAATTCTCAGTTCCTTGTACGGTCCAGACATAATTGGATTGACCTGACTCTGTGGTATAAGTGATGGAGGTGCCAACACAAATTTCACCGGTAGGATTAGGGGTCAAAGTTGGAACAGGCAATTCATTCATCACAAAGGCTCCTGAAATAACAGAAGTCTGATCAGGTCCGCATCCTGCAGCACTTGAGACTACTACATAATAGAATTTTGGAATGCCGTCAGCATTGTCAGATGGTGGAGTAAATTCATTCGAATCAGAACCTACCTCTGTATCCACCGCAGTGTTGATTACTCCGGTAGTATTGGTGTACCATTGATAAGACAAGGTTCCAGTTCCTGAAGCGCTAACAGAAATAGGACTAAATGGACCCTGGCCATCACAAATGGTCTCCCCAGTAAGATCTTCGGAGTCAATAGATGTTAATGGATTGACAATAAATGCTCCTGAGATAGAAGAAGTTACCGTTCCGCAACTTGGGCTGGTGGCAGTGGCATAATAATATCTTGGCAATCCATCGGCTACGCTTGCATCTGAAGGAGGAGTGAATGTTGGGTCGGTTGCTCCAGTGATTAAAACTCCAGTTGAATTATCAGTTGTAGTATTTTGATACCATTGGTAGCTAGCTGGAATGCCACCATCTCCTGTGGCGGAAATTTCAAGTTGAGAAAAGGTGCCTGCCCCCAAACAGAAAATTTCATCGGGAGCCGAAGAATCCAAGTCAGTATTAATAGAAGTTCCTGAAGGAGAAACGATATAGGCACCTGTGAGTTCAGAAGGGGTTGGTCCGCTACAAGTACCCAATACTACCACATAATAGTATGAAATACCTTCAGGAGAAGATGGTGGTGTGAATGTAGCCGAAGTGGCACCAGTTACAGCTGTACCCGGATCAATACCAATATCCGTATTATCTGGTTTACGGTACCATTGGTAAGTTAATCCAGACCCAGATGCGGTGATTGTGATCGGGTCAAAACCATCCCCAAAACATTCCGTATCACCGAGCTGACCCGGATCAATTACTGGATCAATAGAAATAGGAGTACTGATTTCAATTGTATTCGAGGCTGGGATAGCTATAGAACAAGCATTTGCATCTGAATAGTTGACGGTAACAGTCTTGCTTCCCGGACTTAACCATTGGATGGTCACAGTATTGCTGCTAGTGCCAATTCCCCCTCCGGTAATTGTGTAATCAGTACCTTCCACACCCGGAATAACCCAATCATAATCTAATTGACCACCTTCAGTTGTATAGGTTACTACATCATTTAGACAGACCGGATTGGATGGTTCCACGGTGAAACTTGGAGCGGGAAGAGGATCCAGATTGATAGTGTTTGAGGCAGGTGAGACCCCTGTGCACCCATTTGCGTCCGAGTAATTAACGGTGACTGTTTTTGCACCATCAGTCAACCACTGAATAGTAACGGTATTGCTGCTTGTACCAATACCTCCTGCAGTAATAGTGTAATCGCTTCCTGCTGTACCGGATACGGTCCAGTTATAATTCGACTGTCCTGACTCTGTGGTGTAGGTGACGTCCTCTCCGATACATACCGGATCTGCAGGCTCGGCAATGAATGTGGGAACGGGTAGTGGATCTAACGTGATAGTATTGGAGGCAGGAGAGCCGCTAACACATCCGTTTGTATTTGTGTACCCAACAGTCACGGTTTTATCTCCATCGGTTAACCACTCGATAGTGACTGTATTGCTGCCAGTACTAATACCACCCGCTGTGATGGTGTAATCTGTTGTTTCAACACCCGAAACGGACCAAATGTAATTGGATTGACCAGACTCGGTCGTATAAGTTACTTGATCTCCTATACAAGTTGGGTTAGAAGGTTCAGCAGTGAAGGTTGGTACAGGTAGAGGATCTAAGTCAATTGTACTAATGGCTGGGGAGACTCCTTCACAACCACTCGAATTTTTATAATTTACCCCAACGGATTTTTCACCATCGGTCAACCAAACAATTGAAATTGAATTATCAGTATTGGTCCCCCCAGAAACTAAATTAAAATCAGTTCCCTCTACGCCAGAAACTAACCATTCAAAATCTGATATTCCTGCTCCGGATTGCGTCGTGTAGGTGTATTCTTGTCCTATGCAAACTGCTCCCGAAGGTGCCGAAGTGAAAGTAGGAGTAGGCCTTTCGTTAAGATTGATTGTGTTTGACGCAGGGCTCGCTCCTGCGCAACCACTGGCATTTTCATAATTAACTGTAACGGTTTTCGAACCTGTTGTCAACCATTCGATGGAAATAGAATTAGTATTAACTGCGCCAGCAGCAATTGTATAATCTGAACCTAGCGTTCCATCAATAGTCCAAGCGTAGTTTGATCGGCCTGATTGAGTAGTATAAGTCACCAACTGACCTAGACAATATTCGCCAGATGGCTCAATATTGAATGAAGGACTTGGTAGTGGACTAACTGAAACCGAATTATTGATATATGTGGCTGCAGTACATCCGCTTGAATTGGAATAGCTTAGGAATACCTGTTTTGTTCCTTGGGTTAACCAAGTTAGTGTAAGAGAATCATCTGTACTGGTGCCACCAGAAGTTATTGTGTAATCGGTTCCTGCTGTTCCTGAAATCTGCCAGTCGTATCCTATTTGACCGGACTGAGTGGAATAAGTTACCTCTTCTCCTAAACATACCACGCCTGTAGGTTGGGCAGTGAATGAAGGGGTTGGTAACGCATTAACCGTAAGGTTACGAGTTTCTACATCACTTGGGCAGCTTCCAGAGCCTGCGACTGTATAGCTTAGGGTTGTTGTACCTGAAGAAAGAGCATTAACAATTCCCGTTGAACTATTGATCGAGGCAACCGCCGGATTACTTGAAGTCCAAATTCCCCCAAGAGCTGTGGAGGTGAAGGTAGAGTTTTGTCCTACACAGAGTTCATCAGCGCCACTTAAGGTACCTGCATCTGCTAAAGGAGTAACAGTGATGGATCTATTTTCATAGGCATCTGGACAGCCCCCCGAACCGGAAACGGTGTAAGTAATAATGGCTGAACCTGCTGAAACCCCTGTTACAAGTCCTGTGGAAGGGTTTACTGTTGCAACGGTTGGATTTCCGGATGACCAAATACCACCTGTAATTGTAGAGGAGAATGTTTGAGTTCCTCCTTCACAAACTTCTTGTGTTCCGCTTAGTATTCCCGCATCAGGGGGTGATGTCACAGTTATGCTAATACTGGTTTCGGGAGCTGGGCAGCCACCACTGGCTGGAAGTGTATAAAAGATATCAACTGTCCCCGCAGAAATTCCCATGACCAAGCCTGAGCTGGAAACTGTCGCAATGGAAGGATTATCTGAAGACCAGGTACCAAAGGCAGTAGATGATAAAAGCTGGGAGTCTCCACCAACACAAATGTCCTGATCTCCACTGAGGGTGCCTGGGCTTATTGGTGCATTAACAAAAACAGTTCTAGTGGAGGTGGCCACAGAACATCCCGTAATGGTATAGCGTATGTTGGCAGCGCCAGCACTTATTCCTGTGATTTCTCCCGTTGTTGAATTAACTGTCGCAATGGTTTCATCAGAAGAGGACCAAACACCTCCGCCCATTGTGGAGGTAAATGTTGTAGTGCCTCCGACACAGATAGATTGGGGTCCATTAACGATCCCGGCGACCAAAGTATAGGTTAGTGTAATTTGTCCTTTACCACCATCGCCACCATCTTGACTGGAGCCATTTCTTCGGGCTCCTCCCCCTCCACCTCCCGGATCATCTCCAGGGCCGCCTAATGTATTAGTGGAGGTGTTGGCAACCCCATTTCCTCCCGATCCGCCACCTGTTGGAGCAATTGCTCCATTTTGATTTGTAGCATCAATACCATTTCCTCCAGGTCCCCCCGAAGATCCACCTCCTCCACTTCTCCGACTACCTCCGGAGTTATCTGCATTTGCTCCATCTCCACCAGATTGCCTTACATCGCCTATTCCTAATCCGGCACCATTACCACCGGTGGAGGAATTATTCGATGCTCCTTGACCACCATTTGCGACGACCAGATTTGAACCAAATATTGAGCTTCCGCCATTTATGTTCGAATTGTTTCCACCTGCACCTACTGAGTAATTGAAAACGTCTCCAGGGCTTACAGAAATTAGAGATCTTGAATATCCGCCTCCACCACCGCCAGCACCATAACCGTCGGTAGTTCTTCTACCACCTCTTCCACCTCCGCCCCAGGCCTCAACAATAATCTCAGTAACTCCATTGGGTACAACCCAAGTCCCAGTAGGATTGGAATCGTAATCTAAGGTTTCTACACATCCGCAATCTTCCACGATGATGGTTCCTGTTGCAGCCGCAACTCCGCATGTCCCCAACAATTCAATGTTGTAATTGAAGGTTCCTAGGTCTGTAGGATTACCTGTGATACTAATTTCTCCTGTAGAGGCATTAAAAGTAGCACTCACACCAGTTGGCAAGCCATTAGCACCATCTACTCCATCACCATTTATTCCGGTTACTCCGGTTGTTGCATGAGTAAGATTTACATTTCCAGTAAAAAAGCAGATAGTCTCAGTGGTAACTGAAGTCGTCGTTTTACCAGGATTTACTGTGATAGTTTTGGTTGCCAAAACATCACTACATGATCCACCGCTTGCAGTGAGTTGCAAAGTGATAAGGCCCAAAGCACTGTCATTTGGTCCGGCTGTGTAGGTTGCATTCGCAGGACTATTTGCATTGGTCCAGGTACCGGTTCCATTCAAATTGGTCCATGTACCACTTGTAGCGGCACCTCCTATACTTCCTCCCATTGGAGCAGAAGTCTCTCCATCACAGATTTCTGCCAAAGTTCCTCCGGCATCAGCTGTCGGACTATTGGTAATTGTGAGTGTTTTTGTGGCTGTAATTACTCCGCAACTTCCACCAACTGTGGTTAGGGTTAGGGTGATAGTCCCTGTTTCTGATGCTCCAGGAGTATAAGTGGCATTCGCAGGACTATTGGCGTTGGTCCATGAACCGGAGCCTCCGCTCCAAGTTCCTCCTCCAGCAGATCCACCCACAGATCCACCCATTGACGGAGTGGTTTGTCCTTGACAAATTCCTGCTAATGCTGGACCGGCACTGGCTGTCGGAGGTTGATCTACCGTTACTTGAACCGGGACAGTAGCACTTTCACAACCTGCAGAGCTTATTGAAACTCTACGATACTGGGTTGTGGCTGTCAATCCAGCAGGAGGATTATAGCTTGCCGCAGTTGCTCCTCCTATTGTAGTCCAAGTAGAAAAAGGGTTTACGGCTAGCTCCCAGCGATAGGAAACTCCACTTCCGGCTGAAGTACTTGAAATTACTCCAGGGTCACCCCCACTACAAATGTTTTGAGTACCTGAAATGGATCCTGCATTTGGAGCACTTTGTACGGTAACCTGAATAGGTGTAGTGGCAGCCTCACAACCGGCAGTGGCAATTGAGATTCTTCTATACTGAGTGGTAACAGTTAAGCCTGAAGGTGGATTATAAGTAGCTGAGGTAGCACCACTGATCGGTATCCAAGTACTAAAAGGGCTAACTGCCCTTTCCCAAACATAAGTCGAACCCGTTCCGGCTGTAGTACTGGTAAGCGCTACAGGATCTCCCCCTTCGCAGATTGATTGGGCTCCTGATATAGTACCAGCATTCGGAGGTGCAACGCTATAGGAGATTCTTACCTCACCACGGGCACCATCACCGCCACTATGTGTTACAAAGATAGAGGTTGTTCTAGAACCTCCTCCACCTCCTCCAAGAGCATTCCCATCACCACCGTCACCATCATTATTTTGGCCAGAGCCTCCGTTTCCACCATTTCCACCGTTTCCACCATTTCCACCTCGGTTAGAAGGTGCATTTTGTCCATTGCTTCCAGGTGTGATGGTACCAGTTTGACCGTTTCCACGATTTCCTCTGGTTCCATCCATATGTCCACCACCACCACCATTAGCTTGTACATATGTGGTTCCACCTCTTCTTACACTTGAATTACCGCCATCTAATCCATCGTCACCGTCCCTACCTGCTCCTCCAGCGCCCACCGTTATGTCAAGGACCCACCCAGCGGAGACTGTAACGGTTCTTGTAGAAAAAGCACCGCCGCCGCCGCCGCCTCCAGGTCCACCACTGCCCCAAAACCAATAATTATATGAGCCACCACCACCGCCGCCGCCGCCCCAGGCTTCAATGGTAATGGAGGTTACTCCGGCTGGTACCGTCCAAGTCGTATTTCCGGAAGAATCAAATGTTTCTGTATTTGTACACTGTCCCCAAACCTCTGCACCTCCTACTAAAAAAAACATCCCCATCACCAAGCCAATCAAGCCTTTTTTAGAAAAAGAATGGGCTGAAAAAAGAGAATGGAAAAATCGTCTTAACTGCATGCAGGCCAAATTATTGCCTCCAATCAAGAAAAAATCACTTCCATTTCCAAACTTGATGCTGGAATTCAAATGGACAATCAATCCAACTAGGGATTTAATAAAGTGATGGGTCTGCATTTTTTCCGCTGAGAGAACCTTTTTAGACATTAAATATACAAAAAAATGTATTTTATAAATAATTTTCGTTATTATCTTAGTGTTCTTTTATATCCTTCCCAAAAATTTTGAATCAAAAATAGAAACTAAAAGGGTGGGTAATTTCGATTTTTATCTTCTCAAAATCACTTTGTGATATTCGCGCTTATCTCCCCAGGCAATTTCTATAGTATATACTCCTGCAGCTTGTTTACGAAACCAATCCGAAACCTGAGTTCCCATTGAACGAATGTCGTCCACCAAGAAAATCTCAAATTGGCCTGTTGGGGCAATAACTCGTAGTGTAATCGCTTCATCACGATAAGCGGAAGGATCAAGAATCTCAATGGAGAATGAATCTCCAGTAGTTGGATTTGGATAGACTCTCCAGTGGGTAGTCCCTGACATTGGGTCTACCTGAATAGCTTTGGTGTCACTGTAGGTAGAATCACCATCAAAATCCACCTGCTTCAATCGGTAGAAAATATCTCCTCCGGCTAGTGGTAGTTTTAGATCTTGATAGAAATATTCAACTGGTCCATCGGAATAACCAGCTCCCGCTACCTCTCCGATTTTCTCCCAATCGGTGACATTATTGACAGAGCGCTCAATTTCAAAACGATCATTTTCCCATTCTTTGGCAGTGGCCCAAGTGAGGTCACCGGATCGTAGAGCATTATTGTATTCAGCTTCGAAATAGAGGTATTCTACTGAAAGAATACGGTAGTTTGGGTAACGGATAAAGACGACTCCTGATGCTCCTGGTCCACCATTATCTGCTCCAGCTCCCCCACCTGAGCCTGCTGTTGTTGGAATTCCTCCAGATCCACTTCCGTTTCCATCTCCACCGGCACCTGAACTTCCTCCACCTCCGTCTGATGAACCTGCACCACTTCCAGTGCCTCCCCCACCTGCAGCAAAGAAGGTTGAGCTTCCGGATATATCAGATAAAATGCCATTTCCTCCATTTCCTCCATTTCCAATTCCAAAAAGCCCAAAAATAATGTTGTATGCATTTCCATTGGATCCAGGAGATCCAGCACCACCACCACCTCCACCGGCACGGCCAGGTCCAATAACTGCACCTTCATAATCAGAGTCTCCTCCATTATTACCATTGCTTCCAGTTCCTCTATTTCCAGTTCCGGTACCTGATTCTGAAGTGGCACCGCCTCCACCAGAAGCTCCATTTCTTCCTGGTCTTGCGGCAGCATTTCCTGAGGAACCGCCACCACCACCTCCAGTGGCAGAAATCGGGCCTGAGAAAGTGCCAGAGGAATGTGTGAATGCCGGGCCATTAAAAGAAGATCCTTCTCCATCTTGACCTTGGCTATTTACATTAGTTGATCCCGAACCTCCTGCGGTTCCTACATTGATGGTGAAAGTTGTTCCCGCTGCAAATCCGGGATTCCCTCCCGCGGTGATTCCATTATAGGATCTTTGTTCGATAGCACCGCCACCGCCACCACCAGCAGAGGTGCCCCTGCCGCCGCCGCCGCCTTGTCCAATGACCAAGACCTCAAATTCATCCAATCCTTGCGGAGCTTCCCATGAACAGTCTGCATCAAATCGAATCACGGTAAAGCCAGAAACAGACCCATCATCAATGATGCTTGAACATCCAGGATCAGGCGGTCTAGGGCAGATATAGGTAATTATGACTTGGCCAGGATTTCCATCGCCTCCTGTTCGAGATGAATTGTTTCTTCCGGCACCACCTCCACCACCTCCTGGTGGATTAGTTCCAGAAAGACCATTTGTATTTTGGTTTCTGGTTCGACCATTACCTCCATTTCCCCCTCCACTAGGTGCTGCAGCACCATTTACGTTTGATGCGTTGTTCCCATTTGTTCCAGTTCCTGCTGAAGAACCTCCGCCTCCTCCATATCCACTTGATCCATCCACACCATTTGCTCCATTCCCTCCTGAATAAGTTGTATTTCCAATTCCTCCTGAGGCCTGGCCTCCTTGGCCACCAGTAAGAATATTATTATTTACTGACTGTCCACCCTGAGCTAATACTATTGCGTCAGAAATATTGTTTGTTCTACTTACCCAGCTTGATTCACCGTTTGGTCTGTTTGTGTTTGAATTATTACTTCCTAATCCAGGAGATCCGACAAAAACTCCAATAGGTTCTCCAGCAGAAACTTCAAATGTACTTGCAGAATAGGCTCCGCCACCCCCTCCGCCAGCTCCACCATCAGATCCAGACCTTCCTCCGCCTCCTCCGCCAGCACCCCATGTTTCAACTGTCACTTCAAATACATCAGCAGGGACATAAAAAGTACCATCAGCATTATATGTTTCTTGACAGACAATCCCAAAACGGACGGTATTGGAAGCTGGTGGGAAAAATGGACAAGGATCTCCTGTTTCCGAAATACTATTAATTGTCAAAACACTTACACCTTCTGCTGAGAGGTTTGCAGTATTGAAGGATAAAACTCCATCTGCTGAAGCGGTTACCGTTCGAGATACTCCTGTTGCAGGATTTGCACCTACAGCATCATAAGTCAAAGTATAACTTTGACCAAGTAAAAAATTAGGACTCCTCACTGTAATAACTGATGGTGAACCTGGCGAACTAGGGTTATTTGCTGAAATAGAAGTGATTGGAAAGGCAACTCCATTTACAGAAATATTTCCAGTGGCATCAGCTGAACCACAGGGGCCTTCTAAGGGAATTGTATAGGCGAAACTTCCACTTACTGTAGGGGTGCCAGAAATTGTAATCACATTGGCAGCCCAAGTTGCTGTCACTCCTTCCGGTAAACCATAGGAGCCTGGGGTTACTTCAGGTTCAATTCCAGTTGCACCGACAGTAGGAATCGTGATCGTCAGTGGGGTAGAAATACAGAGCACTGCTGGGTCTGCAGATGGGGGACCAGCTGATAAAGCAGGGGT
>NZ_JAPPSQ010000034.1 GCF_026652115.1 Algoriphagus sp. PAP.12 | reverse complement strand
GATTGAGTCTTTTTTGTTTAGTTTCTTTTTACAGGAATATAAATGTCCTCTTCGGAATCAGGACTTCCATTTTTATACTTTTCTCCCAAAACCTCAAAATGGGGTCTTTGATCGAGTTCAAACTCAGAAGCAGGAAGCCATTGTGAATAAATCCATTGAAATATCCTGTTGTCGGATGGCAATCCTTTATAATGGAAGACAGCATATTCGCCAGCAGGAATAACCATATGATCTAATCCTTGAGGAAGTTTTTCAAGGGATTCTACTTCTGCGCCAGCCCATTTTTCAAAGGTTTTTACAATTGAAAAATTTTCGAAATGGCCTGGTTGGTAGATGGTGATCGAAAGTAATTCTGGAAAAACTCGGTTTCGGATTTCTTTTATTTTTGGTGAAAATTCCTCCCAAATTTCAGAAATATTAAAATTGGCCAAACTGATTTCAGTCTTCTTTCCGATTACAAGCTTTTCAGAAATCTGCACAAGCATAGGATTAGGGAATTGATCCATTTTCTTAAACATTTACTCCAAAAAATGATCCAACCAAGGCGGTTAGTCCCATAGCCAAAGTTCCCCAGATTGAAATTCGAAGGATAGCCTTAAAAATTGGGGAGCCACCGGTTTTCGCAGCAAAACCTCCCAATAAGGCAAGAAATAAAATAGAAAATCCATACAATGAAAATTCCATGGATTCGATGGGTGCCAGTAAAGTGACCAATAAGGGAAGTATTGCTCCTAAAGTGAATGAAGCTCCAGAAGCCAAAGCCGCCTGAATGGGGTTGGCTTGGCTTATTTCATTGATGCCTAATTCATCTCGAACATGGCTCCCTAGAGGGTCCACCTGCATTAATTCTTTGGCTACCTGTTTTGCAGTTTCTGATTGCAGGCCTCTTTTCACGTAGATTTGGGCCAGTACCCTTTCTTCAGCTTCAGGCATATCTTTCAATTCCTGTGCTTCTCGCTTGATGTCTGCTTTTTCTATATCGGTCTGCGAGCTAACAGATACATATTCCCCCGCAGCCATAGACAATGCCCCGGCAACTAGTCCTGCAACTGTTGCCAAAGCGACTGGATCACGGGTACTACTCGCCGCAGCCACACCAATAGCGATACTTGAAACAGAAATTATCCCGTCATTGGCACCCAAGACCGCCGCTCTCAACCAATTGCTGCGGTTGATATAATGATTGTCGAGATAATTATCTAGTGTAACTTGACGTTTTGAGGAGTTCTTTATTTGATCCATGGTTATATTCTTCTTGGAGTAATTTACAAGAAGAATCTCAAAAATGACCCAGTATTGGAGTCCTTTTAATTATAGTCCTTGACCAAAAGCGTATAATTTTTATCCTCCGGGAATTTTTGGATTGGCATCCTGCTGCTAATGTCAGGAAGCTGTTGGGTTCTAAGTGTGAAATCCATTTCAGGTTGCGGATTTCTTTTGAATAGAATACCCATTTCACTCGGTTCTCTATTGTAAAAAACTGGAGTGTGAACCAAATCGGCCTTGTTAAATGGTTTGTTCAATGAGATAGTAGGTTCCTTTTTTGAAAAATCGATTGAAGGTAAATCACCCATTGGTACACCAATTTTGATGTTACCCTTATATTCAAAAGAAGGTAAATCTTGAGTATATCCTTGAAGAGAAAATAGAAAAGTGAAGCAAGAAAAAGCAAGTAGATATTTCATTGTAATAGAGTTTATGACTCAAAATAAGATGAAAAGTATTTGAATACTAAGATTTTAACATTTATTATGCGGTGAATTAAGTGTTCTGGGGTGAGAAGAGAATAGCCTTGGTAGGATTAGTTTGCATCTATGACACACCGAAATCCAACTGTTGCATTTCTTTCGAATCCCTGACTTACTCTCAATAATTGTTGGCGATGAGTTAATTCTCTAGGACCACCTTGAACATACCACCAGGACCCAGAAGGTTTAAAATAGGAGCCTCCCTTTAAAATGATATATCGATGGCTTCCTGATTGATATTCATCTTGGGTCAATTGCCAAACTTTACCAACCAAATCTTGAATTCCCCAAGGATTGGCCCCTTTCGGATGTACACCAACTGGATCTAATTTTCCATTTCCTAAATTGACCAATGTGGAATCAATTCCTTCCAAATGGACAAATGTCAAAGTTTCAGTTATTGGTTCAAACCGTCTATTAACTGGAGTTTCCTGATTCCATGGCCAATCTCTTTCTTCACCAGCTTGTGCAGCATATTGCCATTCTGACTCGGTTGGTAGTCGTTTTCCAGCCCATTCGGCATAGGCTTTGGCATCTTCCAAACTCACATAGATCACAGGTAGGTTTTCCATTCCTTTGGGGGTTTTTCCATTCTCCCAATGCTTCAAGAAGTTGGACGGATCAGATGGTTGATAACGGCTGGCTAGAAGGAATTTTTCAAAATCTAAATTAGTAACAGGGAATTGATCGATCCAGAATGATTCCATCTCGATTATTTTTCCTTCATCTTGTTTTGGATAGGGTATGAATGCATCTCCATTGGTCGTTTTGTACTCAAATTTCCCAGAAGGAACTAAGACCATTTTATCAGGCGTTTTGTTTGGAGCAACAGTCTTTTGTGAATCAGAAATTCTTCTAGGTGTCCCGGGTTTTAGATACAGGATGATTTCATCCTTGAGGATACCATCTTCCAAATATTGCAAAACAAAGTTTCCTTCATATCGATTAAAATACTCTGAAATCCGAATGGACTGATTCTTAGCCTCCAAAATCACAGCCTCATTTTGATAGCTTGGGTTACCTGCCCAAAGTCTTATTTCACCTTTATTTCTGTTGCTAGAAATCAGGATAAAGTCCCCATCTATTTTTCCCTCAAGGATAATTGGGAATTGAGCAATGCAATCAACAGCGCCTTCATTGTTGGTTCCTAATTCATATTCAGGAAAAGCATCAGTCTTTGCTTCTATCATCCATTTCTCATTTACTTGAATAGGTTCTAAATTTTCATGATACCAGATATCTACAAAGTGACTTTTTTCATCAGGCTTAATCTCGAACAAATTCCCTTTGTAACCTTGCGGGATAGTACTGTAAATGGTGTAAACAGTCTTTTCATCGGCTTTCCATTCATTTACCCAGATATTGTCCGCTGTAGTCGGTAGGAGAGGTGTATAGCCTCGAGAAGTAAAATTGAAAGTATTTTCACGTAGGATTCTTGAAGTTTTCCCCAAGAAAAAGTATTGCTCCTCAACCCAATCCGGTTGACCGGGAGCCATGATGTTTATTTCAGTGCCATATCCATTGAAAAAAGCCGTGGCAAACTCTCTTTTGATTTTTTCCTTGAAAAGCTCCGCTACTCTGAAAATCGCAAATTCTGGTTTGATTAATTTGTTCAGATTTAGCATCGGAGGGTAGTAAAGTGCATTATGAACTCTTCCTGAAACAATTGTATGCATGGACTTAGGAACTGCCATTCCTTCACTGTACATGATTACTCCTGATTTAGCCCGATCTGAAGCGTCCTGAAATTCTTTGCCCGCCTCTGCTTTTGTATCCAAAACTACCCCATCGGCATCCGTTGCCAAAATCAAATCATATAACCCTTCAAAATGGTCTTTTTCTTCAGTTCCGACATCCCAAGGGTTGTAACAAACAAAAAACTTGGTGCCTTTTTCTCGACTCAACTGAGCTTGTAATCTCATTGCTTCTAATCCCCCGGGAAGGTCTTTGAATAGCTCAAACTGATTTCTTTGATCTAAACCTAAAGTAGGCCAAGTAGGCCAGATACTGACCACATCATCGCCTCCGTAAAGCTTTTTGCCTCTGGCTAAAAAGTCCTGTAATGTATATTCGTCTTTGTCTATGTCATAGTAAAACTTGTCCCATGCATACATCAGGTGCATGACGTAGCTATGACGAATCCATTGAAGATCTTTCCTCTCGAAAAGCTCATTTTCAAAATTGGCTATGTCAAAAAGCATTTTTTTCTGGAAAACTTCAGTCAAGCCATTTTGCCAAGTTCCAGAATATGGGAGAAGGTAAAAAAGGTAATCTACGGAACCGCCTGGGAATAAATAAGTTTCAAATCTTCTTCGACTACCTTTTTGGATACTTTCTCGGTCCCGTCTAGTTAGTGATGCTATTTTTGATTCTCCATCTAAATTCAACCCGGCATATCCAAGATCCCATGCATTATCGGGAACGATCACATTGACTGGTACTCTTCCTGGCAGGAAAAGGTGTGTTCTTGAAAGTCCATGATTTCCATTTCCAGTGATGTAAACTTCTGTTCTTTCTTTTGAGAAAGGCATGACATTGTGGAGCTGAATCGTGTCCTGAGAAATGTTGCTAAAAGAGATTTTCCAATGATGACCATCTTGTCTCATGGATACAGCCAATTGATCAGAAGGCTGAATCGAAGTAAAAAGTGATTCTCCTATTTGATATGAAAATAAAGGGACAGATCTATCGATTTGGAAAGTTTGCCCTTTGATTTGAAATGATTCTATGGATTGATCAGAACCACGTTGAAATGAAATATGAGCTTCTTGGGAAAACCCTTTTAAAATGGAAAGAAAAAGAAAAGACAGGAGAATGAAATATCTTGAACTCATAGGGGGAATGGATGAATTCCAAGATAAAAAATGCCTTGATGAATGGAAAGGGTTTTAGTCCAGATGGTTTGGAAAGAATGAGCATTTTATCTTTCAATTTTCTTTTAATATATCCAGTAATTTTTCACCAAATCTTTCTCCTAATTCCAATTGGCCTTGGCTGGAATAGTGAAGATTGTCTGCCAATTTATCCAGATTGTCTGTAGAAATGAGGAAGGTGTTTTTAATCTTTTTAGATGTTTTAACCTGAGCTCTATTTACTGTCTCCAAAGCTAAATAGGTCTGCCGTGGAGGATTTACCTTTCCAAAAAGAAGTGGAAGTGATTTATGATCTAGGTCTTTCCTGAGTGATTGAATTAAATGTTTGAAATTCTTGTAATAATCTTTTCCTGCCTCTGGGACTCTTGCATCTCTCTCTCCCTGCATCCAGAGAATTGCTACAGGTTCAGTTTTAAGTCCATTGGTTAAGCTGTCTGTCAACTCCATAAGTCGTGCGTACATATTTCCAAACTCAGGGTGTCCAGTGATTTTTGCTTTCTCAGCATCGTATTTTGGAGCCCAATCGAGAAGTGAGGAGCCTCCAACAGCGTATTTGATGAAGATGAATTTTCGATCGGGAAAATTCTTTTGAAGGGTTTTTGCAAGCCCTATTTCAGGGCCAAAATTACCAGATGATTTTTTCATATTTGAATTCAATCCGTAATCGAAAAAATGGATGTTTTCGAAATTCATGGGGCTCAAATCTGAAACTTTTCCCAATCCTTCCATATTGGATTGACCAGCCAAAAGTATAACTTCATA
Organism: Algoriphagus sp. PAP.12; assembly: GCF_026652115.1. Taxonomy (GTDB): domain Bacteria; phylum Bacteroidota; class Bacteroidia; order Cytophagales; family Cyclobacteriaceae; genus Algoriphagus. The sequence goes on along the minus strand of NZ_JAPPSQ010000034.1, from coordinate 14,780 downwards.
GGATGCTTTTGGATCTAGATTATTAGGAAATTGGATGATTTCTTGGGCTGAAAGATGAATAGTGAGTACTAAAAAAGAGAGGATGAAAAAAACTGTTTTCATAGATTCTTACAATAAATTAATATCCGTACCTTCTGAATGTAAGATTGATTCTTGGGTTGCTATAGGAAGGGTTGATTGGGAGGCTGTGTTCATAATTATTTTGGCAGTTTTCTCCCATAATGATCATGCTTCCATGTCTTAATACTTTTGAATATGTTTCGTAGGACTCTTTGTTTCTCAATTGAAACTCTCTTTCTTCACCCAAACTGATAGAAGGTATCGTTGTTGTATCTCCAAAAGCTGAGAAATCAGAGTGAAAATCAACTCCAGAGTTTCCATTAGGATAAAATACTAGCACACAAACTTCAAAATATTGGCCTACATAGGATTCAATTTTCTTAGTTAAGGAATATAAACTTTCGGTTTTTTCCATGCTGTTTCCCCAAAATTCAAAAGGAAAGGCATTTAGATTTTTAAGCTCTTTTTCTAGAAAAATTATTTTTTTGAAATCCGTCTCTACCACTTCTCCAGAAAAAGTTTTGAATTTGTAATCTAGAGGTTTTACAAGTTCAAAAAGTTCTTGAAATAGCTCATTAGCCTTATTTGTCTCCAAAAAGTCTTGAAGATATTCAGCTTGACAGTTCAAGGGAAGCTTCATGTATGATTTGGTTTTATTTCTTCAAAATACATTTTTCAGCAATGAATCTTTAATCTCTTTCCTCCCAAAGTTGTTTTTTCTCTTTGATTTCTCCCTCAAGTATGGAATTGACATCCACTTTGGCACCTCTGAGGTAATGAACAGTGGTGCCTTTCTCCCTCGATAAAGGGTTGGTGACTTTTCCGATCTCTTTATATTCTTCGAAGAAATTTATTTCTCTGTCGGTGATTTTCTCTTGTGCCATCCATACTAAAATCAAATTGTCTACGGGCTCCTCTAAATCAAACCAATAGAGGTAGTCAGCATTCATAGTGAAAGCTTCCAATCCTGGTGTTTTTGTATAAAAATTGATGGCTCCAGCTTCTCCATAATTGTCGCAAATGATGAGAGTTCTGCCATCTTTTGGCATTTGGGCATAGGCTTCATCTACCAATCCTGCTAATTCCGACCAACCCAGCATATCTGAGAAATCCTGGGGAATTGGATATTCCTTTCCATCCTCCCAAGTGTTTAATCCCAATTTAGAATAGGGTGGAGGCGATTCTAGAATTTTTTCAGGAGAATAAAATGGATGAATCAGGTCAAAAGCAAATGAAAATAGAACAGGTGGGATAATCAGAATTAAGGTTTGTAAAAGGTATTTCTTTTTTGAAAATAGGGATTGGATCACCGTAACGCTCATTTCGGGAACAACAGGAGGCGTGTTTCCTTCCATTTTTCCTCGATTGGATTCTTTAGGAATCCATTGCGAAACCCAAACTGAGCCAAAGGCAATAAGGGCAGGGTACATTCCTATGGCATAGTACCCTTTCGCATGGAGATAAGTGAAAATCCCCATTGTGAAAATATAAGTCCAACCGATAAATCTGTACTTTTTGGTTTTTCTAGATGTGAAAACATAAATCAGCCCAAGGAGCCACAAGATTAATGATGGGAAAAAAAACAAAACCTGGTCCTTCCAAAATCCCAATCGGCTATTATTGACCAATTGATATTCCTTCAATAATTCCATGTGTCTAAGTACTGGAAAGCCATGATTGATTTGCCAGATGACATTTGGCAAAATCAAGACAATAAGAAGAAGAATTGAATAATAGAGATGTTTGTTTGAAAAAAGACTTCCTTGCTTGGTGATCAATAAAGCAGGAAGTAATCCAAATCCTAAAAAGGCAATGTTGTATTTATTAAGTGCTGCAAGGGCAAAGGTCAGTGCCATCCCATAAAGCCATTTGTTTTCTTTGTGTTCAAAATATCGGATTAAGGTATAAGGAACCAAAGTAAAACATAAGATATCCACTGAATTAGGCTGATAGAGCATATTCAGGCGGATCATTGCTGAGCAAAGGAGTGCCACTGAGGCTAGACTTTGAGCAAAAAGGTTGCCTCCAAGCCTTTTGACCAAGTCCCAAACCAAGGCAATAGTCAAAGCACCAAAAAACGCTGGGAACAAGCGAGTCCAAAACTCACCTCCTCCCAAAAATTGAATAAGTAATGATACCCAAGAGGTAAACGGGGGGACGGATAGGTATCCCCAAGCTAAATGCCTGGCTTGATCCAAGTGCAAAAATTCATCCCGATGTAATTCAAAGTCAGGATGAACTGCAATGTATTGCAATAAGAACTTTGCTAAAATGAAAAAGGAAAATACCAAAGTTGACTTTTTCATAGAAGCTAATTTTTAGGGCTTTTAATTTATAAAGTATGCCGAAATTATCCGTTAAAAATCAATTTGAATGTAGTGCCTTCGCCTAGCTGGGAACGAACTTGGATATTACCCTTATGCCTACGCATAATTTGTTTGGAAAGTGAAAGCCCGATTCCAGAACCTTTCTTTTTCGTAGTAAAGAATGGGATAAAAATCTTGCTTAATGCCTCTTCCTCGATGCCTTTTCCAGTGTCGCAGACTTCGATGATGATCTTACCCGCTTCATCAATAAAAGCTCTTAGTCGAATGATCTTTTCATCTGATTCTTCTACTGCCTGAATCGCATTTTGAGTGAGATTGATCATCACTTGCTCGATTTGAGTTTGGTCACCAAAGAGAATCAATTCTTCAGGGTCAATCTCCTGAATTAGCTTGATTCCTCCCGTTTCAATTTGATGATGGAGCAATGTTTTCAATTGTTCAAAAAGGTGGGAAATCCGGATACTGGTAAATTTCGGAGCTGGAATATGGGCCAAGCTTCTGAAGTCAGAGACAAAATTAATCAGGCCTTCACTTCGTTTTTCTATGGTAGCCATTCCCATCAGGAAGTCTTCCAATTCCTCTTCTGTGGGCTCTTCGTTCTGTTCGATTTTATGTTCAATATCTGACTTTAGAGTTCCGGCTAGGGAAGAAATTGGAGCGATGGAATTCATGATTTCGTGGGTCAGGATTTTTACCAAATTCTGCCATGCTTCCATTTCTTTTTCTTCCAATTCGGACTGGATGTTCTGAAGCGAAACCAATTTGAATTTTTCTCCCCTCATCAACAGTTCAATCACATAAACTGAAAGCTGCATAATCCCATCCGGATGGGCAATTTTTATCAATTCTGATCCACCAGTACGAAGGTTTTGAATGGCAAGGTGTAGCTCTTTGTTGACGTTGGCGATTTCACCAATATTTTTCAACTCGTCTACATTGAGGATTCTCTTGGCAGCTACATTGAGAATCTGAATGTTTCCATTTTCTCCAAAGGTGATCAGACCAATACTCAAATGTTTGAATACAGATCTGAAATACTGATAATTGGCTTCTTTCTCGGCTTGGTCTTCTTTTAGCTTGGCAAGAATGGCATTGAACTCAATGTGGAGGTCATCCGTCTCTGTTCCATCAAATTTGACAGGGTAGACCTGTGAATATTTATCCTGTTTGATATTGTCCAAAAAGGTCCGGACTTTTTTGAAAGAGCTTTCGCTGTAGCGGAGTAAAAAAATGATCTGAATAATTACCAAAATGATGAAAAGGGAAGTCACAAAGACTCCCCATTCATCGAAAATGGTATACGCCAGCAGAAATAGAGAGCCGGCAAGCAGGGCAATTCGCCCCAATAAACCGACTTTATAATCCATACTTTTCTAATCTTCTGTACAAAGAGGCTCGGGTCAATCCCAATTCTTTGGCAGCTTTGGAAATGTTTCCACCGTTTTTGTCAATTGCTCTTTGAATGGTGCTTCTTTCCATATCATCCAAATTCAGCGTGTTGTTCACAGGTGCTTTTTCAGATGCTGGTTTTGCAGAAAGGAAGAAGAAATCCCTTGAATCCAACTGATCACCTTCGGCCATGATAATTGCTCTTTCGATCGCATGCTGAAGCTCACGAATGTTCCCAGGCCAAGGGTATCTCTGCAGAAGTTCCATCGCAGAAGGTGTGAAACCACTGAAGTCCTTTCTGTACTTTTGCGAATACTGTTTCAAGAAATGCTGACAAAGCTGAGGGATATCATCATGACGCTCTCTTAAAGGAGGAAGGAAAATTTCCACAGTATTGATTCGGTAAAGCAAATCCTGACGGAAAGTATTTTCCATCACCATTTCATGTACATGCATATTGGTAGCGCAGATCAATCGAATATCTACTGGAATAGACTTGTTTGTTCCAATTCTAGTAACTTCTCTTTTTTGCAATACTGTCAATAATTTGGATTGCAAAGGCATGGATAAGTTTCCGATTTCATCCAAAAATAAAGAGCCTTTATCTGCCACTTCAAATCGACCTGCCCTATCATCTTTGGCATCTGTAAATGCCCCTTTTTTGTGTCCGAAAAGCTCAGACTCAAAAAGTGTCTCAGTTATAGCGCCCATATCTACTCCGACGAAAATCTCATCTTTTCTCAATGATCTTTCATGGATAGCTCTGGCGATTAGTTCTTTACCCGTGCCGTTTTCTCCCAAAATCAGGACATTTGCATCTGTTTGGGCTACTTTGTCAATGATGGAGAAAATGTTCTTCATAGCGGCACTGCTGCCAATGATGTCCGTATAGGGCTTCTTCAGATCAGACTGCAATTGCTTTTGCTTTTTCTGAAGTTTGTCAACTTCATTGTAGCTTTCTTTTAGTCGAACAGCCGCAGAAAGAGTCGCAAGCAATTTTTCATTTTGCCAAGGCTTTAAGATGAAGTCTGTTGCACCTTCTTTCAATGCCTGAACTGCCATCTCTACATCACCAAATGCGGTGATTAAGATGACAACTGCTTTTGGGTCTATTTCTTTAATTTGGTTCAGCCAATAAAATCCTTCCTTTCCAGAGGTGGTGTCCTCGCGGAAGTTCATGTCCAATAAAATGACGTCGTAACTGTTATTATTGATCAAAAATGGAATTCTTCTCGGATCTTTTTCAATAGTGACTTCCTTGGCATGTTTCTTCAAAAGCATTTTTGCCGCAAAAAGTAAATCCTCATTATCGTCGATGATCAGAATCTTTCCCAAGTCTTGATTTTCCATAGTCTATTGTTTTGCTCTTTTATAGGGGAAAATGGTGCCAAGTCCCTTATTTGCTCAATTTCGGCAATTTTCAGGAATAAGTGTCCGTTTGTGTACGATTTTATACTGCTATCGGACAATTTTTGAAGAATTCGTACGATTTTCTGGCCTGCGTATTATTTGTACCTTTGTCCTTTCACAAAAAAAGAAACAATACCATGCAAGCAAAAAAAGGTGACAACGTCCAAGTGCATTATACTGGAAAACTAGAAGACGGATCTGTATTTGATTCTTCAGTTCAGCGCGAGCCACTAGGATTCACCGTTGGTGGAGGACAGATGATTCAAGGATTTGACGCAGCTGTAAATGGAATGGCTGTTGGAGATAAAAAAACTGTGACTATTCCTGCTGCTGAAGCTTACGGCGAGCGCAGAGATGATATGTTGATTGATGTGCCAAAAACTCAGGTTCCTGCGGATATCAAGCCAGAAATTGGAATGCAATTGACTCTTCAGGGAGGAAATGGTCAGCCAATGCCTGTGATCGTAATTCATGTAGATGATGAGAAAATCACATTGGACGCCAACCATCAATTGGCTGGAAAAGATTTGATTTTTGACATTGAGTTGGTGAAAATCGGATAATTCAATTCAATAAATAAGATTAAAGAGGGCCTTTCGAGGCCCTTTTTTTATTTCCGGCAGAATCGAAACGATTCCGTAATTCATTAATAATTTTTTAAAGAACTCCAGTATATTAAGAGTTTGGTACTCACCAATCCAATTAACATGACCCTGACCATTCTCTCTTTTTTAGCCTTCACGGCTTTTGTTGCTTTTTTTTCATGGTATCAGCTTCGCAAAGACAAGCTCAATACCCAAGATGGATATTTTTTAGGAGGAAAGAGTTTGACAGGAGTAGTGATCGCAGGCTCTATGTTATTGACCAATATTTCTACCGAACATTTGATTGGTATGAATGGGTCAGCCTATAAAAATGGATTTATCATCATCGCCTGGGAAGTCACCTCGGCAATTGCCTTGGTTATTGGAGCCCTTTATTTCATTCCCAATTATCTGAAAATGGGCTTGACTACCATTCCACAGTATTTGGAGATGAGGTTTGACCAGATGACAAGGACGCTGGTGGCTTTATTTCTAATCGTGTCCTTTGTGGTGACTTTACTTCCGATCGTTTTATACACGGGTGCGATCAATTTGGAAAGTATTTTCAATGTGTCGGAAACTTTTCAAATCAGCCATCAAGAGGGGCTTTGGTTGACCGTAATCGTGATTGGCGTTATAGGTTCCATATATGCGATTTTTGGAGGTTTGAAAGCGGTGGCCTATTCTGATACCATCAATGGAATAGGCTTGTTTTTGGGAGGTTTGCTGGTACTTGGTTTTGCCCTTTGGGATATTGGAGAAGGAAATTTGATAGGGGGCCTACAAAAAGTCTACAATGCTGCCCCGGAGAAATTCAATGTGATCGGTTCGAAAGATTCGGTTTTGCCCTTTGAAGTTTTGTTTACGGGCTTGATGATCAATCAGCTGTACTTCTGGTGTATGAATCAGCCGATAATTCAAAGAGCATTAGGAGCAAAGAATTTGGCTGAGGCCCAAAAAGGACTTTTGTACACAGGTGTTTTAAAGCTTTTTGTACCACTGATTATCATTTTACCTGGAGTCATTGGATTTTATTATTTTGGAGATAGCCTATATGAAAACCAGGATTTGATTTATCCTGAACTGATCAAAAAAGTTCTTCCAGTCGGTTTGACGGGTTTCTTTGCAGCAGTGGTAATGGGGGCTGTATTGAGTACCTTCAACAGTGTCCTGAATAGTACAGCTACGATTTTCAGTTTGGGGATTTACAAGAGACACCTCAATGTCAATGCAAGTGATAAGCAATTGGTCTGGATTGGGAAATTGACATCCATCATTTTGGCTATTTGTGCGATTGTCGCTGCTCCAATGGTAGCAGGTGCACCGGATGGATTGTATCAGTTATTGCAACAATTGAATGGAATCTTTTTCATTCCTATTGCCAGTATTATTTTGGCTGGACTTTTTATTCCAAAAATCTCAGCAACTGGAGCAAAAGCCGGACTTTTTGTAGGTCTTCTATTTTACATTTTGACGGTATTCATCTTCCCTGTTGATATTCATTTTGTACATATTTGGGGAATTGAATTCGTTTTGAATATGATTGTGATGTTTGGAGTATCTTATTTTTATCCCAACACCAATCCCTTTAAGCCTACTGATACCGGTTCGGTAGCACTAAAGCCATGGAAATATGCCAATATATTGGGATTGATTTTGGTCGTGTTGACGGTAGTGATTTATATATGGCTTGGGAATTGAAATCATTGGAAATTAATATATTAGGGAAAATTTTATCGGTATGAAAGAAGTGACACCTCATCAAATGGAAGAGCTCTGGGAAGAGGATCTTTTGCAGCGCTATCCAGAATCAGGTAAGTCTGAAAAAGCCAAGGAGGAATTTCGGAATTATGAGAACCCCGGAAGAGATACGGTTCGTGAGTTTTATAGAGAAAATCACCTGAATCAGACTTATGAATTTGTACTTGGCAAGGAGAAAGACTTTTTGAAGTTTGACAGAAAAGAAATGACCCTTTGGGAGGCAGTAGAATTTCTAAATACGTTAATTGACGATTCCGACCCGGATACAGATTTGGATCAAACCCAACACTTACTTCAAACTTCCGAGGCAATTAGAGCGGATGGACATCCAGATTGGTTTGTCCTAACGGGCTTCTTGCATGATCTGGGGAAAGTTCTTTGTCTATTTGGTGAACCGCAATGGTGTGTGGTAGGCGATACATTTCCGGTAGGATGTAAGCATTCCGATAAAATCGTTTATCCTGAGTTTTTCAAAGACAATCCAGATAGCCAAGATTCGCGATACAATACCAAATTTGGAGTTTATGAACCCAACTGCGGTTTGGACAATGTGCATATGTCTTGGGGACATGACGAGTACATCTATCAAATCATGAAGGATTATCTTCCCGAGGAGGGTTTGGCGATGCTTCGATATCATAGTTTTTATGCCCAGCATAGAGAAAATGCCTATGAGCATTTGATGAACAAAGATGATCACAGACTATTCGAGTGGGTCAATAAATTCAATCCCTATGATTTGTATTCCAAAGCTGCTGTACCACCAAATGTGAAGGAGCTGAGGCCATACTATGAAGATTTGGCAGCGAAATTTCTACCTGACACTTTGAAGTTTTAATCACTAAAGACCTTGATCAATTCAAGGTCTTTATTTTTTCCGGTATTCGATAAATTGTGATTTGATCTTCGTTAGTGAGTACGAGATTTTCTTGACCGATCTGAATTCCTTTTGCCTCTGAAATCGGCGATTCCAAAAGTGGAAGCTTCTCTCCATTTTCGATGGAAATGGCCCATATGAGATCTTTTTCAACCCATAGGAGACGCTCTTTCCAAAAGCATAGCCTTTCAATACCCTGTAGCTCTAGCTTTTTGATTAGATTCCCCTGATTGTCAAAAATGAATACACCCGTCTGAGGTACGTTCAAAAATAGCATGTTTTTAAACTCCCTGATTTCTTTCACATCTAAAACCCCAGTATCCAAAATCAGATTCAAAGGCTGTGAGTCGAGAATGATTTTTCGTAAAAAGTCCATACGCTTGAGTGAAAAATCAGATTCATCCCAGATCCAGATGATATTGTTGTTTCCCAATGTTGCTGCTTTTGCCAAATTGATTTCTGGAATCATAAGACTCCCTTCTGAAATGGGGTTTAAAAAACGGTCTAGAACCTGATACGATTGAAGGTCATAGGAAAAAGAGAAAATATTGACCGTCCAATTGGCTTCCAGTTGATTCAGCTTACCTTGTCGGGGAGGAGAGAAGTAGTTTTTTTGACTCCCCTTAGAATCATACAAATAAATGTCACCTTTCGTGTTGCTTGCAAAAACCTGATCCTTTGTGTCGAAAGATATTAGGTCTAATTGTTGAAAAGGAATAGTTGCAATGGGATCTTCAGTCCATGCTTCTTGAGCATTTGTCAAGCCTGAAATTAGGAAGAAAATCACCCAAAGCTGTTTCACCCTTCAAATGTTTTGAGTGAAGCCATATCCTCAGAAAGCTCTAAAAAGGTGTATTGACTGACCCATTCTCCTAAATTGAAATAGGTAGAGCTTTCTCCCACTTCCAACTCCAAAGGAAGATGTCGATGCCCGAAAACATAGAAATCATGATGTTTTTTGCTTTCCACCTCTTTGCAATATTGCCAAAGCCATTCATCCTCACCTAGAAAATGATTTTCATCTTTTTCCATATTGGAAATACGGCTGCTCCCAGACCAAGCTTTTGCCAGTTTGATTCCTAAATCTGGGTGGAACCAGCGGAATAGCCATTTAGCCAAGGGGTTTGTGAAGACTTTTTTGAGTACTTTATAAGATCGGTCTCCAGGGCCCAAACCATCTCCATGCCCCACCAAAATGGATTTATTATTGACAATTATTTCGATCGGATGATGGTAGACAGGGATTCCCAATTCTTTGGTGAAATAGTCTTTCATCCATAAATCATGGTTGCCGGTAAAAAACAAAATCGGGATTCCGGCTTCCCGTAATTGATGAATTTTGGAAATAAAAGGAATGAATCCTTTCGGGATGACTTCCTTGTATTCGAACCAAAAATCAAATATATCTCCTACCAAAAATATTGCAGCCGCATCCTCTTTGACTGAATCCAACCATCGAATGATTTTTTGTTCTCGTTCTTTGCTGTCACTTTCATTGGGCGCACCTAGATGAAAATCAGAAGCGAAATATAATTTTTTGTCCCCTAGGGTATAATTGATTGGTTGGGAAGGCATCATGAAAGATAAAATTCAACAGCAAAAATAAAAAGCCCCGATTTAATCGGGGCTTTTTATTGAATCAATTTTCAGGTTTCGGATCCGGCTCCGGTGTCGGGACAGGTTCTACTTCCGATTCTGGTTTATTTCTACTTTCGATGGAGTCAGGCGTTGGCGCATCCTCCTTCAATTCTTCTTTCTTATTAGTGAAAGCCTGATAGGTTGTTTCTTTTGCAAAAGGTCTTTTACCGATCAACCTTTCCAAATCAGATTGGAATAAGATTTCTTTTTGAAGAAGCTCCTGAGCTAAAGTTTCCAATTCTGAACTTCTTTCTCTCAACAAATCCAACGTTCTTTGGTAAGCAAAATCGATCAACTTATGAACTTCTTGATCAATCAATTCTGCCGTCGCTTCTGAGTATGGTTTGGTCATTTTGTAACCATCACTTTTGCTGTCGTAGAAGGAAACATTTCCCAATTTCTCGTTCATACCGTAAACAGAGACGATGGAATAAGCCATTTTGGTGATTCTTTCCAAATCACTTAATGCACCTGTAGAGATTTTGCCAAAGATGATTTCCTCTGCAGCTCTACCTCCCAAAGTCATGCACATCTCATCGATGAGTTGCTCAGTTTGATAAAGGAATTGTTCTTTAGGTAGGTATTGCGCATATCCCAAGGCTGCAACTCCACGAGGGACAATACTTACTTTCACCAAAGGATCAGCATGCTCCAAGAACCATCCAGCCACTGCATGGCCCGCTTCGTGATAGGCAACGATTTTCTTTTCTTCAGGAGAAATAATTTTATTTTTCTTCTCAAGACCACCGATGACCCTATCAACAGCGTCTTGGAAGTCTTGCATATCAACCGCAGTTTTGTTTCGTCTTGCTGCAATCAATGCTGCTTCATTACATACGTTGGCGATTTCAGCACCTGCAAAACCTGGAGTTTGAGCTGCCAATTTCTTTGCGTCTACATCATTGGCTGTTTTGATAGGTTTCAAATGAACTTTGAAAATTGCCTCTCTTCCAACGATATCCGGCTTGTCTATAGAAATCTGTCTGTCAAAACGACCCGGTCTTAGTAATGCGCTATCCAAAACATCAGGACGGTTGGTTGCAGCCACTACAATAACTCCGGTATCTGTACCAAATCCATCCATCTCTACCAATAATGAGTTTAGCGTATTTTCACGTTCGTCATTGGAGCCTGGCATTTGTCCTTTTCCTCGGGATCTACCGATCGCATCAATCTCATCAATAAAGATGATACAAGGAGCTTTCTCTTTTGCTTGCTTGAACAAATCTCTCACACGGGCAGCACCTACACCGACAAACATCTCCACGAAATCAGATCCTGAAAGCGTAAAGAATGGTACTCCTGCTTCACCAGCAACAGCTTTTGCAAGCAAGGTTTTACCTGTTCCCGGAGGGCCTACAAGTAGCGCTCCTTTAGGGATTTTACCTCCAAGCTTGGTGAATTTGGAAGGGTTTTTAAGGAATTCGACGATTTCTTGAACCTCCTCTTTTGCTTCGTCCAAACCTGCCACATTGTCAAACGTAATTTTGACTTTATTTTCAGCATCAAACAACTGGGCTTTTGATTTGCCTACGTTGAATATCTGACCACCTGGACCGGACGGACCTGCCATTCTCCTCATCATAAACCAGAAGAATACAAAAAGCAGAATCAAGAAGCCGAAACTACCGAACCAGCTGCTCCAGTTTTCCTCAGAGGTCACAGAGTATCCGATTCTGTTTTCAGGATTGACTTTTTGTTCTAAAGCGTCAAAATCTTCTGCGAATTTATCGCCTGAAGCTACTTGCAAGGAGTAATGCGGCCCATTTGGATTGAAGAAGGTCGCATTGGATTCCAGTTCATTTTTGTATTTGTCTTTGGATAATGCAGATGGTTTCAATGTGACATCTACACGGTCCATATTTTTGACTAAAACGACTTTGGCCACATCACCGGCCTCATACATGTCTTCAAATCGCTTTTTGGTAATGTCTACCATCGCGCCTCTTTGGTTGATCCAGGTAAGTCCGATCAATACCAAAACAGCCGTCACAATCAGCCAAAGCTGAAAGTTGGGTTTTTGAGGAGGTTTTGGGACAAATTTTTTGCTTTTATTAGTATCGCTCATTGATTAGTAGGTAATTCTCTAAACTTAAGGTAAAACGGGTTGACCTGATTAAAGTTTGTAAACTTTATTCAACTCGGGTGATTTTTGCATCTCCCCAGAGTTCTTCCAAACCGAAAAACTCTCTTCTGTCTTTTAGGAAAATGTGGGCTACCACATCGACATAATCCATCAGGATCCATTGTTTGCCGCTTTTTCCTTCACTTCTGTAAGGGGCTGTTTCTCCAGCTTTGATGACTTGTTCTTCGATAGAATCGGAAATTGCTTCAATCTGGGTGTCGGAACCGCCAGAGCATAAGACAAAAAAGTCACTTACTGTATTTTTGATATTTCTAAGGTCCATCACCACAATGTTGGAAGCTTTTTTCTCTTCCATTCCTTTGACGATGATCTTGCTCAGCTCTTCTGCTGTCATATTTATTGGTTAATTTTGCAATGCCTGCATAAATCTAATGGGTAGCGGGCAATTCGAAAACTTATGTATAAAATTCTTGCCAACACCATTTTTTTAGGGAAAGATGTTCATTTTCTGCCAGAGTGTCACTCTACCAATGACAAAGCCTTCCAATTAGTCAGAGAAAGAATCGCCAAGGAAGGTACGATAATCATTACAGAAAACCAGACTTTCGGAAAAGGTCAGCGTGGAAACACATGGTCTGTTGAACCGGGAAAGAATTTGACTTTCTCTTTGGTTCTCCGTCCTGATTTCTTGGATATATCTGAGCAGTTTTATCTAAATATGGCCGTTTCTAATGCGATCTATGAGGTTTTGGTTGACTACATTCCGCATCTTCAGCTCAAATGGCCCAATGATTTGATTGTTCCGGGATTTGGAAAATTGGGAGGGATTTTGATTGAAAACAGCTTGGGTTCCAAAGGTTGGGAATACGCTGTTGTCGGGTTGGGTTTGAATGTAAATCAAACTGATTTTTCAATGAATGGACCAACTTCTTTGAAAAAACTGACAGGCTCTGAGTTTAATTTGGAGGAGCTGTTTAGACTTTTAATCACCCGAATAGAAAAGCATTATTTAACTCTAAAAAAGCGAGGATTCAATCAAATTAAAAACACTTACTTGTCTCATTTGTTTCTTAAGGGCGAATGGGCTGAATACCAAATTCCTTCTGGAAAATTTGAAGGAAAAATAGTTGGAGTAGACTCATTTGGAAGGTTGGAAATAGAAGCTAAAAATGGTGAATTACAATGTTTTGAATTCAAAACCATCCAGTTCCCAAACTATCATAGCTGATTTTAAAAAACCATAATTTAGAGGTACCTTTGCGGAAGTTTTTGAAAAAGTCTAGAGACAAATAAATCATAATACTATGTCAGAAATTCAATCTGAAAAATTCATTCAGTATAAAGTGAAAGATATTTCCCTAGCGGAATGGGGGAGAAAAGAGATCAAATTAGCGGAGGCGGAAATGCCAGGTTTGATGGCGCTGAGAGAAGAGTTTGGAGCTTCTCAGCCTTTGAAAGGTGCTAGAATCGCCGGATGTCTTCACATGACTATCCAGACTGCCGTTTTGATTGAAACTTTGGTAGCTCTTGGCGCTGAGGTGACTTGGTCTTCTTGCAATATCTTCTCTACGCAGGATCATGCTGCAGCTGCTATCGCTGCTGCCGGTATTTCAGTATATGCATGGAAAGGATTGACCGAAGAGGAATTTGACTGGTGTATTGAGCAAACTCTTTTCTTTGGAGAAGAAAGAACTCCATTGAACATGATTTTGGATGATGGTGGTGATTTGACCAACATGGTTTTGGATCAGTATCCTGAATTGGTAGCTGGAATCAGAGGATTGTCTGAAGAAACTACTACGGGTGTTCATAGATTGTATGAAAGAATGAAGAATGGAACACTTCCATTGCCTGCAATCAACGTGAATGATTCAGTTACCAAATCTAAATTCGATAATAAATACGGTTGTAAAGAATCTTTGGTAGATGCGATTCGTCGTGCTACTGATGTGATGATGGCCGGTAAAGTAGCTGTTGTCGCTGGGTACGGTGATGTTGGAAAAGGTTCTGCTGCTTCTTTGAGAGGTGCTGGAGCAAGAGTTATTGTGACTGAAATCGATCCAATCTGTGCGCTTCAGGCTGCAATGGATGGTTTTGCAGTGAAAAAGATGGTTGATGCTGTAAAAGAAGCGGATATCGTAGTAACTGCTACCGGAAACAAGGATATTATCTCTGGAGAGCATTTCAAAGCTATGAGAGATAAAACTATCGTTTGTAACATCGGGCACTTCGACAATGAGATCGATATGGCTTGGTTGAACAAAAACTATGGTAATACCAAAAATGTGATCAAGCCTCAAGTTGACTTGTATAATGTAGATGGAAACGAATTGATCATTTTGGCAGAAGGTAGATTGGTGAACTTGGGTTGTGCTACTGGACACCCTTCGTTTGTAATGTCTAACTCATTCACCAACCAAACATTGGCTCAATTGGAGCTTTGGGAGAAGCACGGTGAATACCAACCAGGCGTTTATGTTCTTCCAAAGAACCTTGATGAAAAAGTAGCAGCTTTGCATTTGGCTAAATTGGGTGTTGAATTGGATACGCTTTCTGAAGAGCAAGCTACTTACATTGGGGTAGCTGTGGAAGGTCCATTTAAACCAGAATATTATAGATACTAATAGTTATTTTTTATAAAAAGTAAA
>NZ_JAPPSQ010000033.1 GCF_026652115.1 Algoriphagus sp. PAP.12 | reverse complement strand
CACTTCTACATCTACCGGAATTCTAACTGGATCCTCACAAGAACCACGCACAACGGCAATGTAATAGGTCACTGTTCCCGGTGTGTTCAGGGCCACTGTTGTATAGGTATTCGATTCGGCCAACATCGTTCCTCCTACTGCTGAATCATACCATCTGATAATCGTTCCTGCAGCTGGGGTCGCCTCCAGGTTCGCCATATCCCCTTGACACACTACCGCATCTTCTGTGATAGCAGTCGGTGAGGCAAACAAGATCTGAGCTTGATAAATATCCAGACTCGTCAAGGCGGTGACCAGACCGGTCAATCTTACTTCAACTCGATCAAAGCTTCCTGTGGCCGGAAGGGTCGCTGTCGCTCTACTTCCTCCAAGTAATGTCAGGTTGATTAGTGCATCATTCAACGTGTATTGATCCGCCAAAGTATTACCATTATATAGGCTTACTTGAATGGAAGACAAAACCGATAGATCCAATAACCCGCCTGGTTCTCCCAATCCGATTCGGACTGAATCTCCTGCTGATCCCAAAGTAGGGAATGTCAGGGTCTGGAAGATAGATCCCGCTATTCCCACTGGAACTGTCAATCTGCTATAGGTGTCAGGATTACCGTCTACCGCTAAACCCTCATCCGTTGCAAAGCACAAGAGACACAAGCCGTCTGTTCCTACTGTTTGGGCATTCGCTACTGTACAGTCATCTACCGAACCTATCGGCTCTACTGTCACTGTTACTGAGTCCTGACCAGCAGACAAACATCCTGTCACTGTATTTCTGGTTCCCACATAGAATGTATGGGTTCCTACCGGAAGAATGCCCGGATCATAGCTAGGCCCTGTCCCAACCTCTACATCTGAAGAATTATACCATACCAGTTCCACATCGGCAGATACCGGATCATAGTTCGCATTCAATACCGTACCGAAGCCTTCTGAGATCGTTACATCTCCCCCTGCAGTTGGAGTCGGCGGCAATGGATTGACTGTTACTGTCAATTCAGCTGGTGGGTTATTGAAGCAATAGCCATCTCCCTCCACTATGACATAATAAGTTGTAGTAGCAGCTGGAGAAACAACATAGGTGTCGCCTTCAAAGAATGAACCTGAAAGATTCGAATTGGTATACCATCTGATAACAGGATCAGGAATGCTCACTCCAACTACTGTGGCAGTCAGTGTAATTTCTTCTCCTACACAAATGTCAGGATCACTTGCAACTAAATCCAAATTAGAAGCATCCACTGGCATGCAATCTGTTGGCATGCTATGTTGGGCCTGTACTGATGTTAGATTATTGGACTCATCCAGATAAAATGCCTCAGCAATATTTACTATTGGATCTCCTACCGTCAAAGAGATTACCTCTACAATGAATTGAAGATTTACAGACTGGCCAACTGCCAAGGTTGGAATGGTAAATTCTAAGGTCCCGGCATTTTCGGTTCCTCCACCATTATCTATCAGGCTAAGTCCTGCTGGAATCGGATCTTCAATCAGAACATTGGTCAATGCTTTATTTCCAACATTTGTAATTGAAAGTGTATAGGTGATCTGATCCCCAATTGCAGCGGTGCCAGTACTAACAGCATTATTACTTACACCTACCTTATTGAATTGAACTGCATGGACCGGAGTCACATCGACTACGGTTCCTGTTGGTCCAGAGGTATCGGGATCTGTCGGATTTTCATTATCCACAGGAGGGAATGATTCTATTCCAGAAGGTATATCAGTGGAAGAGGTTACTGCCACATTCCGGATTTGATCTATTCCTGTAAGATCTGTATCAACAAGAACAGTAAATGAATAGGCTGCAGATGTTTCTCCAACAGCAAGACTCGGAATAATGAAGCTGACAGCACTTCCATCAAATGTTCCTCCAGAAACGTGGCTAACGCCCGCAGGTAACAAATCTGAAATAGTGAGATTATTGAGATCTTGATTCCCTGTATTTGTTACATAAATGGAATAAACAAGAGTCTCATCTCCACTTACTGCTCCAATACTTGCATCGCCATCGACAGTATAGGATTTCCAAGAAACCAAGTCAAAAATCGGAGTTACAGGAATATCTGTTCCCGTATCACCTGTTGTATCTGGGTCGGTAGGATTCTCATTATCCAATGGAGGATAGGTTTCATATCCAGGATCTGCATCATTGGCCTGAATCAAAGCAACATTTGAAATTTCTGTTACTCCTGTAAGGTTTTCATCTACTACAACTGAGA
Organism: Algoriphagus sp. PAP.12; assembly: GCF_026652115.1. Lineage (GTDB taxonomy): Bacteria > Bacteroidota > Bacteroidia > Cytophagales > Cyclobacteriaceae > Algoriphagus. The sequence goes on along the minus strand of NZ_JAPPSQ010000033.1, from coordinate 22,533 downwards.
AACTGAAAGTTTCAGAAGCTCCAGGAGCAATGTTAATCCCATCAAAACTCACCACACCACCTGCTTCTGTCCCACCACTGGCAGGTACATAAGTGGTATGGGCTGGAACTGCATCATTCACCTGATAATCCAGCATAGAAACAGTTCCTGTATTCCTGATATGAATCGTGTATTGAACAGTCTCTCCTCCTGAAACAGAAGTCAAAGAAGGATCCCCATCGATGACATAACTTTTCCAAGCTTCAAAACTTGGGGTATCACAATCCTGAACGATGTAGAAAAGTCTAACATCAGGTACTGCCGTCACAGAGACCAACGACCTCAATCGTATTGCCACTTCATCCACTTCAACCCCCATAGAGAATCTCAATTCCGCATCTGCTCCATTATTGAGTATATCTACTAGATTGACATTTCCAATGACAGCATTTTCAAGAGTTTCACTATAAACTTCCGAACCATCCAAATACCCCAGAATGTCTATTCTTCCAAACACCCCTGCATTCAATACCCCGGTTCCTACACCCAATTTTACCTTAAGAGTACCGTTTGCAGGGATAGTTTGTCTGAATTGAACATTTTGCTGGATAGAACCTGCAACACTTAAAGTGCCCAAGCTCAGTTCTGAATAATCATCATTGTTATTGTTATCCAAAACTCGTTCTGGATTGGTTACCCCGTAGCTACCTATATCCAATAAGTCAACAGTCACTCCATCCCCTTCTATAGAGGTGGTAAAACCTGTAGCACAAGCTTCTATGCCAGTATCATAGCAAAGACCATAGATGTTAATGCTGTTCTCCTGCCCCAATAAAAGTGCATCAGTATGATCTTCAATTCGGATGCTGTTGTAATCAGATTGTGGAGTAATTGCTAAATAAAATCTTCCCAGAGCATCCTTAACAATTTTAACCTGATCATTGAATCCATCGAAAGAATCCGAGCTGGAGGCATCCAATACTTCAATACCATTGACATCCTTGACTATCACATCAAAGTAGTGATCTCCCAAAACAATTCCTCCCAACAAATCTCCCAAAACAGTTCCTAAAGAACCATTTAATAAGGTATTCAATAGGTCAGTATCTGCATCGATTCTCATGTATGAAGTCGTTCCCGCAGGTATAACAACTCCATCTCCATAGCCAATTTCAACATGTCCTGAATAGGCTCCCAGTCCCAAAGTACCTCCCTCCGATCGGATGGTGGCGTAGCTATTGAAGTTTCCATCAAATAGGTTAGCCAGATTATCCGCAAATTCGGCACTGATCAAATCCTCTGCACAGACTGGAGCCAGGTATGGAGGAGTTTCAAAATCTGGATCTGGACAAGCGTCTGAGATTCTACTGATTCCATAAAGTCTAATTGGTGCACTGGTATTAATTGCCACTAAGGATTGTAGGCCAAATGCAACCCGGTCATAAACAACGCCCGGCTCAATCAACAATTCCTGCAGGCCACCTGAATTCAATAATCCCAATAAGTCCAGATTATTGACCAGTGCATTTTGTAATGACTCATTATAAACCTCCTGATCCCCATCATAAAGAATAATTCTATAGCTACCGGCAATATCCAGATTCAAAATTCCCGGTTGATCCAATTGAACCCGAACCCTTAAGGCATCAGTTGCCTGAGATTTGGTCTTAAAATAAATTTCTTGGTAAATAGAGGCTCCTACTCCTGCTATTCCCAGATTGATTGTGGAGTAATTGGAGGAGTTTCCATCTATTGCATTCTGAGGATTAAAGACTCCTCCCTGGGAAATATCCAACAGATCTAGTGCGATACCAGCTCCATCATAAGAAGTAAATGTTGCCTGCTCACAAAGGTCAAACTCTGTTTCTCTACAAAGGCTATACACCCTCATAGTAGTTGTATTATTGGCACCAATCAATGCGGCCAAAAAATGATCTATTCTAACTGATTGATACGCCTGATCGGCGGTAAATGCGATATAAAACCTACCCGAACCATCTTGCACTACCTTTACACTTTGACCTCCAAAACCGGTGGCACTGCTCGCGGTGTAAATGTCCACTCCCCCAGCTGTCTTTGGAGTCACCGTGAAATAATGATCTCCCAAAGCAACCAGTCCAAGTAAATTCGCTAGGTCATCACCTAGACTTCCTCCCAATAGCGCATTTAACTCATCATCCTCGAAATCTATTCTTACATAGGAAGTTTCACCGGCCTGAACAGGTGCTGCAAATTTCAATTCAATGTGGCTGCTATATGCACCCAATCCCAAAGCTGTCCCGGCACTAGCAGAAAGGGTGGCATAGGTATCATTATGACCATCGATTGCATTAAGAGGAAAATTAGTATTGGACCAATCCACTACTTCCACTGCACAATCTGATATATTGAACGGAGGAATCGTTTCGGCCGGATCCACCAATTCTGGATCTGGACAGGCATCGCTGAATCGTTCAATGCTATATACTGTCAACGGATTCGCTATCACATTGGCACTCACCAAAGATTCAAAGCCGATAGCAACCTGATCAAATGCTAGCCCTGGACCAAATGGAAGATTTAATGTTTCTCCACTTTGAAGTAGACCTAATAAATCTACCCCTGAAATCAATCCATCCCTTAAATTCTGGGAATAGACTTCCATTCCATCGTTAAACGCTTTCACTACAATACTTCCTAGAATTTCTGCGGTTAGAGTATTGCCACCTTCTAATGCCATCTTCACTCGGAAATGATCTTCCGGTGCCGAAGAAGAATGGAATTCAACGTATTGATAAATTGATGTCCCAATTCCTGCTGCCCCGATACTGATTTCAGAACCTGTAGCTGGATCTCCATCAATTGCAAATCCTGCATCCGTTACTCCCGCTCCTCCAAGACCCAAAAGGTCCAAAGAAATACCTGTTGATTCTGAGTAAGTATTAAACGCTTGTTCGCATGGCTCGAATCCGGTAGATGCGCATACGTGATACACATTCATGTTTCTGGTTTCCCCTAAGCCTAAAATAGCTCCTAAGGATTCGGTGATTCGAATACTGTTGTAATCTGAAGTAGGAGTTACAGCAACGTAATAATAATTGTTTTTGTCCTGAACAATTCGAACAGGAGCATTAAAAAATCCATCATTGCTGGAGCTAGAAAGAATGGTAGAACCGTTGTTTTTAGCATCTATAGTAAAGTAATGGCTTCCGAAAAGTACATTGTCAATAACTCCACCGAGCAATTGCCCAACTGATCCATCCAAAAGTCCCAATAGGACTTCTTCATCAAAATCAATTCTAACATAAGAAGTGGTTCCCGCTGCTCTGGTAGGGAATCCCAGCTCTATGAAACCTTCATAGTCTCCAACACCCAAAGCCACACCGGAACTAGCTTCCAAGGTAGTATAGGTATCATTATTTCCATCAACAGTATTGAAAGGGAAGTTCGCATTTTCGAAATCCAAGACTGTGGCATCACAATCCGAATTGCTCAACATCGGATCTGTAGCAGTTGGTAAAACAATTGGATTTGGATCAGGACAGAGATCTCCAAATCGCTGCACTTCATATAATCTGATTGGAGAGTTTGAAAGTAAACTCAAAGAAACCAAAGAGTTATAGCCAACTGTTATTTTGTCAAAAGATCTTCCAGGACCATACACCAAGTCAACCGGAGTTCCATTTTGCAAAAGCGTCAATACATCAATCCCGTTGATCAGTCCACTTCTCAGTTTGGTTACAAAAACTTGATCAGTTCCATTGAAAGCACGGATTTCTATACCTCCGATCAGATCAGCAGTTAGTACTCCTGGATTTGCTATATCAAGTTTGACTCTGAAATAGTCCTGAGGATCAGAAAGTGATTCATAATGAATTTCTTGGTAGACATTCGCTCCTACTCCCAAGGTACCAATGCTAATTTGAGAAAAACTATTAGGTTCGGAATCAACCGCATTACCTGCATCAGTTACACCCGATCCACCTAAATCCAAAAGGTCTAAAGAAACACCTTCTTCATTAAAAGATGTAAATCTAAATTCACCGCATATATCTTCTCCTTCTAGGTAAAAAGCATTGTATACATCTAAAGTATACTCAGTAAATAATCCTAGGACTGAAAATGAGCTATTAGTAATCCTGATCCGATCATAGGTAGCATCTGGTCTGATTGCCAAGAAAAAATTACCATCACCATCTTGGACAAGTCGAACTCTACTTGTATTAAATCCATTACCGCTGGATTGCGAAAAAACAATGGTATTAGCGCTATTTCTAGCTTGTATTTCAATTTCTTGATTTCCAAAAGCCAAAGTTCCAACTACATCACCCAAGAGTTCACCTAATGTACCTCCAAGTAAAATACCCAATAGGTCCGAGTCAGCATTAATTCGAACATAGGACCAAGTATCTGCTGGCAAATCCGAATCAAATGAAAGCTCTATGACACCGTCATAAGCTCCACCTCCTAATAAAAGGCCTGGACTCGCTAACAACCTTGCATATTGATCATCATCAGCCAAGGCATTGGTTGAATTGATCACCGTCGGCTGATTAATTGGCTTATCGTTTCCACTGGAAAATGAAATTCCCGTTGCCAGAACTTTGGTAGCCTGCGCTGATACAAGTGTAGGATTGAGAAATAGGAATGAAATTACAAGGCTAAAAACAGAGAAAAATCTCATTAGCCCCCGACACCTTATTGATGAAACAATTTCGGACTTATACATAGTGGTATGTTAATTTTCAAAATCAGGGAGACCACTATTCTTCTACTATAATAAACATTGAAAAAGGTAGAAAAATAGCAATCTTATTGGTTAGATTTTGATCAAAAAAACACAATAGAAAAAAGTCAAAACACAATTAAAAGCAACCTATAATAAGGAATTCACATCAGGTAGACCCCGAACTTTTAAATACCTTATTTACAGTCTTTTACCAACATTAATAGGTGTAAACTTTATTCTATACGCAGGTTTATTTTGATCCAATAATTAATCTAATTTAGGCATTCAAACATCCTTAAAAACAGGATTACATAGTTCTGTAAGGGAAGAGTATATATGTGTTATGCAATACCAAAAAATAGTAATCCAAACATTCGTCATATACTCTTTTTATATCGACCATCATTTGATTAAGGAAAATGACTGCATGGAATTCCCTTGAGAAACCCTCAAAATATAGATTCCAGAAGGATATTGACTCAATCCAGAAATGGTAGCCACTGGATTTCCAGGTTCCCAAACGAGAACATCAGAGGACATCAAATTCCCCTGTTGTGAAAAAAGTTGATATCGAACAACACCTTCTATTGCTGGTTTTTTAATGGAAATAACATCCTCAAAAAAGGTTGGAAAAACCTCAAACGCTTTAGATTTAAATCTTTCCCAAAGGGTCGATTGTAAGGAAGAAATAAACTTCACCTCTCCTTCAGGATTGATCACTTTTACTCTGTAATAATTATATCCTTCTAGTGGTTCTATATCCAAAAAATTAGAAGTAGTCGAAGGCCCTGCATCCGAACTAAATATGGATTTGAATTCCATTTCTTTACCTGACCTTTCTAATTCTACAGTGTGAGTTGGGTCAACCTTTGAAAATTCCCATTTAATTAAAATTCCTTTTTCATGAATTGATGCGCTGAAAGATTTCAAACCCACATTTAATATTCTAAGAATCGAATTGAGGCTTACACTTGCAGGAGTGTCTGCAGGACAATTTTCATCCGCAGCATAATTCACATAATAAACAATGGGATTGGAGGAGTCGGTAAATGGAAGACCTTCAATACTTAAAGTGCCATCGCTCGAAACTGAATACGAAATGCCGTCTTTTTCATACCCATCGGTAATCAATTCACCTTCGTCTTCATCCATGTACCAAGAATAGACTCCATTAGTCCCAGCAACAGGCATGCTTGGAGTAAGAATCACAGGATCCTCTCCTTCTTGATAAACGTAATATCCTTCCTCATCAATTGTCGCCTCTCCCGATGGAAAAATTTCCATAAACTCCACCTCAGATTGAGCGTTGATAATAACGATCAATTGAGAAGGCAAACTTTCAAATGAACATGCAGCATAACTGCTCCTAACAAAATATGTATAGGTCCCTGGGGACTGACTGGCTGGAAGGGTTAAGGTTTCAGATTGACCTATAAAAACATCCCCACCCCAATCAAGAGACCAATTATAAACCAACCCAGATTTAACCTCCGGTCCAATTGTCAATGCCTCACCTTCACAAATCACATATTCAGAATTCTCTCCAAGGTCCACAAATTCTGGAGGTGCGGGAGTAGAATAAACACCTGATATTTTCAAAACATCACTTATTGCACCTAAGCTTACTAAAGAAGAAATCCTAACACCTATCTGATCGATAGCATAACTATCACTACTGATCGGAAACTGGAAAAACTCCCCAGATTCCAAAAGTCCCAACAAGTCCAGGTCTAAAAGGCTTGATGTAGAAACAGAAGCAATTTCTGCACCTTCGGAATAAGCCACGATTTCAACAAAATTAAAAAGTCCCAAATCAACTAGGGAACCTGTCGTGCCCAGGCTTACCAATACCTGATCACCAGGTGTAACAGGAGTATCAAAATAAAAAAGCTGCTCAGAAGTAGCTCCAAGGGCACTTAATAACCCCAGCGACAATTCCGAATAAGTATTTTCAAAATCAGCATCTATAGCATTCTCTATATCGCTTATAGGAGAATTGAGGTCAAGGACATCAATAGAAATTCCGGATCTGTCGTGGCTGGTAAACGTTGGAATCTTATCACAACCAGAAGAAGTATCGTAATAAAAAGCATGGTAAACATACAAGTTATATACAGAACCAAGTCCGGCTAGTGCGCCTGAGGAATTTTTTAATCGAATGCTTTGATAAGGCTGATCCGGTTGAATCCTTAGGTAATAATTTCCAAATTCATCTGTAACTAACCTAAATGAGTTAGAATCAAAACCCTGATTACTTGTTCGTTCCAAAACCACTGTACCCGAAGAATTTTTAGCTTGAATAGTTATGGTTTGATTTCCTAATAGAACTGTCCCTAATACATCTGCTAGAAAGTCTCCTAAACTCCCACCCAATAAAACCTCAAAAAGGGATTCATCATCTGAACCGATACGGACATAAGTAACTGTATTTGCAGGAAGCTCGGAATCAAAGCCAATTTCCAAGGAACTAGAATATGCGCCAATTCCAATAGCAACCCCAGGGCTAGTTCTCATCCTTGCATAGGCTCCATTATCTGCAAGTGCATTGGAAGGATTTGAAACATAAGTTGGTGTCGAATAAAAAAGCGAATCAGCAACTTGTTCTGATGCGTTTACTGTTCTAAATACAAAGCATAGGAATGCTATAAAAATGATTCTTATACACCCACCTGTGCTATATGATATTGACATCCCAAAACTGTATACTTCAATACAAATCTATAGGGATAAATAAGCTGTCAAAACAGACTAAATATCTAAACAAAATCAACAAATGAAGCCTTTTAAAAAGTATACAAAAGGCATAATATCACATTTAAAACAACAGAATAATATTTTGTTTATATTTCGATAACAAAAAACAACCTTTCGATAACATTTTTCAACTTATTCATTGTAAAAAGTCATAATTGCTAAAGTACCTTCATTCACTTTTGACTTTATTTCCACTTCACCTCCATGCAACTTTACAAAATTCTTTACTGCAATAAGCCCCAATCCTGTCCCTTCAATATCATTGGCATTCCCTCCTCTATAAAATGGAGTAAAAATATATGGAAGGTCTTTTGACGAGATTCCTATTCCATAATCTTGTACATGAATAGAAAAGCCATTTTTATCTGAATGTATAGAAATAATCGGTCGGTCCTTTCCTTTACTAAATTTGATTGCATTTTTGATCAAATTCACAATGGTGGTTTGCATCAAAAAACTATCCCAGTTAACCTGAAACTCCTTAGGCATTTTACTTACAAATAGAACTTGGTCTGTTAATCCATATTGGGAAATAACCTTTTCGACAAAATCATTGAGTGAAAAAAGTTCTCTTTTCAGGACTACCTCTTCTTCCACAAACCGTTCATATTCCAAAGAATTCACTGCTATTCGGTGAAGAGTATCTGACTCAATTTTTATTTTTTCCAAGTGATGTTTAAGCTTTTCAAACCCTTCTCCTTGTACCTGCCCCAGGTAATAATCAGAGATTTCAAGACTGGATAAAATAGTGGCAAGAGGTGTTTTAAACTCATGGGCTACAATTCCCATAAATTCAGAAAGAAACATCTTAAACTGACGCTCCTTTTTAAGGGAAGCTTTCAGACTATGTTCAGATTTAACCTGAAGTGTCACTTCTCTTATAAATGCGATAATCTTTTTTTTATCCTCTTCTTCAAAAATATTAATGGACGTTTCCAACCATCTATGTTCTCCTTCCAAATTTGTTATTCTTAAACGAGACCTATACGTCTGATTCGCCTGCAGATAATTTGGGGAAATAGTCCTATTAATTATAGACCGGATCTTTCTTTTCGCCTCTTTCTCCTCAATTCCTCTTCCAAAATGCTTTATATAGCTCGGAGATAAGAACTTAAACTGAAAATCACGGTCTAAAACAACAATAGTATCTGGGGAATGATCTCCTACCGTAGATAAGATTAAGGCCTTTTCCGAAGATTCTTTTTGAAGTTCTTGATTTCTTTCCTCATTGTCTAAGGCATTCAAAATCACAGAATAAGTGGTAGCAAATGGCTTCAAATCTTCAACATCTGAGTCGGTAAATCCTCCCATTTTATTCCCTAAACCAATTAGACCTACGACTTCTTTCCCATTCAAAATAGGAATTCCTAAGAAATTAGTGATTTTAGGATGTCCGTTGACTACTTTATTGCTAGAATAAGGGTTTGAAGGGGGGTTATTTTCCTTAATTACTTGCCCGGTTTTTATACAGGCACCAAAAAGATTATCAAAATGCCTAAAAAGGAAATTATCATCCTCCAATTTTTTCAATAATTCTTTTGAAGCTCTCCCTTGATCTCCAAAATCAGTTACAGCATGGATTTTCATAAAAGTTTTCCCATCCAGACCTTTTCTTACCTCTCCAACAAATCCATAATTCGCATAAGAAACATCCAGAATTGCATCCAGAAACAATTTATAGGGATCAAAATCTTGGGTTTTTGCCAGAAATAGGTTTTGAACTTCCGTCAATCTAGAAAGAATAAGATTCTTCTTCAGTTGATTTTGATGAACCTTGATCAGACTGTCGACATCCTTCAGCACTGCCAAAATATAATTGGAACCTTCTACCTTTAATTTGGAAAAAGTAACTTCAAACCAATTTCCTGTAGGAATTTTAAGTCTCAGAAGTAAATCTTTCGTCAGAGAAATGGACTCAGAAAGTTTCCAGATCAAAATATCCTCAAATACATTTTGGTCTAAAAAGAAATCCCCTACTTGAAAACCATTTCCTAGAGTGGATAGTGGATCACATAATATTTCGATCAACTCATAATTAGTGGAAAACACATTTTCAAGGTTATAATCAAAAAGCACAGCTGGTTTTTGAAGCCTCTCCATATAACTAACCACCTCTTTAAAAGATGCTGTAAAATTACTTTCAATTTGCCCCGGATAAATTAAAATATGGATGGTGTTAGTATTGACATTATACCACCCCAACTCTTTAACTAATAAATTTACCGACTTATTATTAAGTATATAACTAGCTTTAATATTGACAAATTTTGGGTAGCTCAACACCCTCGCACCAAATTGTTCCGGGAGCTTTGCCACTTTTTCAAAATCACTTAAAGAGGTGATAGTATCCCATGGAAATTCCGGAAACACTTCTTTTAATCTAACTGAAAACTTAATAATAGAATCATCCTTCAGAGAAAAAACAATATCTTCGTTATCTGGATATGTTATTATTTTATCATTAAATTGATTTTCATCCATATTTCAAGGAATTTCAATAAATTGAATTATTCAATTTTCATAAAAAAAGGAGCAGACAAATAATTAAAACTATTCATTAAATTAATGCAAGCAGTTAATTTAAAAACCAAAATACTTCTTATAGAAGACAATACAAATTTATCAGAAAACATCAGTGAACTCTTAAAAATAAACGGGTATGAAATTTTAAGAATTTTTGATTCTGCTGATTCTGTAATGGAATACATTTCAGGTACTCCTCCAGATTTAATTTTAATTGACATTAAGCTTAAAGGAAGTAAAACGGGGATAGAATTAGCCCATGACTTAAGAAATGAATTTAAAGTTCCGATAGTTTTCATTACTTCTGCATCAGGGAAAGATGTCATATCTAAAGTCAGACACCTTCATCCCGATGGCTTTATAGTGAAGCCTTTCACCAAAGAATCATTGATTACAACAATTGAGTTGGCTATCGCCAATTACAAATCAGATGAACTGATCGATAACCGAACTAGCCTTATAAAAACACAAAACACTCCTGATGAACTCTTTATAAGAGAAAACGGATGGTTGAAGAAGATTAAAATTGATGATATCCAGTGGATAAAAGCTGAAGGTACCTATACCCAATTGTACGCAGAAGGGAAACAATACACATTGAGAAACACTGCCAAAGAGATCTTGAGCAAACTGAATGAAGATCAATTCCATAGAGTCCACAAATCCTACATCATCAATCTAAAAAAGATCGATGCTTTTAATTCTTCAACAGTGAAAATTTTGGATTCAGAAATCCCAATTGGAAGGAATTATTACAAAGAGTTAATCAATATGGTGAATAAGATTACCAATTAATCCCTTTTACTTTCCCTTGAAAAAAAACTAACTCATAGATTTTTTAATGACCTAAATCCAATCTGGTTTTCTACTTCGTAAATAGGTAAAAGTCCCTTGATCTAAATTTTATTTCTATGAAACAACTGATCAAAAACCTAGGAAGTGAGGAAATAAACTTCCCAGAGAATAAACTAAGGGAGCTATTGCGAATTTTTCAATTTGAAACCATTGGATTCATCCCTTTTGATTCTCCTCAACTGATCAAAGTCTCTCCGATCGGACCTATCTATCTTCAGCCTTCCCCCAAAGCGATTACAAGCCCGGGATCGCTTTCAGGTATTTTTTATTCAAAGCGCACTTTGGAAGAACTCTTGAGCTGCCTAAATAAGCTCAAACAAAATCATCAGGTATTAGACATTATCCCCTTTCCGAACTCTGCATTTAAAATCAAGCATGTAGAAAAAGGAGCAGAACCCCCTATTTTTCCAAGAAAAGAGGAGCAAGAATCCAGCAATGAACTGTTTATCCGGGAAAATGGGTGGATCAAAAAAATCTACACTCGGGAAATCCTTTTTTTTCAGTTAGAGGGAAGCTATACCAAAATCCAGTGTGAACTCCGATCCTATATGCTTAGGATTACCACCAAAGATTTACTTCAAAAATTGAAAAGTAGAATTTTCTTTCAAGTAAGCAAATCCTATTTAGTCAATTTGAACTTCCTTACTGAGATGAATCAAAGTGAAGTTAGAATCCAAGACTACAGCATCCCTTTGGGTAAAAAATATAGAAAAGAGCTGATTGATCACTTGACAATTCTTTGAGGTAAAAAAAACAAAAAAGCCCCGAATTACTTCGGGGCTTAATGCGGAACGGACGGGACTCGAACCCGCGACCTCCTGCGTGACAGGCAGGCATTCTAACCAGCTGAACTACCGCTCCTAATGGAGTAAATCAATAAAATATTTGCGGAACGGACGGGACTCGAACCCGCGACCTCCTGCGTGACAGGCAGGCATTCTAACCAGCTGAACTACCGCTCCTTGTTACCAGATCTCTTTTGACCTTGGTTTTGAGTGATGCAAAGGTATTGTTTTGATCTCTTTTTGCAAAAGCTTGAAAGAAAAAAACTCAATTCATTTTGTATTCACTTCTTTTTCAGTCAAATAAATTTTCTTGTCTCGAGCTATTTTTTGGAACAAACTGAAATTTGAAGCTCTCTTTCTATTCCAATCAGCCTACTTTAGACCCTTTTGCCAATTCCAACTATCTCTCATCGAATCCTCCAAGGAATAGGATGGCTGCCAACCCAAAACAGAATTGATCTTTTGAGTATCTGCCCAAATCTTGATCACATCTCCTGCTCTTCTCGGCCCTATCTCATAGTTCAATTTTAGATCATTGACCTTCTCGAAAGTATTGATTACCTCCAATACAGTATTTCCATTCCCAGTACCCACATTGAAGACATCATAAAAATCCATCTCTTGCTGAGACAAATACTCCAATGCCTTCATATGCGCATCAGCTAGATCCATCACATGGATAAAGTCCCGAATACAAGACCCATCCGGAGTATCATAATCATCTCCAAAGACTGTGATCTTTTCACGGATTCCCGCAGCAGTTTGGGTGATATAAGGAATCAGGTTGTTTGGTGTTCCGTTTGGAAGCTCCCCAATTTTAGCAGAAGGATGAGCTCCTACAGGATTAAAATACCTCAAAGAAATAGCACGGATACCAGGTTTGCTAGTCACAAAATCAACCAACACATCCTCGCAGACTTTTTTGGTATTTCCATAGGGACTCTCTGCGTCCTTTCTTGGAGTCGATTCCGTCACGGGCAGCACATCCGGCTGACCATACACAGTGCATGAGGAAGAAAAAACGATATCCTTGATCCCTTTTTCTTGCATGAAATCAAGCAAAACCAACAAAGAACCAATGTTATTTTGATAGTATTTCAAAGGAAGCTGGGTACTCTCACCTACTGCCTTGAAAGCAGCGAAATGAATTACACCGGAAATCTCATGTTCCTTAGTTATCTCCTCATAAATCGCCCTGTCATTACAATCTCCTTTATAGAAAATCGGCTTAGAACCAATAATCTCCTCCAATCTTCCCAAGACAGTTTCACTTGAATTGGAAAGATCATCCAAAATAACAGGGATCAAGCCAGCCTCAGCCAGCACTACAGCAGTATGGGATCCGATATATCCAGCACCACCTGTAATCAATATTTTCTTCATGCTAATGGTAAAAATTCTGAGCAAGCAAAACTATCCAAAAAATAGGATTAGGGGAATGAAACAGGATTTTATTCTCATTAATCCAGGCTTTAATTTGTTTGGCTTTTGATTCAATTGTCAAAACAAGACCTTGCAATTCGGATTCTATTCCTCCACTATCGTAACTCCAAAAGCCAGAACAGGCAAATTATATCATTGATATTCAAATAAATCCTTGAAAAAATCTGATTTCCCATTAACCAAATAGCCTTGGAATTTCCTACCATTTCAATCTCTTAGAAACAATTAAATCCCTATCTTTGCCGCTTCAAAAAAAGCTTAGAAATACATGATCTCAGTAGATAATCTTAAATGGGGTAAAAACGGCCAAATTTGCGTTTAAAGGCACTTTTTAGTGATACACTTTTTGATACACCAAGCACTTTTATACACTATTTGTTACACTATTTTCACTATCTTTAAATGCAATTAAATTAAAGCTATGAAGACATTATTTTACCTTAAATCAGGGAAAACTAAACCCACCGAGCCTAACTCAATTGTTCTAAGGGTTAGACTAGCAGAAACTGGTAAACCAAAGGTTAAAGGATTAGGTATTTCTTGTAGTCGTAAAGACTGGAATCAAGAAGATCAACAAGTAAGGCGTTCCAACCTTCAGTTTAAAAAGCACAATGCCCAATTAAAATTCATTAGTGAGCAAATTGAATTAATTGAAAGAGAAAGGAATGTCAATGCAGAAGACATTGATTTAATTGTAGAAGCTTCAATAAGGGGTACATCAATTCAAGAGTTAGAAAATCAATCTCTTCTTCTATCCAATATTGTCAAAAGTTATAGAGACTACATGGAAGATGACCCCACCTACTCCCCTAATTACAAAAGAAGGTTAAGGTCAGTTAGCAACTTGCTTGATAAATTCGAACAATCAGTTAAATACAAAATTTCTGGAAATGACCTTTCTAGGAAAGCAACCTTGATTCAAAGTGAAATAGTTAAATTCTTTAGAAGCGAAGGAAAGAAGGATAGCACCGCAAAAAATTTCCTTACCAACGTAAATGCATGTATTGGCCACTACAACAAACTACACAATCAAGAAATAAAGCAGTTCGTAAAGAAAGATACTAAGTGGGCAGTAACCAAAAGAAAGATCATTGCTCTAAATACTATTGAACTTAAAGCACTTTACAAATTTGTCTTCGAACCAGTAACTGAACCAGACCCAGAAGCACCAGTACTAACACCTGCAGATAAAAGAAACATCAAGCACTTTCTTTTTAGATGCTTTTGCGGAATGCGAATTGGTGACATGAATCAAACCAACATCAACCTTAACAGGCTTCAAAAAGACTCTACAACCTTCACCTACCACCAAGACAAAGGAACTAAAACAGCAACTGTTTACTGCATTAACAACTACCTATTCGACATTGCAGAATCCTTAAACTGGAAATTCCCTGAATTCAAAAATGAAACTGCTCTCTTCTCCTATTCTCACAATGAAACCCAATCAGTAAGAAAACACCTAGCCTACTTACTTAGGGACAACATGAGAGAGATATACCACAATACAGAGAAAGGACAGCAATATCTCAACCTTTGTGATGTAGTTACTACCCATACAGCCAGAAAGACCTTTGCACACCTCTTATATGACCTTACAAAGGATGTGATGCTTGTAAGGGATCAATTAGGCCATACCAAAGTAGAAACCACCATGAGGTACCTAGACTTTAATATGGATGGAAGTTCGAATTTACTAAAGAATGTAGAACTAGGTTTTTAAAAAATAAAATATATGGACAAATCAATAAATACAGAATTAACTTATACTGAAACTTCTAGTGAAAATAAATTGAGCAAATCATATGACATATATGACAACAAAAAAACAATTATTGGAACTGCTGAAGGGTTTGCAAATGAACGAGGTGATTTCTTAAGCGTAATTAAAATATTTCATAAAAAATCACAAAATAAAGGGATAGGTTTCCACGCTTTTAATAAAATATATCAAGAATTGAACAGAATTACAAATATAAAATCAATTACAGGAAGTTGGCATTCTGGTGGAGAATTTAATGATTTTGAAAATGGGATGTCAACAAATTTAAAATGTTTTAAAGAAGCTTTAAAGCTAGGACTAACTGAAGAAGCTGCAGCATTTGAGACTCCAACAGGAAAATGGGCAAGAAAGCTTGGACATAATATATGCCAAATTATATTAATATCTACATCGGAAGTTACAGTTAAATTCATAAAAGCCTCCTAACAAAATTCAATGCTTTTTTAAGTCTGATCTCGAAATCTGGATGTTTTAATAAATAATCATCAATATTAATCCTAAGTTTTTTAGACAAAAACTGATCAACTATCTTATGCTCTAAATCAATTAACCTAATAAAATAATTCACTCTCTCCTTAAATTCTTCATGTTTTATATTTACAAAAACTGAGATCAAATAAATTAAACCTAAAATCCCCCCAAAGAAAAATGAAATCATTTCAATAATCCTAGCTAAAGTCGAATTAGGTTTAATCAATTCAATATCACCAAAAGTCAATCCTTTAAAAGTATAATAAAAGAAATCAAATCCAACTGAATCATTTTTATATATAAAAGATCCATCATCAACAATATACAATGTTAAATTACAGATCCAAAAGTATATCAGAGAAATAAAAAGATAGGAAAAAATCTTAAAAACAATAAAATAAGAATACGAGCTACTAATCTTTGAACCTGATAAATCATATCTTATTGACTCTAAGCATTTTAATGAAATTATAGTTCTTTCAATGGATTCATTATTTTTTATAAATTTTACTTTTTTTGATTTATCAACTTTATTAATATTCGCACTATCTTCAGGATATATATACAAAATCTTTGAAAGACTTTTATCAAAACTATAACTAGATAGAAGTTTATGAAATTTCTTATCTAATGACAAATAATCAAGACTGGAATCTTTCTTGAATCTATTAAAAAAAAACTTAAAGAAATATGGCCAATAAAAATATGATGCACAAGAAAATAAAAATAAATAAGCGATTTTCGAATTCAAAAACTCAAACACAAAGAATGAACTTGACAAAAGTACAATTTTAAATACAAACCTCCTCCAATGTATAACCCAATTTAAACAAGTAATAATATACTCATAGAAAACAAGTAATTTAAAATTGTAAAATATAAATTTAGGAAGAAACCAAAAGATTATCAAAAAAGGGTAAAATATTACTATTAATATAAAATACCATTGTGACTTAACAAAAACACCAACAACCACAACGCATAATAAAACAAATACGATATACCTCAAAAAAGGATAAACACTATAAAAACTTTCAAAAACAAATTCATCCACCCTAAATAGCCAACCCCCCAAAATAAACCATAAAAAAAATGATTTAATATGTAAAATCAGAGTTTTTTTATCGAAAGGACTCAAATTTTCGAAATTTAAAAATTTACTCAAAACCTAATATTTTTAATTTAAATTAATTGAATTTGAACAATTCTTAGATCATTGATAAAATGACAATCTTCTAAGTATTCCATCACACAAAACTCAAACTTTATGAACAAACCATTTTAACAGTAATTAATAAAAGCAATGTAATCAAAACACCTTAATCAAGAATCCGATGACTGAAAAAAAATATATCTAAATTATAATTTCCAATTTGAAAACTTTTTAATTGAACCAAATAATGGCACCTATCATCATCTTTAAACTTCATATTTAAACAGTTATGGGCTTTAGTAAAAGCAATATAAGTTAATTCTAAATAAAAAAACCTAGACACTCAATTATTTCGACTATCTATTTCAATTTCAAAATCCTTTGCCCCCTAAACCCGCCCTCCAAACCGCCCCAAATCCCGAATTTCCCTTCTCAAATTTTTTCACCTAATTTCTTGGTTTTCAGACAAAAACAACCTATATTTGTATTGTTAAAATCAAACATTTAACGGTCATATCAGATACTTCTAAGAAGGGTTAAGCCAGCCCTTCTTTACTTTTTAAAAAAGTACTAGATTTTTAAATTCTAGGTAATACTGATTAAAGTTTCTAGTTACAGCCACTCATTTACTGAGCTTCACACCACTTCCTAATTACTAGAAAAAACTAGATTTTTTAAAACCCCCATTTTACCCAAACAGATTAGATTATTAAATATAAGAGTGCTTCACTCTTATATTTTTTGATTAAACGACTAGATTTTTCTGATCGAGCCCTATAATAATAACTTTTCTCGATCACATTTTTTCACCCTCATTTTAAAAATCATGAAGACAACAACTATCAACATCCCAAAGGAAATCACCTATTTAAATGAAGCTCTAAACGACCAGCTTCCAAAGAATTGCTTATTCAATAAAGGAAAGGTAGGTGCTGGAGGCACATCAATTGCACTTAGAAACAATGAAGATTACATCATTGCAGTACCATATGTACCCCTAATTCTAAACAAAGTCACTCAGTCTTTAGAGGACAAGAATTTCTATCCACATCAAATTCTAGGTGTTTACGGTGGAGTTTCTAAATCTGAAATAGAAGAATACTTAAAGACTAGTCCTATAAAGAAAATCATGGTGACATACGACAGTTTACCCAAAATCATTGAGGCAACTGGTTATGATATCAACCTTCTAGTAGATGAATACCACCTACTCTTCAAGCATTCTGTTTTTAGGGCAAAGGCTGTGAGAAACATCCTTGATTCCTTTTATAAATTCAAGTCTTATTGTTTTATGACCGCTACGGAGCTAGAAGACACCTTTATTTTAGAAGAATTGAAGGCAGTGGACAGAACCATTGCTAATTGGGAAACAAGCCTAGAAGTCACTGTAAAACCTGTGATTGCAGAAAAAAGTGTACTTAAAACCACAGCAGGTATTATCAATAAATTTCTAGATGGAATGATTGAAGGCAATGCATACTTCTTTTTAAATAGTGTGACAATGATTGAAAAGCTGGTAACTACCTGTAAGCTCAATAACAGTAACTGCAGGTTGATTTACAGCAAATACAGCCCTAAAAAGCTAAAAGTTAGTAATGGAAGCTCTACCGATAAAGAAAAGAAAATAAACCTCATTACATCAACAGCTTTTGAAGGAGCTGATTTTTATGATAAAGATGCAAAGCTATTTGTTGTCAGTTGCCCATCTAATTCAAACACCCTAGTTTCTATTGAGACGGATCTAAACCAGATTGCAGGACGTGTTAGAGATACTAAATACATTAATTCCATAATTCACATTTATAAGCATACCAGATACTCGGATTTGACTTATGAAGAATACCTAAATGAATACAAGAAGATTCAGGACAATCAGGGTATTTATGTTGAAAGTTTAAATGGGATGGCTGATGTTGCAATTGACGTTCATGTAAAGGCATTCAACATCCCATCTAAGCAGTCAGACACTTTTTCAGAGGAGCATGAACTGAATCCAAGCTTTTACTATTTAGATGAAGGGAAAATAAAATTTGACCACAATAAGCACAAACTGGACTTGTACAACTACAAGGTTACTAGAGGCATTTACGCTACAAAAGTCAATCTTGGTACTGAGTACTTGAATTCTGGATTTAAACTGAAGGGCTTTTATAAGGATGATACTGATTTAAAAATCATCAAGGCAGGCAACAATTTTAAAGATACTGTTGAGGTGGTAGAAGCTATTTGGGATGATCATTTCAACCTTTGCCGACAAAATGTAATTAATTCAGCTAATGCCTCCTACCCTTTCCTAGCTGAAGCTATCAGCAAATTGGGTTTTGAAGAAATCAGGAGAATGAACTTCGTGGTTGCTAATGTGAAGAGAAGACTGGTTAACAAAGACCTCACAACAAGTCAAACAGTAAGGATTCTAAAGTATCTAAAACTCAATTCAACAATCAATAAAGGTGATTTTGTTCCAACTTATAAAATCAAAGCTGTTTTTGAATCAATCTATTCTGATTTAAACCTTGATAAGAAAGGAAAAGCCTCAGATATCCTTAACTTCTATGAAGGAAAAAGGACAACAAGAAAGGTAAATGGAAAGTCTGTAGAGGGTTTTGTTTTGATTAGGGAGAAGGTTGTTTTGGGTTAAATTAAAATCATAGTAACAATATTATTGCCCCTTTTGAGAGTTTGCTTTTTTATCCTTTGAAAAGATTCCATAGCCCAAGCCGATTCCAATCCAAGGTTTCTTTTGATACAACCAATTACTACCTAATTCTCCTGAAAGTATATCCACGCCAATAAATGCTCCAATTTGAAAATCCTTAGTTTCAAAAACTATACTAGCGTTTGGAGTAAAAGCAGCAGCTTTTGTATTAGTTGTTACAAAATCACCTGTTGTCTCCTGATCAACTTCAACACTCGTTACACTGAAACCAAATAGAAAGTTAACTGCAAAGTTTTCATTTCGATATGGTCTAAACTTATGACCTGCGGAAACTCCAATGTTTACATCGCTTGTGAAATCAAAGTACCTTCTGGGATCTTTATCTTTTCCTGAGCCAAATCTTAATTTAATTGGTACTGTTAATGCTCCGAATGTAAAGCTATTTCTAGGAAGCAATTCACTTACTTGGTTTTCATCATCAAAGATAGATTTAGATAGCTTAAAATACTTCTGAGCTCCATTTGTATCATATACATATTTAGCATTTAGTCCAACGGTTTTAGCGACACCCTTAAAGTTTAAAATATTAATTATCAAATCACCATTAGATTCAATTCTAGAAATTTCAAACTCAACTCCCTTGGTAATAATCTCATTATTACCAGTTACAGTACCATCAAGTAGACACTCATTTAATTGAATCGCATAATTAAACTCATAAGCAGAGTTAGAATTTTGAGCAAATGAATTGAATGAAAGAAGTAACATTAAAATCAGGAATAAATTTTTCATATCGAATTATTTAAAAATAGAGTTAAGAAAATATATTAATGCACTAACAAGATTTTACATTATCATGACATATACAATACCCAGTACAGGGTATTTTTCACCAAAAACAACTGATTTTCTGCACTTTACGCATACTTTTTTGATTAAAAAACACCTATTTAATTAGTTTTAATCATCATTTTTCACTACCTTTGCATTATCATTTTAACTTAACCCAACCTATAACCTTATGGAAAAACCACCTGATTTAAAGGAAAGGCTACACTCCTTTCTTCAACCAAAACCAATCACCAAACTGAAGATATTTTTTGTACTACATCTACTCCTATTAATCCCTTTACTTGTAGTATTCTTCAGCCTCCCAAGTGCCGCTTACTTTTTCATAGCACTAGCATTTACAATCCAGATAATCATTAAATCATCACTAGCAACCTTAACACGAATGGGAAAACTCTTATGAATTTGAATTTTTTAAAAACACAGATAGCAAAGCTTCTGGCAGGACTTTATGTAGTCAGTTTACTTTTTACCTGCTTTACTTTCTTCGCTGTAATAGACTATTTTTTGCCAGTAGTGAGCCTTTTCTTTATAAGCTATGGCTTCATATCAATTCTGATTTTTATTGGTCTACAGGCCTTTATTTACTTTTCAAACAGTAACCTCAATGGACAGGAACCTAGTTGATTTTGTCCAGAAACTAGCAATAAAGAGATTAGGTAAAAAGAATGCAGATACAGAAGATATAGCACAGGAAGTGTTTTTCAACCTTCATTTAGAAGGCATTACTGAGATTGAAGGAAATGAATTGAGAATCAATCACCTTGTAGTCTACCACATGAATAAGCTGAAAAGGCTTAACAACAAGTACCAAAGGATTGAAAATCAAGAGCAGTTTGATAAATTTCAGGATTTAGAAACTTCTACCTGTGACACCCAAAAGATAATTCACCTGTTTAATGAATTTAGAGAGGTTTCTGATTTTAAGGAGAAGGACTTGGATTTGTTTTACAATGTCAAGTTCCTGAAGATCCCCTACAAAGAGACAGACTATTCGGATAATGCTACCACTAGAAAGAAGGTGAACCGAATTCTGGTGAAGTTTAAGAATTACCTGTCAAAGCAAGGCATTAAACTGGAAGATTTCTATGAAGACTAAAGGGAGTTGGGGAAAGGTCAATCCATTTTATCAATCGAAAGAATGGAGAGCTTTAAGAGAAGAGAAGTTGGAGCAAAACCCAATATGTGAGCTTTGTGAAACAATCGGATTAGTAACACCTGCAAATGTGGTAGATCATATCATTCCAATTGAAGTGAATGAGGAATTGAAGCTGGAACCACTCAATTTACAAAGCTTATGTGAGCATCAAGGAAGTAACAATTGCCATCGACAGAAAACAGTTACTACTAGACCTTTTAGAAGCTTCGTGAGGTTTGTAAAAGAAATGGAAGATGGAAAGCTTAGGTTTATTTGTAGTCCTGAAGCTAGGAAGAAACTACTTAGATTTTTAAAAGAATAGGCACTGTAATTCAGTGCCTTTTTGCGTTAAACAGTTGTAACATAAATTGCAGGAATGTCATAAACCACATTACCTACTTGAACTCTTAACCTGTTATCTGGTGAACTACCAGCACCACCAAAAACTCCTCCTAGTCTCCAATAAGAAGCAAAGGAAGTTGCATTAGGATTCAAGGTTCTAATACCTTCATAGGAAGTGATACCACTTTCATTAATAGCTGCAGTGATACTTCCATTATGGGTAAAGTTGGTGTTTAATCCAGTAGCAGAATTTAAAGTCAATGCACCAGTAGAACTAAAATTAACATAGGCATCTGCACCAGTTGTACCATTTCCAACCTTTGTGTTATCGGCTAAAATTGCATTACCACTAGTAAGGCTAAATGGATCTGGTAAACTTCCAGAATGCCAGACCTCTCTCCATGCTAAAACACCTGCACCATTGGCAAGTCCAACAAAGAATGAGTTGCTACCAGTTGTATCATTGTTTTTATAAAAAGCAAAGTTTCTCCCATCTTCATCACCTTGAAAAGTAAAGATTCCACTATAAGAAGTTGGTAAAGTTCCACCTGCTGTATTATTTGAAAATAAACCATACCCAATACTTCCTGCACCACCATCTGCATTAAAAGCACCAGTCGAGCTGTTTATTCCACTGTTTATTCTTCTGAACCTTCCATCTAAATTAATGTTTGAAAGCCCTGTTATGTGGCCGTATGTATCCAAGGTGACACTTTGAATCACTGTACCATTACTGTTATTCACTGAAGCTTGAGAAGAGGTATCTGAATGTGAGAAGGATGTTCCAGAAAGTGAAAGTCCACTTCCTGCACTATAAGTTGTATTAGTATCAGTTGCTGAAAAAGTAATGGTCTTGGAAGCAGCATTAAAGGAAACTGAAGCAGATCCACTAGCAGCAAATCTGATTGAATCAGAATTAGAGTTTGCACTGAATTGTGTAGTACCTCCTGAATTTGCTATGTTCTTAAAAATGCTTTGGCTTGAACCTCTATCTGAATTGGTGATTGTTGGGTTTCCAGAAACACCATTTCCATTAGTGATTGAAATCCCTGTTGAAGCTGTGATTGTTCTAGCTCCTATCACCCCACCATTTC
>NZ_JAPPSQ010000032.1 GCF_026652115.1 Algoriphagus sp. PAP.12 | reverse complement strand
ACCAGGAAGGCAAGTCTCCGATCAAGTTCAAGGCTTGGAACATTTCCAACCCTAAAGTTCCTTCCTCTTTGCTGACTGTAGTATTCCCCTCCACATCAACAAACTGCTCTGAATAACCTTTGCTTGTCGACACGGCAGAGTACTCCATTGTCAACCTAAGGTTTGGATTTTCATCCTCAGAAGAACATGACATTGTGGCAAACAGCGCAGCTGCTCCAACTAGGGCTTTTGAAAAATTTAAGCTTTTCATTTAGATAGATATTGTATTTAATCAAGATTTCGCGTGGCAAATATATTTATTTAGATTAAATCAAAATAGATTATTTAGAAAAATTCCAGATAAAATTAAAAAAGCTAAAAAAAAGACAAACAGACTTCAGGCTTCCAGAAAAAGGTGGACAAACCGACTAAGAAATCAATATTTACCTCTGTTTATCGAAAATCAATATTCATATAATCATTACCTTTGAGGCATGAAGGTTTTTCCGGTCTTATTGGCTTTGTTTTCTTTTTGGCTGACAGCCATGCCCTGCTGTAGTACAGAAAACAAATGCGATACCATCGAGGAAAATCAAAATTCCGACTCTCAGGATGATTGCGAGGATCAGTTACCCTGCTCTCCTTTTTATTCTTGCGGTAGCTGCACAGGATTCTCCACCGAGGACTTTTCATTCCCTCCACTTCTTTCTTCGGAAGAAATTACCATTGAGCCCATTGCAGAATGGAAAGCCCCTTTTCCCGATCAGCATAGAAAGAGAATCATCAAACCTCCAGGCAAAGCTCTCCCAATAATTGCCTAGCTCAACTTGAGCTTTTCCTCTTTCTTACCCATTGAATATCACCATGCTAAAATATTTCTTAGTAGGCATACTCCTATTTGCCTCACACTCTGCTATTTCGCAAAGCAGCTACCAAGCAAAAATCATTGATGAAGATTCGGGCTCACCTTTGATCGGAGCCACATTATTATTCAAGGAAATTTCCATTGGAGCTGTTTCTGATGAAAATGGAATTGCCACTGTGAATGAAATCCCAGACGGAACATTTACTCTTGAAATTCGATTTCTAGGCTACGAATCTCAAAAAATTCAAAAAACCTTTCCTTTTACCCAAAAAGAACCCGAGGTAATTTCTTTGGAGCATTCCCATGAAGAAATGGAGGTTTTGGTAGTCCAATCCAACCGAAGTTCCAGGGTAATAGAAGACGTACCCACTCGAGTAGAAATAATCGCTGGGGAGGAACTCTCAGAAAAAGGAAATATGAAACCGGGAGACATCCGGATGCTACTGAATGAAAGTACAGGGATTCAAACCCAACAGACTTCTGCTACAAGCTACAATTCCAGCATCCGGATTCAAGGTCTGGATGGAAAATACACCCAATTACTACGTGATGGTTTGCCTTTATACGCGGGATATTCTTCCGGCTTAAGTCTGATGCAAATAGCGCCATTGGACTTAGCCCAAGTGGAAGTCATCAAAGGAGCCTCTTCCACATTATATGGAGGAGGTGCCATCGCAGGACTTGTTAATTTGATTTCCAAAACTCCAGAAGAAGAACCCGAATTGTCGGTTATGCTAAATGGAACTTCTGCCTTGGGCTTGGATGCAAGTGCTTATTATGCAGCAAAAAAAGGCAAAATCGGAACCACCATTTTCACTTCTTATAATAAAGGGACTGCATACGATCCAGCTGATATAGATTTGACTGCGATCCCAAAATTCGATCGATTTACCATTAAACCAAAGCTCTTTTGGGACATTGATTCACAATCAAGTTTGGTCCTGGGATTGAATCTAATGCAGGAGGACCGATTGGGAGGAAACATTGATTTTATCAAAGGTGAATCTGTAGATGAGCCTTATTTTGAGAAAAATGCTACGAATCGAATTTCTACAAGTCTCCACTATCAAAATCAACTCAGTGAAGTTACTCGGCTAACTGTCAAAAACAGTTTGAGCTTTTACGATCGAAGTATAGAAGTGCCGGATTTTCTTTTCTCAGGAAAGCAATTTTCTTCTTTCTCTGAGGTAAATATGAATACCCAAGGAAAAAATTCAGAATGGATAGGTGGACTGAATTTATGGACGGATCAGTTTTCCCAAAAAGAAGGAAATGATGCCCTTCCTTTGGATTATACGCTAAATACCTATGGCGCTTTTGTTCAAAACCTTTGGAATGTTTCTGAGCAATGGACGCTGGAATCTGGCTTTAGACTAGATTATCAAAAGGAATATGGAGTATTTCCTTTGCCAAGGGTTTCAGCCATGTACAGGCCGAGTGAAGCTATCACATTCAGATTGGGAGGTGGATTGGGTTACAAATCACCAACAGTTTTTACAGAAGATGCTGAGAGAAATCATTTTCAGAATATTCTTCCGATTGATCCCAATTTATTTGAAGCAGAAAAATCTGCCGGAACCAATCTTGACATCAATTACAGAGTGGCTTTTGGGAATGAACTCTCCTTGGTTGCCAATACGCTTTTCTTCTATACCAGCATTCAAAACCCTCTTTTACTTACCCCGGCAGGAAATAATTATGAGTTCCAACAACCTCAAGGAAGCCTTGAAACCCAAGGAGTAGAAGTAAATATGAAGTGGAATTACAAAGACTTCAAGCTCTTTGTAGGTTATACATTTGCAGATGTGACTCAGCAATACAATGACATCAAATCCACCTATCCATTGGTAGCAAAACACCGGATTAACAATGTTTTGATGTATGAAAAACATGAGAATTTTTGGATAGGATTAGAAGCCTATTATTTCAGCCCTCAGCAACTGAATGATGGAAAAACTGGAAAATCCTATTGGATCGTAGGTTTGATGAGTGAAAAGAAATTTGGAGAGAATTTCTCAGTTTTCCTGAATTTTGAGAATTTCCTGGATACCCGACAAACTCGGTTTGACTCAATTTACACAGGAAGCCTTTCCAATCCGGAATTCAGAGATATTTACGCTCCTGTCGATGGATTTGTGATCAATGGAGGGATAAAATTCAGATTACTTTAAAACAAATTTACTAAATCCTTTAAACATAAGGGGCTAGTAAATTTTATTGCGCTTTCAAAATCTTAACTGGCCCTAATAACCCAGACTCCATTAAAGGTGAATCAGCTTGGTAAAATGGCATGGTGGTAAAAGTCGTTTTTTCAGCTCCTTCTTGGGCATCTCCAATTAATCGATTCACCCAGGTGTTGACTACTCTTATTTCCAATTGATTTTCTCCCTGTTTCAATGCTTTGGTGATGTCTAATTTGAAAGGAGTTTTCCAGACAACCCCCATATTTTGCCCATTTAAGATTACCTCAGCCAAATTCTTGACCGAACCCAAATCCAGGTAATAAGTCCTCCCCTGTTCCTTTTCTGAAACCTCAAAGGTCTTATGATAGATGGCTATACCCGAAAAGTACCGAACTTCATCCTCTTGATTTTCCGACCATGAAGTCAAAGTTGAAAATTCCTTTTTTACCCCATCCAAATCCACATTCCAACTTCCAGAAAGTTCCTGAACCAAACTCTCCTCCGATTCAAAAACATCGAAAGAAGACGCTCCCTCATCCCCTCCCAACACTACGAAAAAGGCATCCCAGGACTCAAAATCCAAAGGAATTTCAGTTCTACCATTTTTCACTTCATAGGAAATCAACTGCGCTTTTCCGTTAATTGGGTCCCATTTCATAGGAACTTTACCAGCTGCCCTAAGACTAACCCTAGCTTGAGTGGGTTCCACACTTCGGTTATTAAACCAATAGATCTCAGTATTATCAGTCTTCCTATGCCTAAAAAGGATTTTATGATCTGTACCCGAAATTTGCACATCCGATGCCACAGGAATTTTCACAGTTGGCCCCACATTCTCCAAAGCCCAAACTGCATCTGCTATTTTTTTAAACTCAAGTTCATTATCCGATAAACTAGGAGATTTTATAGGCTGATTTCCGATTATCTTAACTCCTGCATGGGCGAGTTCCTGGATCTTTTTCAAAACAGGCAAGGTCATTAGAGAGGCACTTTCATCCAATATCAAGACCTCATAGCTATTTCCACTTTGGGCAACAAGCTTTCCATTGACAGGCTTGATCGCTTCCAATAAGGCCGTAGCGTTTACAAAATCAAACTCATAGCCTTTGGGGATATCGGGAAGTTTTTCTCTGGTAACCCAAGTGACATTGGTGTTTTCGCCATAGAAATAAAGGATGTCTGCCACATTTCTTCCCTGTTGCATTAGATAAGAACTCCTTCCCAAATAATCGATCCAAGGTTTGGCCATCTCTGCCCAGGTTTCCTGTCGCGTAAAATATTGACCGAAAGGTCCCAAAGAAAATCCGGGTTTTTTATCATCCAAAGGCTGGTGAACGGAAGTGTGAATGACAAATCGATTGAGCCCTGAGGCCAATTCCAAATCTGCCGTCCTTTTCAATCTTTCAGGATATTCCTGAAATGGTCTCCCTACTGATGTCATGGATTCGGCCGCCACAAATGGTTTCCCATAAATATTGGCCACAGAAGCAGATTCCCGAATATCTCCTTCACTTCTGACTTCCTCGTCTGTGCCACCTCCCAAACTTCCAGGAGTCCACATGGCGGACATCGGGATATCTGCGTGCCGTTTGACATCCATCCCATCTGCCAGATAAATCCGCTTATTTTCATGGGACTCTGTGTAGCGCTTCATACCTCTTCGATGCAACTCTTCCCCAATGATGTCATAGTGGTTATCCGAAATCATTTCCCCGATTGTCTTTCGGAAATCCCACAGAAACTTCTCACTTTCCTCTCTACTTCCCACCAACATTCCTGTTAAAACCGGCAAATAAGGAGTGAGATTATATCCTCTTCTTTTTTCAAATTCTTCCGGGAACCTGGAAGTCCAAGTCATATGACCTGCCTCATAACTATCCAAAATCATGTATTCCAAGCCAGCAGCGCCCAATTTTCCTCCGGTAGCATCCTGATACAAATCCAAATAATGATTGATGTACTTTCTGACTGCTTCAGGGTCTAATTTATCCACTTCCAAACCGGTGGCTTCAGGAGATGCAGGATGGTTTTGACGTCCCGTCAATGAATATCCAAATCGAACAATCTTCCATTTCCCTTCAGGTGCTTCCCAGGAAAGCGTTCCATCGGCTTTCATTTTAGAAGTTAGATTGATGATTTGATCTTTTTGGATCACATCATCATCCGATTTATTAAAATTATCCAATGCTATTTGGTAATCCTCCGTCCATGGAGAAAAGCCGGCTTTATCCTCTATCTGATCTACCCTTGAAGTTGTGTACAAAACAAATTCTGCTACCTCCACTCCTGCAGGTTTTGGTGCTTCCATGGGTCCTCCAGCCATGGCAGCGAAAAGATTGACTTCTCCAGGGAGAGTTTCATAACAGATTCTCCAAAATTTAGCAGTTGTGGCTGGAAAAGACACGGTATTAAACGGAACGGTACTCCCTGAAACTTTGGCAATGGTTCGGAAATTCACTCCATCTTCACTGACTTTTAGACTTCTATTTTCCGGACCTCCATTAAATTCTGCCAAAGCTCCATTCATCGCGCCAGAAATACTCATCGCCTTGAAAGTCTGTGGCTGATCAAAAGCATATTGAATCCACATGTCTTCCCCAACTTCCATGGGAGGCAAAAATTCAGATTCCCCTAATTTCCCATCTGTTAATAAACCCAACTCAAACTTTCCTCCACTGGAGGTCACTACTGGCTTCAATTCCTGAATCTTTTTTTCATGTTCTTTCACTGGAAAAGCGATAACCATCGCATCCTGGTAAAAAACCGGCACTTCACCTATAAAGCCACCAGAAATCCCTCCGCCCTCAAGCGGAGCATCTTGGAATTTACCAGTTTGCCCTGAAGGCTGAGCGAGTTTCAAATCCAAGGTTTTCCCTCCTGCTACTAATGTCTCCGACCATACATATTTTTTCATCCCATCTTCTGGATTCACCCATGGACCACCTGTCACTGACCATCCCGGAGAACCGGCAATCGCCATCTCCAAGTTTTTTTCTGCGGCAAGATTTGTTGCCAACTGAAAGGCTTTTTTCCACTCTGGAGTCATAAAAACCAGTTTCTTTTCCACCACCACAGGAGTAAAAAGATTCGCATCAAAATTCTGAAATCCTCCGATTCCCGTTCTTTGCATCCATTCCAGGTCTTTACGAATCCCTTCTTCCGTTATATTTCCATTCATCCAATGCCACCAAACCCGAGGCTTCGCTGAATTGGGAGGAGAAAGAAAGTTTTGATCGATTGGATTTGACGGTTGGCTTTGCTGGGCAAAAACATGACTACCAATAAAAAGTGATAAGCAAATAAGTAGTAATTTCTTCATCTTGGGTTATTGTTTACGGAGGCTACACAATCCTAATGTTTCATTTTGACAAAACTATCCTGTTGCATAAGGAGACAATTTTATCCATAATAAATATCTGTGAATCATCCTTTCTAAAAAGCAATTGTGCTATCAAGGCCAATTGGAAACTGAATCAGTGAAAGTTTGTGGATTGGTGGTGTTTATTTGGTAGGCTATTGGCCACTTAAGAAGTGAAAAAGGTAATTTTGAGGTATTATTGAGGATGAAAACCAATGAACATTCAATTTTAAATTATTAGTAAATCAGGGATAGCCCTATAGTAGATTGTCTTTCATATGTGAAAGGAGCAATGAGAATATTTTCAAAGTGATGATAAGTCATTTTATGGCGTATTAGTCGATTTTGACAAATGTTCAAGACATAGCTATACAGGCCGAAAAAATAAAATACTGGTGTCCTTTATTTAAGAGAGGCTATAAACTTCCATCTGATTTTAAGGAGGAGGATTTGCCATTGCACTAGGAAGCATTTCGAAACTAAATTTTATCCTATGAATTTCGTTTTCTTGCGATGGCAAAACTGGCTAAAATGGTAGCTGGAAAAACTTATCCACTTGATCTATTTTTTGATTGAATCTATAACCGGTCCCTCTCACTGGTTCACGCAACATTGACATAATTAGAAAATAGCAAAAATTATTTGCAGCCACATCCATTGTAGGATTTCACCTAGATAATTTTTAAAGAATATATGCCTCTTGGTTTGTTGTTAAACCATAGGAATTTGTTTTGGAGATCATGGATGGAAAATCAATTTGGAATACGAAGGATAGTAATGGTAATAAGATGTGTGAAAGATATTTAGTAGATGAATCGGCCAAAAATTAACCTTGGGTAAAAGATGTTAATGAGAAAGCCTGGACAACTATTTAGGATCGAAAGAAATCGATTTCCTCAAACCTCCACACTCTTTTTGATTTATGATATCCCAACTATGAATGCCCTTTCCACTGGTGGTAATATATTAACAATCCCCAGAACTCTATTGGCTCTGGATAGCAGCATTCTTTTGAAATCTTCTACAAACTCGATACTTTCTTCTTCCCATACCTTTGAGAAAACCTCAAATACCTGTCTGGAACTATTCACTTTGGGTCTCTGGCTTGCTTTGACTTTTCCGCAATAGCTCAGCTTTATTTCAGCTACTTCAAACAGATCAATTTTTCTTGCCAGCCTCTCCATCATCTTTTTTCGTTTTTTTGGAACAATGAATTATGAAGCACCCCCAGTCATGGGGCGACAAAGACCTGAAGGAAAAGGAATAAAAAGCGAAGCAGCTTTATGCCGGAACCCTCTGGTCGCCCAGAGCCCCAAGTACTATCCTGGCTGGAAATTCAGAGAACAATCCATCACTTAACGGCACAATTACTTTTTTACAAGAACAAACCACACACCCTCATCATATTGACCAACAATTTTCATTACCCCAATAAATCTGGATCAAAAAATAAAAAATTCATAAACAATTTTTGGTAGCTACCACAACGGTGTAAAAAACAGGGTTTTACATTATACAATTTTGCTTCTGTCAGCGGGAAACAAATCCTGCAAACCAAAACAGGAAATCATGTTGGAAGCAATAACCTGGACCCACTATTTCAGCGCTATGGCGATTTGCCTACCCCTTTATTATCTGGGAGTCGCAGTCTACTACTACCCCAAAGAAATCCGAGGTTTACTTTCTGGAAATTCTATAAGATTCAGTCCGCTTGGACTTCAGGAAAATCAAAAATCTCAAACCTCGACTGAGATAAATAGAGTCGATCTCTATGAAGAACTGGAAACCACAGTAGCCGAACTCAACCGCATTCTGAGAAAGGCGGGAACTACGACAGCAAAAGAGCAACTCTTTCAATTGCTACATCAATTACTGTCCAACCACCCCGGGCTTCGGGACCCCGCCTTCAGGAATGCCATCACCAATTTTCTTTCAGAGCATATCCCAAAAACCAACCGAATTCCAATCATTGATTCTGATCTGGATTCCCTCTGGGAAACCTAAGCCCTCTCCTATTATCCCACATCAAACAAACTTTCCTAAACCACCTGAATAAACTCCTCATGAAAAACGTAAAACATCATTGCATCACTTTTAAAAAAACGGCAGTTCTCACTTCATTCCTCTTTTTAATTACTGTCACCCTCACTCAAGCCCAGGATGGATTGGCTGGAATCGCTGAGGCCGACAGACAGGTCCGAAGTTATTTTGCCGCAGGTACCAGTTTGATGTACGCCATTGGAGCAATCCTAGGGCTGATCGGAGCAGTAAAAGTCTATCAAAAATGGAATGCAGGAGATCCGGATACCGGGAAAGTGGCCGCAGCCTGGTTTGGCAGTTGCGTGTTTCTGGTAGTTGTCGCCACGGTCATTCAGTCCTTCTTTGGAGTGTAAGAATAGCCACACAGAAAAACCAAGCTAAAATTCTCTCAACCATGTCCATCAGCATCTACAAAATCAACAAGGGCATCAACAAGCCCATTGAATTCAAGGGATTAAAAGCCCAGTACATCTGGTATCTCATTGCCGGTGTGCTGGCACTACTTATGGGATTTGTCATCCTTTATATTCTGGGACTGAACCCATTTATCTGCCTGGGAATCATCCTGACCTCAGGGGGCCTCCTGGTCCAACAAATCTATAAACTCAGCCATCGCTATGGAGAACACGGGATGAGTAAAAAACTGGCATACAGGAAGGTTCCCTATGCCATTCGCCTAAAATCAAGAGGAGTCTTTCGCAAACCAAAATCTTTAAAAAAGGAATAGAAAAAGAGAGCAATACTCCACTACCATCTTATCAAGATCAAAAATCCAATCCTTCAATCCATGCAAAGATCATTAGAAAAACACTTTCCAATCTTAAGTATTGAAAGGGACTGTATCCTATCCAAAATGGGAGATATCACACTTGCATACCAGGCTTTTTTGCCAGAAATCTTTACGCTAAGTGATCGGGACTACGAGGCATTTCATCAGGTTTGGATCAAAGCCATCAAAACCCTTCCAAAAAACTCTGTACTGCATAAGCAGGATTGGTTTACCCAAAACCAATTCGAATCAGATTTCAGGCAAGAAAACACAAGTTTTCTAAATAGAAGCAGTGATCAGTTTTTCAATGAAAGACCTTTTCTGGATCATTCCTGCTATCTGTTTCTTACCCTCAAACCCAAAAACAGAAAAACCTCCACGAGTCTGTTCTCGACACTTCTCAGATCTCACATTATTCCCCAGGAACTGAATCTCAGCCAAACCCTTCCCAGCTTTTTGGACACCTGTGGTCAATTCGAGCGCATTCTTTCCGATAGTGGATTTGTCAGGTTAATCAGACTCGAAGAGGAATCTTTATTCAGCAGTCCGAAACACCAAGGGCTTTTGGAATCCTACTTCAATCTTTCAATCAATAAATCTGAGGGTTGGATTCAGGACATCCAGTTCAAGCCACAATTTCAGATAGGAAACAAATCCTGTAGGATATTCAGTCTCAGTGAAGCTGATAACCTCCCCACACTCTGTGGGAGCCGAATCAATTACGATAAATACAGTACGGATACCAGTAAATTCAGCATTGGATTTCCTGCCTCTTTGGGTCAATTGCTTCCCTGCAATCATATTTACAACCAGTATCTTTTTATCGGAGATACCCAGCAAACCCTCAAGGATCTGGAGTCCAAACGACTCAGGCTCCAATCTTTGGCAAACTACAGCCGAGAAAATACCATTGCCCGAGATGCCACCAATGACTTTTTAAATGAAGCCATCAGTCAGCAACGCATTCCAGTAAAAGCCCATTTCAATCTATTGACATGGACTGAAACGCCTGATCAACTTCAGGAAATCAAAAAGTTGGTTGGTTCCGCATTTTCGCAGTTGGAGGCCCTAGGAAAGGAAGAAACGGTAGGAGCTCCCCAGATATTTTGGGCCGGAATTCCAGGAAATGCTGCTGACTTTCCGATGAATGACACCTATGATACCTTTGTAGAACAGGCAACCTGTTTTTTAAATCTGGAAACTGGTTATCAAGACTCCCCAAGCCCCTTTGGAATCCGGTTGGGCGACAGACTAACCGGAAAACCCATCCATGTTGATTTATCGGATGAACCCATCAAACGTGGGATCTGTACCAACCGAAACAAATTTATTTTAGGACCCAGTGGTTCTGGAAAGTCCTTTTTTACCAATCACCTCATCCGAAGCTATTTTGAGCAGGGTACCCATGTAGTATTGGTCGACGTGGGACATTCTTACAAGGGACTCTGTGAGATGGCCAAAGGCTATTATTTCACATATGATGAACAAAACCCCATCCGATTTAACCCCTTTTATATTGCAGAAACAGATCAACTGGACACCGAAAAGAAGGAAAGCATCAAGACCCTGCTCCTAGCCCTCTGGAAAAAAGACAATGAGACGTTCCGCAGAAGCGAATACGTCGCCCTATCCAATGCTCTAAAAGGGTATTATGAAAAGTTGCAGACTCACCCGGAGTTATTCCCTTCCTTCAACACCTTTTATGAATATCTGCAAACAGACTTTCAACTGATTTTAGAATCCGACCAGGTCAAAGAAAGAGACTTCGATATCAGCAATTTTCTTTATGTGCTCCGACCCTACTATCAGGGTGGTGAGTTTGATTACCTGCTCAATGCGCAGGAAAACCTCGATTTGCTACAGGAACCCTTTATCGTCTTTGAACTGGACAATATCAAGGATCACCCGATCCTTTTCCCGGTGGTGACCATTATCATCATGGAGGTCTTCATCAATAAAATGCGAAAGCTCAAAGGAATCAGAAAACTCATCTTGATTGAGGAAGCATGGAAGGCCATAGCCAAAGAAGGCATGGCCGAATACATCAAGTACCTATTCAAAACGGTCCGCAAGTTCTATGGAGAGGCGATTGTGGTCACCCAGGAGGTCGATGACCTCATCAGTTCTCCGGTGGTCAAACAGGCCATCATCAACAACAGTGATTGCAAAATCCTATTGGATCAATCCAAATACCAAAACAAGTTTGACCAAATCCAACAGCTCTTAGGCTTAACCGACAAAGAAAAGGCATTGGTGCTTTCTGTCAACAAAGCCAATGATCCCAAACGCAGATACAAAGAAGTATTCATCAGTTTGGGAGGAACCCTTTCCAAGGTTTACCGAACCGAAGTTTCGAAGCAAGAATACCTGACCTACACCACTGAGGAAAGAGAAAAACTGCTGGTTATGGAGTCCGCCCAACGCTATGGGTCCATTGAAAAAGGAATAGCGGCACTCTGCAATGAATCCTCCACCTAAAAAAGCAGCAGAATGAAACTCCTCCCCTTAAAAATCAAAAAGACTCTCCTACTTTCAATTCTTTGTCTAGGACTCGCATTCATCCCAACCCAAAGTCAAGCAGCTGTCCCTGTGGCAATCCTTGAAATCATCAAAAAAGGAATCACCAAAGTCATAGTGGCTGTCGACCTGAAAATCCAAAGGGAACAGAACAAAGTGCTCTGGATGCAAAACGCACAAAAGGTCTTGGAAAACACGCTTTCCAAACTCAAACTGCAAGAAATCGCCAACTGGACTGAAAAACAGCGGGATCTGTACCAAAACTATTTCAATGAGCTGCAGACAATCAAATCTGCCATTTCAGGATATCAGCGAATCCGGGAGATTTCAAAAAAGCAGGCCAGAATAGTTTCTGAATACCAAAAAGTCTGGGCCATTATTCAGCAAGACAAACATTTCACTCCCAATGAAATCGAGTACATGGCCAAGGTCTATTCAGGCATTTTGGCAACTTCAGTCCAAAACCTGGATCAAATGGCCCTTTTAATCAAATCTTTTACCCTTCAGATGAGCGAAGGAGAACGACTCGAACTCATCAACAGCACCGCCGACCGGGTGGATCAAAACTACCTGGACCTAGTCTCTTTCAATCAAGGGAACGGATTACTAAGCTGCCAACGGGCCTCCAGTTCCGATGAACTTATCCAAATACAAACCCTGTACGGTATCAATCCCTAAACTATGAAACGACTGATCCTTCTCTTCTATTTGATATGCACTACCATTCCATCCCCTGCCCAGAGCTGGGAAGAATGGTGGAAGCAAAAAGAAACCCAACAGAAATATCTGACTGAACAGATTGCTGCATTGAAAGCATACGGTTTGGTACTTAAGCAAGGCTATGAAACCGTATCCCAAGGTTTAACTCTCTACAACCAATTAAAGAGCGGGGACTTTGGCCAACATAAAACCTATTTTGACTCATTTTCTCTGATCTCCTCTCAGGTCAAAAACCATCCAAGCGCTGAAAAAACGCTTGCCCTATATTCTAAAACACTCCATCTCCTGGATCAATTTCCAAAAATGGTCCTTGAAAAAGACTTCTTAACACAAAGCGAGAAATCCGTCATCAGGTTTGTAGTGGAGCAACTTCACAAAGAGTGTAATCAAATCCAAACTGAGCTTCAATCCCTTTTGGGAAAAGAACATTACCGGCTCAATGATGCAGAAAGAATCAGCCGTATTGAGCAAATCCATGCGCAAATGAAAGAGGCATATAGCTTCACGCTTTTGCTCCAACAGGATTGTCAAAGTTTATTACAATTCAGACAATTGGATTCCCAATCGATTCAGCTTCAGAAGAACCTCTATCCAAAATCAATTAACTGATCAAATGATGAGAATCCAACTGCTATTTCTTCTGCCCTACCTTCTGATTCTGGGAATTCAACCTGTAAAAGCCCAGGAAGATGAGGCGGCACAATTACTTCTCAATGTTGCCAAGTTAAGTCAGCTCAAACAAATCATGGTCGATTTGGAAAAGGGATATGCAACCTTGAAGCAAGGCTATTCCCAAATTGAAAATCTGGCAGAGGGGAATTTCAATCTACATGAAACTTTTCTCAACAGCCTTTTACAGGTAAGTCCATCGGTAAAGAATTACCACAAAGTGGCTGAAATCATCCGCTATCAACTCAAACTGATCAAAGACTATAAAGTGGCTTTCCAATACTTCAAAGGATCAGGTCAATTTACCCAAACCGAGATTTCTTATCTATCAACAGTTTATGAAAATCTCTTTCAAAAAAGCCTGCAGCAACTCGATGAGCTCAGTCTGGTTTTGACTGCCGGAAAGCTCAGGATGTCAGATAAAGAAAGGCTGGAAGCCATCGACCGGATCCATTTGGACATGGAAGATAAAGTACATTTTCTAAGCTCTTTCAATCAGGAAACCCAGATTCTGGCAGGCAACCGGTTAAAGGCCAAAAATGAATTGAATGGGGTTTGGAGTCTTTTTCAATCCAAAGAAAATTAAGCCACCAGAATCATGAAAATCCATTCTAAAATCACGCTTTTTCTAATCGGGTCACTCCTATCACCAATCCAATCCATGGCCCAATCAGGCTATAACCGGGGACTCCACGCTGTTTTGGAAGAGCTTTATGCTGAAATGATGCCCCTTTGTGGCCAACTCATTACAGTTGCGCAGGGAATTGCTGCTTTTGGCACATTATGGTTTATCGCTGTCAGAGTATGGAGATCCATCTCCAATGCGGAACCCGTCGACCTATATCCTTTATTCCGTCCCTTTGTCATCGGCTTTTGTATTCTCTTGTTCCCCTCGGTCTTAGCTCTGGTCAACGGGGTTATGAATCCCACTGTGACAGCGACTGCAGCCATGATGGACAATTCTAACCAAGCCATCGCAAATCTGCTCAGGCATAAGGAGGAACTGGTGAAAGGAACCATCCAGGGAGTCATGTTTAGGAACAACCACCGTCAGGGAGATTATGAAAAATGGCTCAAATACACAGAAGGTTTACCTGAAGGCAGCCCGGCTCCAGAGGAAGGAATTTGGGAATCCTTTTCAAAAAGCATGGAATTCGCCGGAGCCAAATTCAGCTTTAATTTCAAGCATTGGATCAAACAGGCCATTGCTGAGATCCTACAACTGCTTTTTGAAGCAGCTTCTCTGTGCATCAACACATTAAGAACCTTCCAGTTAATTGTACTCTCCATTTTGGGACCATTGGTCTTTGGACTCTCGGTTTACGATGGCTTCCATCATACTCTGACAGTCTGGTTGGCCCGCTATATCAACATTTATCTCTGGCTGCCTGTAGCCAATATTTTCGGGGCCATCATCAGCACTGTTCAGGAAAAAATGCTGGTCCTGGATATAGGCCAGATCGAGAATACTGGAGATACCTTCTTCTCGGCAACAGACACCGGTTATCTGATCTTTCTCATCATTGGAATCATCGGTTACTTCTCAGTCCCCTCGGTTGCCAATTACATTGTCCATGCAGCCTCCGGAGGAGCCCTCTCCTCTAAAACCACCAGTTTCTTTACAAGGGCAAGTGTCAATACAGTCGCCATGGCCGGAACAGGTGCAGGTATCGCTGTAAAAGGGACAAGCATGGCAGCCGATTACCTTGGAGATAAGGCTGCCAATTTGATTAACTCTCTTTCATCAAGAGGTACTAGTTCGAAATACTTCAATGAAAACGAAAATTATCAATCAGACAAAATCAAAGGAAATTCCTAAGCATCCCTCCTATGTTTGAAAAACCAAAAAATATAGACAGCGCATTCAGGCAAATCAGATTGTATACCCTGATCATCATTATTGCCTCATTTCTATTTGCAGGTTATACTTTTTACAAAAGCCAGCAACTGAGTACTGCTCTGCAACAAAAAGTCTATGTCCTGGCTAATGGGAAAGTGTTGGAGGCATTCCTGACTGACCGAAGGGAAAATCTTACAGTTGAAGCCAAAGACCACATCTCCACTTTCCATCGCTATTTCTTTAGCCTGGACCCGGATGAAAAAGTCATCAAAACCAATACGGAAAAGGCATTGTACCTAGCCGACCAATCCGCTAAAAGACAGTATGATAATCTAAAGGAAGTCAACTACTACTCTGACATCATTGCAGGAAACATCAGTCAGGAAATCCTGACAGACAGCATACAAGTTCAGTTAAGTCACAGTCCCTATTATTTCAGATTTCATGGCAAACAGATTCTCACACGCACAGGATCTATTGTTACCAGAATCCTTGTCACAGAAGGAAATCTGCGAATGGTTTCAAGAAGTGAAAATAATCCCCATGGTTTTTTGATCGAAAACTGGAAAACCCTGCAAAACCATGATTTCCAAATTCAAACCCGATAAAAATGAAACATCCCGGCAATCACAGAACCCAACAACAGCGAAGATTTATGCTGATCATCCCTTTCCTGACCATCCCCTTTTTAACGCTGACTTTCTGGGCCTTGGGAGGAGGAAAAAACCCGGAAGATTTACAGATAAAAAAAGCAATTCAAGGGCTCAATTTAGAACTTCCTGGAATTAGCGACTCAAATGAAGGGGAAATGGATAAACTGGAACATTACCAACGCTCCAGTTCTGATTCCATCCAAATTCAGAAAGAATTAAAGAAAGATCCCTATTACCAGATGGCTTTTCGGGGAGAGGAAATATCTGAATCAAAAACAGAAAATGAAAAGGGTCTCCCGGACTATCTCTATTCTGACCCGAATGCCATTCCATTCAGGAGAAGCTCAGTTCCTCTCATCGAGGACCCGCAAGAGGAAAAAATTCTAAAAAGGCTGGAAGCACTCAACAGAACTTTGAATGAAAATCAGGATTTCACAACCAAGAGCCTCAATTCAGATAAGACAAGCCAATCACCATCAGATAAAACCCAATCAAGTTTGAATCAGAATCTGGACCGATTGGGTCAAATGATGCAGCAAATGAAGGCAGCCCCAGAACCAGATCCTGAATTTGAGCAGATGGCAGATCTATTGGATAAAATTCTTGATATCCAACATCCCCAAAGGGTGCAACAAAGATTAGAGGCCAAAAAAGTTCATCATCCAATCAAAAAAGCCCAATACCTGAAGCCTGATAACCTTCATGAATTCCCTGTTTTGCAGGCTGACAAGCAAGAAGGGCATGCAGGTCCACTTGAAAACAAAATTGAGTTTTTCGGCTTGGAAGATTTTCCTTCCCAACAAGCAAGTTCCCAGTCGATTTTGGCAGTGATCCAAGAGGATCAGAGCCTGATCTCCGGAGAAACTGTCAAGCTTCGTCTACTTCAACAGGTGAGTATTTCCGGATTAATTTTCCCCAAGGACCAATTGATTTATGGAGTAGCCTACCTGAACAGAAACAGGCTCCATATAACAATCCAACAGATCAGGCTAAATGACCAACTCATCCCTGTGGATTTAACCATCCATGATGCCGATGGATTGGAAGGAATTCTCATCCCTGGATCTATTACCCAAGAGGTCAATAGCCAAACAGGAGCCCAAGGAATCCAAAGTCTGGGTTTGAGCACATTTGACAATTCACTGGAAGCCCAGGCAACCGCCGCAGGCATAGAGACTGCAAAAGGACTGGTAAGAAAAAAAATCAAACAGAGTCCGGTCCACCTGAAAGCAGGATACCGAGTCTGGATTTCCAATAATGGATCAACCTATTAAGAATCCCAAAACAAAAGACCATGAAGACTATCCGACTTATAATGCTATTGATCACCTGCTGTATTTATCCTAAACTGATTACAGCCCAGCAAAACTATCAAATCCAAACAAGGAGTATCCCTTCTTCCAAAATACAAATCAGCGAGCAAATGACCACCAACCTGATTTTTC
Source organism: Algoriphagus sp. PAP.12 (assembly GCF_026652115.1). Classification (GTDB taxonomy): domain Bacteria; phylum Bacteroidota; class Bacteroidia; order Cytophagales; family Cyclobacteriaceae; genus Algoriphagus. The sequence continues at coordinate 8,690 of NZ_JAPPSQ010000032.1, read as the reverse complement.
CCCATGCCATAAAAAGTGTCGACCGGGGTAACAGATCCATTTTGGTACAAAAGGCAAAAGAAACTGAAAACATTCTGCAGGTAAAGGCAGAATCAAAAGCCCTTCCAAACAGCAATCTGACAGTTATTACAGAAGAGGGAGGGTTTTATTCATTTAGAGTAGAGTATCAGGCAATACCCCAAGCCCTGAATTTAAAGATTCATCCAAATATCAACGAAGTGAGGGTGAATTTAGAAAGTTCAATTCCGACGAAACCTCAATTAGAAACAACAGCCAAGGCAGTTTCCCTTAAAAACAAATCAATTCAGGGGGTCAGGCAACATCGTTTTTTAACAGGAATGATACTGGAGGGAATTTACATTGAAAAGGACCTGCTTTATTTTCAGATCAGGCTTCAGAATCAAACCAATATCCCCTATGATATAGATCAATTCCGACTATTCATCAGGGACAATAAACAAAGCAAGAGAACCGCCTCCCAGGAACTGGAACAAATTCCGATTCTGATTTATGGAAATGCACAAAGGATTCCGGCCCAATCAGCCCAGACTCTGGTGGTCGCACTTCCCAAATTCACCATTCCGGACCAAAAGCATCTGAAGATTGATCTGATGGAAACAAACGGAGGCCGTCACCTCCATTTCAAAGTCAAGAACAAACATTTGATGGAGGCCAAAATCCTGCATTAAAACTACAGAACCATTGAACTACAACTTAAACCAAAAATTAAAAAGCCATGAATGAGCCAAACTTCGATTACCTCAAAAACCAGGTCAAACACACCGGATTCGGAGAATCTTTGGAAGAAGATCTGAAGAACAATATCCAACAAGCACCTCAGGAATTCACCATAAATCATCAGACAAAATTTGGTGAAGATCAGATCCAGGCAAATCTGTACTTTAAGAAATCTGCCATGACCGATATGTATTTCTTCAACAAATATGAGCTGAGTCTCACCAAAGAAGGCCAGACCGAACCATCCACCAAGCAGACCTTTTACATCGGAAAGGATAACAACATTACCCTCAAAGAAGGCTACAATCTCTTGGATGGGCGCTCAGTCAATAAAGATCTGGTCAACAGGGACCAGCAGAAATACAATGCCTGGGTTCAGTTGGATTTCAAGCAAACAGACAATCAGGGGAATTTCAAGTTGAAGCAATTCCATGAAAACTATGGGTTTGAGTTAAATCAGGCTCTTGAAAAGCATCCGATCAAGGAACTTCAAAACCCGGAAGAACGCGGCAGATTGGAGGACTCACTAAAAAAGGGAAATCGTCAATCTGTCACCTTCTTAAATGAGGGGACTGAAACAAAGCGGTATATAGAGGCCAATCCTCAGTTCAAAAATCTGAACATCTATGATTCCAATCATATGAGAACCTCAGAATCCCAAAAGGAAGGGAAATCTGAGGTTCAAAAGAAAACGCAGAAACAGAATTTGAAGGGAGAAACAGAAGACAGTCCCTCTGAAAAGACTGTAAAAAGAAAAAGGAAAAGAATAGCTGTTTAATTGCCATCTGAACCCTGATGAAAGAAGTATTGGAGAAATTTATGTCCGGCATAGACAAGGATCCAAGGATCTGCCTGTCCCATATAGGACTTTTCTCCGTACTTCTTCATGTTAGGGAAGAACAGGGCGGAAATGAACCCTTCCCCATTAAAAGAGAAGAATTGATGAAAGCAGCCAAGATCTCCAGCACTGCTACCTATTTCAAAATTCTGGGTCAACTCCACGAATATGGCTATATCCAATACCAACCCACTTTCAACAGAATGAGCCAATCAAAGGTCAGGCTTTGTTTTCCAAGTAATTATTCTCAGGAGTAAAAACCAATTAAAACTCCGTGACCATGAATTCAATCACCAAAGAAGATCTTGAAACTTTAAGGAATCAGCTTTTCGCTGACTTAAAAACCTTATTGGATAAGCCGTCCATTAATACCGAATCGGAGAAAAAAAAGAAGTAAAAGAGTGGTTAAGGAGTCTGGATATCAAAAAAATGCTGAGCATTTCCGATGCAGCCCTTCAAAACTTAAGAATAAGAGGTTTGGTACATCCTGTCAAAATATCTTAAAAAGATGCTAGCAACGTCTAAATATTGAAAACCCTACTCAAAAAAAAGCGGATCATCATGACCCGCCTTTCCAACTCTATCCAACCAATTCATCAAAAACCCAATCCAACAGCCATCGCTGAAGGATTAAAATTCACCTCACTTACTTTCATAGCCTCACCGCTCATTAAGTCGATTTGATATACTCCAGTTACACCGGAGACTTGAAGAAGCGCATAGGCCATTCCTGACATTCCTCCGATATCAAAACCATTTTCTTCACTAAACTCAACTCCTAATTCCCCTACTGCTACAAGAACTCCATCATTGGGTGGAATCTGCTTGTAAAGCATATGATCCATGTGATCCAAAACAAAAAGGGTGGTTTGAGTCGTTCCTGCAAAATTATCCGAATAAGCGGCAGCCGAAACCATCGGCATTCCTGGGTTCAAATCTCCATCGATTGCTACAACAGTTCCCAGATCAGGATGCAATCTCAGGTTTTGACCAGCGTCTGTCACCAAACGAATTCGATCCACAGTAGGATTAAAATCAAAACCTACCCAGGTTCCCTCAATCATTGGCATAAATGGATCACCAATCTTCATCAACATCCCATTGGAAGGATTGACTGAATACAACTGACTCCAGTTCGATACAGCTAATAATTGTCCTTTGGCTGGTCTAAAGTCTAGACCAACGATTTCTTCACCTTCTCCCAAACCTTGAAGACCAACCATTGTCGGTTGTGGCATCATCGGATTGAAGCGGTAAAGCATTCCTTCCGAATCAGCAGCATAGGCAATAGGATCAGTTTTAAATGCGACACTAATCACATCTTCCTTGAACCTACCGATCCAAGTGGCATTACCAGAGCCAAGATCAATTAAATAAAGTCTGGATTGATTGGGAGTTGTCCTACTGACTGCAAGTGCATAGGTATTGTCAGGATTGATATCCATAGCTGTAGGTCCATCAAAGTCTTCTCCCAAACTGCCTACTTCCTCAAGCCCCCCATCGTTTGGCGGAACCTGTTTGTACAATTTATCCTGATTGATGTCTATATCGAAAAGAGTTGTAGTAGTTGCTCCTGAAACACTATTGGAATAAGCCACTGCACCGATCATCGGATCCATACCTCCATTGATGCTTCCATCAATAGCGACCACCATTCCTGTTTCCGGATGCAGCCTGAGGTTTTGTCCAGTTTCAGAAACCACTCTCACTCTATCCACCGTAGGATTGAAGTCCAAAGAAGCACTCATTCCTTCAATAGCGGGAGAAAAAGCCATTTCACTCAAAGCGGTGGCCATCCCAGAATTTTCATTGATTAGATACAGCTTACTGGCCGAGCTCAGACCATATAACTGACCTGTGGCAGGTCTATAATCGATGGAAATAATTGTTTCTCCGGATCCCAATCCCATGATCATCTTGGAGTCAACCGGGAAATTCAAATCTCCTTCTTGGTAGAAGTACAGTTCATTGCCTTCTGCCAAAGCTGTAAAATCAATGGCTGGAGGGTTCCCCGGGTTAACATCGCGAGGTTCATTGCGTTCCTGACAGGAAAAGGTCCCTATTGCCAAAAAAATCAAGGCAAGGCTCGAAGAGTAAATGGAGTTCTTTTTCATAAGGTTAAAATTTTAAAACACTTACGAAGTAGAATCCTAATCTGGATTGACTTGACTTCCAATTAAATTACTATAATCAGAGCTAGGGAAATCTATAAGCTACCTCTTGTCAATGCTTTGTTTTCACAAATTGACCCCCTCTACTCAATTTTGGTCTGAATGAAGGTTTGTGAATTATAAGTGCTACCGGCCCAAAAAAGTAAAGGAGAAAAACCCTTAAAGGGTTTGTGGATAAACCTCTAGCATCAGTTTTCAAAAGAGCGATTTTTCAATTATTCCTCTCCAAAAATTTGTGTCTCAAAACCATCGATGCTTTTTCTGTTTTTATTATCCCAATAGGCTTCAATCCTTTCTTTACCCTGTTTTTCTGCCCAGGTATTCAAGGTTGATCTTTCGGATTTAAACTCCATAAAAGGAACCGCAAAACCACAGGAAGTTTGAACCAGATCCACCTGCATGGACATGATCTGACGAGTACCAACATTGGGTGGAAACAATTCCAAATAGGAATGAAATTGCTTATCCCTTTCATGAAAAATCTGCGCGGTACCATACAATCGGAGTATGATGGGTTTTTCCTCAAAGCTGCAGAACATAATGGTCATGCGATCATGGAGCAAAAGATGTGCAGCTGTTTCATTCCCGCTACCTGTCAGATTCAACCAAACGACATGATTGGGTCCTATTACACGAAAAGAATCTGTTCCCTTTGGAGAAACATTTACTCTCCCCTGTTGGGCAGCTGTACCTACAAAAAATATCTTCTGATCTTCTATGAAACCCTGTAATTCAGGTGTTATTGACTCTAATTGCTTTCCCATTTGATTTGACTTTATCTAAAAATGAATCCCCCGTTTATTGCTCAACCCAATTAGATTCAAAATGAATCCTTTTCTCTGATTTAAATGCAAAAATCCATTTACAGGCCGAATTGCCTCAGATGATGGTCAGTATGCTTATAAACCAAATGCCCTATCTGTTCCTTGCTCATTTTTCCAAAAAAATCATGAATAAAACTAGGGTTATCATACTCGTTATAGGATTGGATCAATTCAATCCATTTGGATTTTTCCATTTCTAAATCACCTTTTTCTCTTGTCACTTTAAACTGCGGTGAGCTTGGAATATTCTTGTCCAAGGGTTTTTCATCTTGGATCATTTTTCGGAGAGCAAATTTTCCAAAAATCTTACCTATAATCTCTTGCTTGTAGACAAACTCACCTTTTCCCAAAATCCAAGAATTCCAATAGGTATTATGACAAAGCATTTGGTAAACATTCATTTTCCCCCAAACAGGCTGATCACCTTCCTTACTATTTTGAATTCTTTTGATGAACTGTTCTTGGATACTTTTTTCAAAAATCGTTTTCATGAAATCAACTCAATACATTTTTTTTAAAACCTAAAATTGAAAGCTGCTTAAAAGAAGTCCCCGAAAAAATTAAGATAATAGCTTCAAGCCACCCGTCAAACCGTTTTAACACTTCTCTTTTTTCAATTGAAACAGGTAGCATCTTTGGATGGGGCAGACAGGATTAAGAATAGATTTAAATGCACTAATGGAAAACATCAGATATTTCTGATATCACGCTTGTTTTTGGATTCAATTTTCTATCAAATAGAAGAGGATAATTCATCCTTCCCCTTACCGGAAAATTATTGAGCCAACTGCTTCCATCATGAAGTCCCCAAAAAGTAACCCTTGAGATTTTATCCTTATGCTTTTCAAACAACTTAAAAATCGCCGCATATCTCTGGGCCAATTGGGATTCAATTTCGGAAGGAAGTCCATCTATATAGGGGTTATATTCCTCGGAGTTTCGGAAATTTTGATTTAAATCTGCCCCAATAGCTGATGAAGGTCTGGGAAGTACATCCACGTCAAGTTCGGTGATCATGACTTTAAAACCAGCATGGTGGATATCAATAATACCCTGCTCAATTTCTTCCAATGAGGGCGAATTGAGCTGGTAATGTCCCTGCATTCCAATTCCATCTATTCTTATTCCCTTAGATTTCAAATCCTTGGCCATTTCAAGAATGCCCTTTCTTTTAGAAGCTTTCCAGACATTGTAATCATTGTAATACAACTCTGCATTTGGATCTGCCCTTTGAGCAAACTCAAAAGCCTTTATGATAAAATCCTTTCCGGCTATTTTATACCAAGAAGATTGTCTGAAACTCCCGTCTTCCTCGATGGCTTCATTGACTACGTCCCAGCCCTGAATCTTCGATTTATACCTCCCAACCACAGTAGATATATGGTTTTCCATACTTGCTAATAATTCCTGTTTTGCTATAGGTTGGTTATTTTCATCATAAAAGACCCAAGAAGGAACCTGCTGATGCCAGATAAGTGTATGACCAATTGTAAAAGCATTCATTTCCTCCCCTAAAGCCACATATCGATCCCCAAATTCAAAGTTATATTGGTCAGGTTTAGGATGAATCCTCTCCCACTTCAATCCATTCTCTGGACTTAGACTATTGAAATTTTCCTTGATAATCGACTGGATTTTTGGATCCGAACTCCCCACTTGTCTTGAATTCAAGGCCACTCCGATATAGAAACTTTCTCCAAAGAGCTGTTTCAATTTTGGGGCAGGTAAGCTAAAAGCCACCATCAAAAAAAGGGTACACAGAAAGGCGGGCCATCGCCACAGTTTTAAGAAAGAATGTTTTCTTTTCATAGTTTACAGACCTCAGTCAAATTCCCAATGAATTTCTCCAATCCAATGGGACTAGTCTAATTTTGCCAAATAAATCTACTTATTTCAAAGCAATCCCATCGAGGATAACATGAATGGTTTTGACAAATTCCATCCTAAAGAAATTATCAAAACCATTCTATCACTTACTCTTAACCGGCTTTAAATGCTGGAAACAGGTCCTACCACTGGAGTATTGGCAGGCTTTGCAATTCCATAAACGACTAGGACTCCAGAACCTCCACCCCAAGTGGAATAAGCTGGATCCGGTTTTGCGCCCATCACAGTTTGTGGTAAATTCCAATTGTTTGCACACCAGAGATTTCCGGCCTGGTCCACCACCACGTCAGTCAACATTTGAATACTCCCTGAATGAATGGTATGAACCAAATCACCCGTATTGAGTCCTTCAGTTCTTCCGCTAGGATTTGCTCCTACCATGAATGAAACTCCTCTTCCCATAAAATTCGCAACCCATACGTCATCATTGCCATCCACAGAAACTCCCCAAGGAGCACTCAATTGCCCATCTCCAAATGGGGTCAGCTTTGATTTGTTTGTGCTTTCATCATATAAATCCTGAGCACTTGCCTCTGCAGGAATCATAAAAACAGAACCAGTCCTATTCTTTTTGCCCACCGTTTGCTCCAGATGGGGAAAGCCCAAAGCGAAACCTTCAATAATAGAAACATGATCTGTCGGAGTTGTGGAAGGAAAATCCGGACTGGTATTACAGGCCACCCAGCAATTTCCTTGAGAATCCAGGGCAACTCCCCTTCCTCCTCCGGCAAGGAAAAACAATTCAACTTTCCCTTTTTCTTGCTGCGGAGTAAATCTCATTAGGGATTTTCCATTGGTATTGCTGATCCAAACCCGGTTTGATTCATCTATTGCAGCCGCGAAAGGAGCCGAAAGAAAACTGATGGTTTTGGAATTTTCAGGATCATTAACCGTGAAATCATATTCCTTCCAATTATTCAGATCTCCATTCTGAAAATAGAGCATCACATTCGAAGAGGTTCCTACTACCCAGATATCGCCATTGGGAGCCACCCCTATTCCTTGAAGACCTCCTATTTTATTTAGTTCAGCAGCCAAGCTTTCTGGTATTTCTTCAAAAACAGGTGAGCCATCTTCTAGATTATAAATTCCGATAGACCCGTTGAAACTGGTCACCCAACAAGTCCCCGCTTGAGTGACCGCCGTTCCCCAGCCAGCTCCATCCACTCCCATTCCTGTATAACCTGTGACGGGTGGAGAAAGTAATTTACCATTGGAACTCAACTTGACTAATCCTCCGCCAATTCCTTGATATACGCCATTCTGAGCACCCGGCATCCAATTAAGGCCTGTCCACAAATTCCCATCCTTATCTAGTGAAAGTTTTCCTGGAGCGCAAATCCCTCCCTGACCAAAAGCCAAGATCATCGCAAAATCCTCTGGAGCGAAACTTAAATAGGGAACAAAAGGAGAACTCCTTCGGCTCATGGGAACCAAACTGTTAGGCTTGTAGGGAAAGCCATCTTCAGGCTGAGGATAGGCAATGTCAAACAGACTGTACAATTCTTTAGGGTGAAGCCAAGGTGAACGTGCTATTCCAAGCATTGCCTGCCAGGTATTGGATGGTTTATTTCCTCCCATGGGTGTTGAATAGGCCAAGAATTGCTCCTTCCAATCCGAATCTTGAGAACAAACCGTCCCATAAGCGCAGATCATTGCCGCCAAGGTATTAATTCTTGCCAAGGTCTCATTCTGGGTGATATTAAATGGATTCATCAAAACTTCACCCCAGGACCCAGTGAAGGGATTCACTAGATTAGGCGTGTTTTTAGCCGCTATTCCAATGGCTTTTTGATTTCCCGATAATTGATTATCCGAGAAAAACTGGGCGCAGGTAAAAGCGGAAGCCACAGAGGTCAGTTCATTAACCACCACTCCTGCTCCTGCTTCAATTTCTGTCATTGATTCAGGAGATAATACCGACACCAGCACTACTGATGTAGCATCTAAATTGGCAGTGATGAAAAGAACAGAATCTTCAGAAGAAGGAGTTGCTACAAGGCTGAATCCTCCATTGTTTATTGCAGACACCGTCGTCTCTGCTATGGAATTCTCAAGGTTAGATTCCCATAGCCTGACTGATGCAGTAAGTGAATTGGATTGATTAAAAGATACTCTTCCTTTGATGTTGATTGAGCTAGACATAATATAAAAATATTAGTTGATTAGATTTAAAAATTAGTTTTTTATTATTTAAAGAAAAAATAAATCACCTTTAAATAGGTGATTTAT
>NZ_JAPPSQ010000031.1 GCF_026652115.1 Algoriphagus sp. PAP.12 | reverse complement strand
TCGAAAAAGTAGCCATTGAAACCGGATTGATAGCCATTGCCCACAACCTGGCAAAAATGGCAGGATAAGAAGTGGTTTGGGCTGCTTTCAAGGTCAGAGCCCTCCAGATCACTCATATTCTATCAACTCCTTCAAAGCAAAGTATCTAAAGCCAAACTGACCTGTAGTCAAAAAAAACAGAGGTCGATTTATGAAAATCGACCTCTATTGGCTAAAATCGGCTGTCTCTCTTTTTTAACTCTTGTTTTGAGACGGCCTCTTTTTTATGGGTTCAGAATAAGATTTCTTCCATCTGAGAGCATCGCATTAACCTGAACTTTACAAGAATCAAGAGCTATGAATTCCAAAGAGTGCAATACCTCTCTGCCAGGAGATCGACTGATAGTCCAGTTTTCCTTTCCTGCCTGCGGAAGATATTCACCTGAGTTCAGACAGTTTATATCAGTAATTCTAGGTTCTGTTATCTCCCAGTCAAAGGTTCTTCCTGCTGGATTTGTCCCTATACCTACTCCGCTTGTACTGATAGAATATAATAGCGTGTTGGTCCTGTTTAGTGTATGATTGAAAGTTCCCGAGAGAGTTGTTGTTAAATTTTCAGTTGTTTTGAAAGTAAGATTTTCAAAAGTCTCCTGGATATGGTCAGGGCTTGACTGATTAAAGGTTTTTGAGCCAGTTATTGAGACTTCTCCAAAAGAATAGTCTTCAAATTCCACAGTCCATCTTGAAGTTGACTCCAATGAAATCAAACCATAATTGATTGTGATTTTTCCTTTTCTTTCTATTGAGTTTTCAAGGTTGCATTCCAATGGGTTTTCAAAATCTAATTCTACAGATCGAATCCCTTCTTCGATAGTGATAGTTGGACAGCCTGGCAAGTTTAAGGTGTCCAAACGCTCATAATTCTGAAAGTTCAATGCTGTAAAATAAATGCTTTCGCCCCAGGAAGTGGACGTTTCTAACAATTGGGTCGCTTCTAGAGGAAGATTGGTATGGATTACTTTATCTGCATCCTCTTTACAAGCTGCCAAACTTAGCAAAAGGAAAAAAAGTGAAGTTTGAATTTTTCTCATTGAATGAAGTCTTTTGACTGGATGTTTCTCTTTCAATTACCAGGCCGAGTCTTTATCTTGGATCAACATAAATCCAAATTTACCATGATTTTAAAAGAAGGAATGCTCAAAGAAGGAGCTTTAAAAGGAAAAAATATTCTGATAACAGGAGGAGGGACCGGATTGGGAAGGTCTATGGGAGAATATTTTTTAGAGCTTGGAGCAAACCTGGTGATTACCTCGAGAAAGTTGGAGGTGTTGGAAGCAACAGCAAAAGAGATGATGGAACAAAAAGGGGGAAAGGTGCTTCCACTGGCCTGTGATGTAAGGGAAATCGATCAAGTCGAGAAAATGTGGGAGGACGCCAGTTCAGAGTTAGGGGAAATTCATGTGGTATTAAACAATGCGGCTGGAAATTTCATCAGTCCAACAGAAAGGCTTTCTACCAATGCTTTTAATACAGTTTTAGATATTGTTTTGAAAGGCACTTCTCAAGTGACCCTAACAGCAGGTAAAGACTGGATTGCCAAAAAGCAATCAGGTACTTTTTTGAATATTGTCACTACTTATGCATGGACAGGCTCTGGTTATGTGGTGCCTTCAGCTGCTGCAAAAGCAGGTGTTTTAGCAATGACTAGGTCTTTGGCAGTAGAATGGGCCAAATATGGAATTAGGTCAAATGCCATAGCGCCGGGTCCATTTCCTACTGAAGGTGCGTGGAGTAGGTTGCTTCCTGGAGATTTGGTGAAAAAATTTGATCCGGCAAAGAAAGTCCCAGTCGGAAGAGTGGGGGAGCACCAGGAGTTGGCAAATCTTGCAGCTTATTTGGTCTCTGATTTTTCCTCCTTTGTGAATGGAGAGGTAATGACAATTGATGGAGGGGAATGGCTCAAAGGTGCCGGGGAGTTCAATAATCTGGATCAAATACCTCAGGAAATGTGGGATATGATGGAGGCCAGTCGTGGAAAAAAGCCATGAGCCCCAAGTTGATTTGGGGCTATTTGAAATCCAAATGGAAAATTAAGAGCTTGTAGGTCGATCCAAGGAGGAAGAGTTAGTTTCTTTCTCAAGGCTTTTATTTTGTTGGACTGATTCTTTGATGCTTTTTTTCAATGCTTGGTCCAATTGAATAGTCTCATTTTTGATAATGTCAACCACTCGTTTTACCTCCAGACTTTGAGCCTCAATACCTAAAATATCAATTAAGCCAAGGATATTTGCTACTCGGGCCCTTAAAGTGTGTGATTGCTGATAGGCCAATTCTCTCAAAAAATGATGGTGCTCCTGAATCCAAAGCTCCTGCTTTTTTCTTTCTGTGATATCTATGATGATACCTTGAACTCTGACAGGTAATCCGTCACCTCCCCATTGGATGGCTTTTCCATAAGCCATCACCCAAATTGTTTGATTTCTTTTAGATATCAGACGCAATTCTTTTTTAAAAGGAACACCACCGGCAGTTCGGAAATGATGGTCTAATTCCTTTGTCAGGATTTTAAAATCCTCTGGGTGAATATGCTTTTCCCAAGATATTTTATCCAATGATTCAATATCTTTTTTCGAATAGCCTAATGTCAATGCGATTCCTGAGCTGATAGAATTTGTTCTTTCGAAGGGATGTAATTCCCAAAAGCCCAAAAGCCGGTCTTCCAGCAAAGTATCCAAAATCTCATTTGAGGAGGATTCTTTGTCCATGAATTCACCCAACTGAATATTGTAAGGCTGGATTGGTTCCAAAGGATGTCCAATTCCTAGGCATGTCCCTAAAAGATCTGGAAGGAAAAAGAACTCCCATTTTGTTTTTAATAGGGTGCCTGATGGGTAATTGATTTTCTGAAGCTCAACCATGAAAGATTGGTGATGATTTTTCCAGGCTTTTAATCTGTTATTTTCATATTTTATCCAGTCGGATGAGATGAAGCAGTCAGAAAAGGTAATTGTGTTTTTGCTTTGGTCAAATAAAGAAGGGGTAGGACCTATACCAGAATCAGAGTTTAATACATTGCCATTGGCATCCAAAGTGACTTGCATGAAATACTCTGAACTAATGGCTAGTTCTCCCAAAATCTCTAATGACTTCGCGCTATTCATGGAGTAAAAATAACTAAGGGATTATTAATTACATAAAATATTATATAAAATACATAAAAATATATTTAAAATGAATTTAAGCTCCATGAAATTAAATAGGGACCATTTTGGTGATCCCAAAAATAAAGGCCGGATTCTATCTGAAGATGAGGCTGTTAAATTACTGAATGATTGGGTGAAAAATGAAAAGTTGATAGTCCATATGAAGCAGGTTGCACATTTGATGGCCAAGTATGCGGAATATAAGGGGATGGACCAAGCTGATCAATACAGATGGTATTTGGCAGGGTTACTTCATGATGCCGACTGGGAAAAGTGGCCAGAAAGCCATTGTAGGCTAATCATAGAAGAGCTAGAAGCAAGAGAGGTTGACCCAGAAATTATTCGTGCAATCGCTTCTCATGGTCCCAAATATTTTGGAGTGGAACCCAAAACTGAAATGGATAAAATGCTTTATGTCTTTGATGAATTGAGCGGGTTGGTTCATGCTTACTCTTTGATGAGACCTGAGGGATATGTAGGGATGAATGTAAAAGGGGTGAAGAAAAGGTTGAAAGACAAATCGTTTGCAGCACAAGTCAGTAGAGAGGATATTTCAGATGCTGCTGAAAGAGCAGGTATATCGCTGGATGAATTGATTCATTTTGTAGTGATTCACCAAAAAGATACAAGGGATCAGTTTTTCTCTTAAGATTTCCAAAAATGATTAGTTAAATTAATAGCCTAAACATCTCTAAAATGAAGAAGAATTTTTATTTAACAGGAATTTTCCTGCTTTTATCTTTTAGTGCTTTTTCCCAAGAAAAATTTCAGGATAGCACCGCTTTGATGATTTTGGATAAGATGAGTGCATTAATGGGGGAGGCAAATTCATTAGGATTTACCACTCATTTCTCCAAAGATGTGGCCTATGCTGAGGATTTTTTTATCAAAGAATTTGAAACCAGTGAAATTGTCCTGAAAGGTCCCAATAAGTTTTATGTCAAAAGCACTGGAGAACGAAAATCAGAAATGTTTGCCTATCAAGGTGATCAAGTAGTTTATTATTCTTTTTTGAATAATATTTTCACCGCTGCAGAGGCTCCCGATAATTTGATTGAAACCTTGGATTGGCTCTACCATGACTTTGATGTAGAATTTACTTTTGCTGACTTTTTATATCCCAATTTCACGACAGATTTAAGTGAAAATATGGATTACATCGAGTTTTTGGGAACAGTGATGATTGATGGGAATAGAACTTATCATATTGGAACAGCCAATGAGCATATGACTGTTCAGTTTTGGATTAGCGATGGCGCCTATTTCTTACCCAGGAAAATTCTGATTACCTATTTGGGAGAACCCTATGCCCATCAAGTAGAAGCAGATTTTTCTGATTGGGAAATCAATAATGATTATCCAGATTCAATTTTCGAGTTTTTACCTCCTCCAGGAGCTAAACAAATCACTTGGTTAAGCAAAGATTAAAGAATAGAAACATGAAAACCTTAAACTATAAATTTTTGATACTCGGGATGGGAGCAATTATGCTTTTAGCAACTCCTGATTCTTTGATGGCTCAACGTATGAGAGGTGGTGGAGGACGATCTATGAGCAGGCCTACAACTACCAGACAGATGCCTTCACGTCCAACAACAAGGCAGGCAAGGCCTACTACTTCTCGACCATCCACTGGAAGAACCACGACGACCAGAAACATGACGAGTTCCGGAAATAATAGGTATTCGAAAAATTCAAGTAGCAGACCTACGGTCAATGGCGGTTCCAATAGAGTTACAACCAAAAAACAGCCAAATAATCGAGTAAATAACGTTCAGGGAAATAGGGGTGGGAATAATGACAGAAACTCAAATATCAACCGAAATCCAAATGGAAATCGTGGGAATGGCGGGAATCGGGTCAATATCAATAATAACACGAATATCAATGTCAACGTAAGAAACAATCATATTAATGGATATCGTCCTTATCGACCACCCTATAGGCCATATCCAAGACCACCCTATGTTTGGGGAGGATTTGGATTTTCTTGGTTTAGACCTTATTACTATCACCCTTATACCCCTTATTATTGGGGTCCGGTATGGCATCCTTGGGGATTTTTTGCTGCAACCCTAGCCGTGACAGCAGTGGCGATTGCAGTGGATAATCAGCAATATCAATACGATGAAGGAGTCTTTTATGTGGAGACTGATGATGGATATGTGGTAGTTGAAGCTCCACAAGGTGCTACTGTAAAAGTAATCCCAAAAGAATCCAAAGAGGTGGAAGTCAGTCCTACAGTCAATAACTATTACTATGGGGGGACTTATTATGAAAAATCAGACGGAGGATATACAGTGGTGCCGCCTCCTGCAGGAGCTGTCGTAGACGCTTTGCCTGAAGGTGGAGAAGAAGTAAAAGTCGGTGATCAGACCTATGTGAAAATAGGAGATACCTACTATATGCCTGTCCAACAAGATGGAAAAGATATGTACGAGATAGTTCAAGTTGAAGAAGTAGAAAACTAAAAAAGGCCGCTTAGGCGGCCTTTTCATTTATTCATCTTCGTTTACTTCCGAAACTGGTCTGAAGTTACCAGGAGGCAATTGCTCAGCTACTTCATCTCTTTCGTAAGGGAATACTTCCACTATTGGACTTTCATTGATGTCTGGAACCCTAAAGCTGACAAGCATATTGCTCAGACTTTCCTGAATTCTTTCAAACGCCTGCTTCACATCTTCGGCGGTAACAATCATGTATTGGGTGACCTTCTTCTCTTTTCCAGACTCGCCATCGGCCACCAGATAGGTGATTTTACATTTATGCCACAGGTCAGCATCTTCATAAAAGAATACATCTACGATGTTACTTTTGCTGATACCTGTCACTTGAAAATCTCCTCTAATCTGAGATCCCAAGCGATCATATAAAATCGCCTCTGCTTCCGTAAACGAAACAGCGTCTACTAGGTATTGCTCTGATATATTTTTTAGTAGCCCTTGTTCATTTTCTTTGGCATACTTGACTTTACACAAAAACCAGGTTCTCATATCTTTTCTATTTGGGGCATGAAGGTAAAGTTATTCATTCGAATGACCATGTGGATTTTTGTAAAAAACTGATCGAATTCTTTAGAATGATTTAATTGATTGAAAATCAATCATGTTTGCTTTTGCTTTTTTGGGATGAAAATAAAAGATGTAACTTTTAGGATTATCATTCCCCATGAGAGATAAACTTTGGTATAGCTTTCCGGTCCAGTTGTTTTTACTCCACTTGAAGAAAAACCTGGCATTGATCCTGATTTGGGTGCTCCTGTTGATTATTATCTTCGAAAAGTTCGGAGTTGTTTTGGGAGTTCCTTTCTTGTTTTTGGATCCCGAATACCTTCATAAAGTATCTTGGTTGAGTTTCTTAATGATGGGGATTGGATTTGCGATCTTTACGATGGCATTCCATATGACTACCTATATTATGGACGGGAGAAACTTCCCTTTTTTGGCAGTAGTCAATAAACCTTTCATCCATTATTGTATCAATAATTCAATTATTCCTACGATTTTTTATTTCTGCTATTGCCTGAAATTTATCGAGTTTCAATTACATAATAGTCTGCCAAATGATTGGAGGGTATTGGGTTACTTTGCAGGATTTACATTTGGCAGCTTACTGTCGTATGCATTAATATTTGCATATTTCGCATTTACAAACAAAGACTTTTTCATCCTTTTTGCTGGAAATCTCAATAAAAGGCTTAAGAAAGTGAAACTGACTAGGGCCAACGTATTGAGTCGATATAATGAATTGAAAAGCAAGAAAGATACGGTTCAATACTATCTCGGAGTCAATTTTAGAATGATTCCTGTGCGACCGGATATTTCTAGGTTTGAGAGTCAAAAGCTATTGAAAGTATTTGATCAGAATCATCTTAACCTTCTATTAATACAAATTATTCTAATCCTCTTTGTGTTGTTTTTGGGCTTTTTTAAGGAAAACCCAATTTTGCAATTGCCAGCAGCGATGAGTGCTACGATTTTGCTGGCAATTTTAGTCATGTTGGTTGGGGCTGCCAGTTTTTGGTTGAGAAGTTGGTCAACAGTAGTAGTGTTCTCAATTCTGATTTTGGCAAATTACTTCTCAAATTTTGGATTTTTAAACAGACCTCATGAAGCTTTCGGAATGAATTATCAAGTCAGCCCAGCTCCCTATAACTTAGAAAGGTTGAATGAAATTTTGGACCCCGATACTGTCAAAAAGGATAGAGAAAATACGGAGGCTATTCTGGAAAAGTGGAAAAATAAAACTGGAGATGCAAAACCGAAAATGGTGTTGATCGCTGCTAGTGGAGGGGGGCAACGGGCGGCTCTTTGGACTTTATTGGTCCTGCAGAATATTTATGAAATCAATCAGGGAGAGGTAATCCACCATACGGAATTATTTACCGGTGCTTCAGGAGGAGTTTTGGGAGAGGCATTTTTCAGAGAATTGTACCTGAGGTCCAAGTCTGACCCACAAATAAATCCGGCAGATTCTGTTTACCTGGATCAAATGTCTGATGATAATCTCAATCCCATTATTTTTTCCTTATTGGTCAATGACTTGTTGATACGGAACCAATATTATTCCTATAACGGGTTTAAGTATCTGAAAGATAGGGGTTTTGCTTTTGAGAATCAGTTTAATATCAATACCAAAGGAGTATTGGATAAGCCACTTCATGCCTATAAAGTACCTGAAGAAAGTGGGGAGATTCCTATGATGCCTGTTTCTTCCTTGATCACAAATGATGGACGGAAATTGGTAATTTCACCCCATTCCATGTCTTATTTAGGTACTTCAGTTATGGGGAAATTAGGAGCTAATGAGAAAAAGCAAAGTATTGATTTCTTGAGATTCTTTAGGGATCAGGATGCTGAGGACCTTCGGTTTTTAACTGCTCTGAGGATGAGTGCGACCTTTCCCTTTATCACTCCCAATGTGCAATTGCCTTCAGACCCTATCATGGAAACGATGGATACGGGTCTTTCAGATAATTTTGGAATTCAGGATGCTTTGAGGTTTACTTATGTATTTCAAAAATGGATTGCGGAAAATACCTCTGGAGTGGTTCTGATTACTATTCGAGATTCGGAAAAATCATTGGAGATTCCAGAGACTCCTGCGCCACGTTTATTTGAAAAAGTTTTTACTCCACTGAAAAATATTTATTCCAATTGGGATAATGTGCAGACCATTCAAAATGAAGTACTATTCAACTACATGGCAGAATCAATGCCTTTTGATTTGGAGAAAATCGAATTTGAATATGCTCCTGAATTGGTGCAGACTGAGGAGTTGACGGGTAGTCAAGAGACCATGCAGAGAGCCTCCTTGAACTGGAGGTTAACCGCAATTGAAAAGAAATCCATCTTATTGAGTATTCACACTTCCAAAAACCAGAATTCATTGGCCAGGATCAAAGAGTTGTTTGAAAGTCAAGATTTCATTGAAGTTGCTAATCAATAAGATAGACCTAATTTTTTGTAAATAAAGTGCATGAGCCATGCCGGGCCAATCATCAGAAACTGGACATCTTTAAAAAATGAGGGCTTTTTACCTTCTATTTTATGGCCATAAAATTGAATGATCCAGGCTATGATAAAAATGGCCAAACTGATCATCCAAAGTTTTCCGGGAAAAGTCAAGCTTAGAAAATTTGCTAAAGCCAGGCAAATAGTAGAGAAAAATAACATTCCCAAAGTTAAGGGGCCTGAAAGGGTTATATAATAGACCAATACAATAAAAAGGACTACAGTGGCCCAATTGGCAAAATTGTCTAGAAGAGGAAAGAATTCAGGAAGTGGGCCTGCTGGGATGCTAAAAATCAAACCTACGACACTAAAGAAAATGGCTGGAACGCAAAACCAATGGATTAATTTATTGGTGGGATTTTGATGGCTTAAACCATATTCATTCAGCAGCTCATCTATTTTTCTCATGGCATTTTGGGTATATTTCTTAAGTTTTGCATATAAATTACAAATTCTCACTCTCAAAATTTAATACTCAGGTAAAATGTTAAGCTATTGGGAAGAAAAGCACTTTTTGAAACATGACTTGGTCGTAGTTGGAGCTGGCTTTGTTGGTTTATCTACAGCCATTCATTTTAAAAGGAAGCACCCCAAGGCGAAAGTTTTGGTTTTGGAAAGAGGTATTTTTCCAACTGGAGCGAGTACGAAAAATGCCGGATTTGCATGTTTTGGGAGTTTGACGGAGATTTTGGATGACTTTTGGACCATGACTCAGGATGAAGTGGTAGAATTGGTTCAAAGACGATACAAAGGCTTACAAAAGATCAGAAAAGAATTTGGAGACAAAGCTTTGAATTACAAAACGCTTGGTGGATTTGAATTGATAGATCAAGATCAATTGACAGCTGTCGAACAAATCCCAGAGATTAATCAAATCCTAAAGAAAACATTCAAAGGACCTGTTTTTTCCAAAGTAAGTAAAATTGATAAGCTGGGGTTTTCTGATTCAGTTCAGGCAGTAGTCAAAAATGCATTTGAAGGAGAATTGGATCCTGGAAAATACCTGAGTGCATTATGGGAATTGGCAGGGAAAACCGGTGTAAAAATCATTACCGGAGTTGAAGTTTTGGAAATTGAAAAAGATACGGGGAAATTGTTAGCAATGGATAATGGCCTGAATCGAGAATTTAATTTTGAAGGGGATCTGGTAGCCATTTGCTCTAATGCTTTTACTAAAAAAATATGGCCTGAATCAGGGATTGAACCAGGTAGAGGATTAGTGATGATTTCTAAACCTCTGGGATTCAAAGTTCCATGGAAAGGCTGTTTTCACATGGATAAGGGCTATGTTTATTTTCGTTCTGTTGATGGAAGATTACTCTTGGGGGGAGCTAGGAATAAGGATTTTGAAGGAGAGAATACCACAGAGTTTTCGGTTAATCCCAAAATTCAAAACCATCTTAAAGATTTGGCATCCACAGTTATTTTTCCCGGAAAAGAAATCCAATGGGAGATTGAATGGACGGGAATTATGGGTTTCGGTCCAACGAAAACCCCCATTCTTCAAAAGGTAGGGGAGAAAACTGCCGCAGCCGTGCGTTTAGGAGGTATGGGAGTAGCTCTTGGATGGCAGGTAGGAAAGGAGCTGAGCGACCTTTTGAGAAAAGGGAATTAATTTTTTTTGGTTAGATTCAAAGTTTAAATCACCAATATATTATCAATGCAGGTACCATTAAAAGAACCCAAAGTGCTAGATGCACTGATTCCTCTGATTTTCTTGATCATACTTCTTGTTCTGAATATCAGAGTCTTTGGTACTGATGGGTTGGCAGGGTCCAATCAAATAGTATTGGTTTTATCTGCAGGAGTTGCCGCTTTAGTGGCCATTTTTAGGCTCGGATTCAACTGGGAAACCCTCCAAGATGGGATCATTAATAGCATCAGCTCGGCTATGTCTAGTATTTTGATATTGTTTTTAATTGGAGCTTTAGCGGGAACTTGGTTGTTGAGTGGGATTGTACCTGCTATGATTTATTATGGTCTTCAGGTTTTAAGTCCAACTATATTCCTATTTGCTGCTTGTTTTGTGAGTGGTGTGGTCTCTGTTTCCACAGGTAGTTCTTGGACAACAGTGGCTACGGTCGGTGTGGCATTATTGGGGATTGGCAGAGCTCTAGGATTTGAAGAAGGGATAATTGCAGGGGCGATTATTTCCGGGGCTTATTTTGGAGATAAAATGTCCCCATTGTCTGATACGACCAATTTGGCCCCAGCAATGGCAGGGACAGATTTATTCACACATATCAGGCACATGGCGAAGACGACTGTTCCTTCAATAGCCATTACTTTGATTCTTTTCATTGTGATTGGTTTTAATTATGAAACTCAAGGTTCGGTGGAAGATGTAAAGGCTATTTCAGCGGTCATTTTAGAGAAATTCAATATCAATGGTTGGTTGTTTATAGTGCCTGCAGTCGTACTTACCTTGATTATTAAGAAAGTCCCAGCAATTCCTGCCTTATTGATCGGTGCTCTGTTGGGAGGTGTTTTTGCAATAATTTTCCAACCAGAAATTATTCAGCTGATTGCGAATGAGTCTGGCTCTTTTGCTTACCAAAGCTTCAAAGCTGTGATGATGTCCCTTTATGGAGAAATTTCGGTGGTGACATCCAATGATGTAGTGAATGAGCTTTTGGTGACTAGAGGGATGGGAGGAATGCTGAACACCATCTGGTTGATAGTTTGTGCGATGGTTTTTGGAGGAATAATGGAGGTAAGTGGTATGCTTCGGGTTTTGGCTGAAGCTGTCATCAAAAAAGTTCATAAAGTTGGGTCATTGATCGCTACCACTGCAGCTACCTGTGTGTTTTTCAATATCACTACCTCAGATCAATATTTGGCAATTTTGGTCCCTGGAAGAATGTATGCCGACATTTACAGAAAAAGAGGATTAAAGCCCGAAAACTTAAGTCGAACTTTAGAGGACTCTGCCACTGTTACCTCAGTATTGGTTCCGTGGAATACGTGCGGAGCTACTCAGGCGTCGGTTTTGGGTGTGGCAACTTTGGTATATGCTCCATTTTGCTTTTTCAACATAATAAGCCCATTTATGACTATCCTATATGGATACCTGAAAATTGGAATTAATTTTTACGACGAGGAAGAAATTACAGCATGATCCCATTTCGGATAAGTAAAGAAGAAGTAAATGCATTGCCTTTGGGCCAATTCGAAGGAGAAATCTATTTGATAGATGACGCAGAATTGGTGGATGAAGTAGTAGAATTTTTAGAGGAACAGCCATTATTGGGCTTCGATACCGAAACCAAACCTTCCTTCAAAAAGGGAATTATCAATCAGGTTTCTTTGCTTCAGCTTTCTACCCCAAAGCAGGCTTTCCTATTTAGGTTAAATGAGATTGGTTTTCCGGATTCCATTCGGGGTATTTTGGAAAGAGAAACGATAGTCAAAATCGGAGCGGCGGTGCATGATGACATCAAAGGTTTGGCAAAGTTGACCGATTCATTTTATGCCAACTCCTTTTTTGATCTGAATGATGAGCTAAAAAAGGTCGGATTTCACAATGTGGGCGTTCGAAACCTAACTGCCATGGTTTTGGGAATGAGAATTTCTAAATCAGAGCAAGTTTCTAATTGGGAGGCGATAGAATTGACCGAAAAGCAATTGCGCTACGCTGCCACAGATGCTTGGGCATGTTTGGAGGTATTTAAAAAGCTCCGAATAGAGGGTTATTTGGATGAGCTGTTAGGGTTCTAGGATTTTTAAGTCCTGAATATCTCCCAAAGTCTCAAGAACAGTTTCTTTTAGCTTTTCCCTGAACTCCAGTGTCATTTTGCAATCGAGAGTCATTTCTTGATCCACGATTTCCAGTTCGTGCAGTTTGACCAGTTTCATCACATCGTTCATCACAGGGTATGGAAAATGAATGGAAACTTGCTCTTTGACTTGCTCCTCGATAATTTCATTTTCTTCAATAGCCAAAGCCGCTGAAGTTTTATAGGCATTGATCAGGCCGCTTACACCTAGTTTAGTGCCTCCAAAGTATCTCACAACTACGATGAGGGTATTGGTCAGGTTATGGGATCGGATTTGTCCCAAAATAGGATCTCCAGCACTATGGTTGGGTTCTCCATCATCAGAAGCTCTGAAAAAATCACCATCTCTACCGATCACAAAAGCATAACAGTGATGTCTGGCATCGTAATATTTTTTCTTGAGCACGGCCTGTTTTTCCTTGACCTCTTCCTCTGATCGAACTGGAAAAGCATAATAATGGAATTTGCTGTTTCGGTCCTTGAAGAGTCCGCTGGATTCTCCTGCTAAGGTGAGAAAGGTGTCTGAAGCTAGTTGATCTTCCAAAAATTTGGGGATTGGTTCAAGTATCAGTTTTCGAAATTAGAAAATTAACGGAAGTGTAATCCAGAATCCTTTGGATTTATCTTAATTTTAAGTCGATTGCTTTTCAAATGGATAAATTGACCCAACAAGAAACACTTCGATTGATCACATTAGATAGTCGGAAATCCGATAGAGGAAATTTGGTCTTTTGGGAAAACGCTAAACTATTTCCAAGTGGAATTCAGCGTTGTTTTTGGATTTCAGATGTACCCACAAATGTCTCTAGGGGAAGTCATGCTCATTGGCAAGAATCCCAGGTTTTGGTAGCTATTCATGGTGAAATAAAGGTGATGGTTCACCGACCAGGACAAGAAGTCCATACTTTCGTTTTGGACGAATCCGATACAGGGCTTTTTATCCCGCCTTTGCATTGGGTGGAGACTCAATTTGGAGAAAAAGCAGTTTTATTAGTTTTATCCGATCAGGCTTATTCTGAAGATGATTATATCCGAAACATAAAAGACTTTGAAAGTATTCAAGAAGGAAATCACTGATAATTTTTGGGTGGAACTCATCCCCGCTTCACCAGACAGGAAGGAATATTTACTTTATAATGAAACCCTTTCAGGTCAAGGGGACTATTGGGATATTAATATTTACAAAAGAGAAAAGCTGAAAGGAATCATTTCCTTTGCAGTCAAAGATGGCAAAGCCAATTCATTACCAAAAGCTCCATTTGGTGGGTTTTGGATGGAGGAACAGCTCCATTCCGAGGAGGCTGATTTTTTTCTTCAGTCCATGGAATACAAATTAAAATCAATAGGGGTGATTGAATTAAGTATTACCCAGGCACCAAAACCCTATCAAGCGTCCCAGGATTTATTTTCTTATCTGCTTTTCAAAAATGGGTATCAATGCCAAGAAGTTTTGGCCCATCAGTTTTATGTCGGCAAAAAGAAATTGAAGAAATTGACCCAAAATGATCAGCCGAAGGTTGCAAAAAAAGTCACTCAGAACAAACTTCAGATTACCTGTCATCCCGTTCAAAACTTCTCTTTCTTGGAAGAAATAAGACATTGGAATAGGAGCAGAGGGTATGAGATTAACTTGGATGAAAGTAGGTTGATTAATCAGGTTTCGGAATTCCCCGAGTGTTACCATTTGATTTCTATTTGGCAAAATGAAACGCCAGTGGCTCATACATTGGGGGTGAAATTGACCCCTAAAAGTCTTTATTATTTTCAATCTGCCATCGATCCAAAAGTCTCGATCAAAAACTTGGGAGAGGTTCTTTTGATGCGTCTGTTTCAGTTGGCGGTAGATTTAAAAGTGGATTTTGTCGATTTAGGGTCTTCCGATTTAGAAAAAGATGTAAATCATAGCCTGATGTTTTTTAAATCCAAGTTTTCCAATGATGTTTCAAATAAGCTAACTTGGAAGAAAGCTTTTTGAAATGATCGAGAAACCTCATGTCGGAATTATTTGTATTGCCTATAATCATGAAAAATGGGTAAAAGAAACTCTCGAAAGTGTATCTCTCCAAGACTATTACCATAAAGAATTTCTGATAGTCGATAATGGAAGTAAAGATCAAACCCGAAAGGAGATTCAGGAATGGCTTGGGCAGTTTACGGGCTTGTATTCAGTGAAAACTCGCTTTCTCGATAAGCCGAAACCATATTGTGAACTTTTCAATGAGTGCCTATCCGAGATGGATGTGGATTATGTTGTGGACTTGGCGGGAGATGATGTTTTATATCCAGACCATATTTCTAAATCTGTAGATATGCTGGTTAAGGATCCAAAAGCAGCCTTTGTGTTTTCTGATGCCTATATTTTAGAACCCAATGGAGAGATCAGGACTTTTTATAAGAGAAATGATTTTGGTGAAATAGCCGAAGAAATTGAATTGGGATTGATCTACGAGACTCTTTTGGAAAGAAGTTTTATATCTGCTCCAACTATGGTGTTCAATGCTGAGATTCTAAAAAAAGAAAGCGGTTACGATCCTGATTTGTATTATGAGGATTTCGATATTCAATTAAGACTGGCTAGAAAATACCCTGTCCTTTTCTCAGATCACGTAGGGGTCTTGAAAAGAATCCATGGGGATTCTATGTCATCAGGTCAATATCAGAGATATGAATCTAAAATGCTTCCCAGTACACTGAAGGTCTGTGAAAAGGCGCTACAGATGAATGAAAGTGAAAGAGAGACCAATGCGCTACAAAATAGGATTATGTATGAGTTGAAACATGCTCTCTGGTCGGCCAATTTTGGTGTAGCTGAGGGATTTATTCATTTGGGAATCCAATGTGGTCTGAAATCACTCAAATTTAAGCTATACAAGCTTTGGGCTAAATGGAAGGTGGATGTTTCGTGGCTATATGTTCGGATCACCTGAAGTTTATCCCACTGATACTTCAATCAGTTCCTTGTCTTTGAAATACTTCTGTCCAATCGCTAAAACATCATCTGCTTGGAAATTTTTCAAATAATCCAGTTTTTCTTCATAGAAGCTCAGGTCCAATCCAGAATAATGGACAGCTCTGAATCGATCCATTAAATCGAAAGAGGAACTAAACCTAGAAAGCATCTGTCCGATTTGGTAATTTTTGACTATTTCTAACTCGTCTTGAGAAATGGGAACAGTGAATAATTGATGAACTTCATGATAGATCTCGCGAATCACCTCCTGTTTAAAATCTTTTTGAACATCCGCAGAAATTAACCAGTAATTCGAGTCTCCAATTTCCGCTAGACTGGAATATATTCCATAGGTATGACCTTTGTCTTCCCGGATATTCTTGATTAATCGAGAACCGAAATAACCACCGAGAATAGTATTGAAAACAGTTAAAGCAATGTAATCTGGGTGGTTTTTTGGAATTGAAAAGGTTCCAAGTCTCAAACTACTTTGAACAGAGTTTGGTCGGTTTTCCTCTATTTTTAAAGTGCTAGCAGGTTCAGGGATTAGAACAGATTCAGCAAGTTGTCTATTGGGAATTTTCTCCAAAAAGGCAGTTAAACTTTTCCATTCTTCGCTATCAAAATTACCCGTTACAAATATTTCCAAATCTTGCCAAAGCATGTTTTTGGAATAAAACTCCATTTGGTCTTTTGTAATTTCATCCACATGGTGAAAGTCCACTTCAATACCATAGGGGTGAGTTTTTCCAAAAAGAGCCTGTCTAAATAATTGTCCGGCTCTGGAGGCAGTTTTTTCTCTTTCCAGTTGAATGCTGAGCTTTCTCTGGGATTTTCTTTTTGCTAGAATGTCTTCTGGGAAAGTCGGGGTATGGATGATCTCCAATAATAGTGGAAGTATCTCGAATATATGATTTTTGGTACTCAAAAGACTCAGTCCCTCAAATCCGAAAGAAACGACAGGAGAGATTTCACTTGCATGAAAATCCAGAAAATTGGCAATGTCTTCACTGCTTTTGTCTGCACAACCTTCCAGCATCATTTGAAGTGTTAATGAAGGGAGTAGGGTTTGGGAAAGTGGAAGAATGGCTCTTTGGCCTTTTCCTGTTATTTCGATTTTTACCGCATCAAGATTGGGGGTAGGCATGAAATAAAGTGAGGCTCCTGATTGAAGGGTAAACTTTTCAGGTTGAACCAATTGGAAATCCTCCGGAATCTGAAACTCCGGTGCTTGACTTCTGTCCAAAGACATAGTTTAATTGCTTGGAATGGTGTACATCAGCGTAAACCTCAAGGTCTCTGCTAATGGATTGTTTTGTGTTTGTGGAACTAGGTAGGAAAAGTCAAAACCTATTTTCTCAAGGTCAAATCCTACTCCCATGGTGAAATATTTTCTTCCACCTTTGTTTTTGTTTTCGTAGAAATAACCGGTTCTCAAAGCGAATTTGTCATTGTAGACATACTCAGCTCCAAAAGAAACCATCACTTCTTGAAGTTCTTCAGAAAAGCCATCAGGAGCGTCTGCAAATGAACCAAACATACCTGAGATTAGAGGACGGTTAGGATCTTTTCCTCTAGATATGATAAGATTCCCATCCTCATCAGTTGCCAAAGTTCCGTCAGGGTTGGTTTGATATACAGGAGGAGTTGGTACCAAAAGCTTATTGAAGTCTAAGGCGAAAGTCAATTCATTGAGTTCATTCAACTCTATGGAATAGGCAGTTCCGATTCGAAGATTGGTGGGGATATAATCCAAGTCATCCGCGCTATTGTAGGTGATCTTCGGTCCGATGTTGGAGATGTTCACCCCCCAAGACCAAGTACCTTCTTTGTTCCCAGCTAAAATTGGCTTATTATAATACAGGCCGACATCAGTTCCTACGCTGATACCTGGTCTACTTTCACTTCCTCCTACGGAAGAAATTGCGCCAGAAAGATTGGAATGAATAAAACGTGCAGAAATACCCAGACCCAAGTAGCTGGATAGCTTTCTGGAATAGGTTGCTCCGATTGCAATGTCTCTAGGATTGAATTCTCCCAACTCATTTCCTCTACCATCAGTCAATTGGATGTCACCCATATTGAAGTAGCGCATATCAAATCCGAAGGCTGAATTTTCGTCAATTTTGAAGAAACCAGTCAGGTAACTGAGGGACATGTCATTGACCAATTTTCCCAGCCAAGGCGAATAGGAAAGAGAAAAGCCCATTTGATCATCGACAAAAGCCAATTTCCCACTATTCCAATGTGCTGAGTTTGCATCAGGAGTAGTGGCAACGCCGACATCGCCCATAGCTGAATGTCTGGAGTCAGGAGCAAAATTAAGGAAAGGTACAGCCGTCGTGATCACTCTTCGGTCAGGGTCCTGACCAGAAACAACCACTGAGTTCTGTGCCAATGCCGAAGAGCCCATTAGGGTCATGGCCCCCAAAAGTAATCCGAACTCCTTCTTTATGGCTTTTATTTTCATTCAATGACAATTTTTCCACTTGCGGAATCTGATGTTCCGTCTTTTTCAGAGTGAAGCGTTAATTTGTAAATATAAGTTCCTTTTGCTGGATATTTAGTTTGGTTTTGCAAAAAAATCCATACCAAATCCGTAATAATTTCATTGGCCTCAACTAAACGATAAGAATCATTATTTAGTATTTGACCGTTTAAATTTATTATTTCAATTGACAAATTTAAGGTTTCGTTTGGTCTATTATGTTTGATTTCAAATTGACTTGAAACTGAAGCTGGGTTTGGATAAACAATGTGGTTTAGAATTTGAATCTGGGTGCTTCCTTCTACTTGAATCTCAAATTGAAAGATACTTTGATTCCCTGCTAAATCCGTTGCTTGAATTTCAAGAAAATTAATCCCTTCATTTAAATCGTCAATATTCAGCAGGACTTCTCCCTGCCTAAAGTCACCGTCTAGGTTTGAAAACTTTGCGTTTAATATAATGGTTTTAGCACCATTTATTGTGATTTGAAGGTTTTTTTCCGGGTCAATTCCAGATATATCTATTCCTGAGGAGTCCGTAAGGTTGATCAAAATTGAAACTGATCTGGAAGGGAAGACCCAAGGAGCTTTTTTCTCATTTACATTAACCTCGATTATCGGGCCCTCGGTATCAATTGGATTTTGACCAGAAATTCTTCCCAATTGAATTTCTTCCTCACCAAGTGCTTCCTGATTTGTTCTTGGATCAGAGGCGAATAGCTTTATGTTTCCTGTCTGAACTTCTTCATCAATTCCTGGGATTTTTAGTATTCCTTGAAATTTGCCATTGATAACTTCCCCTTTCATTCTTACCAGATTGTCTTTTTCCAAAGAGTACTCAATAGGGCTGCTTTCATCTCCCAGCGTTTTCTGACTTTGATTTGGGACCTTGATTTCGAGCGTGTATTCTCCTTCAAATCCAGATTCTAAGCTCATGGATGAATTGATAATTTGACCTTCAAAATATACTTCCTCCAAAGCAGGGATTGTTTCCAATTCATTTCCATCTTTATCTTTAAAAGAGCTGAGTTGTATCTTAAACTCCGGTCTAGACAATCTCATGCTCGGATCACCCAAGAGACTGAAATTTCTATTTAATGCGCCATTCAAACTGTTGTTTTTGGTTTTTTTGAAAATCGTACCTAAATCCTGATACTGTCCATTTTCAGATTGTAAAACTGATTGAATAAAAGCTTGATTTAAAGTGAAATTTACTGAACTGAATACAGGTCTCCCCGTCGTAAGAAGCCCTATTGCTCCTTTATTTTTGGCGATCAATAGTTCCTCAGCTGCCGAACGAAGAAAAGGGCTGTCATGCCTTCCAAATTCACAGGTTGCCGTGATCCAAAGCGCTAATTGATCAAATTCAGGCCAGTTTGGAATATCTTCAACTCTGAAAATTTCTTCTTCCGTCAGGGTGGTTTCATTTCCATGCCCGATGTAGTTGATGAAAAGCGTACCTTCTTTTAAAGTGGTTAAAAGCTCTGATTTGGCTTCTGGTGAACTTTGGGAGTTCCCATTAGACACTTGAGGAAATTGATCCAGGTAAATTTTATTCTGGTCAAATTCAGGGTAGGTAGAAGAAAGATAATCTGACAGCTTTTCTGAGTCCCTCAGATGGATATTGCTATCTCCATCATCAGCCATCCAGGTGAGATTCTTTTTCCAATCACCAAGTAAAGGGTTGGATTCGTAGGAGATGATTTTATTGACCACTAAAGCTGCTTCCTGAACAGTGATCACAGGAAGTCTGCCTATCCCAATTTGCAGAAATTCGTCACCTTCTTTGGATTCTTCCCAATTCCCTTGTCCGATTTCCAGAAGTCCATAAAAATCATCAGAGCTGTAAGTAGTTAAAGGATTCAAACTGATTCTGCTTGTGTAGATTGGGATTAAATTGGGACGACCTCCCAGTTTGTTTTTATGATCAAAGGTGCCCTTACCTAGCATAAGGACATTTTTTAAAGTTTTTCCCTTTTGAAAATGCCAAGCTAGAAAATTCCGTATTGCGACAACGTCTCGGTTGCCATAACCAAATGCATCATAAATTTCCTGAAGCTTGATGACATCTGCCTGTATTCCTTGAGTGAGTTTGTGCACTCTCAATTTTTCTGCTTCAGAAATAAATAACTCTGGACTTATGATTAGTAATTCTGGCCAAGAAGATTGCTCCCTTAATTCTAAGCTGACTTCTGATATATTTTCAAAACTAAGTGCCTGATCTGGGTTAAATGCGACTATTTTTTTTCCAGTAATTCCTTTTTCAATAGAAAAATCAAAAGCTTCAGGTTGGAAGAAGTCTGTGACATTCCAATACTCCAAATCCGAGCTGTTGGTCAAAACAGGAGATTCAGAAAGGTTGAAATAGATGCCTTGGTCCAAGTTTTCGGTCGATGTGGGGACACCCAAAGCGATGAAATCATAATAGCCATTTCCATTCGGATCTGAACTGGTATAACTCAGTTCAATTGTTTGAATGGAGTTTTGACTTGAAGAAAAGTCCGATGCGAACCTTATTACTTCACCTTTTAGTCCGTAACTGGAATTTGGGATTGCAGGAATGGTGGATTGAAAAATTTCATTTCCGTTTTCTAAAAGTCTGATCGAGCTTTCATTGATGCTTTGCCCCATCAAGGTTCCAAAGATTTTCCATGGAGCACTTATGTCAGAAGATTTTCTAAAAGGAATTGATCGTAATGAACCGCTATAAATGGGGCTTGAATACCAATTTCTTCCAGAATTCAAGATGTTGATTTCTTCCCCTTTGACAGCGGACCATTCGTAAACCAATGTGTTTTCTTGGCTTGAAGCAACACTTTCTTTGGGATTAACCCGTAAGGGTTTTTCCTTGATCCCGATTAAATAAGAAAGAGTATCGCGATAAATGTGGTGAGAATATTCAAATTCTTCTTTCCACTGAAAAGAATGGGCTCCTGATAGGAAAACAAACAGTTCTCCATTTTTCAACTGGGTTGGAATTTCTTGAAGCTCAAGCGAGTTTTCGGATATCAATTGAGGAAGAGAACCTGGATAGCCAAAAAAAGCAATATTTTCCAAGTTGGTAAATCCAAAATCCGAAAGGGTTTCAGAGTCTATCTTGTATACTCCTTCTTCGGTAATTTGAACTTTTAGATAACTGGATTGGGCAAAAGAGTTTTCAAGGGAAAGTAATCCCAAAAGAAAGATCACATAGACTTTTACCCAGTGAGCTCTCATGAGGTTCCAATTGCATTTTCCAATAGGGAAAGAATCAAGTAGGATACGATGATAAGAGGTATTCCTCCGATTCCAAAAATCAAAAGTAAAATAGCTCCAAGGCCGAGTAATGAGTATCTGAATAGGTTGTCTGAGAGTTTAAAGCTTTTGAATTTCAAAGCAATCAGGGGGATTTCACTCACCAAAAGAATAGAGAAAATCCAAGAAAGAACCATCCAGCTCCAAGGATTTTGTAAAACTCCGTCCAAAAAATTCCATTTCTCACCCAGGAAAGGCAGTGTGCTGAAAAACAGCGCGTTGGCAGGAGTAGGTAAGCCAATGAATCTGTCAGATTGTCTTGTATCAATATTGAATTTTGCCAATCGGTAGGCCGATAAGATGGGGATAATCAAAGTCAGGTAAGGAAGCCATTTCAAATCAGTCAGCTGTCGGCAAGTTTCAAATGCTATGAAACCGGGTAAGACTCCAAATGAAACCATATCAGCTAAGGAGTCTAATTGTTTTCCTAATTCTCCTGAAACTTTTAATATTCTGGCGACAAAACCATCAAAAAAATCAAAAACGGCTGAGAGAACAATGAAGAAAGCGCCTGATTGGATGTTTCCATTCAAAACAAAACTGATCCCAATCACACCAGATAGGAGGTTGAGCAGTGTAAGGCTATTCGGGATTTGTGACTTAATACTCAAAAGGATGCATTTTTGCCAACAAATGGATTGTGGATTTTTTCAAACTCAATAGTGGTTTCAGGACCATGCCCAGGATAAACGATAGTTTGATCCGGAAGGCTAAAAAGTTCCGATTTTATTTTTTTTAGCAGTTGTTCATGGTTTCCTCCAGGAAGGTCAGTTCTTCCAATACTTCCTCTGAATAAAGTGTCTCCGGCAATGCAGGTGTTGGTTCCTTCGTGATGAAATACTACATGACCCGGTGAATGGCCTGGGACAAACAAGATTTTCAATTCTTCACTACCAATTTCAATATCATGACCTTCACTCAGGTATCCATCTGGCTCAATGGCTTCATATAGAGAGAATCCATAGTTGGGGGCATAGACCTGAACTGAATTTAAGACAGCGACTTCATTCTGATGGATTAAGAATGGAATACCATAAGTTCGCTTTACCCATGCATTACCCAATACATGATCTATATGACAATGTGTATTAAGAAGCAATAGAGGTTTTAGACCTTCTTCTTCAATAAAGTTGTTCAACTCTTGTCTTTCATGCTTTTCATAGCATCCTGGATCAATGATGGCAGCATTTCCTTTGTCATCATAGGCGACATAGGTGTTTTCCTGAAAAGGATTGAAGGTGAAGGACTTAATTTTCAACATTGTTTTTGTCTTTCCAATAGAAACAAATTAAGGAATAAAACCTTTATTTTGATCTATGGAAACAGATTTTTTGCTCATCGGGCAGGGACTGGCTGGTACAGCTTTAGGTTATAGATTGAAAAAATCCGGGTTTAGAATTCAGATTTATGACCAGGCTGAATCAAATCAATCCAGTAGGGTAGCTGCAGGTTTATTTAATCCAGTGACTGGCAGGAAAATGGTCAAGACTTGGAATGCAGATCAGATATTTCCCGAGATTATTCCTTTTTATAAAGAGTTGGAAAATCTGTGTGAGGAAAAATTTCTGCATCAACAGTCGATTTATAGGCCATTTATTTCCATCGAAGAGCAAAATGAATGGATGGGAAATAGTGCAGATGATTCCTTTTCGGATTATTTGGAAGAAATAGTTCAAGAAAGCCAGTCTGAATTTTTAAACGATCCATTTGGCGGGGTAAAGCTTAAAAATTGCGGATGGTTGGATATCGTGACCATGCTTGATGGAATGAGAAAGTTCTTCGGAGAAGATCTGAAAAAAGAGTGGTTGAATTTAGAGAAGTTGAAATTTGAGGACGAGTTTTGGAATTATGAAGGACTTAAAGCCAAAAATTTGATATTTTGTAATGGAGTAGCAGCACATCAATCAAGCTATTTTGATTTTCTCCCTTTTGCCCCTGTGAAGGGAGAAATTTTGGAAGTGAAACAAGACTTTTCTCCGGATTATATTGTCAATCGGGGAGTGTTTCGAGTTCATTTAGGAGATTCAGTTCATCGAGTTGGTTCTACCTATACTTGGCATGATTTAGATCATGGACCTACGGAAAGAGCAAAAAATGAATTAACTGAGCGATTGGCGGGGCTTGTGAATCAGCCGATTGAGGCATATGTATCACATAAGGTTGGAATACGTCCTGCTACTAAGGATAGAAAACCATTTTTGGGAAAACATCCTGATAAGCAAAACGTTTACATATTCGATGGTTTTGGAGCCAAAGGCGTTTCTCTGATTCCATATTATAGCAAAATCATGGTGCAGTATCTAGTAGAATCTACAAGCATTCCACAGGAGGTAGATATCGCTAGGTATTTTAATTATATTTAGACAAAACCACCGTTAAGAATGCATTTAAAGTTGACTCGATTTGTTCTTTTTTTAGGTTTCTGGCTGATTGCTGGAGGGGCTTTCGCCCAATTTGACCAGGAGCGGTTCGGTAAAAACAGGGTTCAACACAAGGAGTTTGAATGGTATTTCTACTCTTCAAATAATTTTGAGGTGTATTACTACGACCGTGGAGGGGCTAATGCCAAGATGGCAATTGAGTACCTGGAATCGGAATTTAATAGATTGACCCAGATGATAGGTTATGTTGCCTATACGAAACCTAAAATTTATATCTACAATTCTCCGGAGGAACTTTTGCAAAGTAATCTCAATCTCAATAAGGAGACTTTTAGTGAGGAGGGTCAAACCAATTTTAGCCGATTGATAGCTGAGGTAGCCTTCAAAGGGGAAATGGATTTGTTCAAAGAAGATCTGATTTATGGGACTTCAAAGGTGATAATTCAAGAAATGCTTTATGGTGCTTCCGTTGCAGATGCATTTCAATCTAATTTAATGAATGGATTCCCAGAATGGTATGTTGATGGGATTGCTTTATATCTGGCCAAAGGTTGGAGTAGAGAAATGGATGACTATATACGCCACTATTTAGCTGAGGAGGAAAACCCGAAAATTTTAAAGCTTAAATCTTTAGAGGCTGCTTTAGTCGGACAATCTGTTTGGAATTATATCGCAGAAAGATATGGTAGAAGGTATATTTCCAGTATTCTAAATCTTTCGCGGATTAATAGGAATGAAGAAAATAGTATTGCCAATACAGTTGGGTTGAATTATAAAACTTTTACCGACGATTGGAAAAAATACTATTTGACAATCAATCAGCAGGTCACTCAAAACTTCAAAAATATTGATAGAGAAAATGCTATAGCTGAAACCTCCAGCCGTGTAATTGGTGTGATCAATGATATTAAATTTAGTCCAGACGGGCTGAATCTAGCCTATGTAATTAATAATGGAGGAAAATTTAAAGTTCAAATCAGAGAAGTAAGTACTGGAAATGAGAGGACTTTGATGCAAGGAGGGTCAGTTTATGAAGATCAAAATCCAAATTTCCGAGCACCCGTAATTGCATGGAGGGATTCTGCTAATTTGGCGATTGCCTCCTTCAAAAGAGGAATTACAACTTTAAGATTGCGTTCAATTGACGGCAGTAATCAGGATAAAATATTTTTGAGAAATATTACTGAAATTCTAAGTATTGATTTCAACAGTACAGGTAAGAACATGGTTTTATCTGCTATTTCTAATGGGAAAACCGATATCTATACGTTGAATACAAGGGGCTCGGGAAGAAGGTTGACAAACGATGAATTTGATGATCTTACCCCGATGTTTTTAAATGATTCTACCATCATATATTCTACCAATTTTACCGATGAGCCGGATTCAACTTTGAATCAAGAGAGTCTTGAGAAATTTCAGGATAGTTACAATCTGTTCTTGATTGAAAATAGAGATACACTTCGAATTTCAAGGTTGACAAATGCATCGAGTAAAAACATTAGACCTAGAAAGGTTAATTCCAATTCAGTAATTTATTTAAGTGATCTGAGTGGTATCAATAATTTGATGAGAATGACTATAGGCAGTCAGGTAACGAGTCAAATTTCCGGATATAACTTGAGTTTGGAATCTTTCGATGTGAATTCAAGAATGAATAAAATTGCTTTTTCTGTAAGAGATGGAAAGGAAAGCTTTTTGGTTTTGCAAAATTATAGCGGATCGGATCAATTCACTCCAAGTACTCCAAGAGTGCAATTGGAGCAAGCCAAAAGTTTGAATGAAAGAATTGCTGCCCGAAGAGTAATGGAAGAGGCCCAAAAAGAACTTGTGGAAAGAAAGAGTGAGCCGTTACCAGCCCAAAAATCCGTGGAGGAGAGTCAGGTTCAGATAGATACTTCTGCAAATAACAAAACAACTTCCATAAATCTGGACAGATTGAAGTTCCAGAATAGAAATGGAATCAATACTGAAAATTATACTTTCGACACGCTTCCTAGTACTGTTCCTAATCGCCAACAAGTTTCTACTTCGGGTCAGGAAAATAAAATTAATTTGCTCGAAAGTTTTAGAAGGCAAGGACTTCAAAAAAGAGTTGTTGGGCCAAGAAGAATGGAGCCCCAGTTCTTTACCAATAATATCAATACTAGATTTATTGTAGATCCTTTGCGTGGATTTGGAATTAGCCTTCAAGGAAAGATGACTGACCTTTTGGACAACCATTCATTTCAGGGAGGTGTGACCACAGCATTGGATTTTAGATCTGGAGGAGATTTGTATTTTGAATATGAATACCTGCCGGGAAGATTGGATTTCAGAGGAAGATTTGATCGAAGAACAATTCGAATTTCAGAAGGTGATATTACTTTCCAAAAGTACGTTTTGACAAAAGTTGAGGCAGGAATTTCTTATCCTTTTAATGTAAATACTAGATTTACAGTAGCCCCATTCATTGCTAAATCTCAGTATTTCAACTTGAATCCGGATTCATTGATTATGGGACAAGTTCCAGAAGAGAATCGATTCGATGTGAATTATGGCGGTGCAAAAGCTGAATTGGTTTTCGACAAGACTCGTAACATCGGTTTATATTCTCAAACTGGGTTCAAAGGAAAGGTTGGATTTGTCCATTTTCAAGGTTTGAATCATAGGGAAAGAAGTTTTAGTAATTTCTATTTGGATTTGAGAAACTATCAAGTAATTCATAAGAATATTGTTATAGCTTCCAAATTGTATGCGGGGTCTTTCTTTGGTAAAAATCCACAGACTTATTTAGTTGGAGGCATGGATAATTGGTTATTTAATGAATTCTATAATCCACCATCAAATAGGCCAGAATCTTCTCCTGTGAGGAATCCGACAGGTGTTGAAAACTCCAACATCTTATTTGCGGATTTCATGGACTTGAGAGGCTATGATTATGATGAGATCAGAGGGAATAATGTAATAACTTTCACTACTGAATTGAGAATTCCGATCTTCTCCTATTTAACCCGGGGAAATATCACTTCCAATTTCATCCGAAATTTCCAATTGGTAGGATTTTATGATATTGGATCTGCATGGGATGAATCAGCACCTTGGGAGCGTGTCAATGACCAAAACACGGAAGTGATAAATACTGAAGGTTCACCATTTACCATTGTTTTAAATAATTTCAATAATCCTTGGCTTCAAAGTTATGGTGCAGGATTGAGGACAGTTTTGCTTAATTACTATGTGAAATTTGATGTAGCTCGACCAATTAGAAATTATGAGGCGGAAGATTTGAAGTTCTATGTAACTTTGGGCTATAATTTCTAAAAAAACAAAGCATGATTAAATCAATGACCGGCTTCGGAAATGCCGGATGGGAAAATGAGGAGTTTATGATTCACGTAGAAGTGAAGACTCTTAACTCCAAATTTTTGGATTTATCAATTCGCAGTCCAAGACAATTTTCAGATAAAGAATTAGAAATAAGAAATCTTGTCCAATCAATTTTGGAAAGAGGCAAGGTGAGTCTATCCGTTGAGTTTTTGGCAAAGAAATCTTCTGATATTCCTGTGACTATCAATGAGGAGTTGTTTCAGGCGTATTATGGTAAGTTTACTGCTTTGGCAAAGCAAGTGGGAGATAGTTCCTCAGAGCTATTTAAATTGGCTTTACAAGCTCCATCGGTAATTACCAATACAAATACTGAGCAGGGAGATACAGAGGCTGAGTGGGAATTGGTGAAAAAAGTAATTACCGAGGCAGTTAATAAATGCAATGATTTCAGGGTAGACGAAGGGAAGGTTCTGGAGGATAAATTGTTGGAAAACATAGAAACCATAGCCGGTGGATTGGAAAGTGTAAAAACTGACGAAGGTGGTAGAAAAGAAAGAATTCAGTCTAGAATCAAGAATCATTTTCAAGAGTGGTTGGATGAAAATTCTTTTGATGCCAATCGTTTTGAGCAAGAATTAATCTATTATTTCGAGAAATTGGATATCACGGAAGAGATTGTTCGCTTAGATACTCACTTGAAATATTTCAAAAAATGTTTGGCAGAAGAAACCAACCAAGGGAAAAAATTGGGCTTCATCAGTCAGGAAATCGGAAGAGAAATCAACACTATCGGATCAAAAGCTAATGATGCAGGTATCCAAAGGCATGTGATACTCATGAAAGATGAACTTGAAAAAATCAAGGAACAATCGATGAATGTTCTATAAATAACAAAAGGGGCCTAGCCCCCTTTT
>NZ_JAPPSQ010000030.1 GCF_026652115.1 Algoriphagus sp. PAP.12 | reverse complement strand
AATTGGGAGGGGTTTATTGATTGTAGTTTCTATTAATAGTTTGTGGAAATGAACTGATTCCGGCTAATTTTTTAAGTTTTTTAATTCCTGAAACCGATAGGATTCATATAGTTTTTGATTGAAAGGATAGTCCCAGCATCCCATTCTATGATATAAATTTCCTCCAAAGCCCTTCTTATAGATATGGACACCATGTAGGGGGTGACTTTGATTGAGGTTTGGTGCTGAACCGAACATATCGTACTCTGTACACCCTTGACTCTTTGCTATTTTGATTGATTCCCATTGAAGGGCATAGCTTGCCATGAGGTTGTTTGGACTGGAAGTAGATGCACCATATAGATATGTTCCTCGCTTCTTTGATAATACCAAAAACATGGAAGACAGAAACTCACCATCAATGTCTGCCATCAGCATCTTAATTGAGACCCCTTTATTAGAATTGTCCTGATTTTTCAAAATTGTAGAAAAATAATCCTGATTTTGAATAGGCATGTGATGACGGACCGCAGTTTCAAGATATAATTTGTACCAATCCCCAATTTGATCCAATCCATATTCTTTGACTCTGATTCCCTTTTTATTGGATTTTCTAACATTGTAGCGCGTATTATACCTCATGTTGTTGAGCAATTCTTTTTCTTCCAATGATAAATCAAGAAAGAAAGTGTTCTTAGGTAGATTGTCTTCTACGCTTTTATATAGATTCCATCTTGCAGTATTGAAATTGACGCGATATTCTTGTGTTTGATTGGATGGTGGTCCCAGCCAATTACCCCCATCATCAAAATATTCTTCTTCAACTGCCCATTGGTTTTTCCAAGTCAAATCAAAACGGATAAAAATACAGTTTACTGGAAGCTGAGGTTTGATGGTTTCAGATAGCTGCTCTAAAAAAACTCCTTGATTTTCAAAAGCAGGTTCAAGCTTAGGCCCGTAAGGTACATAGGCAAAGCAGGTGTTTTTATCTATGTATTTGATCAAAATGAGAAGATCCTCTCCTTTTTTTTCCAAAGAACTTGAACCACTTATAAGCAGATCTTTGGAAATGGTCAGTTCGAAGCCTTGAGGAACGAACCCTTGATCTTTTTTAACCCGTCCCCAAAATGGGGTTTGGGGTAGAATATTGGTAGTGTTGAATTCTTCTATGTTTTTCTTTTCTACTTCACAAATCATTCTTTATTCGACTTTTTATATCCTGAATAATAGGGTTTTGTGTTAATCTTTTTGGGTTGATTTATAGTGCTTTAGCAAATATTTTGGCAAAGGTAAAAAAAAATTCGTTCAGCTTTTTTGATGATGATGTGCAAAGAATGGAAGTCGTTTTTATTTATCGGTTATGGAAGAGAGCTTCCAGAATAGATGCATAAACTTTTTAAGGATTGACCTTTTTCTTTTTCGATGCTTACTTTTTTCATTTTCTCTGATTTAGAGATATGAAAAGGAGGCTTTTGAAAGATGGCTCAAAAGAAAATTGAAAACCATGAAAAAGCTATTCTTCTTCCCGCTTTTAATAATTGTTTTATTCTCTTTCTGTCATGACTAATTGAAAGCCTTTCCCCCAAAGGACTTCTGGGGAAAAATCCTTTGAGAATTGATCAGGGAAGACTCTACATGTAATACTGCCATTAGGATCAATGCAAATAGCACTTGGTACTTTGATTGGTTAGGAGGATTTGATAATAATTGCGGAATTCTTCCAATTGGAGGTACCTATACCCTAACCTATGTTAGTCTTTTCTTTATGGAGAGACCAGAGGTAGAAGACAAATTGAGAGGAAGAGTTGATTTATAGGATAATGGGCTATTTATCTATGTTGAATCATGTGATTTATTACGTAAGTTTATTCGGTTTGCAGTGTGTAATTATAAAGGTGAGG
This sequence comes from Algoriphagus sp. PAP.12, assembly GCF_026652115.1. Lineage (GTDB taxonomy): Bacteria > Bacteroidota > Bacteroidia > Cytophagales > Cyclobacteriaceae > Algoriphagus. The sequence continues at coordinate 26,380 of NZ_JAPPSQ010000030.1, read as the reverse complement.
AATAATTATTTAGTTGAAAAAATGTCAGAGGCAATCACCTCCTGAACCTCACCAATTCCTTGATAGGCACAAATCAACGCCCAAAAACTTTTAGGCCTCCAAGATATTTTAGAACCAAAGGATTTCCGAAAATGCTCGAATCAAATTCTTTCTAACCTTATTTGATAGGACGATTAATCTTTAACCAATCGTACAGAATACCCCACGAAATAAAAACTGGCGTATTTGTCTAATTCACTTCCGCTATAAAACATTTCCCAATATGAATTTCTTTCGGTCTCAATGACTGTGGAACTCCACCAACGTCCATAAATACCCATATCCCTAAAGGAACCATTTGCGACTCTTTCGCCACCTGGGAGTGCTGTAAAACCAGTCTGATTACCTGCACTTGTGTTAGGCCAGTCCCAGTGAGTAGTTCCAATTTCTTTTAATCGACCTCCCGCTTCATCTAAGCCCCATGATTTATTGGCTAATTCTTGCCATTCTTCGTCTGTAGGAATATGCCATCCTTCAGGTGCAAGCTTTCCACTGCTGACAGCATATCCATTGTAGAGCCTGCCATAAGTTGCGACATCTGAAGGTTTATTTGAATGGTTGTAATTGCTATATCCTCCTGATGTAGTACCCTCCCATTCATCATCATTGGTGATGAGTGGGATGGGAGTACCATCATTGTATTTTGAAGTTCTCAGGTTTTCTGCCATCCAGGTTTGAGAACCAATTTTAACGGTTTTGTACACGTTTCCTTCTTGATCCATCATGGTTCCATATTCGATCTCGGAATTGAATTGGGCTGTGGTCAGTCCGTTAAATGTTGGAGTGCTGACCGTTATGGGCTTTGATGTGATGCTTTCTCCACCATCTCCTTTTGCAGTTAATTCAATTTGAAAGGTTCCAGCCTCAGAAAAGGTGTGGTACGGGTGTTTTTCTGTAGACGAGCTCCCATCCCCAAAATCCCAATTATAACTTGTGGCGAATTCTGAAAGGTTTTTAAATAAAATGGATTCCCCTGGTGAGGGACTCGTGTTTAAAATTTCGAAATCAGAAACAGGTGCAGGAAAAGATACCGAAATAACTTTTGAAGCTGAATTGTCACCTCCTGCTCCATTTGCCATAAGTGTTATGGTAAAAGCCCCGGAAGAAGAATAGGTATGTGTTGGGTTTTCACTTGTTGAGGAATTTCCATCTCCAAAATCCCAAATATAACTCGAGGCATTTGTGGACAAGTTTGTAAACATGATTGATTCATTAACATTAGCACTTGTTTTACTAATGGTAAAGTCAACAATCGGGGCAGGTTCATTTTCTTGACAACTACTGAAAATGATTGAAAAAAGAGTAAATGTCCAAACAAGTCGAAATTTTTTTTTCATGAAATTGGCTGAGAAATGATTTAATTACTGAGGTTTTAATAAGTGAATTTCTATTAAAATTTCGGTCCGCCTCTGAAGTTTTATTTAAATGGAGGCCCCAGGAGATTTTATTGGCATTTAGTCAAAAAATATGGATTCGGATTATTCCTCAAGTAATTTGAAGGCAATAACCTCTTGAACCTCCTCAAATCCTTGATAGGCACAAATTACAGTCTCGAAAGCGTTTAGGTCTCCAAGATGTTTTAGAGCCAAAGGATTTCCGAAATGGACCAGAATGCTTGGTTTTGTGCTTGCTAATTCTTTGATTTTGTCAAGCGCTTCAGAATCCATCCCAAATTGATTCAAAGGCTTATGGCTAGGGACAAAAACGGCAATGATTTGCTTTTCGGATGAATCAGATTGAAAGCCTAGTTTTTGGGAGAATAAGCTTGGAGAGGAAGTGAAATATTCAGAATATCCCAGTTTACCTGATTGAATTAATCCTTTTAAGTTTTGAGAATCTATATCGCCCGAAATCACTGAAACGTAATTTTGGGCTAATTCTTTTTGAAGCTTTGAATGTCCCTCCCAATCAAATGAAGGAACTTCCATTGGGTGAAAATCAAAGACTCCCAACTTCTTTTTCAACTCCATGATCTTTTCGAAAACCAAGTCAACTACTTCTTCAGAAGCTTTTTCAGCAATGATTTCAATTCCTTCTTTCACATGATCTGAAAAACACAATATGTCATTTCCAGCTTGAAAAGCCTTCCATTCCAGCATTCCTGGTTCTGGGAAGTGCTTGGCCACTGCCTTCATATTGAGAGCATCAGAAATAACCAGACCTTTGAAGCCCATTTCTTCTTTGAGAAGCACAGTAATTAGTTCTCGGCTGATACTTGCAGGAACTTCCTTACCTCCTGTCAATGCAGGTACAGCCAAGTGTCCCACCATGATCATTTCTACTCCATGATCGATTCCATATTGAAAAGGGACTAATTCCTCAGCTTCTAATTGAGCTTTCGTTTTATTTAAAATCGGTAGACCCAAATGAGAATCAACTGCTGTGTCACCATGACCTGGAAAGTGTTTTAGGCAGGCTCCAATTCCTGCTTTTATCATTCCCTGATATGCAGCCAAGGAAAGCTTAGCGACATTTTCTGCATTATCTCTAAAAGAGCGATAGCCTATCACAGGGTTGTCTGGATTGGTGTTGACATCAGAGCATGGAGCAAGGTTCAAATGAATGCCTGAGTTTTTCATGTCCAAACCCATGCGATGGCCCACTTCTTCGACCCATTTTTCAGCATCTTGTTTCAATGATCCCAAAGAAATCGCAAAAGGGTATTGCGGTGTGTTTTCAATTCTCATGGCAAGCCCATATTCCCCATCAATGCTGATCAACAGTGGGGTTTTGGAAACCTTTTGATAGCGGTTGATCAATGAGATCAGCTTTTCAAATGTCCCTTCTGTATCCAAAGACTCTGCCCTCTTTTCAAAATTGGCCGCAGCAGAATGGCGACTATGAAAAAAGGTTAATCCGCCGATTTCTTCTTCCAAAATCAGTTTTTCGATTTCCTGATAATTTTCCTCTGTATCATGGATAAATGCTGCAGGGGAGAAACATTGGGCGATTTTTTGGGATTTGTTCATTATTAAAATCTGAAATTGAACTATTGGAAAATTAGGATAATGAGATTTCAGGTTTCAGCTTTCTGATTTTTTGCCAAATTCCTTTGGATACTTCGCCAAATAGGCCATCAAGAAACTTGGGATTGTAGCGATCACTACCCAGACGAAAAAACCGGGATACCCCAACCATTCTTGAATATAGCCAGAGACCATCCCAGGAAACATCATTCCCATAGCCATAAATCCAGTGGCCAAGGCATAGTGGGCAGTCTTGAAAAGTCCTTCTGCCAAGTAAATCAAGAATACCATGTAGGCTGCAAAACCAAATCCATAACCTAACTGCTCAATGATTACTACAATTGCTGGATTGATGAAGCTTTCAGGTTGATTCCAGGAAAGAAAAACATACCCTAGATTCGGCGCATTAATAGCAATTGCCATTGGCATCATCCATCTACCCAAACCGTCTCTCGAAATCACAATTCCTCCCAAAATTCCTCCAATCAAAAGGGAAATAACACCTAGAGTTCCGTACAGATAACCAACATCAGTTATGCTCAATCCCAAGCCTCCTTTAGCTCTTTCATCTAAGAAAAATGGGGATGCCATTTTTACCAACTGGGACTCGCCTAAACGGTACAAAAGGACAAATGCGAGTGATAGACCAATATTCTTTTTGGTGAAGAAAGTGGCGAATACTTTGCCGAAACTGGGCTGTTCTTCTTTCGTAATTCTTTCCTCTTTGATGTTTGGAGTTGTTATCCAGTTTATCAATGTTAAAACTAACATCAAGCCCGCAACGATGATCATGGTCCAGGACCAAGCCTTGGTTGGATCGCCCAGACTGGTTTCGAGATTACCGGCAACAATGACTATGAGCCCTTGGCCAGTGATCATTCCTACTCTGTAAAAAGTACTTCTTAAGCCTACAAAGAAACTTTGCTGATCCGGCTTCAATGCCAATAAATACATGCCGTCGGAAGCGATATCATTGGTGGCCGAAGCAAATGCTCCCATCCAAAAGAAGGCTAGAGTAACCGTAAAAAACTGATTCAAACCCGTTGTCAAACCAACTCCCAAGAAAACAGCAGCAAGGATCAATTGCATACTGAGATACCATTGTTTTTTATTTCCAAAAAGCTCTAAGATCGGACTCCAGATAGGCTTGATTACCCAAGGGAGATACAAGAAAGAGGTGTATAGACCTATTTCAGAATTTGAAATCCCAAGGCTTTTGTACATGATCACCGAAACAGTGATGATAATGACGTATGGGATTGATTCTGTCAGATATAATGGAGGGACCCAAAGCCATGGGTTTTTGGATGTGTTTTGACTCATGGTTTTCTCAATAAATTCTGATAAATGCTTGTTTCAGATCCTTCGATTTCTTTTGCTCCTACCGCTTTTTCATAAAATTCTGCGGGGCCGACACCACCGATGATTGCATATGCATAGCCTAATTCTCTCAAGGATTCCAGAGATTTGATCAATAGTACTTTGCCGATTCCTTTTCCTCTTTCACCTTCTAAGGTGCCTGTTGGACCAAAAAAGTTTCTGGCAGTGGATTCGTAGCAAGCAAAGCCCAATAATTCATTGCTTCGCTGAGCAATCCAGCATGAGACAGGTAGTCTGGAAAAAGAGATTTCCACTTCTGATTGCCAATAATCTCCAAATTCCTTTTTTACCCATTCACTGACCAGATGTTTCTCAGGAGCTATGGCTCGCCGAAAGGTGATTTTTTCTTTGACCCCTAGTTTTTTCTCTAAATCCCGGATGTCAGGAAGACCGATCAAGCGAACCAACATGTCTTTCATGGCTTTGATTTTTTTGGTGTTTGAAATACTTGAGTTTGAACAATTCTACCGAAATGATCTATCCATCTTATCGCCAAATAATTGGTATTGAGACTGCTAACCTCAAGTCCTCTAGCTCTTGTCCCACCTACCCATACGGTATGGATTTCAGCTGTTGAAAGATTATTTAATTGATCAGCTCCTTGAACCATGGCATATCTGATAGCTGGATCCAAAGGATTTTCCATTTGAATTTTGGTCCACTTGGAATTGGTTTCTACAGATAGAACCACAGGATTTTCTATGATGGAAGTGCTTTTGGGCTGGAAAAATGGCGGAAGAGTTGGCGTGTCATAAACTTGATCATTCACAATTTTTGCCACATCCTGATTTTTCAGAAATAGCGATTTCGCAGAGAAAAATGCATTACCCTCAATATTGGGAAGAGTTCGGGTATAGTTGATTTGCTGGGTGATTTCATTTGGATTCTCCCATGCTTTGTCGGAATCCGCCCGGACCTTATAAGGGCCATTCCCGATATAGACATTCGTGTTGTAGCTATTGTTTGACCACCAATCGGCGAGCTTTATATAAGAAGCCAAAGGGTGGTCCATGCTCCAATAAAGCTGCGGAAGCATATAATCCACCCAGCCATTTTTCATCCAAAGTAGGACATCAGCATAGAGGTCATCATAATTGGTTTGCCCTGCCTGGGTAGGAGAACCTTTAGGGTCTTTGTCTTGATTTCTCCAGACACCGAATGGGGAAATTCCAAACTGAACCCAAGGTTTGGTAGCTTTGATTGTATTGTTCAGGGCAAAGATCAAATCATTGACATTCTGTCTTCTCCAATCGTCAATTGATTGCCCTGATTTCTTGTATTTGTTGTAAGAAGCTTTGTCAGGGAAATCTAGCCTAGGCTCTTTATAAGGGTAGAAATAATCATCAAAATGAATAGCGTCAATGTCGTAGTTGGCTACCACTTCTTTGATGATAGCCAAAAGATGGTTCTTCACTTCCGGCAATCCCGGATCGTAATACCATTTGCTACCATACTTTAGCATCCAATCTCGATGTTGGTTGAAGTCATGATTTGGGCTTAATTCCTCGGTTTTGAGATCCATCGTAGCTCGGTAAGGATTGAGCCAGGCGTGAAACTCCAAGCCACGGTCATGTGCTTCTTTGATCATCCAAGTCAGAGGATTTTCAGGTGATTGAGGGGCTTGTCCCTGTTTGCCTGTCAAATATTTAGACCAAGGAGAATAATTGCTTGGGTAAAAAGCATCTCCAGCAGCCCGAACTTGCACGATAACTGCATTGAAATTGAGCCCTTTGTAATAGTCTAGAAGCTTAATAAAATCAGCTTTTTTCTTTTCCCAGGAATCAGCTCCAGAGATCGGCCAATCAATATTGGCTACCGTAGCAATCCAAACTCCTCGAAATTCTCTGGGCATTTCAGGCATAGAGTAAGAAAGAGGCGGTAAAGTCACCGGAGTAGAAGGTAAACCCTTGGAAGGAAAATTAGTGCTAGGGGTTTCTCCATTTGGTAACTCAATGTTTTTTGAATTGTTGGAGCCCTGGCTTACTTTTTCTGAAGATTTACACGCGTAAAAAATACTGCTGAAGAGCAGTATGTAAGTTAGAAATCGAAAATTCCGATTCATAGATTAATTGTTGGGTACTGGTTTTAAGTTTAGGTCCTTAAGTTTGGATCGAAGCTTATTCATGAATTCGTCTCCTGGATCTGATTTGACGGTTCTGTAATCAGGATCGGCTTCTTTCCAAAGATCGGTTTCTTGAAACTTTTGATATTCATGATGACCTATGACATAGTCTATGGCATATTTTCTTTTCAAATATCGGATCAATTCCTCATTTGCCTTCAATTGTTCTTTTGTCAGTGGCGAATCATCACTTCCAACGTTTTCGATTCCAATTGCACAATAATTTAAGCCAATTGTATGTCTGGCAAAGGTGGTGTCAGGAAGTAATCTGAAAATGGTGCCATCACGATCAATCAAAAATTGGCTGCTGACATTTAGGTTGCTAGCTCCGGTCAAATCTGCTCGTCCTCCCAATGTTGGGGAATCAAAAACGTCAAAAGTCACTTCGATATTGTCGATAGCTGTCCAGTGAACTACTACGATTTTGGGATCTATGGTTGCAGTTTCTTTTTCAAGCCCATGTCTTTCCTTGAGATATTTCAGGGAAAGCTCCTCTCTTTCATTATTCCAAGTGATCGGTTTTTCAAGAATTCGGAATGTAGCCTTTTGACTACAAGCTTGAAAAGCAATCATTAAGGTGAGAGAAAATAAGAGATAGGTAGCTCTAAAAGTGTATTTCATTGTCATCAAGGCTTTCAGCTTTAGTCAGCTAAACTACCCAGAAAATCTCTGGAAAGTGAAGGTTTTTAAGCAATATTTTGCAAGAATTATTTTAAGGGTCTTGAGAATTGCATGGTTTTGCTGTTTTTGTTAGTTTCCCAAACCCAAACAATTCACCATGCTTAAGGAAGAAAGACAGAAATACATTTTAGACCAAGTTCATTTACATCATCGGGTTCTTTTGACTGACTTATCTGAATCTCTAAATGTTTCCATAGACACTGTTCGGAGAGATGTAAAAGAGCTGGCCAAGGAGAAGAAGTTGAAGAAAGTACATGGAGGAGCCACTTCCTTTGGTTTTATGAATTTCAGTAAGGATGATGGCAATGTCTATCTTCTTTCCAAAAAAATCCGAATTGCAGAAAAGACGGTGTCCTTGCTTTCGGAGGGGCAGGTGATATTGATGAGTGGAGGGACGACAAATATGGAAGTGGCCAAGATGATTCCAAGGAGACTTCCTTTGACTGTTTTTACGCCGAGCCTTCATGTGGCTATGCAGCTTTTGGAGTTGCCAGAAGTGGAGGTGATTTTTTTGGGAGGAAAATTATTGCATGAGGCGAAATTTGCTATAGGAGGCACGGTAGTAAATGCCTTAAATCAATTGCGAGTGGATTTGTGCATTTTAGGGACTGGCTATTTGGATGCTGATCACGGCTTGACGGAGTTTGATTGGGAAGTGATCCAAGTAAAGCAAGCCATGATGCGAGCTGCAAAAAAAACGATCATTCTTTCAGTTTCTGATAAACTCCATACGGTTCAAAAGTATAAAACCTGCGATTTGACGGAGGTTCATACTTTGGTCACCGAGCTTCATCCTACAGATCCTGTTTTAGATCGTTTTAGAGAATTTGATTTGAGATTAGTTTAAGATCTGATCAAGTAAATTGATAATCAACACCACTTACTTGAGTTAGCAAGGTAGCCGGAGCATCCAGTGCAACTGCTGATTTTGGTGGAATCGGATGGACTGGAGAATTTGCCGCCAAATAGTTGATCATGGATTGATGCATTGTAAAAGGCGTATTTTGGGTGTTTTTCACACCTTTTATCCTGCATAGAATATCATCTGCATCACCTTCTCTTTCACAGGCACTGATGGTATAGGTCCTCTCAAAATCAAGAGGCAGACCTTTTACCATGACTTTTTGAACGCGATCACCTTCCTCACCGAAGGCCAAGAATTCAACTTCCATACCTCTGAATTTGATAACCCATCCCCCAAAACGCTTACTGGCATCTTCTGCAAAGACATTGTTTAGCTCCTTCTCAAGCCAAGTTTTTATCTGAGCCCCTGTGACTTGACCTGTTCTGATATAGGCATCAAATGGAAGCATGTCATAGATGTATCCATGAGTGATTGGGATGTTTCCTGTATGATCTGGGCTTGTGTTGGGCGGGCAAAATCTAAAACCATTGGAAAGTACTATATCAATCTCAGGTACCTGCCAAGAAATAGCATCCAGCACCATGGTGTCGATCGGGTTTTCGATTACAAAATACCTGTAAAGAGGTAATGCACTGTAGCCAACCACATCAAAGATTTCCTTTTGGAAGGGTTTTTCATTCTTCTTAATCAGCTTGGCAACGTCTTTATCGGCAGGGAATTTTTCTGCAGAGACTTCGAGCAAAGAATAATTGTCCTCAACTACTTTTCCATTTTCGATTTTCAATTGAAGCTTTCCTACAAATGAACCAAAGGCGCCTGGTTCAACAATCTTGGCGTATTTACCTTGAATTGGCTTTCTAACCCGCTCATGTGTATCACCTCCCAAAATGTAATCTACTCCTTCACATTCAGGGATATTTCCTAGGTGGATTTGCTGAGAAAGTCCCAAATGGGCAATGATGGCAACAAAGGCGCATTTTTCTTGATTTCTAAGTACATCTACATAATGAGCTAGATTTTCCTCAGGCTTAGTATAAAGGATTCCTTTACTCAGCAGAGGTGGTTGTCTCTTTGGGACGAGATGGTCAGTATATCCAAGGAATCCGAATTTGACACCATTGACAGTCCAGATATAATAAGGAGGAAAAATCAATTCCCCTTTTTCACCATTCCCTTTGTCATGGTACATATTGGCGCAGATTTTTGGAGCATGAAGAGAGCCCAACAAATGCTGCATTGCCTGTTTATAATAAATCACTTCCCAATTGCCGGGAAGGTATAAGTCGTATCCAATTTCATTGAGGATAGGAACCATGGCCTCTCCGGTGGTTTTTACAGAGAGTTCAGATCCCTGAAACATGTCCCCCGTATCAATCAAAAAGCTATTTTCTTCTTTTTCACGTTCACTTTCCATCAATGATTTAAGGTGAGCATAGCCTCCGGTTTTTCTAAATACTGATTGACCATTTTCCCAAAAAAGTTCATCATGAGGATGGATCTGGCAATGCACATCCGTAGTTTGATAGATGCTGATTGTGAATGATTCTTTTTTCTTTTTCCGGGTTTTTGCTTCCGAACTGAATGGGTTCAATGTCATCAACCCTGTCCCGGTGCCAATCGCTCCTAATTGAGATAGAAATTTCCTTCTGTTTGATTTCATGGGTGATTTTGGGTTATAAAAAAGGTGTATGTATACCTAATTCCTTAAAAATAAAGGAAAAATCAAAAATATATCCGTGACTTTTGTTACAAAAAAGCCTCGACATCAATCAGATGCCGAGGCTTTTAGCTTCTTGTGATTTGATTATTCTCCTGAGGCAGGAGTGAATTTTGTAACCTGGTTTCTATGAGGGGACAATGATTGAAGGTATGCGAAAATTGCCTTTAAATCCTCTTCTTTCATACCTGCATACATAACCCATGGCATCAAAGTATTAAATTCGCCAGGGGCAACTTTTGGATTCACATATGCAGAATCTTGGTACTGTTTAAACCTTTGGACAAACATGTCTTCGGTCCAATTTCCAATACCTGTTTCCTTGTCAGGAGATATGTTTGATGAAGTAACAAAGGACCCATCTGGGAAAGGAAAAGATCTTCCGCCGGCAAAAGCCAAATCAGGCATAATCATACCTTGACCATCCACTTGAGTATGGCACTCAATGCATCCGGCTACATTGGTCATATATTTACCATAAGCAACCTGATCGTTGGGGTTAGGTTTTTTTTCAGGAGTAGCATCTGTAGGAATGGTCTTGATGATCACACTCACTGGGAAGTCAGCTTCCGAATCTGGAATATCACTTTCAATAGAGGGGATTGATCTGACGTAAGCAATAATATCATAGATGTCCTCAGGATCCATTTTGCCATAATATCTATAAGGCATTAGTGGGAACATGGCTCTTCCATCATTGGTAACTCCAGTTGTAATCAGACGGTAAAGTTCACCATCGGTATAGTCAGATATTCCAAATGGTGTGATATTTTTTGCGTAAAAAACTCCCGGAAACCCCATGCCGTGATCAAATCGATCTCCTCCTTTACCTAAAGTGCCTGGAGCAGGAGGTCCTGAAAATTCAGAGAAATCTCTTTGGGAATGGCAATCCATACATACCGCGACATGGTTGGCAATGTAGGAACCTCGGGCAATTCTATCAGGTGTATATTCGATAGTCAGCTCTTCTGCTGGAGAGACTTTTGGAAATGAGAAATTTAAAAATGCTATCCTGGCGATTATAAAAACTAGAACAATACCAAGAATCCATCCAATAATCTTAAACAGTTTTTTCATAAGGCGTAATGGTTTATATATCAGAAAAATACATACAAACCTGAAATATCAAAAAACAATCTATTTAAAAGTGTATGATAAAATTAGAATAATTCTATTTTATCAAATTTAGTTTAACTTTAGTGTATAGAATTGTTTTCAGTAATTCAAATTATTGGGCGTGCTATTATTTTTTTGAAAAAATCTTTGGTCTAATTCTATTTCAGCATAATTTTCAACATCAAGTAAAATCAACCAGTTAGATTAAAGAATCCCTTATGAAAAAGTTTTATACTTTATTCCTCGGTCTTGGAATAGCGGGCTCAGTATTCGCTCAACAAGATCAGATAATTTCCGACCTGGAAGGGAAAGCAGGTTTTTATGGAGATATATCAAAGCAAATTTGGTCCAATCCTGAATTGGGGTATTTAGAGACTGAAAGTTCGGCTTTATTGCAGAAGACATTAAAAGATGCTGGGTTTTCTGTAAAGGCAGGAGTAGCCGATATTCCAACAGCTTTTGTGGCTGAATATGGATCAGGGAAGCCTGTGGTGGGAATTATGGCAGAATTTGATGCATTGCCTGGAGTTTCTCAAGAAGCTGTTCCATTCAGAAAACCCGTTGTAGAAGGAGGAGCAGGACATGCTTGCGGTCATCATTTATTCGGTACAGCCTCTGTAGCGGCTGGTATTTCTGTGAAAGATTGGATGGAGAAAAATAATATTCAAGGAACTGTACGTGTATATGGTACTCCAGCTGAAGAAGGTGGTGGAGGAAAGGTTTACATTGCCAGAGCAGGCTTGTTGGATGATGTAGACGCTATGTTGCATTGGCATCCTGGGTCTCAAAATAATGCAAGTGCAAATTCCTCATTGGCAAATATTTCTACCAAATTCAGATTTTATGGTGAAGCTTCCCATGCGGCAGCAGCTCCTGAAAGAGGTAAATCTGCTTTGGATGGAGTAGAAGCCATGAATTTTATGGTGAATTTGCTTAGAGAGCACGTACCAATGGAGACAAGAATGCACTACGTAATTACTAGAGGAGGAGAAGCTCCCAATGTAGTACCTGCTTTTGCAGAATCTTATCACTATGTGAGACATCCAGATGCTCAGGTGGTAAAAGAAATATTCAAAAAAATGGTAGATGCTGCTGAAGGTGCCGCTCAAGGTACTCAGACTAGAATGGAATATGAGATTATCAATGGTGTGTATAACTTACTTCCAAATGAAACTCTTGCCAGGATTATGAATAAAAACCTAGAATTAGTTGGTGGCGTAAAATATGATCCAGAAGAAAAAAAGTTTGCAGAAGAAATTATTACAACATTCCCTTCTGGGGTGAAGGCAATACCAGAGGATGCTGAAAAAATTGCCCCATTTGTAGTTACAGAAAAAGGAGCAGGCGGTTCTACCGATGTTGGTGATGTGAGTTGGTTGGTGCCAACAGCTGGACTTGGAGCAGCGACTTGGGTTCCAGGAACGTCAGCTCATACGTGGCAGGCAGTAGCTGCAGGTGGCACAAGTATTGGACAAAAAGGAATGATGGTGGCCGCCAAAACTTTGGCTTTGACTGCAGCAGATATTTTTAAAAATCCTGAAGTGACCAAAGCTGCTAAGGAAGAATTGACGAGAAGACAGGGAGAAGGTTTTGTGTACGAAGCTTTAGTAGGAGACAGGTCTGCTCCATTGGATTATAGAAAATAATTAAAATTTATATTACTCTAAAACCTCTTAAACTCATCCCAATATTTTTATAGGGATGAGTTTTTGCCTAGATGAGCATTTTACTCTAGTTGGGGCACCGCTAGTGGAAATGACAAAAATCATCTTGGGCTGATCTTGTAATTCGATTAAATTGTAACTCAAACAAGGACCCATGGACCGTAGGAAATCATTAAAAATTCTTGGTGGAGTAGGAGTAGGGATTGCTGGATTGGCTATCGCAGATTGGAAATGGCATTTTGCAGATCAGCTGACTCATGAAGGTTTTTTCTCCTGGAAGGAGGAAGAATTGATCTCTGCAATTGCAGATACCATCATCCCCAAAGGTCTTCCTGCCAACACTCCATCTCCTGATTCCAAGCCAATTGGAGCCTTGAGTACCGGGACTGATAAATTTTTGATTCGTCTTTTTGAGCATTGTTATGAAAAAGAAGATCAAGATTTGATCAAAACCCAATTGAAAGAGTTAGGAAAAACTAATTTCCTAAACTCAGATCAAAAAGGTAGAGAAGAGATTCTAGTGGCTATGTCCAATTCAGAGAATAAGGATGAGAAAAAGTTTTTTGACTTAATGAAATCACAAACCATTTTCGGCTTTACTACAGTCAAAGAGGTGATGGTAGATTATTATGGATATAAAGTAGCTCCTGGTAAGTACGAGGGCTGTGTAACTATTGCTTAATCACATTTCAATTATGAAGTTTCTAAAAATATTTTACGGCGTTTTCGCATTGATCTTTGCTTTGTTTGCCTACTGGCAATTCAATGATCCAGATCCGGAATTATGGGTTCCCATTTACGGTGTAGCGATTATCTTTTGTTTGCTTGCTGTTCGCGGGATTTTCCCCAAATTTCCTTTGACTTTGGTGGTTATAGCCTGCTTGGCAGGATCGCTATATTGGTGGCCTGAGTCTGTAGGTGGTTGGATCAATCAGGAAATCGAGCAGGGAGATTTGAGTATGAAAACCCATGAGATGGAAGTCGGCCGGGAATCATTTGGCTTATTGATTATTGCTCTTAGCATGGTTCCGGCATTGATCAAATCTTGGAGAAACGTTGCCTAAACTTAAAGGTTTTTGACTTCAGCTATCAATTTCTCCAAAGAGTCTTTTGCATCTCCAAAAAGCATTCGGTTTTTGTCATGGAAGAATAATTCATTTTCTATTCCTGCGTAGCCTTTTCCCATGGATCTTTTAAGGACAATGATGTTTTTGGCATTCCAAACTTTGATGACGGGCATTCCATAGATTGGGCTGCCCGCATCTGTTTCTGCAGCAGGATTCACCACGTCATTTGCACCAATCACCAAAACCACATCGGTACTGCTCATGTCCTCATTGGCATCTTCCATTTCTAGTAATTTTGGATAAGGGACATCAGCTTCCGCTAAAAGGACATTCATGTGTCCGGGCATCCGACCAGCCACTGGGTGGATTGCATAATTCATTTCAACACCCTTCTCTTCGAGTATTTTCTCCAAATTATGAATGGTGTGCTGAGCTTGTGCCACTGCTAATCCGTAGCCTGGGACTACACTGACTTTATTGGCATAAGCAAGTAGGATTGCCGCGTCGGTAACAGAGATTTCCTTAGCTGTACCCTGCTCTCCTGATTTTTCGGAAGATGAACTACCGCCTCCAAATGATCCGATGATCACATTGGTTAATGATCTGTTCATAGCAGTACACATCAAGACTGTCAAAATAGTACCCGCGGATCCAACCAAAATCCCTCCAGTCAACATTGCCTGATTTCCATAAAGAAAACCTCCAAAAGCTGCGGCCATTCCCGTGAAACTGTTCAAAAGAGAAATAACCACAGGCATATCCGCACCTCCGATTGGCATTACAAATAAGACACCGTAGAGCAAAGAGATTCCCAATAAAATATAAAGCAAAGCGGGACTCAGATTACCGGTAAAACTCATCCATATGGCCAGTCCAAATAATGCCAGAAGAAGTAGGATATTGATGATTTGGCCGCCTGGAAGGGCTTTGTCATTGATCTTTCCTTCCAGTTTTCCATATGCAATCATGGAACCTGAGAAAGAAACTGAGCCTATTATCAATCCCAAAAGAATAACGATTAGCATTCCAGTCTCAGGATTTGAATTATGCCTCAAATGGTCAAACTCTACCAAAGAAATCACTGCTGCACAAGCTCCTCCCATTCCATTGAAAAAGGAAACCATTTGGGGCATCGCAGTCATTTTTACTTTGAGAGCCATTCGGGTTCCTATGACTGTTCCGACAATCAACCCGCCTAATATCAATGAATAGTTGAGCCATTTATCAGGAGTAAGTTCTTCTTTGAAAAAGATGGTAGCGAAGATGGCTAAGCCCATTCCATAACCTGCGATAAGATTCCCTTTTCGTGCTTTGTCGGGGCTAGAAAGCATTTTTAAACCCAAGATGAAGGTGATCGAAGCAACGATGTAGCAAAGCTCGAGAATGCTGAGTCCTAAAAGTTCTGTCATGGGATTACTTCGATTTCTTTTTAAACATTTCCAGCATACGGTTGGTCACTACAAATCCTCCGACCACGTTGAGTGTCCCTAAAACCACGGCTATAAAGCCCAAAATCAATGCGTAATAGTTTGTAGGGTCTGCCTGAAGCATGATAATAATCGAACCGATAATCACCACACCATGGATGGCATTTGCACCTGACATCAGCGGCGTATGCAATACGGCAGGGACATTGGAAATAACTTCAATTCCCAAAAAGACTGACACGATTATCAGGAAAATGAATTCTCGGTTTTCGTAAAAAAGACTTAAAATTTCTTCCATAATTAGGCAGTTTCTGGTGGGTATAGAATGGATTTAACACGGCTGCTTTGGACTAGACCTTGATGGGTTACACAGGTGTTTAGAACGATATCATCTTCCCAGTTTAGATTTAATTCTCCTTCTGGGCCAATGATTAATTTCAGGAAATTGACCATATTTTTGCCGTACATTTTACTAGCATCCATAGGCATGCTGGAAGGTAGATTGGAGTCTCCTATGATAGATACTCCTTCTTTCAAGCAAACCTGATTGTTTTCGGTCAATTCACAGTTTCCTCCTGTACTGGCAGCCAAGTCCACTATAACGGATCCAGGAGCCATATTTGTGACAGTGTCTTTTGTGATTAGGACTGGAGCTTTCCTGCCGGGAATCTGGGCAGTGCAGATGATGATATTGGATTTTTTTGCATGCTCTTGGATCAGTGCTTGCTGCTTAGCCTTGTATTCTTCGGTTTGTTCTACCGCATATCCACCTGCTCCTTTGTCGTCTTGGGCACCTTCTACTTTGACGAATTTGGCTCCCAAACTTTTCACTTCCTCTTCAGCAGCAGCTCTCACGTCAAATGCCTCCACCACTGCACCTAATCTTCTGGCAGTAGCAATTGCCTGAAGCCCGGCTACACCGGCCCCCAAAACCAAAACTTTGGAGGGGATGATGCTGCCAGCTGCAGTCATAAACATGGGAAAGAATCTAGGAGAATGACTTGCTGCCAGTAAAACGGCCTTGTACCCAGACACTGTAGCCATAGAAGATAGGACGTCCATAGCTTGTGCTCTGGTGGTACGGGGGACATTGTCCATCGAAAAGGCGGTGATTCCTTTTTGTAGGAAAGTGTCGACTAGGGCTTTGTTTGAAAGAGGTTGGAACAGACAAATCAGAACTTTGTTTTCACCAAGAGAGTCAATTTCAGAGTCAGCAGGTAGCTGGATTCCTAAAATCAAATCAGCTTGAAGTGTTTCCGCTCTGTTACAAATTTTGGCCCCTGCAGATTCATAATCTGCGTCTGATGCAAATGCCTTTTCGCCGGCTTTGGATTCAACCCAAATGGTGACTTTGAGAGCAATAAGATTTTTTACACTTTCAGGAAGTAATGCAACCCGGTTTTCATCACCGGATTCTTTCAAAAGACCAATTGTCATAGAAGGTGATTGTTTCTAATTCCTTGAATTTAAGCCTTTTTAGTTCAAATGAAAATGAATTAAAAATTAAATAGGTTTTATTGAAAAAGTGAAATGAAAATTTTTTCAAAAGAGGACTTGAGAAGATTTTAATTGATCTTTTGGAAACTTGATTTCTTGGATTTGGGTTTAATGTGCAGTACAATCTTCCCAAGTGGATTAAAGATTTTCAGATGTCATTCAAACAATTTGGAGGTAAGATCACTCCTCAGCTTTTAGAGCAATACGAAAAATCCCCTAACTGGAATAAAGGTAAATTTCAAAATCTGCAAGAGACAACGATGGATATCGGTTTGAGGGATTACCCCAAATTGATCAGGCAGCAACTCAAAGGAAGAGCAGAGAGAATACCTAAATCACCCATTCCTATTCTTCCTTTTCAAAAAGAGGAGTTTTTGGCGCATTCGGAGCAAATGAAATTCGTTTGGTATGGTCATTCGGTCATGCTGATGAGATTGGATGGAAAGACGATTCTGATAGATCCAATGCTGGGACCTGATAGTTCACCAATAGGACCGATTCGAACTTCTCGATTTTCAGAGGGTTCTTTGGATCTCATTGATGACTTCCCTGAAATTGATTTGATAGTGATGACCCATGATCATTACGATCACTTGGACCTGAGCAGTATTTTGAGGTTGAAGGGAAAAGTCAAAAAGTATATTGTGGCTTTGGGAGTAAAAAGGCATTTGATTCGGTGGGGAATTGATGAAAAGTTGATTACAGAATTGGATTGGTGGGGAAATCAGGAATTGGATGGGATTAAAGTGACATTTACGCCTTCCAGGCATTTTTCCGGTAGAGGGCTGAGAGACCGGGCTCAATCCCTTTGGGGCGGTTGGGTTTTTCAAGGCCAAAAGGAAACGATATGGGTAAGTGGAGATGGAGGATACGGGCCTCATTTCAAAGAAATCGGTGATAAGTTCGGAGGTTTTGATTTCGGCTTTATGGAATGTGGGCAATACAATGAATTGTGGAGGCAAATTCACATGTTTCCTGATGAAAGTGTCCAAGCAGCAACTGATGCAGGTGTGAATTTGGCCATGCCGATTCACTGGGCAGGATTTACCTTGGCGCCTCATCATTGGACTGAACCAGTGGAAGGATTTATAGAAAAAGCATCAGAACTTCAATTGGACTATATCATTCCTCAAATCGGAGAATTGCAATCCTTGGCAACCCCAACTAGTTCAGAGTGGTGGAAGAAGTATTGAAATTGAAAGAAGAATTTTATCTTGTTTAGATTTATGTACAAATCCTATCGATAAATGACTCTCGAATATTTTCGTGATTATTGCCTAGCCAAAACGGGAGTGACTGAAGACACTCCTTTTGATGAGAAGACGCTTTGTTTTCGAGTGGGAGGAAAGATCTTTTCGATCACCGACATGGAAGTGTTTGAATATATCAACTTGAAGAGTGATCCAGAATACTCTGAGGAATTGAGAGAGCGCTATCCGGGGATCACTCCAGGCTATCATATGAATAAAAAATTATGGAATTCGGTATCTGTTTTGGGAAATGTGCCGGATCAACTGATTTTGGATTTGGCAGATCAATCTTATGAACTGATCTTTGCCTCCTTACCCAAAAAGCTTCAAGCCGAAATTCGCCCATGACTTTTTATTCCCTCAAAAAGCTCAGTAAATCTTACCAAAACAAACCAGCCTTGCATCAATTCTCATTAGAATTGGAGGAGGGAGAGTTTATATCCATTGTTGGCGAAAGTGGTTCAGGGAAGTCTACTTTGCTTCGGATTATGGCTGGTTTGGAAACCCAGGATGAAGGGGAGGTTTGGCTTAATGGAAATCAAATCCTTAATCCGAAAAAGAAGCTGGTTGCAGGATACGATGAGATCAAATTGATTCATCAGGATTATCAGCTCTATCCCAATAGTACAGTGGCTGAAAATATCGCAAGGCCCTTGCTTCACTACGAAAAAGAATACACCAAAAGCAGGGTGGAGACTTTGTTGAGACAGTTTGGATTGTTGGATTTCAGAGATAGGTTTCCAAGACAACTTTCAGGAGGCCAGCAACAGAAAGTGGCCATTGCCACTGCTTTGGCGATTGAACCTGAGGTTCTTTTATTGGATGAACCCTTTTCATCTTTAGATACCATCCAAAAACATCAATTGATTTCTGAATTGGGGGATTTGCTTAAAGCGATGGATACCACTGTTGTTTTTGTGACCCATGATTTGGATGATGCGCTTCGCCTGACGGATCAGGTTTTGATTTTGCAAAAAGGAAAAACCATCCAAAAAGGGAATTCTCAGGACCTTTGTGAAGGTCCTAAAACACGCTATGTAGCTAGACTTTTTTCTCCAATCAATCTGATCCCCGATCGGATCAATTCCTTTCTCAGGCCAAATGATGTAAAGATTCGAACCAAAGGAGGGTTGTTGGGACATGTGCTTGATTCCAGATATTTGGTGCATTACAATTCCTTAAGAATTAAGCTGAAAAATGGTGGGGATGTGTGGGAAGTCGATGATCCCAGCCGAAAATATCAAATCGGTGATCGGGTATACCTGCAGTGGGACGAGGAGAAGGTGATGGGTTTTAAATCTTAAAACTTGAATAATTAGGGCTTTTGCCCTTTGATATGTGGTTGAAAGAGATTCTTTTTGCATTTCTATCTTTGTGATTCAAAAATTATCCTAATCTCTTGAAGTACTCATCTATTTTATTGTTGGCTGTGTTGTTTTGGACAGCTTGCAGTACCCCAGTTTCTAATCCATCTATTTCTATCATTCCTGCTCCTGCAAAAATGGAGGTTCAGAATGGAAGCTTTACACTGAGTCCATCCTCCAAACTGGTTTTAAAGGATGAAGGTAAGTTTTCTAATGAAGTCGAATTCCTTCAGATCACGCTTGAGCACGCTTTGGATTCCAAAATTTCAGAAGATGGAAAAGGAACTGAAATCGAATTGATTTTTGATTCACAGATTCAGCCTGCCGGAGCCTATCAGTTGGATATTGATTCGGATAAGGCTTCGCTAAAAGCAGGTGATGCTACAGGGATGTTTTATGCATTGGAGACGTTCAGACAATTGCTTCCGGCAGACTTGGAAGGCAATAAGACCTCAGGTGAAATTTTGATTCCCACTGTAAAAATCGAAGATCAACCTACTTTGGAATGGAGAGGGATGCATTTGGACGTTTCGAGACATTTCTTTTCCATCGAATACTTGCATCGCTATGTGGATCTTTTGGCTTTGTATAAGATGAACAAGTTTCACCTTCACCTGACGGATGATCAGGGTTGGAGAATGGAGATCAAGCAATATCCGGAATTGACAGAAAAAAGTGCCTGGAGAACTTTCAACAATCAGGACTCTGTCTGTATGGAAAAGGCCGTTGAAGATCCTCGATTTAATTTTGAGGAAAAACATTTAAGAGAAGTTGATGGTCAAACTCAATACGGAGGTTTTTATACTCAGGAAGAACTTCGTGAATTAGTTGCTTATGCCCAATCTCGCCATATAGAAATTATTCCTGAGATCGATATGCCGGGACATATGATGGCTGCGATTCAGGTTTATCCAGAACTAGCCTGTACAAATAGTGCCGGTTGGGGAAAAGTGTTTTCGACCCCTCTTTGTCCCGGAAAAGAAGAAGTCTACACGTTTGTAGAAAATGTGTTGACGGAAGTGATGGATGTTTTTCCTTCCAAATTCATTCATATCGGTGCGGATGAGGTAGAGAAATCAACCTGGGAAAGTTCCAAAGAGTCCCAAGACTTGATGAAAAGAGAAGGTTTGGACGATGTAGAAGAGTTGCAGACTTATTTTGTTGAGAGAGTCACTGACTTCTTGAAATCCAAGGGGAAAGAAGTGATTGTTTGGGATGATGCCCTGAATGCAGGTTTAGACCCTTCTGTTTATGTAATGTATTGGAGAAGTTGGGCTGCGGCTGTACCTGAGAAGATCGCTGCTAATGGCAATCCGATGATTTTGGTGCCTGGGAATCCACTTTATTTCTCCCGCTTGGATGCCAAGATGTATCCGATTTACCATCTTCCGCTTTATGGGAATAAATACCCCGAGGAGAAAGCTAATTTGATCCAGGGAATGCAAGCTGCTCTTTGGTCAGAGACCGTTCCTTCGGAGGCTTTGGCAGATGCGATTATCTTTCCCAAAATGCTGGCTTTGGCCGAAAGGGCTTGGTCCACACCGGAGGTTCACGATTGGGAATCTTTCAAAGTGAGGCTTCAATCCCAATTGAAAAGATTGGATGCATTGGGGGTCAACTATTCCTATGAGGTGACCAAGGAATTGATTCCTTTTATGAATGTGGATGAAGAAAATCAGCAGATTGGAATCACATTGGACAGTGAATTGAGCAATCCAGAGATCCATTATACTTTGGATGGTTCCATTCCTTCCTTAGAGTCTCCCAAATACGAAGGTGAGTTTTTTGTCAAAGGAAGTGCTTTGGTGACTGCAGCTGTTTTTGATGATGGAAAAGCTTTGGAGCCTTATCTGACTCGTCAGGTTGATTATCACAAAGCAATTGGGAAGCCAGTGACCTATTACAAACCTTGGAATGGTGCATATCCGGCAGGAGATGCGGGAAGTATGACTGATGGGCTCCGTGGAGGAGATACGCATCACGATGGCAAATGGCAGGGATTCACCAATGATATTGATGTGACGATTGATATGGGAGTGGTGCAAGAGTTGAACTCATTCTCAGCCACATTTATGCAGTTGAGTGGGCCTGGAATCTTGATGCCTGGTGCTGTGGAGGTTTCCTTGTCCTCTGATGGGGAGAATTTCCATCAGGTTCTTTCCATCGAAAATGATATTCCAAAAGAGGAGAAGGAATTGATCTTTAAAGATTTTACAGGAAGTCTTGGCGGTGAAAAAGCTCGCTATATCAACGTGAAAGCTATCAATTCGCAAAGAGCCTTTATTTTCACAGATGAGATAGTGATTAATTAGGATAACTATCTGCATTCGAACTCCCATCCTAAATTCCTTTGATATGTAGGCTGGAAGCTGGATAACCGAAGATGGATTTTTGCAGGCTTGGATTTTCAATCCTGCTTTTTAGCCCTATAGTTTTAAACTTGGAAAATGCTTAAAACTGATGTAATACGCTAGTATAAAAAAATTAAAATTTTGAATAGGAATGGTCCTTTTGCCCATTTCTATTGTTAAGCAACTGCACAAAAAAAGCGAAGTCAAATACCCATCTGGGAATTGACTTCGCTTTTTTAGCTTTCTGAATTAAGCTTTTAGAATTTATTCGTGTGCTCCATGTTCGCCATGAACATGTCCATGTTCCATTTCTTCTTGGGTAGCTTCTCTGACTTCGATTACTTTTCCATCGAAATGTAAATCAAAACCAACTAAGGGATGGTTGAAGTCCAACAATACATTTTCTCCCAAGTCCTTCAACACTTTCGCTTGCATGGAATAGCCATCTTCATCCATCAAAGGAAGGAAGTTTCCTTCTTGAAGCATTTCTGGGTTAAACCCGTTTTCTTTGGAAAATTGACTTTTTGGAAGAGAAACCAACAATTCATCATCAGCTTCTCCATAAGCTTCCTCAACTTTCAAAACGAAGGAAAACGAATCTCCAACGGACTTTCCAGCCATCAATTCTTCGAATTTTTCCGGCAATCCGCTATTTCCAAACAAGAAATAGAATGGATCATCTTCATCTCTCACTTCTGCCTCAAATGGCACTGACTCGATGTCATCTTCGATTTTGCTGACTTTCAATTCATAGGTCAATCCAACAACGGCATTTTCCTGAATTTTCATAATTACTAGGGATTATATTTTAGTATTTAATTCTTGATTAATTGTCTCCAATTTGAATTGGAGGTTTTTTACTTCTGTGGACTATAGGCTGTAGTCTATGGACCAGTATCCGCATTTAGTTAAACTCCTTATCTTCAGAATGATTCAATGCGGATACTTTTAATTTTCTTTTTTCCAGCTGAAATAGACTCCCCCGATCAAGGATAGCACGATCAAATATTGGAAAATGATCATTGGAGTCTTGGTTGCATAGTAACTGGACGGAGCAAAGGTAAAGACAATTTCATGGCTTCCCACCGGAACACTCAATCCTCTCAAAAGATAATCTGTTCTGATGATGTCTGCTTCCTGACCATCGATGGTTGCTATCCAGCCAATTGGGTAAAATATTTCAGAGAATACAACCAGACCGCCTTGATCCATTTCGGCCTGATAAGTGATTTTGTCAGCTTCAGTTGCAGTTAAGGTAATTTGGCCTAAACCTGCTGAAATAGATCCAAATTCTTCTGTATTAACTGTCGCTTGAGTCTTGGTGTCTATTTCACCTACTTTCTGAATTTCTTCTTCATTGGAAGTTACAGGAACGATTGTAGATGGAATCCAAGCTGGGCCATTTGCCTCAGGGTTTTGGAAAACCGCATTGGCATCTTGCCCTGCAATCATGTATTTGGTGTTGAGCATATTGATCACACCGATTCCATTCCAATCAAAATTACCTTCCTGAGCTTTGCCAATAAAATCCTGAATTTCTGGCTGAATCTGATATTCGATCAAGTCTTGATATCTTCTTAGCTTGGCTCCATTGTATCCTCCCAAACTATGGAATCGATAGGAGGTTCTGGCTCCATTGGTAATAGATTCAGTCAGGCTAAGAACTCTGAAGTATCCAGGATCCGAGCCTATTTCTTTTTCAGCAGGAGTTTCTGCGAAAAACTCTCTGCCAGGATTGGCTTGGAAAGAATCGCTGTGAAGGTACTGTCTATTGATTGTCCACAAGTCTAACCCTACCAATGCAATAAGGCCGGAACCTAGGATAATATCACTGATCTTATTTTTAAGTCGGAAGTAGATCAGCACAAAAGAAGCTGCCAGAAAGCCAAAACTTTTCCAAGCTGAAGCTGAAAGCATTGCTTTTCTGTCTGTTTGCATAGCAGTTGCCAACCAATCTGGCATATTGACGTCATTCGGACTTTCGAATCTCAAAAAGGCTCCTGATGCTACTGCCAATAAAAGAACCAAGCCCCCTACAATTCCTCCTGCGATGTATAAGGGTTTTAAATCTTCTTTTTGGATCAATCTTTCCAAAGAAATCATTCCCAAAATTGGAATGGCAAATAGGGTGATTCCCAAAGCCATGGAGACTGCCCGGAATTTATTGTAACCAGGCAAAATGTCGAAAAGAAGGTAGTTGAACCAACCGAAATGCTTTCCCCAGCTCAGTATAATGAATAAGACGATAACTGCCCCGAAAGTGTAAAGGCTTTCCTTTGGTGCTGCCCATATTCCCAAAATTGCCAAGAATACTAAAATCACGCCTCCATACATCGGGCCGCCGGTAAAGGTTTGTTCTCCCCAATAGGTTGGAGCTCCTTTTACAAAACCGTTGATTTGACCGGGATCGATTCCATTGGCTCTTAAAGCCTTTTCAGAAGCTGAGTTTTTAGGCAAAGGAGTACTGCTTCCTCCTCCATAAAAGTCTGGTACCAACAAGGTCATGGTTTCCAGTTTCCCATTGGACCAAGAGAAGGCATATTCTCTATCCAGACCAGCTGAAGCTGTTTCTATGGTTGCCTTTCCACGGGTTGAGTAAGGACTGTATTCCAATGCTGTTGCTAACCTTCCGATATTTCCTCCCACTGCTAAAATTGCCCCAATCACCAAGAATCCCAAAGTTTTTCCGATTTCTGGAAGCCCATCTTTTTTCCAATCAAATACCAATCTTACTATTACATAAATTACCGAAATGATCAGAGTATAATAAGTGATTTGAAGGTGGTTGAATTTGAGTTGAAGTAGCAAACCCAAAGCCAGCAAGGCTGTGCCGAGAATTCGTTTTTTCTCAAAAGCCAAATGAATCCCCGCCAAAATGATAGGAATAAGGCAAACAGCCCAGATTTTGGCATTATGGCCTGCTTCCAAGGAAAGCAAATTGAAGGTGTTGAATGCAAATGCAATGGATCCAACGATTGCCAATAATGGCCTAACCCTAAAACTCAACAGGAGAATATACATTCCCACCATTCCGAAGAAAAGTCCACTTACAGGGTGAGGGAGCCCCAAAGTCAGGGTTTTGATCAGGGTATTGGTGATGTCACCGGGGAATTCCAGCGAAACGAAATAGGCAGGCATTCCTCCAAACGTGGAGTTGGTCCAAAGCAATTGATCGCCGGTTTCGGCACGATAATTCAAGACTTCTGTGGCAGAACCTTCCCATTGGAGAATGTCTCCCTGGAAGAGCACTTTCCCATCAAAAACCATGGGAGAAAAATAAAAGACGATAAGAAGGTAGAAAATGCCGACACCAATCAGGTGCGGTAAGATTTGTTTTTGAAAATTCAGCTGCATGTAAGGTGATTTTCTTAGGATATACAGAAAGTGTGCAAATTAGGAATTAAAAGGCAAATACCCTTTGGATTAGGATCATTTAGGTTTTCGGTTAGGAATGAAAATCATTACTTTTGCAGCAAATAGCGGATAAACCACATGTTTGATAATTTAAGTTTGAAACTGGACCGGGCTTTCAAAACCCTGAAAGGAACCGGGAAAATCACCGAAATCAACGTTGCAACCACTGTTAAGGAGATCAGAAGAGCCTTAATTGATGCTGACGTTAACTATAAAGTAGCTAAGGAAGTCACCGATACCATCAAGAATGAAGCCTTGGGTAGAGATGTATTGATCTCTGTTTCTCCAGGTCAGTTGTTGGTGAAAATTACCCAAGAGGAGTTAACCAAACTCATGGGAGGCTCCAAAGTGGATATCAAACTGAGTGGAGATCCTGCTGTAATCTTGATTTCCGGTTTGCAAGGTTCGGGTAAAACGACCTTTACAGGGAAATTGGGTAGCTTCTTGAAAAAACAAGGTCGTCAGGTTTTGTTGGTTGCTTGTGATATTTACCGTCCAGCTGCGATTGACCAGTTGAAAGTTTTGGGTGAACAAATCGGAGTGGAGGTTTATGCTGAGCCAGAAAACAAGAATGCGCTTGAGATTGCAAACAATGCGATTGCCTATGCGAAGAAGACCGGTAAGAAGACAGTAATCGTCGATACTGCAGGTCGTTTGGCTGTGGATGAGCAGATGATGAATGAGATCGAGGCTTTGAAAAAAGCTTTGAATCCTTCAGAAACTTTGTTCGTCGTGGATTCCATGACGGGTCAGGATGCAGTGAATACTGCCAAGACCTTTGATGAGCGATTGAATTTCGATGGGGTTGTATTGACGAAGTTGGATGGTGATACCCGTGGTGGTGCTGCTATTTCCATCCGCCACGTTGTCAACAAGCCGATCAAGTTTATTTCGACTGGTGAAAAGATGGAGAACTTGGACGTTTTCCACCCAGATCGTATGGCTCAGAGAATCCTCGGCATGGGGGATGTGATCTCTTTGGTAGAAAGAGCGCAGCAATCCTTTGATGAGGATGAAGCAAAAAGAATCAATGCCAAAATCCGTCAGAACAGCTTCAACTTTGATGATTTCCTTTCTCAACTGGAGCAGGTGAAGAAAATGGGTAACATCAAGGATTTGATGGGAATGATTCCGGGAATGGGCAAAGCCATGAAAGGGTTGGATATCGATGATGATTCATTCAAGCCTATCGAAGCAATCATCAGAAGTATGACTCCTCATGAGCGTCAAAATCCAGATGTCATCGATGGAAGCAGAAGAAAGAGAATCGCAACTGGTTCCGGTAGAAATATCACAGAGGTGAACAACCTGATGAAACAATTTGCTGATATGCGTAAGCTGATGAAGCAGATGAATAAAATGGGCGGTGCCAAAGCTGCCATGGGCAAAATGATGCCTGGAATGGGAAGAAGATAAATTCAGAAAGATAAAATATGAAATCTTAAAACCCGGTCTGAAGG
>NZ_JAPPSQ010000003.1 GCF_026652115.1 Algoriphagus sp. PAP.12 | reverse complement strand
ATTTAAAATCCGGCCTTTCTACTTATTGATCTTTGTTTGCTTCTTCCTCACTCTGGGCCAGCAAGAAGGCTTTCATAAATTCGTTCAAGCCTCCATCCAGCACATGCTGTGTGTCGGATGTCTCAAAACTTGTTCGGTTATCCTTCACAAGTTTGTAAGGGTGAAGAACGTAGTTTCTGATTTGAGATCCGAAATCCACACGTAATTTGGAAGATTCGATTTTTGCCAATTCAGCATTTCTTTTTTCCAATTCCATCTGGTACAATCGAGATTTCAACATCTGCATTGCTTTCTCTCTGTTGGCAAGCTGGGAACGTTCAATTTGACAAACAACCACGATTCCTGTTGGCTTGTGAGTCAATTGAACTTTGGTTTCCACTTTGTTTACGTTCTGTCCACCGGCACCACCTGATCTGGAAGTTTGCAACTCCACATCGGCAGGATTGATCTCGATTTCAATCGTATCATCCACCTCAGGATACGCATAAACAGATGCAAATGAGGTATGACGTCTTCCTCCAGAGTCAAAAGGAGAAATCCTTACCAAACGGTGAACTCCAGTTTCGGATTTCAAGAATCCATAGGCTAGGGGACCTTCAAATTCCAAAGTTGCTGATTTGATCCCTGCGACTTCACCTGGTTGAACGTCTACTTCCTTTACTTTGTAACCGTTTTTCTCTCCCCACATGATGTACATCCTCATCAAGATAGATGCCCAGTCATTACTTTCAGTACCGCCGGCACCTGGGTTGATTTCCAAAACAGCATTGAGTTGATCTTCTTCTGAAGAAAGCATTTTCTTCAATTCAAGCTCTTCAACAGCAGTTTTGGCCTTTTGGTATTCAGTTTTGATTTCATCTTCTCCGACTTCATCCATCGAATAGAATTCATACAAAACTTCCAAGTCTTGGATAATTTGATCCAAATCCTCAAATGAGCTGGTCCATCCTTTACGAACCTGGATTTGTTTCATTGTTTTTTCTGCCTCTTCTGGATCATTCCAGAATTCAGGCTGGGCTGAAACAGCCTCTAGATCTTCGATTTCTGCTTTCTTCCGATCGTAGTCAAAGATACCTCCTTAAAGCCGAGGTGCGAGCTTTCAAGTCTTTCAGTTGGTCCGAAGTCATGATTTTATGTTTGTGAAAATTAAGCTGCAAAAGTCCGAAAAAAAATCTGGATTTGCTAAGTATTTGCCGAATCAGTCAGGCAACCTCATGCGGATGATCTGCAATTTGTTTCTCCCTTGATTTTTGAAAGTTTTATATCGTAAGGGAAGCATGGCGATGCCGGTGCCGACCAAAATACCACCTGTTATTCCTACACCTTTATCTATGGAAAATTCTCCTTCATGGTATACTGAATTTAATCCGTCCACCGTCAAAAGAATCACGCCAGCTCCCAAAATAAGGCTGTTGAATGCAGTTAAAGTACCGTTTCTTCTGTCTTTTTTCCGAATTGCAATAGCTTCTATGTCATTCAAAGAGAGGATGTTCTCACTCAAATAAACGTAATCATCACTGAATTCCTTGATCACATCAGTTACATAATACCCGAGTTTGGTGCTTTTGTATGTGATTTGTTCTCCTGGGTAAAACCGAATTTGAGATCGAACGTTGGTTCCTCTTTTTAGAAGTAAAAAATCTTTTGACTGGGCAAAAGTGAAAATGGAGATTGGAAATAGAAGTAAAAAAAGGAAGGTTGATTTCATCTGCCAAATTGGGTTGCGGGAATCTTAAGTAATATTAAACAAAAACGGGCTGGAATTTAATTCCCAGCCCGTTTTTAAGATTTATTTAAGTTGATAAAATTTTTGCAACTCTGAAATCATCTTCATCTAAGGTTTTGTCATCCACAATGGCACGTTTGATTGGCGTGTATACTACTTTGTGGTTAATTAAACCTGCCATTACATCGTATTTGCCCTGAATCAGTCCTTCGATAGCAGCTACTCCCAATTTGGAAGAAAGCAATCGATCGTAAGAACTAGGAGCCCCACCCCGCTGCAAGTGACCCAAGATGGTTACTTTAATGTCATAGGTTGGAAGGAATTTCTTCACTTTCTCTGCGATTTCCGCAGCACCACCACTTTTCCCGCCTTCTGCGACAATTACAATGTTGGAAGATTTTTTGGCCTTGCTACGAACCTTCAATTTGTCAACCAATTCTTCGATTGGCATCTTCTTTTCAGGAATCAAAATAGCAGCAGCAGCAGATCCAATCCCCGCATTGATAGCGATAAAACCAGCGTCACGACCCATTACTTCTACGAAGAATAGTCTGTCATGGGAGGTTGCTGTATCTCTGATTTTATCAATTGCCTCGATGGCAGTATTGCATGCAGTATCAAATCCAATGGTTGAATCAGTTCCTGAAAGGTCATTATCGATGGTTCCAGGAAGACCGATTGCCGGTACACCAAATTCTTTGTAGAACAAATGCGCTCCAGTCAATGAACCATCTCCACCGATCACAACCAATGCATCGATTCCATGGCTTTTCAAATTGTCATATGCCTTTTGACGTCCCTCAGGAGTGCGGAATTCCGCACTTCTTGCTGATTTCAAAAAGGTACCGCCTCGTTCCAAAACATGGGTGATGTTTTTGGAATCGAGTTTTTTAATATCATTCTGGATCATCCCTTCATATCCACGGTAGATACCGTACATCTCGAGATTATAATAAAATCCAGCTCGGACAGCTGCTCGAATGGCAGCATTCATTCCAGGAGAATCTCCTCCTGAAGTCAATACACCGATTTTTTTGATGGTTTTAGGTTCCATTATAGGGTTTGAGTTAAAGCCTTAAACATTAAATCTGCAGAGGCTGGATTGGTCGCCAATGGGATATTGTGAACATCACAAATTCTCATCAACATTTGCACATCAGGTTCATGTGGGTGCTTGTCCAGTGGATCTCTAAAAAAGATGACCATGTCCAACTCCTTTTGTGCAGCCATTGCAGCTATCTGCGCATCGCCACCTATTGGGCCGGAAAGAAGCTTCTGTACATCGAACCCAGCTCTCTCAATGTGAGAACCTGTCGTTCCTGTAGCTACCAGTTCCACATCTTTTTGGTGAAGACGGTCCTTGAAGCCACTTAAAAAATGTACCATGTCGGCTTTTTTACCATCATGGGCGATTAGCGCAATTTTCATGAATAGCGAATTAATAGGTTGGCGCCAAAGTTAGAAAAAATTCCATTTTTCGCTCTTTTTACGCCTTGATTTGTAGTTTATTTTTC
Source organism: Algoriphagus sp. PAP.12 (assembly GCF_026652115.1). Classification (GTDB taxonomy): domain Bacteria; phylum Bacteroidota; class Bacteroidia; order Cytophagales; family Cyclobacteriaceae; genus Algoriphagus. The sequence continues at coordinate 349,310 of NZ_JAPPSQ010000003.1, read as the reverse complement.
CATGAATAAAATGAAGCCAATATTCCTTTTATTCTTCTGGGATTAAATTTTCTAATTTGAATAGGAAAGTATATTCCAAAGCGAGTTCCTTCAGAGCATTGAATCTGCCAGAAGCACCACCATGTCCGGCCTCCATATTTGTATGCAAAAGAAGGAGATTAGTATCTGTTTTTGAATCACGAAGTTTAGCAACCCATTTGGTTGGTTCCCAGTACTGAACCTGTGAATCATGAAGCCCTGAAGTGACCAACAAATTGGGGTAATTCTTTGCTTCCACATTGTCATATGGGGAGTAGGAAAGCATGTAATCATAGTATTCCTGATCTTTTGGATTTCCCCATTCTTTGAATTCACCTGTAGTCAATGGAATACTCTCATCCAGCATGGTCGTCACCACATCTACAAAAGGAACGGCTGCAATCATCCCCTTGAAAAGATCAGGTCTCATGTTCATCACAGCTCCCATCAAAAGCCCTCCAGCACTTCCGCCCATCGCATAAATGTGCTCTGGACTGGTGTATTTTTCCTCTACTAAATGCTCGGCACAAGCTATAAAATCCGTAAATGTGTTCTTTTTCTTCAAAAGCTTTCCATCCTCATACCAATGTCTGCCAAGATCTTCACCGCCGCGGATATGGGCTATGGCATATACAAATCCTCTGTCCAATAAACTCAATCTTGTGCTGGAGAAGTAAGCATCCATGCTGTATCCATAAGAACCGTAAGCATAAAGTAACAGGGGATTTTCTCCATTTGGCTCAAATAGATCCTTTTTATAAACCAAAGAAATAGGAACCATGACTCCATCGGAAGCTTTGGCCCAGACTCTAGCTGACTGGTATTCATCTTGATTGTATCCTCCTAAAACTTCTTGTTGCTTGAGCAAAGTCTTCTCTTTGGTAACCATATGATAATCATAGGTAGAGGAAGGCGAAACCAAAGAATTATATCCAAATCGAAGAATTACTGAATCAAATTCAGGATTGTTTCCAATCCAGGCCGTATAGGTCTCTTCATCAAACTCCAGTTCATGTGCTTGGCTACCATCCCAAGGTTGGATTCTGATTTGAGTTAACCCATTGCTTCTTTCCTGAGAGACGAAAAAGTCTTGAAATATGTCAAAATCCTCAAAGAGAACATTTTCTCTATGCGGAATAAAGTCCTCCCAATTTTCAAGCTGTGGTGCAGCGACGGGGGCCTTCACAACTTTGAAGTTCTGAGCATCATTATTGGTTCTGATCCAGAAATGATCCTGATAATGATCGGCTGCATATTCTAGATATGGAACTCGTTCCTGAAGAACCTTGAATTCAGAAAATGGGATTTTGGCATCGATAAACCTCATTTCTGAGGAAATAGTGCTTTCAGAATGAATGAAGATTATTTCCTGAGACTTGGATTTATGCACATGGCAAGTAAATTCTTCATCTTTTTCTTCAAAAACCAAAGTCGTTTGATCCAAAGAATCACCTAATTGATAGCGATAAATCTGGTTGGACCTGAGGGTTTCGGCGTCTTGTTTGGAATAAAAAATAACATAGGAATCTGTTGCCCAAGTCATGTTTCCAGTGGTTTTTGGAATCTCAAAATCCAGGATCTCCCCTGTTTCTAGGTTTTTGAATTTGATGGAGTAGATTCTTCTTCCGACTTCGTCAAAAGCGAAAGCTAGAATGTTTTGGTCACTACTGACTGCAATTCCCCCTACTTGAAAAAAGGATTTCCCCTCAGCCAATTCATTTACATCCAAAATTATTTCTTCAGGATTATTCAGACTTTCTTTTTTACGGCAATAAATCGGGTATTCGCTTCCTTTTTCATATCTGGAATACCAGAAATAGCCTGATTTGAAATAAGGAACTGACTGATCATCTTCCTTGATTCTTCCTTTCATTTCTTGGAAAAGATCCTCTTGGAAAGTCTCTGTTTTTTTCATGACTTCCTTTGTATAGGTGTTTTCCTCATTTAGGTAGTTGATGACTTCTGGATTTTCACGATCATTCATCCAATAGTATGGATCTTGTCGGGAATGTCCGTGAGTTTCAATGATATGATCTTTTTTTGCTGCTATCGGGGCTTTCATGAAATTCAGAATTAGGGTGCAATGTTACTAAAAAGCCATTGGAAACGTATGCAATGGGTCGAAATGCAAATTTCTTGTATTAAAAATGAAGTATTTGGAATAAGACTATTGTTAAAACAGATAATTATCTAAATATTCACTAAGAATTTTCAACCATTAACCTTTTAATTATGGGAATGATTAAAGAATTCAAGGAGTTTGCTGTCAAAGGCAATGTCGTTGATATGGCGGTCGGCGTCATCATCGGTGGGGCTTTTGGCAAGATCGTAGCATCCTTGGTAAATGATGTCATCATGCCTCCAATCGGCTTAGCCTTGGGCGGTATGGATTTTAAAAAATTGGCCTATGTGCTAAAAGAAGCTGAATTGGATGCTGCCGGAGAGGTTGTTACAAATGCAGTTACGATTAACTATGGGATGTTTATCCAAAATGTAGTTGATTTTACGATTATCGCATTTGTGATTTTCCTTGCTATCAAAGGAATCAACAAGATGAATCGCAAGGAGGAGAAGAAAGAAGCTGCTGCTCCGCCACCTCCACCACCAAAATCAGAAGTTCTTTTAGAAGAAATCAGAGATTTGCTGAAGAAAGATTAATTGGTTCTTCTAATAAAAAGAGGCTGTCTCAAAAGGTGGGACAGCCTCTGATTTATTCTGGTAGGTATCTGAGTCAATTTTCATACAGCCAAATCTCAGGCCCTTCAATTGACTTATGAGACAACCTCTTCTTTTTAAGGTTTTTGGTTATCACGCCTTCTATGCCGTTGGTAGATCATTCGCGTGAAATCTCTTGCAATCCCATTGAGTTGAAGTATTTGGGAATAAGAGATTACAGAAGACACTTCCTGAACGAATTTTTCCTCGTCAGATATCATCTGTTTTTGGAGTTTGAACCGTTCTGAAATCATTGTTTTGGCTTGATTATCAGTAATTTCTCCTTCTTCTTTTCTTGGATTGAGACTTGCCATTTTTCTCAAATTGGCTTCTCTACCTTCTGAGTATTTGTTGAATATAGGCCAAAATCTTTCGGCCTGTTGACTGCTCAGATCCAATCGGTCTGTGATAAAGGCGATTCTGGCATCTTTTAGTTTTTCTTTATCAAATGAACCCTCTCTTTGAGCAAAAGCTATTTGGCTAAAGAAAATTAGAATCAATAAGAAATAGATAGATTTTTTCATAGTTCTATTAGATAAGGGTCTTCTTGGATCCAAAGTTCATCAACGATAGGAAGTTCCTCTTCGATAATTCCATCCAATAGCTCATCTGGATTGTCACTCATTCCCAAAATATCCTCAGCTGTCCAGTAATTTGCATCAATCATGAGATTCACCTGTTCATCCATTACTAACAATTCATCTTCTGAATTGCTTGGATAGAATCGGTAGATCCCCACTGAAATAATGATCACTGCTGCTGCTGCCCACCTTCCCCAGGCAATTTGACGGTTAGGTTGAGCTTTGGTCATAATTTGATCGGGTAAGGAATCAAAATAACCTTCTGGTTCTTTAAAGGGCTTTATTTTTGGTATGGGTGACATAGCTATTAATTAGACTAAGTTGAGATAGATAGGTTTATTCATCTTTTAGAAAATCTTCAATTTTTTTTACTGCATGATGATAAGAGGCTTTTAAAGCGCCCACGCTGGTTCCTGTGATTTCTGAAATTGCATCATAGGTCAAATCATCTTGATATTTCATATGAAAGACCAAGCGTTGTTTTTCGGGCAATGTCAAAAGGGCTTTTTGAAGCTTTTTTTGGATTTCATCTCCATCCATACTTCCAGATTGATCCAAATAGGATTCCATTTTCTCCTGATGATCATCAATAGAGAAGAAATACCTCTTTTTCTTTTTATCCAGAAATGTCAGCGTTTCGTTGGTGGCAATTCGATACAGCCAGGTAAACAGGCTTGAATTTCCCTGAAACTTACCAATATGTTGAAAAGCTTTGATAAATGTGCTTTGGGTCAGGTCATCGGCATCCTCATGGATCAATACCATTCTTCGGATGACTTGATAAACACGACTTTGGTATTTTTCAATCAGTTTACGAAACCCTATCTCTTTTCCGAGAGGACTTTGAATGAGCTGAAGGATTTCCTGATCACTGCTATGCATTGTTTTCTTAGACTCCGATAGGCGCGAAGGGTTTATTGAATTTGCAGAATTTTCTAGAAAATCTGAAAATCCAATACATTGCCAATACTCTTAAGTCCTAATCCTAAGGTGATTACCCAAATTCCTATTGAAATAAGATTTATGATAAGTGGATTTTTATGTTCCCCCATCCAGGATTTTTGATTGGCTACCCAGATTAGCCAAGCACTAATCAGAGGTAGGAGAATTCCGTTGGCTAATTGAGCCAAAGAAATCAATTGAACTGGCTTGATTCCAAAAGAGGCAAAAATCAATCCTGAACCAACAATCACTAGAAATGACAATCTCATCGGTTTGGATTGATGATCTTGACTCCAATTCATAATCCCGCAAATAACCAAAGCTCCGGCCAATGGAGCGGTAATCGATGAAGTCAACCCTGCTGCCAAAAGCCCAAATCCCATCATATAGGTTCCTGCTTTTCCAAATACTCCTTCAAGCCCTGCCGCGACGTCTTTTGCAGAGGAAATGTTCATGCTTTCATTTACCGAACCGACAATCACGATTGCCATTGAAACTAATCCTCCCAGAAGTACCGATAAGATAATATCTCTGCGCATCGCAGGAATAGAGCTGGGTTTTTTCCATTTTTCCTTTGCCAAACTAGCGTAAAGAAAAAGATTGTAAGGCACTACGGTGGTACCAACCAAAGCAACTAAGGTTGGAATTTGTTCTGAAGATAGACTAGGGATAAATCCCTTGAAGACCATTTCCCAATCAGGTTGAACTAAAATGGCGGTAAGCAAAAATGCCAATGACATAAAGATGACCAAGCCAACGAGTACTTTTTCCAGGACTTTGGAATTTCCTATCCAAAGAATTAAGAAGGCCAATGAACCCAGTAATAAATTTCCAGAATCAATTGTTAGTGGCCCAAGATTGAAGACTGGTAGTTCGATAAATACCCCCAATCCCAGGTTCGCTCCTGTGATATTGCCAGATTCGTAGGCAATATTTCCCAAAACGATGGCAGAAAGCACCAATAGAATCTGAATGATCTTGAAAAACAATCCCGTATTCTGGTTTCGTATCAACTGGCTCAAATCTTTGCCTGTTGCCAATCCGATTCGACCGCTCATTTCTTGAAGAATAATGGTGGCGAGGATAGAAAGTCCCATTCCCCAAATAAGAGAATAGCCGAAATTGAAGCCTGCCAAGGTGCAAACCATAACTGTTCCCGGACCGATAAAAGCTGCTGCTACAATGGGACCAGGACCAATATTTTGGAAGAGTTTTTTTAGATTCAAGGGGTAGTTTTTTGCCAAAATAAGGTTTTGGGAAGAATTTTTGCTACTTCGAAGCGGTTCCATTTTCAAAAAATCATACCTATGGCAATTATGCGCCGAATTGGGAAAATAGTATTGGTGATACTTTTGTCATTGGTGTTTTTTCTTTTGCTGCTATTTAAAAGTGATATTCCCCAAGAGGAATTGCTTTCTAAGTACAGTTATCCAGAATCCCATTTTATAGAAATTGATGGAGTAACGCTTCACGTGAGACTCGTTGGAAGTGGAGAGCCTGTGATTTTGCTGCATGGAAGCTTTTCTTCTTTGCATACTTGGGATGAATGGCAAAGAGAGATGAGTCCTTATTTTTTGACCATATCAGTGGATTTACCAGGTCATGGCTTGACAGGACCTGATCCTTTACAGCGTTATACCATTGGAGATTATAGCCAATTTGTGTTAAGACTTTCTGAAAAACTAAATATTAACAAATTCCATTTAGCTGGGAATTCGATAGGAGGGGCTGTGGCTTTGAAAATTGCAGACACTAGACCTGATAAAGTGCTTTCTTTGAATTTGATAGATGCTGCTGGATCCCCCCAGATTCAACCAAGGCAATTGGATTCAGATTCTACAAGCACGAAAAGTAGCCCGTTGATTTTTGATTTGATTAAAAATCCTGTTTTCTCCAAAGTTCTCTTAAAATGTACGCCCAAGTTCTTGTTTACCAAGAATATCCAAGAGGTATACGGTGATCCGGAAAAAGTGCACGAAAAAACGGTTGATCGCTACTTTGATTTGATGCTTCGTGAAGGAAATCGCCAGGCAACCTTGGAAAGGTTTGCGTTGCCAAGGGATTATGTCAAAGAATTTTCAAGGATTACTATGCCTGTATTGATTCAATGGGGAGACCAGGATCAATGGATACCTATTTCTAATGCCATGGAATTTAAAAAAGTAATTCCAGATGCTCATTTGGTGGTTTTTGAAGGAGCAGGACATGTGCCTATGGAAGAAATTCCGACGGAATCTGTCGCAGAGTACTTATCCTTTCTGGGAGTGGAGATTAGGAAAGACTACCTTCAGCAACCCAAATTTGTGACCTATGCAGATTGAGATTTTAATTGGACTAGTCTTATTAATTCAGGTGATATTCCTGGTTGTGTTTCTTTTGGATAGAAAAAGGAATTCTGGTTCAGAACAGCTTCAAAGACAACTTATTGAGTTAAAAAGAGAATTGGAATCTGGTCTGGCAATGGCAAGAAAAGAGTCCAGGGAGAGTTTGAATTCTCAATTTCAATTGGTTTTCAATTCCTTGAGATCAAGTGCTTTGGATCAAAAAGAAGCTCTCAAGTCCTTTGGGGAAATTTTTCGCCAAAATGTTCAGGATTTTAATGGGGTTCAAAGAGAAAAGTTGGGAGAACTGAATCGCCGGCAGGAAGAATTGATGAAAGCCACAGAATTGAAGCTGGAAAGAATTCGTGAAACTGTAGATGAAAAACTCCAAAAGACACTTGAAACTCGACTGGGGCAATCTTTTGAAATGGTCAGCAATCAATTGCAAGCCGTTCAAAAAGGGTTGGGTGAAATGCAAAGCCTAGCCAATGGTGTAGGAGACCTGAAACGAGTGCTGAGCAATGTGAAAAGTCGGGGGGTTTTAGGTGAATACCAGCTTCAGGCGATTTTGGAAAACCAATTGGCTCCTGATCAATACCTGTTGAATGCCGATGTAGGAAAAGGTAACCGAGAGCGAGTGGAATTTGCAGTGAAAATGCCAGGACAAGATGCTCCAGTTTTACTGCCAATGGATTCCAAATTCCCTCAGGAATCTTTTCTCAGATTGGTTGACGCTTATGAGTCAGTGGATAAAGTGGCTATCGAATCCAATCGGATTGAATTGATCAAAGCGGTGAAAAAAGCCGCTGCTGACATTCAGAATAAATACATCCACCCACCGCATACGACAGATTTTGCCATTTTATTTTTACCCGTTGAAAGTCTTTATGCTGAAATCCTACGTGAACCGGGGCTTGCTCAGCAAATTCAACAGGATTTCAAAGTCTTAGTCACAGGTCCTACCACGCTTTCCGCCATTTTGAATAGCCTTCAAATGGGTTTCAGAACCTTGGCAATTCAAAAAAGAAGTTCTGAGGTTTGGCAAATCTTAGGTGCTATTAAGACTGAATTTGGCAAATTCGGAGACTTAATAGAAAAGACCCAGAAAAAACTCAATGAAGCAAATTCGGAGTTGGATAAGTTAGTGGGTGTTCGAACAAGAGCCATCCAAAGGAAGTTAAAAGATGTAGAAGAGCTTCCGGCAATTGAGAGTAGGCAAGTCTTGGATGATTAGTTAAAAATCTAAAGAAATCTTCTTAAATCCCATTGCCCTTTGCTAACTTAGCCTAGCTTCACAAAAGAATATTCTTAAATGCTGATTACCATTTAGAAAGATATTACTTTTGTAGCTTGTTTTATCACCAGAACAATACCTATGGGGATGCACATTGTAATTGCAGGAGCAGGGGATATGGGGTACCACCTTGCTGAGCAATTAAGTTATGATAATAAAGACATTACGCTGATTGATACAGAGCGTGAGGTTTTGGATTATGTTTCTTCCAAGCTGGATGTTTTGACAGTGTTGGGAGATGCCACATCCATCGATATCCTTCAACGAGCCAATGTTTCAAGTGCAAGCATGGTTTTGGCTGTTACGACCTCTGAAAAGACCAATATTGTTGCGGCAGTTTTGGCCAAACAATTAGGCGCAAAAAGAGTGATGGCCCGGGTAAGAAACCATTCTTACCTGAATAATGAAAACATCAATTACTTCCAGAATCTAGGAATCGATAATTTGATTTCACCGACTATGCTTTGTAGCCGTGAGATCTTCAATATGATTCAAAATTCCTCTTTTACTGAGGTATTCGATTTCGAAGGCGGAAAACTCAATATTGTTGGAGTGACTTTGGATCAAACCAATCCTTTGGTGAATCAAAGGATTATGGATATGAAACTCAATCCAATATTCGAGGATATCCGAATCATCGCCATTCTTAGGGATCTGAAGACCATCATCCCTCGTGGTTCTACTATTATTAGAAATCATGATCATGTCTTCTTTATTTCTAATAAGAAGCATACAGAGAGTATATTGGATTTGATAGGTCAAAAGAAGCGAACTATCAAAAACATCATGATCATCGGGGGAGATGATATGGCCTTGACCACTGCTTTGAAGTTGGAAGATCACTTTCGCGTTACCTTGGTAAACAAGGACAAGGAAAGATGTAAGTGGTTGGCGGAAAATCTACCAAATACCTTGATTATCAATGGTGATTATAAGAATATTGAGTTGCTGATTGAGGAAGGGTTGGAGCAAATGGATGCATTTTTGGCTTTGACTGAATCTTCTGAAACCAATATCATAACGAGTTTGTCTGCTAAAAATCATGGGGTGTATAAAACAATCGCTCATGTGGATACTCGTGAATACATTCATATTTCCCACAGTATCGGAGTCGATTCTTTGATCAACAAAAAGTTGGTTGCAGCAAATGAGATCTCCAGATATTTGAAGAAAGGGACAGTAGAAGCAGTGTCTGGAATCTATGGCGTGGATGCAGAATTTATTCAATATTCGGTTTGCAAAAACAATAGACTGACCAAATACGCCTTGAAAGATCTTCATTTCCCAGATACAGCCATTGTCGCGGGGGTAATCCGTGGAGAAGATGTGTTTATTCCTGATGGAGATTTTGAGCTGCAAATGAATGATAAAGCAATTGTTTTGGCACTGCCACAAGCCAAAGGACCTTTGGAAAAACTTTTTCACTAGTATATGATTCATTTCAAGGAGATAGCAAAAATCATGGGAGCACTCTTGTTGCTCATCGCGGTTTTGATGGTTCCTGCAGTAATTTTCTCAATCTATTTTGGAGAAGATCCATGGCCAATTTTGGTGTCTATGTGTATTTCTTCAGTGGTAGGGGGAATCTTCTTTTTCTCCTTTTCAAAGCAAGATCAGAATATCCGAAAAAGAGAAGGTTATCTTATTGTGGCGCTCAGCTGGGTGTTTATGACCCTTTTCGGGATGTTGCCATTTATTTTGAGTGCCGAGATCAAATCCTTTCAAGACGCTCTTTTTGAGACAATGTCAGGCTTGACTACTACTGGTGCGAGTATTCTGACTGATATTGAGGCGATGGATAAAGGGCTTCTCTTTTGGAGAAGTATGACTCAGTGGATTGGAGGATTGGGAATTATCGTTTTGACCGTTGCTATTTTTCCCTTGTTGGGAATCGGTGGCATTGAGCTTTTTGTGGCCGAATCTCCTGGTCCGACATCCGATAAAGTACACCCTCGGATTTCAGAAACAGCCAAAAGACTGTGGTATTTGTACGTAGGCTTGACTGTTGCTGCAACATTGCTTTATTGGATAGGAGGGATGACATTCTTTGATGCGATCAATCACGCTTTGACCACGCTAGCTACTGGTGGATTTTCCACCAAAAACGCATCCATGGCCTATTATGATTCGGCTTTTATCCAGTATGTGGCCATCTTCTTTATGTTCTTGGCCGGTACAAATTTTACAGTCATTTATTTTGGATTGATCGGGAAATTCAAAAGGGTTTTACAAAGTGATGAGTTTAAAACCTACGCTTTTGCCTTGTTGGCATTTTCAGTCATTTTGTTTTATCCGATTATCAATAAAGGAGGCGTGGATTATGAGCTGGCATTCCGAAAGTCTATGTTTCAGGTAGTTTCCCTGGTGACAACAACTGGTTTTGTAACAGACGATTATACTCAATATGGGCAGGGAGCAACTTTTGTGTTTTTTATGCTTCTCTTTTTGGGAGGATCTGCTGGATCTACTGCTGGAGGGATCAAGTTTGTAAGACATTTAACTTTCGTAAAGAATTCCTGGTTGGAATTTAAACGATTGGTTCACCCTAGAGCTGTGGTTCCATTGATCATCAACGGCGACAGAGTTACTGGAAGAATCATCACCCACATCATGAACTTCCTGTTGATCTACTTGCTCACATTTGTGATTGGTGCCTTGGTACTTTCTCTGATGGGCTATGATTTACCAACTTCCTTGGGAGCTGTAGCAACCTGTTTGGGGAACGTCGGCCCGGCAATCGGAAATGTTGGTCCAGTCGATAATTTTGCCTTTTTCTCAGGCTCCGCTAAAGTATTCCTATCATTTATCATGCTTTTGGGAAGACTAGAGCTATTTACAATCCTGATTCTATTTACTCCATTCTTCTGGAGAGCCAATTAATCTTGAACTGCAAATTGGGCCTGAATTTTCACGATTCGATCTTCCAGACTTTCTGAGGTGATACTGGTTCTACTCAATCTATCCACCATGATGGGGAATGAAAAGGGAGTGAACTGAACCGGCCGATTGACCACAATTCTATTTCTATTGATCTTCTGGATTGCCTTGATGAATTTATCTTGATCCATTTGTTGGTTCAAAGCTTCATTGTGGGCCTGTTTGAGCAAAAGATTTTGTGGATCATACTGTTCAAAAACTTGAAAGAGCAAGCTGGAATTCGCTTGAATGTGCTTGAAAGTCGTCGGTTTTCCTGGATATCCTTGAAAAACTAAGCCTGCGATACTGGCTATTTCTCGAAATTTCCTTCTAGTCATTTCACTTTCATTGACGCATTGAAGGACATCATTTTCTAGATTTTTTAAGGAAAAAATATCCTCTTCCAAAATTTCCTCAATAGCAATTGGAACATCAGAAAGTAGTTCAAAACCATAATCATTCATTGCCATATTAAAAGAAATAGGCTGACTTTGGGATATCCGATAAGCAATCATTGCACTCATCAATTCATGCATCATTCTTCCTTCAAAAGGATAAAAGAACAGGTGATATCCTTGTTGGCTTTGATGCGACTCTATCAGGAAAGTGTTTCGATCTGGCACAATCGAAAGCTTGCTTTGAAGGTCCAGAATGGGAAGAATCCGAGTGACTTCTTCAGAATCATGAATTCCCATATTGTAGGCTTCTAGAATTTTTAGGATTTGTTCGGAAAGCATGGAAGAAAGTGACATTCGTGCTCCCATCCAAGAGACTACATTTTTAGATTGCTTTTCACTGACTTTGACTATGGCATTCATGTCCCGAATTTGTAAAAGCTCCAATGATCTTCCAGCAAAGAAAAAGCGATCTCCAATTTTCATTTTAGAAATAAAGTATTCCTCTACACTTCCCAGATAGGCCCCGTTTTTAAACTTGACCTTCATCATGGCCTCGGAAACGATCGTTCCCATAGAAAGCCGATGTTTCATGGCGATCTTCTTGTTTTTTACTCGGTAGATTCCATCTTCATCCAAAATCACTTTCAGGAAATCTTCATAATTTCCCAAAGTGCTACCACCCACAGTTATAAATTCCATAACCCAATTCATTTCATCCACTTTGAGCTCTGAAAAAGAATAAGTCCTTTGAACGATAGGGAAAATATGATCCGGTGTAAAGCCTTCTCCAACTGCGAGAGTGACTAAAAACTGAATCAATACATCATAAGATAGGAGTGGAGCAAACTGAGATTCCATTTCTCCTTTTTCTATGGCTTTTCGAAGTGCCGCTGCCTCAATCAATTCCAAAGAATTGGTGGGAACAAAGTAGATTTTGGAGGGTAAACCCGGTTGATGACCAGCCCGCCCAGCACGTTGAATGAATCGAGCTACTCCTTTGGGACTTCCTACTTGGATCACTTTGTCCACAGGACGAAAATCCACCCCTAAATCCAAACTTGAGGTACAAACCACCAATTTCAGTTTGCCTTCATGAAGCGATTGTTCAACCCAGCTCCTCACAGTCATGTCCAAAGAACCATGATGCATGGCAATCCATCCGGCCCAATCAGGTCTTGCCTCCAATATCTTTTGGTACCATATTTCTGTTTGAGACCGTGTATTGGTGAATAGCAGAACTGTTTTGGCTGATTCTATGATAGGTATGACTTTATCCAATAGACGGATTCCCAAGTGCCCTGACCAAGGATATTTTTCTATTTCATCAGGAAATACAGATTCAATTAAAATCTCCTTATCCAGATCAGCTTTGATGATATGAATGGGAAGATCTTTTCCTAAAAGTGCTTTTGCAGCTTCCTCCAAATTGCCAATCGTCGCAGAAATAGCCCAACGCCTAAATTGATTTGGACAAAGATCTTGAATGTATTCTAGAGCTAATTGAACCTGAACACCTCGTTTGTTTCCAATCAATTCATGCCATTCATCCACCACAACAGTTTGGAGAGTTTGAAACAAATCTTGATGGCCTTTTTGAGAGATCAGAATATGCAATGTTTCAGGTGTGGTAATTAGGACTTCGGGTGGCCTTGCCTTTAATGCGGCTCTGGTTTTTGCGTCAGTATCCCCGTTCCTGACGGCCACTCGCCATGATAAACCAATCTGATCGCAGACTTCTTGCATAGCTTTTTGGATGTCTTGAGCTAAAGCCCTGAGTGGTGTGACCCAAATTAGTTGAAGGCCATTGTTCCTCTTTGTTTTCCAATCTTGGGGATTTTGATTGATGAAATCCATGAGGACAGGAAACCAAAGAGCAAAGGTTTTTCCTGAACCGGTAGGAGCATTTAAAAGCCCAGATTTTCCATCCAAATAATCGTTCCACGCCTCAACTTGGAACGGGAAGGCTTTCCACCCTTTACGCTTAAAATATGATAGTCCAATCTCTATCCTCTGATCTGGCATTTAATTATAGAATTCGAATTTCAATCTTTAAAATTATAACTGAAGATAAATGGGATTATAGAAACCTATATTCATTTGTCACAAAATGACAATTTGTTTTTCTTGATTAGTTAAGGTGACATAAATAGAAACAGAAATAGGTCTGAAAGAGAAAAACAAGCTTTATCGTAAAATGTTAATTATTGGAAATTCAAAGAAATAGTCCTGATAATGGATTAATTTGTGAAAAAACATCAAAAGATTAGTTTCATCAAGTATGAATCCCAATCTTAGTGAGATAAATCTAATTGCCTATACGTCAGAAATCTACTAAAACCATGAAAAAGTTGTTGCTAGGGCTGATCGTTGCCATAGGATTCTTTTCCTGCACCGATACAGCTTCAGATAAATATACAGGCAACCAGGTACAATATCAGTTGTTTCAGGCTTCTGACTTTAATTATACTGGTTTAGTCACAATCAAAGAATTGATAGGAGGGAATTTGGAGCTTAATATCCGAATGGAAGGAGATAGAGGAGATCGAGACACCCAATTTCCTGCCCACTTACATTTTGGAGGTTATGATACTCCCAATGCCCAGATTGCATTTATGCTAAATCCTGTGGATGCCCATGATCTTGAAAGTACCACGGTGTTGGAGCAACTAACAGATGGGAATAGGTTGCTATATGATGAAATTTTAGGTTTCAAAGGTCATGTCAAAGTTCACTTGGCCAGCGATGGCCCAGATTATGAGACTATCCTTGTTGCAGGAAATATCGGAGCTTTGGGACATTCCATGGAGTTTGATCGGGAGCAAATGGCTATTTGTGGAAAAGACTTTTAAAGAAAAAAAGCATTAAAAAAGGGGGATGAAATGAATCATCCCCCTTTTTGTGATTAGTTGGCTTAGTTTAATATCAATGGGAAAGTGATATCCAAGTCAGTTTCGCCTCCAGCGTTGACAAAGTTTTCAAAGCTTGGATTGTCAGTGCCTTCAAAATCCTTGTTCAAGTCATGTCTGAGAACAACTCTAAATGTTCCAGTATTTAATGCAGGGCTAGCAACAACTACAACTTTTCCTTTAACACCCAAATTGATTCCTCCCTCGTCATCATAGCTATAGGTAAGAGGAGCTGTAGTTCCTACAAAGGCAGAACCTAAGAAAAAGAATTGATGCTCGTCAGACTCTTCAAGGATTTCTTCTGTGATGTCTTCGCCTGCGATGGAGTTACCTACTTCGATTTCCATTTGATAGGTTTTTCCTGCTTCCAAAGTCACATCATCGACTTCGGGAGAAGTGCCGACTTCAATTCCTTCTGAATCAGATGCCGAAAAGCTAAATGGGCTTCCAACTGTTGCTCCTGTATCATCTAATTCTGTGAATACTAGGGTCACATCGGTAATTACTTCACCGTCATTTTCAGGAACTGGATCTTCAGAAGAACAAGAACTCATTGCAATAACTGCTGCAGAAAGGGCAAAAAAAGGTAGTTTTTGGTAAGTTTTCATAGCGTATTAAAATTGATAATTGATTTTAATTGTGATGTTTCTTCCGATATCATCAGTGAAGTAGCGGAAGCGGTTCATATATTCTTTATAGTTGGTATTCAGTAGATTTTGGACTTGTAAGCCTAGATTTAATTTATTTTCACCAACAGGCATCGCTTTTAAGTAACTGAAGTTAAAAAGCGCATAAGCTGGTGGGGCAGGGGCCAAATCAAAATCGGGAACTCTGGTTTGCTTTGCTACAAGCATATTACTCAATGTGAATTTGTGAGATTTTCCTTCCTCACCGATTTTGTATGCCAATCCCCAATCCATTCTGTCGGATGGAATAAAAGGGAAATAGGTGTCATCTTCGGTATTTCTGGCCCGAATGATTGATCCTTTCAAATAGCCACTGAATTTCTTGTTGAATTCATAGCTTCCAGAAAAATCAACTCCGTAGAAAAAAGCATTAGCCTGTAAATATTCATAGACATTGAACGTTCCTCTTAAACTTACATAGGTATCACCTGTAGGATTCAGGTAAATGTAATTTTGGATCCGATTTAAGTATCCGGTTAACTCAAAACTCGCTTTTTGACCTGAAAACTCTAATGAATTGACCCATTTTAGAGACTTTTCAGACAATAAGTTTTCATCACCTATTTCTACAGCTGCAGCTCCGTGATGGAGTCCTTGAGAGAAAAGTTCATTCACATTAGGCGGTCTCCAGGCAGAACCCAAATTGGAAGAAATGGTGAAGCTATTGCTAATCTGATAATAGGCTCCGAGGAATGCAGTGAAATTTTTATAGGTTAAATCACTTTGCTGCAGGTCATTTCCTATGTATCTGGCTGTAGATACTGTTCTATAATCAAATCGGGCACCAGCTTCTACCTCCAAAGGACCTTTGGAAAGCTTCTCCATTCCATAGATTCCTGCATTGAGCATATCGTAATTCGGAATCAAAGGAGTCACACCGGTTCCGGGAACATTACTATTGGCTTGTTGAATCAAATTGACTCCCCAGGTACCACTGAAATTATTTTCATGGGTATGATCTACAAAAAGATCCAGGGTGTTGGTAAATAGCTCCAGATCCAAACTAGCCTGCTCATTCAGATCTCCTCTTCTCTTATCAAATTCCTGTCTGTGATTCGATTGAAAACCATATTGAAGGTTTGCTTTCCAATTGGGATTGATATGGTAGTGAGATTTGAATTTGAGAAGTTGATGTGATACTTTTTGCTTTGGATTGATGATATCATAGGTGAAATCCCCTTCAACAAATGGCCTTCCATTGGCGATGATTGCTTCCAAATCAGTTAAGTTTCCAGTGTGTGCATCACTTAGGATTCCCAATTCGGTATTGAAATAACTGTAATAGAGTTCAGTTCCGAGATTTTTACCAGTATAGCCCAAAGTTCCGGAGAAATTCAATTCACTTAAACCGGTATTTCTTTGGAAATAATCAGGGCTTTGGATATTTCCAGCTCGCTTTGCAGAACCTTGGATTCTATAGCCCAGTCCTTGAATTTTTCCAGAACCACCCTGATGTTTGACAGAAATATTTCCCATTCTACCATTAGTTGCACCAACTAGGTATAGGTCAGTTGTGCTTTCCTTTTTGGTAGGTAAAGCACCAGGATTTACTAAAATTACTCCTCCCATAGCTTCAGGACCAAATCTGACCGTTTCAGCTCCTTTGATCACTGTGATTTCATCTGCCAAGAATGGATCAATTTCAGGAGCATGTTCAGCTCCCCATTGCTGACCTTCCAATCTTACTCCATTATTTAAGATCATAATTCTGTTGGAATGCATACCGTGGATCACGGGCTTTGCAATGCTATTTCCTGTTGAAAAAGTGGTGACACCAGCGACTCTTTTCAAACTTTCTCCAAGGGATTCGCCTCTTGCTTCAAGAAGGTCCTCTCCATAAAGAGCGGTTATAGCTGTTGTGGTTTGTACAGCATCCTTGTGGCCATGGACTTCAACACCGGAGAGATCCAAAGAACCTTCTTTCATACGGTAAGTTTTGTTGAAAGAATTGTTTTGAATAGTTATGGTGTCGTTAATGTCCTCATGACCAAGGTATTGTATTCTGATGGAATAGGTTCCAGGACAAAGGTTTTTTACCTGAAAGTTTCCATCTAAATCGGTAACTGCTCCATTTTTGATTTCCTCTATCCAAATATAGGCTCCGGGAATTGACTCATTATTTTCCAAATGAATCACCTTCCCACGGATGGATAAATTACAATTTTGAGCCATTAAGACATTGGATAGTCCCATGGCGATGAGTAGGAGTAGAAAAGGGTGTTTAATTTTCTTCACGACACAAAAATAGAGTCCTTCAGAGCATTAAACTAGAAAAAGTGAAACAAAGTTGCAAAAATGGATAAATGGTAATATCCTTGAAGAAGTGGGATGGCTTTAGGTGATTTTTTCGATATCCGATCTTTTGTATTTAGGTGCACCACCTTCTTGAGTTGCCATATAAGCTCCGATTTTACATGCGAAATCCAAAATTTGTTCAGGACTTTTCTTTTCCAAGAGGCTCCATATAAAACCACTCAAGAATGCATCTCCTGCTCCAATAGTGTCTTTTACTTGAATTTTGTACCCTTTATGGTGAAAAATAGATCCGTTTTGATAAATCAAGGCACCTTTGGAACCAAGAGTGATGCAGATAATATCTATTGGAAAGTTCTTGTCGAGGAACTGACAAAGGCTTTTTGGTTCAGGATCAGTGTTAAAATAGTCAGCAAATATTTCTAGCTCATCCTCATTGATTTTTAGAATATCAGTGAAACCTAAAAGGGTTTCTATGATCTCGAAGTCATAAAATGGAGGGCGTAAGTTGGCATCAAAGACTTTCAGGTTAGCATGATGCAGAAGTTCTAGGAGTGTTTGAAGACTGGTTTTATTTCTAACACCAAGCGTTCCAAAAACAAATGCATCAGAAGATTTTGCCGCTGTTTTCGCTTCTTCTTTGATGGTGATATAATCCCAGGCCACCTCCGGAAGAATAGTGTACTTGATGTTTTCTGGATCCGAACTATCCACCAATACTTGGGAAGTGGCATGATCTGGAGTGATTTGAATGAGGTCTTCACTTATTCCAAAGCTTTTATAATAGGATAGGAGTTTTTCACCATCCTCATCATTTCCAATTGCAGAAATCAAACGAGTGTCTATTCCTAACTGATGAAGATTGAGTGCGACATTCATCGGTGCACCTCCTGGTTTAGCACCTGATGGAAGGCAATCCCAAAGCATTTCTCCAAATACAATTACTTTATGAGCCATAGTTGTGGTGTAGTTCTTTTTGAATTTCCTCTAGTGATCTTCCTTTGGTTTCTGGCATTTTAAATTTAACCCAAAGTAGCTGCCAAACCATCATGAGCATGAAGAATGCGAAAATGTAACCTGGACCAAATTGGTTTGCGAAGAATGGGAATACATTGGCAATGACGGCGGCCAAAATCCAATGTGTAAATGAGCCTAAAGATTGCCCATAGGCTCGAAGTTCATTTGGAAACATTTCAGAAATAAATACCCAAATCACAGAGCCTTGTCCAATCGCATGGGACAGGATAAATCCAAAGACGAAAATAGGGAGCCAAAAGGTCGGTATACCCGATCCCAAGAAATTATATGCCATCAGGGAAAGGGAAATGATATATCCAACAGACCCGATGTACATCAATTTCTTCCTGCCTAATCTATCAATTAGATATAGCCCTAAAAATGTTCCTGCTAGGTTGACCAAACCAATGCCAATAGTTGATATCAGCGCGTTTTCTGTAGAAATTCCAGCCATTTCAAAAACCCGTGGAGCAAAGTAAATGATCGCATTGATTCCCGAAACTTGATTGAAAAAAGCAATCATAACGGCCAGCATGGTGCTGGAGAGGTATTTTTTATTGAAGAGCACTCCGAAACCAGCTTTGGCTTTGACCTGCTTTTCTTCTTCAATCGCCAATTGAATTGCTTCTTCAACTCCCTGAGGGTCTGTTCTCATTAAAATGGCTCTTGCTTCAGCTTCTTGGTTGAGTTTGGCTATTAAGTAGCGTGGACTTTCTGGGATTCTAAAAATCATCACAGAATAAATCAAAGCCGGAATTCCTTCTACTGCCAGCATCCATCTCCAATCCTCGGCCAATTCTGCAGTTCCTATCAAAAAGTTGGATAGGTAAGCAATCACAATACCGAATACAATGTTGAATTGGTAAAGTGCAACCAATAAACCACGATTTTTGGCTGGAGCTATTTCAGAGATATACATGGGGGCTACTACCGAAGATGCACCAACTCCCAACCCTCCGATAAATCGGAACATAGTGAATGAGGTAACATCCCAAGCTAGTCCTGAACCCACTGCTGAAACCAGGTAAAAGATCCCAATCCAAAGAAGACTCTTTTTCCTCCCAAATTTATCTGCTGGAATTCCTCCCAATAAAGCTCCGATGACTGTTCCGTATAAGGCAGATGCAATGGCCAACCCATGCATCCAGTCGCTTAGTTGCCAAACTTCCTGGATGGCGCGCTCAGCCCCCGAAATTACCGCGGTATCGAAGCCGAATAAAAAGCCACCAAGTGCTGCAGTGATGGAAATGAAAAAGACGTACTTGTTGGAGGACATAGGTTTTTTGGGTTTGAATATTCTACTAAACTAATGAGAAGGAGAATATTTCAAAATCCAAAAATTAAAAAAGCCAAAGAATCATCTAAAAGGATAGATAAAGCTTCCGTAACGTTCGACTATGGCCTTTTCCAACATCTCCTGATGATCCGGATGGGCGATTCGCATTAGTTCATAGGATCGTTGACGGAGATTTTTCCCATATAGATTGGCTATTCCAAATTCAGTGACCACATACTGCATGTGCGCCCTTGTGGTTACCACTCCAGCACCTTCTTTGAGGAAAGGGACTATTTTGGAAGCACCACGCTTGGTGGTAGATGTTAAAGCCATAATTGGCTTTCCTCCTACAGAAAGAGCAGCCCCACGCATAAAATCCATCTGTCCACCGACACCTGAATAATGATAACTGCCAATAGAATCAGCGCAAACTTGTCCTGTTAGATCCATTTCGACACAAGAGTTGATAGAAACCACTTTCGGATTTTTTCGGATGATTGAAGTATCATTGACGTATGCAGCCTCATGAAAAGAGAATTCAGGATTGTCATGGATTTCACGGTATAGCTGTTGGGAACCTGTTGTGAATGCTGATACAACTTTTCCCGGATGTTTTTTCTTGAAAGCGTTGGTTACTGCGCCGGATTTCATCAAGTCCAAGATGCCGTTGGAAAACATTTCTGTATGGACCCCCAAATCTTTGTGATGATGAAGAGAATTTAATACAGCATCTGGAATTGCACCAATTCCCATTTGAAGGGTGGATCGATCTTCAATTAATGAGGCGATGTGTCTGCCAATTTGAATTTCCTTTTCAGTGATTTTCTCAGCATAATTTACCTCTGGAAGCGGCTCATCCACATAAACTGCGCAAGTGAATTTGGAACAATGGACATGGCCGTCGCCATGAGTTCTAGGCATTTGTTTGTTGACTTGGGCGATGATAAATCTAGCAGTGTCAACTGCTGGTCGAGCGATGTCCACAGATGTTCCCAAGGAGCAAAACCCATGAGCATCAGGCTCAGAAACTTGAATGATGGCTACATCTACAGACAGAATCTTATTTCTAAACAAATGACCAATTTCACTCAAAAATATAGGGACATATCCACCTTGATCTGAATTTACAGCTTCTCTCACATTGGCAGAAACAAAAAGCGAATTCATAAAAAAACTTCCTTTGCATTCAGGAGCTACCAAAGGCATATCGCCTAAGGTAGTGATGGCAACAATCTCGACATTTTTGAGTTCATCTTTTCTCGCCGCCAATGCATTGATACAAGTGGTTGGGGTGGCAGCACTTCCATGGATAAAAACTCGCTGATGGCTTTCAATTATTTTTACAGCTTCTTCAGGACTGGTATAGTTGATCATGGTGGTAGCGTTATTTTTTTTAAAGATCCTTCTTAAGTTCAGAAATAAACCTGATAAAAATCAAGTGCCAGATTGATTTCTCAGATTGCTTGCCAAAGAATATTTTGTTTTGTGTGGGATAAATGAGTTTGTCCACCTTTTATTTTGCTATATTCGCAGGTGTAAAAATGCCCTCTGGAAAGCCCTAGGGCAGAAATGATGGAAAGTGTAAACCCTTAAGTATGACTACCCAAGTGGAGATCTATAAACCCAAAAACCACATTCGAATTGTAACAGCTGCATCCCTATTTGACGGGCATGATGCTGCTATTAATATTATGAGAAGGATCATTCAGTCTACTGGATGTGAAGTGATCCATTTGGGGCATAATAGATCAGTTCAGGAAATTGTCGATTGTGCTATTCAGGAAGATGTGCAGGCTATAGCCATTACTTCCTATCAAGGTGGCCATGTGGAGTTTTTCAAGTACATGTTGGACCTTCTCAAAGAGAAAGGTGCAGAGCATATCAAGATCTTTGGTGGAGGAGGAGGAACGATTCTTCCAGAGGAAATTCAGGAACTTCATGATTACGGGATTTCCAGAATCTATTCTCCAGATGATGGAAGATCCATGGGACTTCAAGGCATGATCAACGATTTGGTAAGCCAAGCTGATTTTCCTGTTGGAAAAGACACTCCTTTAGATCTTGATTACTCCAAAGATGACAAAAAAGGCGTAGCAAGGTTGATTTCATCTTTTGAAAACTTCCCGGAAGAATCTGCACAACTTTTGGAATCTGTAAGAGGAAAATCCAAAGCTTCAGAAACGCCAATCCTTGGAATTACAGGAACGGGTGGAGCAGGGAAGTCTTCTTTAGTGGATGAGTTGGTGAGGCGGTTTTTGTTGGACTTTGAGAATAAGTCACTCGCCATTATTTCAGTAGATCCATCCAAAAGAAAAACTGGTGGAGCACTTTTAGGGGATAGAATCCGAATGAATTCTATTCACCATCCACGGGTTTTCATGCGTTCATTGGCAACCCGTCAGTCGAATCTGGCTCTTTCTAAATATGTTCAGGATGCAGTAGATACAGTAAAAGCATCTGGTTTTGATTTGGTGATTTTGGAAACTTCTGGAATCGGTCAATCTGATACAGAAATCATTGAGCATTCAGATCTTTCCTTGTATGTGATGACCCCAGAATATGGAGCGGCTTCACAATTGGAGAAAATTGACATGCTGGACTTTGCAGACATTATTGCTCTAAACAAATTTGACAAGAGAGGAGCTTTGGATGCGATTCGGGATGTTAAAAAGCAATACAAGCGGAACCATAATCTTTGGGATGCCAAAGAAGAGGATTTGCCAGTATTTGGAACTATCGCCTCTCAATTCAATGATCCTGGAATGAATCAGCTTTATCGTGCTATCATCGCAGAGGTTGATTCTAAATTTGGTGGTTGGGAGTCCTCATTTGAATTATCAGGGGGAACTTCCGAGAAAATCTATATCATCCCACCGGCTCGAACCCGCTACCTCAGTGAAATCACTGAAAATAACAGAAGTTATGACCGTTGGGTAGAGGAGCAAAAGGAAATAGCCCAGCAATTGTATTCGATCAAAAAGTCCAAGGAGGCAATTATGAATACTCCTGTGGCGGATAAGGATCGTTTGATTAAAGAATTGGATGAGGTTTATGCTCAAGTAGAGTTGAACTTGGATCCAAAGAATAAAAAATGGCTAGAGGACTGGTCTGAGGAAGCAGCAAGGTATTCTGAGGATTATTATGTTTTTAAAGTTCGTGACAAGGAAATCAAGATTAAAACCTACCATACTTCACTTTCTGAAAGCAGAATTCCAAAGGTTTCTCTACCAAAATATGAAGCTTGGGGTGAATTGTTGAAGTGGGGATTGAGAGAAAATGTTCCTGGTAAATTCCCATTTACAGCAGGTGTTTTTCCATTTAAAAGAGAGGGAGAGGACCCAACTAGAATGTTTGCTGGAGAAGGTGGTCCGGAGCGAACCAATAAACGCTTTCACTATGTCTCCAAAGACATGCCTGCAAAGCGCCTTTCTACAGCATTTGACTCGGTGACTCTTTATGGTGAAGACCCGGATTATAGACCGGATATCTATGGTAAGATCGGAAACTCCGGGGTAAACGTTTGTTGTCTGGATGATGCCAAAAAGCTGTATTCAGGCTTCAACTTGGTAGATCCGTTGACATCCGTATCCATGACCATCAATGGTCCTGCAGCAACCATGACAGCCTTTTTCTTAAATGCGGCTATTGATCAACAATGTGAAGTTTACATCAAAGAGAATGGGTTGGTTGAGGAAGTTGAAGCTAAAATTGAGGCTATTTATAAAGAAAAAGACACTCCAAGACCCACTTACCACGGAGCGATTCCAGAAGGAAATAATGGTTTGGGTTTGATGCTTTTGGGCGTGACAGGAGATCAGGTTTTGCCTGCTGATGTTTATTCCAAAATCAAGCAGGATACCATCGCAAAAGTTAGAGGGACTGTTCAGGCCGATATTTTAAAAGAAGATCAGGCTCAAAACACCTGTATTTTCTCCACTGAGTTCTCTCTACGATTAATGGGGGATGTGCAGCAATACTTCATCGATAATAAAGTCAGAAATTTCTATTCCGTTTCTATTTCTGGATACCACATTGCAGAGGCTGGAGCCAATCCAATTACCCAGTTGGCATTGACACTTTCCAATGGCTTTACCTACGTAGAGTACTATGTTTCCAGAGGAATGGATGTGAATGATTTTGCTCCAAACCTTTCATTCTTTTTCTCCAATGGTATCGATCCTGAATACGCTGTGATCGGTCGAGTGGCAAGAAGAATCTGGGCAAAGGCTATGAAGTTGAAGTATGGAGCAAATGAAAGGTCCCAGATGCTGAAATACCACATTCAGACTTCAGGTAGATCCTTGCACGCTCAGGAGATTGATTTCAACGATATCCGTACCACACTGCAGGCTTTGTACGCGATCTACGATAACTGTAACTCTCTCCATACTAATGCCTATGACGAGGCGATTACCACGCCTACCGAAGCTTCGGTTAGAAGGGCGATGGCTATTCAGTTGATCATCAACAAGGAATTGGGATTGGCTAAAAATGAAAATCCTCTTCAAGGAGCATTTATCATTGAGGAATTGACAGATTTGGTCGAGGAAGCAGTTTATACTGAATTTGATAGAATTACCGAAAGAGGAGGAGTGTTGGGCGCGATGGAAACGATGTATCAGCGTGGGAAAATCCAGGAAGAAAGTCTTCACTATGAAATGCTAAAGCATACAGGAGAATATCCGATTATTGGTGTGAATACTTTCTTGTCCAGTGAAGGATCGCCTACAATCATTCCAGGGGAAGTGATCCGTGCAACCCAGGAAGAGAAAGAGGCACAAATTCAAACGTTGAATAGTCTTCATCAGGCTTACAAAGGCAAAGAAGAAGCACAATTGATGGCATTGAAGAAAGCTGCTGTTTCCAATGAAAATGTTTTTGAAAAACTAATGGATGCAGCGAAATATTGCTCTTTGGGACAGATTACCAATTCCTTGTATGAGGTTGGCGGGCAATATAGAAGAAATATGTAATGAACTTTATTAGGCCGAAATGGCTTAGTGATAAATTAATAATTTGAAGAAATGGCAAAAAGAAATGTGACCGTCACAATGAAGGCGGACTACGAATATGAATCTGTAAATCCTCAAGGGAACGTAGTTCAAATTGACATGTATGATCCAGCTGAAAAGAAGGCGCAATCTCCAATGGATATGTTGCTTACTTCCTTGGGAAGCTGTGCCTCAGTGGATGCTGTTCTAATGATGAAAAAGAAAAGAAGAGAAGTAGTGGACATGAAAGTAGAAGTGGAGGGAGATAGAAATGATGGAGTTCCGGCTTTTTATACAGATATCCATTTGAAATTTATTCTAGTTTCTCCAGATGCCAAAGAAGAAGAGTTTGCTAAAGTTGTTGCACTCTCAGTGGATAAATATTGCTCTGTGGCTTCCTCCTTGAAATCTAACATTACTTATAGCTCAGAGATTCAAAGACCATGAGAGTCGTAAAGGAATTGATTCAGGAGGAAGTGCGTGTGAGCATTTTCTCCTGGAACAATAAATACATCATCAAATATGAATTAGGTCCAATGGAACAAACATTCAAACTGAATGAATTGGATGTGTTGGAAGAAAGTGAGTTAGATGCCTTTTTGGAAGGTGAATTTTTTCAAAAAGTAAAACAAAGATTTGATGAAATGGGAAATTCATTTCGTGCTCAGGTGGAAAATCTTTAATTTTCAACAAAGCACCTTTAATGAAACTCAATATTTTCGCATATTTTGTAATTCTAGTTTTATTTTTTTCCTGCACTAAGGCTAAAAACAGTTCAGTTGAAGAAGATAAAGCCAAATTAGCTTCGTTAATTGATTCCATTGAAAAACAGGGAAATGTTTTAATGCGAGAAATTGACTTGCTGGCAGACTTTTATGATTCTTTGATTCAGAATAAAGAAGTTATTCTTCAGAAAATCACCAAGGATAAATATCATTTTACAGGGAATTATTCCAGTAACACTCCTGATTCAGATTCTTTATTAAGTTCTGTAATCATTCTCACAACTACTCCGGATTTTGCTAAAGCAAGAGATGAGATACGATTCACGAATGGGTTAGATAGCATGTTTGCTGCTCTCTTTTATAAGTACGATCTCATTACTCAGATTTATTCAAATTCAGAATTGCAGACCTCAAGAGTTTACCCGTCTTATGATGTGGTCAATATTTTGGACCCAAATATGGATGTCACAAATTTCAACTTTTTCTATGAGGCTGATTTAGAACATAACCCTGAAAAAGGTTCAAAATGGATATTGGATCCTTACGTTGATCCAGCAGGTAAAGGATGGATTTTATCTCTAGTTCATCCTGTTTTTGATGAAAATGAATTGTCTGCAGTGGTTGGAATAGATATCACCATTGATAATTTCATTCAAGAATTTTTAGAAAATCTAAATGGTGATTTCATAATTGTCACAGGAAAAGGAGATATAGTGGGAGGAAATGCCTCAGCAATAGAAGCTTTAAGTATGCCTCCATTAAAAAATCATGTTTATAGGGAAACTATTCAATCTGATAATTTTCGAATTTCTGACTTCAATCTATTTAGCAGCAAAAGCAAAGAAGTGAGAGCAATGGCAAATTCTTTCCTTTTGGAAAATCAAGAATCATTTGAGTTTATTGACGAAGGTTTTTTGACAAATGCAGTATCAATGCAGTTTAGCCTAATTAATTGGTATGCCATAAAAATCAATTTTGAGAGTCAATGAGAAGGAGCAGTTTCATACGAAATGATTTTTGGCTGACTTTAATTATTGGGTCAGCTTTGGTTCTCTTGGTTATCATCTTGGGACTAAGCTTTTTTACAGCGATTTTCAATGCTCAAATTGATTCAAGAAAGGATTTTCTTAACAAACAAACAGAACTGGCAGCTAGAGGTTTGGAATTGGAAGTAAGGAGATTTGAAGATGAATCCAAAGAAATAATTACTTATCTGGAAGATCCAGGGCATGAGCTTGATGATTTTGATGAGGAATTCACCTACACAGCAAGAAGGTTGTTTTATGCCTTTCCCAATTTACTAGATTCCATCTGGGTTGATATGCAGGATTCAGTTTTGGTTTTTACCATGAATGATCGTAATGATTTTTTCAGAACCCAGTCTGAAAAGCCGTTTCCAATGTCCGAAGACAAGGAATTTTCAAATTTGATCTTGGGTAAAAAAGGGTTTAGGGTTTTATATTCCTTGGATTTGATAGCCTATACCAAAGGGTACATTTCTAACTACTACCTCAATCCAGGTGGAGGTAAGTTCATGATTTTTGATGAGGAGCTAGTTCCTCTCAACAACACCTCTATTGAATTAAATCACCAACAAATAGAGCCTTTGATTGAGGATGTGGCTTTGGGCTTAAAAGGATTTTATGAGGCATCTTGGAAAAATAAAGGGGAAGAAACAACAGGGATTATCGCCCAATATCCATTTAGTTTTATCTTATCTAATAGGAGTGGTACTTTGATCTTTGCAGTCCCAACAGAAGGACTGACAAGTGGCATATATAGAACTTACTTTTTTCTATTCCTGGGCTTTGTTTTTCTTCTAGTTGCTACCATTGGTTTCTTTGTAGTTTCCTTAAAGAATAGCCTAGATTTTCAGCGTACACAAGAAAAAAACATCAAGGAGATCCAAGATTTATTTGATCAACAGTCCTTACTACTACATGAGTTAAAAGGGTTTGTATTCTTCCATGACTATAAAGGAAGAATGACTCGGGTTAGTAAAGAAGTGGAAGAAACATTAGGGCACAGTCAGCAAGAGTTCATAGAGGTTTTCCAAAATGAGTTTTCTCATCCAGGGGCAATTGACGTCAAAGAAAAGATAATTGCAGCATTGGAGGAAGGCCGTGATTTAATTGATTTAGAATATGATTTTATAAAGCCCAATGGAAAAAAAATAAGGCTAAAGCTATTCGAAAAGTTGGTTTTTGATAAGCTTGGAAGGTTTAATGGTGGTATGGGAATCTGTACGGATATCACGGATCAATATCAGTCTAGGATTAATTTGGAAGAAAGTGAGGATAGATTGAGAACCCTGATAGGAAATATTCCGGATACCATATTTATATATGATAATCAAGGGGTTGTGATTGATTATCATGGGATTGATAAAGAAAATATTGAAGATATTGGCAAAGAGCCAATCGGTAAAAAAATTGAAGATTTTGTTCAGCCACCTTTATCAGAAACTATTAGGAATACTTTTAACGAGGCCAAGGAAACCAAGACGATTCAAACAACAAATGTTAAGTGGGCTACTTCATTGAGAGAGAAACATTTCGAAATGAGGTTTTTTCCTTTGGATTCAGAAAGGATGATGTCTATTTCTAAGGATATCACAGGTCAAAAAATTTGGGAAAAAGGGCTAATGGATGCTATGAATGCTGCTGATCAGGCTTCAAAAGCTAAATCTGAATTCTTGGCCAATATGAGCCATGAAATACGAACTCCAATGAATGGGTTGTTAGGTATAATTGATTTATTGGAACAAACTAATCTTAGTAAAATCCAGAAACAATATGTAGACATAGTCAAAAACTCTGGAAATACGCTTTTAGGTATTATTAAAGACATTCTAGATTATTCAAAAATTGAAGCAGGTAAAGTAGAAATCCTCAAAGAAGTTTTTGACCCTATTAAAGAACTAGAAAATCAATCTCAAGCCCTTTCAGGTTTAGCTACACAAAAAGAGATCGAGTTTTCCTTTAAAAAGCCTACTCAGGAGCCATTTTTAATAGTAGGTGATAAAATTAAATTGAATCAAGTCTTTTTAAACTTATTGGGAAATGCCATTAAATTTACTCCTGACAAAGGTAAGGTGAATGTTGAACTTTCGGTCGATCAGGTTAGTGGAGATAGTTACTTTCTCAATTGTGCCGTAAGCGATAATGGGATTGGAATTTCAAATGATTTGATAGAAAAGTTAAGTGATCCATTTTATCAAATAGATAGTTCTGCTACAAGAAATTATCAAGGAACAGGACTTGGGTTAGCTATTGCCAAAAAACTATTGGAACTGATGGGGGGCGAATTGGAGATACAAAGTGAAGAGGGGAAAGGTTCCATATTCAAATTTTCTATTTTGGTCCAAAAAATTAATGAAAAGGATCATGTGCCAAAGGCAAAGAAGCTCTCCTGGGCTGAAATCAAAGAAAATGGGAAAAATAATCCTTTAAAAATTCTATTAACTGAAGACAATGATCTCAACTTACAGTTAATGCTTTTAATGTTGGATCAGTTAGGGTTTGAATATGAAATTGCAAGGAATGGTAAGGATGCATTGGAAAAAGTAAAAAAAGGAGATTTTGATATAGTATTAATGGACGTCCAAATGCCAATAATGAATGGACTTGAGGCATCTACAGAAATCAGAAAACTTCCAGATAAAAAGGATTTGATAATCATTGGGCTTTCTGCTAACGTCTTTGATGATGATTATATGAAAGCTATTGAGGCTGGTATGGATGATTATTTAACCAAACCGATTCGATTAGCAGTATTGGCTGAAAGATTGAATTTCTATTCCAAAAAGATTAGAGAAAGAGCATAAAAAAGCCCTCGACAGAGGGCTTCATTTTTTAGAAAGTAGAGTTCAAATCAAATGCCTCCAGATAATCTGCGACACGTCTCACAAACATGCCTCCTAAGGATCCGTCTACCACTCTGTGATCATAGGAATGTGATAAGAACATTTTATGACGGATCGCAATCACATCTCCAGTTGGCGTTTCAACTACCGCAGGTTTTTTTACGATTGCACCAACAGCCATGATCGCCACTTGAGGCTGAGGAATAATCGGTGTACCCATTACATTTCCAAAAGATCCAACATTTGAAACGGTGTAAGTTCCTCCAGCCAAATCGTCTGCTGTCAATTTATTGTTTCTAGCTCTATTGGCTAAATCATTTACTTTTTTGGAAACTCCAACCAAGTTCAGTTGATCTGCATTTTTGATCACAGGTACGATTAGATTTCCAGATGGTAATGCCACTGCCATACCCACATTGATATCTTTCTTCTTGATGATTTTATCTTCATCAATAGAAATGTTGATCATCGGGAAGTCACGAATAGCACGAGCTATTGCTTCAATGAAGAATGGGGTATAGGTAATGGACTCGCCATATTTAGCTCGATAAGCAGTTTTGTTCTTTTCTCTCCAAAGAACAATATTCGTCATGTCGGCTTCTACAAAAGAAGTCACATGTGCAGAAATACGCTTGGAATCGACCATTCTTTGGGCGATCATCTTACGCATTCTGTCCATTTCGATGATCTCATCAGTTGCGGAGATACTGACTTGAACTTTTGGTTCAGCAATGGAAGGTGCAGGTGTATTTACTGGAGCAGCAGCCGTTTTTTGTGATCTGTTATCCAAATAATTCAACATATCCTGCTTGGTCACTCGACCTTCTTTCCCAGTTCCAGGAATTTTAGCCAGTTCATTGGCATCAATTCCTTCCTCTTTAGCAATACTTTTGACAAGAGGTGAATAGAACCTAGAGTCGTTTGAAGCTTGAGAAGTTTGAGCTTCTTCCAGGATAGCAGATGTGTTTGCTGGAGCTGCAGCAATTAATTCTTCTTTTGGTGTGTTAGTGCTTTCTTCAGCCTTTGGTGACGGTGAAGCATCTACATTTCCATTTTCCGCTTCGATAATGGCAATAGGAGCACCCACAGCGACGACGTCGCCCTCTTTCACCAAGATCTTTTTGAGGACACCTGCATGTGTGGCAGGAACTTCCGTATCTACCTTATCAGTGGCTACTTCCAAGACAGATTCATCCTGCTCGATGCTGTCTCCCTCTTTTTTCAACCAGGTGAGAATGGTCCCTTCTATGATACTTTCTCCCATTTTGGGCATAAGCATTTCTACACTTGCCATACTATCTTTGGTATTTAATTGGGTTAATGTTTAAGTTTTAAAATTAAATTTTATAAAACTATCAAACAAACCTATGGTTTAAAATTTTATTTGTCATCACTGGAAAGCTGAACTCTTAATAAATTTAAAACAGCAACGCCAGTTAATTGAATATTCAGCAATCTATCTTGGGTCAATTGGAGTTTTTTTGCCACCGTTCCATTCTCTCCTGCACAAGCAATCCAGACTGTACCCACAGGTTTTTCTTCCGATCCACCATCAGGTCCTGCGACTCCACTTGAAGCTAGTCCAAAATCTGAATGGAAAATTTCACGAACCCCTTCAGACATTTCATGAACCGTTTCTTCACTGACCGCTCCATATTTTTCCAATGTTTCGGCCTTTACTCCCAATATTTCCTGCTTGAATTGATTGTGGTATGGGACGATAGAACCTTGGAAATAATTGCTGCTCCCAGGGACTGAGGTAATCAAATGGGAAATATATCCTCCGGAACAGCTCTCTGCCAAAGCTAGGGTTTTCCCGCTTTTCTTCAAAAGCTTTCCAATGGCTGTTTCGAGGGTTTCTCCATTGTATCCGAAAACATATTTACCAATTCTTGGGAAAATTAAGCTGATCTGTTGCTCTACCTGATCCTGAAGTTCAATGAGATTAGTTCCAAAAGCTGTTAGCCTTAATTTCACCTGTCCTAGAGAAGGCAGATATGCCAAACGAATATGCTCCGGAAGCGCATTTTCCCAGTCTGCAATTAAGTCTGCCAACCAACTCTCACCAATTCCTACTGTTTTGACCACTTTGTGATAAATCACAGGAAGCTCAAAAATCTCAGGAAGCTTTGGTAAGACAAAATCATTCATCAATCGCTTCATCTCATGAGGAACTCCTGGCATAGACATCCAATAGGTTTCATTTCTTTCAAACCACATTCCTGGGGCTGTTCCAGCTGGATTTGGTACATATTCACAGCAAGCAGGAAGATGACCTTGAAGCGTATTCAAAGGAGTCATTTCTCTTCCTCTTTTTTTGAAAAACTCGGTAATTGCGGCGACCGCTTCCGGAACTTCCACGATGGGACAGTCAAAATATTCAGCCATTAGGGGCTTTGTCAAATCATCTTGAGTTGGGCCCAAACCGCCTGTGATTAGAATCAAATCGACTCTCTTTTCAGCTTGCGAAAAAGCATCTAGGATATCATTCCTATTGTCTCCGACAGTTGTTTTATGTGCGACTTTTACGCCTTTCAAATCCAATTGTTGGGAGATCCAATGGCTATTGGTATCCATGATTTGACCATATAGGAGCTCGTCTCCTATGGCTATGATTTCTGCTTTGATCAGTTTCATATGATTATCTGACTTTTGCTTTTTTTAAGTATTTGGTAAATAATGAAGGAAAGAATCTTTTGATATAAACACCAAAGACTTCCTTACCTCCAATCAATACTTCTTCTTTTTGTTTGTGAATTGCTGAAAAAATTTGCTCGGCACAATCTTTTGGATCCATTCCATTCGCTTGTGCATCGTCCATTTGGTTCAGCGCAGTGCCATCTCCAGTCAAGGCATTGACTGAAACCTGGGTCTTGATAAAGCCTGGACAAATCATTGTTACCAGAATCCCGTCTTCAGAACTTTCAGCCCTTAATGATTCAAAAAAACCATGCAGAGCATGTTTTGAAGCGGCATAGGAAGATCGGTAAGGGGTTCCGAATTTACCAACTAGACTAGTTACAACTCCAAAGTGACCTTTTTTATTTTCTATGAAATAGGGGAGAATGGCCTTTGTCAAAGCGACAGTGCCAAAGAAATTGACTTCCATAAGTTTTCTGTCAACTTCCAATTGAGTTTCTGTTACCAAGGACCGTTGGCTGATTCCTCCGTTATGCAATAGAACATCGACTTTTCCGAAAAGCTGAACAGCCTCTTGGACTAAATCAGTTGCTTTATCCGTTTGAGAAAGATCAAGAGGTAGAATCTTAGCGTTTTGGGGATTTGAGCACGCTTCTTTGACTCTAGTCAACTCTTTTTCATTTCTAGCCGAAAGAATGACTTCATATCCGTTTGAGTTGAATAGATAAACACATGCTTCACCGATTCCAGAAGATGCCCCAGTAATCCAGATTACCTCTTTGGAAGTGTTCATTTTTTCACTTTTTCGTAGTCTACAAAGGAAAATGAATACTCATGCCTTTCATCTGCTGGATGAAACTCTCTGAAGGTTTCTTCCCAATTTTCTTTGCTGAATTCAGGGAAATAGGTGTCTCCTTCTGGCTCTGCGTCTACTTCTGTGAGGTTCATTTTATCCGCTATCGAGAGGGATTGTTTGTAGATTTCTCCACCTCCGATGACATATAATTTGCCAGCGTCTGCTTTTTGAGCATAAGTAACCGCATCCTCTATGGAGGAGAAAATATGGTGACCTTCAGGTACCGAATAGCTTGAATCTCGAGTGATGACGAGGTGAGTTCGGTTGGGTAGAGGTTTACCAAGTGATTCAAAAGTCTTTCTTCCCATCAGGATATAGTTTCCCGATGTGATAGCCTTGAATCTTTTGAAATCCTCAGGGAGCTTCCAAACAAGATCATTTCCTTTTCCAATAACTCTATTCTTAGCGACTGCAGCGATTAATATTATTTCCATCATTGTATAGCTGAGCCTGAATTTACTGGGGTATGATGGTTAAAAAAAGCTTTTGATTGATAAGTTAGATATAAAAAAAGGAGGTTGAAACACCTCCTTTTTTCGTTTTTATTGCTGTTTCATGGCTTGCATGACGTTGGGATAATCCGCCGAAGTAAATGATTTGGGACTATTAGGTTCTATTTCAATGACTTTCATGTCGACTTTGGATCCGTCAGTGGATGTGTAGGTCATTTCCATGAAATTCCCATTCGGAATATCTTTGAAATGCTTTTGATATTTTTCCTGTGCTCCTTGCTTGATGAACGGGCTGTTCATACCCCAAAATGAATTTACTCCATCTATAGGTTCAGTAGTAGTCCAATAATAGCCTTCCCCATCTTCGCTTTTTACATGATATTCTTCGCAAGCATAGCCTAAGATATCTTTCGTATTTCCGGTTTTTTCTAAAACCACATCTTTTTCTTCCATGTTTTGATCGATTTCCTCATCAGTCATATCGGTCATTCCATCTAGATCCAGTTTGTATGCAAAAGATGACTTTTCGCCATCATTGTCCATAAACATTATACTTGCCTGGTTAGGAGTGTCAAATACCATGGTGGTTACGACCTGAGGGTTTTTAGGATCCTGAATTTCCATGCCTGTAAAATCAGTACTTGATCCCATCAATGATTTGATGAAAACTGGATCGTCTTTCTTCCCATTTTTCTCAGTTGCATCCAATTGGAGAACCATAAACCCAAGGAAATTATACTCATCTGCAATGGCGACATCTTCACCCATTCCAGATAGAATGGACTCCATGTCAATATTTACAGGGTTTCCGTCATCATCAGTTCCATAGATACTTCCCAACTGTTTTTCAAGTTGCTTCTGGACCATCTTCTCAGCCTCTTTTTCAGCGCGTTTTTCTATTGCATTTTGCGCCCCTCTTTCAGCTGCTTTTTGGATTTTTTTGATGAATTGTGCTTCTGCCTCAAAGGTTAAAGAAAAAAGTAGAAGCAATATCAAAGTGTTTATCTTTTTCATAGAGTGTAAAAGTTTGTAAATCAGAAGACAAGTTCTAAAAAATAGAGAACAGTCAAAAATATAAAGTACAAAAATATGTATTTTAAAAGATTAGCTGAACTTATAGCCACGTAGAAAATCTTCAGTTTTCATCCTTTTCTTACCTTCCAATTGAAGTTCCAAAATTTCCAACTGTCCGGATGAGGTTCCCATTCTCAAATATGTTTTTTCGTCAGAATAGATCTTTCCTGGGATACTTGAAAGGTCAGTCTTAAATACTTTGGACTGGTAGATTTTACAGACTTTTCCTTCTAATTCAGTCCAGGCGGCAGGGTAAGGAGAAAGTCCTCTCACCAAATTATGGATGGATTCGGCAGAGTTTTCCCAGTCTATTTTACAGGTCTCTTTGAAGATCTTCGGAGCATGATGAAGCGCCTTGCTTTCGTCTTGAGGAAGTGGCTTGACTTCTCCTTTGGCAATGTCTTCAACTGTTTTGACAACTAATTCAGAGCCGATATTCATCAATTTTTCATATACCTCACCCAAACTTTCTTCTGGTAGGATAGGAGTTCTCTCCTGATGAATGATTGATCCGGTATCAATTTCATGCTTTAAGAAAAAGGTAGTAACTCCCGTTTCTTTTTCACCATTAATAATCGCCCAATTGATGGGAGCTGCACCTCTATAATTTGGTAGCAATGATGCGTGAAGGTTGAAAGTGCCCATAGGAGGCATACTCCAAACCACTTCAGGAAGCATCCTAAAAGCTACCACAATCTGAAGATCTGCCTGGTAGGACTTCAGTTCATCCAAAAATTCTGGAGACTTTAAATTGGTAGGTTGTAATACGGGAATCTCATGCTTTAAAGCGGCTTCTTTGACAGGAGAAGGAATGAGTTTCTGGCCTCTTCCTTTAGGTTTGTCAGGAGCGGTTATTACAGCCACTACATTCCAACCATTTTCTACTAATTTATCTAAGGAAGGAACCGCAAACTCAGGCGTTCCCATATAGATGATTTTCAAATTCTTATTTGACATAATGGTGTATTCTATTGAAGGTAAAACTATAGTGATCAGGAGATTAAGGGTAAATCAAGTAGTTTTTCCTCATGACTTTGTAAGCCTCAATTCCGGATTTCCAAGATTGCTCTATTTCCTGACCTGATTTACCTGAAAGCATTGCTTTTTTGATTTCATCTGTTCCCAAAAGCGTATTGAAGTAGTTGTTGAAGAACTTCTCTTTCATCCCAGACTTTTGATATGCTTCCATCAGATACTCTAAGGTGAATTGATGGTCCATCGATTCTCCTCTCAAATCCCTTCCGTAACAAAGCTTATCTTGATGAGGAGGGGTTTTAGACATCCCATCAATACTAACCGGAGTGAATGTGAAATCGCCGAATTTGGGATCTGGGTATCCGTAAACCTCAAAAGGAAAATAGGTACCTCTTCCCAATGAAATCACGGTTCCCTCAAACAAGCAAGTACTTGGATATAATCTGATAGAAAGATCGTTCGGAAGGTTTGGAGAAGGTTTTACGGGAATCGCATAACTGGTGGTATGGGTCCAGTTTTCCATTGGAATAATCTCCAATTCACAGGTTTTTCCTCCTTTAAGCCACTTTTCTCCATTGATCATTTGTGCCAATTCTCCAACAGTCAAGGCATGCACAACCGGGATTGGATGCATTCCAACAAAACTCTCAAAGCCTGGCTTTAAAATCGGTCCAGCGATGTAGTCTCCATTTGGATTGGGTCGATCAAAAATGATTACCTTTTTGCCATTTTCAGCTGCAGCTTCCATGATGTAATGCATGGTGGAGATGTAAGTATAAAATCTAACTCCTACGTCTTGCAAGTCAAAAAGGATGACATCTAGATCCTGAACCTGAGCTGCAGTAGGTTTTCTGTTTTTACCATAAAGTGAAACGATAGGCAATCCAGTCTTTTGATCCACGCTGTTATCTACTTTTTCTCCAGCGTCAGCAGTACCACGGAATCCATGCTCGGGAACGAATACTTTTTTGAGATCAACTCCCTGCTCCAACAAAAAGTCCACACTATGTTTATTTTCCTTTTGGGGCATAATGGATGTTTGATTGGCTACGATTCCAACTCTTTTCCCTTGAAGCATAGGGAGATAGAGCTCAGGTCTCTCATCACCCATGATGATTTGGCCTTGAGTTTGAGAATTAAACAATCCAAAGAGACCTAAAAAGGCGCTCAAAAAAATGACTAAGAATAAGTTTTTCATGTGCTTCATGCTATTTTGCGCTGTAATTGGACAAATTAAATCACTCCATTGAACCTTTCCTATTTCATAGCCAAAAGAATCAGTTTTAGAAAAACAGGCGGATTTTCATCTACGATCCACTTGATTGCTGTTGGCAGTTTGGCTTTAGGCCTGGCAGTGTCAATACTTTCTTTTATGGTGTTGGGAGGTTTTCAAAAGACAGTTGCAAACAAGGTATATGGCTTTACAGGTCAATATCAGGTACAGCGTTTTACTATGAGCAATGCTTTTGAAGAAAGCCCTTTTTCCCTTCAGAGCGACTTTGTACAAAATTACAGCCAAATTCCCGTGATTGAACGGGTTCAATCTTTTGCCCATAAGGCCGCTTTGATCAAAGGAGATCAGGAAGTAGAAGGAGTGTTGATGAAAGGAGTGGGGCAAGACTTTGATACTCTGACTTTTAAAAATTACCTCAAAGAAGGCAGGTTGATCCGGATTCCAGAGGAAGGAACATCCAATGAATTAATGGTTAGTTCGGTGATTGCCAATCGACTTCAATTGAAAGTAGGAGATCGGATTATTCTTTATTTCGTACAAGATCCGCCTAGGTATAGAAGAGTAGAACTTGTTGGGATTTATGAGACCTATCTCGAAAATTTTGATGAAAAAATCATCATTGGGGAGTTGCAGACTATCCGTAACCTGAATGGGTGGGCAAAAGATGAAATCGGTGGCTTAGAGATTTTTGTGAATAAAAAGCCAACTCGAAAGGTTTTTGAGACCATTGAAGAAAACTTGGATCTAGATCTAAAACTGATCGACTCGCAGGATAAATTTCTGGAGATCTTCGATTGGCTCAAGCTTTTGGATACAAACGTCTACGTATTTATAGGCTTGATCGGATTCGTAGCCATTTTCAATATGGCGGCAATCTTATTTATCCTCATCATGGAGCGGACCCAAATGATAGGCCTTTTGAAGGCTCTTGGTGCTAGAAATCAGCAGATTCGCAAGATTTTCTTCTGGAATGGAATGCGAATTCTGGGGAGAGGATTGTTAATAGGGAATGCGATTGGACTTGGTTTTGGGATTCTGCAAGACTTATTCCATTTGATCCCGCTTGATCAAGAAAGCTACTATATGAGCTATGTTCCTATCGACTGGAACTGGCCAATTTTTATTGCAATCAATATTGGGATTGCAGCTTTGACAGCGGCAGTGCTATGGATCCCTGTCTTGGTTATTTCAAGGGTGAATCCAATTCAATCGATTCGCTTTGATTGATTCGGTAAGGGGAGAAGATACTTTTGACTTTCATCCAAATCACTCCAAAAACAGCCTCCTTAAAGATTCCTTTGCTCATTTTTGAAGTTCCTTTGGTTCGGTCAGTAAAAATGATCGGAACTTCTTTGATCTGGAATCCCAATTTCCAGGCGGTAAATTTCATCTCAATCTGGAAAGCATAGCCTATAAATCGGATTTCATCCAAATTGATGCCCTGAAGAACTGATTTGTGGTAGCATTTGAAACCTGCTGTGGCATCTTTGATAGGAAGTCCAGTGATGAATTTCACATAAACTGAAGCAAAATAGGACATTAAAACACGTCCCATCGGCCAATTGACCACATTGACTCCTGTAATGTAGCGTGAACCGATACTCATGTCAAAGCCTTCCTCGGCACAAGCTTTATAAAGTTTGATCAAGTCATTAGGATCATGGGAGAAATCGGCATCCATCTCGAAGATATAATCATAGCCTTTTCTTAAAGCCCATTTGAAACCATTGATATAGGCTGTTCCTAATCCTAATTTAGCCTTTCTTTGAACCAAATGAAGTCTATCAGGAAACTTGTCCTGAAGATCGATGACAACTTTGGCTGTACCATCAGGAGATCCGTCATCTATGATCAAAAGTTCAAAATTACCCTCCAGATCCATCACAGTTTGGATCATGTCTGAGATGTTTTCGATCTCATTGTAGGTGGGGATGATAACGAGTTTTCTGTGGTCCATATTTTGGGTGAAAGTCCAAAAGTAAGGTTTCCTGATGGTATTTGAAGAATGGCTTTGCAATTTTTAGCGAAAGAGTACATTTGGAAAAAATTTGTTATGAACCCTAGAGTAGCCATTGTTTCATATGTTTCCGTTGGGGCCTATGATGCCAATACAGTCAATGAAGATGAAATATTATCATCTATCCTAACAGAATTAGAGATTGAAAACCAGATAGTTCCTTGGTCAGACCCAAAGGTCGATTGGGAAAGGTTTTCCTGTTTATTGATCAAATCAGTTTGGGATTACTTCGATTATTATCCTGAGTTTCTGGAATGGATCGAAAAAATGAAAGGCTTAGGGATTCCTGTGATGAATGACCTGGATACAATTCGTTGGAATAGTTCCAAAGCCTATTTATTGGAAATTCAGGAACGTGGGATTCCAACAATTGCTGGAAAAATAATTACCCAAAAAGGTGATCTTAATGAAGCTGCGATAAGCGTAGAATCTGATACGGTGGTTGTCAAGCCCTTAGTGAGTGGCGGAGCGAAGAATACCTTTAAAATCCCCATTTCTGAACTGTCCCAGTATGAGGGAAAAATCACAAAATTATTGAAAGATGAGGCATTTTTGGTGCAGCCCTTTGTACCTGAAGTCGCAGAAGTAGGAGAGTACTCTCTTCTTTTCTTTAATGGGGTTTTTTCGCATGCAGTATTGAAAACTCCAGCCCAAGAAGATTTTAGAGTTCAGCATTATTTTGGAGGATCCATACAAGAAATGCAGCCTTCTGATTCAATGCTAGAATCTGCTAAAAAAATCATGAGGGAATTTGCCGAAAATACGCTATATGCAAGAGTAGACGGTGTTGAAATTAATGGGGTTTTCCATTTGATGGAATTGGAATTGATCGAGCCCTATTTGTTTCTGGGGCTTAGCCCAAAAGCTATCCCGAATTACAAACAGGCTCTCAAGGAAAGGTTGCTTTAAGAACAGATATCCAAATTGCTTTGGGCATAATCAGAACCCATATTCGCAGCCCTTTGTATGTAATTACAGCCATCTGAATCTCCCAACTTAGCCATGCAAATGCCTTTTTTCGCCAAAGCTTCCATATGAGTTGGGTTTTTCTTTAACACGTTGTCAAAATCTTCCAGGGCCCATTCTAAATATCCTAAGTGCATGTAGGCAAAACCTCGATTGTAAACCGCTACCATATTGTCTGGTTGTTTGCTTACGTACATATTAAAGGAACCAGCGCAACCATAAGCATCACCAATATATGCTCGGGCCATTCCCTGATAAAAGTATATTTCAGGGTCATCATCATTGATTTCTTTTGCTCTCTCGAAGAAATTGTTTGCTAGTTTATAATCCTGGTTCTGAAGGAGAGCTCTTCCTGTTAAAAAAAGAATTTCATAATCTGCAGGGTCTGTTTTAGCTGCCCTTAATAGGATTAATTCGGCTTTTTCATATTCCTTTTCATTAAAATAGATTTTGCCTATTCCTGCCATTGCTTGAGCATAATTGCCGTCTATTGAAAGGATTTTTTCGTAGTCTTCGATTGCTTCATCCATTTTTCCCAATTCTTCATAAGAACGAGCTCTAAGATGAAGAGCTTTCACATCAGTGACATGCAAAAACAAATATTTATTAAGCTCTGAAATAGCTGCTTCATATTGTTTTTGATAAAATAGGTCTTCAGCTTGAAATAGATCAGAGGCACAGGAGGTTATCCAAAAAAATAGGAGGATAAAAGTCGGTTTACTTATTTTTCGTAGCATACCTAAATAAACAAAAAAATAAGGGGTAAAGAAAATGTTTTCTTTCAAAAACTTCCTAAACCCCTGATTTAACAAACTTTAAGATTTAAAGAACTCCCTTGGTGCTTGGTAGCTGGTTGATGTTTCGAGGATCTCTTTGGACTGCCATTTTGATTGCGCGTGCCAATGCTTTGAAAATAGCCTCGATTTTATGATGTTCATTCGCCCCTTCTGCTTTGATATTTAAGTTGCATTTAGCGGTATCTGAGAAAGATTTGAAGAAATGATAAAACATTTCGGTTGGCATATCACCGACTTTTTCACGCTTAAAATCCGCTTCCCACATCAGCCAAGGTCTTCCACCAAAATCGATGGCAGCCTGAGCGAGAACATCATCCATCGGAAGCAAGAATCCATAGCGATAGATTCCTTTTTTATCTCCCAGTGCTTTCAAATAAGCTTCACCCAAAGCCAAAGCGGTATCCTCTATCGTGTGATGCTCATCGATATGCAGATCCCCGTTGACAGTGATTTCCAAATCAGTAGATCCATGCTTACCCAATTGCTCCAACATGTGATCAAAGAAATGTAAGCCTGTTTTGATCTTGCATTGACCAGACCCATCCAGGTTCAAATTGATATGGATGTCAGTTTCAGAAGTGGTTCTTTTCACTTCAGCCTTTCGAGGAGGCATTTTTAGAAATGAATAAATCTCGTCCCAATCCTTGGTGGAGAAGCTGGCTGATTCCTGAAAATCACCAACGAAAATCGCTTTAGAACCCAAATTGTCAGCCAATTGAATGTCAGTTACTCGATCGCCGATCACAAATGAATTTGCTAAATCATATTCTTCAGAGAAATACTGGGTCAAAAGACCTGTTCTTGGTTTTCTGGTTTCAGCATTTTCATGTTCAAAGGTCTTGTCAATATGAATTTCAGTGAAGAAAATGTTTTCCTGCTCTAGGGTTTTCAGCATCTTAAACTGGGCTGGCCAAAAGTCCTTTTCAGGAAATGAATCTGTTCCCAATCCATCTTGATTGGTGACCATCACCAATTCATAGTCCAATTCCTCAGCAATCTTTCTCAAATTGGATATCACCTTGGGGATAAACTCCAGTTTTTCAAGGCTATCTACTTGATAATCAGTAGGTGGTTCTTTGATGATCGTTCCGTCGCGATCTATAAATAATACTTTCTTTTTCATGGTTGAATAGGTTTGACTACAGCTTGTAGAGCTTTTAAAAAGGCGGTGTTTTCCTCTCTCGTCCCAACAGTGATTCTCAGACAATCCTCACAGAGAAGAACTTTTGCTCTGTTTCGGACGATGATTTTTTGATCAATCAAATCATTGTAGACCTGAGTAGCTTGAGGAACCTGAATTAAAAGGAAATTGGCTTGAGAAGGATGAATTTTTTTGACAAAATCAAGCTTTTCCAATTCAGATTGGAGATACTCTCTTTCCTTTAGAATCTCCAGAATCATTTTTTCCACCTTGTCCTGATTTCCCAAGGCCTCAAGAACTGTATCCTGAGTTAGTCCGGAAATATTGTAGGGAGGTTTGATCTTATTCAGAATCTTGATCAACTCTTCTGAAGCAAAAGCCATCCCCAAACGCAAGGAAGCCAAGCCCCAAGCTTTAGAAAAGGTCTGCATCACCAAAAGATTGGGATATTCGTCCAAATGGGTAGTAAAGCTAGGCTCATCATTGAAATCAATGTATGCCTCATCTACGACTACCAAGCCATTGAATTGTTTCAAAAGCAACAAAACATCAGCCCTGTTTACTTTGTTTCCACTTGGATTATTTGGGGTACAAACAAAGATGATTTTGGTATTGGAATCGATTTGATCAAAAATTTTTTCCGTCTGTAGTTGGAAGTCCGAAGTCAAAGAGACTTTTCTGGTTTCGACATCATTTATGGATGCGCTCACCTCATACATTCCGTAAGTAGGAGGTAGAAGAATCACATTGTCTATTCCCGGTCTGCAAAATGCACGGTATAAAAGATCAATTGCTTCATCAGAACCATTTCCCAGAAATATCTGGCTGGGCCTTACATTTTTGATGGTTGCGATCTTTTCCTTCAATGCACTTTGGTAAGGATCTGGGTAACGATTGAACTCCGCATCAGTCACAGATCCATAGGGATTTTCATTTGCATCCAAGAACACTCCTTCTTTGCCAGTATACTCATCTCTTGCCGATGTATAAGGCTGAAGTTGAGCAATGTGTGGTCTTAATAATGAATTTAGATCAAAGCTCATAATTTGTTCTTTTTCAAATAATTAAGACGAACGGTTACTGCGTTCTTGTGTGCTTCCAGAAGTTCATTTTCGGCCATGACTTCCACTACTGGGCCCAAAGTTTTCAAGCCTTCAGGGCTGATTTTCTGGTAGGTGATTTTCTTGACAAAAGAGTCCAAGGAAACTCCACTGTAGTTTCTTGCATAACCATAGGTTGGTAAGGTGTGGTTGGTTCCTGAGGCATAGTCACCGGCAGATTCCGGAGTGAAATTTCCAATGAATACTGAACCAGCATTAACAATTTGTTCGACTACTTCTTCCTCATTTGCTACACTGATGATCAAGTGCTCAGGGGCATAGAAGTTAATCAAATCAATGGCCATCTGAGGATCTTCCATCACAACCGCCACTGAGTTTTTCAGGGCCTTATGAGCAATGTCTTTTCGAGGAAGCTCATCCAATTGCTTTTCTACTTCCTTTTTAACCTTCTTTGCTACTTTTTCTGTAGGGCTTACTAAAACCACTTGAGAATCAACTCCGTGTTCGGCTTGAGAAAGTAAATCAGCTGCCACGAAAGATGGATTGGCGGTTTCATCAGCATACACCAAAACCTCTGAAGGACCAGCTGGCATATCGATAGCAACACCATATTTGGTGGCCATTTGCTTGGCGGCTGTCACAAACTGGTTTCCAGGACCGAAAATTTTATCCACTGCGGGAACTGATTCGGTTCCAAAAGTCAATGCAGCAACAGCCTGGGCACCACCTGATTTGATGATTTTGGTAATTCCGATCAATTCTGCAGTGTACAGAATAGCTGGGTGGATTTTTCCTTCCCGATTTGGAGGAGTACAGAGAACGATCTCTTTACATCCGGCTAGTTTTGCAGGAACCCCTAGCATCAAAACCGTGCTGAAAAGAGGAGCAGTTCCTCCAGGAATATAAAGCCCGATCTTTTGAATAGGCATGCTTTTCCTGCGACAAACTACCCCTGGCATGACCTCTTCGATCAGCTCAGGTGTTGATTGAGCAGCATGGAATTTTTCTATGTTGTTTTTAGCAGTTTGGATAGCTTGTCTCAATTCAAGAGACAAGGCAGCCGCCGCAGCCTGAATTTCAACTTCTTCTACCAAAAGAGAATCCAAATCTACATGATCGTATTCATGAGCAAATTTAAAAAGTGCCTTATCGCCGTTCTTTTTAACTTTTCGAAGGATGGGCTTGACAATTTTATTGATTGCCTTTGTTTTGAAAACCGGTCTAGCCAGTTCTTTTTTCCAGGATGATTCGCCTGGGTTGACAAGCATTTTCATGATTCTTTGCTTTTAGGGTCTATCAAATCACCATTTTTTCAATAGGAATCACTAAAATTCCTTCTGCTCCAGCGGCTCTCAATTCTTCGATATTTTCCCAGAATTGATCTTCGCTCAATACTGAATGTACCGAAGACCAGCCTTCCTGCGCCAATGGGAGTATAGTAGGGCTCCTCATACCCGGGATCAAGCTAATGATTTTCTCAATGGATTCATTGGGAGCATTCAAAAGGACATATTTGTTGCTTTTTCCTTTTT
The DNA here is from genome assembly GCF_026652115.1 of Algoriphagus sp. PAP.12. GTDB lineage: Bacteria > Bacteroidota > Bacteroidia > Cytophagales > Cyclobacteriaceae > Algoriphagus. The sequence goes on along the minus strand of NZ_JAPPSQ010000003.1, from coordinate 305,661 downwards.
GAACTGCATTCATTCTGAACAAAAGCTTTTCTACAATCTCCTTTTTCCAGTCAGCCAATTCCTGATTGGAAATCAGAACTGCTTCGGATTTGAAAATCTCTTCCACTTCTTTCAATCCGTTCATCATCAAGGTGGAACCTGAACTGACGATATCGCAAATCCCTTCAGCAAGACCAATGCTCGGAGCTATCTCCACAGAACCTGAAATTTCATGGATTTCCGCGTTGATGTTTTGGGATTTGAGGTAGTCTCCTAGGATTTTAGGGTAGGAGGTGGCAATGTTTTTTCCTTCAAAATATTCTATTCCCGGATAATTTTGACCTTTTGGAATCGCCAGTGAAAGGCGGCATTTGGAGAATCCCAATTTTTTCAAAACTAGGACATCCTTGTCTTTTTCGACCAGTTCATTTTCTCCAACTATTCCCAAATCAGCTACTCCGTCAGCTACATAGCCCGGAATATCATCATCTCTGAGAAATAAAAATTCAATGGGAAAGTTGGTGGAAGTGGATTTGAGTTTCCCTGTTCCATTGTAAAATTTGATGCCACATTCTTTGATAAGGCTTAGTGAGTCATCGGATAGTCTACCGCTTTTTTGGACGGCAATACGGATTATTTTTTCCATGATAGCAAGTTACGCTAAGAAGTAATAAAGGCTGAATAAAATTTTGGTGAAAGGCCGAATCCCTGTCATCGGCGTCACCGGATGGGTGTGTAAAAATATTCCTCTCAAGAGGAATGATGGAAATGATGCAACATATGCCTTTGATGGCCTGTTGTAGAAAAAATACTATGTAGTGCGTTGTTTTTCATTTCTTGCGACAAAGTTAACAAGTGAAATAAAACATCCAAGCTTAAGCTTCTTTTTACGGTAATTAATTTGGCAGTAAGGAGTCTTGGATTAAAAAATTCGTTATTTTTCTCTAGGAAAAAGTTCTTGAAAATGAGTTCCGAAAAGTTAACTAAACAGCAATTGAGAGAGAGTCACCAAAATCCGGATAATTGGATCTGGGGGATTTTTTACTTCAATCACGAAGATAAACGCCTGATGCCACCTAAGAGAAACAGAATGATGGGCTGGACAGTCAACTTTGCGAATCCTTTTTCAATTGGTCTCTTTGTTTTGATTTTGGGTGGTATTATCGGAATTAGTTTTCTTCTTAAAAACTCGAAATAAGTCAACCTTGAGCATAAAAAAGGCTGTCAGAATTAAAACTGACAGCCTTTTTTATGTCACTTTATGAATTAGCCTCCTGATTTTTTCGCTTGGTATCCGGCGCTTTGAAGCACTTGGACGACCTTGTCCCGATGATCTCCTTGGATCAGGATTTCACCATCTTTCGCAGAGCCTCCCACGCCACATTTGGTCTTAAGCATTTTTCCCAGCTCTTTTAGATCATCCTCTGTACCTACAAAGCCATCCACCAAAGTCACCTGCTTACCACCTCTGGCTTTTTTGTCCAACATCACTTTAAGCTTTTGCTGAGAAGGGGGGAGAGTTTCTTGATCTTCATCTGAGTCATAGCTATAGTCAAAATCATCACTGGTGGAGTAAACCACTCCATCTCTTTTCTTCCAATCGTTGTTTTTTCTTCCCATGTTCTTGTAATAAAAAAGCCTGCGTTCAGCAGGCAATTTAAGGAGATTTACTTGGCTCGGAAAGTCCAAACCATCCTTTTGGCATGGTTGACGACATCTTCGGCTATGCTTCCTGTAATCAAATGCAAGAAGCCTGTATGACCATGAGTGGCCATAGCAATCATTTCCGCGTCTATATCTTCTGCAAATTCAATAATTCCAGATTCTTCAGATGTGGAATTATAGATTTCTGCTTTTACATTTTCAAATTCATACTTTTTGACAAAGTGCTTGATTCGAGAGATTGAATCCCTGGTTGTCTCAAAACTTCCCGGAGTATTGACGTTGACTAAGTATAGTTCTGCATTGAATAATTTCTGAAGACTCTTGATGTTTTTGACAGTTTCATCTGAATCATCCCGGAAGTCACTCGCAAAAACTATCTTGTCAACATCTCCAGGTTTTACAGAAGATTTGATAGTCAAAACAGGGCATTTAGAATTCCTGACAACTTTTTCAGTATTTGAGCCGATCAATACTTCCTCGATTCCTGATGCTCCCTTCGAACCCATTACAACGATGTCAGGGCTCTCTTCAGAAATGGACTGGCTGATTCCTTGATATGCATTCCCGAAAACAATCTTGGTGTTAAGACTGAATTTTTTGCCTTGGTATTTTTCCTCCAACTCAGCCATTTGCTTTTTCTTGACTTTGGTGAGTTCGATGAAATATATCTGGTTTTCATAATCAGGATACTCTACACCTCCGCCCATGGTGCCCATGGTATCTAGCGGAGGGATTTCCATTACATGAAGCACTTCAATCTGAACATTGTCAACAGTTTCAGCTAGTGCAGTGGTAAAATCAAGGGCATATTGTGCCTGTTCTGAGAAATCGAAAGGGACTAATACTTTTGTCATGGTTAAAAATGTTTTTGCTTATGCCAAATTAGCATAAAATACAGACCAAAAAAGGACTTTTATCACCTTTTGCTCAAAGAAGCAATCCAACTCCAAAAAGGATCACCCAAAGCAAAGTACTCATAGCCATCTTTTTAAGGAAAGGGTCAGTTTCCTGAGAACTTTTAGCGTCTTGAACTCCCTTTCCGACTTTAATCATTAAGATTCCCGGAATTAAAGCCAATAAGCTGAAATATGCTCCTGTAAAAATGGCAAACCCTAAGAGAATTGCGTTTCCACCAAGGATTAGGAACCAATTGTAGCGAACAGCCTTTGTTCTTCCAATTCGAACGGGAATAGATCTTTTACCGGCTTTTACATCAGATTCTATATCTCTGATATTATTGATATTCAATACCGCTGCACTGAAAAGACCCAATGCAACAGCTATCCCTAAAGCTAATGGTTCGAAGCTTAACGTATGCAAGAAATAGGTGCCCAAAACACCTAGTAGTCCGAAGAATATAAATACTGAAATATCCCCTAAACCTGCATATCCATAAGGGTTTTTACCAGAGGTATAAGAAATAGAAGCCCAAATTGCAGCTAGTCCCAATGCCAAGAAAACACCAAATAGAACCCAATCCTGAACGGCTACAAATAGCAAAAGCAAACCGGAAACTAGAGACAAAGCACCAAAAAGATACATGCCATTTTTCATTTCCTTGAGAGAAATCAAACCTGATTGAACAGCTCTGACGGGACCTTGTCTTTCAGCTGAATCAGCTCCATGAACTGTGTCTCCATAGTCGTTGGAGAGATTGGAAAGGATTTGTAAAAAAATGGTCGTCAACGATGCCAAAAGCAATATTTCCCATCTGAATTCACCCATCCAGGCTGCTAGGAAAGAACCTGCAAAAATGCTCGCTAAAGCCAAAGGCAAAGTACGAAGCCTGACTGCGTGCAGCCAGGCTTCTTTTTTTGTTGCTATTTTTTGTTTCACTAATAGACTTGATTTATGCTCCAACAATCTCTAGGATTTCTTCATCCAATGGAGCAACTGCAGATGGAAAGAATTTCATCAATTCTCCATTTTCATTCACATAATATTTACAGAAATTCCAGGTAGGTTCCTGATTGTTCCATCCATTCAATTTTTCATCAGAAAGCCATCTGTACAATGGATGTTTATCGAAACCTTTCACTGAGATTTTTTCAAATACAGGGAAAGTTACCCCATAGTTCTCAGTACAGAATTCCTTGATTTCCTCATTGGAACCCGGTTCCTGGCCTCCAAAATTGTTCGCTGGGAAGGCTAGAATTTCCATCTTTTCTCCATAATTCTCATACAATTCCTGCAAGGCTTCGTACTGTGGAGTATAGCCGCATTTGGAAGCTACGTTGACTAAAAGGACTTTTTTTCCTTTGTATTGGCTGAAATCAATTTCTTTGCCATCCAAGTCCTTCAATTTGAAATCATAAAAGCTGCTTTCCATTTTGTTTGAGGTTAAAGAAAACATTCCTGCCTGCAAATCCTCGGGTCTTTCCAAAGTTTTACCGCAGGCAAATGAAACTAAAATAAGTACTAAAAAGGCTAAATTTTTCATGATTACATTCGTTCAGGTACCGCTATACCTAGCAAACTCATTCCTTTCTTGATTGTTTTGGCAGTCAAAGCAGAAAGCGCAACTCGGAAGGCTAGGATTGCGGGGTCATTTTCATTGAAGATAGGTAAATCTGCATAAAAACGGTTGTATTCCTTAGCCAAATCGAAGAGATATTGAGCCAAAATGGATGGAGAATAATCATCTCCGGCTTGCTTGATTTTCTTTTCAAAATCATTGAGTAGGAAAATCAAAGAAGATTCAGATTCTTCTACTTTTTCGATTCCTTTACCATCAAAGTTGGTGTAATCCACTCCCAATTGATCGGCTTTTCTCAAAATGGATGCGATTCGAGCATGAGAATATTGGATGAATGGACCGGTATTTCCTTGGAATTCGATGGATTCCTGTGGGTTGAAAAGCATTCTCTTCTTAGGATCCACTTTCAACAGGAAATATTTCAACGCTCCCAAGCCCAAGATTTCATACAGTTCAGTGGCCTGCTCAGGAGTGAATCCTTCGATTTTTCCCAATTCTTTGGTGTGAGCAGCGGCTGTATCCACCATCTCTTGCATCAAGTCATCGGCATCCACTACGGTGCCCTCACGGGATTTCATTTTCCCGGTTGGCAAGTCTACCATTCCGTAAGAAAGGTGATACAGACCCGGACCATAAGGACGACCTAGTTTTTGCATGATTTTAAACAAAACATCAAAGTGATAATCTTGTTCATTTCCAACTACATATACAGACTTGTCTATTTTGAAATCATCGTATTTCAAGTCTGCGGTTCCCATATCCTGAGTGATGTAAACAGATGTACCATCCCCACGAAGAACCAATTTTTCGTCCAGCCCTTCTGGTGTCAGATCTACCCAGACTGAACCATTATCTTTTTTGAAGAAGACTTCTTTTTTCAACCCTTCTTCTACTATGTCTTTTCCTAATAAATAGGTGTTGGATTCGTAATAGGTTTTATCAAAATCAACGCCCATGCGCTTATAACTCGCATCGAAACCTTCATAAACCCATCCGTTCATTTGTTTCCAAAGGGATACGATAGCCTCATCGTTGGCTTCCCACTTACGAAGCATTTCCTGAGCTTCCAAAAGAATAGGAGCGTTTTTCTTAGCTTCTTCCTCTGTCTGACCCTCAGCCATCAATTCCTTGATTTGCTTTTTATATTCCTGATCAAAAAGGACATAATATTTCCCAGCCAAATGATCTCCCTTCAAGCCGGAGGATTCTGGAGTTTCGCCATTTGCAAAGCGTTGGTAAGCCACCATGGATTTACAAATGTGAATTCCGCGGTCATTGACCAAATTGGCTTTGGTAACTTCGTAGCCATTCGCTTTGAGGATTTCCGCAACTGAATAGCCCAAGAAGTTATTTCTAAGATGGCCTAGGTGCAAAGGCTTGTTGGTATTGGGGGAAGAATATTCCACCATTACTTTTTGGCCATTTGCAGGCAATTGACCAAAATTTGGGTTTGCATAGATTTTTGCAAAAATATCCAGCCAGGAATTCTCATTCAAAACCAGATTCAAAAAGCCTTTCACCACATTGAAATCTGCAACCTCTGCAACATTCTCCTTTAAATATTCACCGATTTGATTGGCTGTGTTTTCAGGAGTAGTTCTGGAGACTTTTAGAAAAGGAAAAACAACAAAGGTGTAAGTGCCCTCAAATTCCTTTCTGGTAGGTGCAAGACTGATTTGATCTAGAGAAAGATCGTGATTAAATATATTTTGAAAGGCCAGTTGGATGCCTTGAATGATGTTTTCTTGGATATTCATGATTATTACCGGCTTTTTGACCGCAAAGAACGCGAAGGTACGCAAAGAATTTTTTTTATGAATCTGAATTTCTATCAGAAGTTGTCTACCAAAGATTTCGTGGTGACTTCCAATACCTCAAAAGCATTTTCAGCCATGGTGTTTTCTGTGTCTAGAGTGGGGTTGACCTCTACGATCTCCCAGCAGCAAACTCGTTTGTCCTTGATCAATTCAGCATTTAACTTGATCGCCTCTTCCACTGTCAAACCATCCGGAACTGGAGTACCTGTTCCTACGGAAATTGAACTATCCAAACTGTCTACATCGAATGAAATATAAATTTGATCGCAATCCTTTAATATTTCCAGGGTTTGGTTCGCAATAGAGGTAATCCCTTCTTTTCTAACTTGGTCAGTTTTGAAATTGGTGATTCCATATTTTTGAATCAAATAATCCTCTGGTTTTTCAGTATCACGGACCGAAATAAAAACAATGTCTTTCGGGTCGATTTTCGGTTGATCTCCTCCGATTTTTTTGATTCTTTCCCAATATAAAATCGTTTCTTCATCAGGTTGGTTTTCCAGGCAATCCAGATTGTCTAGCTGAGAAACCATGGCCAGAGGCATACCGTGCATGTTTCCGGACGGTGTGGTATAGGGGGTATGGAAATCTGCATGGGCATCTATCCAAATCACTCCCAATCTTAAATTAGGATCTGCTGCTTTGATTCCCATGATTGTTCCTGCGGCTGTTGAGTGATCTCCGGCCAGGATTATTGGAAATGTTTTTTCTATTCGGAGTGATTCAACAGTACTGTACACATTTTTAAGTACCTGATAGACTCCGTCAATGTATTTAGCATGGCTAAACTTGTTGCCTTTCCAAAGGTAATTGTTGGCGTCTTGGACATGAATCGGATCAAATTGCGTGAAGAAATCGGACTTTTTATCCAAAGAAGCCACTTTCAAAGCATCTACGCCTAAGCTGGCTCCTCTTGTTCCAGCTGCTAATTCAGATCGTACTTCTACTAGTTTGATATTTCTCATGGGCTTTTCTAAAAATTGAATTGGGTTTATGCCAACAAAACTAACCAAAAGGGCTTGTGGAAAAAATTTTCTCTATAACCCTATATAATAGATAGGGAATATAGGAAATATGAAAAAATGATTTACCTTTGAAGCATTAATCAAAACCAAAAAGAAAATGAGCGCATTGAATTCCCTATCTCAAGCTTCGACCTTTGGTGTCTGGACGATACAGTCTGACCCAAAATTTCTACAATCCAATCCTTCCAAAGAATTGATGAAATTTTATTTTCAGGAGTCCGGAGAGTACATGCAGGGAATATGTCGATTCGAGACTTCTTATGGTTTTATGATGCCTTTGTTCAAATCTTTGGTCCGATTAGGAGCAAAGTCCTGGTTGGAAGTCAATTATTCTTCCCAAGAGAAATCATTTTACTTTTTATTCCCAAAAAATAAAGTGAAGGAAGTGGATAATCTATTGAATTCCATCCATTTATTATTGGATAAAGAGCTGCAGTTTAAGTCCTCTCTTAATCAGTTGATTTCCAATAAAAAACGATTTTTGGCAGAACAAGCTCTTTTGGCCACATCAATGGGTATTAAAGCATAAACCTCGAACAATCATTAATTGAAATTATCAGCAAGGGCAATTCCGTTAGGTTTTGTCCTTTTTTCATTTGAAATCCGCCATTATTGTTCAATTTTTGCAAGTACTTTCAACTCATTCAAAAACAGCATCGGCTAATGAATCGATACATCGATCTTATTCAACAAACCTTTGATTTTCCAACCAAAGAGTTTCGTGTTGAAAACAACGAACTTTTATTCAATGGTGTCAACTTGATGGAAATCATCGAGACCTATGGAACGCCTTTGAAATTGACCTATTTGCCCAAGATTTCTGAAAGTATCCAAAACGCAAAAACCTATTTTGGCAATGCGATGGAGGCCCATGATTATAAGGGAAAATACACCTATTGTTATTGTACAAAGTCCTCACATTTCAGCTTTGTATTGAATGAGGCTTTGAAAAATGATATCCATATTGAAACCTCTTCCACCTTTGATATCCCATTGGTAAGAAGTCTATATGCAGAAGGAAAGATTACCAAGGATACTTATATCATTTGTAACGGCTTCAAAAGAGATCTTTACAAGCAATACATTTCTGAATTGTTGAATGACGGATTTAGAAACTGTGTCCCGATTCTGGATAACCTAAGTGAAATAGACTATTACTTGGAGCATGTGAATGTTCCTTTCCAAGTAGGGATTAGAATAGCTGCAGATGAAGAGCCGAAGTTTGGTTTTTATACTTCTCGACTAGGGGTGAGATACAATGATATTATTAAGCTTTACGAGGAGAAAATCAAAAACAATCCGAACGTAAGCTTGAAAATGCTTCATTTCTTCATTAATTCTGGTATTCGCGATACAGCCTATTATTGGTCTGAATTGACGCGATTTATTCAGAAATATGTGGATTTGAAAAAGATCGCACCAAGCTTGGATACCATGGATATTGGAGGCGGCTGGCCTATTAAAACCAATGTGTTCTTTGATTATGATTACCAGTATATGGCTGATCAAATCGTGAAGAATATCAAATGGATGTGTGCTAAAAACAATACGACGGAGCCGAATATATTCACCGAGTTTGGAAGCTATACAGTAGGAGAGAGTGGAGCTGTGTTGTATTCGATTTTGGAGGAAAAACTTCAAAATGACAAAGAGCTTTGGTATATGATCGATGGATCCTTTATTACCCAATTGCCAGATAGCTGGGGTTTGAACCAAAAGTATATCATGCTTGCGGTCAACAATTGGGATGAAGAATATCACAACATCAACTTAGGTGGATTGACATGCGATAGTATGGATTACTATAATTCAGAAGCGCATCAATTCAATATCTACCTTCCTAAAGTTGAAAAAGAGAAGAAAAAACAGCAGTACATCGGTTTCTTCCATACAGGAGCATATCAGGAATCTCTGGGAGGGTATGGAGGAATTCAACATTGTTTGATTCCTGCTCCAAAGCATGTGCTGATAGATAGAAATCCTGACGGAAGCATCAAGCACTGGCTTTTTGCAGAAGACCAAACTGAAGAAAGCATGTTGAAAACCTTGGGGTATAAAAAGTAAGCCCTGATAAAAAAATAAAAAGGAGTGGGATTCTATCTCACTCCTTTTCTTTTTTGGGTTAAAATCGATTAATGGCAGCCCTCGGCATGATCAATCCATTTTCCATCAAGGCTTAAATAGGCCCCCATACAATCAGCAGTCATACAAGAATGCACTGGAAGAACACCCAATAAATCCCCGATTTGAACTGAATTCAAAAGTGATTTAGAAGCTTTGACAATTCCGTGTTCTTGAGAAATGCTCTTTAAACAGGAACGATCTTCATGATCTGGGATCGTCCAACCGTTTTCGTTCAGATAGACGATTTCTCCAAAGTTTTTATTTCCATTTTCATCCACCAATACATCTTTGGCAAGGTGAACTCCACCTCCATGAACCAAGATTTCACCTCTGTCTCTGTTGATATCGACTACAGGAACAGCTAATGCAACAGCGATTTCAGATTTCTCACATCCACCCAAATTTGCCTGCATTAAATCGAAGAATACAAAGTTTCCTGGGCCCATTTCATCGATATCTCCAAAATCCTCCATCACGGCACATCCGGGTGTGTCACCGGTTCTAGTCACCAATTCAGGGTATTCGGATTGATATTTGGCTTTCAGCATTCCCAGCGCATCTCGTGTTTGCTCATAAAGAGCAGGGATATCTGGCATGTAATAAGAGTGACCTGCATGAAGGTAGAATCCTTTGAAATACAATTCATCGGACTTTTTAGCAGTCAAAAGTATTTCTTCAATCAATCCGAAATCAGATACATGAACACCCGTACGGCCATATCCTGCATCGATTTCAATAAAAAATCCCACTTTTTCAGTCAATCCATCTACCAATTTTTGAGCAGTGACAGGATTGATCACTTGAACTGATAAAGACTGGGTTTTTGCCAATTCATTCAGTTTGGGGATTTCAAGAGTATTGAATGGAAAAGCGATATGGATGTTGTCCCAGCCTTGTCCACAAAGATATTCTGCCATTTTGATGGAAGAGGTCGTTACTTCCTTGATTCCATACTCTTTGGCCCAATCGCCGATGATATGAGACTGTGCAGTTTTCCAGTGAGGAACCAGTTTCATATTATGCCTTGCAGCCTTATCGCTCATTCGCTTGATATTGGCTCGGCAGATTTTTTCATCGATAAGTAAAGTGGGAGAGGTGATTTGGGATAGATATGACATAGATTAAAAGTGATATAATATTTAGTGAATGTATATTTTTTGAGGAAAAACCATAATTGAACAATTTGCTGGAAGACCCCTGCCAATCGGCAGGCAGGGCTGAAGAATGACCGAAGCTTGCTTCATTCAAACTTCAAAAGGAGTCCTCAAATTCAATCCAATACTTTCTCAAAGTAAGTTTTTTGTTGATACTGTTTTCCAGATATTCCTTTCATGGACTATGGACTTTCAACTATGGACAAGTTTTCCTTAAATAGGATCTTTATGATGTTGTAGACTTTTAAAGAAATCTTCCTTTAAATTTTTTGAAAAGTAACAAAGAATTATGAATCTCCTTCCATTTTGAGTGGAATCAAGCCCTTTTGATTTGTTCAAAGGTTGAATGGACACAATTAGGTGATGTATTTAAGTTCGTTTTCAAAAGAATTGATTGTATCAAGTCCAACAAACTCTAGAATTTCTTACTTAGAATGCCTTTTTGCCACCAAATCTGCTAATTTTGTCACCCGATTAAAAAGGCTGAATTGAACGGCCTAAATCGACATATCGAATTAATAAAGCGCAGTATACACTTCATGGAAGCAAAGAAAATCCGGAGTACCTTCATTGAGTTTTTCCAATCTAAGCAACACCATTACGTTCCTTCTTCACCGATTGTGGTTAAAAATGACCCGACCTTGATGTTTACCAATGCCGGTATGAATCAATTCAAGGATGCATTTTTGGGAAATGAAGTTGCCAAGTATTCACGAGTGGCCAATTCACAGAAATGTCTTCGTGTCAGTGGAAAACACAATGATTTGGAAGAAGTAGGGGTTGATACCTACCACCATACCATGTTTGAGATGTTAGGGAACTGGTCTTTTGGAGACTATTTCAAGAAAGAGGCAATTGCATGGGCATGGGAGCTTTTGACTGAAGTTTACAAATTGGATAAAGACAGATTGTATGTTTCTGTTTTTGAAGGAGACAAAGGAGATAATCTAGGCCTTGATAAAGAAGCCTATGATTTCTGGAAAGCCATCGTTCCTGAAGATCGCATTATCATGGGATCCAAAAAAGATAATTTCTGGGAAATGGGCGATACAGGACCTTGTGGACCTTGCTCTGAAATTCATATTGACTTGCGATCAGCTGAAGAAAGGAATGCTGTAGCCGGTAAGGATTTGGTAAACATGGACCATCCTCAAGTGATTGAGATTTGGAACCTGGTATTTATGCAATTCAATCGCTTGGCTGACGGAAGTTTGAAAGAACTGCCCGCAAAGCATGTGGATACTGGAATGGGATTCGAGCGATTGGTTCGTGCCATTCAGCATAAGCATTCCAACTACGATACAGATTTGTTCCAGCCTTTTATCCAATATTTGGAAGGCAAGTCTGGTAAAACTTATGGGAAATCAGAAGAAACCGACATTGCATTCCGGGTAATTGTAGATCATATCCGTGCTATATCTTTTACAATCGCAGATGGACAATTGCCATCCAACAATAAAGCGGGTTATGTGATTCGCAGAATTTTGAGAAGAGCTGTTCGCTACGGATATACCTTCTTGGGCTTTACCGAGCCGTTCTTGTATGAATTGACTCCATTGATTGCAGAAAATTTCGGACAGATTTTCCCTGAAGTTCAGCAACAACAAGACTTCATTGCCAAAGTAATCCAGGAAGAAGAAGCTTCATTCTTAAGAACCTTGGATAATGGTTTGAAAATGCTTGATCAGATCAAAGAAGAGTTGAAAACTAAAAATGAGACGGTTATCTCTGGAAAAACAGCCTTTGATTTATACGATACCTTTGGATTTCCATTGGATTTAACTTCTTTGATTGCCCGTGAAAACGGATTGTCATTGGATGAGAAAAGCTTTGCTGAGGAGATGGAAAAGCAAAAATCCAGATCTAGAGCTGCTTCAGAATCTGAGACAGGTGACTGGGTAATGGTACATGAAGACGAAGGAGTGGAATTCATCGGATATGATTTCTTGGAATCCTATTCCCATATCATCAAGTACCGTGTTGTTAAGGATAAGAAAGGAGATAAGTTCCAGCTGGTGCTGGACAAGACTCCATTCTATGCAGAAAGCGGTGGACAGGTAGGAGATACCGGCTATTTGATTTCAGATTCTGAGAAAATCAGAGTGATCGATACCAAAAAGGAGAATGATCTGATTGTTCATTTTGTGGAGAAACTTCCTTCAAATCCTGAAGCTAGATTCTCTGCTGAAGTGGATCAAGTGAAAAGAACCTTGACCATGAATAACCACACGGCTACCCACTTGCTACAATCTGCTTTGAAAGAAGTTTTGGGTGACCATGTTCAGCAAAGAGGCTCTTTGGTAAATGATCACGTGTTGAGATTTGATTTTTCACACTTCTCTAAAATGACTGAGGAGGAGATCTCCAAAGTAGAGGATATCGTGAATGCGAAAATCCGCGAAAACATTCCATTGATTGAAAAGAGAAATGTGCCAATCGAGGATGCTAAGAAAATGGGTGCAACTGCACTTTTCGGGGAAAAATATGGTGATTATGTGCGTGTGATCACTTTTGATCCCAACTATTCTGTTGAGCTTTGTGGAGGTACCCACGTTCCTTCTACTGCTCAAATAGGATTGTTCAAAATTACCTCTGAAGGGTCTGTAGCATCAGGTGTTAGAAGAATTGAGGCGATCACTTCTGTGGAAGCAGAGAAATATTTGAAGGAACAAGAAAGTCTTCTGAAGGAGATTCAGGATTTGTTGAAGAATCCTAAAGATTTGAAAAAGGCTGTGGAAACCCTTCTACAGGAAAGAAATGACCTGAAAAAGGAAATTGAAGGTCTTCACCTTGAAAAAGCCGCTGGAGTGAAAACTGAGCTTTTGAATCAGTTTGTTTCTGGTGATGGTGTGAATACATTGATAGCCAAAGTGACTTTGCCAAATGCTGACTCATTGAAGAAGTTGGCTTACGAGTTGAAAAACGAAGTAGATACCGCTTTTGCTATTTTGGCTGCAGAAATTGATGGAAAGCCACAGATTGCGGTGATTTTGGATGAGGGATTGGTTCAGTCCAAAAACTTAAACGCAGGTCAGATTGTTAGAGATTTGGCGAAAGAAATCCAAGGTGGAGGAGGAGGTCAGCCTTTCTTTGCTACCGCAGGTGGAAAGAATCTGGCAGGATTGGATAATGTGGTTGCCAAGGCAAAAGAAATGTTTTTATAATCGCTGAATTGCATAGAATGGTAAGCGAAGAAATTAAAAGTAAGTATCAATTGGTAATTGGCCTGGAAGTCCATGCCCAATTAGCAACTGAGAGTAAAATTTTTGCCTCTGATTCAACCGTGTTTGGGAATGATCCCAATACACAGATTTCAGTGATTACATTGGGGCATCCCGGCACTTTGCCTAAGGTGAACAAAAAGGCCGTTGAATATGCCATCAAAATGGGATTGGCCTGTAATTCTGAGATTACTCGAGTGAATATCTTTTCCAGAAAAAATTATTTCTATCCTGACCTTCCAAAGGGCTACCAAATTACCCAAGATAAGGGGCCAATTTGTGTAGGAGGAATCGTTCCTATTCAATTGAGTGATGGAACCAAAAAGGAAATCCATTTGAACAGAGTTCACATGGAGGAGGATGCTGGTAAATCAATTCACCAAGCTGGTGAAACAGATACTTTGGTGGATTTTAATAGAGCGGGTACACCATTGATTGAAATCGTAACTGATCCTGATTTGAGAACTGCTGAAGAGGCAGTGGTCTTTTTGGCAGAAATCAAGAAGCTAGTCAAATACTTGGATATCTGTGACGGAAACATGGAAGAAGGGTCCATGCGTTGCGATGCCAACGTCTCTGTCATGCTCAAAGGTGCCAAAGAATATGGAAAGAAAGTAGAGGTCAAAAACATGAACTCTTTCCGAAATGTAGGGCGAGCCATCGAGCACGAGCATAACCGTATTATCAAATTATTGGAAGCAGGGAAGGAAGTGATTTCTGAGACCAGGACTTTTGATGCCAATACAGGTAAAACTGCCAGTATGCGTACCAAGGAAGATTTGAACGATTATCGTTACTTCCCAGAGCCTGATTTGAGCCCCGTTGTCATTTCTGATGAATGGTTGAAATCAGTTCAGAAAACTATGCCTCTTCTTCCAAGAGAATTAAAAGCGAAATTCATATCTGAATTTGGTCTTCCTGATTATGATGCAGGGGTTTTAACGGAGGCAAAAGAAATGGCTTTGTATTTTAATTCACTCTGCGAGAAAACCAAAAACTATAAAGCTGCGTCTAACTGGTTGATGGGACCTGTAAAGTCCTATTTGAATGAATCAAGCATTGAAATCAATGAATTTCCGATCACCCCGGAAGAATTGGCCGGTCTGATTCAATTGGTTGACGATGGAAAAGTGAGTTTTTCTATAGCTTCTCAAAAAATTTATCCTGAAATGCTCAAAGGAAATCATGAGACACCTTTACAGGTAGCCCAACGATTGAATTTGATTCAGGAAAGTGATGCCACTTCACTGAAACCAATAATAGAAAGTGTATTGGCTGAAAACCAGGCGAAAGTAGCAGAATACAAATCAGGCAAAAAAGGCTTGATAGGGATGTTTATGGGTAAAGTCATGCAAAAATCCCAAGGAAAAGCAGACCCGAAAGTTGCTACCAAGCTACTAACAGAATTACTAAACCAATAAATATGAAAAACCCAATGACAGGACTATTCTCATTATCTCTGTTGCTGCTTTTCTCCTGTGGAGGAACCCAAAATGTAGAAGATGGGAAAGTCCATGTAAGCGGAAAGATTTCAAATGCTCCGGAAGGGGTAGTAGTACTTTCACAATTTACTGACAGTAGACCCAAGATTATTGATACCTTAGATGTGGCTTCCAATGGCGAATTTGCCATTGATTTGGAAGTTAATGAGCCTACATTCTACCAATTGTATTTGTATGGAGAAAAGGCAGTCCGATTAGCCTTATTAGATGAGGATGTAGAAGTTAAATATGATTTCAATGATCCAGAAAATGTATCAATTGAAGGCTCTAAGGACTCTAAAGAGATGCTCAAATTGGAGCAATTGATGATCGCATATCAAGAAGAGGTTAATCAATTGAATGAAGCCTATTATGAGGCGATGAGTAATAACAATTCAGAGGAAATCAAGGCAATCCAAACCAAAGCTTTGGAGTTGGAAGCTAATCAGGCCGAAAAAGTGAAAGATATGATCACGAGCATGGGGGATAGCTTTGCTTCTTTGGCAGCTATTGGTCTATTGAATCCTAAAACTGATTTTCCTTTCATGGATGAGTTAGTAGCTCGATTGAATTCCAATTATCCAAATACGAAGTCTATTATGCAATTGAAGCAGCAGTTGGATGAGTTGAGAGTTTTGTCAGTTGGCCAGCCTGCCCCTGAGATTGCATTGACCAATCCGAATGGAGAATTGATCAAGCTGTCTGACTTCAAAGGAAAGTATGTGATGATTGACTTCTGGGCTGCTTGGTGTAAGCCTTGTCGACAAGAAAACCCGAATGTGGTTCGATTATACAATGAGTACAATTCAAAAGGCTTTGAGGTATTAGGTGTGTCATTGGATAGGACGAGAGAAGACTGGGTGAAAGCAATCCAAGAAGATGGGCTTCTATGGCCTCAGGTTTCTGATTTGAAATACTTCAATTCGGAAGCTGCTGAGCTGTATCAAATCAATGCCATTCCTGCTACCTATTTGATAGATCCTGACGGTAATATTTTAGCAAAGGATCTCCGTGGACCAAGCTTAGAAAAGAAGCTTGCAGAGATCTTCGATTAAGTCTTTAATTTTGGATA
This sequence comes from Algoriphagus sp. PAP.12, assembly GCF_026652115.1. Taxonomy (GTDB): domain Bacteria; phylum Bacteroidota; class Bacteroidia; order Cytophagales; family Cyclobacteriaceae; genus Algoriphagus. The sequence goes on along the minus strand of NZ_JAPPSQ010000003.1, from coordinate 289,647 downwards.
AACAAAGAACCCCGTCTTAAAAGAAAGTCGGGGTTTTTTCGTTAATAAAAAAACCTCCGACAACTAAGTCAAGAGGTTTTATGAGCAGAAATTCGTTTGCTTTAATAAAAGGAAGGAAGAAAAAGTACCAAACAGTCCTTCCTTTAAAAATCGTTTCTGTTAAAAAGGAATAGCAAAAGTTGTTTATCACCCGAGACAAAACTAATAAAAAGATTCAAAAGAAAAACAACCCTTAAATAATTTTATTTCCAGGTAATAAGAAAATACCTAGAAATAATTGTACTATAATTTAAAAAAATCGTTTTAGAGCAAATGGAAGGGCTTTTTCTGAAATGCATTATTTTTTTGTTAAAATCCATTTTGACAAAAATTGCCGGAAATAAAAAAGCCAAGGAATTTACCTTGGCTTAAATTTTTAGTGAACTGATATTTATTTTTCGATTTTTTCATAACTGGCAATTACTCCACGTACCATTGCGGAGCTAAATCCTTGATGTTCCATTTCGTTTAATCCGACAATCGTACATCCTTTTGGTGTGGTAACTTTATCAATTGCAGCTTCAGGGTGCATGTTTTTTTGAATCATCAATTCGGCTGCACCTTTCACAGTTTGGTTAACAATTTTACTTGCGGTCACAGAGTCAAATCCGATTTGAATTCCACCTTGAATCATGGCTCTCATAAACCGCAGAACATATGCAATTCCACAAGCTCCCAAGACGGTAGCAGCCTCCATTAAGCTTTCATCTATAGGAATTGTAAAACCTATTGAATCGAAAAGCTCCTGAATAGTTTCTACTTGCTGAGGAACAGCATTCTTGGAGCAAATACAAGTAATGGATTCTTGAATGTCTGCTGCGATGTTTGGCATAGCCCGAAACGCAACGGTATCTGGCTGTAGAACCTCATACATCTCTTCCAAAGTAACTCCTGTGGCAAGAGAAATGATAATTTGCTTAGAAGGCTCAAGCGCCGGCTTAATTTCATTAAGGATGGGAGTGACGTTGTATGGCTTTACTCCCAGAATAACTAAATCAGCATATTTAGCAGCCAAGAGGTTGTCGGGATGCACATGAACTCCCTGTGCTTCATAGCTAGCTAAGGATTTTGTATTACGCTTGGTTAAGGTTAGGTTTTTTGGGTCAAAGCCAGGAATGGAAAGCAAACCATTGGCGATAGATGTGCCTAGGTTGCCGCATCCGATAATTGCAATTTTTGAGTCAGTAATCATCAATTTTCTAAAAGGTTTGAAAGTCAATTGAATAAAGGTAAAGAAAAGGACTGTTTTATTTGAAATTTTTGAAATCAGGAAAGCATCAATTCAAAATGATTAAAAGTCTAAAAATGAAATATTTGGAAAAAATAATTGACATAAAGTAAAGTATGCTTTACATTTGGTAAAAATAATTTGACTTATGGATAATGATTCAATGTTAAAAGTTCCTTTGCTGGCGAGAGGATGGAGATTTGTTGCGATCGCTTTATTTCCGTTGCCAGCGATTCTTGTCATAGGATTGGCTTTTGCCAGAACGGGTATCGATCCTAATGAAGCGGCACAGGTAATCTATGGCTTTTGGGCTATGGCTTTTGGGATATTAAACTTGACTAAGGAAAAACAAGAGGATGAGATGATTCAGCGATTTCGACTTCAGGCTTTCCAAACAGGGTTCTACTGGTTGATCTGGGGTTTGGGGGCATTGATGCTAATCAATTATGTACGGTACGACCGCCTGACTTCTGAAATCTTTACAGCCTATTTGGTCCTGTTCCTATTGAACCTGTACATCTATGCAGCATTTCAGTTGCAGCTTTATAAATCACGAAAAGAAAATTGATATGACTTCGCAGGTGACTAAATTACTTTTGCCGCATCCGTTTCAAAGAATAGGATGGTGGATGATTATCCCTTTTTCTGTTTTACTTATCCTTAATACTTATTTTGACTTTAGCCCCGAGATTCTAAATTTTCAATTTGAAACGGGTAAGTTGATTGATTTTTTAGGCGAGAATTTCACTGATGAAATTGCATTGATAGGAATTTTCATATCCCTATTTTTCATTGCTTTTTCTAAGGAAAAAAATGAAGACGAGTATATTCAGAAGCTTAGGTTGGATTCACTTTTAATTGCCTGTTATTTCAATACATTCATTCTGATCATTGGGACTATATTTTTATATGGCTTCGCATATTTGGAGTTTATGGGGTATAATATGTTTACCATTCAGGTAATATTCATCATTCGATTTAGATGGGTTCTTTGGCAACAGAGTAAATTTGTAAACCTGGCTGAAGGATGAAAAACACGATTAAAGTAGAAAGAGCCAGACATAATCTGACTCAGCAGGATTTGGCAGAAAAAGTTCAGGTCTCTAGGCAGACGATCAATTCTATAGAAGCAGGGAAATATGTGCCTTCTACTGTTTTGGCACTTAAAATCGCCAAAGTTTTTGAAATTGCCTTGGAGGAAATATTTGAATTGGAGGAAGGGGATTAATTTCTTATTTGAAGAATTTAGGTTCTATTTTTATTAGTTTGAGACATGCAAGTAACCCTTTTAAATTTCCTTTTTTGTCTATTCTTGACAATGAATCATAATCAAAGTTTAGAGCCCAATTCCAAAGTCCAAGTTCTTCCAAAATGGGAGAAAAATGAAGAAAAGACCTATCAGTTCACAAACCAGAGTTATGAGCTTCTTGGCGGGGATACCATTTCTAAAAACAGAGTTTCTTACCAAGTAGAAATGAAAGTCCTGGATAACAGTTCCAATGATTTGCTTCTTCAATGGACTTATAAAAATTTTGTAAATGAAATTTCTGAACCCAATCATTCATTTTTTGATCTGATTGAGGAGGGTTTTGATCTTTTGGATGGGATTCGATTTCAATTTAGAATTAGCAAATCTGGAGAGTATTTAGGTTTGAAAAATGAGGAGGAAATCACAACATTTGAAGCCAAGGTTTTGGAAAAAGTCAAAGAGTTGATAGTCAACAAGTATCAAGTGAATACAAATTCAGGAATGGCATTTGGAATGGCCAAGGGTGCCGCAAATCCTTTTGAATCTAAAGATTATGGAGATTTCAATACATTTTTTCGATTGCACGGTGGAACCTATGATTTAAATAAGGAAGTAGAAATCCCAGTGAGTTTGGGATTATTGGGAAAAGGAGAAAAGATGAAGGTTGTTCTTGAAGAACTAAACCAAACCCGACAAGAATTTGTATTTAGGTCAATTTGTGATTTTGATTTCATTGGAAACAATCAACAAAATGATTCCTTGGATGATGATTTTGGGAAATTTTCCCTGATCAATGAATCAAAAATCAATAAGTTGGGTTGGCCAATTTATTCTCGAGAAGAAAGAATTACCAGTTCCACTCAAAAAACAAAGGTAGAAGTTAGAACTTTGGAGTTGCTCTAGTCGTTTTTTGGTCCAGCTATTGCCTTTAAAGTCCTGTGCTTTGAAGGGAATAAATTACCTTTGCGTTTTTAATAGAAATTTGCCGATGCCCAAACTGATTAGAATAACCACTGTACCACTTTCATTGAAACAATTGCTGGCAGGGCAAATGAGATTTGTGAAAGAGCAAGGATGGGAGGTGGTCATGGTAAGTGCTGATGGGAGAGAGGTTCCCAAAATCATGAAGGCCGAAGGAGTGAGACATGAGGTCATTCCGTTTACTAGAAAAATTACACCATTTCAGGATTTGATATGCATTTGGAAGTTGTACAAACTTTTGAAGAGTGAAAAGCCTGATATAGTCCATACACATACTCCTAAGGCTGGTTTGCTGGGAATGATTGCCGCTAATCTTGCAGGTGTTCCAGTTCGAATTCACACATTGGCTGGGATGCCAGCGATGGCAGCAGAAGGAAGTAAGAAAGGTTTGTTGGAAGCTGCAGAAAAATGGACCTATTCCAATGCCACAGAAGTTTGGCCTAATTCTTTTGGATTGGAGAAGTTTGTTTCTGAACAAGGTTTTTGTCCAAAAGAAAAACTGAAAGTGATAGCTCATGGATCCTCCAATGGGATCGATTTATCCAAATTCAATCGCAATGCTCTCAAAGAAAATCATCTGGTAGCTGCTACGATGAGGATTCTTCCGGGTGAGGATGATTTCATCATTCTGTCCGTGGGTAGGCTAGTAAAAGATAAGGGGATTGAGGAATTGGTCAGCGCATTTTTGAATTCAAAAATAGTCAATCAATCCAAATTGGTGCTTTTGGGAGCATTTGAGCAAGAATTGGATCCCTTATCTCCAGAAACTATTCAAACGATTCAGGACCACCCTAGAATTGTTCAAATTGATTGGTCCGATCATGTGGCCCATTACATGGCATTAGCGGATGTTTTGGTACATCCCTCACATAGGGAAGGGTTTCCAAATGTGCTTTTGGAAGCAGGAGCGATGAATTTACCTGTGATCTGCTCTGATATTCCTGGAAACACTGATTTGATTTCCCAACAACAAACCGGTTTGATTTTCCCTGTAAAGGATGCTGATATTTTAAAGGAGGCAATGGAGTTTGCTTTTGTAAAAAGGGATGCCATGTTGAAGATGGCTGCTGCCTTATATGAGGTGGTTTCTGAATTTTACCAGAGGGAAACTATCCAAATGAAAATTTTTTCCAATTATGAACGTCTATTGAATGAGGCTGAGAAAGGGGAATAGTTTATATTTGGGTCAAGTTTAAACCCTTATTTTTCCTGATGAAATACCTTGTAACCGGTACAGCCGGATTTATCGGATTCCACTTAGCAAAAAAATTAGTAGAAAGAGGTGATGAGGTGGTGGGTCTCGATGTAATCAATGATTATTATGATATCAATTTGAAATTCGCCCGTTTAGAGTCAATGGGGATCGCCAAGGATTCAATTAAAATGGGGGAGTTGACTACTTCAAATGCCAATCCTAATTATTCTTTTGTTCGGTTGGATTTAGTGAATAAAGATGCATTATTTGAACTATTCCAACGAGAGAAGTTTGATGTAGTTGTTCATTTAGCTGCTCAAGCAGGTGTTAGATACTCTTTGACAAATCCAGAAGTTTATATCCAGAGTAATATCATTGCCTTTTTGAATATTTTGGAATGTTGCAGATTTAATCCTGTGAAGCATTTGGTATATGCCTCTTCGAGCTCTGTTTATGGGTCAAATGAGAAAATGCCTTTTTCTACCTCAGACTCTGTAGATCACCCAATTTCACTTTACGCAGCTTCCAAAAAGTCAAACGAATTGATGGCACATACATATAGCCATTTGTTCAATATTCCCACAACTGGGCTTCGTTTCTTTACGGTCTATGGACCTTGGGGGAGACCTGATATGGCCTTGTTCCTTTTCACGGAGGCAATTATAAAAGGGGAACCTATTAAAGTGTTCAACTATGGAGAAATGAAAAGAGATTTTACCTACATAGATGATATTGTGGAAGGGATAATCAAAGTAGCTGATCGGCCTGCAAAACCAAATTCTGACTTTGACTCTCAAAATCCTGATCCTGGAAGCGGAAAAGCTCCTTACAAGGTCTATAACATAGGAAATTCTTCTCCTGTCTTATTGATGGATTACATTCATGCAGTAGAGAAAGGGTTGGGGAAAAAGGCCAAAATGGATTTGCTACCACTTCAACCAGGAGATGTGCCAGCATCTCATGCAGATGTCAGTGATTTAATTCGAGATACTGGATATAAGCCAGATACAAATATTGAAGATGGTGTTAAAGCCTTTACGGACTGGTATTTAGATTATTATAAAGTTAATCCAAATGAATAAATCAATATTGATCACAGGTGGTGCCGGTTTTATTGGTAGCCATGTGGTGCAGCTTTTTGTTGAAAAATATCCTGCTTATAAGATTGTCAACCTAGATGCACTTACTTATGCTGGAAATCTAGAAAACCTGAAATCTGTAGAAGCGGAATCCAATTATTTCTTTGAAAAGGCAGATATCCAAGATGCAGATTTGTTGAAGGAAATTTTTGAAAAACATCAAATTACAGATGTAATCCATTTGGCTGCTGAATCTCATGTGGATAGATCCATCACTGATCCATTGGCTTTTGTGAAAACAAATGTCTTCGGAACAGTTAACCTTTTGAATGTGGCAAAGGAATTCTGGAAGGAAAACCTTCAGGATCATCTTTTTTATCATGTTTCAACAGATGAAGTCTATGGCTCCTTGCATGATGGAGGTTTCTTTGTGGAAACCACTCCTTATGATCCACAATCCCCGTATTCTGCATCCAAAGCTGCTTCTGACCATTTTGTAAGAGCTTATGCCAATACTTATGGAATGAGAACTGTAGTTTCCAATTGCTCTAATAATTACGGTCCCAATCACTTTCCTGAGAAACTAATTCCGCTTTGTATCAACAATATCAAAAACAATAAACCACTTCCTATCTATGGAAAAGGTGAGAATGTAAGGGATTGGTTGTTTGTAAAAGACCACGCTAGAGCAATTGATACCGTTTTTCACAAAGGAAAAGCTGGTGAAACCTACAATATCGGTGGCTTTAATGAATGGAAAAACATAGATATTGTTCGTTTACTTTGCCAAAAGATGGATGAGAAATTGGGGCGTGAAGCTGGCACTTCCGAGCAGTTGATCACATTTGTGAAAGATAGAGCAGGTCATGATTTGCGATATGCAATTGATTCTTCCAAAATCAAAAATGAATTGGGCTGGGAGCCAAGCTTACAGTTTGAAGAAGGAATTGAGCTGACCATAGATTGGTATCTGTCCAATCAAGATTGGTTGGATCATGTGACCTCCGGATCCTACCAAGAATATTACAATGAGCTTTATAATGCTTAAAAGAAACCAGCCTAGTGCTGGTTTTTTCTCGAAAAAAATACTTTCAGTTAGTTACTTGATTACTCAGTTCATTTGATTTTTTTTTGTTGTGCTTACATAGGGAAATAGATGATCTGTCAAGAGAAGGATTTTGGAAATTTTATTGAGATTATTCGATTCAGCCTATTTTTGGATGGCTTCAGAATTTAAAGATGATCATAACCAGATTGGATCGAGACAATTGGTTTTATTATCTCTTTCTGAAACCCTGTACATAATTATTCCAATCGTACTATTGATGCATTATTTTCTTTCTGCTGAAATAAGAGAGGTTATAAAACCTTATGGAAAAGCTATAACAGCTTTGGTTTACTTTGGTCTTATAATAGTAAATAGGAGGAAATATCTGAAACAAATAAAGGCTAACGAAGAAATTGTTAAGTTCAAATCCTCTGTATTCTATTATTTGCTTTTGCTTTTACCAATAATACTACTCGTAATAGTATTTTATCGTCCAGGGTTATAGGCCTCTTGTTGATTTTTTTCATCAAAATAAAAAATCACCAATCCCAAAACCATCAATCCAATTCCAGCCAAGCTTTCGATGGGTTTATCCCAAAAAATGTAAATAGAAATAGCTGTGCTAAAAATGATGTAAATATATTGAAGGTAAGGTTTGAAGGGAGTTTTGAAACCTGTAGTTTCTTTCACCTTAAGGGAAGAGTATACTGTGATCGTACCCATAACTTGCAGTACAAAGCCTGCATAGATCATCACCTGCTCAAAAGAACCTGTCAGGAATAAAACCAAACTTACCAAAGTATTCAATAGGATAGCCCTGACAGGAATATGGTTGGAATTCAGCTTTGCCAAAGGACTCCAAAATTTGAAATCTTTGGCCATTGCATACGTGATTCTTGGTCCAATCCATGCATATCCAGAAATGGTCGCGATCAATTGGAACCCGATCAGTATTCCTATCCATTTGCCCCAATCAAATCCTAATAAGTTGTGAAAAGCAATCTCTGCAATCTGTACTTGTCCCGACAGTTCATCGACACTTGCATGCTTTAAGACTATCCATTGAAATAAAACATAGAGAATCAATACCAGTGAAGTAGCTCCAATCAATGCCTTTGGGAGGTCTTTTTGAGGGTTTTTGATCTCCTCTAGAATATAGGCAGCAGAATTCCAGCCTGTATAAGCATAGAATACATAAATCAAGGATACAGAAAATCCGGGTAGCAAAACTTCCGATTTCCAAGAGTCCGAAAAATCAAATGCAGAATTTGATGCCGAGGGAGAATAAGCAAATCCCAATGCTATAAGGGCTATTAAAAAGGTGATTTTAAAAAGGGTAAATAAGTTTTGGAACTGTCCCGATCGATGGACTGAAACCATATGAACCAATGGGATCAAGACCAAAAAAGACAATCCTGGGAGAATTCCGGCATTAAGAATCGGGTTCAAGTAATCATTCATTGCCATTGCTGCAATGGCAATAGGAGCGGAGAAACCTACCGTTAGTGAAATCCAGGCATAGAGGTAGCCTATGGACGGGTGGAGTGTCCCTGATAGGAAAATATAATCGCCACCTGTTTTACGAAAGTAGGTCCCCAGTTCGGCATACACCAATGCCCCAATCAAGGCCATGATTCCTCCGACAATCCATAAAATCAGAATTGTCCAGGTATTCTGAACTTCCAGAAGCTGGAAACCCAAACTTGTGAATACTCCTGTGCCAATCATGTTGGCTACAACCAAGCTTCCAGCTGTGATCCAGGAGATTTTTTTCATTAGAGAGATTCCAATTCAACTTTTGAACTTCCTTCGCCGATTTTGACCGGATAAAACTCCGGTTGGATTCCAAATTTAGTTTGGTAGGCTTCTGAGAGTTCTTTTATAAAATCTTCGGATCGCGATTCCTCAATCAAATTGATCGTGCAGCCACCAAAACCGCCTCCCATCATTCTGGATCCCAGAATTCCTTCAAAATTCCGTGCAAAATCCACCATGAAATCCAATTCCGAACAACTTACTTCGTAGAGGTGTTGAAGCCCGTTATGTGAGCCATAAAGGAGTTTGCCAAGCTTGTGAAAATCCTGATTTTGTAGAGCTGATGCGGCATCATGAACTCTTTCGATTTCTTCCAAAACGAATTGAATTCTATTGAACTCGATCGGAGTTAAATGCTTTCTATATTCCTCTAAATTTTCCTTTTTCAAATCCCGGAAATTGATCTTTTTCCCTTTCCCAAGCTTTTGCAAGGCAGACTCACATTCTAATCTGCGGGTGTTATATTCAGAATCCGCGAGGCTGTGATGTACCAGACTATTCGCCAAAATCAAGGTGTATTGACCTAAATCACAGGGGAAATACTCAAAAGTCAGCGTATCGCAATCCAATTTGAAAACATGGTTTTCTTTGGAAAAAACTGAAGCAAATTGATCCATGATCCCGCAATTGACGCCTACATAATTGTTTTCAGCGGCTTGAGACAATTGTGCCAATTCAATACGGGAAAAACCCAAATTAAATTGATCATTGAGACCAAAGGCAACAGCGCACTCTAGGGAAGCAGAGGAGGAGAGTCCTGAACCAAAAGGAACATTTCCTTCCAAAACTGCATCAAATCCGGGAATTGTTGCTCCTTTTTTCAAAAACTCGTCGATCACTCCAATAATAAACTTAGCCCAGGAAGTAGTAATGCTGTTATAGTTTTCCAGCATAAAAGAAACCTGTTCCTGCTGATTGATGGAGTATATTCGGAATGAATCTGTCCCATTTTCCAAAAAGCAAAAAGTAGTTTCCTTATCGATGCCAGCTGGCATTACCCAGCCATTATTATAATCAATATGTTCTCCGATCAAATTGATCCTTCCAGGAGAACGGTATACTCGAGGGGTCTTTTGAAATCTTGAATGAAATTCTTCTACTGCCTTTAGGCTATAATTGGGGGTATTCATTGAAAATGATAAGGTTTGAGAAAAAGAACCTGAATATAGAGAATGTGTCAGAGAAAGTGTGAAAAAAGAAAGGCTGACTTGATTAAAGCCAGCCTTTAACTTAGAATTCTAAAAGATTAGTCTTTTTTTATTGCTTCAAATAAGTCGATGGGAGTGCTCTTAACCTTTTCTTCAAAGGCTTTCCAATCTCCATTGATAAACTCATTCAACACGGCATAGGCTTCATCAGCTGCTTGCTTGGCATGTTCCAAAAGACGCTTTTCTGTCGCTCCAGGAGCTTTGTAAGAAGATCTTACATAACCTCTTGGTGCAAATTGCATCGACATGGTAGTAGGGTATAGATTTCGAATGATGCCTTGACCTTCTCTAGTCGGGCCGTTAAAGGCTTCTTTTACCTTATCTAGCTTTTTCTTGATGTCCTTTGTAGCTTTTTGAAGCTCTTTTACTTCTTCAGTATCCACATCTTTGGTGATGCTTTCTACTTTTTGAATTGTTTTCTCCACATCTGACATCTGTTCAGTAGCCTTGCTCATTTCTGTCTGCATTGCTTCCATTTGTTTCATGAAATCATCCTTAGCTTTCAAGTCAGCCAAAGTAGTTTCGATTCTGGGGTCGCTAAATACATTGATACTCGTTTCAGCTTTTTGATCTCCGTAAACGAATTCAACTTTGTATGTTCCAGGCAGTGCATCATTTCCACTAGCTTCAAAGAATCCATTTCTTCTACCACGACTTCCACCAGATGTCTCAGCAGTAGATTTTCTGTCCAATCTCCAATTGATTCGATTGACACCCTTCTCAGGTACTGTTTTCAAAGTTCTGATCTGTTCTCCACTCGCATCATAAATATTTACCGTAACTGTGTCTAGTTTTTCTTTGTCATCATTGATGATAAAGCTCAATCTCCCTCCAGTATCTCTGTTTTCTCCTGCGTATTTTCCATCAGCAGGGAATCTTTCTCCTGATGGTTGTTGGATTTCAACCTGGTAAGCATCTGGTGCAGGTACAGCAGTGATTTTAGCTTCCGGAGCTTCACCATTGTTTGCTGCAAAAACTCGAAGGGGTCGGATATCATCCAATACCCACATAGAACGACCAAATGTACCAATCACCAAATCAGCTTCTCTTTCCTGAATAGTCATGTCGTAAGTAGAAACCGCCTTAGGATAGCCATGTTCCCATTTATTCCAGGTTTTAGCTTTATCGAATGAAACATAAAGACCGAACTCAGTTCCCAGGAATACCAAGTTTGGCTCTTCGGTATCTTGCTTGATGGATAGGGTATACCCCCAAACCTTAGAGTCATCCACGATTCGGGTAAAAGATTTTCCAAAATCCTTGCTATGGTAAGCATAAGGAGTAAAATCATTGTTTCTATAATTATTCGCGATCACCCAAACCTCACCAGCATCATATTTTGAAGCCTGAATTTGAGGAATCCAACTTGCCTCAGGTAGACCTGGAAGCTTAGAGGCTACATTTTTCCAGGTTTCCCCTCCATCTTCAGTGAATTGAAGATTGCCATCGTCTGTTCCAACCCAAATGATATCCGGATCAATAGGACTTGGAGCTATCGCGATAATTGTAGTATGGTTTTCAGCGCCTGTGATGTCAAAAGTAAGACCTCCTGTTTGTTGTTGTCTTTGTTTCGTAGAATCATTGGTCGTCAGATCGGGAGAAATGATTTCCCAAGTTTCACCACTGTCAGTTGATTTGTGAAGAAACTGTGATCCGTAATAGAGTGTATTTGCATCATGTGGATCTTGTGCAATGGCTGCATTCCAGTTGAATCGAAGGAAAACGTCCTTGTCAGGATGGGTTGGTTTGATATTTCTATTATGACCTGTCGCCTTATCAAATCGGGAAAGATTTCCAGCCTGAGACATCGTATATCCATAACGGGAATCGGCAGGGTGAGAAACTACATCGAAACCATCACCAAATGAAACTTCTTGCCAGTAACTATTTCGAATTCCGTCTCTTCTCCAAACATAAGCTGGTCCAGTCCAGGAACCATTATCCTGCATTCCTCCATAGATATTATAAGGGAGTTCATTGTCAACATTCACATGGTAAAACTGACCAACCGGCAATTTTTCTGCGAAATACCAAGTTTTCCCTCCATCTCTGGAAATATTCAAACCACCGTCATTTCCATCAATCAATAATTTTGGATTGAATGGATTTACATAAAATGCGTGGTGATCTGGGTGAACTCCAGCATATTGGAGTATTTGTTGGAATGACTTTCCTCCATCTTCAGACATACCTACTCTTGAATAAAGGGTATACAGTCTGTTTTCATTTTGTGGATCTGCATGGATTTCAAAATAGTAAAAAGGTCTGTCGCCAATGTCACCACCTGCATTGACCATAGAGAATTTTTCTCCTCCATCCTCAGAAACATACAATGCATTTTTACTGGATTCCACCAGTGCATAAACTTTATCACTTTTGGCAGCGGAAATGGTTAATCCCATTCTTCCCAAATTACCTTTTGGAAGACCATTGGTTTCATCTAGTTTTTTCCAATTGTCTCCACCGTCATAAGTAACATACAATCCACTGGATTCACCTCCAGATTCAAAGAACCACGGATAACGTCTATGCTGCCACATATTGACAAACAGTTTGTTTGGGTTGTTGGGATCCATAATCATTTCCCCAACACCGGTTTTGGTATCTATGTATAAGATTTTCTCCCATGTCTTTCCACCGTCAGTTGTTTTGTATAGTCCACGATCTTCCTGCTCTCCCCAAGGGGAACCGATTGCCCCAACATAAACGGTATTGGGATCCTCAGGGTGAACGATAATTCTGTGGATAGCTCTGGTATTTTCCAAGCCCATCAATTCCCAAGTTTTTCCAGCATCCAAGGAACGATAAACTCCATATCCCAAACTCAAAGAGTTTCTTGGGTTTCCTTCACCTGTTCCAACCCAGATGACATTTGGGTTTTTCTGGTAAATAGAAATGGCTCCAATAGAGTGAACTTTTTGATCATCAAAAATGGGCTCCCAATTGATTCCCCCTGAGGTTGATTTCCATAAACCTCCTGAGGCAGAACCAGCATAAATAATAGAAGGATCCGCATCCACCGCATCAATGGCTGTGATTCTTCCACTCATGCCAGATGGGCCTACATTTCTGGTTTTCATAGACTTGAATAAGTCCATGTCGACTTGCTGAGAATGAGCAGAAAAGCCCAAAAGCACCAACAAGATCAGTGAGTAGATTTTTTTCATAAGAGTGTGATTGACATTTATGCTCTGAAACTACAGGATTTCTTTAAAGTGAGGGGTCTTTTTTATGGGAATGGATAAGAAAATCCGTAAAAAGTCAAGATTCTGGTTTTCTTAAAATTTGACCGATGGTTTGTCAAGGCAGGTCATTTTGGCTTTCTTTGGCAAAAAAAATAAATACCTATGTTGAGTCAGTATTTAAAGCCTGTTGCAGGGCTTTTTCTTTGTCTGATCGATGCAAATTTTGCATCAGCTCAGACTGGTAGATTCCAGCAGTCCGTGAATTATCAAATGGATGTTTCCATGGATGTCAAAACAAACAAGTACACTGGTACTCAGTTGTTGACTTATACCAATAATTCTCCTGATACGTTGGACAAGGTGTTCTATCACCTCTATTATAATGCATTCCAACCTGGAAGTATGATGGATGTTCGTTCTAGAACCATCGCTGATCCAGATAGAAGAGTAGGTGATAGAATTTCCAATTTGGGGCCAGATGAGATTGGCTATATGCATGTCAAATCTTTGACTCAAAATGGAAGTGACGTCCAGTTTATGGAACAAGGAACAATCCTAGAAGTAAAATTGGATGAGCCAATTCTTCCTCATACTTCAGCGTCATTTGCAATGGAGTTTGAAGGTCAAGTGCCTGTACAAATTAGAAGGTCAGGAAGAGATTCTCAAGATGGAGTGCGCTATTCTATGTCTCAGTGGTATCCTAAGATGGCTAACTATGATGAGCAAGGATGGCATGCAAATCCTTATATCGGAAGAGAGTTTTATGGAATTTGGGGTGATTTCGATGTGAAAATCACAATTGATAAGACCTATACACTGGGTGGTACAGGGTATGTTCAAAATCCAAATGAAATCGGTCATGGGTATGAAGATGAAGGAGTTTCAGTACAAGCTCCTGCTGGAAATACCTTGACTTGGCATTTCAAAGCTCCAATGGTTCACGACTTTATGTGGGCTGCTGATCCGAATTATCAACATGATAAAATCCAGATGGACAATGGAATCACCGTTCACCATTTGTTTGTTCCCAGTGAAGAGACTTCCAAAAATTGGGATTTGCTAAAAGAGTATACACCAAAGGCTATCGAATTTATGTCTGAGCACTTTGGACAATATCCTTACAAGCAGTTTTCAGTAATTCAAGGAGGAGATGGAGGAATGGAATATCCTATGTCTACTTTGGTGACTGGAGGTAGAAGTCTTGCTGGTCTTGTAGGTGTAATGGCTCATGAGTTGGCCCACAGCTGGTATCAAGGTGTCTTAGGAACTAACGAGTCTCTTTATCCTTGGATGGATGAAGGATTTACGAGCTACGCTTCAAGTTTGACAATGGCTAGTATTTTCCCTCGGGAAAATCAAAATTCAAACGTTCATTTTGGGAGCTATAGAGGCTATTTCAGCTTGGCTAAGTCAGGTTTGGAAGAACCAATGTCAACTCATTCTGACCATTATCACACCAATAGAGCTTATAGCTCTGCAGCATATTCTAAGGGAGCTGTTTTCATGGCTCAAATGGGGTATATCATTGGCGATGAGGTTAGAGATAGAGGCTTATTGAGATATTTCAATACTTGGAAATTCAAGAGCCCTAATGTGAATGATGTGGTGAGAATCATGGAAAAGGAGAGTGGGATTGAGCTTGACTGGTATAAAGAATACTGGGTTTATTCAACCAAAACCATCGATTATGCAATTGGAGAAGTACATCCAAGTGGCGATCAAACTACTATTTCTTTGAAAAGAATTGGTTTGATGCCAATGCCTGTAGATGTGGTAATTACATACAAGGATGGAAGCAAAGAATTGGTATACCTACCTCTTGTGATTATGAGAGGTGAAAAAGCTGAAGAAGCTGGAATGCCTAAAAGAATCATGACTCAAGATTGGCCTTGGGTAAATCTTGAGAAGACAATTGTATTGGATAGAAAAATGGAAACAATCAAGTCCATTGAAATCGATCCAAGTAAGCGATTGGCTGATGTCAATGAAGAAAATAACAAAGTGGAGTATTAAGACTCCACTTTTAATCTAAGGACAAAAAAAAGGTGGCTGAAAGCCACCTTTTTTAATTTTCGTTGGATCAACCAGCGTTTTTCTTATCCTGTACTTCTTTACGGATATCTTGCGCAATGTTTTTAAGGTCTTGCATTCCTTTTCTTACTCTCGTACCAGCGGCTTGATTTCCTTTTTCATAGAACTTTACGAAATCTTCCTCTAGTCCCAATACAAGATCTTTAACTTCACTAAATCTGCTCATAGTAAAAGTGCGTTTTTTAGGTTGATGATAAGTTTATTTTGATCCAATATAGCCCAAATACTTGCTAATTCAATCCTGAGGGCCTTTTTTTTGGATTTTTTTTTATTCGCCAAAGGCTACTGCCAATTCTGAATTTCTGTATTGACCAGAGGTCAACTTATCTTTCACGGCAGCAAAAGCTGTCAAGGTTTCTTGAACATCTTCTAAGGTGTGAACAGCAGTTGGGATTAAACGCAAGATAATCATGCCTTTAGGTACCACTGGGTAAATCACTACTGAACAGAAAATGTTATAGTTCTCTCTCAAATCGTGAGAAAGTGCCGCGGCTTCACCTACAGTTCCATTCAATACAACTGGGGTAACAGGGGAGTTGGAGGCACCCGTGCTAAAACCGTTTTCATGAAGGCCATTTCTCAGTGCATTCACGATTTTCCACAGGTTGTCCTTTAATTCTGGTTGTGTTTTCAATAGCTCCAAACGCTTCAATGCACCTTCTACTAATAGCATCGGTAGTGATTTAGCGAAGATTTGAGAACGCATGTTGAATCTTAAATAGTGAACTACTTTCTCATCACCTGCGATAAATGCTCCGATAGAAGCCATTGATTTTGCAAAAGTAGAGAAGTACAAATCCACCTCTTTGGTTACGCCTTGCTCTTCAGCAGTACCAGCGCCAGTTTTTCCCAAGGTACCAAAACCATGCGCATCATCAACCAAAAGACGGAATTCGAATTTCTCTTTCAAATCACAGATCTCTTTCAACTTTCCTTGGTCACCTGTCATACCGAATACACCTTCAGTAATCACAAGGATACCTCCTCCAGTTTCGGCTGCCAATTTGGTGGCTCTTTCCAACTGCTTTTCGCAATTTTCAATATCATTATGAGGGAAAACGTATCTCTTACCCATGTGCATGCGAAGTGCATCAATGATACAAGCATGACATTCTGAGTCGTAAACTACTACGTCTTTTCTATCCAATAGCGCATCGATCACAGACATGATCCCCTGATATCCATAGTTCAACAAGTAAGCTTTCTCTTTGCCTACAAATTCAGCTAGTTCATCTTCCAACTTCTCATGAAGGGATGTTTGTCCAGTCATCATTCTGGCTCCCATCGGATATGCTGCTCCCCATTTTGCTGCTGCTTCTGCATCAGTCTTTCTTACTTCTGGGTGATTGGCGAGACCTAGATAGTTGTTCAATGACCAAGTCAACACTTCTCTTCCCTGAAACTGCATACGAGGAGAGATTTCTCCCTCGAGTTTAGGGAACATATAATATCCATCGGAATACTGAGAGTGTTTGCCCAAGGGGCCTAGGTTCGTGTGGAGTTTTGCAAATAGATCCAAAGCTTAATGAATTTAAGTGAATGCGATTTTCGAAAATTAGTATTTGAAAATCCGCCAAAAATAAAACTTTAATGGCTACCAAGCAAAAAACAGAAGGAAGGATGATGCTTCTTTCCCAATCCTCAGAATATTTTCCTTACTTAGAGCAGTACAAATTAAAAACCCAAAAGAAACGCTAGAGGATGGCAAAAATCAACAAACTTTTAATAGCCAACAGAGGTGAAATTGCTCTTAGAATCATGAGGTCTGCTAAAGAGCTTGGAATCAGCACCGTTGCAGTTTATTCAGAGGCAGACCGATTATCTCCCCATGTTAAATTTGCAGATGAAGCAGTTTGTTTGGGACCACCGCCTTCGAATCAATCTTATTTGTTGGGGGATAAAATCATTAAAGTTTGTAAAGATTTAAATGTAGATGCTATTCATCCAGGTTATGGATTTCTTTCTGAGAATGCAGATTTTTCCAAGAAAGTAACAGATGCTGGGTTGATTTTCGTTGGTCCATCTCCCCATGCCATCGAGGTAATGGGTAGTAAATTGGCTGCGAAACAGGCCGTTTCTCAATATGATATTCCTCTGGTTCCGGGAACAGAAGAAGCGATTTCAGACATTGATGCAGCAAAGAAAAAAGCGGAAGAAATCGGATATCCTATTCTCATCAAAGCCAGTGCTGGTGGAGGAGGAAAGGGAATGCGGATCGTTGAATCCGAGGCTGAATTCGAAGAGCAAATGCAACGAGCAGTTTCTGAAGCTCAGTCAGCATTCGGAGATGGGGCGGTTTTTATCGAGAAATTCATCACTTCTCCTCGTCATATTGAAATCCAGATTTTGGGAGACCAGCATGGGAATACCGTTTATCTGTTTGAAAGAGAATGTTCCATCCAAAGAAGACATCAAAAAGTCATTGAAGAAGCTCCGTCAGCTGTAGTAAGTCCAGAAATGCGAAAAGCAATGGGAGAGGCTGCAGTGGGAGTTGCAAAAGCCTGTGATTATTATGGTGCTGGTACTGTGGAGTTTATCGTAGATGGCAAGCTGAATTTCTATTTCTTAGAAATGAATACCCGTCTTCAGGTAGAACATCCAGTCACTGAAATGATCACTGGCAAAGACTTGGTGAAAGAACAGATTTGGGTGGCTGAAGGGAAAGCGTTGAGCTTTTCACAGGATGATTTGAAAATCAATGGACACTCTTTAGAAGTTCGTGTATATGCAGAAGATCCTCGTACCAATTTCCTTCCAGACATTGGACGTTTGATTACCTATAGAAGGCCACAAGGGCCTGGAATTCGAGTGGACGATGGCTTTGAAGAAGGAATGGATATTCCGATATACTATGACCCAATGATTGCCAAATTGATCACTCATGCAGAATCGCGTGAAGACGCAATCAATAGAATGCTTCGAGCAATCGATGATTATGAGATAACAGGGATTCAAACGACATTGGATTTTTGTCGTTTTGCCTTAAAACACAAAGCTTTCACCAGTGGGAATTTTGATACCAAGTTTGTTGAAAAGTATTTTAAGCCTGAAGTATTGGATCAGAGTCTTTCAGAAGAGGAAGAGTCGCTTTTAGCAGTTTTAGCTGTGGAGTTTTTTCATTCTCAAAAAGGAAAGAAAACCGGTTCTGTTTCAACTGCTACGGCCTCAACTTCTGGAGCTTGGAGAAATCGATTGAAATAGATGGCGGAAATATTACCCCTAAAAGCATGGAGATATGCTGATCATCTAAGCCCTGAGATTGAGGAATTGACAGCTCCGCTTTTTGATGTGGTTTCTGAAAAGCAGAGAGAAAAGCTCTATGAAAATCCTTTGAATAGCATTCATTTATCAGTTCCTCAAGGATTGAGACCAAGTCAGGAAGCTAAATTGACTCTAAGTCAATGGAAGGAAAAGGGAATCATTCAACAAGATTTAATCCCAGGGATTTATGTGTATTATCAATATTTCAGACTACCGGGAGAGCAGAAGGAGCGATGTAGAAAAGGTTTTATTATTCAGGTCAAAGCGTATGATTGGCAGGAAAAGCAAATTCTGAGACACGAGAATACGATTGTTTCAGCTATCAATGATCGGATAGAACTCTTAAAAGCCGCTCAGATTCAAGCAAGTCCGACTCATGGATTGTATGAAGATCCAAGTTTTGTATTGGAGTCTTTGATGGATGTAGCCATAGATTCACCAATTTATGAATTAGAAGATTATCAAGGTGTCAGGGAGGTTTTGGCAGTGATCCATGATGCAAAAGTGATAAGCAAGTTTGTTGACTTTATAGCATCCAAACAATTGATTTTGGCGGATGGCCACCATCGTTTGGAAGGTGCTATTGCCTATAAACATGCGATGGAAGGTCAATTTCCGGATGAAAAATGGCAAGCCCATGAATATCATTTGATGTATTTGACCAATGCACTTGGAAAAGATTTGAAGATTCTACCTACCCATCGACTTTTCTATGGTTTAGAAATGGGAAAGGAGGAGTTTCTTGAGAAACTTCGGTGTTGGTTTGATGTGAAGAAATTTAATGATCCTGACGAATTGGGCTCTTATGCATTTCATGTTTCAAAAACCTATGGGTTGGTAATCGGAGACGAATCCTATTTTATAAAACTCAAAGAAGAAAAGTTCCAGGAATTAAACTTGAAAATACCTGAAGTCCTTCAAGAATTGGATTTGGTAGCATTGCATGAAGTTTTGTTTCATCAGATATTAGGTCTAACGCTGGAAGGTCAAAGGAATAGCGGAAATATAGCCTATGAGAGGAATTTTTCCAGATGTATACAGGAAGTTCGTTCTCAAAAGGCGACCTTTGCAATCATCACTCGCGAGCTTCAAATTGAGCAGGTTTTGAAGGTTTGTCATTCCGGACATTTAATGCCTCAAAAATCTACTTATTTCTATCCAAAAGCATTAGGTGGATTGCTTTTTGCGAGTGTCAATCAAGAAGAATTTAACTACCCTTATGACGCCTTTTTTAACCAAACTGAAGGATAAAAAACTAATTTTAGCATCCAATTCTCCTCGAAGACAAGAGCTATTGAAAGGATTGGAATTGGAGTTTACAGTTAAAGTAAATTCTGTAGATGAAACTATTCCAAGTGATATTCCAGCAGATTATGTTGCTGCCTATTTATCCAAATTGAAGGCGGAGTCTTTCCCTGATGAATTGCAGGAAAATGAAATCCTAATCACTTCTGATACTGTAGTAGTACAGAATGGACATGTTTTGGGTAAGCCAAATAATGAGGATGAGGCTTTTGATATGATCAAAAGTTTGTCAGGAGCAACCCACAAAGTAATGACTGCTGTGACCATCATGGATCGTCTGAAAAGAATCACCTTAGAAGATGAAACCAAAGTGACTTTCCGATTTCTAGAGGAAGAAGAGATTTGGCACTATATCCGTGAATACAAGCCATTTGACAAAGCAGGATCTTATGGAATCCAGGAGTGGATTGGTTTTATCGGCGTATCTACCATTGAAGGTTCTTACTACAATGTGATGGGATTCCCACTTCACTTGGTTTATGAGCAATTGAAAAAGTGGTAAGCTTACTGCTTCAGTAATTGCTCCAAACTTACTCGTAAAATCTGCCCCATAGTTTGGCAAGACATAAACTTCTGGTTTTTATAATGTCTTGCCAGCTCTTTTCTCAAAGAATCAATATTTTCTGAGGGGGCAATTTGGTCCTGATCCATGGCATCCAAAATCCCTTGAATCTCATCATGTGAGGATCTGACTCGAGTGGCAATTAAGGCTCTTTCTTCACGCTGATATTGACGCATAGATTCGGGAGTGATGTGTTTCATTCCCAATTGAATTAATACATTGTTTTCTTTGAAAAACTGAGGAAGGTAGATGGATCTTTTTCCTTCATAGCTCTGCTGATCAAAGTCGATTGCACGAATCCGATAATGGGTTTCCTCAAAATCTGGAGTCACATCTATCACAAAGTTGGAAGAATGCATGTCTCCCAATAATCGAACAAAGCATCTCTCATTGAATTTGACGAACTCTTTTGCCAAACGAATTGGGTTCAGGTGTGGGTCAGACATGTGAAGCCGCATGAATTTATCACCTGGAATCCCCGCAATATGTTCTTCAATCAAGGTGTTTTGATGAACCAGATAACTGATTCGATTGGGAGAAAGAAGGTGCTCCAGTTCCAATCCATAAACCCGCGAAGCATCGGCGTTTTTGATGTAAAAATAATCAAAGTTATCGTTGATTCTATTTACAATCCGAACACGAAAGGGTTGGGTATTTCCATAAATGCACAAGTCAATTCGATCCACATACAAGTGCTCCATCACACTCATATCGCCTCCTGCTTTTAGAATGGCATAGATTCTTTTGACATTCAAGTGTATTTCTTCCCGGTCTGATTGATCATAAAAAACAGTCTCCCAAAAAGTGTCTTGTTCCTTGGAATCATATAGTGCAACCGAATTACTATAGCGAAGCAATTCATGATAATGGATAGGAATATCGACTTCTCGCGAATTTTCAACGAGATATTTTCTCAGCGCAGAACTGATGGGGTAGACTTTTTTCTTTTTACTGATCAGAGCCATTTTAGAAATCTACATGTTGGCTTTTCTTCAGGTTTCTATCAAAGATAAAAGGGCCAAAAGGCAATACTGAAGCAATCAATGCAAACAAGGTTCTGCTAAAATCCCACTTAAGTTTAGAAGCTGTCGGGAAAACGGTGTAGATGTAAAGGATGAATAAAACTCCATGTATCCAGCCCATATAGGTGACTGCGATTGGCATATCAAACATGTATTTCAAAGGCATTGCAATGAATAACAAAATAAGGAAGGAAGCACCTTCTATTAAACTGATCCACTTGAATCGTTTGGCCCAGGTATGTTGTTCAGGGGTCATGGTATTTGATTATCAGATATTAAATAGCGTTTTCAAGGTCGTCCAAAGTTTCCTTTTCAGATTACTGTCTTCAAAAATTGAAGTCAAAGAATCCGCAAAAAGGTACTCTGTTTCGTTTTCTGCATGGATATGATAATCCAATATCGGGAAGGCATTGATTGGATGTTTTATCCTTCCAAATTTAAGAACTACATGAGCATTGATTGCATGGAATTCGTCCAAGCTTCTTCCTTCCAATTCCTTCGAGTTCAATAATCCAACTTCACTCATGGAATGCCCAACTGCCTGAAGAATTTTGACCAGCATATCCATGATTTCAGCATTTAACGATTCCTCCTCATGAAGGATCAAAATGCCTTTTTCGAATTTGCCTCGAACTTGAATTGGCTCTAACTCTACCTCAGGAGCAGTTTCTTGCTTGGTTTCAATTTTTGTCAATCCAGGAGAAGTGGGTTCTTGAACCTGGTTCAGATTAGGATTTTCAGCTTGAAATCCTGATTCTTTTGCCAAAGAATCCTTATCCTCATCAAATAAAAAAATATCCTCATTGAGAATATATTTCAGTTCACCCAACGTGCTTTTATCCATGCCTGAAAATTGCCTAAAAATTCCTCTTAAGCCAAAAAAAGGGAAGACTTTATGTCCTCCCTTCTAATTATTTTGTGATATCCATGTTGAAAATTGACTTCAGCTCCACGGCATCTTCTGGTTTCATTCTTTTTGCCAAAACCAATCGAAGTTGTCTTCTTCTTAAAGCTCCATCGTACAATTCTTTTTCTTCTTCGGTTTCTGGAACTGCCTCAGGGATTTCTATTGGTTTTCCGTTCTGATCCACTGCTACGAAAGTGAAAAATGCTCTGTGAGTGATTGTCTTTTTACTTGCAGGAATGTCTTCTGCAGTCACCTCGATAAAAACCTCCATAGAGGAATTGAAAGCCCGGGTTACTTTGGCATGAAGAGTGACCACATTTCCCAAAGAAATGGGTTGCTTGAAAGAAATGCTATCTGCTGAAGCTGTTACAACGATCCTATTTGAATGCTTTTGAGCAGCGATTGCAGCCACGACATCAAGCCAGTGCATCAATCGGCCTCCCATCAAGTTGTTCAAGGTATTGGTATCATTTGGGAGAACCATCTCCGTCATGATCGTTGCAGATTCTTTTACAAATTTCTTCTTTGCCATATTGTTGATTTTGAACAAAAATAGAAATAAAATTTTTCTAAACTTGACTTACATCGTTTTTGTCAAAATTTTATTCTGAAAAACATGAAAAAGGTTTGGAGAGAAGGTTTATTTCCAGCCGTCTTTACCCAATAGCGGTACAAATGCGAAATTATCGTATTCCTCTCTTTCCAATTTTCCTCCTGCTTTTTTGGTGATTTTCACCATGCTCTGCCTTTTTCTATCTCCGACGGGAATTACCAAAACCCCACCAGTTTTCAATTGCTGAATCAAAGCCTCAGGAATAATCGGAGCTCCGGCAGTTACCAAAATCTTATCATAAGGAGCATGTGCGGGTAAACCTCCTGTGCCATCTCCGTAGAACAAATTCATTTCTATGCCCAGTCTTTTAAGAAACTTGGATGTTCCTTCGAAAAGCTTCTTCTGGTATTCTATTGTATAGACTTCAGCGCCTAAAAGATGCAAAATACTTCCTTGATAACCTGATCCGGTACCTATTTCTAAAACCTTATCTCCCGGATGGATATCCAACAATTGGGTCTGGAAAGCTACAGTGTAGGGTTGTGAAATCGTTTGACCTTCACCGATAGGAAAGGCCTTGTCTTCATAGGCATGGGAAATCAGTGCTGAATCAAAGAAGAAATGTCGCGGAAGGGTGTTAATAGCATCCAAAACCTTTTGGCTGTGGATTCCTTTGCTTTTGAGTTCGGCAACTAGGGCTTTTCTTTTTCCCTTGTGTAAGTAAGTGTCTTCGAGTTTAAGGAGTGGCATTAGAAATTGAATTTCGATCGAAGATAACCGATATTTTGGCTTAATTTGAAACTGAAAAGGGCAATTTTTGCTTATCCTTTGAAAGCCAGTAGAAAGCAAATTTTATGTTTACAGGAATAATTGAAGGTTTTGGAACAATCCAAAATATCACCCAAGAGGGAAGTAATTTTCATTTTGATTTAGAATCCAGTTTGGCTGGAGAATTAAAAATAGACCAATCCTTGGCCCATGATGGAGTTTGTTTGACGGTCGTAAGAACCAGTCCAGAATCTTATAGGGTAACTGCCATTGATGAAACTATCCAAAAGACCAATTTATCGGGTTGGAAAGTAGGGAAGAAGGTGAATTTAGAAAGGTGCATGCCTGCAAACGGAAGGTTTGATGGTCATATCGTTCAGGGACATGTAGATCAAACAGGTGTGGTCAAATCCATTCGCGATGAGGACGGTTCTTGGCTTTTTGACATTGAATTTGACCCTGCATCAGGAAATGTGACTGTCGAAAAAGGCTCCATTACGATCAACGGCACGAGTTTAACCTGCTTTAATTCCAAAAATGGAAAATTCTCAGTTGCGATTATTCCTTATACCTTTGAGCATACCAATTTCCACCAATTACAGGTTGGGGATACTGTCAATTTGGAGTTTGACATTGTAGGGAAATATATTCAGAGAATCATTCGGGGGTATCCAAATGCCTGATTTAAAAAGGGGCTAAAGCAAAAAAGCGACAAATAAAGATTTGCCGCTTTTTTTATGATTGATTGGAGTTTATTTCAAGCTTATGTTTTTGTTTTCAGGATCTTTGACCAATCTAAACCCAACATTGGATGTGCCTGAATCAAAGGCTTGCCCTTGCCTTGCGGAGGGTCTATAATTCACACAATAATTGGCTGCGCAAAGGAAAGAGCCTCCTTTGATTACCCGCTCTTGTGCGAAAGGATTATCTGGATTATAGCAGGGGTTCATATTTGCATCCAGTTTTGGAGCTTGACCTGCCAATCTTGCAAATTTCAAAGCATCATACCAGTCACTGGTCAATTCCCAGACATTGCCGATCATGTCATACAATCCGAATGTATTGGGTGCAAATGATTTTACTGGACTAGTTCCTATAAATCCATCTTCCCCCAAGTTCTCGTTAGGAAAATTACCTTGGAAAGTATTGGCTAAATACTGTCCATTTGGAGTCAACTCATCTCCCCAAGCGAATCTTTTCCCATTCATTCCACCACGAGCTGCAAATTCCCATTCGATTTCTGTCGGAAGTCTTTTTCCTGACCAATCTGCGTAAGCTAAGGCATCCTCATATGAAATATGAACTACAGGATGGTTTTCTTTTCCAGTCAAATCAGTTTCAGGACCGCCTGGATTTCTCCAAGAAGCGCCATTTACCCAAGACCACCAAAGTGAAATGTCTTGAAGTGGAACTTGATAGGGAGGAGGAGTAAATACCATGGAACCAGGTACCAAAACAGAATCATCTGGCTTCGGCGTACCAGGAGGTAATTGTTTTTTCAACTCCTCCCAATCAATTGGTCTTTCAGCTACAGTCACATATCCTGTTTCTTCAACAAATTTGGCGAATTCAGCATTGGTGACTTCATGTGTATCCATCCAAAATCCTTCTACCTGAAGATCTACTGCAGGTTTTTCAGCTTCATAAGCATCCGCTTCATTGGTACCCATTGTGAATTGTCCTCCTGGAATCCAAACCATACCATCAGGTTGGTTATCCGGCTTAGGGGTAGCAGCAACAGTTAATTTTTCTTCATTGGAAACAGACTCCTTCTTTTGATCACATGAATAAGTTGAGATCAAGAGTGCTGCCCCCAAAAGAATATGAATATTTTTTGTGTTATGCATCATTGATAGTTTTCAATACGAAAATTAAGAAGAATCCTCAAGAAATGAAGGTTTTGAGTCCTATTCTGATAAATATCAGTTTACAAGAGGTCGATTCTTCGTTGAACTTTTGATCGGAGTTTGTTGAAAAACTGCTTTCTTTCTTTTTCTCCTACCTTGCTAATCTGACTTGATTTTTGAATCAAATTTTGAATGTTTTTGTACATCCCTTCATTGAAACTGGGGTCTGAAGTTCCAATAAAATAGATCACATTGTAATTGAGGTAGGTTAATTTTTGATTATCTATTTCAACAAAAAAAGTATTATCTCCCAAAACAAATTCATTGACAAAAAATTGGTATTCAGCCATATTTTCGGAAACGGAACTGTTGGGAAGAAATTTTTTCCCAGATTCTGCCATGCATTCCAAATGATCCAAAACTTCAAGCAAACAGACATAAAGTCTATGCGTATCTTCTTTTTTTTCAGTGATACCCATTTCATGGTAAAGTTCAATTTGCTTCAATGTTGTATTGAACCCTTCCATATTCCAGATCTCTGTAGTATCGATCTTATTGTAAGTTTTTAGAATCTTTTGAGTCAACTCAAATAATCCCGGAAATTGGGAATTTTGAATTGAGAATCGTTTGTCTTTCAGGTTTTCATTGAATAGGATAGACTTCATCCAAAAAAAGAATTTAAATGAAGCCAATTCAGGATGATAATAATGATACCAAGGAGGTGCATCTTTCAATAAAAAATAGATGTGTTTTTTACTGAAGCTATTGACCATTTCAAGCTGAAAAAGGACATCCTGCATCCATTTTAAAAAATTGCCATCATCAAAAGTATTTTGTTCTCCTTTGAACAGAATGGTATTTGAGTTTTTACTCACCACTTCGTCTATGGATATGTTGAACTTTGATGAAAGGATTTCAATCTCTTTAAAATCCAAAAGTTTTTCCCCTCTGATTCTTCTATAGGCACTATCCTGGCTGATTTCCAGAACTTCAGAAACTATATCCACCAGAGAGGAATAGGAGGGAATGGATGATTTGATTTTTTGAAAAAAGTTGGCTTGAATATCCATCAATTGGCGATAAGCTAAATTGGCAAAATACAATTTGGAGTTAATTAAATATAACTAGAAAAAGTGAATGATTCTTTATTCAAGTATTGAAAAAAAATAAGTTCAACATGCTGAAAATCTGATCACTATCTATTTATTAGATAGCTATTCTTAGTCAGATAATGGGTTAAACAAAAAAAGGCAGTCTCGAACTGCCTTTTTTATAATTGATTTTTTATCAGAACTTATTGCTCTGCTCCTGCACTTGCAGCAGAATGAAGCTTACCAAGCTCCTGATCGATTGTCCATAGTCCAACTCCTTCTTCACCGATTATATCGAATAATTCAACAGCTCTTCGAGACATAGTCTCTTCCTCTCTTTGCTCGGTTACATACCATTGCATGAAACTAAATGTTGCAAAATCTTTCACGCTGAAGGCATGATCGACGATGTTATTGATGGATTTGGTTACCAAAATTTCATGCTCCAAAATCAATTCAAATACCTCTCTTAATGAATTGAAATGATGTCGAATTCCTGTAATTTCTGGTTGGATAGCGTGCCCCCCAGCTTCATTGACATATTGGAAAATCTTCATCATGTGCATTCGCTCTTCATCTGCATGGGTGTAGAGGTATTTAGCAGCATTTTCGTATCCCATCATATGACACCAGGAAGCCATGGAAAGATAGTATGCGGAAGATTTACCTTCCATCTCAATCTGATTGTTCAATAATTCCTCGGTGTCATGCAGCAGAGATCTCTGAAGTGTGACTATTTCTTTTTGTTTCATATCAAAAGTGTTTACACCAAAATAACTATTTCTAGGGGTAGAGGTTCCGATTTGGAGCCCTTCTTACCAAATTTAGAATAGGTTTAATTAAAATGAAACACTTATCTACTTAAAGGTGTGGGGAATACAGAGAGACTTTCGGATCCATTTTCTGAAACAGATTGAACAGAAAAGAAGTAATTGTCTTTGGAATAGGGAAGAGTCAAGTTGGTATCTGTCGTGAAGAATTTTTTCTCCCAAACAGGGGAGGAGGTCTCTCTCATCAATACGTAATAACCTTTTACTTTACCAACTTTCGGGGCTTCCCAAAGCAAAATAGAATGATTACTCAAGCCTCTTACATCGATCTTTACATTTTCAGGCTGGCCAGCAGAATGTGCCAATGTAGCCAAAGAGGCCAAGTTGATTCCGGATACTTTTCTCAAATATTCGAAGTCCATAAATTCTGGTAAATCTCCATATTGAACACCATCTTCGACTCTTACATTTTCATGTTGGTGAGGGAAGTTTTCATTCATTTCAGAAAGACGAACAGCTGTGAATCCGTTTCTGGCAAAAGAAGTTTGGTCACCACCTCTTAGGAATCTGTCAGGTCTGTAAATTAGTTTGATCTCAAATTGGTCCACATAGCGCTCGCCCAATTCTTTGATATAGCGAGCCAATTGTCTGGATTTTGAATCATTGTCAGCTCCAGTATAACGACGAACTCTAGCTTCTTCCTCTGTTTCTGCAACAGGGATAGTTTCAGAGAAAACTCTCATTTTCAAATTGTCTTTGAGAAGTGTTCCTGAAGACTCACTGTTTCCTATGATGTCATTGTTGAGCACTGCAGCGATATTCCATCCTTCTTCTTTGGCTTTGTCAGCCATATAGGTCGCTCCTTTTAATCCTTGTTCCTCACCCGTAAAAGCTACGAATTTGATGGTCGCTGGGAATGAATGAGAAGCCATGACTCTGGCTAATTCTATGACAGCGGCCGTACCACTTCCATCATCATTTGCTCCTGGGGCGAAATTATCCGCATCCATGACATTTTTGTTTCGGGAGTCCATGTGAGCAGAAAGGATGAAAATCCTATCATCATTTGGATCTGTGCCTTTCAAAGTGGCCACTACATTAGCTCCAGGTGAATCTTGCTCAATTCTTCTTCCATCGCCTGGAATGGTGAATTTTTCGATTTCGGCAGTCATTCTACCATTTGAGCTTTCTGCAAAATGATTGAATTTAGAAAGTACCCAATCTTGTGCCGCCGGCATCCCATTTTGGGTATCTGTACTGAGGGTATGTCGGGAATTATAAGAAGCGAGTTTGCGAACATAGGATTCCAATGAATCTGAGGAAACTTCCTTGACCATAGCATCAATTTCAGGGTTTCTGTTGATGATAGTCTGAGAAAAAGTCCATTGACTGAGCAAACCTAAACTTAGGGTGAATAAAATTTTGCGCATAGTAAGGTTGATTAATTGCATAAAGCTAAATTTATCCCAGTCAAATTAACAATCATTCGATTTTTACATGAATACCTTCTTAACCCCCAACAAAGGCGATTACCCTGCCTTTTATTCTACCTACCTAGATTTATTAACTGATGAAAATTATTGTGATTTAATAGATTCTCAAGTTCAAGAATTGAAAGACCTCTTTTCTGGGAAACCTGAGGACTGGGAAAATCAACCTTATCAAGAAGGAAAATGGTCTCCAAAAGAAGTTTTGGGTCACGTGATAGATACAGAGAGAATCATGACATTCAGGGCTTTGTGTTTTGCTCGAGGTGAACGCTCTTCATTACCGGGTTTTGATCAAGATCCATATGTGTTAAATGCTCGGTTTGGATCAGTGGATATTGATTTGCTTTTGGAAGATTTTGCAGCTCAAAGGAAAGCCTTGGTTACCATGATTAAGACATTGAGGGAAGATGTTCTGGATAATGAAGGAACCGCAAATGGTTCTCCCATTACCCCAAGAGCCTTATTTTGGATAATTCCGGGTCACTTTATCCATCATTTGAATATTCTAAAAGAGAGATACTCATGAAAATAGAAATTGGAGTTGTAGATGCTTTTACCGATGAGGTTTTCGGCGGAAATCCAGCAGCAGTTTGTCTTTTAGAGCAAGAATTGTCAGCTGAAACCATGCAGAAGATTGCCATGGAAATGAATCTGAGTGAAACTGCATTCGTACAAAAAAAGGATGTTCCAGGTCATTTTTCCCTTCGTTGGTTTACTCCAACTTTGGAAATAGATCTTTGTGGACACGCAACACTTGCTTCCGTATTTTGGATGCTTCGAAACAATTGGGCTCAGCCCAATGAAACTATTCATTTCCATACGCTTAGCGGTGAACTTCAAGTGAAAAGTCATGGAGATCAGCTGGAAATGAATTTTCCTTTACTTCCAACTTTCGCGGATACACATCCAGTTTTCAAAAATGAGTTATTTGGGAAGGAAATCATTGGAGCTGCTCAATTGAAGAAGAATTGGATTTTTGAATTGGAGTCAGAAGATGCTGTAAGAACTTTTAAACCTGTAATCCAGCAAATAGCAGATAACAGTGAGGAAGGCTTTATTGTCACAGCTGCTGGAGATGGTGAATTCGATATCGTTTCTCGCTTTTTCGGTCCAAATGTAGGAGTTCCTGAGGATCCAGTTACTGGTTTTGCACATTGTGCATTGATGGATTATTGGTATCAAAAAACCGGGAAACTCCACTTGAAAGCATTTCAGGCGAGTAAAAGAGGAGGGAAGTTGGATTTGGAAAAACAGGATGATCGCGTGATATTGAGAGGAAAGGCTGTTTCAGTATTTACAGGAATAATGACCTTAGAGTAATTTATGGTTGAAAAACTGAATAAAAAGAGAACCTACGGTAGGTTATTTAAACACTTTACCGATTATTGGCTGACTGATGCAAGCTTCGGTTTGCTGTTATTGATATTGCTATTCACTGTATTTGTGTTACCTATTTTGATTGAATATGGGCACATTGATATGGTATTTGTCAATTTGGTTTTCCTCTTTCTTTTTTTTACTGGTATTTGGTCTTCCAGACAAAAGGTCCTGATTTTTTTAACCTCCGGATTATTCTTTACTCAGTTATTTTTAAGGATTTTGAGGTTTTCCAATTTTCCTGTGGAGTTTTATCTCACCGAACGGATTGTAGGTATTGCCAATATGATGGTCTTTATTTTTCTAAATATTAGACTTCTTTTTCGAGATAGAGAGATCAATGTTTACAGGGTCATTGGAGCGATAAATGTGTATTTGTGTATGGCTATTCTGGGAGCATTTGTTTTTGAAATTATCCACCTCACAGTTGGTCATAGTATTGAGGGAGAATTGAACTTACAAGGTATAGATGAGGACTTTGGACAATATATTTATTTCAGTTTGGTTTCTCTGACTACAGTAGGTTTTGGGGAGCTTTACCCTGTGAATGTAATGTCCAGAATGCTTGCAGTTTTCCTAAGTACAGTAGGAATTCTTTACCCAGCTGTAGTCATAGCTAAATTGGTTTCAGAGAGCAAATCTTAAGTCCATTGGTGTAAAACCACCTGCATTTTTTAGGCATTCAGTTTAGCTTTCCTCAAAATCACTAAACTGTATGAGAAAAATTTACTTATCCGCTTTGTTTCTCCTTGGAATAACTGTAGCTATGGCTCAGGAAGATCGAAAGATTCCAGTAGAAACTCAGATTGAGAAAACCCACGAAACGACGATAAAGGGTAAAAAAGTCCCTTATAAGTCAATCACAGGAACCCAGCCTGTTTGGGATGAAAACGGAGATCCAATTGCATCTTTGTTTTATACTTATTATGAAAGAACGGACGTGTCCAATAAGGAAACCAGACCATTAGTGATTTCCTTCAATGGAGGTCCTGGATCTGCTTCTATCTGGATGCACTTGGCTTATACTGGCCCGGTTATTTTGAATATCGACGATGAAGGATATCCTGTTCAGCCTTATGGCTACAAATCCAATCCAAACTCCATTTTGGATGTGGCAGACATTGTTTATGTTGATCCAGTAAATACTGGCTATTCAAGAATTTTGGATCCTGAGAAAACGCCAAGATCTACTTTTTTCGGAATCAATTCTGATATCAAATATCTGGCTGATTGGGTAAATACTTTTGTAACACGTGCTGGTAGATGGGCTTCTCCGAAGTATTTGATCGGTGAAAGTTATGGAACTACCCGAGTTGCTGGTTTGGTAGCTCAATTGCAAAATGCTCATTGGATGTATTTCAATGGAGTTATTTTGGTATCTCCAACAGATTTGGGAATTGATAGAGATGGACCTGTGAAAATGGCTAATTACTGGCCTTATTATGCTGCCACTGCTTGGTATCATGGTCAATTGCCAGCTGACCTTCAAAGCCAGGATTTAGACGATATCATTTCAGTGGTTGAAAAGATGGCTGTTGATGAGATTCTACCGGCTATGACCAAAGGTGGAAGCCTTTCAGATGCTGAAAAAGATGCGATTGCAGCTAAAATGGCTCGTTATTCTGGTATCAGTAAAGATGCCATCCTAGCTCATAATTTGATGGTTCCTACCAGTTTCTTCTGGAAAGAATTGCTTCGTGATGAAGGAATGACTGTTGGTCGTCTGGATAGCCGATACAAAGGCTTTGATAGCATGGACGCTGGTGACCGCTATGATTTTGATCCGGCTTTGACTAGCTGGAACCATGCCTTTGCTCCGGCATTTAACATGTATGCCAGAGAGGTGTTAGGATTCGAAACTGATTTGACTTATAACCTTTTTGGCCCAGTTCACCCTTGGGATAGATCCAATGAAAGAACGGGCTATGATCTGGGAACAGCCATGAGACAAAATCCTTACTTGAATCTAATGGTGCAGTCTGGTTACTTTGATGGAGGTACAGACTTCTTCAATGCGAAGTATAGCACTTGGCAAATCGATTCAAATGGTAAGTTGAAAGATAGAATTTCATTCAAAGGGTACCGTTCTGGTCACATGATGTATTTGAGAGCAGAAGACTTGGCAACTTCCAACGAAGATATCCGTCAATTCATCCAAAATTCCATGGTTCAGCCGGACCAGCCTGCTAAATATTGATAGTTTTACTGATCTTAATAAAATACAGCCTCGAAGTAATTCGAGGCTTTTTTTGTGTTTTTAGACCAATATGGCTTTCTCAGATATCTATATTTTGTCAGGCTCAGCTGAGTCGAAATATGGTTAGATCCACATCGTTGAGGCTTCGATATATGCAACTTTAGTTGCTTTAGTGCTCAGCCTGACGAATTATCAGAATTTGGCCTAGCTTTTTTATTTACGGAATCAACTGCTGGAAATCTTCAAACTTCTCAATGTGTTTTCCTAAAAAGTCTCCAATGAGTTGATAGACATCATTCAGGCTTTTTCCTTCTTTTCGTAAAAACTGAAGAGATGTAGAACCATCGGATTTGGATAGTTTTTTCTTTTTTGGCCCTTTAAGAATAGGATGATGGAAATATTGGATCTTTTGGTAATCAGGTAATCCTAGCGTTTCGGCCAAAAAACTCTGAGCCAAGCTAGATCCATATAAATCCTGCCCACGAACGATCAAATCAACCCCAAACCTTAAATCATCGATGACCGAAGTCAATTGAAAAGAGGGAAGTCCGTCTCTTTTTCTAACAATAAAAAAGGAAGAATCTTGAGGAATCACTTCCCAAACTTTTTTGTCGGGATATTGAATGATATTGACCAAATCACTTTCAAGGGAATTAATCCTCCAAGTCATTTCTGGCTTGTCCAAAGAAAGGTTTCTTCCTAAACAATGCCCTAAATAATAGCCAGAGGAATTCATTTGTGAGATTTTCTTTCTGGAACAATTGCACCCGAAAAGAACACCTTTTTCTCTGAGTTGCTCCAAAGCTGACTCATAACTATCCATCCGAAATTTTTGAGACCATTCTTCTTCCAGCTCTTTCCTGTTTTTGGGACCTTTCTCGATTGGTATTTCCAAAAAATCCAGAGATTCAAAAATGTCCTCGACAAATTCCGGTCTGTACCTCTCCTGATCCAGATCATCAATTCTCAATAAAATTTTTGCCCCCGTTTTTTCTGCCAATGCTTTGGTTAATAAGAAAGAATAGGCATTTCCCAAATGGAGGAAACCACTCGGAGTGGGAGCAATACGCGTCAGGGTCGGATTCATTGCGCCAAATTAAGTAGATTGGAAAAAAAACAACTATCAGAATGAAGCAGACCTCCAAAATATTTCTTCCATTGATTGCAGCATTAGTATTTAGCTCTTGTCAATCTGACTCAGATAAAGTTTTGACAGGACCTGAGTTGATCAAGAAATCTATTGCATTTCATGATCCAAAAGGCAATTGGGAAAGTTTTGAAGGAACTTTTGTTTTTCAGGATAGTCTACCTCCAGGAAGAGATTCCCGATTTTATAAAGTCACTTTGGATAACTCAGAATCAAAGATGAAGTATTGGATCGAAGGATTGGAATATGAGGTAATCCAAGATTCTGTTTCTGTGATTGAAGGTGAGGTTGAAGATGCAAGAGCATTGAGAATGCGGAATTATTATACCTATTTGTGGGGCCTTCCAATGAAATTACAAGATCAGGGAACCCAAATCGATTCGGAAGTCTCTGAAGAAGAAGTCAAGGGCAAAATCTATAAGGTAGTGCGCGTTCCCTATGAAGAGGATATTTGGTATTTCTATCTAGATCCAGAAACCTACCAAATGGAAGCCTATAAATTCTATAAAGATGAACCGAATCAGGTAGGAGAGATCATTTATTTAGAAGGATTGACAGAAACCAATGGAATGAAAATCCCAAGAAATAGAACATGGTATAGAACTGAGAAACCAGAATTTTTGGGAACTGATCAATTGAAAAATGTCGAATAAATTTCTCGATTAAGGTCTTTTAACCTGAAAAAGAATTCCAAGAACTGAGCATTCTCTATTTTTGAACGTGAAAAAAATCATCTTCCTCTTTGCTTTTATGACCTTTGGGTTTTGCCTTTATGGGCAAACTACCTATTCGGGAAATATCCTGGATAGCAGTGATAAAGGCTATTTGGAAGGAGTAGAGGTCCAAGTATTAGGCGGTAAGGAAATCGTTCAGTCCAATGGTCGAGGCTATTTTTCCATTCAAGCCTCATTAGGAGATACACTTAGATTAAGTTTTCCGGGCTTTATTGAGCAGAAAGTAGTTTTAGGAAGTGAAAGATTTCTCATGATCCAACTACAGGATATGGCACGTTTTCTTCCAACGTTTGAGGTTCAAGGCAATTTGTATTCATACAGAATGAAAGATGGTCGATTGGTCTTGAAAGATGAAAATGAGGCTGATTTACCTTCAAGAAAAGGGGAGGTTTTAGCCAGTACTCGGGAAAATGATCCCAATGGAGGAGTCGTGATCAGTGGTCCGATTTCCTATTTCACCAAAAAGGCTAAACAAGCCCGGGAATACGAGAAAAAGAAAATTTGGCATTCCAGACGGGAAGGATATTATCAGGTGATTGAATCAGATTCTGTTCAGCAGGAAATGATGGAAAAGTACGATTTGGATTCTCAGGAATGGGATGATTTAGTGATCAAATTCAATCAGTTTCACCAAAGTCACGAATTTTTAGATTGGTCAGAAGCCAAAGTCAAGAAGAGTTTGGATGAATTTTTCCGATTTGAAACTGAATTCTCCTTTTAGGATTTTCTTTTAAAAGACCAGGTGATAAAGAATCTGGCAACCATTTCCCCAGAAGGGTTTCTCCCAGTGGATATCATAGTTAGCGTATTCGTATCATTGACTTCCATGGAATCTATAAGTGAAAATAGCTCTTCGCCCTGATCGCAAGTAAGAATAATCTTTTGATCCGCTTTCTTGTGGAATTCTGCTTTAAAGTCTACTACCAACATGCTGAATTTTCCTTTCCCTGCCAAAGCCATTTGACATAATGCTCCAGTACTTAATTCACCGGCTCCTGCCAAGGCAGCGAAGTAAATGGAACGAAAAGGATTCTGGCTCCTCCAAAAATAGGGGATACTAACTTCACACTTATTTTGATCCAAAGTTTTGATTTTCAATCTCCAAAAAATAGCTGATGGAAGTTTGAAAAGCATGGCAAACCAAAAAATTAGTGGATTTGTCATTTTCTTCTGGTATTCCAATCTTTCTTTCGTCAATTTTGTGGAGATTACACTAGTTTCCATAGAATCATAATATCAATCAAATTACGAATTTTTGCTTGGCCTCATCAAGGTGGTATCCTTTTTGGATTTTTAAAAGCAAAATAAAAATTAGAATCATGAAAAAAATCATCATCCTATTGTTAACAGGTTTAGTGGTCTATTCCTGTGCAAAAGTTCCTTTGACGGGTAGAAATCAATTGGCTATGGTGGAAAATGCGGAAATCATGCCTTTGGTGGAGGAGCAATATGCTCAAGCGTTGAAAGAGAACAAAGTCGTGACTAATACTGCTGATGGTCAAAGTGTCGTACGTGTTGGAAAACGCATTTCTGCTGCCGTAGAGGCCTTTTTGATCCAAGAAGGTTACCAGGAATTGGTGGAAACATTTGAGTGGGAGTTTAACCTATTGGAGTCTGATCAGGTCAATGCATGGTGTATGCCGGGCGGTTTGGTAGCATTTTATACGGGAATTATGCCGGTAACTCAGAATGAAACGGGAATCGCTGTGGTTATGGGACATGAGGTTGCCCATGCGGTTGCTTCTCATGCGAGAGAGCGTATGTCAAATGGCCTGATTGCTAATATGGGACTAAGTGTATTATCTACTGCAATGGGACAAAATCCTTCCATGACCCAGCAAATTTTTCTACAATCTGTGGGTATGGGTTCTCAGTTGGGAATGTTGAGTTTCTCCAGAAAGCACGAATTGGAAGCGGATGAATTGGGATTAATATTTATGGCGATGGCAGGATATGATCCTCGCGAGGCGCCTACCTTCTGGGAGAGAATGTCTTCAGCTGGGGGAGAAGCTCCACCTGAATTCCTTTCAACTCACCCAGGTCCAGATAGAAGAATCGAAAGATTGAATGCTAACATGGACAAAGCATTGAAATACTACAATCCACAATAATCGAGTTAACCTATAAAAGCGAAAAGCCGAAGTCTGAGAAGATTTCGGCTTTTTACATTTACTTCCTTATCTGAATTTTTCAGTTTAAGATGATAAATGAGTATGGTGCTTTAGCCCGCTAAAGATATTTAGTGTGTGCATTGGAGCAATGGCTAGAACTGGTCAATTTCAATACTTTATGAAAAAGTAAAATTTGATACGGGTCAATTTGTTATATTTGTACGTATAATAATCTTTGCTATGGATACCAAATTGACCTTAAAGCTAAATAAAGACGTTATTGAGAAAGCAAAGGAATATGCTTCCAATAAAAAAATGAGCCTTTCCCGTATTATTGAGACCTACTTACAATCATTGACTTCCGAAAATGAAAATTCGGATTTGGAAATTTCTCCTTTTGTAAAAAGCATATCGACAGGTGTTGAAATACCCGCTGATTTAGATTACAAAAAGGAATATTCAGATTTTTTAATAGAGAAGTATAAATGAGCAAACGAATTTTTATAGATACCAATATCATGTTGGACCT
This sequence comes from Algoriphagus sp. PAP.12, assembly GCF_026652115.1. GTDB lineage: Bacteria > Bacteroidota > Bacteroidia > Cytophagales > Cyclobacteriaceae > Algoriphagus. The sequence goes on along the minus strand of NZ_JAPPSQ010000003.1, from coordinate 252,858 downwards.
ATTAGGAGAAAGAAAACCGTTTTATGATCCAATTGCGAAAATTGCAACGCTAGCGGAAAAGGAAAAGCTGACCATGGTTGTATCGCCTATTTCATTTGCTACAGTTAACTATTTTTTGGCTAAATATGAAAATTCACAAATTGCCAGAGAGAAACTGAGAAAGTTTAAGATAATATGTGAAATATGCTCGCTTGATGAGCAAACGATAGAAAAAGGACTGAACTCATCCATCAGGGATTTTGAAGATGCACTTCAATATTTTAGCGCAACGGAATCTGATTGCAGCATAATCATTTCAAGAAACGGAAAAGATTTTAAGCAGTCACTTTTGCCTGTGATGACTGCTGATGAATTCTTAAAAAGTTTAACCAGTTAGCTACTTTAGAAAACCTTTTCCGTATTTCCTTTTGACCGTAGGTGAATTAAATGTCTTGCGACTTGCTTTCGTCTATTCCGCGAAAAAAGATAAGATAGAAGGGTTTTAGCCTTAATAGTATTGAAATACTACAATCCACAATAATCGAATTAACCTATAAAATCAAAAAGCCGAAGTCTGAGAAGATTTCGGCTTTTTGCATAATAACTTAATAACAATTAATTCCAAGACGACTACCTATTATTAAAGCCCCTCAGCTTCACTTGAGTCAGCTTTCTTTTAGTGTCCAATGGGAAGTCACCACGCATCATCCAATCATAATAGCCTGGTTCTTCTTTGAAAACCTGCTCGATTGGTTTGCCTTTGTGTTTGCCGAAATTAAAGATTTCAACTCCCTCTGAGTTGAAGATGAATCGACCCGCCAAATCCACCATTTTTTCATTGACTAGATCATGGATTTTCTTCATGTCATTTTCAAAAACTCCCAATTTATTTCCCTGCAAGTCTTCAGCTTCTTCTCCGATATATCGCTCAACTTGGGCTCTGAAAACATCCAAAGTAGCCAAAGTGTCAGCTTCCGCACTATGGGCGTTTTCTAACTTTTTACCGCAATAGAACTTGTAGGCCGCAGTCAGATTTCTTTTTTCCATCAAATGGAAGATCTTCTGTGCATCCAAAAGGTTTCTTTTATCTAAATCAAAGTCGATTCCAGCTCTTAAAAACTCCTCAACTAACAAGGGAATATCATACTTTAAGACATTGAAACCAGCCAAATCAGCTCCACCGATAAATTGGTGGATATCTTTCGCTAAGTCTTTGAAAGTAGGTTCATTCTTTATGTCCTTGTCATAAATCCCGTGGATTAGAGAGGACTCCAAAGGAATAGGAATGCCAGGGTTTACTCGTTTGGTATAGATATCCTGGCCGCCATCCGGATGAACCTTGACGATGGAAATCTCGACGATTCTGTCAGTTCCTACGTTGGTTCCTGTGGCTTCCAGATCGAAAAATGCAATTGCGTTTTTTAAGTTTAAATCCATTTTATTCAAATTTTGCTTTGATGCCTTCCAGGTCCATGTTGTCATAGTTTCCAGAGCTCATCAACAGCAGATTCGTGTTAGTATAATCTTTTTCCAAAAGGTACGATTTTAAAGCCTGACTATCAGTAAATAGCTTTAAATCCTTCCTTTTAAATCCAATTCTCAGTGTTTCTTCATCCATCAATTCCAATCTTTTCATAGCCGCTGCATGTGGGTTCAGGTAGATAATCGCCTCATTGGGGGAATCCATGGTTCCCTCGTAATTGGGAAGGAAATCCTTGTTCAAAGAAGAGTAAGTATGGAGCTCTTGAACAGCTATTAAATGCCGATCTGGAAACTGGGATTTGACTGCATTGGCAGTGGCTTTCAATTTAGAAGGAGCGTGGGCAAAATCCCGGTATAAAGCTCTGTCTTCCTTCGCTTTAATCAGTTCCATTCTCTTGGCCGCTCCTTTGAAAGATTGGATTGAATCATAGAATTGACCCTCAGTCAATCCCAAAGCTTCGCATACTTTTTTGGCTCCCAGAAGGTTTTGGAGATTATGTTCTCCGAAAATATGAATGGGGATTTCTCCCTGAGAAGTCATTAGAACTGTTTTTCCATTTCGAATTTCAGCAGGATGAGCCTGATAAGGATTCTTTTTCCCTTTCATTTCACTGCTTTCTGCTTCTTCTTTGACCAATGGGTCCGCTTCACAGTAAATCAATTCTCCGTCTTCAGGCGTCATGTCAATCAATTGTCTGAATTGATTTTTGTATTCATCAAAATCAGGGAAAACATTGAAGTGATCCCAGGCAATCCCTGAAAGTAAAGCGATATCATGTTGATAATGAAAAAATTTGGGACGTCTATCTAGGGGAGAGGTTAGGTATTCATCTCCTTCGATAATGATCACAGGTGCATCTGAAAGGCGAACCATCAGATCAAATCCTTCGATTTGAGCACCTACCAAATAGTCAAAATCCACTCCTTGATCTTTCAGGACATGAAGAATGATAGAGGTAATGGAGGTTTTTCCATGAGAACCGGCAATAACCACTCTCTTTTTATTCTTGCTTTGATTGTAGATGAATTCAGGGAAGGAATAAACCGGAATCCCCAGTTCTTTGGCTTTCACCAATTCAGGATTGTCAATTCGGGCATGCATTCCCAAAATAATCCCGTCCAATCCTTCGTGTATTTTTTCAGGAAACCAGCCAAATGCTTCAGGGAGAATTCCTGCTTTTCCCAATCGGGTTTTGGAAGGCTCGTAGATTTCATCGTCAGATCCTGTGACCTTGTATCCTTTTTGGACTTGAGCCAAAGCTAGATTGTGCATGACCGCACCTCCGATAGCGATAAAATGATAGTTTTTCATGGTGTTGGTTTGGTAATCTGGGTTCAAACTTAAAAATAATAAACGGCCGAATCTGGAAAAAGCTGATTTGCTTCCCAATTTTTTGAGGCCTTGTCATTTTCTGTATTTTCGCATGCAAATTTAATTTTTCAAGAATGCTGCCAGACAAATACGCCTACCTAATCTTATCTCTTTTATACATGGTCGCCTGGGCGATTGTTTATTGGAAAAACCCTTGGAAGAGCGGAATGATCAAAGTGTGTGCAGTTGGTGGGATTATGGGAGTGATAGCTGAGGTTTGGTATTTCCGTGATTATTGGAGACCACCGACACTATTTGGCGAAGGAATGGTCGGGATCGAAGATTATATCATCGGTTTTGCCTTGTTTGGAGTGGGAGGGTATATCCATTCTTCCTTTACTAAAAAGGAGATTAATTACGATAAGCAAACGCCTGCCAAAAACTGGAATTTCTTTGTTCTGTTTTTATTGGGTTGTGGAAGTTTGACCCTGTTTAGCATCGGTCTTGGGATTCATTCGGGTTATGTGACCTTTCTGACCTTCTTCTTACTTTCTGTCTATATCTGGGTTCAAAGACCTGATTTGATCGGTCTTTCATTGATTTCAGGTTTTGCCACGCTGGCTATTTCCTTTTTGATTTATTACATCAATTTCAATATTCTTTTTCATGATTTCTGGGACAAATATGGAATGTTAGACGAACCTATTTTAGGTTTTAAAATCGCCAATATTCCACTTTCGGAAATGCTCTGGCACTTTAGCTGGGCGATGCTTTGCTCCATGTTCCGTGGATATCGAAATGGCGTTTATTATAAATGATCCTGAGTATCAATCGGATTGATTTTTGTTGATATGATTTGGGGATAACTTCCAAAATTTTGTTTACAACCCTGTGAAAAACTAAGTGGATTTTGTCTAAAAATCTTGAATTAAAGAGGATACATTTGTTGTATGAGTGAGAAGACGGACTTTCAGAGAAACAATAGAAAAAAAGGGAATTACAGTGCACCCAATAGCATGGGAAAAGTACCACCACAGGCGGTAGATCTAGAGGAGGCGGTATTGGGCGCCTTGATGTTGGAAAAGGATGCATTGACTAATGTAATTGATATTCTGAAGGTAGAATCTTTCTATAAAGACGCTCACCAAGTGATTTTTAGGGCCATTTTGGACCTTTTTACCGAATCTCAACCGATCGACTTGTTGACTGTAACAGCACAGTTGAGAAGGAATGGTACGTTGGAGGTAGCTGGTGGAGCATTTTATGTGACCGAACTGACTTCCAAGGTTGCGTCTGCGGCAAATATCGAGTACCACGCCAGGATCATTACTGAGCAAGCTATCAAAAGAGAATTGATCAGTATTGCTTCAGATATCCAAAAAGATGCTTTCGAAGATACGACAGATGTCTTTGAGCTTTTGGATAAAATGGAACAGTCACTTTTTGAGATTTCTGAGAAAAACATCCGAAAGAATTATGCGGATATGAAATCCATTATGCGTGAAGCCTTTGCAGAATTGGAATCCAAGAAGCATCAAAAAGATGGTTTGACTGGGGTTCCTTCAGGCTTTACGGCATTGGATAGAGTGACTTCTGGCTGGCAAAAAGCAGATTTGGTCATCATCGCTGCCCGTCCTGCGATGGGTAAAACAGCCTTTGTCCTTTCGGTTTTGAGAAATGCCGCTGTGGATCACAACAAACCGGTGGCGATCTTCTCCCTGGAAATGTCCTCTGTTCAGATGGTGAATCGTTTGATTTCATCGGAAGCTGAATTGGATTCTGAAAAAATCAAAAAAGGTTCTTTGGCTGAGCATGAATGGGCGCAATTGGTGCATAAAACCGCGAAGCTTTCCAAAGCACCGCTTTTCATCGATGATACACCGGCATTGTCCATTTTGGAACTGAGAGCAAAAGCAAGAAAGCTAAAAGCCCAGCACGATATCCAAATGATTGTAATCGACTACTTGCAGTTGATGTCAGGTGACTCTAAGAGTAGTGGTGGTGGAAACCGTGAACAAGAAATTGCGAGTATTTCTCGAGCCTTGAAGAAAATCGCCAAGGAATTGATGATTCCTGTGATTGCACTTTCTCAGCTTTCTCGTGCGGTGGAAACCAGGGGAGGTGATAAGAGACCTCAGCTATCGGATTTGAGGGAATCAGGAGCCATCGAGCAAGATGCGGATATGGTAATGTTCCTTTATCGTCCTGAATATTATGGGATCACCGAGGATGAAGAACATAATTCAACACAAGGAGTTGGTGAAGTAATCATTGCAAAACACAGGAATGGTTCTTTGGATACAGTAAAACTTCGCTTTATCGGTCGATTTACACGTTTCACAGACTTGGATAATTTCGGTGGTTTTGGAGCTCCAGCTTTGAATCCAGCAGAGCCGATGTATGGAAACAAATTTGCTTCCCAATCCAGTGGCGCAGGGGATTTTGATTCTGGTAGAACTATAAAAATGCAGTCAAAAGCCAATGATGATCTGGATGATTTGCTAAATTCAGACTCCAAGCCAACTGATTTTTAATATGAAAGGAATTGTCCTCGATTTAGATTCAAAAAATAAAATTTCATATCAGGAAGTCCCTTCCAAATCTCTGGAAGGAGACCAGATTCGGATTCAAATCAAAGCTGCTGCGTTAAATCATCGAGATGAATGGTGCCGACAGGGAAAATATCCCAATCTGACCAATGGAGTGATTTTAGGCTCGGATGGGGCAGGAGCAATTACTGAGGTGGGAGCAGATGTGAAAGGGTTTCAAATCGGTCAAGAGGTCATCATCAACCCAGCCATGAATTGGGGTGATAACCAAGAAGCTCAATCCAAAGATTTTTTGATTATGGGAACGCCACATGATGGTACTCTTTGCGAGGAAGTTTTAGTGAGCGCTGACCGTGTTCACGCTAAACCCAATCATCTGAATTTTGAAGAAGCAGCGGCTTTGCCATTGGCAGGCTTGACAGCATATCGAGCATTGATATATCAAGCTAAGACAAAGCCTTCCGATAAAGTTCTGATTTCAGGATTTGGTGGTGGCGTTGCCCAGTTTGCAGCTCAATTTGCCTTGGGGCTAGGAGCTGAAGTTTACGTGACGACAAGTAGTCCTGCTAAATTGGAAAAAGCTGTTTCAATGGGCGCAAAGGGTGGTTTTGACTACCGAGATTCCCAATGGGTTGATAAGTCCAATGCTGAGGTTGGAGGTTTTGATGTGATTATCGATGGTGCTTCAGGTGATGGTTTAAATGATTTGATCAAAGTAACTAAGCCAGGAGGAAGAATTGTGATTTATGGAGCTACACAGGGCAATCCTGCTACCTTGGAAGCTAGAAGAATTTTTTGGAATCAGATTAAAATCATGGGTAGTACGATGGGCTCTGATCAAGACTTTGAAGAAATGTTGACTTTCGTTCAAAAATATCAAATCAAGCCAATTGTAGATTCTGTGTCACCTTTTTCAGAGGCAGTGGAAGCTTTTGATAAAATGCGAGATGGCAAGCAAATGGGTAAGATTGTATTAGTTCCTTAAAGACTTTTGGGTACTTTTTGCCCTGATACGTGCCTGCCTACGGAAGGTAGGTCTCCACGGATCATATTGGGAACAAAAAGCTTAAATAAACAGGTGGGCCTCAGACCTAGTGTAGTATCAAACCGTTCGTGGAGACACGATCGAGGGCAGGGAAATGCTTAAATAAACAGGTGGGCTTCAGACCTAGTGTAGTATCAAACCGTTCGTGGAGACACGATCGAGGGCAAGGATTTGAGACTAGAGTAGAATCAAGTCGTTGGTGAAGACGGGAACGAAGGCTATTAGGAACTAAACAACCTATAAGTCTCTCCAAACTCCTTTCTGGCAATTCTATAGACTTCATCAAAATCTGGGGAAGTCACCAAAAAATCACCAGGTTTTAAGATCATGGATTCACCCCAAGAAGCTTCAAAGCAGATTTCTTCATTTTTACCCAAATCAGAAATGTCTTTTTCAGAAATTTCAATAGCCCAGATGGTGATTTTGGATTGGTAGGTTGCCCAACCTTTCTCCAAAGCTTCTTTCATTTCATAGCGCTTCTCAAAAGAATTTTCTCTGACCAAATACAATTCAGAAGAACTAGTTTGATTTTCTACCAAATAATCCCCCTTTTGAGCAGTATTCTTGGTTTCTATTCCATCAGAGGTTTTCGTAAAGACTGTTTCACCTTCCACAGCTTTTTTTGCTTTGATCAAAGAAGTTTTTAGGTATTGCTTCCCTTGACTTTTAAAAATTGGAAGGAAGTGCTCTAGCATCTGTTTTTGAGAAACTTGCATAAAAATTGGCTTTTCACTAAAGTACTGAAATTCAAATTACTAAATTGAATAGGAATAATTTTTAATCAATTTAATAGAATTTTTATGAAAACTCTGGCTGAAAAATTTGATCCAAATACTGGTAAGAAAAGGATACTCGCATTGGATGGAGGGGGAATTCGGGGAGCCTTGACACTTGGGTACCTCAAGCATTTAGAGGATATTATCAGAAAGCAACATGACAATCCGGAAATGCTGCTTTGTGAGTATTTTGATATGATTGGAGGTACCAGTACAGGTTCTATTATCGCAGCTGCTTTGGCAAAAGGCATGAGTGTGGATGAAATCAAAGACAAGTATTTTGAACTGGGGACCAAAATTTTTGGCAAAAAATACAAGTGGTACCGGATCTTTGAAATTGATGATTTGCTGAAAGCAAAATACGATGATAAGGCATTGGTGAAGGAACTTCAAAATGTGTTTGGGGATACTTTACTGGGAGATCAGGAAGCCGTCAAGACCGCCTTGGTAATCGTTGCCAAACGAGCTGATACAAATTCAGTTTGGCCACTTAATAATCATCCAAAAGGCAAGTTTTATGATTCTGGCAATGGAAATAATAAAGCCATTCCCATCTGGAAATGTGTCAGGGCCAGTGCTGCAGCGCCTACTTATTTTTTACCTCAATCCATCGAAGTAGGAGGAGATAATGGGTTTGCAGCATTTGTGGATGGGGGAGTGAGTATGGCCAATAATCCAGCACTTCAATGTTTGATGGTGGCAACGTTGAAAGGCTTTCCTTATCGCTGGAACATGGGAGAGGACAATCTGATGATCGTGTCTGTAGGCACAGGAATGACTCGCTGGAAAAAGATGCCCAAGAATATCGGAAAGAGCACTTTGCTCAATTGGGCAGCTAATCTTCCTGAGATGTTTATGCAGGATGCTAGCTGGCAAAACCAACAAATACTCCAGTGGCTTTCTAATTCACCCACCAGTGTTGAAATTGACTCAGAGGTCACCGCTTTGGAAGATGATATTTTGAGTGATGAACCGGGAAGAAAAAAAGGCCTGATCCATTATCTGCGTTATAATGTGTTTTTGGATCCGGTGGATTTGAATGAGCGCTTTAAACCAGAGAAACCTTATACCCAAAAAGATGCAGATGATCTAGCAGCGATGGATAATGCCAAAAACTGTGAAAAGCTATATGATTTGGGCTATCAGGCTGGAGCTCAGGAATTAAAACCTGAGCATTTTCCGGAGCAATTTAAAGTTTGATCAATCTAGGTCGTTTTCAAAAAGGAAGTTTTGATAGGCATTGTTTAGCTCTTGTAAAGTCTTGGTTTCTAGCTTGGTTTTGGCCAAGTCGATACCTTTTTCAAAGGTTTCTTTCGCCTTTTCTAATTCATCCCATTCTGCAAAGAAATGTGCTGCGGGATAGTAAGTAGGAAGGTATTCTGGGAATTCATGGAGAAGTTGATTGAAGAGTTCATCGGACTCTTTGGGTTCTGTTTCTTGGAGCTCAAGAGCTAAAGCATATAGGTTGAAAGGGTTTTCCGGTTCCTCAGAAATAAATTGTCTCAGTAGCTCAATACGGTCTAAATTGCCCATGAATTGTTTTTTTAATTAAGGGATGACTGTTATTTTCACGCGAAATAAAACTAAAATAATCTAATCCGAAACCAATGAAGATTCTTGTTTGTATAACCCACGTGCCGGACACTACTTCCAAGATTCAGTTTACAGCCGACAATACCAAATTTGATACCACTGGGGTTCAGTTCATTATTGGACCATATGATGATTATGCCTTGGCGAGAGCTGTGGAATTGAGAGATCAAACCAGTGGAAAATTAACGGTTTTGAATGTAGGTGAATCTGAAACGGAACCTACTTTAAGAAAAGCTTTGGCAATCGGTGCCGATGAGGCGATCCGAGTTAATGCCAGTCCAAAGGATTCTTTTTTCGTAGCTGAGCAAATTGCTCATTATGCAAAAGAAGGAGGATATGATTTGATTTTGATGGGTAGAGAATCGATCGATTTCAATGGCGGAATGGTCCATGGAATGGTTGGAGAGATTTTGGGAATTCCTTCATTTTCTCCAGTTATGAAATTGGATTTGGATGGTACATCCGTCACTATGTCCAGAGAGATTGAAGGTGGAAAGGAAGTAGTTGAAGCTTCTTTGCCTTTGATCGCGGGATGTCAGGAACCTATCGCTGAGTGGAAAATCCCAAACATGAGAGGGATCATGTCTGCGAGAACTAAGCCATTGAATGTAGTGGAGCCAGTATCCGAAGAAACCCAAGCAGTTGCTGTAAAGTATGAACTTCCTCCAGCTAAAGGAGCAGTGAAGTTGATCGACAAAGACAATGTGTCTGAGTTGGTGAAATTGTTGAAAAACGAAGCAAAAGTACTTTAAGCAATTTTTAATAACTTACGATAAATCAATAGAATATGTCCGTTTTAGTATATATAGAACATGCCGAAGGAAAAGTAAAGAAAACCAGCTTGGAGGCTGTTTCCTTTGCGAATGCTTTGGCAGTAAAAACAGGAGAAGGAGATGTAGTAGCGTTGGCATTGGGAAGTATTGACCAGGCTGAACTAGCTGCAGTAGGAAAAGCTGGAGCTGTAAAAGTATTGCAGGTTTCTGATGCAAGATTAGATGCAGGAGTCATCCAAGCGCATGCAACTGCGGTTGCTCAAGCTTTTGAAAAAGCAGGCGCAAGTACAGTCGTTTTGGCAAAGTCTTCTTTAGGAGATGCTGTTGCAGCTCGATTGTCTATTAAAATCAAAGCAGGATTGGTATCCAATGTTGTGGAATTGCCAAATACGGATGGCGGATACTTGGTGAAAAGAAGTATCTATACCGGAAAGGCATTTGCTGAAACAAGCTTGACTACAGTCAATAAGATCTTGGCAGTGAAGAAAAATGCCGTTGATCTAAAAACTGATGGTGGAGATGCCGCTGTTGAAGCTTTGGAAGTATCTATTCCTGATTCTGATTTTGCTTCTAAAATTGTTTCTACAGAAAGAGCAACCGGTGAAGTGCTTCTACCGGAAGCTGATATTGTAGTGTCTGGAGGTCGTGGAATGAAAGGCCCTGAAAATTGGGGAATGATTGAGGATTTGGCGAAAACTTTGGGAGCGGCGACAGGTTGTTCTAAGCCAGTATCTGACATGGGATGGAGACCTCATCATGAGCACGTTGGACAGACAGGAGTGAAAGTTGCACCTAGTTTGTACATCGCAATAGGAATTTCAGGTGCGATTCAGCATCTTGCAGGGGTCAATTCATCTAAATGTATAGTCGTAATCAATAAGGATCCAGAAGCTCCATTTTTCAAAGCTGCGGATTACGGGATTGTTGGAGATGCATTTGAAGTTGTTCCTAAATTAAACGAAGCACTAAAAGCAGAACTTTAAATTTTTGTGGAGAAACTCATAGAACTTGAGATTTTGGGCCTTTCGTCCAACCATTCCCAATCAGGGTCATTCACTCTGGTACTGGGAGAGGTAGGGGGAATCAGGAGATTACCGATTGTCATTGGAATGTTTGAAGCGCAGGCTATTGCTCTGGAGATTGAAAAAATCATCCCCAACAGGCCTATGACCCATGACCTTTTCAAATCCTTTGCGCATGGGTTCAATTTTGATATTGATCAGATCGTGATTACTGATATGAAGGAAGGTGTTTTTTATGCCAAAATTCAGTGTAAAAGCGAACGTATCGACGCTGAAATTGATGCCAGACCTTCAGATGCGATTGCCATCGCCATTCGATTTGGCTGTCCAATTTTCTGTAGTGAAAAAGCCATGTCAGAAGGAGCAGTCGAACATTATGAAGTGGAAGGTCAGGAAAGTCAGACTTCCAAACCTGAGCCCGCTCAAAAGTTTCCAACAAAAAAGGAACCTTCATTGAAAGATTATAGCCTAGATAAGCTCAACCAAATGCTTGACAAGGCTATTTCCAATGAAGATTATGAGAAAGCCGCAAGAATTCGAGACGAAATCAATAAAAGAAACTAATGAATTTAAAGTCCTGAGAAATCAGGACTTTTTTCTTGCCTCTGACTTCCCTATTTTTAGCGCTTTATTCGAAACTATCGCACATGGATTATATAAGAGGAGTCCTTGGACTACTTGTCATTGTAGGTGTAGCCTATATATTCTCAAACAATAAAAAAAAGATCGATTGGAGATTGGTTGGAATAGGTATTACCCTCCAATTGATTTTTGGGTTTTTGATCACCAAAGTACCTATTGTAGCTTCCGGCTTTTCTTTGCTTTCAGATGGTTTTGTGAAGTTTCTAAGCTTCTCTGAAGATGGAGCTCGCTTCATATTTGGAGATTTAGCTGGTGATACATACGGATTCATCTTTGCCTTTAAGGTTTTGCCTACAATTGTCTTTTTCTCAACGGTTTCTGCTGGATTGTACTACCTGGGAATTCTTCAAAAAATCGTATTTGCCATTGCTTGGGTAATGGCAAGAACCATGAGGCTTTCCGGTCCGGAGAGTTTATCAGCTGCTGGCAATATATTCCTTGGCCAGACTGAAGCACCATTGCTTGTCAGACCTTTTATACCTCAGATGAGCAAGTCAGAATTGATGTGTCTGATGACAGGTGGGATGGCCACCATTGCCGGAGGTGTATTGGCAGGTTACGTGGCCTTTTTGGGAGGAGATAGCCTCGAAGAGCAAAGTAGATTTGCTGCTTATCTTTTGGGTGCAAGTATTATGAATGCTCCGGCTGCGATTGTTCTTTCTAAGATTTTTATTCCTGAGACAGAAAAAGAATTGATTCAGGATAAACTGGAGGTCAATAAAGAGAGTTTGGGAGTCAATTTGATTGATGCCATGTCCATTGGTGCCTCTGATGGTCTTAAATTAGCCTTGAATGTGGGTGCTATGCTGTTGGCATTTATCGCCGTTATTGCAGCCATTAATTATGTGTTAGCTGGTGTCATTGGAGAGTTTACCGGTTTGAATGCCTTTGTGGCAAGTTCTACCAATGGTCAATTTGATGGATTCTCTCTGGAATACATTTTTGGCCAGATTTTCCGGGTATTTGCCTGGGTAATCGGAGTGGAGTGGGGTGATACCCTTCAAGTAGGAAGTTTATTGGGGCAAAAAACTGTGATCAATGAGTTTGTAGCCTATTTATCTCTTTCAGAAATGAAGGAAGTTGGATCGCTATCTGCCAAATCCATTGTTATTGCAACTTATGCCCTTTGTGGTTTCTCCAATTTCTCATCTATTGCAATTCAGTTGGGAGGAATAAGCATCATTGCTCCAAATCAGCAGGGGAATTTGAGTAGATTGGGCTTGAAATCATTGATGGCAGCTTCATTGGCCTGTTTGATGACTGCTACCATCGCAGGAATGCTTTTCTAATCATTCTTGGAAATAAGGAGCCGTTTGTTCTTTCAAATTGGGCGACTGATTCAGAATTGTCGGCCAATCTGATACCCATTGGATAGGATCCAGAAAAAGAGATCTTCTGTTAGCTCCATTTGAAAGTCGGGCTTTGGTGCGCAACATCCCATGATATAGTAACCAATCTTGATTGTGATCATCTGTGATGATTTCTGCATTGTGTCCCGGCCCGGCGACCTGATCATTTCCTTGTAATACCAAAGTTCCTGACCCTTCCTCCAAAAGAGATTTTCCATGTTGATCCAAATAAGGACCTTCTAGCTTTCTTGCTCTGCCAACCAAAATCCTGTAGCTGCTGTTTTCACCTTCACAGCAAGTTCCAGCCGAGCCAAATAAATAGTAAAAGCCATTTCTAAAATGGATATAGGAGGCTTCCAAATGATTCCCAGCTAAATGGATTTTTTCACCTATGGCCTTTTTACCTTCCTTGGAGAGTTCGGTTAAATATAGTCCGTGGAAACTCCCACAGATCAAGTATTTCTTTCCATTTTCCTCCCAATAAAATGGATCAATGGAGTTTTTTACTCCAATTTCTTCTGAGGTTAATACGGGTCCTTGATCAATAAAAGGCCCGTTTGGAGTTTTGGATATGGCCAATCCGATTCCTGGATTTGGATCTCCCCAAGTCGAAAAAGAATAATACATATAAAATTGACCATCTACCTCAGTAACATCTGGAGCCCAAATTCCTCCTTTGGGTTTCCAGTTGGGTTTGGATTCAAATGAATCTCCTTGCAATTCCCAGTGGATTAAATCCCTGGATTTTAAAACCGGAACCAAATGATATCCGCCTTCCTCAGCCCAATTGTCCTCTGTTCCATAGGCATAAAATTGATTCCCAATTCTTAGCACTGTTGGGTCCGCTAAAACAGGTTCAAAAACTGGATTTTGAAAAGTATGGTTTTGAGATTCCGAATTGGAAATCAGGGAAAATAAGCTTAGAAAAAATGGAATAAAGATCCAGTTCATTGGAAGAGAGTTTTGCAAGAATTTAATATTGAGAATATTCGGCAAAAAGAAAAGCAAGCCTTCAAATGACTTGCTTTCAAATTATAAGGCTGGCAATTATTATTTGCCGTAAAGACTTTTTCCAGCCTCTTCGTATTTGTCACCTGCAACCCAAGTTGGTTGATTTGGATCATTGGCTATCATTTCAGCCGAAAGTATAAAGGCTTTCCAATATTTCACTGCGTAGTCCAAGTCAAAGTTATCGACATGATCTCCAGGCTTGTGGTAATACTTTTGGATTTCATCATCAAATGCACGGAAACCTAAAGAGAAGGTCGGTGCTGGGATTCCTTTTCTGGCAAAATTTACGTTGTCAGAACGGTCGTACAAACCCTGCTCAGGAGATGGGTCAGCAATTGCTTCCAATCCGATTTCAGCCACCGCTTGATTGATGTGGAAGTCACCAGTAGTTCTTCCTAAACCAATTACTGTGATCACCGAGGTATCATTATAACCGCCATTGTCTATGTTTAAGTTATAGATGATTTCATCCAAAGGAACCAATGGATTTTCAGCGAAATATCTTGACCCCAACAATCCCTTTTCTTCGGCCGTCCAAAGAGCCAATAAAATGGATCTTTTTGGTGGGTTTTTAGCAAAATATCTAGCTGCATTCATTACGGCTACTGTACCAACAGCATTATCTCTAGCTCCGTTGTAAATAGAATCACCTTCTGCATCCGGCCTTCCTACACCCACGTGATCATAGTGAGCTGAAAGCATGATGTATTCATCTTTCAATTCAGGGTCGGTACCTTCTATGTAGGCTATGACATTTTTACCTTCAATGGATTTGGAAGTTTTTCCTTCAATCTGAAGCGTAGAGCTAGAAAGATTATCCTGGCTCATGGCTGTTCTGATGGTGTTGTCCAAATCTTTCACCCAAATATAAGGCAAGTCTGAACTGGCGCCCTGATCGATACCTAGTGTAGTTCTATTCAAATAATTTGCAGCCATTTGCCATGGAACTGAAGGAACATTGAATCGCTCAATCAAAGCTATGGCTCCAGCTTCTTTGGCTAAAGCTGTTTTTTCTCTACCTAAAGAAAAAAGATCAGCTGGACCCAATCGATTTGGGGCCCCTACATTTGAGATGGCAATTTTACCTTTCAAATCTTTTCCTTGTAAATCTTCTGCCAGACCAAAACCCACATCAACCAATTCATAGGTTCCGTCAATAGATTTTCCATCTAAAACCAATAGGTCCTTTCCTTGCTCGTAAGTGGTTTTTCCAAACTGTACACTCCCTTTGGTAGGAGGAGCAGAAAGTCGAAAAGGGATATCTTGATAAAAACCATTGGCACCTGCAAGTGGTTTTGCACCGGCTTTTTCAAGCTCGTCGGCAATGTATGTGTATGCTTTTACGATTTCCGGTCTAGCAGGGTCTCTTCCCATCAATTCGTCGGAAGCCAAATAGGTGAAATCAGCAATAGCCTCTTTGTCCTTGAAGGATTTTTCGACTTGATTTTTTTGGGCTAAAATGGGGTTGGCTGCCAATAATAGCAAACCCAATCCCAAGAAGTATTTATTCATAGGGTAGTCTTTATAAAGGCAAAATAATTGAAATAAAAGAAAGGCTTATAGTTGCCCGTGTAATTCTTGGGAATTCATCCCTAAATCTTCTAAAATCTTAGAAAAATGCTGAGGAATTGATGCTGTAAGCAGGATATTCAGGGAGGAAACCGGGTGAGTGAGTTCTAATTGATATCCGTGAAGTAGCAGATTTTTTAACCCAAACTGAGTTTCAAAAAAGTGATTTTGTTTGTTGTTTCCATGCTTTTTATCACCCAAGATATAATGTCTTTTATGTGCTAAGTGCCTTCTGATCTGGTGGGTTCTTCCGGTTTTTGGAAAAGCTTGAACTAGGGAATATCGACTAGTTGGATATCTTCCAGTAGTATCGAAAGGAATTTCGGCACTCTGAATCAATGAAAATTCAGTGAAAGCTTCCTGGATCTTTCCTGATTTCTCATTTTTTAAACCTTGGTCAACTTTGAAATTTGACTCTTGGGGAATTCCTCTTACTATGGCTAAATAGGTCTTACTTACCTGTCGTTCAGCAAATTGTATTTTAAGTAAGGGCAATATTTCCTCAGAAAGTGCAAATAACAACAAGCCACTAGTAGGTCGATCCAAGCGATGAACCGGATAAACCCGCTGTCCGATTTGGTCCCTTAGCAGTTGTACGGCAAAGGCAGATTGTTCCTCAGCAGCCATGGAAGTTCGATGAACCAGCAAACCAGCTGGCTTATTAATAGCAATAAGGTACTCGTCTTGATATATGATTTCTAAATCCATAAAAAAAGCCGGAAAATTCCGGCTGGTGAAATTAGAAAATTGTTCCGGAACCAATGCATTCTTCACCTTCATACCAGGCAACAAACTGGCCAGAGGCAATTCCTTTTTGTGGCTGATCAAATAGGACATATAGGCCATCATTTTTTCTAAGCAATATGGCTCCAACCAGTGGTTGTCTATATCTGATTCTAGCTTGATATCGCGCAGATTCTCCCGGTTTCAATTCCAAATCTTCTCGGATCCAATGAATTTGATCTTCTTTTACAAAAAGAGCATTTCTCAAAAGCCCTGGATGTTCATCTCCCAATCCGGTATAGATGACATTTTCTCGCGTGTCTGTAGCAATGACAAACAAAGGCTTCCCAGTTCCTCCCACATGAAGGCCTTTTCTTTGGCCTACAGTGAAATAGTGAGCACCATTATGTTCTCCGACCATTTTTCCTTGATTTTGAGAATAATGGATAGGATAGGCGAGACCTTGAAGAGTTTCCTCATCCAAATCTTCTACTTCAATTCCCGCAGGGATTTGATACTTCTGATAGATTTCCAAGTTTTCAGGAATCTCTAGAATTCTACCTTTTTTAGGCTTGAGTTGCTGCTGGAGGAAGTCCGGTAGTCTCACCTTACCGATAAAGCAAAGCCCTTGCGAGTCTTTCTTTTCTGCAGTAATTAGATCAAGCTCCTTGGCAATCGCACGAACCTCAGACTTTTGCAAATGTCCGATAGGGAATAGGGCTTTCGCTAATTGATCTTGGGAAAGTTGGCAAAGAAAATAGCTTTGATCTTTGTTCGGATCAGCTCCTGCCAGTAATTGATAGACAGGTTGGCCATCTTTTTCCAAACTTCCTTTTTGGCAATAATGCCCTGTGGCCACAAAATCAGCTTTGAGCTTTTGAGCGGCTTTAAGGAAAATGTCGAATTTGATTTCCCGGTTGCACAAAATATCCGGGTTTGGGGTTCGTCCTGCTTCGTATTCTGAGAACATATAATCCACGATTCTCTCGCGGTATTCCTCACTCAGGTCAATTGCCTGAAAAGGAATTCCCAGCTTTTCTGCCACTAGCATGGCGTCGGTGGAGTCTTCCATCCAAGGACATTCATTGGAAATTGTCACGGATTCATCATGCCAGTTTTTCATGAACATGCCGATGACTTCATAGCCTTGCTCGATAAGCAAATGGGCTGCGACAGAACTATCCACTCCTCCGGAAAGTCCTACGACTACTCTTGGTTTTTGATTCATAGCTGCATTCATTAATGGATTCAAGGTCCATTCGATTACAATACGTGGAAAACCGAACTGATGATCTAACAGTTCAATTTGATTCAAAATTACAAAGGAATTTGGTTCAAATTTCAATATTGAGACAGCAAGTGACTCAGATATTGGAATTATTCATCTCCAAAAAGGACTGGAAACCAAGCAATACTCTATTTTTGGATTCCTATTTTCATAACCAGCCCTTTTTCTCTCTATGACTTTTCAATTAATCAAAGATGCCATCTTAGGTAAGGAGCAGGATTTCACTGTTCTTTCCTTGAAAACAGCCATCATGGTTTTGGCTATACCAATGATTTTAGAGATGATGATGGAATCTGCATTCGCGGTTGTGGATATTTTCTTTGTTGCCAAATTGGGTGAAAGTGCCATCGCCACCGTCGGGTTGACCGAGTCCGTCATAGTTTTGGTATATGCCATAGGGTTCGGTATCAGTATGGCTGCTACAGCTTTGATTTCGAGGCGATTTGGTGAAAAAGAATACGAGAAAGCGGGAGATTCTGCATTTCAACTTTTGCTGGTTGGAGGAAGTATTTCTGTGTTACTAGGATTAGGCGGATGGTTTTTGGCAAAAGATATTCTTCAATTGATGGGAGCAGAGTCCGATGTGTTGGAGATTGGTGTCAGTTATGCCAAAATCATCTTTGCGGGAAATTCTGCGATTATGTTGCTATTCCTGATCAATGGAGCTTTTAGAGGTGCAGGTCAGCCTCATTTGGCCATGAGAGCCTTGTGGATAGCCAATGGATTTAATATCGTATTGGATCCTCTTTTCATTTTTGGAATAGGAGGCTGGGCAGGCTGGGGGCTTGATGGAGCTGCCATTGCAACTACTTTGGGAAGAGGTTTGGGAGTTTTGTATCAATTATACCATTTGTTCAATGGGAAACACAAGCTTCATATCCTGACTCAAAACATCAAGGTACGTTGGAAGACCATCCGCAAAATCCTGGACATCGCAATAGGTGGAATGGGACAATTTTTAATTGATTCAGTCGCTTGGTTGGCTTTGACGAGAATGAATGCAGAATTTGGTTCTGCAGCTTTGGCTGGTTATACGATTGCTATGAGGGTCTTGATTTTCACCATTTTACCTGCTTGGGGTTTATCTGGAGCTGCAGCAACTTTGGTGGGACAAAATCTGGGAGCAAAGCATGTGGGAAGGGCCGAGGAAGCAGTTTGGTTGACCACCAAATACAATGTGATTTTCATGGCCTCGGTTACAGGAATCTATTTGTTGTTTTCCAAACAATTGGCTGGTTTCTTCACCGACATTCCAGAGGTTCAGGATATCGCCGCACAAGGGCTTTGGGTGATTGTTTTAGGTTATGTTTTCTTTGCAATCGGAATGGTGTTAACCCAGGCTTTTAATGGAGCGGGAGATACCAAAACCCCAGCTTGGATCAATATTGGGGTTCTATGGTGCATTGAGGTTCCTTTGGCTTGGGTATTGGCATTTCCTTTAGGATTTGGATTTTTGGGAATATTTATAGCCATTGCATTCGCGCATTCCTTTCATGCTTTGGTATCGCTTTATTTCTTTAAAAGAGGGAAGTGGAAGAGAATGGCGGTTTAGTTTATGTGACTTTTGTAAGATCAAAAGTCACCAATCCGGATACCAATCGGAATCTCTTGCTTTAATTGGCTTGAAAATGCACTCGGACATTTTCTGCCGAATTGGGTCAAACGCTAAAAATCGCCGGATTTCCGAACTAGCCGATTTTCTTCACGCTTATTGACCTCAATCCTTCACCAGCCAATCAAAGCTTTCTCCATAATCAATCACATACTTATTGAAATTCGACTTTCTGTAAAAATTTGAAGTTAGCTCAAATCTATCGGAGCGGTGGGTCGATTTGGCAGCGGGGAGTGAGTGGGACTTGTGCGGTTGAAGTCCCGTATATTCTTATCGGGACCAAATCTTGTCCTCGAGCAATCGGGATTTTGGTTCTTTTGTATCAAGACAAAAGAAGAGGCAAAAAAGAAAATTTTTAAATAAAGATAAGATCAATGTGTTTTTGGTCCTTTTTCACTTCTAGGAAAAAGGAAGTAAAAAATAAGAATGATTTGGGGATAGAATTCAAAAAAGAGTTGATTCTGAAGAACCAGAATCAACTCTTTTGGATAATGGGCAACTTTAATTCAAAGTCACATATTTGCTATCCACAGTTTCATTAATGAAATAGATTTTTTTACCTCCAAAAGTTTTACTCTCGCTATTATAAGCCGCAGCCTGAACAATCCCATTGCTGGTTGTTTTTACACCACTTAACTCAGAAGCTGTAAATGTCACAGAAGTAGTCTTGCTTTCTTTTGTAACTACTTTGCTACCATCCGAAATCAACCAGAGTATATTGTCACAGTTGGATGGGATAGATTCAATTGCTAAGGTTACATCACCGGAAATGCTGATGGTTTCTGTTACAGAAGTGGCGAATTTGACAACTGAAGGCATTTTTTTAGATGTTGAATGACTAAAACCATCGAATCCATTGGCACCAGAAACAACCCAATCATTTGCTTGGCCTGAATTGATATCCAAAGTGATATCTGTATAGTTGTTGATGTAAGAATTGCTGACAGTTTGAAGGTCGAAATCGTTTAAGGAAACGTCACCTACGTTAACAAGAGAAGTTCCTCCTGCAGAAGTATAAAAATTAGCTGAAGCCACATCCAAATAAATGTCTCCCAAACCTGGAACAGTTGTTCCTCCAGGTGTGTTGGACTTCGCTTTGATTGCAGCCATAATCCCATCTGCATCACCGGGTTGAGGAAGAGGATTTGTAGAGGTTTGCTCTATAGGATCTTCAGAGTCATCACTACATGAAGTGAATAAAAATGCTCCGAAAGTTAAGAGGAGGAGATACTTAAAGAATTTGAATTTCATCGCTTAAAAGGTTTAAAATGATATTCAAAATTCCTTCAAAGCAACAAATTCATCAATACGGCAAATGGCGTATTTTTAGCCTAATCCCCACTAAAACACTGCACGTTCATGAAATAGGGCATGTTGTAAAAGCTTTTTTCCGCATAAACTGCTGATCCAGCACCCATTTGGGTAAGGCTTGGATTGAGAATGTTTTTTCTATGACCAGGAGATTCCATCCAAAGACGGACTATTTCTTTTGCAAAAGATATGTATGTATGAGGTGGAACTGGTTCTCTTTTGGTAGTCATGTAAGTGAATTCGCCTGGGCTTTGTGGACGATTTACTTTTCGACCGTATTCATATTGGATTCCTGCCGTGGAGCTAATATTCTCTGCGATTAAGATTGGGTTTAAACCTACGATTTGAAATCTGTCACGCAAATGTCTTTTGTTTCTGATTTTACTTTGGTGCCCATAAAAATTGTATTTGGCCATATCAGAAGCATGTCCTGCTGCTGCACGTTCGATTTTATCAGAATGACGAAAAGGCTTTAGGCCATTTTTAACCCGATGCTCATTGGTGACATAAAAAATGGCAGCATGGAGTAAGGGATAATCGATTTCTCTTGGGTTTAGGTTTTGGTAAATAGGCTCAAAACGATAAAAAGTTTTCCAAGAATAGTCCGAATAATCTTCGTAATCCCAGTTTTGGGCGAAAAGAAGAGATGATATCAGACAGGCAATAAGGGTGAAGCTATACTTGAGCATTTGAGGGGATTTGGAAAGCGAACCTTTCTTTTTCACGCTCAAATGCTCAAAATAGTATGCCAGAATTGAATTTCTTCTGGATTTATTATTTCAGCTTGGATTAGTTATCCTGAGGGATTTCCAAAAACAAAGCAATTAACTCTTTGGGAGTGGCAGCCCTTTGAAGTTTTTCATCCTGAAGGAACAATTGAAGTTGATATTCCAATTCGAAAATCAATCCATTGATGAAGATTGGGTCCATGTTCAATTTTTGAATGAAATGATCATTTTTTCTGGCACCAAAAAGACTGATTCCATAGGAATGAAAGACCTCAGCGGCTTTTTTGAGTAGAGTAAATTGTTGGTTCATGTTTCATAGTTTAGGAGGGAACAACAAGTACATTACCGGTGTAACGATTCTGGATAACAAGGTGCTACTGATCAATCCTCCGATAAGAACGATTGCCAGTGGCGAAATCAAAGGGTTGGTACTCAGTGCGATTGGGATTAATCCACCGATCGCTGTAATGGTTGTGAGTACTATGGGTAAGAAACGTAATTCCCCGGCTTCCCGGATTGCTTCTACCAGTCCTTTTCCTTCTTGTCTCAATTGATTGGTAAAGTCCACCAATAGGATGGAGGTCTTCACTTCAATGCCTGCCAATGCAATTAGGCCGACAATAGCTACAAATGAGAGCGAGTTTCCAGTAATCCAAAGAGCGGTTAATGCGCCTACCATTCCCAATGGTATGACAGAGAGTACGATAATTGTGCTCTTAAAGGTTTTGAAAAGCAAAATTAATACAGCGATAAAGAGGAAAACTGTGACGATAATCACTGTGTTGAAACCGGCAAAGGATTCCTGTCTTGTTTCGTATTCTCCTCCCATGGTATAGTTGTATCCTTGTGGAAATGAGAATTCCTCCATTTGGGAAATCACATCATTCAATACGTTGTCTACCAAGAAATTAGAGTCTACAAAGGCTGTAACAGAGACCGTTCTTGCTTTATTATAATGGTCAATAGCCAAGGTTGAACTTTCCAGTTCTAGGCTTGCAATCTGATCCAATGGGATTCCTACTCCCTGCATGGAGTTGACATAAAGCCCTTTGAAGTTCTCCAAACTTGCTTTTTCTACCCGAGGAGTTGATAATACAATGTTCCTTTCATCTCCTTTCAAATCAGTGAATTTCCCCAAATCCAATCCTGCAATGGCCATTCTGACGGTTCTGTCGATATCGACTATGCCAACTCCCAACTGACGCGCCTTTTGTTTTTGAATGGCAACTCGAATATCAGTCTTCAAATTTGCGACAGGATTGTTTACATAAATCGTTCCTTCGGTCTGTTGTAGGAGTGTTTCCACTTTTGCAGCCAAAGTCCGTAAACTGTCCAAATTTTCACCACTTAACCGAACCTCGATTGGAGCAGTGACTGGAGGGCCTTGCTCGAAATTCTTGATTTCTATTTTAGCTCCCGGGTAGTTTGCAAACTTGGCCTGAAGCTGTGAAATGACATCCATTTTATCCGGTGGGGAAGTTTCGGGGTCTAGCTGGACATAAATCTGAGCATAGTCTGTACGTTCGTTCTCTGGATTTTCATTGTAATAGATTCGTGGATTCCCTTTACCGACATTGGTTGCGAAATTTTTCAACTGAGGCAATTCGATAATCTCTTTCTCTACTTCTTGGGTGACCAAATCCGTTGTCTTTAAGCTAGACTGAAGAGGAGTAGTGATGTTTACTAAAAACTGAGGTTTTTCTGAGGCTGGGAAAAGGCTAAATCCAATGATTGGAAATAGCATTAAGGAGGCTATGAAAATACCAAAGGCGATCAATAATGTTCTTTTTGGCATTTTTAGAGCTTTTTCCAATACAGGAGCATAGCTCATATGGATTCCTTTTTGGAAAATATCCAATACTTTGTTTCCATGTCCTGCGTGATCTTTGAGCAATCTAGAGGATAGGAATGGAATGATGGTCAAGGAGACTAACATGGAGGCCAAAACACTCATGATTACAGCAGTAGGAAGACTTCGGATAAAATCTCCTGATCCTTCAGGGAGGAACACCAATGGCAAAAAGGCGATGATCAAGGTAACGGTACATCCCACAACTGAAATAGAAATCTGTTTGGTTGCCTTTAGTGCCGCTTCCTGTTTGCTGTGTCCCTCTCTAATCCATCGCTCGATATTTTCAACTACCACAATACTATCATCCACCAAAAGACCAAGCGCTACCACCAACCCTACAATTGAAAGTTGGTTTAGACCGTAACCCAGCGCATTGAGTAAGACCAAGCCAATGGACAAGGAAAGTGGAATGGAGATCATCACAATCAGGGAAGCTCTATTTCCCAATGGAAGAAGCGTGATAAATACAAGGCCGATAGCTATGAGAAAATCAACTCCTAGGCCTCCCAAACGTCTATTTACATAATCACCCTGATCAAATGAGACAACAAAATCAATGTTCTGGGGCACTTCACTTTTGAATTCTTCCAAAGAGATCAAGTACTTTTCTTGTACCGAACTGATATTGTTTCCCTCTTTCATGGCTGCAGTCACAAATACAGATCGATAGCCGTTCAGCCTTGTCAAATGTTTGCTTTCATCAAAATCAGGATAAACTGAAGCTACATCTTTGAGAGCAACATTTTGGCCTGCAGCACTGAAAATAATAGTTTCACCGATTTCCTCGGCGCTGCTATAGTTTCCACTGGTTTTGATGTTGAAAGTTTTGGTTCCAGCATCGATGCTACCGCCTGGAATATTTGCCAATTCACTCTGAATATTTCCTATGATTGCATTGAGAGGAATTTTCATTTCCGCAATACGATCCAGTTTCAAATCAACTCTTACGATTTGATCCGGGATGCCGTGGATTTCAACTTTCTTGAGTTCAGTGATTTTTTCCAATTGATCCTGAAGCCTTTCCGCTTCTTCCATCAAGGCTTCTTCTGATGCATTTTCACTGATTAGGGCCAATTGGAGCACATTGACATCGGATGGGCTTACTTTGTTTACATCGATGGAATAGATATCCTCTGGTAGATCGGAGCGTAAAAGGTTGATTTCACGGACCAATTCCTGGTATTTTTCACTGACATCTTCCTCGTAATTGTATTCGACCATCATGACAGCTACTCCGTCTTTGATCTCAGTTTTGATTCGTTTGATGTCCTCGAGTTCATAGATGACTTTCTCCATGGGATCCACTACCAGTTCCTCCATATCTTCAGGACTGGCACCAGGATAAATGACGATAATGGGATACATGGGGGCTTCCAGCATAGGATCTTCCGATCTAGGCATACTGAAAAAGGTAGTAGTCCCCAAAGCCACAATCATCAAAAATATGATCAGCGTGAACTGATAGTTTTTGACTGAAAAATCTGAAATCTTCATAGCCTATTGAATTTGGATTGGAGAATTGTCAGATAAATAAGCAGAACCCGAAACGATCAATTGATCAAAGTTTTCCAAGCCAGAAAGTACTTGGACAGTTTGATTAGAGATTCTTCCTAATTGAACTGGAACTCGGCTTGCTTGATCATTTTTACCCACGACAAAGACATATCCTTGATCTCCTTGTGCATCAAATAGAGATGCGTAAGGGATTTCCCAGCCCTCTGATTGCTTAGATGGATATATTTCAGACCTTGCAAAAAGCCCGGAAGCCAAAACATTTTTTGGAGGGTTTTGGATTTGGATTTCCACCCACCAAGAACCAGAGTAGGGGTCAGCAGCTCTACTTTTACGAACGACCTCTCCGATGAAGGTTTGCTCAGAAGAAGTTTCTAAAAATACTTGAGAAGAGTCTCCCTCTTGAATCAATGCCCAATTGACATCATTGACATTTGCTTTGAAGATCCAGGGACTATCCTGTGCACCATTGATTTGGAATACAGGAGTTCCAGGTCCCACTTGCTGCCCATTATTGGCAAATTTTCTGAGAACATAGCCATTTTGATTGGCTCTGATTTGGGAATATTCCAGATTAAATTCTACAGAATTGTATTGTTCCTGAGCAATCTGTAGAGCTGTTTCACTGTTTTGAAATTGCTCTAAGGTTGCCACTGAGTCTGTATAAAGGCGATTAGCTCTGTCATGATCTCGTTTGGCTTTATCCAATGCTAGTTTTGCCTGATTGAGCCCTGCTTGAACTTCAGTCAAATCTAAAGAAGCTAAGAGTTGTCCTTTTCTAACTGGATCACCTTCTTGCACATAAGTTTTGGAAATAATACCTCCTGTTTTGAAGGAAAGGACTGTTTCGTCATTGGTGGTGAAGTTTCCACTTGCCGAAATAGGACTGGACAAATCCGATTTATTCAATTTTAAAACTGTAACCGGAACAGGGTTTCCTTTCTTTGGAATGCTGGTTTTTTCTTCACTGGAAGTACAGGAGATTCCAATCAAAAGGATAAAAAGAAATGGTAAAGTGTATGGGTATGTCTTCATGATCAGTAGTTATCAATCGTGAGTTGTCTTTCTAATTTAGTTTGGGAAATCAGCAAGCTGTAAGTGTTGATCGTTTGCTGTAGAGATGCCTGAGTGTATTGATTTCTGGCATCTATAAATTCAATTAAAGAATTGGCTCCTTCTCGGAATCCTCTATCCACCAATCGGAGGTAAGCTTCTGATGAACTCAATTTCTTTTCTGAGGATTTGAGAGCTGCTTGGCTACTGATGACGGCATTTTTTGCCATTCGTAGGTTCATGGAAAGCTTATTTTCCAATTGATTTTTCTGAAGATTACTTGCTTCCAAATTCAATTCAGATTGTCGGATTTGTTGTTGATTTCTTCCTCCGTGGAAAATTGGAAAGTTCAGATTCAGACCAAAAAATGCATAAGCAGAGCTTTGAGTGCTGAATTCAAAATTGAAAGCTTGACTACCTAAATCCGCAAATGTATTGATTCTCGGAACCCAATATCGTTTGCTTTGTAGGAGTGAGGTCTCCCGGATTTGTTGGTAGGTAGAAAATTGAATCAGTTCTGGACGAGTATCCAAATTGTCCTCAATCAAAAGTGCTTGTAAATGAGCTTGATCTATATCTTGTGATTCATAAATTACTTCTGAATCTAAAGGCTTATTGAGCAAGAAATTGAGATAATAAGATGCATTGAGCCTTCTGTTTTCAGCCTCTATCATCAATGCTCGGATGTTTTCCACTTCACTTTCTGCCCTTAGAACTGATGCTGGTAGCCCTTTTCCATTTTCCAGGAGTGACTGATTGTCTTTGAGGTTTCTTTGGACCAGTTCTTCCGAGCTTTCCAAGACCTCGATGGCCTTAAATGCTGTACAATAATTGTAATAGGCAGTTTTGATGTCCTCAATCAAGGTTGCTCGATAGATTTCCAAATCCAGTTCAGAAACGATTACCTGCTGTTCTCGAATTTCTTTTTGGAAATGCAGGTCAGGATTTACCACTGGGAGGGTAATTCGAAATCTTGCATCATAGAAATTATTGGGAAGAAACTGCTCGGAAACATTCTGAACCAGCGGGAATCGGTCCGAGGCTGTCAAATCATTCAATGTGGAATACACATCATTGAGCAGATCACCAATAGGGAGCTGGATACTTCTTCCACCTTTGGAAAGATTGTATGTTGCTCCAAAATCTACTGCAGGTAAGAAATACGATTTTGCGGTTTCCAAAGCGAGTAAGCTTTGCTCCAGAGAAATATTCTTCTCCTGCAAGCTGAGATTGTTCTCTATTCCTTCAGCAACATAAGTCTCCAACACATTTTGACTGAAAACGGAAAGGGGGAGGAGAGTGAAAAAAATAGAGGTTAAAATAAATTTTTGACTCATAATTATAACACCGTGATAAAATTAAACACTGTTTAATGACTGGTTAAAAAAATATTAGAGCTTGTCTAATATTTTAAATAGGGACTGTAGTCCTAGGTTTACTATTTGATCTTTGTCTTCAAAATCAATCACTTCGCATCTTTTACGGATATTCAAAGAAACCATCCCATGCACAGTTGACCAAATCATATAGGAGAGTGGCTCGACATCATGGCCTTTAAAGTATCCTTGATCAATGCATTGTAAAATCGTTTGCCGAAGTGTGTCAAATGCCCCGGCACCTTCTTTCCAATCACAATGTTCTTGGTCATAGATATGATCTATGGGAGCTTCTTTGATGAACATAAGATCATACATATCAGGGTTTTCCATAGCGAACCTTATATAAATACTTCCCATGGCTTTTAGCCTTTCCATTGGATTTTGGACTGAGCCAAGGACTTGCATTTTTTCTCCTAAAGCATGAAAACCTCCCTGATGTAAAGCATGGAAAATCTCATTTTTATCCCTGAAATAATGGTATATACTTCCAGGACTATATTCAATTAAATCTGCAATATTTCGAATAGAAGTTTTTTCAACACCTTTCTCCAAAAAAAGTTTTCTTGCTGCTTCGAGAATGGACGCTCTGAGTTCTTCTTTCTCTCTTTCTTTTCTATCAGCTATTCCCATGATAAATTTTGTGAACGGTCAAATTTAATTAAACACTGTTCAATAAAACAAATGGTTGTAAAAAAAATATATAAAAAGCTGAGAAATAATGGAATGGGTAAAAAAAAGAGGGGCAAGGCCCCCTCTTTAGAATTATGCAGTTAATTGAGATTCAATCAAACCTTTCCATTTTTTGGCCAGGACTCTTTCTCCTGCCAAATCGGAAAACATGTTTCCATCATATATTTCCAATGTTTTGGAAGGCTCTTTGGAATCCTTAGGGTGAAATTGAAGAGCTAGGTAATCCACAATGGTTCTTTTTTCTTTATTGACTTGAACATGGTGAAACTTCTCCTGTACGCTCACTTTATTATAATCTTCTAGATTTAGTACGGTTTGGGTTGGATAATGTCCATATCGGCAATACAGCAGCTTTTTATTTGTGCTGTCAATCCCAAGCTGATAATGGTTTCTCCAGCGTTCACTTTTTTCTGGATGTGTATGACTTTCTTCGCTGAGAGCTTCAAAATTCACATCCTGTTCATGTTTATAGTTTTTGATTTTATAGGAATGAATAGCAAATGGGGCTACAAAGCCACTGAAATAAAATGAGGACACGATCAGTGCCGCAGAATCAATAGTTATCATATATATACTTGTTAAATGGTTTAAATACTGTTTATCAAAAGATTAAACAGCCCATTTACCAGGTATAAAAAAATTGGATGAAAGTGATTTTGACATCAAAAAGCGCGTGGCTTTTTGGAGGAATTTGATTCCAAACAGATCCTAAAACTTGCTCTAGTGGATGAAATGACCAATTTGAATTCAATTTTCCAAAAGTATTCCAGTCAATTTTGAACTTAGGAATCTCCAACTCTGCATCTAAAACAAATGCCAAGGGATTGGAAATCGCAGTTGTCAGTGATTCATGCACTGAGGTTTCAATGTGATCTAATCCTTGTCCATTAACCGGATTAAAGGTAAGTAAAGCTACCAGACCAAAGATCCAGCTCAAGGAAAGAACAGAAATTGATAGCTTTTTATACATTTTAGAAAAGAAACCTTCTAGAATTTTCGTGATTATAAACGAAAATGTCAATAGGAAAGGTTATTTATTTTTTATGTCAAATACTTCAGACTTATCCAAGCCATGGAGATTCTCGATATTCTTCCAAGGAATTGAAGGAAAGGATATTACAGTCATGGTCAATTCTCCGTCATTGATAAATACTTCTGCGGAATGAGCGTCAAAGAAGACTCTTATACTTTTAGCTTCCCAATCCATTTTGGTTGATATTTTCTTCCCGAAGTCATCATTGAAATCAGTTATTCCTGATTGGGTCCTGTCTATGATAAACTCATCTCCATCTTTTGAGAAAGCCAGTTTTTCTCCCTTTTCATTGGTGACTTCAAATCCAAAATCTGTTGAATTGGATATTTCAGCATGAAATTCAAATGACTGAGAAGGCAAGGGAATTATTCCATCATTTGCTTGGATAGGGGCTGACCTGAGAGCTTTAAGCTCAGGAACTGGAATAGATTTCAACTTCAATCTACCATTTGCTTCAAATAGCTCTAATTCCCTTGGAATAGTCATCGCAGAGCGCCAGGATTCTGTTGGAACGACTTGAGCATATTGCCAATTGCTCATCCAGCCAATGAAAAGAGGATTGGTTCTATTCTCTGGTAAATTCGACCAAGTGACTCCAGCGTAATTGTCTGTCCCCCAATCTATCCATTGCTCTTGCTCCTCATCAGGAGTAAATGTTTTTCCATCAAAATCCCCAATAAAATATTGGGTTGCTGATCCTTTTTGTGGTCCACCAGGGTTGATGCTGACAAACAAAATCCACTTTTTATCTCCATTTGGAGCAGTCATCGGAATGAGGTCTGGACATTCCCAAACGCCTCCATGTGCGCCAATTGTTTGTCCAAACTCACTCAGCAAGCTCCAGTTTTTTAAATCAGAAGATTCATAAAATTGGATACGGTCTTTTACAGCCAAAGTCATCAACCAGACCTTTTCTCCATTGACATTGGTAATCCTACTGACTTTTGGATCTCTAAAATCGCGGATCCCTTGATTAGGTAAGACAGGGTTTCCATCATATTTGGTCCATGTTTTTCCTTTATCAGTAGAAAATGCAATTCCTTGACTTTGGTAGTCATCATTTCCGGCTCTCTCTGATTCCATATCATGATATGTGAAAATGGCAACTAATGGAGGGTTTTCTGTGGTTCCCAGTCCAGAACTGTTTTCTGCATCAAATACCGCACTTCCTGAGAAAATATAACCAAGAGAATCGGGGTAGAGTCCGATATTTTCATGATTCCAGCTGACCAAATCCTGCGAAGTAGCATGACCCCAATGCATGGGACCCCAAACAGTACTGTCTGGATAGTATTGATAAAAAAGATGATAGATTCCATCTTGATAAACCAAACCATTTGGGTCATTCATCCATCCAAAAGGAGGAGTGAAATGATAATCCGGGCGGTATTTCTCATTGGTTGATTCTGTGAAAGTGATTTCTTCTTTTTTATCGCATGAAAAGATCGAAGCGATTAAAAGAAGTGAGAAAAACAGTCTAAAATAAGCTTGAGAAAGATTTTTCATTGGGTAATGAGTTTTGTTAATTGGATGGGGTCTGTCTCGGATTTCATCTGAAGTGCTACTTGAGAAGCTTTTACTTTATAATTCGAATTTGTATAAAAATCCATTAAGTCAGATTCAAACTTCTCTTCTTTCATTTGATGAATGGAAGAGCCTAAGGGACCTAGGCCTCTTTCATTTATGAGTCTATTCCAGAAATATTGATCTATAATATGTGGTATTATGAATTGCACGCATCCAGACAGCGCTGCATAATGAGTGGTGCCAGACCCGCCATGGTGGATCATGCCATATAGCTGAGGCAAAACCCAGTCATAGGGTATTTGGTCTACATAAAAAATCGACTCTGGACTGTTTTCTACTTTACTCAAGCCACCCCAAGAAAGATTAATGATTGCTGGGATTTGATGAGCCACCAAGGCATCGATAATCATTTGGGAGTGCTCTTTAGGTTTGGGATTACTCATCGATCCAAAAGTGACCAAAATAGCCTTTGGATGATTGGCTAACCATTCTGTCAATTCCGGTGCTGGTTGATAGTCTTTTTGTTGATTTCGTTGATAAAAACCCACTAAATGAGCCGAATTGGGCCAATTTTTAGGTTTAGGAAACAATCTGGGAGAGATGGTGTATAGTGTTTCTAATTCTGTCTTTTCGAACTTTGCTAAGTTTTTGAATTCTTTTCCTGAACCTTTAAAATCCTCTAAATACTTTTTCCAATATTTCTTAAGAACCATATGTCTTGCTCTATTGACTAATCCGAAACTGTTGAAATTCCATTTTTCAGAAAACTTCCATTTAGCCAGGCCAATGTGAGAAAACTGATAGGTTGGATGTGTAATGCAAGGAATAGGAGTCAAAAGAAAATAGCGAGTGGGATCTACCAATGCAGCCAAATAGCAATACAATGCTTTAGAATGAAAGAGTACCTTATCAGGGGTAAATGTTTGGATGGCTTGTCTTTGTTGATCTTGGATGATTCCCTGAATTTTGAATGAATCTTTGACTAAATTGAAATAGCCTTTTAACTGACTCAATCCGCCGCCTCCACCCATGACTTTTTTTCCACTCTGACTTTCTAATAATTCAAGAAACCGCCTATCAAAACCCAAGAAGCCATATCCAAGTTTTTCAACTGTATCCTTGAATTGTTCAGGAAATAGGCAAAGGATATCATGACCGAATTGAGATAATAGTTCTGCTTGTGCTAAAAATGGCTCAATATCACCTCGGGTTCCTAATGAAATCAGAAGGATTTTCATGATAATTTTTCTTTCATTTCGGGTTATTGTAGCTTTAGGACTTAATCTAGTTTTTGTTTTTTGTAAATCCTTCTTTAGAAGAAGGATTTCTTGTAAGAATCTAATTCATATCCAATGAAGGGAATTATTTTGGCAGGTGGGTCTGGTACAAGGCTATATCCATTGACAATTTCTGTAAGCAAGCAGCTTATGCCTGTTTATGATAAACCCATGATATATTATCCGCTGTCCGTTTTGATGATGGCTGGAATTACTGAAATCTTGATCATTACCACCCCAGATGATTCCGAAGCTTTTCAAAAATTATTGGGTGATGGCTCACAAGTCGGATGTAAGTTTGAATACGCAGTTCAGCCATCTCCTGATGGATTAGCTCAGGCATTTATCATTGGTGAAGAGTTTATCGGTAATGATAAGGTGGCTTTGATTCTCGGAGATAATATCTTCTACGGTTCAGGTCTTCACAGAACCCTTTCTGAGAATACAGATCCTGAAGGAGGGGTTGTTTTTGCTTATCATGTCAATGATCCTGAGCGGTATGGTGTGGTAGAATTTGATGAAGATCAGAAAGCGATCAGCATTGAGGAAAAGCCAACTGAACCAAAGTCAAATTATGCAGTTCCTGGATTGTATTTTTATGACAATAGGGTAGTTGAAATTGCCAAAAATATCAAACCAAGCCCAAGAGGTGAGTTGGAGATCACCGATATCAACAATGAATATCTCAAAATGGGAGCTTTGCAAGTGGCTATCTTGAATAGGGGAACAGCTTGGTTGGATACAGGAACTCATCAGTCTTTACTTCAGGCAGCCCAATTCGTTGAGGTGATAGAAGAACGTCAAGGATTAAAAATAGGCTGTATTGAAGAGGTAGCTTACAGAAGTGGTTTTATTGGGAAAGAAAAACTTTTGGAAGCTGCTGATAAATTAGGAAAAAGCGGCTATGGTGTATACCTAAGAAGATTGATTGGTTAGAATTAATTCTGAACCATTAAAACATAAAAAAGGCTCAAATTTTGAATTTTGAGCCTTTTCTTTTATACATAATAGTCATCTTCCCAGAGCCTGAAACCTCCCTTGAAGGCATTTTGATTGGTCCCCAAACGGCAACCTTCTGGTACTTCTGTAAGTAATTTGGAGTTTCCTCCACCTAATACGATATCTTCAGGTTGAAAAGCATCAGCAAAGATCTCAATAGTCTTGAAAACGTGCTTTTCCCATCGTTTTTGACCATTATTGAATAGATAGGGCTTTCCAATATAGCTTTCGAATGTCGATTTTTTATAAGGAAGGTGTCCTCCCTCAATAGGAATAATTGTTTTATTGATGACAATAGAAGTTCCTAGGCCTGTTCCAAGTCCCAAAAACAATAGCTTTTTTCCTTCAAAACTTCCTAAAGCCTGCATAGCAGCATCATTGATAATTTTGATCGGGCAATTGAAAGCAGCCTGAAAATCGAAATTGGTCCATCCGGAACCCATATTTACAGGCTCATTGATGATTTTATTGTGTTTTACTACTCCTGGAAATCCAATGGTAATTGCATCGTATTCCCATTCGGAAGCATGTTCCTTTACCAAAGGAACCATTTGTTCAGGGGAAAAATCAGAACCTGAAGGGATTTTAATTCGCTCAGGCTGCCCAGTTGCTAAAATTTTCACATTGGAACCTCCAATATCAATTACGAGAATTTTTTTATTGAATTCTTTCATCCGAATGAAGTAGGTCTTTTACCAAAGACCGAAAATTGGTTTTAATCCATTAATAATTCGAAACTATAAAAATTAAGGCAAAAAGCCTTCGGCTCCTTGCCCTAAATCAGATAAAAGTATAAGAAATTAACTCTGAAGAAATGAAAAAACTTAGATCGAAACCAATTTAAAATGGTAATTCTGGTGTTCCTGTTTATTCCAGGAAATTTCATTTCTCAAATGATAAAATGCCTCTAATAAGGATGCATTGGAAATTTTCCCAACATCTACAGCATTGAAGCCTGACACTTCAATCAAACGTTTGACACGTAATTTCTCAGGAACATCATCCCCACAGAAATAAGTCTCTTTGATTACACCTAATACATCTGATTGTGGGTAATCCAGACCCAAATTATTGTAAGCTTTAAAGAGGTGAGCTTTTGGAGCAGCTTTTTTAATCAATTGTGTGTTTCCATTGCTTAGCTTTTTATCAAACTTGGCATTGGTACAGTCAATGATCATTTTACCTTCAGTATCTGTATTTTTTAGTGCTACCCATATTTCAGGTAAGTAGCCGTTTTCAGCACAGATGAGTATAAAGTCAGACTGAATGATTGCAGATTCATAAGGACAGATTCGATGATGTAATCTATTCATTATTTTCCATTCAGCTTCTTCAGTATCAAAATCAGGTCTAACGCCAAATACTACATTAAGTCCAGCATTGATAAACCTTTTGCCGAGGGCCTTCGCTAAAGATGTCCCTCCAAGAATTCCAATCTTCATAGTTTTTAAGTTTTATGAAAGAACTCGTGGGTGAAGGGAAGTAAATTAAAACTTCCAATAACTCACATAAAACATTGAAAACTAGAGTTTTGAATAGTTATTTCAAAATTTTATTTTGAAAATATTGTGGTTTTAATGCACGAACCATAAAACCTACTGCAAAGTCCAAAATTAATATTTTGAAATGCACTGATTGGAAAATGGAAATTTTTAAGGTTAAGCGAGAAATTGACTTTTGATTTGGTTTTTAGCTCTTTTGAGCAAATTATTGCACCATGAAATATATTTTTACATTAATATTCCATCCTTGGCATGGATAGCTGCAGGAAGGTCTTTTTCACCCATTATTTCTCTTAAATCAATTTCAATAGTCCTGCAAAGGGACATCATAGGAATGTCATTTGCCATGCCCTGAAAAGGGTTTTCAGAATAGTCACCTACGATTTCCATCATGACATAAATCCAACCTATCAATGTCGTGAGTGGAACAGAAAGCCAAAACCTCCAGTTTTCGATTTTTATTAGTTCGGGGATCATCCCAAAAGGCAATAGAAATATAAAAATGGCTACAAAATACCTGCTCATATTAGCATATTGACGAGGTAGTGGGAATTTTTTGATTCGCTCGTTTTTGCCCTGCAATTCATAGAAGGTTCTCAACACTTTCTCCATTTCCATATGCCTAAAGTCATTCAACAGGCCTTGTTCCCTTAACTTGACTAAGTCTCGAGATTGTTCATTGACTATTTGAGTCGCGGTATTTTGGGCCTTGACTAAAGCCTCATATTCATTGGGAGGTAGGAATTGTTTCAGATTGGTCCCAGTATCATCACCATGCAATATACCTACGCCGAAATTCCTTTGATAGTATTCTGCTGACTTACCTATATGCCCGGATTGGCTGACATGCTCCCAAGAAGTTGGGACTAATAGTTGACTTCTGTGTGCATATAGCCATCCGATATGTCTATATATCAATCGCTTTTTGATTTCCTTTAGTTGATTTTCCGATTGAGGATTATCCGTAAACTGATTTGTGACGAAACTGTCAACCATCATTCCCCAAGTTCTGCTGTCATTGACAATTCCACCCCAGATCTTTCTAGCTTCCCACATTCTATCATAGGCCTGATTGTTTTTGAAACCCACATAAAATGCCACTGCAGTACCGATCACGGAAATTGGAAGCCATGGAATAACCATATCCAATATCTTGTAATGATATCCTGCCGCTACAGCCCCTGTAAATGCCAAAAGCCATACAATATGATGGCCAGACATCCTCATCAGGGTCGAAAATTTGATATCTTTAGTAACTAACATAAATCGATCTCCTTAAAAATTAATTGAATTATTAAAGTAAATATTGTTTTCACTAATTCAAATTTGGGCTGATTTGTTCACCTTAATAATTGAGATACAACCTTTCTAATCGCTATATTCTATTCTATGAAATCTACCTTTTCTTTAGTTATCCTTCTTTTTTGTGTCAGTTTTTTCTCTTATTCCCAAGAATTCAAATGGTTTAAAGAAAGTCCCGAAATGATGGCTGCATTGGAGGGGAGAGGATGGGATGATATTGGTTTTAACCGGCTACCTGTTTCGGCTGAAGAGCAAGTAAGAAAACCTGTCTGGAATTTGTCGAGGCAAACTGCTGGATTGGTTTTAAGGTTTTCTACCAGTAGTGAAGAGATCAAAGTAAATTATGAAGTAACCGGAAACCTGAATATGTACCATATGCCAACTACGGGAGTTTCAGGATTGGACTTATATACCAAAGATGAAAATGGAAATTGGCTTTGGATCAAAGGGAATTACAATTTTGCTGATTCAGTCAAAGCAAGTTTCAAACTTGATAATCCCGATAAGGATACAAAAGAGTTTTATCTGTTTTTCCCTCTTTACAATGGGGTGAAAAGCATGGAAATAGGAGTGAAGGACCAAGCTGAATTTGCTTTCTTATCAAAAAGGGTTGAAAAACCAATTTTGGTTTATGGGACATCCATTGCTCAAGGGGCATGTGCATCACGACCAGGAATGGCTTGGACTGGGATTTTAGAACGAGATTTGGATTACCCTGTAATTAATTTGGCTTTTTCTGGTAATGGAAGAATGGAAAAGGAGGTAGTTGACTTGGTCAATGAGATAGATGCTGGCTTATTTGTAATTGACTGCTTGCCTAACCTTGGGCCTGGTCTTGGTCTAACTATGGATGTAATCCAGGAAAAATACTTATATGCAGTAAAGGCAATTCGTCAAAAGCATCCTGAAATTCCAATTCTCTTAACTGAGCATGCGGGATATTCTGATGGTTTGGTAAATGAAGAGAAGGCAGTTATTTATGAAGACCTAAATCTCATGTTAAAGGAAACCTATCAGCTCTTGGAAACCTCAGGAGTAAAGGGAGTTTATTATCTGACAAAAGAGGAGATCAATTTAAGTGTAGACGATTTTGTGGACGGAACTCACCCTAATGATCTGGGGATGTACCGATACGCTAAAGCTTATGAGAAGAAATTGAAGGAGATTATGAATAAATGATTTCAGAAATCAATTAATAATTATTTCTTAAAACCAAATCTAATGTTCTGAATGTGAGATGTTTAAGGGTGTGATTATCAGTTCAATTTCATTTTCAGGGTTCCTTTGGTATTAATATTATAAAAAGAATCCCTTTCAAACAGATAGTTTTGTTAATCGCTAGTCCAAAAATGGATCAAATTAGGTACCCTTTTAAATACTAATACAATATGAAATTCAGAATTCTTTTAATCTTACTTTTTTGCTCAACACTCGGAGTAAGCCAGGCTCAGAAAAAATCAAAACGCCCTAAAAACATCATTTTGATGGTCGGTGATGGAATGGGTGTAGCACAAATTTATGCCGGAATGACTGGTAATTTTGGTCATCTAAATCTGGAGGAATTTCCAGTGGTGGGCTTTCATAAGAACCAATCCAGTGATTCTTATGTCACTGATTCAGCCGCTGGGGCTACCGCTTTTTCCTGCGGTGTAAAATCATACAATGGAGCAATTGGTGTTGATCCAGAAGGGAATCCTGTTCCAACAATCCTAGAAATTGCCGAAGAAAATGGATTAGCCACAGGGTTGGTTGCTACTTGTGCCATTACTCATGCCACTCCAGCAAGTTTTATTGCTCATCAGGCAAATAGATCCATGGAGGAGGAGATTGCAATGGATTTCCTTTCAACAGATGTGGATGTTTTTATTGGGGGAGGAAGAAAATTCTTCATTGATAGAAAAGACAATTTGAATTTGGTTGATTCATTGAAAATGAGAGGCTATCAAATCGCCAATTCTATCGACGAAGTAGAAGCAGTTGAATCTGGAAAACTCGCAGCGTTTCTTGCTGATGTGCAGCAGCCAAAATATTCCGAAGGTAGAGGAGATCAATTGGTGAAGTCAACTGAAACAGCCTTGAATTTGTTGAAAACCAATAAGAAAGGCATGTTTCTGATGATCGAGGGTTCTCAAATTGATTGGGGAGGTCACTCTAATGATACCCAATACATCGTGGATGAAATGATTGATTTTGACAATGCAATTGGAAAGGTATTGGAGTTTGCCAAGAAAGATAAAAACACATTGGTGATCATAACAGCAGATCATGAAACTGGAGGATTCACGATTAATAAAGGAAGTACCGAAATGGGTGTGGTAGAAGGAAAATTTACCACTGGTAGCCATACGGGGGTGATGATTCCAGTGTTCGCTTATGGTCCTGGTTCTGAAGATTTTGCAGGGATCTACGAAAACAATGAGATTTTCAACAAAATGCTGAAGGCATATAAGTTTTAACAGAAAAATTAACCAAAATTTAAAAGCCATTGATCCTGAATCGATGGCTTTTTATTTGCCTCTCCAACATAAAATACACACTTAAATTACATTTTGAAGTTTTTTTCTGAATTGATCAGGAGTACATCCAGTTCCTTTTTTGAACCATCTGGAAAAATAGGATGGATCATCAAAACCTAAGCTTATTGCTATTTCCTGGATAGGGGATATATCATAACTCAGAACTCTTTTCGCTTCTAACATTACCCGATCCATGATCCAACTATGTGCTGAAATATTAAATTGACTTTGAGTTAATTCATTTAGTTTTTTGGCACCAATACCCAGTTCTCTTGCATAATAAGACACCTCATGGTGAAGTTTGAATGAAGATTCCAACAATTGTTCTGCCACTATAATTTCAGATTGGTTTGGGGGTATTAGAGCAGGTTTATGACCGCTTTTGATAAGTTCTCTAGAACAAACTATCAATAGTTCCAATACAGAAATTCGAGTCAATTCTCCACCAAGCCATTGTTGACGGGAAGATTCAAACTTTATTTTCTGAAAAACTTCCTTTACCTGAAGATCTAGATTTGAGTTCTCAGGAATCTGGATAAAAGGATTTTGAAATACTGGAAAATGAATGGAATTCCCGAAGGTTGAATAATTGGAAAGAAAAGTAGTGTTGAATAAAAGAATGTACCCATCGGTCTCCTCTGAGAGATTCCAATTATGCACTTGTCCCGGTCTTAAGCAAAAAAGCATTCCTGGATTTACCGGATAGTCTTCGAAATCAATTTGATGAGTTCCAATCCCTTTAGTGAAATAAACTATGAGGAAAAAATCATGTTTATGGGATTTTTGAATGAATTGATGTTTTTGACAATGGCTTAATAGATCACTATAGTAAAAAACCTCAGGCTCTTGGCTTTGCTTGTCAAAATCAGGGATGCTGTAAATAGGGAATTGCGACTTTTTCATTCAATAATTTATAAAGGATAAAAGAGGGGCAATTATCCATTCAATTACCTGTCAAGGCTAATTCTCCAATTCAATTTCTGGCTTATATTTCACGAAAATATAAATCCAGATTGTTCGACTTAAGCGATAAGTGAGAGGAAGTAAGAGAATGACAGTCAAAGCCAATAATGTCAGAAGTACTGTAAGACTATAATCTGGATAAATTAAAGTCAACGCTGTCCATACGATCAAAAAGAATGCAGTATTGATTGCATAGCTTATGAACATGGCCCCGAAATAAAACCCTGGCTCAGGTTCTGTTGATTGGTTGCAATGAGGGCAGTTTTTAACCATCTGATAGCCTTTTTTTGGATGAAAAGGATTTTGTGATTGAAACATATTTCCTTGATGACATTTGGGGCATTTTCCCTGAAAAATCAACGCTGGAACCTGGATAGCTTTCATAATTACATTTTTCACAAAGCTAGATCAAAATGAATAGATGAAATAGGACAAATGCGAATTTATCTAGGATAAAAATACTCAAATATGAAAATACCAGTGATTATAATAGGATAAATGTGGGTTACTTTGAGTTTTCCTCTGGAAACCTGTAAAGGTTCTGTTGGCTAAATTGAATTCTGATACTCGAAATGTATCGGGAATTAGGTTCTTTGCGTCCTCCACATAATTCATAAAAATACCTTATTCATGTTTCGATACTTAAAGAGTCTTTTGTTCCTTTTACTTGTTTGGCCTCTGCTATTTTTTACCTGTGGGAATGAGGATGAATATCCAACTTTTATGGAAGGGGCTTATTCTGGAATATTTATTCGAAATGGTGAAAGCAGCGAGGTGGAATTGAAATTTGAAAATGGGAAGTTTGAGGGGAATTCTGAAATTACAAAATTTCCTGCTATTTGCAATGGTACATATCAAGTTTCTGGGAACAAGATTGAATTTACAAACTCTTGCGCCTGGACTGCGGAATTTGATTGGAGTTTGATCCTGTCAGGTAGCTGGGGCCTTCAGAAAACTAATACCCAATTGACTTTAACACATTCGAATGGTGACCGATACATTTTGAATTCGAATTAAAATTGACCTTGAAAATATTGATAAATCTATATTAGTTGAACTTTTTTTATATGTTTTCAGCCTGGTTAATATTAGTAGATGTCTTTGAATTCAAAAACCTTGATTTTTTATTGATAAAAATATTTTAGTTGGAGGTAATTGATCCTGATTTTTTTCATATTTATCAATCAAAAGAATAAGGAAACCATTTAAATTCATCCTAAATCACATTTTTAATGACCATTTTGAAAAAGCTCAAACAACCTGAGATGATATGCTTTTTCTATTTAGTGTGGGGTATATTGTGGATTTTATTTAGTGATAAATTAGCTCTTAGATTTTTTGGTGATGATATTACAGGTCTTGCTAAATTTCAATTTTATAAGGGAATAAGTTATGTTGTAGTTACTGCTATTTTATTATATGTATTGATCAAAAATCTATTTATACATGTAAACAACAGAAATCAGGATTTAGAGTTGCTTTTCTCCAATCCCAATTTGGGAATAATAAAATTTGACAATACGGGAATAATCCAACAAGTAACTGGAAACATTGTAGGTATTTCAGGATATTCACCTCAAGAAATAATTGGAAAGCCCTTCGAATTTTTAGTTGCATATGAGTTCAAAGAAGAGTTGGAAATGGAACTCTCTAAAGTTTTTCAATCCAAGGGAACAGGCTTTATTTTTAAACTCTGCATCCAATCCAAATCCAAAGAAGATAGATGTATTCAGCTTTTTGGAATCAGAAGTCAAGAGTATAGGAGTGGGAGCTCCTCATTTGTGGCAGGTTTCCAAGACATCACTGAAAATGTGCGTTTTCTAGAAAAACTTGAGACACAGAATATGCAGATGAGGGAAATTGCTTTTGCCCAAAGTCATTTAGTGAGGGCGCCGTTGGCCAGAATCTTGGGAATTACTGAATTATTCGAGGAGGAAACCTTCTTGTCTAAAGAGGAAATGAAGGAGCTGACCAAGTTTTTAAAAGTTTCGGGAAATGAACTTGATACTGCGCTAAAGTCTATATCCAAGAAAATGGAAGGGGTTCAATAGGGGCTGATAGTTCAAATTTTTAAAGAGGCTTCTTTTTCACTTAAACAGATAAAATTGGACGGTTTGAAAAAATTGGATTGTCTTTTAGATCGAAAAATCCTTTTTTAAGGAAGCATGAGAAAAATATTCATTTTTAGTCTTGTCTTCATTTTTATCAGTGATTTCACTTACTGCCAGACAGTCAAGTTGATAAATAAATCAGACTCTGGATATAGGGGGATTTGGTATAGTAATCAGCCATCTAATGATGAATATGTTTTTAAATACAGTGGTGGGTTAGGGACTTATCCCGCCAACCATTATCCTTTCTCTATTTATGCTCCAGAAGTTGATAAGACTTTTTTTTGCTATGGAGGAACGGATTCCGAAGGGAAAACTTTGCTGCATATGGTTTCTTATTTTGACCATCAATCTGGTATGGTTCCAAAACCAACCATTGTAATGGATAAGAAGACGGATGATGCTCATGACAATCCGGTAATGAATATTGATTCTGAAGGGTATATCTGGATTTTTTCGACCTCCCATGGAGTCAGTAGACCTTCCTATATCAGCAGGAGTAAAAAACCATTTGATATTTCTGAATTTGAATTGGTTGATGCCAGTAAACTTGAAAATGGTGAGGAAGTTCCTTTGGATAACTTCTCTTACCTGCAGACTTATTTTGTTGATGGCGATGGGTTTTTAAACCTTTTTACGCATTATGATAGAGATGTAATCCCTGGCCAAAATTCTAAGCCGAGGAGAACAATTAGCTTCATGACAAGTGAAGATGGATTTCATTATTCCGGTTGGAAAGACATTGCCACAATTCAGGAGGGTCATTACCAGACGAGTGGAATTCAGGGGTCAAAAATTGCAAGTTCCTTTAATTTTCATCCTATTCTAGAAAAAGAAAGTGGGCTAAACTTCAGAACGA
Organism: Algoriphagus sp. PAP.12; assembly: GCF_026652115.1. Taxonomy (GTDB): domain Bacteria; phylum Bacteroidota; class Bacteroidia; order Cytophagales; family Cyclobacteriaceae; genus Algoriphagus. The sequence continues at coordinate 211,519 of NZ_JAPPSQ010000003.1, read as the reverse complement.
ATTTGTATTATTTGGAAACGACTGATTTTGGTGATTCTTGGCAAACAGCCGGAGGAGAGGATTTGCTTCTTCCTCTCAAAGAAAAGGAAACCCCTGCATTAGTGGTTGATTATGAGTCTCAAGGTCTTTTGGTTTATATCAATGACTTGAATTTCGATGCCGAGGGAAATCCAGTGATTTTGTTTGTAACGAGTAAAGGCTACGAGTCAGGTCCAAAAAATGACCCTAGAACTTGGAGGACAGCAAGATTTACAGGAACAGAGTGGGAGATTCTACCCATGACCGAATCAGATAACAATTACGATATGGGTTCTTTATATATTGATAAAAAAGGAACTTGGAGAGTAATTGGACCTACCGCTAAAGGCCCACAAGTTTACAATACTGGAGGTGAAATGGAGCTGTGGACTAGTAAAAACCAAGGGGAAAGCTGGAAAGTGAAATCAATTACTCGGAATTCGGAATACAACCATACATACGCAAGAAGGCCTTTAAATACTCATCCTGAATTCTTTGCTTTTTGGGCAGATGGTCATGGGAGAGAGAAGTCAGTTTCCAGACTTTATTTCTGTGATTCCAAAGGAAAAGTCTATCAATTACCAATAAAAATGAATGGCGACTTTGCCAAGCCTCTACGAGTTAAACCCAAAAAATCTAAAAATTAATACCTTCTAAATCCAGTTGGATAGAAGCGTTTTTTATGATTTTGTTTACTAAAGAATAATTAACCAAAAACCACCGATGAATAAATTACTTGAATCCTTTTTCAAAAGGAAACTAAATCGAGCCTTGATGCTTGGAGTGGGAGTTTTGTTCTCCGTTCCCGCATATAGCTCTGAATGGAATGTGAAAACTGGGGATCCAGATTCACTTTATTTGAAATCCTTAAAATTTCGAAATGTTGGCCCCACACGTGGCGGTAGGGTTACTGCTGTTTCTGGAGTTGCCAAAAATCCTGGTACTTTTTACATGGGAAGTACTGGTGGAGGTGTTTGGAAAACAGATGACTATGGGATTACCTATTCCAATTTGAGTGATGGCTTTTTTGCCTCACCATCCATAGGAGCCATATCAGTTTATCAGGAAAACCCAGAAATAGTTTATGTGGGAACTGGTTCTGATGGCTTGAGATCCAATGTGATTGCAGGGAAAGGAGTTTATAAATCTGATGATTCAGGGAAATCTTGGAAGTCAATAGGTTTGGAGGACTCAGGCCTGATTGGTGCTGTTGAAATTCATCCATCTGATCCCAATACCGTATTGGTAGCAGCGATAGGTCAACCTTTTCAGCGAAATGAACAAAGAGGCGTTTTTAAAACTACAGATGGGGGAGAAAGCTGGAAAAAGGTGCTGTATCATTCTGATTCCGTAGGTGCCGTAGATTTGGAATTTGCTCCTGGCAATCCAGAAGTGATTTATACTGCATTGTGGAGAGCTGAAAGAAAACCTTGGACCGTGATCAGTGGAGCTGATGGAGTTGGAGGGATTTATAAATCCTCTGATGGAGGTGAAACATGGGTCAAAAAGTCTGAGGGACTTCCTGCTGGTCTGATTGGAAAAATTGATTTAGCTGTTTCTGACGCTGATCCAAATAGATTGTATGCTTTGGTAGAAGCACCTGGTGATGAAGGAGGTTTGTATAGATCGGATGACCAAGGTGAAACATTCTATTTTGTTAGTAACAAAGACGGGCTTTTGGACAGACCGTTCTATTACACCAATATTGAATCCAACCCTAAGAATGCGGATGTACTTTTCTCTATGTCTACCAGTTTTTACAAATCAACTGATGCTGGTAAAACATGGAAAACGATGAGAACCCCTCATGGGGACAACCATGATATGTGGATGCACCCTCAGGATACCTCGCTATTTATTCAAGCCAATGATGGAGGAGTTAATGTGACAACCAACGGAGGAAAATCCTGGTCTTCACAGCATAATCAGGCAACAGCTGAATTGTATCAAGTAGAAGTGGATGATCAATATCCGTATTGGCTGTATGCGGGACAACAGGATAACACGACGATTGCAGTTCCGAGTTTACCTCCTTATAGCGCTCCAGGTGGAGCATCTGGACTTTGGTTAGAGGTAGGTGGTTGTGAGACTGGACCTGTGGTACCAAAGCCTGGGGAGCCTAATATCGTGTTTGCCAATTGTAAGGGACGCTTTGGCGTTTATGATAAAAGAACGGGACAAGAGCAGCAATTTTATGTGGGCGCTTCCAATATCTATGGACATGATCCAGAGGATCTGACTTATCGCTTCCAGCGTGTTTCACCTGTTCATGTATCTCCGCATGATCCCAATACAGTGTATCATACTTCACAATATGTTCATAGAACCAAAGACAGTGGGATTACTTGGGAGCGGATTTCTCCGGATTTGACTGCCAATGAACCTGATAAACAGGTGATTTCAGGAAGTCCAATCACAAGAGATATTACCGGTGAGGAATATTACAGTACTATATATGAAATCAATGAATCCCCGATTGAGAAAGGGGTAATCTGGGTAGGAGCCAATGATGGTCCTATCCACGTGACCAAAAATGATGGAGCTTCTTGGGATGATGTGACTCCAAAGGGTTTACCTAAGGGAGGAAGAGTTGATTGTATTGATCCAAGTCCACATACCAAAGGAAAAGCCTATGCTTCAATTTTAAGATATCAATTGGGGGATTGGAAGCCATATATCTACAAAACAGAAGATTATGGAAAAAATTGGACACTTTTAACTGATGGTCAAAATGGAATTCCTGAAGATTTCCCGACCAGAACGGTTCGAGAAGATCCAGATAGAGAGGGAGTATTGTATGCAGGTACAGAATATGGTCTCTTTATTTCTTTGAATGATGGAGAAACTTGGGAATCATTCCAACAAAACCTTCCTGTGACCCCTATTACTGATATCAAAGTTTACCGTCAGGATTTGATTCTATCCACGATGGGAAGAGGTTTTTGGATCATGGATAATATCACACCGATACATCAAATTGCTGATGCAAAAAGTAGCAATGGACCTTTCTTGTATGAGCCAAAAGATGCGATCCGCTATTACTATAGAGGAAATAATGAAAGAAGCATTCCTCATTATCCTAGCGTTGCTTTGGCTGTAGATTATTTTGTTCCTGAAGGATATTCTGGTGAATTGACCCTTGAAATAGTTAATAAAAATGGCGAAGTGATCCGATCCTATACGAGTCAGCAGCAGGCCAGTAGCTCAGAAGAAAGTGATATGGCGACCAATTTTTACTTCCAGGACTTTCAGTCCAAATTGGATAGCACAGCAGGTCTTCACCGCTTTGAGTGGGATATGAAATATCCGGGTCCTTGGGATGATAATAAAAGAATCGCCTATCAAAGAGGTCCAATGGTAGAGCCTGGAGAGTTTACGGTTCGGTTGATTACTGATGGAAAAAGACAAGCACAAGGATTTTCTGTGAAAGCTGATCCAAGGCTTGAAGGAATTAGTCAAAGTGATTTGGAAAGTCAGGTAGCTCTGGTAAAACAAATCATAGAATTGGAGTCAGAAGTAAAAAAGGCATCCAAATTAATTGAGGATCAGCAAGGAAAATTGAAAGAAGATGAAAGCAAGAAGGCTCAATTGGAATTGGAAGGTCTTAAAGCAGTCCAAACCCAATTGGTAAATGCAGATCAGATTTATCCTCAGCCTATGTTGATAGCCCAACTTCAATATTTGAGAAGTATGCTAGAAAGGGCAGATCAACGTCCAGGAAAAGATGCTTATGATCGTTATGAAGAGCTTCATGCAAAATGGGATAAACTCAAAGCAGACCTGGCAAAAATTGGACTAGAGGGAACAGAGCTTGAAGGTATAACCAAAGACTAAATAGCTCAATTTACCTTTTTCAATAAAGTAAAAGTCCCTTTTCAATCTGATAAGGGACTTTTTTGTTGGACTTCAATTACCGTTTTGATTTTTTTGGAGAGCAGCTAAAAAAATGAGATGATTGAATTTTAAGGGGTTTCTTTATAAGCTCAAAGTTTCAAAATCCCGACAAACTCCAGCTTTTCATTTGCTGCCAGTCCATTTGGATTACAGCCCAATTTACCTTCCGGGACTTCAATTCCTTGTTTTGCATAAAAGTCCAACCAAAATTGGTCGATATTTCCTGTTTCAGGGTTTTTAAAAGTCATGGGTTCTAGCTTGAAGATTGAATCATGCCGAAAAGCTCTTTCAACAAAATCAGAGCAATACAGAGTAGAATCATTCAATACATAAGACCAATTGTAGGGTTTTCCCAATAATGTTTTTGAAGTTTTAATCGCTTGATCAATAGAGGATTGGTAAGTGTCATTTAATCTATAAATAGCGAACCGTTTGGAGTTGGAATTATTTCTGAAAACCAAACTGTCCAAAGGTTCTCTAACAGATCCACTTCGAGTATTTGCATGAATAATTAGCACACTGTCCTTTTTGATCTCGATAATTCCTACGTGATCAAAGGAAACGTTTTCTGACTTTTGGGTGACCCTGTTTATGGCACCAGAAAGGTTTTCTTCCTGAGCTCCAACAAAAATCAAATCTCCATTTCTTAGTTCTAAATTTAGATAAGGCACATTTTCTTGTGAAAATGCTGGATTGATTTTTAGGATTAATAAAAATAAAGTGACTTTGAGAAGTGTTTTCACAGGGGAGGCTTCGATCTGTTTGACTTCAAATTTAGGTTTATTTAAACCCGATTCCTGCTCTAAACGGGAAAACCTGATAATTTGAGTATTCTAAGATGGGCTTTGGTAGTTTGGGATAACTTGTAATTTTGACTTGATAGTTTTAATGTCAATATTTCATATCACCCAAATAGTCTATGAGCACTTTTCGGTTGCTTTTCTTCTTTTTCACCCTATTTATTCATTCCGCTTGGGCTCAGAAACCCAATGTTTTGTGGATTACAATTGAAGACACTTCGCCGCAATTTATTGGGAGTTATGGGAATAGTGACTCCAGAACACCAGTCATGGATCAATTGACTAAGGAGGGTGTGCAATTTACAAATGCCTTTTCCACCGGAACGGTTTGTTCCCCTAGCAGATCTGCAATCATCATTGGAATCAAAACCTATGAACTTGGGACAGGGAATCATAGAAGCAATTACAGTATTCCGTCTTGGTTGAAGGGTTTTCCTTATAATCTAAAACAAGCTGGCTATTATGTCACGAATAATAGCAAGACAGATTATAATGTTGCCAACGAAAAACAATTTATCTCTGAAGCATGGAATGAGAGTTCTGGTAAAGCTGGCTGGTGGAATAGGGAAGAAGGTCAGCCTTTTTTCTCTGTATTTAATTTTAATGAGTCTCATCAATCTAGAACGATGACACATCCCTATGATTGGTATGTCGAAAATGTCCTGGAAAAACTACCTAAACAAGACCGGATAGCCGAAGACGAATTCGAAATGCCTCCTTTTTACAGGGATAGTCCGGAGATGCGAAAACAAATGGCTAGAGTCTATAATAGCTTAAAATTGACCGATAATCGGATAGGTGAATTATTGGAAAAACTCAAAGAAGATGGACTCCTCGAAGAGACTATTATTTTCCTCTATGCTGACCATGGGGAGGGGATGCCTAGGGGAAAAACCAATGGAATTAATTTTGGTTACAGAGTTCCATTTACCATCTGGTTTCCCCCGAAGTACGAGCATTTATCCCCTTGGGGTGTGAAAACCCAGACAAATGAATTGGTCAGTTTTGAAGATTTAGCGCCGACGATGATTAGTCTGTCAGGAGGGGAGGTGCCTCACTATTTGAAAGGAAGAATTTTGATTGGGGAAAATAGATCTAAAGAAGCCAGCAAGCTATTTCTCTCCTCTGATCGATCGGATAACGGGATTGACTTGGTCCGTACAGTTACGGATGGAAGGTTTGTCTATTCTAGAAACTTCATGCCTTTCATGCCTGAAGCTCGATATATCCGGTATATGGAAATTGGGGAGATCAAGCAAATTATGAGAACGGATTTAGAAAACGGGCTTTTGAATCCAGTTCAAAAAAGTGTTTTTCTACCTAGAGAACCTGAGGTTTTATATGATATTGAAAACGATATTTGGGAGATTAATAATCTTGTAAATAATCCAGATTATCAGGATGTTTTGTCGGAAATGAGAAATGCGTTGGATGAGCATTTACTTGAAAGAAGGGATGTTTTGATGCTTCCGGAGGGAGAATTGGAAGAGATTTCTCAAACTACTTCACCTTATGAATTTAGAGAAAATGAAACTCGATACCCTTTTGAAGAGATATATGCTGCGGCCAAAATTTCAGGATACAGGTCTCCCGATATTTTGGCAAAGCAAATTGAGCTTTTGGAAAGCCAAAACCCCATCGTGAGGTATTGGGCAGCTATTGGATTGAAATCTCAATCTATGGAGGATTTAAAATCCAGTTTATCCCTATTAGAGAAAAAACTGGATGATAATTATCCATACGTTTCAGCAACCCTTGCCTCCATTGTCTATGAGATTAACCAAAGTAAAAATGCTGAAGGACTATTGAAAAGATCAATTTTAAGTGATGATAAGCATTTGTCTCTAATGGCTATCAATTACCTTTTATATTCCGATTTCAAATCTCCATTCGTTGATGCAGTCCGAGAAGTCTATGATAGAAATGGGGAGTATAATTCTGCCGCTGCGAGTAAGGATTTCCTTGGGAGCGTAGGTTTGATTCCAAATAACTTCGAAAACCGGTAGCTTTATTTCTGCATTTTAATTGTTCCTCAAGGAAGATTTAGGGAATATTTTATAAAAGAAAAATTATCAAAATTGGATTATGAATAGATCACCACTGAAATCAGTTTCAAGTCTTTTTGCAGTAGCAGCTCTTTGCTTTTTATTCTCAAATTGTTCTCAAAATCAGACTGATGAATCAGCTAAAATAAACTCTCCAAAACCCAATATCATTTACATTTTGGCTGATGATATGGGATATGCAGATATGGGGGCTTATGGTCAAGAAAAAATAGAAACTCCCAATCTCGACAAGCTGGCTGCCTCAGGAATCAAATTTATGAATCACTACACGGGTAGCACAGTTTGCGCTCCTTCCAGATCGGCTTTGCTGACAGGTCTTCATACAGGCCATACTCCAATCCGGGGAAATAAAGAATACCAGCCTGAGGGTCAGGAGGCAATGCCTGATTCAGTATTTACCATAGGCAAAATGATGAAAGAAGCTGGATATGCAACTGGAGCTTTCGGGAAATGGGGATTGGGGTTTGTAGGAACCACTGGCGATCCTAATAATCAGGGGATGGATTATTTCTTTGGTTATAATTGTCAGCGTCAGGCGCATCGCTATTACCCGGATTACTTGTGGGAAAATGATCAAAAAATCACTTTACCTGGGAATGGCTGGATGAATAAGGAAACTTACGCACAGGATGTAATTCAAGAAAAGACCTTGGCTTTTATTGATCAGCATCAGAATGAACCATTTTTTATGTACGTTCCTTTGGTTGCTCCACATGCCGAATTGGCTTCTCCTGATTCAGCTACGATCAATAAATACCGCCAAAGATTCGGTGATGAAAAGCCCCATGTTGGTGGAAAAGGTGCCGACTATGGAAATGATTTGGTGATCGGAATGTATCAATCCCAGCCCTATCCAAGGGCAACTTATGCTGCTATGGTAGAGCGGGTTGATTCCTATGTAGGGCAAATCATTGCCAAGCTGGAAGAAAAGGGATTGACTGATAATACCATTATCCTATTTGCGAGTGACAATGGACCACATCAGGAAGGGGGAAATGATCCGGACTTTTTCGATTCCAATGATGGATATAGAGGCTATAAAAGAGATTTGTACGAAGGTGGTATTCGAACTGCTTTTGTGGTAAAATGGCCAGGAAAAATCAAGCCTGGGAGTACTACAGATCACATTTCTGCATTTTGGGATGTTTTGCCAACTTTTGCGGAAATAATAGATTTTCAAAATTTACCTCAGATTGATGGAGTCTCTTTTTTGCCAACTCTCTTGGGTGAAAAAGAACAAAAAGAGCATGATTATTTGTATTGGGAATTTGTGGAGCAAGGAGGGAAGCAGGGAATAAGAAAAGGTGACTGGAAAGCGGTGAAGCTAGATGTGAAGAAGAATGAGAACTCACCGATTGAGTTATACAATCTTCAAACCGATCCGGGTGAAACTCAAAATGTAGCCGATCAAAACCCTGAAATTGTAAAAGAAATGGAAGAATTGATGAAGAATAGTCATCAAAGGAATTTGGTTTTTCCTCTTTTGGAGAGTGAAGTACAAGGAATGTAATCCCTAATTCAATTTTTTCATTTAATAGCTCAGACTTGGAACTTTATCAATTATATTGTTCCTTCTGACTTTTATTTTAAGTTTTTGACAACAATACTTTTAGAATGGAAAAAGATATCCAATCAAATTCCGAATGCCTGGATTTAGAGTTGGCTTGGTTTCAGGAGCTCTTGATGCTTCGGGGAAAAATTACTTTTGAGCAAAGTTTGGATGAGTCCAAATTTCAAGAAATTGGTCCTCCTGATTTTGGTAAATCATCATCAAACTATGCAAAACTAGTCAGGCAGTTTTCCATGGGATTTGAGGAAAGATTGATTTTAATTCTTGCCTTGATACCGCACATTAAGCCTCATTTGCTTGATATTTTATATGTGAAAAATCAAACCTATGATTCTCCTTTTACTGAGTTTGGAGGGGTAAAAGGTGAAAAACATAAAGGCTTTTTACCAACCGGTGAGACGGCGATTTTTCTATTGGCAGGATCAAATTTGGGTAAGAGGTTTACCCTTCAAAAAATTTTTGATTCCAAGCATTTCTTCGCTCAAGAAAAGATTTTGTATTTAGAATCTACTTCTCCAAATGAACCGTTTTTAAGTGGTCAATTGAAAATATCTAAAGAATACTTGAGTTTTTTGACCACAGGCGAGATTTTTAAACCTGATTTTGATCTCGGTTTTCCTGCTAAAAGAATAACTACAAGTCAAGAATGGTCGGATCTTGTTATTAATGATGAAGTACTTCAGGGAATCAGTGAAATCAAAAATTGGTTGATTCATGGCAAACGCTTAAAGGATGATTTCCAATTTGGAAGAAGAATCAAACCTGGATTCAGAGCATTATTTACTGGTCCTTCGGGGACAGGAAAGACTTTGACGGTTACCTTGTTAGGGAAGAGTTGCCAAATGGACGTATATCGGGTGGACCTTTCTATGGTGGTTTCTAAATACATTGGCGAAACAGAGAAAAACCTTTCAAGAGTTTTTGATCTCGCCGAAAACAAAAAATGGATCTTATTTTTTGACGAAGCAGATGCCTTATTTGGAAAAAGGAGTCAAACTTCTGATTCACATGATCGATATGCCAATCAGGAAGTTTCTTATTTACTTCAGAAAATCGAGGATTTCAATGGATTGGTAATCCTTTGCTCTAATTATAAGAATAACATTGACGAGGCATTTTTCCGGAGGTTCCAACTGGTCATTGATTTTAATTTGCCAGATTATAATCAAAGGATGAAAATTTGGAATTCTGCTTTAATGGATGAATTTGAATATGAGCAGGAAGTAGATATTAAAGAATTGGCAGAAAAGCATGAATTATCGGCCGCTACAATCGTAAATGTGCTTTATTTCTGCATTTTGAGAGCTTTGGAGAGGGAGGAGAACTTAATTAGAAATCAAGACCTAATGCATGCCATTCGATTGGAAAGAGTAAAAGAAGGAAAAAGTATCATGAGATGATCAACACTCTTCTTTTGTTTTTTTGATATTATACTCAATGATAATATCATCATTTTGAGATTCTTTTTGTTGTTGAAGCTTTTCGATGATTTTTCTTAAAGCCAAAATTTCCTCCTCTTTTAGTTCGATCTCTGAGTTTAACTCTAAGTTTAGGTTTCGGTTTTTGATTACTTCAAGCTCTAGTTGGTTTCCATTTTTTTCCAAATTTTCAATTTTTTCAAGCAATGTTTTCTTTTCCAAATCATGCTGATCTATCGAATTAGTTAAAAAAGCCTCCTTTCTTCGAAAAATTCTATTTGCAACACCAAATATTAGTAAAAGCAAAAAAAATATGATTAAAAACAATAATGTGTCCATAATCTATAAGTTATATGAATCTAAAATTAAATTAGTAGTATTTAAGGTTAAATATGCTTGTTTCAGTTAATTATTTTTTATAAATAGTAAAAAAAAGGTGATTTTTAATTCAAATTTACTTTTGAATTGTTTTAAATTTTTTCTTTTTAACCGATTTTTCTATGATAGATCTACTATTAGTTCATATTAGAGATTTGCTAAATCAGAATTTTAAAAACCATTATGGATTAAATGAAAATAAGGTTGTAGTTTCAAATTTATTGGACAATTCTGGCTCAAGTTTGGTAGAACTTGAAGACAGGATGGTCTGTTTTTTATTGAGTATAGAAGAGGAACCAGCTTTAAAAAATAAGTTTCCAAGAACTAAGGGGACCTCAACTTCATTTTTTGAAAAATCACCTTCCATGTACTTGTATTTACAATTAGTGATTTGTGCAAATTTTAAAAGTAAAAACTATTTAGAAGGGCTGAATTACCTTTCTCAGACCATTAGTTTTTTTAATAATAACAAAATTATTGATCCCAAATCCATTCCTGGATTATCCAATAAGGTGGATAAAATCACCTTTGAAATTTGTTCATTGTCCTACGATAGCCTCAGTCATGTTTGGTCTGCTATTGGTTCTAAAATATTGCCTGCAGCGATTTACAAGGTTGGCTTGGTGATCTTCGATGATACTCCAGTGAAAGGTATTATACCTGTGATCAAATCTGCTGATTCTGAGAGTGTTTCCTAATATGAATCAGTCTTTTACAAATATTGCAACTTTTCGATTTGTTCACGAATTCATGGATCCTGAAGTTGCTGACCTCTTTACAGTCCAATTATCTGGAGATTCTAGGCGCCTTCTTTCCAATCTTCAACTTTTGATCAAGCCATTTAATGGTGGATTTCATCTGTTATGTTCTGATTTGGAATTATTGCAAGATGAGCAATCTCTTTTAATGATTAGGTTATTTTTAAAAGACCCCTATTTCTATAATTATACAGATTTGGGTGGGGGGGGTAGACCTGATTTAAAGGTTTTTCATTTTTCAAATGCTGATAAATCATTTCTATCAGGAAGACTTTTTTCAGGAGATTATGTCACAATAAAGGACAGTCTAGATTTGATAGGTTCTGCAGCATTAGCTCCTGATTTAGAGAGTTTTGAAATTGATTTTTTGGATCCAACTGAAAGCGGTGACCTTAATACAATAATCAGTTCTCAAAAGGAGAGTGTCTTCTATACAAAAAATCAAAATGATAAAAGGGGATATTATTTTTCAGGTTCACTTTTAGAAAAAAAGGCATTTGGAATAGTATCCCTTGTAATTGGGAATTTATACAATGATTTTATCGAAAATGGGGATGTTTTAGAGTTTGAGATAAAATTCAAGACTCTACAGTCACATTGGAAGTACATACTTTCTGACCCTGTTTATGATAAGTTTTCCAATCTATCAGTTGTAGATCTTAAGGGAAATGAAATCCAATTTCAAATCGGTGACTTTGAAATTCAGCCCAATAAAATTGTCAGGAGCTTTGAGTCTCGTTCTTTAATTCCTTTTAAAAGCATCAATCAGGCAAGGTTTCAGTTGATAGACAAACCAAGTGAACCCAACCAATCTGAAAAAGTGGTGATTAAGGCCCTGCCGAGTGCTACACCCAACCAATTATTCATGACTCCATCTAAACCGGATATATTTTTCTCTCACATTTTTATTTAATCTATTTCTCACTTTAACAAACGTACAATTATGGCACAAACTCTTATGACACCCGGTGTTTACATTGAGGAAAAAAATGCTTTCCCGGGTTCCGTAGTTGAAGTTGCTACCGCTATCCCTGCTTTTATAGGGTATACGGAGAGGGCTTCAAGAAATGGGAAATCCTTAGTCAATATACCGACAAGGGTTACTTCTTTTGCTGAGTATTTGGAACTTTTCGGAGGAGCTTTTTCTCCAAAGTTTACTTTGGCTGATGCACAGGCTGGTGACAGGCATCTGATCACCATTGGTGGATCGGATAAGGCTATTAATTACAAGGACAATAACCTTGTTTACCTTTTTAATTGCATGAGGTTGTTTTTCTCCAATGGAGGAGGGACTTGCTATATCGTATCTGTCGGTACTTATTCCGGCAAAGATGGTATGGAAATCAAAAAGGATGATTTGTTGGGTACCGGTAAAGACGCCAATGACAAACCTATCGAAGGAGGTCTATTGAAACTGGTCAAGGAATTGGAACCAACGATGGTGGTTATTCCAGATGCTGTGGCATTGGGAGAGGATTCATATGAAGTCTATAAGCAAGTGTTAGCTCATTGTGCCAAAATGCAGAATAGAGTTGCCATACTTGATATTTATGATGGCTACAACAGTCGTGATGAAGGTGATGACAACGTAAAAATCTTCCGCGAAAAAATCGGCACTGAGTATTTGAGTTACGCTGCTGCTTATTACCCTTGGTTAGAAACCAATATTGTTCAAAAAGGGGAGGTTACTTTCAAAAATCTGGATGATTCGGTGGTCTTGTCAGATATCCTGACCGAACCAAGAGCTCAAGGTTTGATTGAAGCATTTCCAAAGTCTGAGGATGACTTCAAGGCTTTGATGAAAACTGAAAGACCTGAAATCTCTGATGAAGATCTAGCTGCTGCATTGCCTTCTTACATCAAGAACAAAGAGAATAATTTTCATTTAGGTCTTCTAGCTACAAGCCCGACTTATTCAGCTTTGTTGGATGAATTGAGAGCTGTGATGAATCTATTGCCTGCAGCTCCTGCGATGGCGGGTATTTTTACCATGGTAGACAATAGCCGTGGAGTATGGAAAGCACCAGCAAATGTTAGCTTGAATTCAGTAGTGAAGCCTGCTGTAAATATTACTCACGACCAACAGGAGGACTTGAATGTCAATGCTGTTTCAGGAAAATCTGTCAATGCAATCAGGACATTCCCTGGTGTTGGTACTTTAGTTTGGGGTGGTAGAACCTTGGATGGGAATAGCCTGGATTGGAGATATATCAATGTTCGTAGGACTATCATTATGCTAGAGCAATCAATAAAACTTGCATTGAGAGCTTATGTTTTTGAACCAAATGATGCAAATACTTGGGTGACTTTAAAAAGCTTGATTACCAACTTCCTAGTAGAAAAATGGAAGCAGGGTGCATTGGCAGGCTCTTCTCCAGAAGATGCTTTTGAAGTTTCAATCGGATTGGGTTCCACTATGACTGCTTTAGATATTCTAGAGGGTAGAATGTTGATCACTGTGAAGTTGGCAATTGTGAGACCAGCAGAATTCATTGTAGTGACTTTCGAGCAGCAAATGCAGAAATCTTAATCTTTTCATTTTTAATCATATTCCTAACATAAAAACATAAGAAATCATGGCAGGAGAAGCACAAGACAGTAATTGGCCATTACCCAAGTTTTACTTTTCGGTAGATTGGGGAAGTACCACTGACATACCTTTTCAAGAAGTAAGCGGGTTGGAAATCGAGGCTCAACCCATTGAATATAGACATGGAAATAGTCCTGTTTTTTCAACTATTAATATGCCTGGGATTGTCAAAAACAATCACGTAACGATGAAGAAGGGTGTTTTTGTAAATGACAATACCTTCTGGGATTGGTATAATAAGATCAAGATGAACACCATCGAAAGACAAAATGTGGTGATCAAATTGTTGGATGAATCAGGTTCACCGACGATGACTTGGACTTTGACCAATGCCTGGCCATCCAAAATCAGCTCTACAGATTTGAAATCTGATGCAAATGAAGTGGCTGTGGAATCTATTGAGATCTCGCACGAAGGCCTAACCATTGCTAACGGATAATCAGCATGGGTGACAATAGTTTCTTTCAAACTGGATATACTCCACCTACAGCATTTTATTTCAATGTGAAGTTTCCGGACTTTCCTGAGATGGACTGTAGTTTTCAGGAGGTGTCTGGTTTGAAAGTAACAGTAAAGGTTACAGAAAAAATGGAAGGGGGAGATAATTATTTTATTCATTATCTCCCTTCCCCTCCAAAGTATTCTAACCTGGTATTGAAGAGAGCCTTAATCCAAAGCTCTCAACTTGATTCTTGGTGTCGCGATGCCTTAGAGGATTTTAAATTTCAGCCTTTGGATTTACAGGTTATTCTTCTGGGATCGCAGGGAGAGCCTCTTTCTTCTTGGTCTGTTTATAAGGCGATTCCTCTTTCTTGGGAGTTGTCAACATTGGGTAGTACCAAGAATGAATTAGCAATAGAAACATTGACCCTGAAATACAAAAATTTTAGAAAAGACAATTGATATGGCTTTGATTATTAAGCAATTGGTGATTCGAGGTGAAGTAATAGATGATAACTCCTCTTTTAAAAAAGAGGAGGAAGTAAACTATGAAAAAATGAAACATCTATTGGAAGATATGAAAAGGGAAATCGAAAGCCAGTGCATGGAAAAGATTTCATCTGCAATAGGTAATACTTTAACCCGCTAAGCATGGACTCTGGAAAATTGACCAAAATGAAAGTGGTCGCTTATACCGACCCAGACTTTAGTGAGCAAAAAGGGGAATACAACTTATTGGTAAACCCAGAAAAATATTCAGATCGTTCTGAATTGAGATATTCGACTAATTCTTCACCCATTGGAGTTTCCTCGGAAACAGTACGGTTTAGAGGAGCTGGGACTAAATATTTCCGATTCAGTTTCTTTTTTGACAGTACCGGGGTGATCACTTTGGATCCTGTAGATAAGCAGATAGATGATTTAACTCAATTGGTGTTTACTTATAATGGGGATATCCATGAACCCAATTATGTCAAGTTGTTTTGGGGGACACAGACCCTTTTCCAAGGAAGATTAAAAGAGTGGGATATCAATTATTCCATGATGGACTTAGATGGAACACCTTTGAGGGCTGAGATCAATGCTCTTTTTATCGGTTCTATTTCAGTTAAGAAAAAAGTACTGGAGGAGGGTAAAAACTCTTCTGACCTTACCCATATCAGGATGGTCAAGGCTGGAGATACCTTACCTGCCATGTGTTATAGAATTTATGGAGATAGCAAATACTATCTCCAAATAGCAAATTTTAATTCTTTGGACAGTATTTATTCCCTTCAGCCAGGGGATCAATTGATTTTTCCTCCTTTGAACTAGATATTTTATGTCAAGCCTACTTCAAGAAAATGACGGCATAGTTTCTTATGAGATCAGTGTAGATGGATCTGTTCTTTCAGGAGAAATTGAAATAATTTCTATCCGAACTACCATGGAGGTGAATAGGATTACTTCTGCTACTATTAAAATTTCAGATGGTGGTAGTTTTGGCCTGGAAAAGGCACCATTTTCAAATAGCTCTTCCAATGATTTTGTTCCAGGCAATGAAATTGAAATCAAGCTTGGTTATAACAGCTCAGATGACACAGTGTTTTCAGGGGTGATCGTTGGTCAAAGAATGGTTGTAAGAAAGTCCACTTCCTACTTGTTGATCACTTGTAAGGATAAATCTTTTAAACTTACCAAATCAAGGGGGAATAATGTCATGGTTGATTCCACAGATGATTCATTATTTGAACAATTGATATCAGATGTGGGGTTGGAAATTGAATCAGATTCAGCCAGCCAGTTCAATTCACCTCTTTTTCAATACAATGTTTCTGATTGGGATTATTTAGTAATACGAGCTGAGGCCAACAACCTTTTTGTTTTTACAGATCAAAATAAGGTTAACGTCAAAAAATATGATTTGTCAAGTTCTCCAGCTTATAAAATTCAGTCGGATTTAATTGCAATAGATGTCGATTTGGATTTGAATGGAGAGCAAACTTATTCAGATTTCAATTTTACCTCATGGGATCATTCGAAGCAGCAATCTGTAGTAGAGAGTGGGAGCATGAATGATTCAGGTAGTCTTGGTAACTTAAAGTCCAATAGCCTTGCAGGAAATTTATCTGTACCCACCTTACAAAAATATACTTCTGCTCCTTTATCATCTGATGAATTAAAGGCCTTTTCTGATAGTTGGACAACCAAGTCATCTTTAAGTAAAATTCAAGGGAGAATTATTATTCCAGGGACAGCCAAGTTAAAAGCAGGCGATCTGGTTGAATTGGCAAATTTCGGAGATCGATTTGATGGCAATGCCTTTATTTCCAAAATAGAGCAGGAATGCGAAGATGGTAATTGGCTGACAGTTGTATATGTAGGGCTATCTTCTCGTTGGCATTCATCACTTCCTGATATTGAGGAGGAAGATGGAATAGGATTGCTTCCAGGCGGAAAAGGAACCTATTTGGCTAAAGTCAAACAGATTAATGATGATCCCAATACAGAATATAGAGTTCTGGTTGATTTGGGGGTTTTTCAAAATTCTTCCAGTTCAAATGAGCTTTGGGCAAGATTTGCAACCAACTATGCGACCAGTGATGCGGGATTTTTCTTTTTCCCTGAAGTAGATGATGAGGTATTGATCACATTCTTAAATGGTGATCCAAGATTTCCCGTCATCATCGGCAGTCTATATTCTTCCCTGTTAAAGCCCAAAGTGGAGCCAGATGCGGATAATTCAACCAAAGCCATCCACTCCAAGTCAGGTATAGCATTTACATTCAATGAAACAGACAAAATCCTGACGATTGAAACTCCTGGAGGAAACAGTGTGGTACTGGACGACAAAGATCAGCAGATCGTGCTAACAGATAGTAATTCAAACAAGGTAACCATGGATGGTAGTGGTATTGCACTTTCCAGTCCTTTTGATATTTCAATCAAAGCAGATGGCAAAGTGGATATTTCTGGTACATCAGGTATCAATCTTTCTTCTTCAGCAGGGGATGTAACCGGTGATGGTATGAATGTAACTCTCGAGGCTCAAGTGGGAATGAAAGCAGCTGGTAATGCCACTGCCGAATTATCAGCCTCAGGACAAACGACAGTAAAAGGAGCAATGGTCATGATAAACTAATAAAAATATGTCTTTAGCAGCCCGATTAACCGATATGCACACCTGTCCAATGCAGACTCCAGGAGTGCCACCAATTCCTCATGTAGGAGGGCCAATTATTGGACCTGGAGTACCTACAGTACTGATAGGAAAACTTCCGGCAGCTGTGATGGGGGATTCCTGTGTTTGTGTTGGTCCACCTGACTCCATCGTCAAAGGATCAGCAACTGTGATGATAGGAGGAAAACCTGCAGCTAGAATGGGGGATACCACCGCACATGGAGGATCAATAGTTTTGGGTTGTCCCACTGTAATGATAGGGGGATAAGATGGTAGATCCTACAAATACATTTTTAGGTAAAGGCTGGGCTTTTCCGCCATCTTTTGACCTGGATTCAAAACTAGTTGAAATGATAGCTGCTGAGCCTGATATCCGGCAAAGTATCCGGATCATTTTGGGAACTCAACCGACTGAGCGAATGATGGACCCCAAGTTTGGTTGTGATCTGATCAGCTATGTATTTGAGACCAATGATCCTACTTACCTGACTATGCTGAGAGATACGATAAAAGACGCGTTGCTTTTTTACGAGCCTAGGATCAAGGTACATGAGATCAAGTTTGGGAAAGAAAACTTACCTGATGGAATTTTGATGATCCACATTGACTATACAGTGATTATTACAAATTCAAGAAGTAACATGGTATACCCTTATTATTTCAAGGAAGGGACGAATATCTAAATTGAAAAGTATCCAATGAAAAACGGTATCAACCAGACAGAACGAAAACTCGACGCACTGGATCCCCAATTTGTGGTTCCGGATGAGAGATCTATGCTTGATTTGGTTCAGTTTACAATGGATTATGCCGAGTCGGTAGTTTATTATAACCTTCAAAATAAACCTGCGGGAAACTGGAAACCATTTTTACTCTATGATCCAGTATTTATAGTTGGTCTGATTGCCAGAACTGATTTAGATGCTTACAAAATGAGGCATGATGATTTGGTGATCAAGTTAAAAGGTGATAGCTCTAAAGGATCTTCGGTTCGAAAAGAAATTTCTATGAACCTTCTTTCTATGATTCGACAGCTATTCTATTGGGAAAGTCTCGTTAGAGATTGTAATTATGATGGCGCCCTTTCAAAAGAGATTATCAACAGTAAATATTTTCTTCTCCCATACATCAGCGAAGTGATTCCATTTCAGGAATCTTTTGGGTTCAAGGATTTTTTAGGGGCCAAACCCAATGCTTCCGAAGCAAAATCGGAGATTGATTTAAATGGAATCTTTAAGGATGCCTACAAGAATATTATGTTTATTGTGGATTTATCGGTTCGTCATTTTGAGCAATTGATGAATCAGGATTCCAAAGACCATAATCCTCATATTGGGCTGATTTTAGCTGTTTTACGTCTTTTCTCTGAAATCCAAAATGATCTGAATAGATTGACAAGGAGACATTTGAATTTTTATTATCAAAAAATTCTTGAACAATCTCCTCCGTCCACACATCCAATGGAGATTTTAGTTGGCCTTTTGCCCAAGCCAGCTTTAAATGAATTGCCCGTAAATTCTACTTTCAATCTAAATTTCCAGGATGGTAAAGCCATTCCTTTTAAGAATCAGTTTCTTACTGAATTATCACAGGGAAAGATTTCAGAAGTAAGATCCCTTTACAAAAGTAAGTTTTCCCCATTTTCAGGTGATATTACCGCTGCTCGAGTGCTTTTGAGTGAAATCTTTGATTCGACTTTGTTTCAAAATAAAGGAACAAATGAGGTTTCCTTTCTGGGTGAATCCCATTGGGACTTTCCAATGGTGATGGGAGAGGATCAAAGTCAAAAAGGTATCAACCAAAGGTCTATGCAATCAAGTTTGATTGGAATAATGGTGGCAAGCCCCACATTTTTGGTGGAGAATGGAGTGACCAATTTTGAGATAGCCTTTAATCTAAGTGCTACTTCTTGTATTGAATTCAGAGAAATTATGGCAGATCTTCTTCATGAAAAAGAGGCCGTATTAGGAATTCAACATGATCATTCTGAAATCGAGTTGAATAATTTTATTCAGAATTTTTTACATGAGTCATTTTCCATTTCAATCACAGGAAGCTCAGGTTGGTATACTCTGGATTATCATCATATTGAATTTTCACAAACTGAAAATAAACTTTTAGTGAAAATCCAGCCGGAAGGACCCGCAGAGATTCCTGTTCCTTACGACGGTGCGATCCATGGACAAATTCCGGATTTGAATTGGCCTTGCCTCCAGATTCAGTTGAATAATTCAGCTCATTATCCTCCCTATGCAGCCCTTCAACCTTTGGAAGTTTTGGAGGTAGAGATTTCTACCCATTCACGTGGAGTTCGATCAGGATTTGATTGTAGTAATCAGGTAGGGAAGATAGATACAGCTAATCCATTTCAACCCTTTGGTCCGATTCCACAGAAGGATTCTTTTTTGAGAATTAATAATCCACTGATATTCAATAAATACCTGTCAGAGCTTTCTTTAAAGGTTCATTGGTTAGGCTTGCCTGAAGGAAGAAATGGTTTTAAAAGTCACTATGCAGGGTATCCAGATAAAATTGATAATGATAGCTTTATAGCAGAGGTGTCTCTTCGACCAAATCACCATTATAGCTCTGATTCAAAGGACTTTAAGCCTCAAGTAGTCGATTTATTTCATTCTATAGAAAAAGTAGACGGTACCTATCTCTCCAAATCTCAATTCATAGAAATGGATTTGGATTTAGTGGATATGAATGATCTTGGAAGTCCTTCGGATATAAGCCTAAAAGATGGTACCAAAGGGGATCTGACCATTCGTTTGGTTGAACCGAACCCATTTGCTTTTGGGCATGAATCCTATCCACAGTTGTTCTCTGAAATTTCATTATTCAACAGCAAACATCCTCGTAGAGCCAAGGAATTACCTAAAACTCCATATACTCCTCTGATTGAAAATATCGAATTCAAATACAGTAATTACACGAAAGAGAATTTGTCTAGGCGAGGAAGTTTTTCTAGTGAAAGTATCAAATTATTCCATTTACAGCCATTTGGTTTTACTCAAGTTTATCCTGCTTCAGGAAAAGAGAAGTCATTTTTTGTTCCTCAGGAAGAAGGGAGAGGAAGTTTGTTGATAGGTTTAACAGATGTGGAAGAAGGACAAAATATCAATATAGGATTTAAGTTACATCCAGCATATTTCATTCATACTGTTACACAGGCACCTCAAGTTACCTGGGAATATCTAGAGAATAATTCGTGGGTTTCAATGAAAAATTTGGTTATGGAAGACTCCACGAAGGGAATGCTTCAATCTGGTTTGGTAAAAATCAAATTGCCTGGTCATTTGGATATGAATAGTTCCAGAATGCCAAAAGGAAAATTTTGGATCAGAGTTTCCAATTATGGAAGCAGAGACATCAACAGTAGACTGATAAGAGTTTTTACCAATGCAGTTTGGCTAACTCAAGAGATGCAAAGCCAACAAACCATCCTATCTGCCGATGAATTGAAAAGTACCTCTACTGTTGATTTTAAGGGTGTATTAAACCTGAATGGTGTTCTCGGCCCCTATGATATTAAATTTTCAAAAGTTAATAAAGATTTGGATCGTGACTCCATTCGTGTCAGTGAGTTATTGAGGCATAGAAACAGAGGAATCACAACTTGGGATTTGGAACGATTGGTATTAGAACATTTTCCCCAAATAGGACGGGTCCTGGTGTATGGCAGGAGTGATTTCCCGCTACATCTGGTGAAAAACTGTAATGTGCAGGTGGTAGTGATTCCCTATGCACCTAACTCAACACAATTTAGGTTAGAAGGCTTTTTGGCCCCATTTGAATTATTGAAAGAAATCAAGTCTTACCTCAAGCAATTTCTTTCTCCATTTTCTAAGCTAGAAGTAGCCAATCCTGTTTTTGAAAAATTGAAAATCAGAGCTTCAGTCAAGTTCATAGAGTCTCAGAAATCAGGCTATTACCGAAAAATGCTGGAAAGAGATCTAATAGAATTTCTTTCTCCAAACCCTGGAGATTTTCAAAAAGGAGAGGGTTTTATCAATTCGATTTATAAAATAGAAATACAAAACTTCATAGAGTCAAGAACCTATGTGGAGTATGTGACAGGACTTTCAGTACTCCAATTGGTAGAGGTATTGGGAAGTTTCAAAATAATAGATACAGCAAGTGACAAATACCAAATTGAGCGACTTAGAACGATTAGCCCTTATGCGATTCTTACTTCCTCGGAATCACATCAGCTAGAGATCATCTATGAAAATGAAATTCATGAGCCAGATAAAGCAAGTATTGGAGATTTATCAATTGACTCAGATTTTATCATCAATCAAATCAATTAGAGAAATTTGATTCATCAAGTTTATGGAAACTAAAACTGGAAATACGGTAGTCATTAACGATCGGGAGCAACTCAAAAAGTACTTCAGAAGTGGGATGCTTCCTACAGAAGTACATTTTGCCATTTTGATTGATTCTATGTTCAATAAGGTCGATGATGGAATCAATAAAAATGATACCGATGGCTTAATGATTTTTCCAGCAGGCGAGGAGGAAGTTCTTTTAAGTTTTTATGATTCCTTGAAGGAAAAAAATGCCAGTTGGGTATTGGTCAATGGCCAAGGGGAAGCAAAAGGAATCATTTTAAAAGAAAAGGGTAAAAATGACCCAACTATATTTTTTCAGGAAGGGGGTAATGTTGGGATCGGGACAGAGAACCCACAGCATAAACTCCAAGTGGAGGGGATGGTAGCTTCTCATGGAAGAGTGGGTGTTTATAAAAAAGGGCAAATTCCTGCAGATGGAAAATGGCATGATGTCTTGGGTGGGTTGACGGGATGTCAGGGGTTTGAGATTGTAGCCCATGCCGGACGTAAACAAAAAGGTAAATATGCCTTGCTGCATGCAACAGCGCTGAGCACCTTCGGAAACTCCAAACCAAAGATTAGCAAAACATCAGCACATTACGGCTTTTGGTGGAATAAAATTAACTGCAGATGGGTAGGCGAAACTTTCAATTACCGATTGCAATTGAGAACTGGTAGCAATTATGGAGGGGACTCTGTAATCACATATCGGATTGGAAAGCTTTGGGACGATGATTTTTTAAACGAAGAATAGCTTCATGGAAACATCTGGATCAATTTTTAAAAATAAAGCACTTCAAGCCTCTCAGGATTATAATTACCTGAAGCAAAATGGGTTGAAATTTGTTCAAGGCTATAGTGGAAACGAATGGACTGATTATAACTCTCACGATCCTGGAGTGACCATTTTGGAGCAATTTTGCTATGGAATCACAGACCTGGGTTACAAGATTGACTTTCCAATAGAAGACCTTTTGGTCGAAGATTCTGATGGAAGAATCAATTGGAAAAAGAACTCATTTTTCTCGCCAGCTTTGGTTTTTAGTTCCCATCCTTTCACGATTTTGGATTATCGGAAATTGCTGATTGATACTTTTCCAGAGATCCAAAATTGTTGGCTTTACTTAGTCAATGATGATGGGAAGGAGGAAAAAATAAATGGAATCTATAAAGTGGAAGTTCTACCTTCTTTGGCCTTCCAAAAAGAACTGGTGGATTCTGAAGACGCTTCTGAAAAGTTTATTCATAGACTTGAAAACTTCCTTGCCTTAAATCGAAATCTGGGAGAATCATTTGATCAGGTAATTTTATTAAAACCTTCACCAATTTATCTGCGAGTAAATGTAGAAGCGGCATCAGAAATTGACCCAGATCAGCTGATGGCAGAAATCTTATTTGGTTTGGATGTTCATTTTTACCACCCGGTGGCTTTTTCAAATTTTGAAGAACTCCAACAAGAAGGGAAAAGACCAGAGGAAATCTTTGCTGGTCCACGACTGTCAAGAGGCTTTATCAGAGACTCTGAGCTGAAAGATAGAAGTGATGTCGTCTATGCAGAAAAGCTCTTGCAACTTATATCGAGAATTCAGGGAGTGAATAAATGCTGGGGACTTAAGATCGACAAAGAGGGAATTGCTAAAAAAATACAGTTGCCTCTGCACACCTTTGCTTCCATAAATACTGAGTCAGAGGATTTTGATTCGGTATATGAAACTATCAGAATATATTCTAATGGAAATCTGCTAAGGTTTAATAAAATGAGGGTTTCTGATATTCTTTTGGATCTTTGGTCCAAGAAATTCAGAGTATATAAAGTTGATGTTTTCAGAGAAACCTATTGGAAAGAGTTTTTAAAAGGGAAATTTAGGAAAACAGGTGAGTATAAGTCAGTCCAACATTTATTTCCAAGAATATATGGCTTAGGGAAAGAAGGCATTTCTAAGCATGAATCTCCCGAAAGGCATGCTAAAGTCCGGCAATTAAAAGGATACCTTATGCTTATGGAAAAGCATTTGGCCAATTTTCTTGCTCAATTGTCCCATCTTCCTGATTTTTTTGATTCTGATGTTCAGCAGACTCAGAGTACTTACTTTTCTCAAGACTATGAGACCAAGGTTGGTCCAGATGAGTTGGAAATCAAAAGCAAATTAATTCCTGGTTTCGATAAAAATGGAATTAATCCTCAAACAGGCGAAAGTAGAATTTCTTGGCTCAAGCGGAAAAACAGAGTATTGGATCATTTGCTGGCCAGATTTGGTGAAGAGATACAAGAAAGCCCATTTCAACTTTCTCAGAAACTGAATCTTTTAGGGAATGAAGAAGAAATGCTTGCAGCTATTCTTTTACAGAAATCAAGATTTCTCCAGGCAATTTCTGAGTTGACATACGGAAAACAAAAAGCCGTTTTTGATTCCAGTTTAGGGGAATATTCCTCCTCTACCTTAGAACAAATTCTTCATTTGATACTTGGAATAAAACAAAAAGAAGAATCTCTAATTCCATCATTTTTGAAAAAGAGAAAATCTGATTTCACAAGTGACACTTCTTCAAGCTATGTGAGTGCAAAAAGGTCTTTTCAGGATTTAATGAAGGATTTCCGCCTTCTGTCAAAGAGTGAAAAGATGTTTCCTCAATTGGCTGATATTGAAGATTTTGAATATGCTTTGGGCAAAATTGGATTGAAAGATCTTTTTTCAAAAACAGTCGATCCGGATTCTTATTGGATCTCCAAGAAAAAATCAAGGTTTGGAAATATGGAAGTCATCTTCCAGAAATCCGATTTTCAATGGGTTGGTATTTGGGAGGGAAAGGATGAAAAGCAGGCCTATGAAGCAATCGCTCATCATATTCAAAATTTCAGGATTCTGAACGCCTATTCTGAAGGAATGATTTTGATTGATCATATCCTTTTAAAACCAATGTTGGAAGGTTCACAATTTGGATTTGTCCTTTTGGATGAATGGGGAAACCCAACTTTCAAATCTCCTTGGATAAACTCTGAAGAAGCAAGGAGAGAACAATTAGATAAATTTTACCAAGCCGCATTGTCAAAGGAATCCTATCAAATGAGATCCGGTAATCTCTCTTTGATGGGAGCAGATGATGAATTATTAGGAATTTATCAGAGCGAAGAAACAAAAGATCTCGAATCCATTTATCATTCCACTTCGAGTTTGTCACAATTGATGATGGGAGATGGAGAGATTTCAGGAATTCTCGCTCTTCAAGAAGTGGAAAAATTAAGATTGAAGGGAACTCTTTATGATAAAGATAAGGGAACCTATAGACAACGGACTGTCATATTTACCAGGAGATTAGAAGATGGTAGAGAAGTTCGTGAGGATTTCTTTGATTTGAAAGCTAGCTTGATCCTTCCCGATTGGCCAGCAAGATTTCAGGATAGCAATTTTAGGTTCTTTTTAGCAAACGAGATTAGAGAGCGTGTTCCATCTCATATGGAAGTTTCTATCTCCTGGCTCAACTTTTTCGATTTTCAAACATTCGAGAATCTTCATAAGCATTGGAAAGACCAAAAATCTAAAGCAAAAAGAAAAAAGAAATACGTGAATTCGGCTTACAGCCTATATGAGTTTTTGCATAAACTGAAAGGAGGTAAGAATGGATAGCAAGCCAGCTAATGTTGTGGAGGAAGCTTTGTTCTCATTTGCCTATTCAAATCGAACCCAAGCTAGCCGATGTAATTCAAAAATTCACCAACGCTTTATTTATTCCTTAGAAGATGAATTAGAGGAGGCTTTTAATGAGGTTGATAGCTCCGGATTACAACTGGAGCTGGGAAAAGTGGAGATAGATTTAGGACGAATCACCGAACGGGAACTAACTGAAGATCTTGGAGAATTAATCAAACCACTTTTGATCTTAGCGTTGAAAGAGGCAATAGATGAACAGATTGGGATGTCCGGTGCGCCACTCAGAAATACTACCCAGTCCCAAGGAGAGGAATTTATTCTTTTGGCCTTAAGGTCTTTTTTTAGAAATGGATATTTCCCGAGTTGGTTGGATTCCAAATTTGACCTGTTTTCACTTTTAGATCACGCTTTTATTTTCCAACCGGAACTACTTAGAAGTTTGATTTGGGAAGTTTCCAGAAAGAGTGAGAATGCTCGAAAAAGGATCTCTTTTCTGAAGAAAGGATATTTTGAGAAAATCATTGAGGTGCTCATTCCAGAGGAAGCAGAATGGCTCATCGGGTTTAGAAATACGTATTTGAATGTCCATCAAAAGGAAAAATCATTTCATGGATCAAGCGAAAACCTGGAACAGGCTGTCAATTTATTTATTCTCAATTTTATTGTCAGAAACTCAGACACCAAATTTAATCGCCTCAATTTTTCCAATCAGTTCTTAAGGACAGTTGCTGACCATTACAATCTTGATTTTCATGAATTTTTACTTCAGCTCAATCGCGTTATAAAAATCCATAAAGAAGAAAGTCAGCTTTACAGGAATTTTGATGAGGCTGTTACTTGGGTCATAGAAAAGAATCTAAATTCAGATGAGTTTATTGACTCTACAGGTCAGCAACTTTCTTGGGGAGATTTAATTACCTGGTTAAATAAAAAGCAAAACCCATCAATTTCAACTGATTTTCCGGAACTAGCGGAGGAGAAAAGAATTCAAACACTTCAGTTACTTTCAAAAAGTCCCCAATATCTCAGTGGCCTGACAAAATTAGGGCTTGATAATCTCTTACTACTATTATCCAAAGGAGAAACCTCAAAATGGTTGGGATTGATTAATGAATATTCTTCTTGGTACGCAAGAGTTTCGGGTAAACCTAAAATGAAGGAGGAGCATTTTTTAAAAGAACTAATACAGCATTCAAGTAAAGAGGAAGTTGCTTATTTTACGACTAATCCTTCCTTGGATAAGCTGTTTGATTTAATGATTAGTTTTACCTCTTTCAAGATCAACTCTTCAAGAGTCAACCTAGAGGAGTTAGTTGAGTTAGGTATAAGATTTTCAGTTCCACAGCCTTCTCTTCGATTCTTAAAAAAGATGGGTTTCAACCAAGTGAAGAATTCAACTAGCTCTAATCATTGGGCTAAAAATGAATACTTTGAATCCAAAAGGGACTTTTACTCTGAAAGTGAATCTATTGGCTCTTATTCTTTTCAGATTAAACAAAGATTGATTTTCGAATACCTGGCCGCAGGATCAGTGGGGGAGGTCTACTATTTTTTGACTAAGAATGATTTTAGTGAAATCCTAGAGGCTATGATCCAGTCTCAAAATGTTGGATTATTTGATTTTTTCAAGGCTTCTAATGGAAAGGTGTTGACTGGATCAAATTCTAGAATTTGGAAGCTTTTGAATCCTACTCAAACCCGAAACTTCCTAGCGTATGTTGCTCACTTTTCTGGAAATAAATTTAAATCTCTTCTTGAGATACATGAAAATCTATTAGAATCTGGCAAAATCAAGGAAGGAAATCGTCAAAGGCTCGACCAGAAATTTATTCAGGTTCTAATCCTGCAGGGTTTGTTTTCTCCAAATTCTCTAGTTCAAGACGATTCTAGCAATTCGATAGATTGGTCTGAATATTTATTGGAGCTTGGGAAATCATCAAATTTTTCTGACGTATTAGAAATCCAAAAATCAAGATGGTCAAGAGTAATTGAATTAGCGAATCAAATTCCAGATTTAAAGCTTCTCAAACCAGAGTTTCAAAAAAGTTTATTGGATCTATTTAAGCAATCTTGGAGTAGAAATGTCGGTTTTGGTTTTCTTGATTTCAAGTCAATTAATTCTTCCTTTTTCGCAAATAAAGGACGGAACTCAAAAGAAATCCTTGGGCAAAACCTTTCTCTGCTTTCATCTGAAAAAGCGTTAAAAAACTTGATTGCTAGTTTGGAAGGTTTTTCAAAATCTAAAGAGGAGGATTTGGTACAATGGATTAAATCAAAATCAGACGAGGTCTTATTACGTGATTTGAATACTATTCAAAAACTAGCCAGCTCAGGGTATAATCTGGGAATGGATAATAATGGATTGAAGGAAAGTTTTGAACGAATAGTGAGTTATTCCCAATTTGATGCTCTATCTATAGTGGAATTCCTCAAAAAAAATAAGGGGCAAAGCTTCTACATTTTACTTGAATTTCATAAGAATCTATCAGAACGGTCTTGGAAGGTATTCACTCAAAAATTAGGTTCTGATTTCAGGAGAGAGATCGAAACTGTTGAAATCTATTGGGATGTCCAATCTTACTTCAATGAGGAAATGAGGGAGGTTGATAGTAGTTCACAAAGCTTCCAAAACCTTTCTTCACTTTCAATAAATAACCTTCTCAATCTCATTAGGAAAGGCTATAAAAAGCCAGATATAAAGGGTCTAATTCAGGAGGAAAAGGAATTTTATCAAGGGCTCGACTATTTATCAAACTTACCTTCTGCTTACTTTTTTGATCCTATTTCATTGAGGATTTGGAATAAAGTAATTGAGGATTCAACTCTACAGTTTCATTCCAAGATTCTAGCCGGTCAACTTTTCAATCAGGAAGATTTCGGTAAAATTCTTTTGAATGTTTTGAGAAAAAATAGATCCAATCTGGGCCTATCCTCAATTGATTGGGAGAAAATAGTGCCTCTAACTGGATTGACTAAGGTTCAAAAAGATGCGCTGAGCCAGTTTTACGAGGATCTTATTGAAGAATCAAAACAGAAGCAGGACAAGTCAATTGATAGTTTGGTGGCAGTTTTGGGATTTTTTGAAAAGGAGGGGTTCCTTCCATGGTGGTCCAATTGGAGGACTGTAGAAGCACTTTTTGCTTCCACTGTTCACATGATTGCCTATGGAAATAAAGAGCGGTCATTTTTGCTTTTAGAATTTTTGGATAAAGGAGATTTGGACACATGGATCAATCATATACCTACAGTTCAATTTGAGAAACTAATCGATAAACTATCGATTGCTTCAAACTCCAATCAAGCTAAATCTGTGGTCAAAAAATCCAAGGAAATATTGAGACTGAATGCCTTAGAGAAATTGGATACGTTGCAGAAAGTAGATTCAAAGTTCAGAGAAAAGAACAAATTGAACTTGAGCAATTCTGAGTTGGAACGAGAGGTAAAAAGGGCGATTAGCTATTCTAAGGAAAATGAAATAATCCATAGCTGGTTTGAGAATGACCCCAAAATCCAAGATCAGATCAAAGGTCTACTGACATGGAGCAAGGAGTCTTATTTTGGCGACCTTAATCCTGGCAAATGGAAATTGTATGTCCTTGAGTTTGCATACGAGTATTATTTCCACCAAAAGATTGGATTCAATTCTGATTTTTTAAAGCATTTGATCCAATTTCTTTTGAGCCAAAAGTCCTCAGTCAAGTGGAAGTTCATTTTTGGAGTTGCGATGAAAAAGAGGAGCTTCCTAAAGCTACTTGACCAAAAGCAACTGCAAATTCTTCAAAATATGTTTCCTGAAAACTCTGATCTAATGCAAGAAGAACCCGAAGAAGGAGACCAAATCTTGGTTACAAACGCAGGATTGATTTTGTGTTGGCCTTTTCTCAAAGTATTGTTTTCCAGATTGAATGTGAGTGGTGGGAATACTATTCCTGAGGAAAATCAATCGAAAGCTGTTTCACTGCTTCAATATCTGGTTTTTGGATATTCTGACTTTCCAGAATATGAATTAGTCCTCAATAAGATGATGGTTGGGATGAAGCCAAGCAGTCATTTGGAGGAAGTGGAACTAAATCAAGAGGAAAAAGACATGTGTGAAAGTCTTTTGAAAGGTATGATTTCTAATTGGGAGAAATTGAAGAATAGTACCACGGATGGATTGAGAGAGACTTTTTTACAAAGGAATGGACGGCTTGAGATTGGTTCCGAAAGCAATAATTTAATGGTAGAATCCAAAGGGGTAGATGTATTAATGACATCAATTCCTTGGAGTTATTCGGTAGTTAAGCTGCCTTGGATGGAAAAATCATTGGAGGTGAAATGGAATTAATATGAAAAAGACTTTTATTATTTCTGTGATTTTTAAACCTAAGAGACTCCAGCTTATTTTTTGGTTCTTTTTGGTGCTGGGAGGTTTGAGGTTGATTTCAAACCCTGCTTTTTCTCAACAAACTAAAATTCCTCCTTCTGAATTGATTTTAAAGGATACCATCAATTATGGAGATAGTGTCCGAACGGGGATTTTAAACAAGATTATTCAACCTTTCAGATTTAAGGAGAATAGACTCCATCGAGAGCGAGAGAGAATGGTTGAATTGATTCGTTGGTTGACTGACCAAGGAGATCTCAGTATCGATTCCACAACTGTCAATGCAATCGTGGATGACCTACTCAATCTGACAAAAGAACTTGCCGCAACGCAGGACTCAACTGTTTTACTTCAGAATGAAATCAATCAAATGATTTTGGATCTGAATACTAAAGCCCCCAAACAATTGGTGGATTCAGTTCAGGTGCAATTGGGAAATGTGCTCCAAAAATTATTGGATGAAACCAATGCTCAAACTGCCAGTACTAAAAATGATATTCAGTCCAAACTGGCCGCGTTAAGACAGATTCAATATTCCTGCTCATTTGATTCCATCCCCATTCTACAGGCAACAGTAGGCGATACTTTATTGATCAGTTATAAAAAATGTTTGAATGCTTACACCAAGATTTTTGGATATCACCAGCCATCAATGAATTCAAAAATTGGTTTTTACAATTTTAACTACTTGACAGACATCATACTGAATGGTTATGAATTGGGAAGTAATGGTTTGGAATTGAATCCTAATTCTTTGAAAAGTCTATTAACCGGAGGGATTTTAGAGAATAATCAACCATTTCAGAAAGACATATCTTTATCTGTATTTAGTAGCTCATCCTCTGTTATTTCGAGTTTTCTTAGTCAGAGCAAAGCCCAGACTCAGCTTTTTTCAAGACTAAAAGGTTTGATTTCAACCTATAAGCTCAATGGTATTAATATATATTTTGAAGGGCTTCAGCCCAAAGATGTTTCTAGGTTCTCGGCTTTTATCACGGGGTTGAGAAAAGAGTTATCTACCATTGATTCTGATTTGATCTTGACGGTCAGTATTCCGCCAATTGCCAATTCCAAGGATTTATCCTTGGCAAGCTCTATTGATTTTTTGGCGATCAATTCATCGGTTGATTATTACTTGGTACAAACTCAAAAATTAAATATCACCAATACCCGTATTCCATTTTCATTAAGTCCATTATATCCGGATAAATCTAATTCTAGGGGATCTATTCAGAATACGTTTTCATTTTATTCCAATGGGAAAATACCTGTTAGTAAGTTAGTGATGACCTTGAGTTATCAGGGGATTACCTGGCCCATGCCTGATTTTGTACCTGGAAGCAGAGCGACAGACTTTGGTTCATTTATCAACTATGATGAGATTCAAAGTACTATAGTTTCCACCATAGGACAGCCTGAAGGGGCCATGCAGGGTTATGATGCAGAGCAAGCTTCATATTATTTGAATTATGGTACTTTGGGTAACCTAAAACAAGTCTGGTATGAGGATTCTCAAAGTCTAGTTGATAAATATGATTGGGCTTTAACCAATGGAATTGGAGGGGTGGCTATCAGGGGGATGGGGTATGATGCAGGGTATTCTGATTTGTGGGATGCCTTGGGAGCAAGTTTGATTGGGATTGATTCGGTAGTGGTAGCTTCAAAATCCATTGATACTTTAGGTACCAAGCTCACCTTATCTGATTATCTGTGGACCTATAAGCAAGATATCCAATGGGCAGGTCTAAATGATATTTACATAGGAGATCCTTATAAAAGTCCAGAAGCTGAATATTGTTTTTTTGAAAGCTATCCAGATACAGATAGTATAGCTCAACTGGCTAGGAGTGAGAATATTACCAGTTTTTGGGAAAACAGAAATGCTTTTGTCAAGTATGATTCCACACAGTACTATTCGGTAGCCTCAAATAAGGATTGTATTTGTATGATAGGTCGTTGGGACACCTATTCAAGAATTAATGGAATTATCACACTAGTATTGATTGGTTTGATGTTGATCGTCCTTATAGGTTTGCTTATAGGGATCAAAAACAATGGAGATGATTGGGAGTGGAGAGCACTATTTTCAGGGGTGTTAATTGGTATCGGTCTTTTGGCAGCTATAAGCTTATTTTTCTACCTCTTTTTTGATACTCAGGTAGGGTTTATAGGTGCTGGGAGCAATGAAGTAACAATTTGGGTTTTGATTTTGATTTTTGGAATTGGAATCCTTGCGGGATTATTAATCAATGGAATAAGGGTGGCCAGGAAGTATACCTCTCGCGATTTACCCTGATTCATGATCATTTTAAACAAAATATATCATGGGAAATTTTTCAAAATTGAGTAAGTCTGGTTCGACCAAGTCTGCTGAAGTCAATTCACATAAACCTCATATTCAGCTGAAAGACAATCGGCCTGAGACTAAAGTCCAAAATAAATTTTCTGAATTGGTAAACTCTTCTGTTTCAGATGATTCTATTCAGCGAGTTCAAAATGAAGAGGAAGAGCTTCAAATGAAAGAAATGGAAGAAGAAGAATTGCAAATGAAGGAGATGGATGAAGAGGAGCTCCAGATGAAATCCAAAGATTCGAATCCTGAAGCTCAAAATCCACTTCAAATTCCTGTTCAGCGAGTTGAAAATAATACCGGCTTGCCTGATCAACTTAAATCTGGAGTTGAAAACCTCTCAGGATATAGCCTGGATGATGTAAATGTTCATTATAATTCTGCCAAACCGGCTCAATTGAATGCCCATGCTTATGCCCAGGGGACAGATATTCATATAGGTCCGGGGCAGGAGCAACACCTTCCCCATGAAGCCTGGCATGTGGTGCAACAGAAACAAGGTCGAGTAAGACCTACCAAGCAATTGAAAGGAAAGGTAAATATCAATGATGATTCAGGATTAGAAAAGGAAGCTGATGTGATGGGGGCAAAAGCTTTGCAGATGAAATCTGATCACTCAGGTGAACTAATTACGAGTCAGACCGGCTCAGTAGTCCAAAGAAATGAGGATACCGAGATGACAGATAATAGAATGGATGACCTTGTTACTAGGACACTTCAAATCTTAAATGTACTGAAAACAGAAGGAAAAAATTGGGAACAAATTTATGGAGAGCAAGGAGGAGATCTAGCTCAGAAAGGGTTGAAAAAGGGAAAGGATAAGCTGATTGGTAAAAGTGAAAGTAACGGTCCTTCTATCCAGGAAAAATTAGTGAAAGAAGGATTGAAAAGGTGGTGGAAAAATTTGGATCTGAATGAGAAGGCAGAAATTCTAAAAGAGAGTGGAAGTTTTTCCAGCAAAATTATGGGGGGAATTTCAAGTCTTTTAGGAGGCAACTCATCTGAACAGGAGAGTGATAGAGAACAACAAGAGGAAAATAATGAGGACAAATTCTTGCTTGATTTGAAAACAAGGGATCTGAAAGAATTTTATGGAATTTACAAAAAGTACAGTGCGGTAAAAAATATGGTTAACGAACTTGATAGAAACTCAGATGATTTAGCCAAGGAGTTAGGAAATGATCTTGGTTCAAAAGTAGGAGAGATCAGATCTGAGATGGAGTTTAAGTCAAAATTTTCCAATCAAAAAGTCCACTATAAAGTAGCTTTATTGGAGTTGAAGTTTTTCAAGAATTTAATCAAAGACAACAACGAATACCAAAAAAGGTATTCGCGTGAAGTATATGTTCTAGAGAAAACTTTGGAACCAGGTCTCAATAGGCCCAGTACCATGATCCTTAACCCAGATTTATTTTCAAATAAAGAACGAATGGCTGAGTCAATTGAAAATTGTTCCATTCATTATTACAATCTTAGATTGGCCAGCATTGTCCGAAATTCAAGTAGTTCCCTCCTAACAAAAGCAATAAATGAAGTAGTTGGATTTGGTGAAAGGCTGATTGGAGGGGAAAGTACTTCTGAAAAAGTTTCAAGATTGCAAGTGGATTTGGTAGGAGGAATCCAAGAGGTCTGTAATAAATCCTGGTATTGGTTTACAAAAGGGATTTTCACTACGAAACCTAAAGGAGTAGAAAAGGTTGGTGAATTGCTTTCAGGTACCGACAGTGATTCTGAAAAGCTAACAGCAATTAAAAAGCATTTGATCAAACCTGAGAAGGATTTGGTTGTTACTGAAAACAGACTTTCAGAAGTTGATAAAGGTTTAAAATCCGGTGCATCCAGACTTCAAAAAGATGTGACAGTTGATAAGGCCCTATCAAAAACCAGAACGGTTAAAAATACTGAGAGGTATGGGGAGCAGAACTTGGATAATTCTTCGATGTTGGCGGAATTGGGAGCAGAGAAAGTTAAACTTGAAAAGAAGAAGAGTGATTTGAAGAAAGAGATAAAGGGGAGTGGCAGGCATCCTTTGACCCAGGTATTTTATAATGCTTTGAAAAATCTGAAACCCAATGATGTGATTAGTTTAGGAAAGACCATTTCGATTATGAATGAAATAGCTTCCGAATTAGATAATCCGACACATACAAAATAAGGTTATACGATGGGACATCACCATAGTAAATCACCAAAGGAAAATGTGAGGAATCAAAATTTGCCTGGCAAAAACAATCCTGCTTTTCAGTTTTCTGATCATCGTCCAGAGACAACTGTTCAGAGGCAATTTGCTCACTTAGTCAATTCAGGAAAACCTGTGGTTCAAGGAAAATTGCATCAGTTTCAAGCTGATTCAAATTCACCTGAAATAATACAACGTGCGAAATTGGGAACTGGGCAATTGGACTCCGCCAAGAAATATGTGAGTTGGTATTTTTCAGGAGGAAACCCATTATTGCGAAAAGGTGATGCTCTTCGTGAATTGTATAATCAAATTGGGATAGATAACGATTCCGATGAGGATCGTAGAACCAAGCCGAAATTAAAACAAGATGGAGTGATTGATGATCAGGATATAAAAGATTTAGAAAATTCTGTTGAGAAATATCTGGAAGGTGGAAAAGAGGCTATGCCACCTGAAAGGAAATTGCTTCCTAGCCAGACTTGGAAGCATATTTGGCGAGGAGATTTCAACTCAGGAAAAAAGAAGCCAACAGGTTATCATTGGAAGGGGAAAGGTGATGAATCTTGGCTAGAAGGAACAGGAGTAGAAGGTAGAAGCGTTTCTGGCTTTTATGAAGAACAAGTAAAAGTAAGAGATGATAAAGTGGAAGATATTAAAGCAGAAACTAATGCAAAAAAAGACGTTATAAAAGGAAGTGTAAAAGTTGAGAAATCCACTTTTTTCCCTGATACTTGGAGTGAAAGCGATGTGAAAGATGCCATTGAAACTAGGAGTGGTGCTGGTAAAATCACTACCAAAAGTGTTGATGCCATCACATTGGTGAAGAGCGGTGGAACAATTTTCCCTTCAATCGATTAATTCATTTTTTTTATGGACTCAAAATCATTTTTAGGGTAAACTATTAACAATTTATAGCCACCAACTTTATGTCATTTCAAGCCTATCTGGATAATATCCAAGCAAAAACAGGAAAGTCTCCATCGGATTTCAAAGAGATGGCCGAAGCCAAAGGTTTCACCGAAAATGGTAAAATCAAATCTGATGTGAAGGCCACTCAAATTACAAATTGGTTGAAGGAAGAGTTTGAATTAGGACATGGCCATGCCATGGCTATTTATGCCTTATTGAAGGGGAAAGAGTCTTAAGATTTCGACTTTGTGGATGATTAAAATTGAATGGATTAATGCCAACGAAAATCGGTTGTTTCCAATGGGTCTATTTGATTGAACTCTGAAAAATCTTTTTCCTTATTTGTTTCCCACCAGTTGAAGTAGGCGTTTCCAATTTCCTGTTGCACTAGATTAGTTTGTTCAACAAATTCTAAAGTTTCTTTTTCCTTAACTACAGGGTTTTGAGAGGGAAATGTACCCGTCAAATATTCACTCCCAAAAGATCTGGCCCGAATTGATTCGACTGTCCATAAAACATACATTCCAAGTGTACATTCTGATGTGATAGAAGAGGAGATAGGTTTCCTCGGAAAATTGGAAATACTTTGAGTATCATTTCTATAAGCCAAAAGCTTTGGAATATCATTTGCGTTGAATTCCGGAAGTTCCCAATTTTCATATTTTTCAGCCTTCAATAAAGAAACATAGTGATCAACACTCATTTGGGGAGATTCTGAATCGTCTTTACAGCTGAAGAACACAAAAATTGAAAGGAATAAGGCAAGGTTAAGTAGGGATTGCTTCATTTTATTTTTTGGGAAAAGTAAATTCCATTTATATGGAAAATATAATGAGAGTTTAATCCAGTAAAATCTTTTTTGAGGCTGATTTTTAATAAAAAGACGCTTAGGTTTTGATGAATGATACAAGGCTTTCAAAATAAGAATTACAAATTGTTTTGGGTTTTTTTTGAGAGGTTGAGTCGATTAGATTTTACCAATTATTTTGCAAAAGATTATGAATCACGATCCTTTTAGCATGAAAAAAATCTTCACTTCGCTTTTCTTGTTTGCTTTGGTAATTCAGCTTGGATTTGCACAGCGAGAGCTTGTGCAAGCTACTCCCACAAAAATGGGCTTTGATGAAAATTTCATCAATCAGAAAGTGGACTCAATTATGCAAATGGGAATCGATAGCCTGGCATTTCCAGGAGCTCAATTGTTGATCGCGAAAAACGATACAGTCATTTTTCATAAAGCTTATGGCTATCATACTTATGACAAGATTCAGCCTGTTGCATTGAATGATTTGTATGATTTGGCTTCAGTAACCAAGATTTCCGGACCATTACCTGCGCTTATGAAACTGGTGGATGAAGGGAAATTGAATCTGGATAAGCCATTTAGTACCTATTGGGAACCTTGGAGAAAGCGGAAAGACAAAAGGGACCTAACGCTTCGAGAGATTTTGGCCCATCAAGCCGGTTTGATGCCTTACATTGTTTTTTTGAATGAGGTGGTGAAGAAAAATGGAAAGGTCAAAAAGAGGTTTGTTCATGACTCCCCAAATAATCGATTTCAAGGACAAGTCTACGATGGGATCTTTATCAATGATCGCTTTGAGAAGAAAATGAGCCGAATTATCAATCGGTCTGAAGTTTCAGATGATAAAAAATACCTCTATTCGGGACTTACTTTTTTGATTTTCCCAAGCTTGATCGAGCAAATTACCGGAACTGATTACCAGACCTATTTGAAAGAGAACTTCTATGGTCCAATCGGGGCCCATACATTGGGGTATCTACCATTGAATAATAATATTACGAACCCGATCGTCCCAACAGAGGTAGATTCACTTTTCAGAAAAACCTTGGTAAAAGGCTGGGTGCATGATGAAAATGCCTCCTTAAAAGGTGGGGTTTCTGGAAATGCTGGTCTTTTTGCGACAGCAGACGATTTGGCTAAATTAATGCTCTTGTATCAAAACTATGGGAGTGTGGATGGAAAGCAGCTCATTTCTCCAGATGTCGTAAAAGAATTTACCGAAGTACAATATCCAGAGAACGGCAACCGTAGAGGTCTGGGATTTGATA
Organism: Algoriphagus sp. PAP.12; assembly: GCF_026652115.1. Lineage (GTDB taxonomy): Bacteria > Bacteroidota > Bacteroidia > Cytophagales > Cyclobacteriaceae > Algoriphagus. The sequence goes on along the minus strand of NZ_JAPPSQ010000003.1, from coordinate 174,556 downwards.
AGCCACTCTTGAATAATTCAGAACTTCCTCTGTCAGAAGCTTATCCTTCGCCTTTGGCTAGTCCGGAAAGTTTTGGACACTCCGGATTCACCGGAACTTTTGTATGGGCCGATCCAGTCAAAAAGATCACTTATATATTCCTGTCTAATCGGGTTTACCCATCCAGATCTCACCAAAAGTTGTATGACTTAAATATTCGAACTGCTTTGATGGATGTTTTCTATAGAGCGGAAAAGCAATAAGGTGTATCAATCCATATTTTTCTTTTCCACGATCCAACCTTCGGATTTGGCCAATCCGGGAGGGTTGCCGGTAAAAAGTTTGCCCGCAACTTCATCTCCTTTCAATTGCCATTGATACCACTTTAGAGCAACTTTTGCAAACTCTCCACCATGGGGTTTTGAATAGGTACCTCCATGACCTACATCGAGATTACCTACAAAGATGGGGATATGATTAATTCGTTTGAAATCATCCATTCCATTTTCGTATGCGATATCAGATTTTCCTCCCAGTAAATAGAGGGTAGGGACTTTGATGTTAATTAATTGATCTTTGGTGACTTGAGGCATGGCAGGCATTCCGGCTCCGGGATTAGCCAAAACTCCACTGTTGAATACTCCAACGGTAGTGATCCTAGGGTCTCCTGCCACTTCAAGTGTCTGCAGTCCTCCACAGGACATCCCGCTCACTGCAATGTGTTGGGTATCAATCTTTTGGAAATAGGGACTGGTAGGATCATTATTTTGACTTATGGCCCAATCGATAGCGTCCAAAAGTTTTTGCGATTTGGACCGAACCTCAGTTTGCTTGGGCATAGTTCCAATAGCAACTACCAAGAAGCCATGAGAAGCTATTTCATTCAGGAAGTTGAGATGTTCCCAGGGGGAGTCGAAACACGCGCCATTGCCCCAGGCGATTACAGGAAGCTTATTGGCTCCACCAAAAGCTTCAATGTTTTGAGGTCTAAAAATGGTATGTGTAGGTAGACTAGTTTCGGATGTCATTAATGCTGGATACTCACCTGTACCTCCGTCTTCAATGATCTCGCTTTCCGTGCTATTCTGAAAAATCAGATGCTCTGAAAAGAATGGTAGGGCTTTAGTTTCTATGCGCTCGGCAATTCGATTGATATGATCACCTTCATAGCTTTCATAGAGGTGTTCGATCTGATAAGAATCCAAAATCTCATGCAGCTTTTTGGTAGCCGCACTGATGCCTGTGTCTTCTGTTCCGGCATCCATCCCAATGGCTTTGAGTCTTTTCAAGTTGGGGATATATTGATCGATTGTAGTGAGAGTCCGATTGGCTATTATCTTATTGATGATGTCTTGTCGAGGTGATCCGTCTTTGGCTGGGAGGTCCAGATAGAAAGGAGGATTTTGAGGATTTGGGGCAAAAGCGGCAGAGGTTGCCAAGGCCGCTATTTCAAAAAATGAGGCCGCTTGGATTTGATCTGGGGTGAATTTTTCCAGTTTGGAAATCAATTCAGGATTTGTAGTAGCTCCACCATCCATACAACATGGACTCAAAGCATAGATTGCAGAATAAACTTCCGGGTATTTCATTCCTAGGCGGAGTGTTCCATAGCCTCCCATGGAGTGTCCGGCAAGTCCTCGACTGGCTTTGTTGGGTAGAGTACGATATTTTGCGTCTATGTAGCTGACCAGTTCTTTAGTGACGAAGGTTTCCCAATCCCCGACTGTTGACGAACTTGCATACATGCTTCCTTTAAATGTATTGTAGGCATTTGGCATGACTACAATCATCTCCTTTGAACCTCCTTCTGAGAGAGACTTTTCTATTACATTTTGTAAGTTGATCCAGTGGTCCTCCCAACCAAACCACTTAGAATCAGAGTCGGTAAACCCATGCAGCATATAGAGAACCGGGAAATGTTTGTCAGGATTTGTTTGATAGGAAGGAGGAAGGTAAACAGTTACATCCCGATCTGCTGGATCACCAATCAAGTTGCCCTCTAGCGCTTTGCTATGAACTTTGATTCGCTCTTTGGTTCCTTGTTGTGCTTGTGCAATAGGAATTACGAGGCAAAGGAATAGCGGAATAAGAAAAGTCTTTTGCATAGGTTATTAGGTTTAGGTCTATGGTAAAAATAAGAGAAATTCTTTTCCTCTCAAGTTGAACTATCGGGAAATTCCGGGTAGTTGAATCCTACTCCAATTCCAGGATTTTTTAGATTGTTTTGATATGTTCACGTTCTGTTCTTTTCGGGCTGTTCTATTAAATTACTATATTATAAAAATGCCTTTCTTCCCTGTTTGGGAACTACCGAGAAATAATCGGTAGTTGAAAAGTAGTTGTATTAAGGTCATATAAATGAGGGGTATATTGAACCCTATTTTTATCAATTGTTCCTGATGGTAAAATCTCAAATTGAGCTTTTTTCATACTCGGTAAATTTCGAAGACCATCCATTTGAAGTATTGCATCTTGTGCAACAGTTGACTGCCTATCCAATTCGCCTTCCTTATAAATATTTCTTATGTGTCTAGAAATAAATTACTTACTCCGAAAGTTAGATTTTCACGTACTGCGGTCAACACTTTATTCCTACCTTATGCGGTGAAAGTACCTTGATAAACTTGTCCCTGCATGATTTCCATAGTGGAATTGAAAATCCCGCCCATTCCCGTCTACCGATTTGACTACGCCTAGTGGGGGGGGGCAATTGATTTTTTTATGACTCTTAAATTTTAGTGTTTGAGAATTATTTTTTTAGGAAAACAGAAATACCTTCTTTAAATATTCACCATATTGGTAGTAAATATTTTTATGAAAAAGATTCTCGTAATTCCTTCTGCTCAATTCAGAAAGCATACAACTTCTGCAGTTTTAGCTATAGCATTATTTATTGTTGTTTATTTTTTGATGGTAATTTCAGCAATCGCAATACTCTGTTTATGTGTTTTAGGAGCAATAGCTCTCGTTTCATTTCATTTTAATTTTGCTCTGCTCATGTTGGCTTTGGGCCTGGTCAGTTTGGGGGTGCTCATTGTTCTTTTCCTTTTCAAGTTTCTATTCAAAAGTTATAAAGTGGATCGTTCACATTTAGTTGAGCTTGATCTAAATTCACAACCCATATTAAAAGAGATATTGGAAGATATTATCGGACAAGTAGGTACGCAATTTCCGAGGCGTGTTTATTTATCTAATGAAGTAAATGCTTCTGTTTTTTACGATTCCAACCTTCTGAGTATGATTTTTCCAACCCGAAAAAATCTTACAATCGGAATGGGGTTGGTGAATACATTAAGTGTAGAAGAGTTTAAAGCTGTATTAGCACATGAATTCGGGCATTTTTCCCAGAGTTCAATGAAGGTTGGGAGCTATGTTTATTATGTAAATGAATTAATCTATAACCTTTTATATGAAAATGATTCTTATGAAAGTTTAGCTTCAAAATGGGCCGGTATCAGTGGTTACTTTTCGCTGTTTGTTGGGTTGGCATTTAAAGTTGCTCAAGGTGCGCAATGGGTGTTGAAAGGAATGTATTCTTTGGTCAATAAAAACTTTATGGCCCTTTCGAGGGAAATGGAATTTCATGCAGATGAAATAGCCGCTTATGTAACTGGAGGAGAACCATTGGCGAACTCATTTCACAAATTTAGTCCTGCATCTTTGGCTCTTCAGGATGTTTTTAATTATTACGATAATGAAATTCCTTTCAACCGGATACCTCAGAATATCTATAATAACCATCGCTTTGTCATGGAATTTTTGTTTTCTCAAAAGAGTTTGGAATATATTCCAGTAAGTTCTGAATTGATGATCAAAGATCAATGGGCGTCCCATCCAACAGATGAAGATAGAATTGAGCGTTTAATGTCACTTCATATTCCGACTGTGGAAGGGAGTGCTATTTCGGCAAGGACCTGTTTTGTAGATATAGTTAATTTGGAAGTGGAATTAACTTCTCATTTACTTAGTTCCTGCAAATTTACTGGAGAGGCGGAGTTTATATCTCAAGATGAATTTGAAGAAAAATTCACACAAAATTATTTTAAATACTCTTACCCTCAAATATTTAATGGCTACTATGATTATCGAAATCCAACTGCCAGGCTTAAGTCTTTTGATCTTCAAAAAATGAAAGTTCTTCCAATTGAAAATCTTTTCAGTGGTGAGGCTGTGAATTGGGTGAATCAGAAAATAATGGCTCAATCTGATCTTGAGATATTAAATCATATTGAAACAGGGAGATACCAGATAAAAACATTCGATTTTAGAGGTAAGCGGTTCAAAAAAAGTCAAGTGAGATCCGTTATTGACCAGCTTGAGGATAAAATATCTAAGCTCACAAAAATTGTTGAAGATCACGATCAAGAGATATTTCAGTATTTTTTGAAGAAAGAATTAGAACTTCAAAATCCTACTTTGCTTGAAGGATATTACAAGGATCTAGAAGAGGTGAGTAAGGAACAAGAGGAGAACTCAAAGCTGATCAAAGAATTAAATGTAAGGCTAGAGTTTACATCCTATAATACTCCTTTCATAAAAATCCAGTCCAATTTTAGAGAAATCAAAAAGGATGAAGGAATACTTAAAGAAAAGATTAGAAAGCTGTTGTTAGATAAGAGGTTTGAAGATGTTTATACAATCGAACTCAAAGAGATTTTTGAACAATATGTCTCAAAAGAATGGACATATTTTGAAAATGAAAGCTATCTCCAAAATAATTTAAATCTCTTACTCAATTCTTTAGATGGATTCTCCAGTTTACAGGATATTTATGGATTCCAGATAAAAAAAGGAATGCTTCTTTATATGGAATCACTGGAAACTGGAAAAAAAAATCATAGACAAGAACTTGAAATAGAGTAATGCAAAAAGCACAGAGGAAAGTTTTACTTCCCGATACAGAATGTGTAACTATTTGAAAAACAATTATATAATATAAAATCGGTACAAATCCGGTACAAGAAATTCTAGAAGCAGTGGTTTTTTAGGATTATTCTAATTTTGGTTAGATTTTTTTTATATATAAAAATGGTGCTGAATTTATCCCTCCTTATTCCTCAATAAATTTTTGGGCACCCAAATTTACCCTTTCTTTATATTCAGTTTTAAGGTCATTGCTGAGAAAAGACTTTTCAATTAATTGGTTAGCCTTTGGCAGCCATTTTTTAAGTCGTTTATAGACTCCATTGACTTGTTTCTCATTCAATTTTAAAACCACTCCTAATCTATCGAAATACCCTTTGGTGAAATTCATTTTTTTTCCTCCAAGCAATAGTGCTGTATCTTCCTTGTCTTTTGGGAGGATGATTTTAACATTGAGTAAATCATAAGCAGGAGATAAAGCCCAGCCTTGTTCAGTTTGCCACATTGAGAAATTCTTCAAGTGCATGTCATTATTGCCGATGACGTAGTTAAAAACAGCAAGCTCGAAGAATCTCATTTTGTCAAGTAGCGTATTGACTGAAAGTTCACCAATGGCTTTTCCCAAGGTTTCCATATTCCCTTTGTATTTGTCTTCCAGTTCCAAGATCTGCAAGAAATCAATCATGTGGATTTTAGAATGATCCTCTTTGCGATCTATTCGCTTGGTGAGATAGGACAATTCGCCTGAAGCCAATCGAATCAAAGTAGAAGGCACTACTTCAATGTTAAATAATTCTGCCAACCTCATGGAGAGATGCTCATTTTCTGGCATCTCGGGGTATTGGAGATTTTGTGGCTTCAGAATATACATGCCCTCCAGTGCATCTAGGATCGTAAGTCTGCCTTGATGTCCATTCTCCAGTTCGGTCTTTATCCATCCCAATGACAATTTTGGTTGAACTCCAGGAACCGTTATGGAACTTTCAGCTGCCTGCTTTGCCAAGACTTCCATTTCGGACAGTTGGTAGGGAAGCTCGGGGGCATGTGTAGTCCCAAAAAATTCTTTGACGCATTTGGAATGATAATCTCCTGTTTGACTTGCGTTCAGTGTTTCATAACAATACAAACATCTATTCATTTCCTTCTGGGTTCAGAGGGTGAACGCTCACGGCTCCAATGGCATTTTGGCAACACGCCAAGAGCAGTCCCATACGATCATTTTTATTGATCTTCCAGCTTTCTGCGGCGATATTCAATAACCAACCTTCGGGAATCAAGCCGTCAAAAAAGGGGAAAAGGCGTGTGCTTCGATAGGGCCGAGTGGTCACCGGCATTCGAAACGTGATGAATTGATTGGGGTGTTTTTGCACATAAGATTCATCGTACTCAAAAACATATTCACCAGAATCCTCTTCCGTCAAGATGCCAGCCAACTCATTCTTATACTTGATTATTCCTGTTCGCATCTTTTTCGTGAATTGGTGTCAATATATGGCCAAACATGCTGAGGACTTGGTTTACTTTCGACAGACTAAGATTTTCCTTGCCTTGTTCGATTTTCCGGATTACGGTTAGTGCAACGCCAGCTTTGTCGGCAAACTCCTCCTGGGTCAGCCCCAATTGCTTCCTTCTGGTTTTTACAAATTCGGCTATTTGATTCATTCTATATGTATTTGCATATAAATGTATGAAAAATATTTAAATTATATGCTTTTACGTATAAAAAATAAATCTGAATGATTTTTATATGCATTTAGATATAGTATTATAGCCAATCCTTTCTCGGTGAGGGATAGTAAGTCGCTCTATAACTCATTTATCTTGTTTTATTGAGTTATAGATATCAGTTTAATCGCTCATAGGATGGATTTGGCAGAGATCGGATTGGCCAAATTTCACTACATTTTGCACACAGTGTGTGCACAAAGTTTGCTCAATAGTTCAGTTAGTTTTTTTCTATGTGATATCGGCAGAAAACAGCTTTCAGCTTCAGTGCCTGTCGTCTCGGTTTCGGTTCAATACACTTATCACCAATTTTTTTACCGTATCCATTTCTTCCGGTTTGCTGGATGCTATAAATAAGGTCAAACTGGCAAGTGCGTCATTGCTGATAATTGAAATTCCTTGGCTATTATTCAAAAGATCATTTGACTGCAAAAAGAGAAGAAAGCAAGCTGCTGCAATCCGTTTGTTACCATCTACAAAACCATGATTTTTGACAATGAGATAGAGTAGAGTGGCAGCTTTTTCTTCCAGGGTAGGATAGAAGTCCTCCTCTCCGAATCCTTTACTGATTTGTGCAATTGCGCTTTCAAAACTCCCATCTTTTTCTTTTCCAAATACTCCAGATTCAAAATCTGACCTCATGGATTTGATTACCTCTTGATAATCTGATAATTCAGGGTAGGTCGCTTTTCTTTTACTTAATCCTTTTTTATCTAGGTTCTCATGATCATAGTCATCTAGCAACTCTAATCCTTTTGCAAAGTGATTCAGCCATTCAAAACCCAAGTTTTGGTTTTCTTCTTTTTGCTGAATTGCTCTGCTTAAAATGCGAATGCCATCTTTGAGGGTTTGGACTTCCTGTTGCTTCTGTGCAAGTCTATTTTCATTGATTGCATAGCCTTGGATAAGGTAATCTTTTAATCGTTTGGTTGCCCAGATTCTGAATTGGGTTCCCTGTTTGGAATTTACTCTATAACCAACAGACAAAATGAGATCTAGATTGTAAAATCCAACTTCCCTTTCAACTTTTCTTTGACCTCCATTTGAACTGTTGCATTTTTTGCAACAGTTGACATTCTATCCAATTCGCCTTCCTTATAAATATTTCTTATGTGTCTAGAAATAACCGACTTGTCCCTTTGAAACAATTCTGAAATTTGTTGCAAAGGAAGCCAAAAGGTATCTCCCTCAAACTTCACCTCAATTTGAGTCTGACCGTCAGTCCCCTCGTATATTTCGATTTGGTTTTCCATTTTAAAATTTTCTGATACAATTATTTCGGAACCCCTGTATAATATGCTTCGGATTTAATCCGTTTTTCATGTCAATTATCTCTTCAAATGATCCTGTCTACCATGATTGCCGATAATGATAAAAGTGAAATTAATTTTTTAAATTTATCTATGAGAAAAATTGCATTTCTTTTTGGTTTATTCTTCTTGATTGGGTGTAGTAAGGAACTAGAAAAACCCCTCATGGACCCGTATGGCATTTATACTGTAGAATCAATGGTTTCTTCTATTCCGGTTGATTTCAGCGATACAGGAGAGCAAATTACTGAACATGCGGCTAGTTTTTTAATGTGTGGGCCAGGAGAATTTTCAATAGAATGGCGTCTGAATAAGCAAACTCCAATTATGGATTTTGATACATTTATGTTTTGGGATTGGTTCAACCCAAAAACGGAGGAGTGGGAAATTATAAAGGGATGTGGAATTTCACGTAGGATAGTGAATCAGAAAGAAAATGGCGATTTGGAATTGATGTTCTATGGGGGTGAAGGAGCTTATTCAACAAACCCAAAAAGTTTCCTTAGTCAATTCGAAGTATTAAGCTTGGACTATTTTCCAGAGGATAAATCCATCCGAATGGAGACTCGCCAACAGGTGTATGACTTTTTTAAAGAAGAATATGTCGAAACTGAAATTGACTATTTATTTTCCTTTTCGGGGCCTGTTTTTCCAATACCAAATTAGTGGATAAACCAACAAAGCATTCAATGATTTTCATTCTTGATTTTTTTGTGAGCCATAGAAATTCAATCTATCGCTCAAATTTTCGGAAATACTGAGCTATAGAAATAAATCAAATAGATCAGGTCATGGATTTGGAGCAGGCAATTAGGTTAGGTTTGAAAGTTATTTTGAAATCAAACGACACATAATTTTAACTCTAAATTTTAACCATCATGGATTTCAGCCAAATTTCCACCAGAAAAATAGTTTTCGATATTCTTGATATGAAGGAAAGAGCTAAAACTCTACTCCAGAAGGACAATGCATTCAATAAGTTTCTAGAAGATCTTTTGAACTTGGATGTAGACCAAGAGTTTGAAAATGGTTATCCAACATTAAAAGAAGTCTCAAAAAGACTCGATATCAAATACGATAGACTCAGAAAATACCTTCAAGATATTTATAAGATTCTAGTTGAAAATGAGGATGATATTTTCTTCTCTTTTCAAGAAGTGGAATATACTTTTTATGTATTCGGAAGGAGGGAACATTCAACTTCATTTACAACAAAAACCCTTCCTGTGGTCCCTAGACTAGGAGAGACTGTAGATTTACCATTTTTCAATGCATATTTCGGTAGCTCTACTTTTTATGTGAATAATGTAAGCTATGAGTTTTCTGGGAAAGTGCAGAAAGTGTTCTTTGATCTAAGACAAGGATACTTTAACCCATACTGGCACTTTAGAAAAGCCCAAGCTGAAGAAGAAGGTGAATTATCTTTTGACGATTTGATGAACCTAACTGAATACCAGCAAAAAGCCAAACTAGGATTGGGTGGATATAGAGCTTGGAAATAAAATTAGATGACTAAATAATCAACTAAAAATTCCTGACTCCTGGTCAAGAAAGATGACAATTCACAGGCACTTTTCTGAACGCCTTTAGACTCATTTTCTGATTTGATCAAGAATTAGGTATTTCAAATACCATATCCTCCTTAATTAAGTCTGATACATTCAGTGTTGGCAACAAGTATTTTTCAAAACCGGTTTTTTCCAATTTCACATGTAAAACCCCTCGTGCTGTACCAATTGTTAAAACTGTCAAGTGAGTAAGAAATCCCTTTGGTATTATGTATTTTCCTGATTCAGAATCAAGAAAACTATCAAAGGATTCTTTTTCTACATCAAATGCACATGTCAATTTCAGCACAATAAATGGGGATTCATTACACTTAAACAATATAGAAAAACGTACTGCAACAGTATAGTTTCCAGGGTCAATTTCGAAGCCATACCCGGTTTCTACTTGTACATCTTCTTCTTTATTGTAACATTCCTTAATTGTTGCAAATTCATCGGTAGAGATCCCTTTTAGGTTGAATGTTACTTGCTGACTTGCCATGAGTTAAGCTACTTTTAAATAAGGATAGGACTCTTGAACTGTAGAAGAAACTTCTACAGTTGAAGTATTGTACTTTGTTACAGTTTCTCCCATAAGATGAAATGATATCGGAATCCCTGTTTTATTTTTTTCTTGAACAACTTGTTTTTGTTGAATCAAGGCAGTTTTCATTTCAATGTTTTGATGGTAAAATGCTAATACCTCTTTTTTTACAAGAACTTCGTCACGCTTCGGGGAAACAATTAATTTTTCACCCAAGACTGATTCAATCTTGGCTATGCTTTTTAAGGTAAAATTATGGGTGCCTTGCATCCATTTACTGATTTCAGATTCTTTCTTACCCATTAGATTGGCTAGATCCCGTTGGGTTCTACCTTGCTTTTCGAGTAAATCATAAATTCTGTTGACAATGTCAAAAGAGTGATCTACATAACGCTTCACTTCATCACTTACTTGAATTGATTCGAATATTGCGCTCATAACTAGGGTTTATTTTGTGTAAAATGTCAAATCTCCGGAAATATTTTTTCCAGTAATTTCAATTTGATCATTTTCTAATTTTTTGTGAATCACAAATGCTAAGGTATTCATTACTTCGAAATGGGGATATGCATCTGGACTGTCTTGAACTTTTTGAGATGACTTGATTCCTCCATTGCCTAAAATCACTAATTCATCACTAATTCGGTAACAATAGAGCCGAAGCTTCGAAGTTGTGATGGGAATTGCTTTTGCAGATCTTTCAGGTCTAAAATGCCTTTCCAGGGCACCTGATTCCTTTCCAATTTTCTGGATCCAATACGCGATAGTTTCAATATCTTTTTGATAAACAGGATCATCTTTGAAGCGAATAAAGAATTCGTCTGTTTCATTAATTCCCTTTCCATCTTCTTCTATGGTATAGAATTGGGTTTTTTCGAAACTGAGGTATGTCTTTATTTCAAAGTAACGCTTCACTTTTAAGTTAAGTTTACAAATGTATCAAAAATTTATTGAGATAAGCAAGCTTATCTTTTTACAATTAGAAGGCAAGGCCTACTTCTTTTTCAAAATTTCTAAAAACTCTTTTTCAAGATCTTCCGCGTTTATCCCAAAATGTGCTTCTCTATGATGAGATGGGCATAAGGCAATTACATTATCCATTCTGTCCGTTCCACTCTTTGCTAGAAAAATCACATGATGTGCCTCTAAATAATTTTTCCCATTTGGAGTTTTAAATGATCCTTCACCACAATATTCACATTTTCCTTTTGCTCTCTTAATGACCGCTAGCCTTACTTTATTATCTCTCTTGATTATATAACCTTTTGAGAGTGCACGGTCTGGATTATCGGAGCCAAAATTACTTGTATCTAAATCTTGAAGACCATTTTCTGAATTAAGGTCGTGTTGATCCCGTCTAATGATTTCTAACAAAGGAACTGTCTTTTTCACCCTTACAAAGATTTGATTGCCCTTATCCACAAACTCTAATATGTGAACAAAATCATCCTTGATTTCAACTATACTTCTTTTTTCAGCATTTGGATCCTTTGCCACACATACTATCCCAAATATTTCGAAATCTTCACTAATCGATAGGTCTATAGTTCTTTTTTGGTCATAATATCCAGCCTTTTTATAATTCTCATATACATCGTAAATAAGCCATTGCTGATTGGGTCTCTCCAAATCTTCCCAAAGCGTAAAAACAGCCCTTTTTAGGGTGGTGTTTTTTGCACACCAAGCCCATTGTTTATTTGCGGGTGAAACATTTAAATCTCTGAAGAGTTGTGATCTGTTTTTGGCCATAATTACTTAAAAATATAAATAGAATTAATTTTATTTCTGATATATAAATATCTTGCCTTAAATTATTAAAATAAGATGATAAAAATTGAATAATGTTTCTATTGTTTATTTGTTATTTGAATTAAAAAATTTTCTTAATTGGTTATTTTCCCATATTCTACACCTTCTATCAATTTCTAATTTTGATATATTTGTTTCTGATAAATTTTTGATTTCATATCTATTTCCTAAAATATCCCATTTATCGTTTCTAATATCCATTAGGTCACTTTTTAAATCATTTAGTGCATATATAATTTCACTACACATTCGAGAGCTTATCTTTTCCCCGGTTCTAGCAACTATTAAATCAAAAACTAATCTTTTTTCCTGATTATTTAGGTAAATAGGATCTCTTTCTACGATAACTAGTAATTCTTGTCTTTCTTTTTTTCGTTCATGCCAAGAAAATATTTTCTCTTTTATTTGAATCCAATCTTGATAATTTTCTTTTATTATTTTGATTTCAATTTCTCTAGAATTCAAAATCCAACTTATTCTTTTATTATGCTTTATAGATTTTTCTAAATCGTTGAAAACATCATTTTTTTGATTAAAGAAATGAAGTACTTCTCCAGTAATTCCATCAACTATATAAAAGGGGGTAGGAAATTTGGATTTCTCAAAGTATGGAAAGTTTCTTGGTATAATGTATAGTGTTTTTTTCATGTTTAAGCCACTACATCCTTATACAAATATTGCTGGAACTCGATAAACATCTTCCGAACCTCTCCAGCATTTCCTAAAACACTCAGGCCATCGGGTAAGCTTTGGTATTTGTTTTCTATTAAGGATTTCAGTTTGGAATCGTCGAGTTCTTCAATGCCGACTTCCACATATTTCTCAAGGACAAAATCAATAAATTCTCGCTGGTTGGTATTCAATAAAGGAACTATAGCTTGTTTGGCTAATTGAGCTCGTTCCTCTCTAGACTTGGCAATGAAGTCTCCATTAAAAACATATTCCAAGACATCGAAAAGATCACTCTTCTCCATATTTACTAATTTCTGAAGTGTAAGGAGGTCATCTTTGGGAAACCCCATTTCATCTAAGCTCTCCAAAAATGTTCGTCTTGTTACTGGATTGCCCCAGATTGCTCTTAACTCATCTTCATCTTTAAATAGCTTAGGAAGTTCTCCGAATAGTTCTGCCATAAATTCCTCTGAAGAAATCGGCTTTCCATCTGCACTCCAAAAGGAGGTGGACATCATGTACTGGATCGTCCGGTCTTTTCCTCTGGCTAATCTGACTTTAATCTTTTTAGGCCTTTTTTCACAAACGCAAGGCGATTCACCACAAACAAGGCAAGGCGCAGGGGGTTCCTTAACACAAACACATATCAACTCCCCACAATCTTTACATGGCGTATCCATTGGTGGATCACCAATTACCATTTCTGGCTCTGCGGGTTCTCCATCCCATTCTGGATCAGCAAAATGGTGGTTTGCATTTACATAATCATAAATGGTGAAAAATTCTTTCCCATCAAAAACCCGTGTTCCCCTTCCTACAATTTGCTTGAATTCAATCATGGAATTAACAGGCCTTAACAAAACAATATTCCTGACATTTCTGGCATCGACCCCTGTGGTTAGCTTTTGTGAAGTAGTCAGGATGGTAGGGATCGAATTCTCGTTATCCTGAAACTTTTTCAGCTGTGACTCGCCTTCTGCTCCATCATTAGCGGTCACTCTAACGCAATAGAAAGGGTCTTTGCTAATACTTTCCTGATTGATTAGATCTCGAATTAGAGCTGCATGTGCCTGATTTGCACAGAAGACAATTGCTTTTTCTTTTTGATTACTATCTGCCAGAAAGATTTGCACTCGTTTGCGCTCTCTTTCTTCTATCTCTATGGTTCGGTTAAAATCCTTTTCCTCGTATCGTTTTCCTTCTTCGATTTCTCCTTCCATTACTTCATCATCTGAAGTATATATATAATCATCCAGCGTGGTCTGGATTCGTTTCACTTTGAATGGGGTTAAGAAACCATCGTTGATTCCTTCTTTCAGTGAATACACATAAATCGGTTCGCCGAAATAGAGGTAGGTATCTACGTTATCCTTTCTCTTGGGTGTAGCAGTCAAACCCAATTGAACAGCAGGAGAGAAGTACTCAAGAATCGCCCTCCAATTACTTTCATCATTTGCTCCTCCTCGGTGGCACTCGTCTATGATTATTAAATCAAAGTAGTCTTTTGGATATTCCCCAAAATAGGGGGCAGGCTTGCCATGTTCATCTATTCCTGACATAAAAGTCTGGAAGATGGTAAAGAACAAAGACCCATTGGTAGGGACTTTGCCACTTTTCTTAATTTCTGAGGGCTTAATCCGAACAAGTGCATCATCTGGAAATGCAGAAAATGAATTGAATGCCTGATTTGCCAAAATATTCCGATCCGCCAAAAACAAAATTCTTGGTCTACGGCTGGCTTCATCAGGATGCTTGGCTCGATCATTTAGATTCCATCTTGTTTGAAATAGCTTCCAAGCAATCTGAAAAGAGATGGCAGTCTTTCCCGTTCCTGTCGCAAGAGTCAATAAAGCCCGATCCTTTTGTTTGGCTATGGTTTCTAAAGTTCTAGCAACTGCTATTTCCTGATAATATCGAAGTTCCCAAGTTCCTGACTTATCTTCAAAAGGAACAGCAGCAAACTGTTCTCTCCATTCTCCTGAAAAGTCTTCTTTTGCGTCAGATTGAGTTGTTGGGAAAGTCTTTTCCCATAATTCATCGGGGCTTAAAAAATCATCCACCAATACTTCCACGCCCGATTCCATGCAGATTTGGTAGATATGGTTACCATTGGTGGAGTAGGTAGTAGCGAGCTTTAATTTCTCAGCATATTGCTTGGCTTGCATCACACCTTCTCCTACGGACAGATCAGAACTTTTAGCTTCGATGATAGCTAGCTTAGTACCTTTATAAACCAGAATGTAATCCGCAATCTGCTTTTTTCCTCGACCACCAACTTGAATCTTACCTGCGGTAATATGATACTCACGTAAGACTTTTGATCCTTCCACAATTCCCCAACCCGCTTCCTTAAGCTTTGGGTCAATTAATTCTGCACGGGTTTCGGATTCGTTCATAATATTAATTGCGTTGGAGTTGGTGCATTAACTCAATCCTAGTGATGAAATAATCTAAATTTATATTATCTCCTTTAGTAATAAACTCATGATTCTTTTGGACAAAGAATTCAAAATCTTTTTCATAGGTTGATTTTTTTGAATAGAGTCTGGGTGAAACAGTTAGCTTCTTTTCACTCCCTTCATCATCCTCAAACGTCTCCCATAAATTAAGCTCTTTGTTAGAAATATTATTTTGATATAAAACCAACAAGAGAGATTCAATATTTCCGAAATGAATATCTTTTCCCTTTTTTATTTTGGGGCTGATAAATTCAAATAGTTTGTCAAGAAATTCTTGAAAATTTAATTGATTGTTTTTAATCAATTTATAAAGGTTAGGATCAATAAACTTGATAAACAAAAGGATTAATAGTGCATTTGGAATTGTATAGTGCCTAATTGAATAGGTTTTTAATATAATGGAACAGTGGGAGAGAATTTTTTCGATTTGTCGAAAATTAACATCAGAATTATTGAAGAAAGTGTAAACAAGGTTATAAAATTGGTTATTCTCCTTACTAAGTTCGCTAACTAATCTCCTATTGTCATTCCCGAGAAAATCACCTATTCCAGTCTTTTGAAACATGAAATGAACATAATCATCTAAATCAGGAGTTGGCAAAGAATACTCTAAATCTATAAACCTCCTTAAATACTCATTGCCATCTAAATCACTGCTCCCAAAGTAACCTCTAACAGAATTAATCAGATTTCCTTTATCGATTGATAGAACAAATACTATACCTGGTACCGAAAAGAAATGCTTGATAATCTCTAGAAACTCAACCGCATATTTTGGATTACAGCGATCTAATTCATCAATGAAAAAGACCAGTGGCTTCTTCTCCAACTTTGAAACATAGGCTTCCAATTCCTTTTTAAATTCTTCTAATCCTTTTTTCTTATTAGCATACTCATTTACCTCTTCTTCAAATACTTCAGCCGCTTCTTCGGATATTTCCATAAATGCTTCCTTAACTGTTTTAGAGTCGATATGCTTCTCCAGGATAGCTGATAAAACAGTAGGAACTAGCGCCTTTGAGAATTTTGCGCCATATTTAACTAGTGATTTGAAATCTTTTTCCTTTCCAATTTTCAGCTCCTTTAATTCAGAAAGTAGAGCTGTCAACGGATCTCTGTTGAAGTCATGTTCCCATGCGTTGAAATAAATGGTCTGGAATCCTCTATCTTCCATTTCAAGGTAAGTCTTCCACATTCGGATAAATTCCGTTTTTCCTTCTCCCCATTTATTATTTAAAGCTAAAACAAAACCATCTGCACAGGAATCAATTATAGATGTAAGAATTTCTGCATATTTCACCCTTCCAAGTTCACATTGTTCAAAAGGATTTATTGGGTTTGGCTCTTTTAGTCTATAGTGTCTTGATGATATCATTTTATTCTATAATTTCTATTACCTTCTTGATCCGCCACACCAGCGGCTACGAAAAGTTTACCTACCGAATGAACGTAACATGGCTTAGATAAAAGTTTTTCGGGAAACAAATCAAGAAAAACTTTATTGTTGTATATTCCATTGTTCCGCCTGGATTCCTCATACAATGCTATAAGCATTGAGAATGGAACTGGAATTATACTTTTCTCCCCAACCTGAATTCTAAACCCTTCTTCACCTAATCTATTGCATACAGTTGGGGGCACAGAAACCACGACTTTATATTTATTCTTTTTGTCTAGGTGATTATGAAGAATAATATTCTCTCTTAAATCAATCTCAGCTTCTTCCCAAGTCATACCTCAACCTCCCTTCCTGTCAGCTCCCCATTAAACGCCTTCTCCAACACACTCTTCTTCAACTCTTCCAAGTCAGCTAGTTTCTGTTGATAAATTTCTTCCAACTTTTGAGTTTCGGCTCGTAGGGTATCTAATTGGCGGACGATGATTTGCTGTTCTTCAATTGAGATTACTGGAAATGGAATGTCTTTAATTAATCCGAAGCTGATTGCAGGCATTGCTGCACCGTTCATACTTTCCTTAATTACATTTTGAAAAACTGGTGAATTCAAATAAATAAATAAAAAATCATTAGTAATTTCTTTTTTTGATTTTGGAATTACTCTGAATAAATTATTTGCCAATGCTCCTTCCAAACCACGACACACAAAACCTGTTGATGCACCATATCGAACAAGAGAAATATCTTCAGTATTTAAAATGTATTTATCTCCTGGAAAGTCAATATAACGAGGTGGTTCATTTCCTTGTGTAAAATCAACTATCCTTAAAAATCTAACTTGATTTTCACCTTTTGTTTCACTTTGAAGTTTTACATCTCTTTGGATGCCTTGCGTAAATACACAAAATTCACCCAAAGTTTTCTCCTCCCATCCATCTCCTTTTTTCTCAAACACCCCCTGCAAATAGCTTTCAAAAAGTTCTTTGGCGTTTTTGAGGTTTTGCTCGGCATTGGCTTTTGCCTGGTCTATGGCCGCAAAGCACTCGTCTAATATGGAAACGATGCGTTGTTGTTCTTGGAGGGGAGGAAGGGGGATTTCAAACTGACCTAAATCTCCAAATTTTAAATTGTTGATGTTTGCACCATCAGATAGTCCTTTTATAAACTTCTTGTATTCATCTGAAATCATTAAATAGAACAAAAACTTTGAATCTAATTTCTGTTTTGGAGTGATTTGACCCATAAAGCCTCCAAAGGCATAATTGTAATCACTGTCTATAAGGGCAACCTTTCCCAAATGATTTTTACTTCCATTTGCTGTACAAATAATTAATGAACCTTTCTTTACTTTTTTAATATTGGGTATTTCTATTGAAGGGTTGATGAATTTCAGTTCAGATAAGTCAAGGTCATTTTTTGATAAATTGATATTATTTGAGCGCAATACTACATTGATAGAAAAATCGACCTCGTCTTTTTTTGAATAGGTCAAGCCTCGTTGAAATTCAACAATTTCAAATAATTTTATTTTAATCCAATTATATTTCATTTGATGGATGTAAATGATGTTCAGAGCTTTTTAAATTTTTACTAATTCCTATATATGCCTTCCCAAAAAATATACAATCATTTAATCTCTCTGAATTAATAATGTAATTTGCTGCAAACCTATGATTGCCATCATATATTGTGAATGGTCCATTTTCATTACGAGCGATTAGAACTAATCCCATTACAGGATTGATAAGTTTTTTTTCATTTATTATAAATTGAATTCTACTAACGTGATTATAAAAATCGTCTCTTTGTTTATTGTTTAAAAATTTAGGAGGGTAATTGAAATTGAATTTTAAATCCTCAACCTGAAAAGTATTGTTAGTTATTTGTATCCAGTCTGGTGCATATATATGATAAATATTGTCCAAATCCTCATTGTCTATTTCACATTTATACCATTCAATATCATGTGGTAGTTTCTTTATCATTTCAGATCGATAATTTCCCGATTCTTTCCATAATCCCACCACATCATCAATTGTTACAAGCTCTCCAATTTTCATATCAATTCCAAAATTGAGTTTAAGATATCCGCACTTTCCTCATCTAAGGCTTTCATTTCTTCAAGAATAACTTGAGGAGAACGTAGTGCAGCTTCTTCTTTTTTGTTTGGGTTCTTAACAGAGAGATCGAAGGTGTTTTGATTCACATCCTTGATGTTTATCGACCAGGAGTTTTCACCTTCCGTGAAGGTTTTTTGGAGCTCCACAAACTCTGCTAGATCATTTTCATTCAGAGGATTGGTTTTACCTAAGTTGCGATCTAGATTGAGGGAATAGAACCAGACTTTTTTCGTTGCTCTACCTTTTTCGAAGAAGAGCACCACGGTCTTTACACCTGCACCGGTGAAGGTTCCTCCAGGAAGATCCAGCACGGAATGGAGGTTGCAGTTTTCCAAGAGTTGCTTTCGTAAGGCTATCGAAGCATTATCTGCATTACTCAGGAAGGTGTTTTTGATAACCACACCTGCTCGACCACCAGCTCTGAGGATTTTGATAAAGTGCTGAAGGAAGAGAGAGGCGGTTTCTCCTGTTCGGATTGGAAAGTTCTCCTGCACTTCTGCTCTTTCCTTTCCTCCGAAGGGAGGGTTGGCCAGTACCACATCATATCTATCCTTTTCCTGAATATCCGCGATATTCTCTGCCAGTGTATTGGTATGGATGATATTAGGAGCTTCCACGCCATGCAGGATCATATTCATTATCCCGATGATATAGGCCAGTGATTTCTTTTCCTTTCCGAAGAAGGTACGCTTCTGAAGGATTTCAGACTCGGCAGTAGTCAGTGACTTGGAATTTCGCATATAGTCGAAAGCTTCGCAAAGGAAACCTGCTGATCCCACCGCACCATCATAGACGGTTTCTCCGATTTGTGGATTGACCACTTTGATGATGGTAGTGATCAGTGGGCGAGGGGTGTAGTATTCTCCACCATTACGCCCGGCATTGCCCATGTTTTTGATTTTCCCCTCATAGAGATGGGACATTTCATGCTTTTCGGCATAGGTTCGAAAACGCAGGGAATCGATCAGATTGATTACTTCCCGAAGGTTATACCCACTTTGGATTCGATTCTTGAGTTCGCTGAAGATTTCGCCGATTTTGTATTCTATTGTATCTGGACTGGCTGCGGAAAGCTTGAAGCTTTTGAGGTAAGGCCAGAGTTTGATATTCACAAAATCATTGAGATCATCCCCAGTCTTTGCGTTATGGTGATCGAGTTCTCCGTTAGGAAGTTTGGGTGCAGCCCATGTACTCCACTGATATTCAGGACTGATGATGGAGGTATAGTTTTTGCCTTCCAGTTCGGCAGCAGTAGACCGATCCTGATCAAGATCATCCAAGTATTTGAGAAAAAGCACCCAGGAAGTCTGCTCCACATAATCCAGCTCAGAGCCACAGCCCGCGTCTTTGTGAAGAATATCGTCTACGTTTTTAAAGGTTTGTTCGAACATGAAAGTTAATTATTAATCTCCCAAGAAAAGGTATCTCTAAGGTATCGAAGTGTATTGCGGTTTTGAGTTGAAAATTTTTTGAAAGCGTTTCCTGTATGGTATTTTCTGTGAGAAAAATAATCCATTGATGCCCCCGAATATAATTGATTCAATGAATCGTATGTTTTTTGCGTAAATGGTGATATTGGATTTCCTCTCGTATCATCCGCTCCGAGCAGTTTGCATTTGCAATAGGAAAGTTTGGGAATTCTATTACCTACTTGAATCAGGTAAAGGTCATCTTCCAATTCACAATGGAAGGAAAGGTTGTCAATAGCAAAATAGAGTATCGTTCCATTTTCTAAGAATTTTTTCCTTCTTCTATTATTATGGATTTTTTGTTCTTCTGGATGGAGAGCAAAAAGAGGTACAAGAAGTTTTAAATGAATTCCATTAGGAAAAAGCTTTTGGTCGTATTCAAAAATAATTTCCTTTTGAAGTTTCGCGTCCAAAAATTTTCCATCCTTATAGATGATATCTAGGTGAGCATCTGGAGTATCAAGTTCTGGGAAGTCGGAGTAAAAAGCGCTTTGCATTTTTATTTTAAAATTCTAAAATCATCTTGCTTAAAAAACTAACTACAAGATGCATTTTTTTTGAGAAAAATGGCAAATCAGGAAAAGGGAAAATGAATAGTTTACATTAATGGTTTTTCCCCTTTGTTAGGTTTTATCAAAGTTATTCTGGAATTTTTCGGCCCCTCCAAAGGCCTGGAAAAATTACGGAAATAACTTTTTTCGGTTTCTCTATCTCGAAAGGCCTTCATCTATCTTCTTTTTCTTTTTTCGGTCTTTTTCTAGATTTCCAGAAGGCGAAAGATTCCCAAGCAAATTCCCCAGGCCAGCAAGGGTATTAGCAGCGTCAGATAAGAGATGATGAGAACTGTCCTGGTTTTCTTCTGGCTGTTGATCAGGTGCTGAATCCCTTTTTTGATCGGTTCCAAAGCCATTTGGTTGTTCTCTTGGGTCTTTAGAATCTTCTGCTCCAGATGGTTTTGACTCTTGTTCAAGCAATGCAAGCTCTGGATTAATTCGTCCAGTTGCACTGATAGGTAATGAATTTTGTAATTGTTTTCTTCCTGTATTTTCTCCGAAGATTGATTTTGTTCGATGGTTTGCCTTACCAATTTCTTCGCTGTCTCTAGTTTGCTCATAGTTGATTGATTTTTTGACGTTTGACCATTTAAACTGGTTTCCTAAGGCTTGACCTTTGGCCTTGAAATCTTTGCTCAAATAAGTGATTCCTGAAACACGACCTGTATTTGCTTGATTGAATAGGAGGTAGATTCCTTGCTTTTCTAGGTTTCGAATCAAATCTTGGATGGTCTTGGAATGATGGAGTTGAGTGGCCACTTTTTCCTGCATCAACATTTTATTGGATGCTTTTCCGGTTCTTACGACCATTTCCAATTCATCTTTATTCGGCGCTTTGAAGTTGGCTTTTTCGCTGTCATTGACTTTTTCCAAACCGTACTTTTCTTCCAGCTCCCTCACGATTTTCTCACTTCTCATGTAATTATTGCTGTCTGATACTACAGTCCCATCAAAGCGATTTCTAAGACTTAGAATATGGCAATGAGGATGGGAGGAATCATGATGACGGAAAATGAAATAAGCATTATTATCAAAGCCCATTTTCTTCATGTATTCTTGGGCTACTTCCAGCATCTTTTGATTGCTGATTTCTTCACCTATCGCAAAATTCAAGCTGGTGTGATAGGTGTTCCTTTTCAGTCTTGGGTTTAGATCCCTAAGGATATTCAATTCCTTTTTGATCTGATCTTGTTGGAGACTTACAAAGTTTGTCTCTAAAAGCTCCGCTTTTTGACTGGGATCTTTCGTGTACAACTTTTTCAGATTGTAGTTCAATGCTCCCAAAAATGAAGTTCCGATAGATTGTTTAGCTATCATTAATCAGTTTTTTAAGAATGCTGTCTAATTTTTCCTTTAGGGAAATAAAAGCTATCAACTTATCAGGCGGAACCTCTTTCCCTGAATTGTAATGCTTGGCGATCTGGTTGATATTGGTTCCAATCTTTTTGAGTTCCAGGTAGGTCTGAGCATCTATTTTTGGCACTTTTGCTTGGAGCAATCTGTTTTTGAAGACGCAGGACCTGATCACTTCGGTAGGGCTGAGATTTGAAAATTCACTGAGTTCTGCCAAAGCCAAGACTTCTCGTTCGTTCATTTTGAATGTGAACTTGGTGTCTCTTTTTTCTTTTTGTGGTTTTCTTGGCCTTGCCATAGTTAAGGATTTGAACGAAGTGAGATTTCTATTTCTAAGCGTAGCGAACAAGCGTTTTGGTCTGACCAAAACATGGCTTGCTTCGCAAAGCGACCCTAGATTCCATCTTCTATTTTTCATTCCTTTTGAATTTTCCAGAGTAGGATGAAATGAAATACAGCAAAAAGAAAAAGAGGTTTAGCTACCGGAGTTGCTTCACTGTTTTTAGGAATTATGAGAAATGCCGAATTAAATGTTGATTTGTTGACTTTTGATCTCAAGTCACTGTTTATCAGTTTTTTGTATGGTAAACATTTGGTCAACTTTCAGGTCAACATTCCAATCGCATTGTTGATCAATGGTCAACATTAATTTCAATTGTTGACCAAATGTTGACTGATTGTTGACTTGTTAACCTGTTCATTTTCAATTCAATAAATCAATTAGTCAACATTCCAGACAAAATCGGCTCTAATTCCTGTTGAAGTATTTTGTAATACCTTCCTTTCTCTTCTTTTTCACAGATGCTACCGGTTGAGTCATATTGGTAAGCGGTGAAGTTGGAGGCGTTGGGATACTGCTTCAGATTCCAAACTTCCTCTAAAATTTTACGGACATAGGAACGGGATACAGTTAGGCCTGACCTTTCCAGTAACTTCTTTGCGTGTGTATTGGTCAAACAAAATTCTGTGAGCTCACGGCTTTCCATGATTTCCTTGATTGTTTCAAAAAGCTCCAGTTCTACTTTATTGATAGAATAGGATTTTACTCTTCGAAGTGCAGGAGTATAGATTTGCTCTGGAGTAAACCACATTCGCGAACTTTTAGAAGTAGCAAGTTTTCTTTGAAGCAAATAATGGAGAAAGTGGGGGAGTTCGTCTTCTAGTTTATATAGAAAATCAGGATCCAACTTTTCTAAAGTAGGGATTTTCCTTACCCAATAACGGGTTTCCTGAACCCCAATGACCATGAAGTTATCTTCATTATTGGAGCATAGAATGATTTTACCAAAAAACTCCACTTCAAAACGGTCTTTTCCTTTGGCTTCAGCTTTATAGGATTTGGCAGTACTTAGGTTCTTGATTTTCTCACTGTCTTCCTTCCGATCCAGCAGTACTTCGTCGATTGCAATTATCAGCTTCGAAACCCAATCTGAATTGAAATTACTTCTGAAATCGGAATTGGTATTGAATGTCATGTTATTGCCATAAATCGCCTTTAGAAGGTTTAGGAAGGTGGTTTTTCCAGTATTTCCTTCACTACTGACTAGACAAAGAACCGGAAGACGTTGGCTGGGCTTGGTAAAAAGGAGCTGGAGATAATCCAAGCCAATTTCATACTGATCCCCATAAATATGTTTGACAAAGCTCAAGATGTTTGGGCAATCACCTGGTAGGGGACTCAAGGAAATCGGTTCATAGAGATTGTAAAATCCTTGGTAATTTCGTTGGTATTCCAAATGCTCCGGAATGGTGCAAAAACCATTGTAGCGTTCCATATTTTTCACCACATCCCGCCAGTTGGGGTAATCCTGTTTAATGGTGTCCAAATTCCAGGAAATCATCATTTCCTCATCTTTTCCACTCATCATGGGTTTCTTGACCCGCTTGAAGAGTGAAGTACCTACTCTGATATATCTATCTTCAATACTTTTCATACTCTTGATTTTCTTGAAGACCGATTTTTCTGATTTATTAGATATTCTTCAGCTTCTTCCTCAATTTCAGCATTGGTCTTGATCCTTGTTTTCTTCAGCCAATTGATTAAATCAACCTTGAAGAAGTGAAGCTTCCTTCCAGATTTGTGATAGGGGATCTCTTTTCTTGAGGTTTTCGCATAAATCGAATAGATACTCAGGTTTAAAAATTCCGCAGCTTCTTTTACAGTCAAGATTTCCTCTGATTGAGCTTTTTCAGAACCACTATTGTTGGCTTTTTTAATTTCTTC
The DNA here is from genome assembly GCF_026652115.1 of Algoriphagus sp. PAP.12. GTDB lineage: Bacteria > Bacteroidota > Bacteroidia > Cytophagales > Cyclobacteriaceae > Algoriphagus. The sequence continues at coordinate 150,532 of NZ_JAPPSQ010000003.1, read as the reverse complement.
CAGTAATAAAGAAAAGCCTTCTTTTAGTTCTAAACTCAAACTCTCAAATGGATTGTTTGATTTCATAATTACATGGATTTGTTTCTCGAAATTTATAGAAAAATAAAAGTATAAAGCAAATCTATAAAATCGCTTATAGATTATGTTATTTCATTTTATATGAGTGCATGATCAGATTTGACCAGATATGACCAGATTTGACAAGTTGTATATATAGATATATGTATACATACATATGTGTATATATTTTAGGAACAAAAATAATGCGTTTAAAAAGCTGAAAATCAATGAATTAAAATTGATTTGAAAAAATTTTATTTATGTTGATTGAATCGAGTTTGTAGATATTAGGTAGCATTCATTATAAAATTAAATTTTCATGAAAAAATGAATGTTTACAAGAAGTTAACTTAAAAATGTATTTCAGAGTTGTGAGACTGTGATTTATGAAATTTACATATATACGTATATATAGATATGTGTATATATATATCACAATAGAAACTGTGCATAACTGGTCAAAAAAAAATATCAACTTTTTTTCTATTCAAACCTAATTTTCAAAAAATATGGATGGAATTTGATGAGTTTTGGAATTCAACTTGAGATGTTGGTCAAGAAAACTGGTTAGTAAAGCTTGATCTTATCCGCTGCTTCGACCTTCTTTTCGTTGGTGATTTTGGTGTAAATCTCCGTCGTTTTTACCTGGCTATGTCCCAAGTTTCCAGAGATCACATAAATGTCAGTTCCGCCAGCCAACTGTAGGGTGGCGTAGGTATGTCGGAAGCAATGAAAGGTGACCTTTTTCAAAATCCCGGCTTTCAGAATCCAGTTTTTCAAAATGGTGTTATTGGTAGCCGAGTATTTTAATCCTGAAAATACTCGTTCGTCCTGTCCCTTTCTTTCTCCCACCAATTCCCGTGCTTGCTTAGATATCGGTAAATATTCAAACCTTCCTGTTTTGCGTTGGCGATATTTGAGAAGAGAAATATCAGTTTGATCAGGATCTTCAATTTCACTCCAAGTCAGTTTCTCAATATCTGACCATCTTAATCCTGTCATGCAAGAAAACAAGGAAGCCAATCGAAGCATTGGCAATTCTGGACAAGGGGTCTGGTAAAGTTTCATCACCTCGGCTTGAGTCAGGTAAACCCGATTACTTCCTTCGGCTCTCACATTTGAAATAGAGATGCAGGGATCTTTCGTGATGATCTGTTCTTTCAATGCATCTTTAAGTGCTGCCCTTAGTTTTGCAAAGTAACTCAATTGGGTATTAGCCGAGAGTTTGTGATTTCGGCCAATGGATTTGGTTTTGGATAGATACTCTTTAAATCCCTCACAAAATTCTGGAGTGACTTCCGCGAATGTGCAAATTCCACCTGAGTATAATTTCAAATGCTCATAGGCACTTTTCCAGTTTCCCTGATTTCCCGAAGTCCTGGAATGAGTTTTTCCTTTTTCTAAAAAGTATTGAAGGAAATCTCTTTTCAAATTGAATTTGTCATAAAATCCAAAGTTGCTGTTTAGAAACTCAATCTCCTTTTGGGTTCTTATACTTTCGGCCTTTAAGATGCAAACTCGATTGAATTCTTTCTGGGTAGGAGTTTTTGGGTTTTCGAAAATATGAAAGCCCAAATAGTCTCTCCTTTTTTTCTTGCCGGTATGGGGATCTACGATAGGAGGATAGAAGTCCAGGTATAAACTGATCTTCCCATTTTCTAGTGGTCGTTTTCTTAAGGTGACTTTGGTGGCTTTCATAATAGGGGCTATTGATTTAAAAATGACTCGATATCGGATTTTCTAAAAATTCGTTTTCGACCAATGTTTTTAACATCTAAGGAATCTCTCTTGACCAAGCGCCAAAGTGTAGTGCGACTGATCCCCATATAAACACAGGTTTCCTTGACGTTCAAAAAGGATTTTTGATTGGCAACCATCCAGTCTTGATTGATAGTGGTTGCTGTTTCAGTCAGGCTCTTTTGGATTTTCTCTTCCTTCATCCTCAGCTTGTAGGCCTTTTTTGCGCAGTTATCCCCGCAGTACTTGGTTACAGTAGTTTTTGCAGTGAAGGAATTTCCGCACAACTGGCAAATTCTGGTGATTCTAATATTTGAACTCATGGAATTAAAGTTTGCTCTGTTTGTTTCTAGTTGTTTCCCAATGTTTCCAGTTGTTTCTGGTTGTTTCCCATTGTTTCATAATCTCCCCCAATTTAGCAAAAAAATTGTACCGCCAAAAAACGGTACAAATCCGGTACAAATATTCTATCAAAATTGAAAGCTGAATAAAAAGAGATAAAAATGAAAAACCCTCTAAATAAAAGATTTAGAGGGTTTTAATAAGTTTTACTTAGAGTAGTTTAGAACTGTTTGTAGGTATCTATTTCCCGATACAAAACTTGCTAAAAATATTAGCCAGCAAATCATCTGTAGTAATTTCCCCAGTGATTTCTCCTAAGAAGTGAAGGGATCTTCGGATATCCATGGCCAGGAAATCATTGGTGACTTCATTGTCCAATCCACCCAAAACCTCCAAAAGTGATTCCCTAGTTTTGTTCAATGAATCGTAATGTCGGATGTTGGTGACAACGGTATTTCCGGTCTTGAATTTATCCAGATTTACCAATTCCAAAATCTTAGCCTTAAGTCCTTCCAAGTTTTCCTTATTGCCTGCTGAGATAAAAATAGTATCCGGATGCTTTTCTTTTAACTCATTAATTAACTGTTGATTAGCTTTATCTACCTTGTTTGCAACTTTAACAAAAGGAACACCCAGGTTCTCCAGTTTATTAATGTCCCGATTGATCTCTACCAGGTCCGTGTCGCCCAAATCGAAAAGGTATAGAATCAAAGAAGCAGTCTTCATTTTCTCTTGAGTTCGGCTAACTCCAATAGCCTCAATGGTGTCTGTTGTTTCTCTCAGACCAGCTGTATCTATAAATCGGAAAATAACTCCACCGATATTAATTTCATCTTCTATAAAATCACGGGTTGTCCCAGCGATATCCGAAACAATCGCTTTCTCCTCATTGAGTAAAGCATTCAAGAGGGTGGACTTTCCAGCATTCGGCTTTCCGGCAATTACAGTTGGAACACCATTTTTGATCACATTTCCTAAATCAAAACTTAGGATCAATTCTTCTACAACCCTTAGTAGTCTTTCGACCAAAGCTCGAAGATCATCTCGGCTAGCAAATTCCACATCTTCTTCTGTGAAATCCAATTCGAGTTCAATCATGGAAGCAAAATGAATCAATTGTGTCCTTAGCTCTTGAATTTCAGAAGAAAAACCTCCTCTCATTTGATTTAAAGCAGCACTGTGGGAAGCTTCCGAATCAGCATGAATCAAATCAGCAACAGCTTCGGCTTGGGCCAAATCAAATTGTCCGTTTAGGAATGCTCGCTGGGTAAATTCTCCTGGTTTTGCTGGTCTAACACCCTTTTTAACAAAAAGGCGGATAACTTGATTGATTATATAAGAGGAGCCGTGCGTTGAGATTTCTACAACATTTTCACGGGTGAATGACTTTGGAGAGACGAAAAGAGAAACCAACACCTCATCGATGATTTTTTCACCATCTCTGATGGTTCCAAAATGGATGGTGTGAGAGGCTTGTTTTTCTAAGTCTTTCCCAAAAAATACCTCATTGACAATTTTGATGGCATTTTTTCCGGAAAGTCTAATGACAGCAATGGCGCCAACTCCTTGTGGAGTAGCCAATGCGATGATGGTGTCTTCGCGTTCGGCGAGAGAGAAACTCATGGCTTGATTCTAAAGGCTTTTTCGATTAACTCATTGAGACCATCCATAAATTGGTCTGGAGTTCTATACCCGGGTAACTGGGCGATATTTTTCATACTGGGCTCGATGACCACAAAATTAGGGTAGGAGCGAACTCTCATAGCCGCAGCCATTTGGGCTTCAGAAAATTCCTGTCCCCCAAATTCAAAAGTTCTTTGGGAATCTTCCGCATTCAATTTTACAGCATGAAAATTCTGATTGATATATTCAATTACCTTGGGATCGGTAAAAGTTTCTTTATCCATTTTTTTGCACCAGCCACACCAATCGGTATAAACGTCCACAATGAGCATTTTTGGATTGCTTTCATTGGCGGCAACAGCTTCTTCAAATTTCATCCACTCGATTTTCTCCTGAGAAAAAGCGATTGTCGATGCAAATACGAAGGCAAATAGAAAGATTATTTTTTTCATGGGTGTCTTCATTCAAGAATTGAACGCTTCCTGGTTAGATTGGGTTCCAAGTCGAAATTTAAACTTTTTACTGGTCAAAACAGCAGATATAAGAAATACAGCTCCTCCCACTGTCACCATCATTCCTGCAATGGATGAATCTGCCCAAAAAGCGAGATAGTATCCTAAGACTGAAATTCCAATTCCAATTCCTATAGTCAATTTTATGAGAGATTTGATGTCTTTGGTCCAAAGGAAAGCAGTAGCTGGTGGTACGACTAATAATGCAACAACCAAAATCGCACCAACCGCATCAAAGCTACTTACAGTCGTATAAGAGACCATACTCATCAAGGCCAAGTTGATGGCACCGGCAGGAATTCCCATCACCATTCCAAATCCTTCATCAAAACTGGTAAGCTTTAACTCTTTGAATAATAAAAATATAAATGACCCTACTAAAAGTAAGTTGAGAAGTGCTAACCAGGTGATTCTTGGCCCCATGCTAAAACCCGAATTGGTGATCCAAAGGTCGATTGGTAGATAGGCGATTTCACCGTAAAGGACACATTCCTGATCCAAATCCACTTTATAGGCCAATAGATTGATAAGAATAATGCCTATGGCAAATAGGAGGGTAAAGGTGATTCCTATAGAGGCATCCAATTGGACTTTTGCCTTTTTTCGAAGAAAATCAATAATCAATGTGGCCAGTATTCCCAAAAGCCCTGCGCCTATGATTACTTCAACTCCCCGTTGGCTGCCGGAAATGAAATAGCCTATAACAATACCTGGTAGGACCGCGTGAGAAATGGCATCTCCTGTCATGGACATTTTTCGAAGCATCATAAATACACCCAAAAGCCCGCAGGATATTGCGATCATAGATGCTGTTGAAATGATAAGAAAGGCGTTTTGATCAAATGTCATCATGGTCTCTTGGGATGTTTTCCTGATGGGGATCGAGTTTTGGATATCTTAGACGGTTGTCCAGTAATTCTTCTAATTCTGGAGTAATTAAATGTTCTAATTTCTCAGCTGAATCATGGACGTGATCCGGAGCAATGTTCATGTATTCATTCAAGTAGGATTCCCACAATCTGTGAAGTCTTACGATACGTTTTGCTTCAGTTCTTCCAGATTCTGATAATTCTATAAGTCCCTGAATATTATTTAATTGATTATGTTTTAATAAATAGGAAATTGACCCTAAGGTCTCTTTTTTGTGATGGGGGTAGAGACTCAATAATTCATTTTTATTTAGTCCTTTTTTACCTTCTTCGGTTGCTTTGAAAAGGCTTTTTAGTACGTGGTCTCGATGGGTTTTTCTTAAATATTTTCTCCTAGAAATATAACGGAAGAGAATTCCTTTTTTAGGAGCGAACAAGAATGAAATTAGGGCCAGAAATGAAAGGCAGACTACCACCCAAGGACCTGTTGGCATTTTGGGAAGGACAAAAGAAATGTAGGTTCCTGTGATTCCTGAAATCACAGCAAACAGTCCGGCAAGGATCAGTAGGGTAGAGAGGCGGTCGGTCCAAAATCTTGCCGCAGCTCCCGGTGTGATTAAAAGAGCTGCCATTAATACTACTCCAATCGCTTGAATTCCGATAACAACAGAAAGAATCATCAGAATATTAAATACCAGACGGATAAAATCCATTGGGTATCCAATCGCTCTACCAAACTCTTGGTTGAAAACCAGCAGGCTGAATTCCTTCATTAAAAGACTTAAGGAAAGGATGATAATCAAGGAAAGACCACCGTATACCCATAAGTCTTCTTCTAGGATTCCGATCGCATTTCCAAAAATAAACTGGTTCAGTCCAGCCATTTCAGGGTTTCCAGTTTTTTGAATTACAGTCAACAGAACAATTCCAAGCCCAAAAAAAGTGGACAAGACAGTTGCAATGATAGAATCCTCGCTCAGTTTGGTATTAGATTTCAACCAAGAGGTGAGAAAAGTCGCGGCTGAACCGGATACAATTGCTCCACCTACGATATAATAGGGGTTCTTTTCTCCTGCTAAAAGAAATCCCAGACAAATTCCCGGAAGTACCGAGTGGGAGATGGCATCTCCTAAAAGAGCTTTATTATCCAAAAAGCTAAATGTGCCTACATAGGCAGATCCAATCCCAAGGATAGTGATCCCTAAAACGATAAAAGCGATGGATGAGTCCTGAAAAGAAAAGAAGTATAAGAAATCTTCCATATCAATTCTTTAATGGGTTGAATTCCTGTTGACGAATGATCTCTGTGACTTTGGTGAGGAGATTAAGTTTTCCTCCGTAGGTTTTTCTAAGTAAGTCCTCATTGACCACATCTGATTTTGGGCCGGATGCTACCAAATGAAGGTTCAACATAATGATCCATTCAAAGTAGGTCATTGCCGAATGAATATCATGGTGAACGACTATGACGGTTTTTCCTTCCTTAGTCATTTCCTGGAGTAATTGGAAAATAGCAGTCTCTGTTGCCATATCCACACCCGCGAAAGGCTCGTCCATCAGATACAAATCCGCTTCTTGAGCCAATGCTCTTGCAATAAATACACGTTGTTGTTGTCCTCCCGAGAGTTCCGATATCTGCCTTTTTGCAAAAGCTGTCATTCCGACTTTTTCAAGGCTGCTAAATGCTAGATCTTTTTCCTTTTTTCCAGGTCTTTTGAAGAGTCCAAGCCTCCCGTAGGTACCCATCATGACTACATCCAAAACCGATGCTGGAAAATTCCAGTCGACAGATTCTCGTTGGGGGACATAGCTGATTCTGTTTCGAACCTGATCCAGATCTTTATTGAAAATCTTCACATAGCCACCTGTAGGTTCGACCAGTCCCATGATGGCTTTGATCAATGTGGATTTTCCTGCGCCATTTGGTCCCAGGATTCCGATGAGTTTTCCTTCAGGTAAACTGAAATCAATATTCCATAAAACCGGAGATTGATCATAGCTGACTGTCAAATCATGGATTTCCAATAAAGGGTTTTCTACTTGTTTAATCATGGTTGAAGGCTGTCAAGGATGGTTTTGAGATTGGTTTCTACCATTCCTATATAGGTTCCGGCAGGGGTATGAGGGCTGTCTAGGCTATCTGTGTAAAGTGGTCCGGCTAATTTGATGGAATGTCCCGCATTGGCACATCCAGCAACAACGGCCGTGATTGCTTTGGGTGAAATGGTCTGCTCAGCAAATACAGCATGGATATTTCTATCGATAATAAATTGGATCAATCCAGTAAGGTCTCTTAATCCTGGTTCGCTCAAAGTGGAGAGTCCCTGAAGTCCTTTTACCTCGATATGATATGCTTTTCCAAAATAAGCAAATGCATCATGAGCCGTGATCAAGGCTTGATTGCTTTCGTTTAGCTGCTTTGTTTTTTGTTGAACTTCCAGGTTGAGTTCATCTAACTGTTTTTGATAGGATCTGGATAGCTCCTCAGTTTTTTTAGTCCATTCGGGTTTCCATTTGATAATTTCTTCAGAAGCATGCTGCATGGCAAGCTTCCAAAGATTAACATCAAACCAAATATGAGGGTCGACACTGTGAGCTTCCGGTCCGGCACGAAGGAGTAGTGAATCGGGAATGGTTTCTGAAACATTGATCAAGTCTTTGCTGAAAGCTAGTTTCTCAAAAATCTCAGTCATTTTTCCTTCTAAGTATAGGCCGTGATAAATCACCAAGTCTGCATTTTCCAATAGATCTAAATCCCGAACTGAAGCTTTATAAAGATGTGGGTCCACTCCGGCAGGCATAAGAGAAATCACCTCTGCTTGATCCCCGATTAGGTTCCGGATTCCATCGGCTAGGATAGAAGTGGTAGCGACAATAGTGATCTTTCCATTATCCTCTTCCGATTGGAAACGACAGGAAGAAAATCCAAAAAATATAAGTGCTATGAAAATCCAGTTTCTCATGATTGGATTACTAAAATGTTTCCGGCAACATCTTTAGACATGAAGATATTTTTCTTGTTGTCAACCAAAATTTCCAACGATCCATCAAACTCCACGCGGTCCAAAATTTTGATTCTTGCGCCAATATATGCACCGACTTTATCAAGGTATCTCAAGAAGGCAGCGGAGCTATCTTTCACCGCTACGATCTGACCTGTTTGGTCCAAATCCATTTCATTCAAAGGTACTCTAGGTCTAGCTCTGACATCTCCGTATTCATCAGGAATCGGATCTCCATGAGGATCAAATTTCGGGTAGTTCAAATAGGCATCTAATCGTTGGATGAGTAGGGGGGATTGGATGTGTTCTAACTCCTCTGCAACCTCGTGAACTTCGTCCCAAGCAAAGTTGAGTTTGTCCACCAAAAACACCTCCCATAGACGATGTTTTCTGATCGTCTGAAGCGCTCTTTTTTTACCCTCTTCGGTGATGTGTACCCCGTAATATTTTCTGTATTCGATCACCTCTTTATCCGAAAGTTTTCGAAGCATATCCGATACAGAGGCGGGTTTAGTTTTCATTTCACCTGCAATGTCATTCGTGCTGACGGATTTGCTACCACCCTCTGATAGGTGATAGATCGCTTTCAAATAATTCTCTTCTGCTGTAGTCAGATTCATGAGTCAATTGTTATAAGGCAAATATAAAAATTAAATTAGATATAGCTAAAAATAATATTACTATTGTCTAAATCGACTGTTGATAAGCTGAATTTTATTGTGATCTAAGTGTTAGGTATGTCTAAAAATATAAATAGATTGACCTAAATAAAAACGTAAGTAACAATAAATCAATGAATTGATATGATTAAAACTCTTTGATTTTTATGAATTCTCAAAAATTCAAAGATTGAAAACGAGTTTCCATTTTGTAAAAATGAGTGTAAAATGATTGGGGTAGGTGGATAAGTTTTCCACTTATCCACTCGGGGAAAGAAATGCGATGTGGATTAAAGAATCTCCAGAAAGGAATTTTTCACAGTGTCCCAGTAAATTTCCAAAGGCGGATTTTGGGAGTAAAAAGGTTCTTGAAGTGCCCTCTTGAATTGAGTTTCTACTTGATCTAGATCTAAGAAATTGACGCTTTTGCCTCCATTAAATGAACATAAAAACTCTTCCCAAAGAGGATTTGGACTGTGTAAAATGGGGATGTTTAGAGCTGCGCATTCAAAGAGTTTTGTGGGCATTTTGGATCGAAATTCATCCCTGTTCTCATAGGGTAAAAGTAGGAGATCAGCCGTCTTCATTTCCTCTAAAATCTCCTTATGAGGGATGGGATTTTCAGAAATGAGTAAGGAGATGTTTGGCTTGTTTTCGGCTAGCTTTTCAAGCCGTTTTTGGAATGATTTGATAGGACAATGGCCTACTATTCTCAGGGTGATTTTTGGAAAAATATCACTCAACTTAAGGAACCAAAGAAGGGCATTTTCAGTCCCAAAGCTTGGGCTAAGAGTCCCTGTAATTAGGAGTTGAAGTGAGGTATTAGGATTAAGAAAAACTGATTGAGTTTGGATCTTTTTACCAGCATATAAATTGGGTAAAACCAATGCCGGGCTTTTCTCTGGCATTTCATTTTCGTAACATTTTTCAGCTAGAAGAAAGTGGTCAATTCCATTTTTGGATTCCGATAATCTGATCAGAGATTTTGCCAGAAAACGGGAAATTGCTCCTCTCTCTGGATTGAGATTTAGGTTAGCGATGTAGTTTTCTTGGACGTCATAAATCAACTTAAAGCCATAGATTCTCTTTAAAAATCTTGCAACTGGAAGGAATTCCCAGGTACAACAAATGACGATTTTTGGCCTAACCTTTTTAATAATTTGAGCAAATCGGATAGGCATCCAAGCACGTTGCCATAGAGATTTTGTATCGGCGATGGAATAAAAGTATCGGAATTCATCGCTTTTTGGAGACCTTTTCGAGCAAAAGCCTATGAAGTTTAGGCTGTATTTATTTGTTTCGCTCATCGAAAGGCCGAGCTTTCCAAAAGCCCGGATATCCTGGACAGGTTTGAGTCCAGAAGCTATTAAAACGGGAATCTTTTCGGCCCTTTCTTGTTGCATAAAACGAAACTAAAGAAAATAATGGAACTCAGAGAAATCATTGAAAAAGCTTGGGACAACCGAGAATTGTTGAAAGAAAAAGATACTGAAATTGCTATCAAAACAATCATTGCTGATTTGGATTCAGGTCAATTGAGAGTGGCCGAACCAATGGAAGATGGTAGCTGGAAAGTAAATGACTGGGTGAAGAAGGCTGTAATCCTTTATTTCCCGATTAGAAAAATGCAGACAATCGAGGTTGGTCCTTTCGAATTCCATGATAAAATGGCTTTGAAAACCAATTATGCGAAGCAGGGTGTAAGAGTTGTGCCTCATGCTGTAGCTCGATATGGAGCCTATTTGGCCAATGGAGTAGTGATGATGCCAAGTTATGTTAATATCGGAGCCTATGTGGACAGTGGCACGATGGTTGATACCTGGGCTACTGTCGGTTCCTGTGCCCAAATCGGCAAAAACGTTCATTTGAGTGGTGGAGTAGGTATCGGAGGAGTTTTGGAACCAGTTCAAGCTGCACCGGTGATTGTAGAGGATGGAGCCTTTATCGGATCCCGAGCTATTATCGTGGAAGGTGTGAGAATTGGTAAAGAAGCTGTAATCGGAGCTGGAGTCACCCTAACAGCTAGTTCCAAGATTATAGATGTGACAGGATCTGAACCTGTGGAGTACAAAGGATATGTACCTCCTAGATCAGTTGTGATTCCTGGATCACTTGCCAAAGAATTCAATGCGGGAACTTTCCAAGTACCTTGTGCATTGATCATTGGACAAAGAAAAGCCTCTACGGACCTTAAAACTTCTCTAAACGACGCTTTAAGAGAAAACAACGTAGCAGTCTAAACCAACTAATATGAAAATTTTATTCCGGGCCGGATTTGCAGTGCTTTTAAGTGCTGCATGTCTGGCTTGTTCTAATTCTGGCGAGAGTAAAGGTGATGCCTATTTCTCTCAAGGAGAATACAGCCAAGCTGTTAATGAGTATTCTGAAACTCTGAAATTCAGTCCCAATGATGTGACTACGCTTTATAATCGCGGAAGAGCTCATGAGGAACAAGGGGAGTACGATTCAGCTTTAATCGATTTTGAAAAAGCTGCTCAGATTGACCCAAACAATTTTCAGGTGCTTTTGAGTATTTCTAATATTCACTATTCGCAAAAGAACTACTCCAAAGCATTGATCTATTCAAGCAAAGCTGAGGAAATCTCTGGTGCTCCTGCAATGGCCTCTTTTATGAAAGGAAGAGCGTTGCATCAGTTGGGACATACAGATGATGCGATGAAGTCTTACAATAATGCTATTAAGCTAGATAAGAATTTTGGGCAGGCTTATTTCAATAGAGGAATGCTCAAAGTGGCTACCAAGAAAAAGAAAAGTGCTTGTGAGGACTTTCAGCTAGCTAAAGGCCTGGAATATCCGGGAGCAGAAGATGCTCTCAATAAATATTGCAAATAAGAATTCAAGTGAAAAAGCCCCGAAATTCGGGGCTTTTTTTGGATTCTATTTTAGAAACATCTCACCAAAACAAACTCATTTTTGAGTGAAGGCACTCAAATGGGCGATTGAGACTTTTAGTTATGTTCGTGAGGTTTGTGATCACATATTTCCTCTGAAGGTACTGTTCCGCTTCCTCCGCATGTTTTGCATTCACTGACTTCTTTGAGAGATCCATTACAGGTCGGGCAGGTTAATCTACCTTTTCCAGCACAACGGTCACACTCGTAATATTCTACGATATTAAAGATGTTTTTCTTGGTGATCATTCCAGTTCCTGCACACTTACTACAGCCAACGATTCCATGACCTTTGCAATAAGAACATTCCTGTTCGAGCTTTTTAGAGCCATTACAGGTTTCGCAGGTTTCCAAGCGGTAACCTTTTCTATTGCACAGCTGGCAACTCGCTATAGCTTCTAATGGTGTTTTTAGCTTTTCTTCAAGCTCTTTGGCTCCTTGATAATTTTCGCCTCTAAATCCATTTAGTTCAAAGTATTTGGATAAAAAATTAGAGCTATTGTCATACTGTTTCAATTCAAACAAAGTCTCTGCAAAATAGTAAGGCATTTCTTCCGGTAGGGGTAAACCAGAGTCGATTAGGTTTCTAAAAATAGAATTTGCAGTCTCATAATCTTGCCGCTCCATAGCAGCTAAGGCACCTTTCATCCATCGATCTGTCTGGCCCAAATTGGGAACACCTTGACAATAAGCTTTTGCGGAAAAGATAGTTAGAATTAGAAGGGCTGAGAATAGAAATTTTGAGTACACTGTTACTTGCTGATTGAATGACAAAATAAACAAGAAGTTTTCGGAAAGGTAAAGTTAATGTTTGCAAACGGTGAATTTTCAAACAATTACTAAAATGGATTTTGGAAGATGAAAATTGTCTTTATTTTAGGAGAACGAACTAGTAATTCTTTTTAAAGAAGGATGCTTTTGAGTTTATAACTTAGTGTTTTATTAAAATTTTATCAAAAATGGCAAAATCAATTGATGCAATTGAAGGAATCGGCGAAGTATTCAAAGGAAAACTTGGTGATGCAGGAATCAAAACTGTAGAAGGACTTTTGGAAGCAGGCGCTTCTAAGGCAGGTAGAAAGAAATTGGCCGAAGCATCTGGAATCGATGAATCTAAAATCCTAACATGGGTAAATATGGCTGACCTTTTCAGAATTAATGGTATTGCCAGTCAGTTCGCAGAACTATTGAAAGCAGCTGGTGTGGATACTGTGAAAGAATTGCGTAACAGAAACGCTGAAAACCTTCACGCTGCATTGACAAAGACCCAAGAAGAAAAAGGTTTGACTAAAGCTGTTCCTGCACTTTCTAAAGTGGAAGACTTTATCAGCCAAGCAAAAGCATTGGAACCGATGGTGACATACTAAAATTTGAAATAGTAATTTCATGTTGAAAACCTTTTTGCCCCGTGCAAGAAGGTTTTTTTTTGTAGTTTGCTTTCTTTAAAAATCTTTCGAAAATGAGTTCAGAAAATCGACAAGAAGAATTTATCAAGCACTTGGCTGATGGTCAGGTTTATAAAAAAGATTACATCATCATGGGGACAGGGATCCTCGATGGAGAACCGATCACCGGTGCTCAAATCAAAGTTCCACTCAAAACCATGAACCGCCATGGCTTGATCGCTGGAGCTACAGGGACTGGAAAAACCAAAACCTTGCAGGTAATCGCTGAACAATTGTCGTTAAAAGGAATTCCTTCGGTATTGATGGATTTGAAAGGCGATCTTTCTGGATTGGCTCAACCTGGAGAAGCCTCGGACTTTATCCTGAAAAGGTCAGAGAAAATTGGGGTTGATTATGATCCAATGGGTTTGCCAGTGGAGCTGATGTCTATTTCAGATGAAAAAGGAGTACGTCTCAAAGCGACGATTTCTGAATTTGGACCTGTTTTGATTTCCCAAATTCTTGAATTGAACGATACACAAAGCGGAATCATTTCCTTGATTTTCCGCTATTGTGATACCCAGCACTTGCCCTTACTTGATTTGAAAGATTTAAAAAAGGTCCTTCAATATATCACAAATGAGGGAAAAGAAGCTGTAACCAAAGAATATGGTCAAGTTTCATCTGCTTCTGTAAATACGATCATGAGAAAGATCATTGAGCTGGAGCAACAGGGCGCAGAGCGTTTCTTTGGTGAAAAATCCTTTGAGGTTGAAGACTTTGTAAGGACAAAATATGGTCGAGGAGTAGTTTCTGTAATTCGATTGACTGACGTTCAATCCAAGCCTAAGCTATTTTCAACCTTTATGTTGAGTATTCTTTCGGAGATTTATGAAACTTTCCCAGAGCAAGGGGATGATGATAAGCCAAAGCTTTGCTTGTTTATAGATGAAGCACATTTGGTGTTTGATAACGCCTCTAAGGACCTCTTAGAGAAGATTGAAGCCATCATTAAGCTCATTCGTTCTAAAGGAGTAGGGGTTTATTTCTGTACCCAAACTCCAACTGATGTACCTGATTCTGTTTTGGGGCAATTGGGCCTAAAAGTGCAGCATGCATTGAGAGCATTTACTGCTAAAGATCGGAAAGCCATCACCAAAACCGCTGAAAATTATCCCTTATCACCATTTTATGAGACCTCAGAAGTTTTGACGTCTATGGGGATTGGAGAGGCTTTGATCACTGCCTTGAATGAAAAAGGGATACCAACTCCATTAGCTCATACCTTGGTTCGAGCTCCGATTACCAGAATGGATATCTTGACCGAAAAAGAAATTGACGATGTTTGCAAATCTTCTGATCTGATAGATAAATATAATCAGGATATAGATCGTGAAAGCGCTTTTGAAATCTTGGGAGATAAGCTTGAGAAAATAGAAAAAGAACAGGAGAAAGCTGTTTTACCTGGGCCAAAACCAAGAACAACTCGTCGTACCAAGCAAGATGAATCTATCATCGAAGAATTGAGTAAAAACACCATGGTAAGGCAAATAGGCAGGACTATTTTTCGAGAATTGACACGTGGTATTTTAGGTTCATTTTCACGTAGAAGGTAATTGATTTAACGTATTGTAAATCAAATTGATAAAGATTTGAATATTGCCATAATTGGAGGTGGGGCTTCGGGGTATTTTGCTGCAATTCATGCATCAGGCCCGGGAAGAAAAGTGACTATTTATGAGAAGTCACCCAAGTTGCTTTCGAAAGTAAAAATCTCTGGGGGAGGAAGGTGCAATGTGACACATCGTCCCATGGAAATCGGAAAACTGGTAAAGAACTATCCTCGAGGTGAGAAGTTTTTGAAACAGGTTTTTCGTCATTTCAAACAAGAGAATACCATAGAGTGGTTTGAAAGCAGAGGAGTACCTTTAAAAATAGAGGAAGATGGGAGAATGTTTCCAGCTTCAGATAGTTCTTCATCTATTATTTCTGCTCTCCAAAACGAAGCACAAAAGCTCAACATTCAAGTTCTTATTGGAAAAGGATTGACTGGAATTCAACCAAAAGGGGAAGATTGGGAGCTTGAATTCGGTTCAGAAAAAATATTAGCCAATAAGGTTATTCTAGCCACTGGTGGCTTTCCAAAGAAGGAGGGATATAATTTCTTATTTGGATTGAAACATGAATTGGTTTCTCCAATTCCATCATTATTTACCTTCAATACACCGGGAGAATCCATTCGTGAATTAATGGGGCTTTCTGTTCCTAATGCCCATATTAGGCTTCAAGGAACTAAGCTTTCTTACAATGGACCATTGCTAATTACACATTGGGGAGTAAGTGGTCCTGCTGTTTTGAAATTATCTGCTTTTGGTGCTTCTTGGCTGTTTGAGCAAGATTATAAGGCTTATGCTATGATCAATTGGAATCAACAATATGGTGAGGAGGATTTTAAAAATCACTTGATTGAGTATGGCAAGTCCAATGGTGCTAGATTGGTTAAGAATTATCCACTTTTTGATATTCCAGCTAGATTATGGGCTCATTTTTTGGATAAATCTGAGATTTCCCTCGAATCTAATTATGGGAATTTGAATAAAAAGCAGATCAATAAATTGGTGCAAAATCTTTTTTGCTATAATTTGAAGGTCGAAGGGAAAACCACATTCAAGGAGGAGTTTGTCACCGCCGGAGGAATCAACTTGAATGAAGTAAACCCGCATACCATGGAGAGTAAATATCACCCTAATCTTTACTTTTCCGGGGAAGTACTAAATATAGATGGAATTACAGGAGGTTTTAACTTCCAAGCAGCATGGTCAACTGGGTATTTGGCCGGCAAGTCCACCTTATAAAAAGACATTATGAGCTTAGCCTACCCTGAATTGAATCAGCATATCCTCGATATGGCTGAAGGCGATGAAGAGTTTAGAGAGGATCTGACTAAAGCAATTCATTCTGGATTGATTGAATTACAGGAAAAGTATGCTGAAGGCATAAAGCTGAAAGATGATGTGATCATTCAACAGATCAGACATAAAGTAAAGCCTACTTTGGCCATGTTTGGTTTTGATGATTTGAGCGAAGTTCTAATTGCTGGAAAAGATATAATCGAAACATCTGGTTTTGGTGATGAGTTTGATTCTCATTTTTCATTATTTCAAAGTAAACTCAAAGTTGCGATTCAAGAAGTGAAGTATTTGTTAGAACCAAAGCTCAATTCCTGATATTTTCTGGAATATTGAACCAATTTGCCTTCAATGGCTTTATTTAGCAGATTGATTCAGCGTTCGATTTCATGCCGATTATTCCTTCTACCTACACCAAACCTCCAGGATATTTAATCAATGGACACTTTGAAACTATCGTTCCGAGTTTATTTAGGAAGATAGAAGGTGTCCTTTACGAAAGAGAGAAAATCAATACTCCTGATCAGGATTTTTTGAATTTGGATTGGTCTCGAGTTGGTTCCAAAAAGCTTTTAATTGTTTCCCATGGATTAGAAGGAGATTCCTATCGTCATTATGCCATGGCTTTGGTAAAGCTTTTTAACCAAAATGGAATTGATGCCTTGGTTTGGAACAACAGGACATGCGGTGGAGACATGAATTTACAGCCTATTTTATACCATCATGGAGCGAGTTATGACGTGGATACAACCATTCGCCATGTCATTTCAAACTATGAATATGAAGAGATTTACCTCTGCGGAATTAGCATGGGAGGAGCACAAACCCTCAAATATCTGGGTGAAAATGGATCAAGTATTCCTTCTCAAATTAAAAGGGCTGCTGTTTACTCTACTCCTTGTAATCTTCCTTCCAGTGCTGCTACCTTGAGGATGAAAAGGAATGCGATTTACAAAAAGAAGTTTCTTAATAAACTGAAGGAAAAAATCAGAAGAAAAGCCCTTCAATTCCCTGATTTGATTGATCTGGAAACTTTAGAAAAGGTTAGAGATTTTGACACATTTGATACTCAATTCACTGCAAAATTGCATGGATTCAAGGATGCAGCTGATTTTTATCAATCGGTCAGCGCGGATAACTGGATGGAAAATATTTCTGTTCCTACCTTAATTATAAATGCTTTGAATGATCCACTTTTGGGACCAGAGTGCTATCCAGTAGAATTGGCAGAGAAAAAGTCGGAAATCTTTCTAGAGATGCCAACAAGAGGGGGACATACTGGTTTTGTTTTAAAGGGAGAAGAGTTTACTTGGGCGGAAAAACGCTTTTTGGAATTCCTTGATAAAACCTGAAACTCAATTTCACTTACTATATTAGTGGTAACTAAAACTTAAAATAATGCGAAAGCTGTTTTTCTTTTCTATTCTAGTATTGTTTTCATTGACGCTTTTTTTGATGTGGTTTTATTCCTTTCGGGAATTCAGCTTTGGATATTTTGTTTTGCTGATTTTAGGCTTTTTGACTGTTTTGGGAATTTATGATTCCTTTCAGACCAAGCATGCAATCCTGAGGAATTTCCCGGTTGTGGGTCATTTTAGATACATTTTGGAATCTATCAGTCCTGAAATCCAACAGTATTTTATTGAAAGTAATACGGATGGAAGACCTTTTAGCAGAAATATTAGAGCCTTAGCATATCGAAGAGCAAAAAGTGTTAATGATACACACCCATTTGGAACCCAGCGGGATATTGATGGTGAAGATTATGTGGCATTGAGACATTCCATCTATGCCGTACATGTGAAAGATGAGGATTTAAGAATTGAAATAGGAGGCCCTGATTGCAAACAGCCTTATTCAGCTTCAATTTTTAATATTTCCGCAATGAGTTTTGGTTCATTGAGCGCGAATGCGGTTAGAGCCTTGAACTTGGGAGCTAAAAAAGGACGCTTTTTTCATAATACGGGAGAAGGTGGAATTTCCGACTACCATATGCAAGGTGGGGATTTATGCTGGCAAATAGGAACCGGATATTTCGGATGTAGAGATGAGCATGGGAATTTTGACTCTGAAAAATTCAAAGAAAAAGCTGCTCGTCCAGAGGTGAAAATGATTGAAATCAAAATCTCTCAGGGTGCCAAACCTGGTCATGGGGGTGTTCTACCTGGAGTGAAAAATACTCCAGAAATAGCTCATATCAGAGGAGTGAAGGCAGGAACTACCGTTTTGTCTCCACCAGCCCATTCTGCATTTTCGGACTCTGAAGGATTGATCGAATTTATTCGAGAATTACGTGAACTATCTGGAGGTAAACCTATTGGTTTTAAGTTATGTATAGGTCGAACTGAGGAGTTTATTGAGATCTGCAAGGAGATGGTGGCGAAAGGGTGTAAGCCTGACTTTATTACCATTGATGGAGCTGAAGGTGGTACTGGAGCTGCTCCTTTGGAATTTTCAGATAGTGTTGGTTTGCCATTAGAGCCGGCCTTGATTTTTGCCAGAGCTGCATTGGAAAAATTTCACTTAAAAGACGATATCAAACTAATAGCTTCAGGTAAAGCATTGAGTGCATTTTCCATTTTGAAAAATATAGCCCTAGGAGCCGATGCTTGTAATTCCGCTCGTGGATTTATGTTTAGCATTGGATGCATTCAGGCGCTTCGCTGCAATACCAATGAATGTCCAACTGGAGTTGCTACACAAAGACGTGGATTGGCAAAAGGCCTTGTTGTAACTGATAAATCAGAGCGTGTTTATAACTTCCATAAAAACACGATCAATGCTGTAAAAGAGTTGCTGGGAGCTTCTGGTCATCATCACACTTCAGAATTAACAATCCATGACCTAGTTAAAGGTGATGAGATGATCAAGTTAGCCAATAGATACTTTCCGGATACGGTAAATACGCAGGTATAAAAGAAGATTATCGAAATACAGTAGATATATCCATTCATAGAAAAACAATTTTGTTTTTCTATGAAGATCTGTGGCCTTTTATCTACTGTGATGCGGGAATTTATTTTAGAAAAACGCTTCGTGAAATAGATGGAAATACACTTTTGTGTGAAATAGTATTTAAGTAAAGTTTTTCTGCTATCAGTGTAAATCTGCGACTTTTTCAGTGGAGATCCGTGGGAGATAATGCTTAGAAATATGTTTCGCGAAATTCAACGGATGTTGACTAATGTCTAAAACCATCGTTTTATAGGAACTTGTTTATTAAAGAATGATTACTGGATTTTTATAAACTTCCAATCGTCAATTATCAATTGAAGTTCTCCCTTTTCATTAATAATTGCTGCTTTCCACTCAGATAAAATCCCATCGTCCAAGAAAAAACTAAGGATTCGATCTTCCTTCGATATTTCCTCTATTCCAATTAAGTTTGAGTCTTCAATTTTTTTTAACTCTTTGATAATTGATTCAAATTGAAAGTTTATATCTCCTTCGGAAACCATTAAAAAGTTTAGGTTTCTTATTGGACCAAATTCTGGAAATTCTCCAAACAGTTTAAAAGGGTTTTCATATTTATAAAGGAGTGCTGCTTCTAGCCCGTTTAAATCCTTCACCTTTTTAATTTCTAAAAATGAAGGGATCAATTCTCGAATGACCTCAAAAGTACTGGAACCAAGTATGACTGCTCCTCGAGTTGAAATGTATTTTGGAGGGAAATATTCGTCTTTTAATTGGTCTTCTTCTTCAAGAATCCATTCAAATGCAGGAATAAATAAATGAAAGCTACCAGCTTTTCTTAAAGCAAACCAATTTCCTTTTTCACAATGTGTATATCCACATGATTCACATATAATTGCTTGATAAACCTGCTCACCTTCACCATGGTCAATAATTGCCTCTAATTGATTGAAAATGATTTGGTCACCTGCCGAAATTGTAGTGCCAACAGAATAGCCTTGTCCAGAGGAAGTGAAAGTAAATAAATTTTTCTTAGTTGATAACTTCTCTATGGACCACATTGTAATTTATTATGAAAGTCTCTTCAAAACCATTCCGGCAACTGTACCTCCAATCGAAAGTGAACTGGTAGCTGCTGGGGAAGGGGCATTGAGTACATTGATCACATATTCGGATTCGCGGATTGCGAAATCATCCAACAAACCACCATTTTTATCACAAGCCTGTGCTCTTACTCCAGCTCCACCTTCTACCAAATCAGATTCTTGGATCTCAGGGATTAATTCCTGCAATGCTTTGGTAAAGGCCGCTTTGGAAAAAGAGCGGTACATTTCTCCGAATCCTGTTTTCCAGTATTTAGCAGCTACTTTTTGGAAGCCAGGCCAGGCCAGTGATTCTGCTAATTCACCCAGATTGATCTGAGATTTGGAATAGCCCTCTCTTCGGAAAGCCAAAACAGCATTTGGCCCTGCCTCAACTCCACCTTTCATCATTCGGGTAAAGTGAACACCCAAGAAAGGGAAATTTGGATCCGGAACAGGGTAAATAAGGTTTTTAACCAAGTATTCTTTTTCCTTTTTCAATTTGAAATACTCTCCTCTAAAAGGAATGATTTTCACATCTTTTTCAGTGTCAGAATCCATTTGGGCTACTTTATCTGAGTAAAGCCCAGCACAGTTGACGATTAGGTTCGCCTCAATGGTCCCTTTTGAAGTTTCAATGTAATTGGTATGTCCTTGATGTTTGTATGACAGTACTTTATGATTTAAAAGTATGTCACCACCGGCTTGCATGATCTTTCTTCCGTAAGCAAGTGCAACCTGGAAATAATCCACGATTCCGGTTTGAGGAACATGGATTGCATCCACCCCTGTACAATGGGGTTCATAGACTTTCAATTCTTCTAAACTGATTCTTCTCGTGCCTTCCAATCCGTTTTGAAGACCTCTTTGAAGAAGGTTTTCCAAAAGTGGTTTTTGTTCTTCCTGAGTGGCTACCACTACCTTTCCTGTGATTTCGAAAGGGATTTTTTCCTCTTCACAAAACTGAACAAGCTCATGATATCCATTGATGCAATTGGTAGCCTTCAAGGATCCTGGTTTGTAATACAGCCCAGAGTGAATCACGCCTGAGTTATTTCCCGTCTGATGTTTTGCCAGCTGGGATTCTTTTTCCAAAATGGCGATTTTCAAAGAGGGTTTTTCCTTCAACAACTTTAATCCTGTGGCCAAGCCAACAATTCCACCACCTACAATGGCTATATCGTAACGCATAGTATCCTGTTTTGAACCCCAAATATACCGATCAGAAATTCATTTTGAAGGAGGAGAGAGGAGGACTTTTGTACAACATTTAGAATTTTTCACACGTTTGGTTGCGGTATGCCGTTTGAATGGCTTTATTTTGCGTCTTCATTTGTTTTCACCGAATTCTCTGGATGAATAAATACCTTCTCCTGATTTTACTTTTTCTGCAAACTGTTGTTTCTTTTTCCCAAACGACTATCAGGGGGAAAGTGACAGATGCGACCACCGGTGACCCGATACCTTTTGCTTCTGTATTGCTTTTGGGGACAACCACGGGCATGAATACAGATTTTGAAGGGAATTATGAGCTAAAAACTTCTACTCAAGTCGATAGTATCCAAGTTAGCTATCTAGGATATTTGTCGCAAACTAAAGCGCTTTCCAAGGAACCTCTCCAAACTCTGAACTTTCAATTGAGACCCTCAGATTTTGAATTGGAGGCATTTGTTTTTGAAGCTGGAGAAAATCCTGCATTTGAGATTATTCGAAGAGCTGTAGATCGAAAGAAGGACTTTGATAAGCGTAATTTAAATGCTTATGAGACAAAGAATTATACCAAGATAGAAATTGATATAGATGAGGTTTCAGATAAATTCACCCAAAGGAAATCCGTTCAGAAAGTCACTGCAATTCTAGACAGTATTCAGCAGTTAAAGGATGATGAAGGGGAAAAGATTCTCCCGATTTTCTTCTCAGAAACTGTTTCAAAATTCTATTTCAGAAATGATCCCGTCTTGAAAAAGGAAATTGTTGAAAAGTCCAAGGTAACAGGGGTGGGGATAACGGATGGTTCTACAACTTCCCAGATTACAGGTTCGGTTTTTCAAGAATATAACTTCTATAAAAACTGGCTTTCTATCTTAAATAAAGAATTCGTTTCTCCAATTGCGGATGGGTGGAAGACTTTTTATGATTATGATCTGATGGATTCTGTGCTGGTGGGCAAGGACAGTTGCTATATGCTGCAGGTTTATCCCCGTCAGGAGGAGGATTTGGCCTTTGCCGGGACTATTTGGATTAATAAAGAAACCTATGCTTTAAAGCAGGTGGATTTGACTATCCCCAAGACCGCTAACCTGAATTTTATTGAACGAATCAAGATTCAGCAGGAATTGGAGCCGATTTCGAGCGGGCATTTGATTCCTTCCAAGAGCCGGGTTCAGATTAAGATAGCTCAAGTTACCAAAAACACTGCCGGCTTGCTGGCCAAGTTCTATACCGCAACAGACTCGGTGGTTTTGGCTGATCCGAAGCCTACTTCATTCTTTAATAATGCGGTAGAACTCAAACCGGATTTTGGCAATGCAAGTGATGAGTTTTGGCAGAAAAGTAGGATAGACCCACTGACAAAAGAGGAGCTGGCAGTGCTTCAAATGGTCGACACCCTGAAGAAAATCCCTGTAGTACGATTCTATTCAGAAGGTTTGAAATTCTTTGCTTCTGGTTTTCTTCCTGTCGGGAAAGTTGATTTGGGTCCATGGACTGAATTTGGGAATTACAACAATGTAGAAGGTTTGAGAGGAGGTTTCGGATTAAGAACCAATTACAAATTCAGTAATAAATGGTTACTTCAAGGATATGGGGCCTATGGATTTAAAGATGAACGTTTTAAATATTCTGTTTTTGCCACTCGAATTCTAGATCGAAAACGCTGGACTACAGTCCAATTGAAGACTTTTAAAGAAATTGATCAAGTGGGGTTGGAGATGGAATCTTTGGCAGGAAATAGTGTGTTTTTGGCTGCCAGTAGATTTGGAACCTTGAGGAGACCTTTTATTTCTACAGGTAATCAATTGAATTTCCAACGCGAGTTTTTCAAGGGATTCCTCTTTTCAGGTGGCTTGAGGAAAAGTAAATTTGATCCACTTTTTGACTTCTATTATTTAGATAAGAAGAGTCGGGAGTATCGATCCAGTTTTGAAACTATGGAGGCTCGTTTTGGACTTCGCTATGGGAGAGATGAAATCATCATCATCAATGACAATGAGCGTGTTTCTTTAGGTCCTGATACCTGGCCAATTGTAGAGGTTAATTTTACAAAAGGTTTGAGATGGCTAGGTGGGGATATGAGCTATGAAAAGTTCAGTTTTTATGTCTATCAACGTCTTAAAATGGGACTTTTGGGGGTTTCTCGCTATGAATTTGATGCAGGAAAAATCTTTGGAGAAGTTCCTTATCCGATATTGAAAAACCATTTAGGAAATGGAACGCTGTTTTACACCACGGCTGCTTTCAATACCATGAATTTCAATGAGTTTGCCTCTGATCAATACATGAGTTTAAGATACAGGCATTTCTTTGAAGGCTTTCTGTTGAATAGAATTCCACTGATGAGAAAGCTCAAATGGAGAGCTGTGGCCAATGCCAATATCTTGTTTGGAAGTGTGAGAAATGAAAATATCCTCAATGTTCCAGGAGTGGATCCTGAAGGAAATACCTTGGAAAGCTTTGGCAGGCTGGATCCAAATCGGCCTTATGTGGAACTGGGCTATGGTGTTGAGAATATTTTTAAATTCTTCCGAGTGGACTTTTTCCACCGCATGACCTATCTGGATGCACCAGATGCCAAGCCATTTGTGGTGAAAGTCAGCGCTCAGATAATTTTATAAGTCTGTTTCTTAGATTTGGTGAATTCCTTAGTTTTAAGGATGAAACTTTTAGCTGTATCTATTCTTTTGTCGATTTTGCTTTTTTCTTGTTCCGAAATAGGTGAAAACTTATCGCAAGATGACCTTGAGGTCATTTCCATTGATTTATCGAATGCCTATGATGGTAAACTTTCTGAATTTTTCGAGCCAGAGGTTGACTATATCTGGCTGAAAGATGATTCTGAAGAAGCTCAATTGGGTGCTGGTTTGAATAAAATTGAATTTTATGGAGATAAAATCCTGATCCTCGATGTTTTTGGATGTAAGTGTGTCAAAATCTTTGATAAAAAAGGGAATTACCTGAGTCAAATTCGTGCCTATGGTGATGGACCCGAAAAGTACTTGGATCTGGATAATTTTATGGTTCATGATAATCAGATTCTTTTGTTGGGGGTTTATCCTTCAAAATTTATGTGGTTTGATTTCGATGGAAATTTTTTAAAAGAGGAAAAATTACCTTTTGGTGTAAAAGGAGGGGTATTTATGGAAAAGCTAAACCGCTTTTATTTTTTCAGTGAGAGCTTTCAGGTTGATGATTATCTTGTCCGTTCAGTCAATTCAGAATTTCAGGATACCACTTATTTTTTTCCAATTGTAGAAGGTCGCTACTATGGAAATTATTCTGAAAGATATAATCTGATTAAAAATGGTGAGGGTTTGTATTATACTATGCCATTTCAGGACACAATTTTTCAATTGCAAAATGAAGAGTTTGTTCCCCGATTGGTGTTTGATTATGGAAGCTATGCTCAGGATTTGGAGGAGCTAAAACGGAACAGTGAAGAATTGAATGGCTTGGAAGAAATGGAATTTATCAATAAAAGGGCTAAGCTCTACTTTGTGCCTTATTTTTGGAATGTTGGAGAAGACTTTTTGTTTGCTCGATTTAGTTACGAAGAAAAGAATTACTCAGTCTTTTATGATCGAAATAATAGGGAAACGGCAGTCTTGAATTTTAATATTGAAAATGACTTAGATGAATCGGGAAACAACTATTTCCCATATTTGAGATTTGGAGAGAGAAAAATGGGGAAAAGAATCCCTGGAGTTTCCCTTTTTGAAAGTTTAATGAAGAAAAAAGAAGAATTCGGGGAAGAAGCCTTTGAATCCTATATCAATGGAAAAGGGAAAAAGTTTGCTGAAGTGGCTACAGCAGCCAAAGATTCTGAAAATCCAGTTCTTATTATTTATACCCTAAAGAAATAACGGTTCTTTTCATTATTCCCTTCCCTGAAATTTTTCCTTTGAATACACATTTGGCATATTTGCAGCTTAAACCAATTGCCTGTTTGTATAGGCCAACACAATTTTATGTCACAACAAATTAAAATTACCCTGCCGGATGGATCGGTGAGGGAGTATGAACAAGGAACTACCGGGCTACAGATTGCTGCCAGTATCAGCGAGGGTTTGGCTAGGAACGTTCTTGCTGCGAAAGTAAATGGTCAGGTTTGGGATGCTACCCGCCCGATCGAGGCTGATGCAGATGTACAATTGCTTACTTGGAATGACGGTGATGGAAAAAACACCTTCTGGCATTCATCTGCCCACTTGTTGGCGGAAGCTTTGGAAGCATTGTATCCAGGAATCAAATTTGGTATTGGACCTCCAATCGAAACAGGATTTTACTATGATGTAGATTTCGGTGATCATACCTTGGAAGGTGCTGAGCTAGAAAAGATCGAACAGAAGATGATCGAATTGGCTCGCCAAAAGAATGAGTATGTTAGAAAGGATATTTCTAAGCAAGATGCTGTTAGCTACTTCCAGGAGAAAGGCGACGAATACAAATTAGACCTGTTGGAAGGATTGGAAGATGGTTCGATTACGTTCTATGAGCAAGGAAATTTCACGGATCTTTGCCGTGGACCTCATATCCCGAATACCGGTTTCATCAAAGCAGTGAAGTTGACCAATATCGCTGGTGCGTATTGGAGAGGTGATGAAAACCGCAAAATGTTGACTCGTATTTACGGGGTGACTTTCCCGAAGGCCAAAGAGCTTCAGGAATACATGACCATGTTGGAAGAAGCCAAGAAGCGTGACCACAGAAAACTGGGACGTGAATTGGAGCTTTTTACCTTCTCTGAAAAGGTAGGAATGGGACTTCCATTGTGGTTGCCAAAAGGTACTTTGTTGAGAGAAAGACTGGTGAACTTCTTGAAAAAAGCTCAGGATAAGTCTGGATATCAGCAAGTAACTACTCCTCATATCGGCCATAAGGCATTGTATGAGACTTCAGGACACTATGAAAAATATGGAAAGGATTCTTTCCAGCCGATAGCTACTCCAAACGAAGGGGAGGAGTTTCTATTGAAACCGATGAACTGCCCTCACCATTGTGAGATTTACAAATATAAGCCACGTTCTTACAAAGAGCTTCCTATCCGTTATGCGGAATTTGGAACTGTTTATAGATACGAGCAAAGCGGTGAATTACATGGATTGACCCGTGTAAGAGGATTTACTCAGGATGATGCACACATTTTCTGTAGACCTGATCAGGTGAAAGAGGAATTTATCAAGGTAATCGACTTGGTATTGTATGTATTCAAGGCTTTGGGCTTTGATGATTATACCGCTCAGATTTCTTTGAGAGATCCGGAAAATCCATCCAAATACATCGGAGGAGATGAAGCTTGGAACAAAGCTGAAACTGCGATCATTGAAGCAGCGGCTGAAAAAGGCTTGAATACCGTCACTGAATTAGGTGAAGCGGCATTCTATGGTCCTAAGCTGGACTTTATGGTGAAAGATGCTTTGGGTAGAAAGTGGCAGTTGGGAACTATTCAGGTAGACTACCAGTTGCCAGATAGATTCCAATTGGAATACATTGGCTCGGACAATCAAAAGCACCGACCAGTGATGATCCACAGAGCACCTTTTGGTTCTTTGGAACGCTTTGTGGCAGTTTTAATCGAGCACTGTGCTGGTAATTTCCCACTTTGGCTTTCTCCAGAGCAATTGACTATTTTGCCTATTTCTGAGAAATTTGTTGGGTATGCTGAAGAAATTAAAGCTATTTTAGACGAGCATGACATTTCAGGGTCTATCGACAATCGTGATGAAAAAATCGGTCGAAAAATCAGAGATGCCGAAGTGAAAAAAATCCCTTTTATGATCATTGTAGGGGAAAAAGAACAAGAAGAAAGAAAACTTTCTGTCCGCAAACACGGGGAGGGAGACATCGGTAACTTCTCACCGGAGGAGTTTATAAAGTATTTTCAAGGGATTATTTCAGAATCACTGAGTAGAGAATAAAATTGGAAAATTTTCTTCTGCTTTTTAGAATTTAGAAATAATTCCGATATTTGCAGTCAATTTCAAAAAAACAACTAAAGCTAACTTGAGAGACAGAAATCCAAAAAGAGGTCGACAGGAAGAACCATATAAGGTGAACCAGAGAATTAGGGCCAGAGAAGTACGATTAGTAGGTGAATACGTAGATGGCGGAAATGCCGTCCTTTCACTAGATAAAGCACTAAAACTTGCCCAAGACAATGACCTCGATCTAGTAGAGATTTCTCCGAATGTGAATCCTCCTGTTTGTAAGATTTTGGATTATGCCAAATTCAAATACGAGCAGAAGAAGAAACAAAAAGAGATTAAAGCCAATGCGGCAAAGGTTGTTTTGAAAGAAATTCGGTTCGGACCTAATACGGATGAACATGACTACAATTTCAAATTGAAGCATGCCATCAACTTCTTGAAAGAAGGTGCCAAAGTCAAAGCTTATGTGCACTTCGTCGGTAGAAGTATTGTATTTAAGGAAAGAGGTGAGATGTTATTGTTGAGGTTCGCACAGGCTCTGGAAGATTACGGAGCAGTGGAGCAGCTTCCTAAATTGGAAGGAAAAAGAATGAGCATCTTCATCGCGCCGAAGCAAGCGAAGAAATAATTTCAACTAAATACAAACAGCAAAATGCCAAAAGTAAAAACCAAATCTTCCGCTAAGAAGCGATTCGCTTTGACCGGAACAGGAAAAATCAAAAGGAAACACGCTTTCAAAAGCCACATCCTAACTAAGAAGTCTACCAAAAGAAAGAGAGAACTGACCAAAGCTGGTTTGGTTCACGAATCCGATGAGGGTAGAGTAAGAGACATGTTGAGAATCTGATCAACCTGTTTTAAAAATTAAGGTTTATTTATTCACCAGATGCTTTGGTCTAAAGAGTTCGAGAAATCGGAACACCAAGTGTCAAAAAACAAAAGATTATGCCTAGATCAGTAAACGCAGTAGCGTCAAGAGCAAGAAGAAAAAAAGTGCTTAAAGCCACAAGAGGTTACTTCGGAAGAGGTAGCAACGTATGGACTGTAGCAAAAAACAAGTATGAGAAAGGTCTTCAGTATGCGTACAGAGACAGAAAAGCGAAGAAAAGAGAATTCAGAGCTTTGTGGATCCAACGTATCAACGCCGGTGCTAGAGAGCACGGTATTTCCTATTCTCAATTCATGGGTATGTTGAAAAAAGCTGACATTGAGCTAAACCGTAAGGTTTTGGCTGATTTGGCTATGAACCACCCAGAGGCATTCAAAGCTGTAGTTGAAAGAGTTAAATAAGGTTTGCTTACCTTATTTAGCGGAAAGCCTTCCTACCCGGGAAGGCTTTTTTATTTTAATGGGTGCCGAAGATTTTTTGGAAGGTTTATTTTTAGAATTCAATCAAACCTTCCTTATGCAAACCAACCGAATCCCAGTTTTCCTTATTATTAGTCTGATTTTTTTCCAGTGCCAACCATCTTCTTCACAAAATCAAGACTCAGAAGAAATTAATACATCAGGCCCATACGAAGGCTTTGATTTAGTTTGGGGAGATGAATTCGATTATTCCGGAAAACCAGATTCTACTTTTTGGTCTCATGAGCATGGTTTTGTTCGCAACAATGAACTCCAATGGTATCAACCGGAAAACGCCGAAGTAAAAGATGGAAATTTGGTGATTACAGGAAAGAGGGAAAAGATTCCAAATTCAAAATTTGATCCTGAGAGTCAAGATTGGAGGAAGAATAGAGAGTTTGCTGAGTACAGCTCCTCTTTAATTCATACAAGGGGGAACTATTCCTTCCAATTCGGGATACTTGAGGTCAGAGCAAAAATAGATACAGCTTTGGGAATGTGGCCTGCTATCTGGACGGTGGGTATGGAAAAAGGCTGGCCAGCCAATGGGGAGGTTGATGTGATGGAATATTACCGAGTGGATGGGGAAGCCACTATTTTAGCCAATGCGGCTTGGGCTCATCCTGATAAGAGAGCTGCATGGGATGAGGCAAAGATCACCTTTAAAGATTTTTTAGAGAAAGATCCAGAATGGCCACAGAAGTATCACATTTGGAAAATGGTGTGGGATGAAAAGAAAATCATCCTATCCTTGGATGATCAGGTTTTGAATGAGGTCAATTTGGAGGAAACCATCAATCCAGATGGAAGTAATCCTTTTCATCAACCACATTATATCCTGTTGAATATGGCCATTGGCTCCAATGGTGGCGATCCAAGTAATTCAGAATTCCCAGGTAAATATCTCGTTGATTATGTGCGTGTATATCAAAAGGTTGAGTGAAATAATAGAATTCTGTTATCTTGACTGTTGCTAATCTAGTTGTTAAATCATGAACTCGAAATCTTTTATTTTTAGTATTGTATTATTTTCAATCTCCACTTTGACTTTTGGTCAAGTCCCGGTTTATGACCGGTTTGAGTATGAATTCAAGAGTTCGAAAGAATATTCAGATCCGATTTATCAAGTTCAGAATTTTGAAATAATATTTACCTCTCCAACTGGGGTAAAGAAGACTGTTCGCGGCTTTTGGGATGGCGGAAATTCCTGGAAAGTTCGTTTTATGCCCGATGAGATTGGGACATGGGTTTTTGTTTCCAGTTCCTCTGACCAAGAAAATACTGGTTTAAACAATATTGAGGGGACATTTGAGTGTACTGCTCCAGAAAGCGACCTTGACCTTTTTCAAAAGGGGCCCATTGTCCATTTTCCGGGAACTTATCAGCTTAGGCATCAAGATGGTACTCCTTTCTTTTGGACAGCTTGTACTGCTTGGAATGGAGCATTAAAATCAACTTCTGAGGAATGGGAGTATTATTTGAAGAACAGGCTCGAGAATTCCTACAATACGATCCAATTGGTGACGACCCAGTGGAGAGGAAGTGAAAAAAATGGGGAAGGAGAGGTAGCTTTTACTGGAAGTGGACATATCCAGATCAATCCCGAATTTTTCAAAAGAATCGATGAAAGGGTAGAAGAGGCTAATCGAAAAGGTTTGTTGGTTTCACCGGTGATTTTATGGGCTTTGCCATTTGGTGAGGGAACTGAGTTTAGTCCGGGATACTATTTGCCAATCAGAGAGGCTGTCATACTTGCCAAATACATAGTCGCCAGATATCAAGGAAATCATGTTTTGTGGAATTTGGGTGGGGATGGGAAGTATTACGGAGATCTGGAAGATCGCTGGAAATCAATCGGGGAGGAGGTTTTTGGTGAAGGAAAATATCAAGGTTTGGTGACACTCCATCCGCATGGTTTGAGTTGGGTTGGTGATACTTATGAAGATGAACCATGGTATGAGGTATATACCTATCAGTCCTCACACTCCAAAGCTGAAGGAACAGTCAACTGGATTAATAAAGGACCAATTTCTGATCGTTGGTCCAAGATTCGTCCTTTACCTTTTATAAATACTGAGCCGCTTTATGAAGATATTAGAAAGGATGCCAGTCCTCGGGATATTAGAAACGCATGGTATTGGTCTGTTTTTGCAGCTCCAGTTGCCGGAATAACGTATGGAGCAAATGGAATCTGGCCTTGGCTCAGAGAAGGAGAGGAGATCGAAAACCATGGGCCTTCTGGACATGTAAGCCGCTGGAAAGAAAGCCTAGAGTTACCAGGAAGTATTCAAATGGGGTATCTACATGAGTTTTTTACTTCTATGGAGTGGTGGGAATTGAAACCGGCTACAGATTTATTAGTATACCAACCAGGAGATGATGATTTTAGTCATTTTGTATCGGTAGTTGCTAATGAAGATAGATCCAAAATAGTTTTGTATATACCTATAAAAGAGACGGTCGAGATATACAATATGAAAAATGAAATGTTTGATGCTAAATGGTTTAATCCAGTTTCCAGCTCCTATGAAAAAGCTGAAATTAGCTATGATGATCATTTCCTAGTCATTGAAAATATCAAGAATCAAGACATGGTCTTGGTGTTAGATAAGTTTCAAAAGCAATAGGAAGGGAGATTTGTCAAAAAAGCTTAATGATCCCATAGAGTGAAACTGCGCCAATTGAAATCACGCTTAACCAAAACAAGAAACTAGAAAAGTTTCCTGAGGCCAAGTTCAACGGATTATTTTTTAATCTAAAGTGTATAGCTGCATATACAACCAAAAGTAATAGGATGGAGCCGACCACTCCACCAAATAAAACCATGAAGGCTGGAAGCTTTACAAATACAAATGCAAAAGCCCAAAGTACTGGGAAGCTCCAAGATAGAATAGCTACCCATTTAGCCCTTGATTTTTCATGAGGCCAATTGATCCAACCTAGCTCACCAAAAATATCAGGAAATAGGCGTGTCCAGTAGGCGAGTGTTGCAAAAACACTTGAAAAAAGGACAAAAAAGGAACCTAGGATGTAGACGTCTTTAGCTTTTTCTCCGAGGGTTTCAGTATATATATTCGCTAAAGTCTCTATCAACTCATTTCCAGCAGGTATTGCAGTGTTTCCATGCAATATGGATGCTCCCAATAAGTAAAATGCAGCTGTGACAAGGGTATAGATGATCATGGCAACAATTGCGTCAAGATACATGATTTTGATCCAACCGTTAGCTCGATTTTTCCAAGCCTCACTTCCATCATTTACGCCTGAAAACTTGGCGTAACCTTTTTCCTGACACCAATAGGTATATGCAATGATTTCATCACTAGCTACTCCTGTAATTCCAAATGCCCCTATTGCCACAAAGATCAAATGAGGGGGTAGTTGAAAAGTCAATCCGCTCACCACGTCATTGAAAGAGAAGCCATATGGGCTGAAATTGACAGCGGTCAGGGAAACTAAGGTGAAAACAGTAAATGCAAAGACCAGGAGAATAGATGTCCGCTCAACCACAAAATAATAGTTCTTGAAGATCAATAAACTAGAAACTATCCCGAGCACAAAAACGAGGTGGAATGGGGAGAGGAAGGGAAATAGTAAGTTCAAGGCAATTGCAGCGCCCCCGATCATGCCACCAACTTGGACTATTTTAAATGAAGTCAACAAAAATGTCATCCATACAGCCCACTTGCCAGGCCCCGGCAATTCAGTGAAATTTTTCATCATAGGATTTCCTGTAATGATACTGTTTTTACCAAACTCTAATTGGATGGCAACTTTTACCAAACAACTCACTAAAATAACCCAAAATGTAATGAACCCACCTTCTGCACCCAATACGGTGGTCGCTATTAATTCTCCTGATCCGACGATGGAGGCAGAAAGGATAAACCCAGGTCCAAGAAATTTTAATTTTTCAAAAAATGAGGTGGGTGGATTCTTTATTTTGGGTGATGTCATTCATTAAAAATAGGAATTTTAATTCCTTATGATCACATGAATAGATAGATACTTTGTGGAGAATTAAATGCCTGAATTTAACCTTCTTTCTTAAGGAGCAAAATTCAAAATGCCATATAGTAAGATTTCATAGGTGTAAAATAAAAAAGGCTTCCATTTCTGAAAGCCTTTGTAGCGAGGACGGGAGTTGAACCCGTGACCTCAGGGTTATGAATCCTGCGCTCTAACCAACTGAGCTACCTCGCCAAATATCTATTAAAACCTGCTTGATTCTTTGATCAAGATTTGATGGTTATAATTTTATCCATTAATCTTTTTTAAGTATTGATATTTCGAATTAATGCCTATATTAAAGCACAGTCGAAGTTCAAAATACTTGGGCTGAAAATCTTTTATTTTCATTTAGTAACCCTCCCGTTCGAATTGGGAATGCAAATATGAGGTCTTGTACTGTGAAATGCAAGTTGACGTTCTTTAAAAAAGTGAAATTTTCACGCTGGATAATTTAAAAATCATGGTTAAAAACAAGTTTGTAGCTGATTATCAAATCAATGCCTCCAAAAAAATAATTTTCCAATATTTGAGTACTGCTAGTGGTTTAGAGGAGTGGTTTGCCGATGAAGTGCGTATCAATGAGGATAAGGACTTTATTTTCGATTTTGATAATGAGGAGCACTACGCTAAAATCGCATCAATTAGAAGTAATTCCCACATTAAATTTGAGTTCTTTGATCCTAAAGATCCAATAGAGTCAGATCATGCCTACATTGAATTTAAGTTGGAAGAAAATGAATTGACCCAGACCATGTTTTTGAAAGTCATAGATTATTCGGATGGCTATGATGACGAAGAGTCTGTGGCTATCTGGGATGGATTAATAGGAAAATTGAAAGAAATAATAGGAGGTTAATTTCAATGAATTCACCAAATTTGAACATCCAATACTAGGTCCCGTTAGGAACAAAGTAGCAGAGGTGTCATGAAGAAATTAGATAAATTAATTCTTGGGTCTTTTATAGGCCCATTTTTATTGACTTTTGTAGTTGTTGATTTCATTTTGCTAATCGTCAACATGCTCAAGTATTTCGATGAAATATTTGGGAAAGGACTTAGCTTTTGGGTCTATGCCGAATTGATAGGATACTTTGTTGTGAGTATTTCTCCTATGGCGCTTCCGTTAGCAGTTTTGCTTTCCAGTTTGATGACTTTTGGGAATCTGGGTGAGCATTTTGAGTTGACAGCAATCAAAAGTTCCGGTATCTCATTGGTAAGAGCTTTAAGGCCAATAGCTGTTTTTACTGTCTTTTTGGTTATTGCGGCTTTTTTATCCAATAACTTCGTTGTTCCCAAAGTCAATCTAAAGACTTTTGGGCTTTTGTATGATATTCGAATGAAGTCTCCGGCTTTGGATATCCGAGAAGGGATTTTTTATGCAGGTATTCCAGGGTTTAGTATCAAGGTCAATGAGAAGATTGGAGACAATGACCTAAAAGACATTATCATTTATAGTACGAAGAATGGGCAACTAGGAAACTTAGAAGTTACTGTTGCAGACTCTGGTCGAATGGAAAAGTTCTTTAATGAGAACTACATGAAATTGACCCTTTATCATGGTACTAATTATAGTGAGGATAGAGCTATGCGTGGGATTAATGAAAATCCCGTACCATTTGATAGATCCACATTTGATGAGAATGTTATCATCTTTAGCATGGATGAGTTTCAGCTAAGTAGAACTCCTGAAGATCTTTGGTCAACCAATCGTGCTATTAAAAATATTTCTCAGATTAAAGATGGTCTTGATTCTATCTATACAAAAATCAATGATGAGAAATTTAATACTTATCAGAGTGCAGAAGGTATTTATCCATTTTTTGCTCGGGAGAGAGGACTTGACCCTGTAGCAGAGATTTTGGACCGGAAAGCTATTGATGATTCAATTAGAAAAGATAAAACAGAAAAAATGAGGGCAATTCAAGACTCTCTAAACCAAGCCAAAAAGCTTGCCATGGAGCCAGATACCTCAAAAGTTTTGGTTTCAAACCCCGAGGATAAATTGAAAGCCCAACAAGATTCTGGAAAAGTTTTATCGGTTAAAACCAATGGGAATCTCGCAAAATCAGATTCAATTTTCCAAGCCAAAACTCTCAAGCGAAAGGAAAGAGATCTTTCGAAAGAAGAGGAGGAGGACTTAGTTGCTAATCCAATAGAAGATACAAGAGTTGTATTAAGTAAAAATAGGAGGACAACTCCACTTACAGCAAGAGAAAAGGAACTAATTGATTCAGCAGTTTTCAAAAGAGGGTATCGATCGAATGCCATCACCATGGCTTTGAACAATTCTCGAAGTTTGAAGAATAATTTTGGAATCAAAAAGACGCAAATTGAAAACTACGAAAGAGAGTATCGTCGCTTTGAGATTGCCTGGTATCAGAAGTATACCCAAGCCTTTGCGTGCTTCGTGATGTTTCTAATTGGGGCGCCTTTGGGAGCTATTATCAAAAAAGGAGGATTGGGAATGCCGGTATTGGTTTCCATTATCTTTTTCATTGTCTATTACATGCTGACAATCACTGGAGAAAAGTGGGCCAAAGAAGGGTTGACAGACCCTCTAATCGGGACTTGGTTTTCCTGTGTTATGCTATTGCCTTTTGGCTTATTCTTTTTGAAGCAAGCCAGAAAAGATGCTCGTTTATTTGAGCCTGATTTCTATTTAGAATGGTGGAAAGGAGTGAAGAAAAGGCTGTTTAAGAAAAATACTGTTGAGGCATAATATTTTATTTTCGGAATAATAACCTTACCTTTGTAGCTGTTTTAATTAATTTAGCTAAACATGTATTTAACATCAGAGAAAAAACAAGAGTTGTTTCAAAATCATGGACGGTTAAAATCTGCTACTGACACAGGATCTCCTGAGTCTCAGATTGCTCTGTTCACTCACAGAATCAAGCATTTGACTGAGCATTTGAAGTCAAATAAAAAAGATCACTCCACAAGACTTGGCTTATTGAAGCTAGTAGGTAAGAGAAGAAGCTTGTTGGACTACCTTCACAAGAAAGATATCGAGCGATACAGATCAATCATCGCCGAACTAGGAATCAGAAAATAATCCTTGGTAAGGTTCTCTTTGTTGAGAACCTTACTTTTTTTCTTTTTAAGCTGGATGCCTTTATTTTTAAAACGAAAGAAGAATTACTAATAATTACTTATGTTACCAAACTTAATCACTAAGACCATCACCTTGTCAGATGGTAGAGAAATCACCATCGAAACCGGAGCTTTAGCCAAACAAGCAGATGGTTCTGTAGTAGTACGGATGGGGAAGGCCATGTTATTGGCTACAGTTGTTTCAAAGAAAGAAGCTCAAGAAGGAGTAGACTTTTTACCACTATCTGTTGATTACCAAGAAAAATTCGCTTCCTCAGGAAAAATCCCAGGAGGCTTTTTGAAAAGAGAAGGAAGACTTTCCGATTATGAAATTTTGATCAGCCGTATAGTTGATCGAGCGATCAGACCTATTTTCCCGGATGATTATCATGCGGATACCCAAGTAGCAATCACCCTAATGTCTTCTGATGAAGATGTGCTACCTGATGCATTGGCTGGATTGGCTGCATCTTCAGCTTTGGCTGTTTCTGATATTCCTTTCAATGGACCTATTTCAGAAGTCAGAGTTGCGAAAATTGATGGAACATTGGTCATCAACCCAAGTCCATCTGAATTGGAAAAAGCATCTTTGGAATTCATCGTTGCTGGTTCTTTGGATTATATTTTGATGGTGGAAGGTGAAGCTAACGAAATCTCTGAGGACGAGATGGTAGAGGCTTTACAATTTGCCCACGAAGAGATCAAAAGACATTGCGAGGCTCAAATCGAGTTGACCAAATTGGTTGGTAAAGAGACCAAAAGAGAGTATTGTCATGAGAAATCTGACGAAGCTCTTTACGAAAAAATGAAAACTGAATTGTATGAAAAATTGTACGATTCTGTAAGCAAACAAATTGCTAATAAATCCGAACGTTCTGAATTGGTGAAAGCCATTAAAGATGAGTTCGTTGAAAGTTTGGGAGAAGAGCATGAGTTTGAAGCTAGCTTGATCGGACCTTACTTCCATAAAATCCATAAAGAAGCTGCCAGAAACCTGACTTTGAATGAAAAGAAAAGACTGGACGGAAGAAAATTAAATGAAGTAAGACCTATCTGGTCTGTTGTTGATTACCTTCCTTCAGCTCACGGTTCTGCAGTTTTCACAAGAGGTGAAACTCAATCTATCACCACATGTACTTTGGGTACCAAAATGGATGAGCAGATGATTGATGGTGCTGTAATCTCAGGTTACAACAAATTCTTTTTGCATTACAATTTCCCAGGATTCTCAACAGGTGAAGTTAAGCCAAACAGAGGTCCAGGTAGAAGAGAGGTTGGTCATGGTAACTTAGCCATGAGAGCTTTGAAAAAGGTTCTTCCACCTGAAACTGAAAACCCATACACTATCCGTGTAGTTTCTGATATTCTTGAATCCAATGGTTCATCTTCCATGGCTACAGTTTGTGCTGGTGCTTTGGCAATGATGGATGCTGGTGTTCAAATCAAAGCTCCAGTAACTGGAATTGCAATGGGAATGATTTCTGATTCGAAGACAGGGAACTATTCTATTCTTTCCGACATTCTAGGAGATGAAGATCATCTAGGTGATATGGATTTCAAAGTAACAGGTACAGCAGCGGGTATCACTGCTTGTCAGATGGACTTGAAAGTTGAAGGATTGGATTACAATGTTTTGAAAGAAGCATTGTATCAAGCGAAAGAAGGTAGATTACACATCTTAGATGAGATTTCTAAAACTTTGGCTGCTCCTAAAGCTGACTTGAAGCCTCATACTCCAAGATCTTTCACTATGTTCATTCCTAAGGAATTGATCGGTGCTGTGATCGGACCAGGTGGTAAAGTAATCCAAGAGATGCAAAAGGATACGAACACTACGATTGTAATCGAAGAGATTGACAATCAAGGAAAAATTAACGTATTCTCTGCAAATCAAGAAAACCTAAATGCAGCTTTGGCACGTATCAAAGCTATAGTGGCTCAGCCGGAAATCGGAGAGACCTATACTGGAAAAGTGAAGAATATTCAACCATTTGGCGCATTTGTGGAATTTATGCCAGGTAAAGATGGTTTACTTCATATATCCGAAATCAAATGGGAACGTTTGGAAAGCATGGACGGTGTCTTGGAACCAGGAGAAGAAATTATGGTTAAGTTGATAGACATTGACAAAAAGACTGGTAAATTCAAGCTTTCTAGAAAGGTTCTATTGCCAAAACCTGAAAAACAGGAACCAAAAAAGGAGTCTTAAGTTTCTATTGATTAAATTCATTAACTTAATTTCAAATACATCAATCAAAATTCTGAATGAGGCAGCTAAAAATTAGCAAACAGATTACCAATAGAGAGTCCCAATCATTGGACAAATACCTTCAAGAGATTGGTAAGGTGGATCTGTTAACTGCAGACGAAGAAGTAGTGTTAGCCAAGAGAATCCGTGAGGGCGATCAATTGGCATTGGAAAAATTAACCAAGGCAAACCTTCGATTTGTGGTTTCTGTAGCCAAGCAATATCAGAACCAGGGTCTTTCTTTGGGAGATTTGATTAATGAAGGAAACCTAGGTTTGATCAAAGCTGCACAGCGTTTTGATGAGACTCGTGGTTTTAAATTCATCTCTTACGCAGTATGGTGGATCCGTCAGTCAATCCTTCAGGCTTTGGCTGAGCAGTCCCGTATCGTAAGACTTCCATTGAACCGAGTTGGTTCATTGAATAAAATTTCCAAAACTTTCAGTGAGTTGGAGCAAAAGTTCGAGCGTGAGCCATCTCCAGAAGAACTGGCTGAAGTATTGGAAGTCACCGCCTCTGAGGTGGTAGACACTATGAAAATTTCCGGTCGTCACGTATCTATGGATGCACCTTTTGTACAAGGTGAAGAAAATAGCTTGTTGGACGTATTGGAAAATGATGGTGATGAAAAGCCAGATGATGGTCTAATGAATGATTCTTTGAGAAAGGAAGTTCAGAGAGCCTTGTCTACTTTGACACAAAGAGAAGCTGACGTGATCACTTTGTACTTTGGTTTGAATGGTGAGCATGCCATGACGCTTGAGGAAATTGGAGAGAAGTTCAATCTGACTCGAGAGCGTGTAAGACAGATCAAAGAAAAGGCGATTCGAAGGCTGAGACATACTTCTAGAAGTAAGACATTGAAGCCTTATCTAGGATAATTCAAAAAAGGGGTTTCAGACCCCTTTTTTTATTTTTACCCATTTCAAAATTACTAACTGGATTCCCATGAGATAAATATCACTTTTGGGAATTTTAACATATAGTAGTTTTGTTGCCAATTAAGAAATATCAAAATTTACCCGATTTAACGAATCCCGTTGATGAGTCAAGAAATTGAAAAAGTTAAAGTTCTGATTATTGGATCAGGACCAGCAGGCTATACTGCAGCTATTTATGCTTCTAGAGCAGGCTTGAATCCAGTTTTATACACAGGAGGGCAGCCAGGTGGTCAATTGACGATCACCACAGATGTTGAAAATTATCCTGGCTATCCAGATGGTATCATGGGTCCTGAAATGATGGAGGATTTCAGAAAACAAGCTGAAAAATTCGGTACGCAAGTCCGTTATGGATTAGTTACAGCAGTAGATTTTTCTGCAAGACCACATGTAGTTACGGTTGATGATCAGGTGACTGTTCATGCTGACACAGTAATTATTTCTACTGGTGCTTCAGCTAAATGGCTAGGATTGGAAAGTGAAACCAGATTGAACGGTAGAGGAGTTTCTGCTTGTGCTGTTTGTGATGGATTTTTCTTCCGTGGTCAAGAAGTGGCCATTGTGGGTGCTGGAGATACAGCATGTGAAGAAGCTTCTTACCTGGCAAATATTTGTAGCAAAGTCTACATGCTTGTAAGGAGAGAAGAAATGAGAGCTTCCCAGATCATGCAAAAGCGTGTTTTGAACAATCCTAAGATTGAAGTCCTTTGGAATACAGAGACTGAAGAAGTCTTAGGTGACCAGGAAGTGACCGGTATGAGGATTTTGAACAATAAAACAGGGGAAAAGAAAGAAATTGAAATTTCTGGCTTCTTTGTTGCTATTGGTCACCAACCAAACACCGAGGTATTCAAAGATTTCATTCATATGGATGAATCAGGGTACATCAAAACGATTCCAGGAACAGCCAAAACAAACATTGAAGGAGTATTTGCTTGTGGCGATGCTCAAGACAACGTTTACAGACAGGCAGTGACTGCCGCCGGAACAGGATGTATGGCAGCTTTGGATGCAGAACGGTATTTGGCCGAAACTGAAAATCACTAAAAGAATTCATGCGGTATCTCAAACTGATACTTATTCTAGGAATATTTTTGAGCATTGGACTAACTGAGTCCAATGCTCAAATTTTTCCTAAGATTATAAAGAAGAATACTTCTACCACCCCAGTAACACCTCAAGAGAGAAAGAATATTGAGCTGAGAGGATTTGATCAAGAGTCATATTTAAGGACTCTTTCTACTGTTACTGACTCTTTGATTTTTGAAAATAATGTGAATCTTGGAAAAGTCAGATCCATTATTTCAGAAGATCAAAATGTGATGATTTGGGCACCGACGAATCGTCTGGTAAAAGTTTCTGAACAAATTCAGATTGATAGTATCTGGGTAACTGCCTACGAATATTACTCCGCTTGGGATTCTAAAAAAGTTGATATCTATAATTTTGATATCAAGGACTTTCAGGATTCTGTCAACATCAGGCTTTACGACCCATTCTTTGGTTATGATTGGAAAATGCCTTTGGATGATGAGACTAGGAAGACATCAGGATTTGGTTATCGCTGGAGAAGATGGCATTATGGAACTGACCTAGATTTGGATACCGGTGATCCTGTTTACAGTACATTTGACGGGATTGTCAGAGTCAGATCATACGATAGATATGGTTGGGGATATTATGTTGTTGTGAGACATAAAAATGGTTTGGAAACACTTTATGGTCATTTATCCAAATTCGTAGCAGAAGTAGGACAGGAGGTAAAAGCGGGAGATATCATTGCCAAAGGTGGAAGTACAGGAAGAAGTACTGGGTCTCATCTTCATTATGAAATGAGGTATAGAGGACTCGCATTTGACCCCGAGAATGTTTATGATTTCGGGGAGTATAGGATTAAAAATCAGCTATTTACCATAACTCCAGAAACGTTTTCGCACATTGCTCAAGCAAGGGCAAGAGCTTATCACCGAGTGAAAAGTGGAGATACTTTGGGTTCAATTGCAAGAAGATATGGAGTGTCAGTTAGTGCATTGACTCGAATGAATGGTATTTCTTCTCGCAGTATATTGAGAATTGGTCAAAACCTTCGGGTAAGATAAAATAATTATGAAACTGGATATTTTAGTTTTTGCTGCACATCCCGATGATGCAGAATTAGGTTGTTCAGGTACAATTGCTGCTCATGTAGCTAAAGGACATAAAGTTGGTATCGTTGACTTCACAAAAGGGGAGATGGGTACCAGAGGTACGCCTGAATTACGAGTCGAAGAGGCTGAAGAAGCTGGTAGAATCTTGGGGTTGTCTGCTCGTGAAAATATGGGGTTCCAAGATGTGTATTATAAAGATGATGAAGCTCATCAGCTTGAACTGATCAAAATGATTCGAAAATATCGTCCAGAGATTGTTTTGGCAAACGCAATTCGTGATCGGCACCCAGATCATGGAAAAGGAGGTAGTTTAGCTACCAATGCCTGTTTTATGAGTGGATTGAGAAAGATAGAAACCAAGTTGAATGGTGAGTCTCAGGAAGCTTGGAGACCAAAATTCGTCTATCACTATATTCAGAACAATTACATTGAGCCTGACTTCGTGATGGATATCACTCCATTTTGGGATACCAAAGTGAAAAGTATTCTCGCATTCCAGTCTCAGTTTCATGATCCAAATAGCAAGGAGCCAGAGAGCTTTATTTCTACACCTGATTTCTTGCCTTTTATTGAAGCAAGATCCAGAGAAATGGGACATAAAATCATGAAAACCTACGGTGAGGGTTTCACCGTAGAGAAAATGATTGGAACAGACGATTTATTTGATTTAAAATAATTATGGCGCAAGGCGGGAGATAGTCCAACTTCCGCTTTCATTTTTTTCGAACATGATGCGGTCATGTAACCTGCTTGGACGTCCTTGCCAAAACTCCAATCGCTTTGGTAATATTCTATAGCCACCCCAATGAGGTGGACGGGTGATTTTCTCTCTTTGAAATAAACCCTCAAATTCAGCCTGCTTTTCATTTAATACTTCTCTAGATCCAATCTTTTTACTTTGAGGAGAAGCCCAAGCACCGATTTGTGAACCAACTGGTCGACTGAAATAATATTCATCAGAAAGCTCATCACTTACTTTTTCCACTCTTCCCATGATCCTTACTTGCCTTTCTAATTCAGGCCAGAAGAAAGTAAGGGAAGCTTTTGGACAAGCTGCTAATTCTTCACCCTTTTCACTTGAATAGTTGGTGAAGAAAACAAAACCGTAATCAACATCCTTCAAAAGAACGATCCTTCCATTAGGAAAACCATCTTTTCCGAGTGTGGAAAGAGTCATTGCATTCACTTCCAGAACTTTAGAGTCTATTGCTTCTTGGAACCAAGCGCTGAATTGTTGAAAAGGATCCTTGTTTACATTGTTGATATCCAATGACTTAAGGCTGTAGTCTTTACGTATTGATGAAATGTCCATGGTAGATGGGGCAAAAGTATTTTAACAGAATAAAAGTACGATGACCATTGCATTTATAAAATTTAGACATATATTTTTCCTTTCATAAATTCCAACTTGGTGCCTATGAGTGAAGAAAAAACTCCAAACCCCAATGTCGGTGATTTGTTGATCTCCGAACCCTTTTTGCAAGACGAGAACTTTTCACGTTCAGTAGTTTTGCTTTGTGAGCATAATGAAGACGGAAGTTTTGGCTTAGTTTTCAATAAACCATCCATACTTAGAATAAATGAAATTCTAGAGGATTTTGATTTTCTTGACTTAGAGGTTTATGTAGGTGGTCCAGTTGAGCAAAATACGCTTCACTATGTTTATTGGGGAAATAAGGAGTTGGAAGGAAGTATTCAGATTGGAGAAAATCTCTGGTGGGGAGGTGATTTTGAGGAGTTGGTATCCAGATTGAAAACAGGGACCTTTGATCTAGAAAACATCCGCTTTTTCTTGGGATATTCTGGATGGGCTCCTGGCCAATTAAAAGATGAATTAACTGAGGATACTTGGATTATTTGTAAAGAGGAGGTCGATAGGGAGACCTTTCACCTGACTCCTGAAGAATTGTGGAGAAATCTTTTGAAAAACATGGGAGGGGAGTTTAAGGTAATTGCAAATTATCCCATGGACCCAAGATTAAATTAGGCAAAATCCCTACTTTTGCCCATATTGCCTTGAAATAGTTCCGTTTTTATGACCGA
Organism: Algoriphagus sp. PAP.12; assembly: GCF_026652115.1. Classification (GTDB taxonomy): domain Bacteria; phylum Bacteroidota; class Bacteroidia; order Cytophagales; family Cyclobacteriaceae; genus Algoriphagus. The sequence continues at coordinate 107,555 of NZ_JAPPSQ010000003.1, read as the reverse complement.
GAAAAGTAATGATTTGTCCGACAAGGACAAGGTGACCCAAGCTTCTGAAAATTCAGAGGTAAAGGGTAAAGAACAAGAAGTAGAAAATACATCCACAGAAGAGGTTTCTCCAGAAGAAACCGTGGAAGCTCCTAGCCCTAAGGAAGAGCCTGTTGCAGAAGAATCTGTAGCAGCCGAAGCGTCTTCAAGTGAAACTCCAGCTAAAGAAGAGGAAGCTACTGAAAAAGAAGTAGTTGACTCTGTTGATTCTGAGGAAGAATCTTCATCTGATGATGAGGAAGAAGAGGAAGAACACCATGAAGAAGAATTGGACTTGGAAGGTCTTTCCAAGGCTCAACTTTTGAAACTCATCAAAGAAAAATTGGGTGAGGGATTGAGTCCTTTAAAATTGGATAAGACTGTTCATGCTATAAAGGCTGCCTTTGATGAGTTTACATCTAAGGAGAGAGAAGAGGCTTTGGAAAAATTCAAAGCTGATGGCGGAGCAGAAGACGATTTTGATTTTAGACCTTCCGATGAGGAAAGGGATTTCAATACCTATTATTACGAATTCAAGAAGCAAGTTTCCTCAATCCGTAAGGAGGCTGAGAAGCAAAAGGATAAAAACTTGGAGGTAAAAACTGAAATCTTGAATAAACTTCGAGAGTTGGTTGATGGAGAGGAAACCACTTTGAGTATGAATGCCATCAAGGCTATTCAGGAAGAGTGGAAATCGGTAGGACCTGTACCTTCTTCACAAAACAGAAGTCTATGGGCTAATTACAATGCATTGATGGACCGATTCTATGATAACAGATCGATCTACTTTGAGTTGAAAGAGCTTGATAGAAAGAAAAACTTGGAGAGTAAGTTGGAGTTATGTGATAAAGCAGAAGCTTTAACTGAAATTGCTGATTTGAAAGAAGCGATTAAAACTTTAAATGAACTTCATGAAGAATTCAAGCATATAGGTCCAGTTCCAAGAGAGGATCAAGAGGCGCTTTGGCAACGATTCAAAACTGCTTCAGATGCAGTTTATGACAGAAGAAAGGAATTCTATGAGGGTCAGAAAGAAGTCTTCAAGAAAAATCAAGTTGAGAAAGAAGCTTTAATCGAGAAATTGGCCGTATATGCTGATTTCAAGGCAGATAGAATCAAGGAGTGGAACTCCAAAACCAAGGAGATTCTAGAAATACAGAAAGAATGGGAAAAAATTGGTCCTGTACCTAGAGAATCTGGTAGAGAGATCAATAAATCATTTTGGACTGCATTTAAGAAGTTCTTCCACAATAAGAACATGTTCTTTAAGGAGCTTGATGAAATCAGAGCTACTAACCAAAGTAAGGCAGAGGGTCTCATCGAAAAAGCTGAAGAGTTGAAAGACTCAACAGATTGGCAAAATACAGCTAATGCTTTGATTGGGCTTCAACAAGAGTGGAAGAAACTAGGTCCAACTCCAGAAAAGAGCAGAGATAGCTTATATAAGAGATTTAAGGCTGCATGTGATACGTTCTTTGATAATAGAAGAAACTCCAATAAGCAGGCTAATTCTGAGTATGAGGCAAACTACAAGAAGAAGCAAGCAATTTGTGAATTGATCGTAAGTGCTGCTGAAGGAAATCCAAGCGAAGATGAATTGACTGGTTTGGTTGATCAGTTTAATGAAATTGGATTTGTACCTAGAAAGAACATGAAAGATATCCAAGCTCAATTCAAGGAAGCTGTGGATGTTTATTTGGAGAAGCTAGATGATGGCTTTGACAGAGAAGATTTCTTGTTCCGTTTGAATTTGAACCGTATTCAATCTGATCCTAATGCCAATAAGACTTTGAATAAAAAGGAGCATGGTATCAGAAAGCAGATTTCGGATTTGGAAAACAATATTACTCTTTGGAAAAACAACTTGGAGTTCTTTGCAGCTTCCAAAACTGCAGATAAATTGAAAGACCAGTTTGATGTTAAGATTCAGAAAGCTGAAGATGAGATCGAAAAATTGAAAAAGAAGCTTTCGATCTTAAGAGAGTTTTAAAATTTTTCTCTCTCAGAATAAGGAAGATAGGAGATAGTTCTAAATTTTAATTTCTGAGAGTTTGGAGTGAATAAAGGGAAGGCCTATATTTGCACCACGTTAAAGGAAAAAGCCTCTTTAGCTCAGCTGGTAGAGCAACTGACTTGTAATCAGTAGGTCGCTGGTTCGATCCCGGCAAGGGGCTCAAAAAACCACTCAGAAATGGGTGGTTTTTTGCTTTTATGGAGTTTTTTAAATTAAAGAAAGGATATTGAATTTTTTGTTTACTCCTCTATTCTCCAACAATTGATACTTATTACATTGGGCAAACCACCCATCTAGAGGAGAGGTTAGTTCAGCATAAATATCGTTTTAATCTTCTTTATTCAATATTCCTCATTCTTCATTGAATATTTATGGAACTTACTATTTCCTCCACTATTCCATGAATCTTTCAATTATCCCTTTGTTTAAAATTTTAAGCTTTACGTTTAATCTTTCTTGAAATTTTTACGCAACTGGTTGCCCTCAACAAGGAATAATCCCATAATTTGTAGATCCTTTTAATTGGAAGGATTGGGATTCCTGATCCGAAAGAATTTTAACCCATTACCATTATGCGTTTTAGCAATAAGGCCCTTGTTGTATCTGCTTTGATTTCTGGTATTGCTTTTTCATGTGAGCAAAAGAGGTCTCCCTTTGATGTAAGCCCTGCCGAATCAATGGATCCTTCTAGATTGGAAGAACCATTCCCTGTAGTACAGTTGCCGGAAGGAATTGATATGGAATCTCCTATTTGGAAAGGGATTGATTTGAGTCCCAAACCGCCAGTAGTTCCTCTTTCAGCAAATGAGCAGAAGAAATCTTTTGTACTGCATCCGGGATATCAAATTGATCCTGTTCTTTCTGAGCCTCAAATCAAGGAGCCAGCCGCCATCCAATTTGATGGCAATGGTAGAATGTATGTTTTGGAGTTAAGGACTTACATGCAGGATTTGGATGCAAATGGAGAGCTATTACCAACCTCCCAAATTTCAAGATGGGAAGACTTGGACGATGATGGGGTTTATGAAACGGGAACAGTATTCTTAGATAGCTTGGTATTTCCTCGCTATGTGGTTCCATTTGGCCCAAATAGTATTCTTTCCATGGAATCCAATGAGGATCATGTTTACAAATACACGGATACAGATGGAGATGGTCAGGCGGATAAAAAAGAACTCTTTGCATCCGGACTGGGAAGATCTGGGAATGTGGAACACCAAACGAGCTTTTTAACTTGGACATTGGACAATTGGATGTACAGCACCTATAATTCCAAGAGAATCAGATGGACTCCAAACGGCGTAGTGATTCAGGAACCCAGTGGTAATCCATGGGGGCAATGGGGAGTAACTCAGGATAATTATGGTCAGCAGTGGTTTCAGGATGGGGCAGGAGGAGTTCCTCAAGGTTTTCAATTCCCAATTGTTTATGGAAATTTCAGTGTAAAAGGTGGCTTGAAAGAAGGATTTAGAGAGCCATTCAGTTTGGTGAAGCTTTTTGACTTCCAACCAGGTATGCAAGAGGCAAAACCTGATGGTTCATTGAGGAATGTTACAGGGGCTGCTGGAAATGATGTTTTCCGGGGAGATCGTCTTCCTGCTGACCTTGTCAATCAATATATCTACGGCGAGCCTGTAGGACGTATAATTCGCCGTATTGAGACGGAAAAGGTAGAAGGACTGTCATACCTTCAAAATGTTTACCGTGAAGAACAGTCTGAATTCATTCAATCTACAGACCCTTTATTTAGACCTGTAGATATGGCTACAGCTCCTGATGGCACGCTTTATATCGTCGATATGTATCGAGGCATTATCCAAGAAGGGGAGTGGACTCAGGATGGAAGTTACCTTCGAACTAAAATTCAGCAGTATCAAATGGATGATGTCATTGGAAATGGTAGAATCTGGAGATTGAGCTATGAAGGAATGCCAAGAAATACCGAAAAGCCTAGAATGTATGATGAAACCAGTGCGGAGTTGGTTAAGCACTTAGAACATCCCAATGGATGGTGGAGAGATATGGCTCAGCAGATCATGGTCATGAGACAGGATAAATCGATAGCCCCTGCTTTGGAAGAAATGGCTAATAATTCTGAAAATGAATTGGCTCGAATTCATGCTATTTGGACTTTGGAAGGTCTTGGAGAATTGAAAGCTGAGTTGGTTCAGTCTTTAGTCAAAGATTCAAGCCCTAAGGTTCAAATGCAGGCAATGAGAGCTGGAGAAACTTTATACAAGTATGGAAATAAGAGTTTGGCTGAGATTTATCGTGAAGGAACCAAAGATCCAAATGTTGATGTAGCGCTTCAAGCCCTTTTGAGTGCATATATTTTGAATATAGATGAGGTGGAAAGCCTGATACAATCCACCATGAAATTCAATTCAGCAAATGGTATTCAAGTTATTGGAGCTCAATTATTGGAAAAGATGGAAGAAGCCAGAAAAGTGGCGAATACCAAATTTGCTCCTGAAGAACAGGCTTTGTTCGTTCAGGGTAAATCTATTTTTGATAGTTATTGTTCTACTTGCCATGGTCCAAAAGGACTCGGATCACCAGCTGGTGAAGGCAAATTAATTGCTCCGGCTTTCTCAGGTTCTCCAAGGATCCAGGGGCATCCAGAGTATGCCGTTAAAACCCTTTTGCATGGTCTTACAGGTGACATTGAAGGAAAAATGTATGAAGGTGTCATGATTGCCATGAATTCCAACGATGATAAGTATATCGCGTCTGTGATTTCATATATCAGAAATGATTTTGGGAATAGCGGAAGCTTTGTGACTCCTGAATATGTGGCCAAGATTCGTCAGGAAACAGCAGATAAAGAGGGAATGTATACCTATGAAGAACTATCAGCTGGAATTCCTAAAGCTTTGACAGCTTTGGATACTTGGAAAGCAACAGCCAGTAGTACAGCTTTAAGAGGTGTTGGTTCCACCAGAGATGCTTCCTATGGCTTTTCTTTCAAAGGTTGGAAGACAGATGGTAATCAAGAAGCTGGTATGTGGTTCCAGGTTGAATTACCAGAAGCTAAAATATTGACTGAAGTTCAATTTGATTCAGGAAATGAAGAATTCCCAGTAGAATATCAGGTATTGGTTTCCAATGATGGTACCGAATGGACTGCTGTTACAAAAGAAATTGGTCTTCCTGGAGTAAACTCTTCAAGCTGGGATGCTACAGAAGCTTTCAAATACTTGAAGATTCAAACCACTCAAAGTGGTGACAAAGCTTGGTTTATGAAAAATTTGACTTTGTTTGCTCGTTAGGCTTTTGAATAAATGAATTTGTTGGAAGGAGTGGAGTAATCCACTCCTTTTTTATTTGGTATTTTTGATATTTGTCAATCAACTATTTTGCTTAGGTTGTTTGAACTTAATTTTATTATTGTTTCATTTGGATATAATAGAATATTATTTAATCCAACCCAAAATGCCATGAAACTCAAAAACTACACATTCCTATTCAGTTTAGTATTTATTTTTTCTTTGATGTCCTTCCATTTGCCTTCCAGTGTGGAAGAGTCTTTTGATGGAAAATGGGAAGTTTTGGTCAAAGATACTCCCCAAGGAAATGCGACGATCCCTATGCGTTTTGAAACTGTGGACGGTGCGACAAAAGGCTATTTTTTGGAAACTCCAGATGGAGAGGAAAAAGCAATGTCTTCAGTAACAATTAAAGAAGGTAAACTGACAGCTTATTTTACTATTACTGGCTATGACGTGTATATCAGCCTTCAAAAAATAGATGATGACAATGCTTCTGGTTCATTGATGGATATGTTTCCTGCTGAAGGGAAAAGAGTCAAATAATTCCATTCTCTTAATGCCAAAAAAAGGCAGCTTGAAACCAAGCTGCCTTTTCCAATTCATATTAAACCCAAATTATTTTTTCAAAGTAAATTCTGGAAGGTATTTGATCTTTCCACCTTCCATGGCTGATTCATGAGCCAAAATACCTACACAAGTAATGTTGGCAGATTGTCTTGCATCTGGATAAGGAGCTCTTTCTGTATATAGTGCCGAAAGAAACTCATGAACCAAATGTGGATGTGAACCTCCGTGACCTGAACCCTGGATAAAGGACAAGTGTTGATTGTCATCAGAGTCATACACTCCCTGTGTGGTAAATCCAGCGATTTCATCCGGCAGTAAATGCGCGTAATCAGGGATTTTTACTTTCTCAGGAACCTCACCTGTATGGATTACTGAGTCTTCATGCTCGATCAAAGTCCATTCGAAGGACTTTTCAGAACCATAGACATCAAAGCTTTCTCTGTATTGACGTGCTGTATTGAATAGAGATCTGGTCACTTCTGCAGAAAGATCAGAATCTTTCATTTTGATATGACAAGTCTCAATGGCAAATGGAGAACCGTATTTAGGAATCAGGTTTTCATCAATCGTTCCTGATCCGAAGCATGAAACGTATTCAGCTTCACCTTTAGGCAATGCCAAAACAGGTCCTACGCAGTGTGTGGCATAATGCATAGGAGGGAGCCCTTCCCAGTATCCTGGCCAGCCTGCCATTTCTTGTTGGTGTGAACCTCTCAAGAATTGAAGTTTACCCAATTCTCCTTTCTCATACATCTCTTTGATGAAAAGGAATTCCCGGCTATAAACCACTGTTTCCATCATCATATATGTCAATCCAGTTCTTTCACATTCTTCTACGATCTTTTTACAATCTTCAACAGAAGTTGCCATTGGAACTGTACATGCCACATGTTTGCCTGCCTGAAGCGCCTTAATGGACTGCTCTGCGTGATTCTGGATCGGAGTATTGATATGAACTGCGTCGATGTCTGGGTCTTTTAGCAATTCGTCGTAATCGGTATATACTTTTTCGATTCCGAAAGCCTTACCGATTTCCTCTGCTTTCTCTTTATTTCTTTGGCAAATTGCATACATGTTTGCCCATGGGTGCTTTTGGTAAATCGGAATAAATTCCGCTCCAAAACCCAAGCCGATAATTGCTATGTTGATTGGTTTCTTACTCATAATCTATTTTAAAAAAGGGTTATTGTATGGTTAATTGACTCTTATTCTGCTGCCCAGGATTTTAGAAATTCATATCCTTCTTTGGCAAAACCATCTTGACTTGGAACCAATGGTTTCCAGATACAAACTGCTCCAGCAAGTTCTTTCACTTCCGGAGTAAAGCTTTCGATGGAGATCGTTCCTTTGTAATTGACAGCTTCCAAGCCTCTTTTCCAAGCTGCCCAGTTAGTCTGCCCAGTTCCAGGAGTTCCTCTGTAGTTTTCGGAAACCTGAACATGGATCAATTTGTCACCAACAGTTTTGATAGCTTCTTCGATGCTTGGCTCCTCGATATTCATATGAAATCCATCCAAAAGAGCTTTGGCTTCTGGCTCATTGATATCTGTGATCAATTGCTTGAGTTCTCCAGCTGTATTGATTAGGTCGGTTTCAAATCGATTTAAAGTTTCGATTGCTATATCCAATCCCTGAACTCTGGCTCTTTCACAAACTTTTCTCAAGTTGGTAACTGCCAAATTCCATTCGACTTTCTTCTGCTCAGGAGAAACCAATCTTGCTTTTCCCACAGCTGAATACATTGGGCCAGCTACAAAACCGGCACCTAATTGGGCTGCGATATCAAAGCATCGATCTAGGTAATCAAAACAGGTCTGATGAAACTTAGGATCCTCATTGGTCAAATCACGTGTAGGTCCAAATGCCCCGCAAATAATGGGCGCTAACCCATTACTTGCTAAAGCATCTGCTACAACAGGTATGTTTATTAAGTCAGGATCTTCTACAGGGATTTCCACTGCATCATATCCGTATTCTTTGATCTTAGGAAATAGAGCTATGGTTTCTGAGTTAAAAGGGGAGGTCCATAACCAAGTACTGACTCCAAATTTTACGTCTAATGCCATTTTACTCTACGATCATTGTTCCAAACATAATTCTCCAGTGTCCAGGGACTGTACATACAAATGGATATTCTCCTGGCTCTGTAGGTGCAGTGAAGACGATGGTTTCTACTCCTTCAGGATCAACCAGCGCAGTTGCCGCAATCACTTCAGGGATATTTGGAACATAATTTTGTTCAGCTCCTTTTGGATCTCTTGCCAATTCATCAGCAGCTTTACCGATGATTTCCATGGTGCCTTTTTTACCTATTACCAGGTTGTGCTGCATGAAATCAGGGTTTTCTACATCGATTGTTACTTGAGAGCCTGCTTTCACAGTGAAAGTAGACTTGTTGAATTTCATCTCATGAGGAACAACAGCGATTTTCACCATAGAAGTACCATTGGCATTGGATGCTGAGGTATCTTCTGAGCCAGAAGCCATTCCAGAACCAGGTTTTTTCAAGCCCAGAGTAGATTTGTTACTTAATCTACCGTTGAACCACCAAGTTCCTTCGTATTTACCAACCACATATCGACTGTCATTGGTACCAGCTCTTACTCGGCTAGGTGTCAATTCTTCTGTAAACAATCCGGCAGTTTTTCCTTTTGCTACTTCAGCTCCATCTATTTTAAGCGTCATAGATCCATCTTCTACCAAAGTTGCATCGATAGTAAACAATTCTTCAGGAAGTCCTTTTGGAGAGCTGATGATGGTTTGCTTTTCATTCTGAGCTACTGCGAAATACAATCTGTCATCCATGACGTATAAGCTATAGCCATTCGTATTATTTCCTTGAGCTACCAAAACTCCTTCCAAAGGATCATTCGCCTTGGAAATCATCATTCGGATAGAGATTTCTTTTCCTCTCGCATCTGGAGGGAAAAGGATGGAGTTACGCTGATCCAAAGGATATTGCTCACTAACCAAACCTCTTGCAATTTTCTCAGTCAAAGTCAATTCTTCCTCTTTGTCAAATGCAGGATCCAAGTCAACAAACTCTGTTGGATGAGCTAAAACAGCTGAGAAAATGGCTTGTGGCAAATAAGAATCGTCGGCGTTTTCAGCATTTGCAGCAGCTTTTACCAATTGCTTGGAGGCTTCTTCGGAGAAAGGCATTTCTGAAAGTGTCAAGAATGCATATTTTCTAGTATGAAGATCTTTATCCTCTAGGATTCCCGAACCCAAAATAGCTTTCAAAGTTTCTTGAGTAGGAGGAAGGACTCTCAACGCATTCTTTCTAACTCCAGCTGATGGATGCTTCAAAGCTTTCTCCACAATCATATCTGCTTCTCTATTACTTCCATCCAATTGGCCTAGACCATGCAAAGCCCAAAGAGCATTGATTGCAGGACCATTGATTCCGATTTCGTCAGTGGACTGATCAGAAATGATTTTATACAAATCAGAAAGGACTTCAGTGTTTTTGTTTTCTACGATCAAACGCTGAGCAGTCAATCTCCAGAACATATTTTCGCTCTTCAGTGCCTCAATAAGCTCTGAGTTGGAAGCATCTTTCAGGTCGAAAGTTTTGGATGGTGTACCACCTTTATAAACTACGCGATAGATTCTACCATGTTGACGGTCACGCATCGGGTTGATATAGGCATTACCTTCTCCATTTTCCCAGCCTCTAGGAGTTGGGTTGTGCTGGATAATAAAGTTATACCAATCAGCTACCCAAAGTGCTCCATCAGGACCTACTTCTGCGTGAACAGGAGAGAACCACTCGTCTGAACTCGCTAGAATATTGAATTTGTTCTTTTCGGTATATCCAGAGCCATTTGCATTGATTTGGGCATTGTGAAGCACACGTCCAGTTGGCTCAGCTACGAAAGCAATTTTGTTCCAATAAGATTCAGGGAAACTTCTAGCAGTGTAGAAATTGTGTCCAGCAGCAGCAGTATAAGATCCATGCCAGTCAACCTGTCTCAAGAATGGAGTCAAATGAGGCATATCATAGTGGGTATCGATACCATGAACTGTATTAGCAGATCCTTGGTAAATAGGTCTCTTGATATACTTATTGGCCATGGAGTAATACACTGAGTGTTGTCCGTTGGCAGTAGAGATAAAAGTTTCGAAATCTTCGGTGAAACCCAATCCCCATGTGTTGTTGGAGGTATTTCCTAGGTATTCCAAGTTTTCGCCAGATGGCTCAAATCTATAAACACCTTGTCCAAAAGAATGTCTTTGGCCGCTTACTTCACCATTGAAGCCAGAGTAACCTAAAACTCCCCAAACTTTATTATCAAATCCGTATTTCAAGTTAGATGGACCTGCATGAGTATCTGATTTACCCCAGCCAGTCATTACTACTTCTTTTACATCTGCTTTGTCATCTCCATCAGTATCTTTCAAGAATACAAAATCCGGAGCCATAGAGATCAAAACACCCCCGTTAACTGCCATAATAGAAGTAGGGATATTCAATCCTTCTGCGAAAATGGTCACTTTATCAGCTTTGCCATCCCCGTCGGTATCTTCCAAAATTTTGATTTTGTCATCGCCTCCTTCTTTTCTGATTTCATTTGGATAATCAGTGGTCTCGATCACAAACAATCTACCTCTTTCATCCCAAGTCATCGCAATTGGGTTGATGATCATTGGTTCAGAAGCAAAAAGCTCCAATTCAAAGCCAACAGGCACCTGAACCAATTTCATGCTCTCTTCTGGAGAAAGTGGATGCTGGAATCGTGGAGCTGGATCTCTTTTTTCGTAGTTAGGAATCTCCGCATCTTCGAAAGTAGGAGTAGGGATATTGTAAGCAGTCAATAGCTCATTGACTTTATCACCTACAGCCCATAGAATACCATTTGCTACAAGCTGCTGGAATTCTTCTTTTTCCCATGTTTTTTCATTGTGCCCATAGGCAGTATAAAATACACGTCCTTTTCCTTCATCACGGGTCCAAGTGTAAGGCTCACGATGGTCACCTTCCACTCGCTCCATTAATACATGCATGTCAGGATTTACTTTGGAATGGACATAAGTCTCATCCCAAGTTTCAAATTCCTCAATTCCATCCATGATAGGATGCTCAGCATCTATTATATCCACAGTAAAATCTCCCACACCATGTGTGCTAAATTGCCCTCCGACGGCTGATATGTACCAATCAGAATTTTGGAAGCAAAAAGAGGCGCTGTGAACAGGAATTAAAGCTTTACCACCTTGAACATAGTCCTTCAGAGCAGATTCTTGATCTGGGGAAATTTGGTCGTGGTTGGCATAAATCATCAATCCGTCATAGTTGGCAAGGGTACCTGGATTGAGGTCATTGGGATCGGTTGTGTAAGTTAGGTTGATCCCTTTTTGAAAAAGAGGAGTTTCTAAATACATCATCAATTTCTCAGAATTGTGATGTTCACTCTCGTGTCCTAAAACCAAAATCTCCACTCTACGTGGCTCGGTCATGGAAAGGAAGCTCTGCTCTTTTTTGCAGGCGAATAGCAGGGTCAAGAAGGCTAAGACAATGAAACCTCTAAAACCCGATTTGTTGTAATTACTCATCCTTTGGGTTTATGAATTTTTTTAGGCTACTATATTCCTAATTTTAGAAGAGGAAATCCAACTGTATACTTTTAAATTCTGACTGTTTTTTGATATTTATTTTTACATTGTAAGCAAATCTTATCAATAATCAGGAATGAAACCTGTTCAAAAGTCAAGAATTCCAGCAAATAAAGCGTTTATAATCAGGGAGTTAATTGCTCCATACTTTGATAATAAGTGGCATTTTCATTCTGAGTTTCAGCTCTTTGTGGCTTTGAAAGGGAAGGGTACCCGATTCATCGGCGACAATATGCAGTCTTTCGAGGAAGGAGACATGGTCATGACCGGTCCCAACTTGCCTCATCTCTGGAGAAATGACCTTGAATATTTTGATTCCAATTCAGGCTTGGAAACCCATGGGATCGTCATTTATTTTCCTGATACGTTTTTAAACAACTCGGTATTTAAGCTTGAAGAGTTCAGTTTTATCTCCTCATTGCTTCATAGGTCTTCCCGAGGAATTCAGATTACCGGCAAAACCAATTTGGAGGTTACTAGCCTGATGAAGGAGCTTTTGGAAATTGAGGGGATTGAAAGTATCATCCACTTATTGAAGATTTTGCAAAAAATAGCCGTTTCAGAAGATTGTAAACTGATCACAGAGGCTACCTATATCAACACCCATAAGGAATCAGAAAAAGATCGGATGGGGATGGTTTTCGATTTTGTAATGCACAATTTCAGGGATAAAATCTCCTTAAAAGAAGTCGCTGATATCTGTAATCTCTCAGAAAGTGCTTTTAGCCGCTATTTTAAAAGTAGAGCCAATCAGTCCTTTTCAGATTTTCTAAGCCAAATCAGGATCAATCACGCTTATAAATTGCTGCAGGACGAATCCATGAATATCAGTCAAATCTGCTACGAATGCGGATTTTTCACTCTTTCTAACTTTAATAAGCAATTTAAAGAGCGAAGCGGTAAGACTCCTATAGAATATAGAAAGGAATTTACCACCCGCTACTAAACCTATATAAGGAGTTAGGCTTTGAATTTTTCCTGAATCCCGTCCAAATAGGTCGAGCTCACCGGAACAGTATGACCTTTCAGATGCAATTGATGTCTTTCAATGCGATTGACCAATTGGGCATTTGCCAAAAAGGATCGATGAGTCCGGATAAAATAGGAGGGCAGCTCCTGTTCCACCTGGGCCAAAGTCATTCTGCTGATTACTTTTTGATCTGCCAACTGGAAATTCACATAATTTGCTTGGGACTCACAATACAAGAGATCCTGAAAATCTACCCGAACGCTTCCCTCATTGGTTTTCACAAAAATATGAGAAGGCTCATTGCCGGGTTGAAGAGAAAGCCATTCCTGTGCTTTTTGACAAGACTTGAGAAATCTGGAAAAGGAAAAAGGCTTTAGCAAGTAATCCAAGGCATCCAGTTCAAATCCTTTCACCGCAAAATCAGAATAAGCTGTGGTGAAAATTACCTGGGTTTCCGCAGGAAGTAATTCTGCCAAATCAATACCCGAGATATCAGGCATATTGATATCCAGAAAAACTAATTGAACGGGACTGGCTTTCAGATATTCCAATCCCTCAACTGCATTGGTAAAGTATTCTTTTACTTCTATAAAAGGAACTTTGGAGGCGTGCGATTTGATCACCTCCAAAGCAAAGGACTCGTCGTCGATGGCTATTGCCGTCAGCATAAATTAATGTAGTTGGATGGAAAAATGTACAAAGAAATCAGAGTCATTGGAAACAATACTGAGTTCGTGTTTATCAGGATAGGTCAATTCTAGTCGTTTTTTGACATTTTCTAAGCCTATTCCTGATTCTTCACGGTCCTGTTCAGATTTAGATTTTTCTGGGTGAACGCTATTCACTACATCCAAATGAAGAGATCCGGCAATGCATCTCAAATTGATTTTGATCCAGGATTTCTCCTTGGAACTGATTCCATGTTTGAAGGCATTTTCTACAAAAGGAATAATCAGCATGGGAGCTATGTTCCCTGAACATTGGTTTTCATTGATCTGAATATCTACGTCCAGATTTTTCTGAGCTCCAAAACGAAGCATCTGCAGGTCCAGGTAGTTTTTTAGATAAGTGATTTCACGGCTAACCGGGATTTGAGGCATTTGATTTTCATGCAACATAAAGCGCATCATATCTCCAAGCTTCTGAATTCCATCAGATGTCTTTTCTGCATTTTCCATCAAAGAACTCGCATAAAGAGTGTTTAAGGCATTGAACAAGAAATGCGGATTGATCTGAGAACGCAAAAAGTCCATGCTGGCATTTCCCTGATTGACTTGGGTGGTCAAGGTCGATATTTGACCCACAAATGAATCGTATTTTTTGAAGATCATATACATCAATGGATACACAATCAGCAGTAGGAATGCAACTACACCGATTCCGGCTAGAAAAATCAACTCATTGTTGTCTTCAGCTGAAAAAACAAAAAAGACAAAAAGAATGATGGTCACCAGTCCCCAGTTAAACCAGCGGGACTTTTTGATTTTACCTTCCAATTTGTTTTTGTAAACCAAATAGTACTGATAAATGCCCAAAATCAGAATTCCCGGGACTACCATTCCCAATATCACCAAAGGACCTGGATTGGTTATTGGAATCATTTGAAACAAAAACAGGATGGTAAACAAGTAAATTGTAAATAGACGGGTGATATTATAGACTTGGAAATCCCTGATTTTGGGAGGAGTAAGAGCTTGTTCTAGGATATAAGCAGTTATTAAATAGGAACCATAAAGTACAATGGCCCCTACATAAAATGTCGGAAAAGGGGAATTAATTAGACCGGAATTGTATCCGAAAAGGATGGAAATAAATAGGCTGACAAGTCCAATTAATATGGTATAAAGAATGATTGGAAGAGGTTTTTGGTTGCTTTCATATTTTGGAATCAATACCATGTGAATCAAGTGGAAAGCAACAAATAAAGCTACGGGTACTACCAATCGGGAAATAAATTTGAAAATTACAATATTGGAGTTTTCATATAACCCGGGTCTATAACCAAATAAATTGAATAAAAAGATGCAAAGGAAGGCAAGGGTGATCACCCACCATTCAATCTGTCGAAAGTCTAAACTTTTGTTTTTCATGAGATTAGCTGAAAGAAACTAGCGTGAATAATTGATACAACAGCGCCAGAAGCATCAAAAATAAGTATCCACGGTTGGAATCCTTTAGATGGTTAGGTGTTTCGCTGCTTTTTGTTTTCATGAAACAAGAATACAGCATACCGACTCCTTACTCAATTAGGTGGGATGAAATAGGGGATAGGTGGGATGGAAATTTATAGTCCATAGTTATTAGACTTTGGTCCATGGATAAATTTGAAAGTAGTAAATGGTTTTGACTTAAGCCCAAAGGACCGCAATTTCCCCAGGTAGCGCAAGTCTCCTGACTTGTGCTGGAATACATTACAGTTTTTAACTGCTGATATTGCTGAAAATTGATTTAGTTTTTGGACTTTTTGCAAAGAAAAGCAGTCAGGAGACTGAATAATGATAGGTCCAAGTCAGGAGACTTGAACCAAAGTAAGATTTAAAACCCCTAAAACCTAAAAAGGATACATCTCCAAATCGATTCCCCATAAAACAGGTAATAGGAAGTAAACCATCAGGGTTACCAGGATAATGGACAGGATATTGAGCCAAAAGCCGGCACGTACCATGTCTTTCATCTGCAGGAATCCCGAACCAAAGACAATCGCATTGGGAGGGGTGGCAACGGGTAGCATAAAGGCACAACTTGCTGCCAATGTTGCTCCAACCATCAATCCAAAGGGATGCAAATCCAGTTTGATAGCCACAGAAGCCAAAATAGGCAATAACATGGAAGCCGTTGCCACATTGGAAGTGACTTCAGTTAAGAAATTTACCGAGGCAATGATGACTAAAAGCAAAATGAAGAATCCAACACCTTCTATTAAAGTAAAGCGCTGACCGATCCACTCGGCTAAGCCGGTTTCCTTAAATCCTTCTGCCAAGGCCAAACCGCCACCAAAAAGGATCAAAACTCCCCAAGGAATCTTTTCAGCAGTTTTCCAGTCCAATATTCGACCTTTCTTTTTAGAATCAGGAAGCATAAAGAGGATCACAACACCCGTCAATACGATGATCGTGTCATCAATTCCAGGTATATAGATCGAAAGAAAAAAGCTTCTGGTGATCCAGGCCAAACAAACCAATGAGAAGACAATCAATACGTTTTTTTCCTCGTAGGTCATTTTACCCAATTCCTTTAAACGATCAGAAACGATGGATTTGGCATTTTCCAGGTTGAATCGACGGGGGAGAGGATTGGCGAAATTCACCAGGTAATACCAACAGATAAAAATCAGAATCACGGACAAAGGAAAGCCAAATAGCATCCATTCATTAAAACCAATCTGGTAATCGTATAAATCTGAAACCACCGCGGCTAAAATCGTATTAGTTGGAGTTCCGATCAAAGTTGCCAAACCACCAATAGAAGCACTATAGGCAATTCCTAGCATAATATTTTTGCCCAGTTTGTCTCCAAGCGCTTCATTTTCAGCACCAAATTGGCTTTGGAATTGCTTGACAACAGCCAAACCTATCGGTAACATCATCAAAGAAGTAGCTGAATTGGAGATCCACATGGAAAGAAATCCTGTGGCAAAGATAAAACCTAATACTATAGTTCTCAGATTGGTTCCAATCAAATTAATGATCGATAGGGCGATTCTACGATGCAAATTCCATTTTTCAATCCCTGTAGCCATCAGAAAACCTCCCATATAAAGCATTACTGTCGGATGCATATAGTTGGCAGAAACACTTCCAATCTTGAGAATTCCCATTGTTGGCATCAAAACTAATGGCAAAAATGCTGTAGCAGCAATAGGCAAAGCTTCGGTAATCCACCAGATGGCCATCCAGACAGCCAGTGCCAACATGGATTGAGCTTGAGGATTCAAATCTGGAGACTCTACCAAAAAAAGAATTGCTAGGAATGCTAGAGGCCCGGCAAATAGGCCAAGAGTTGAAAGATTAATTTTCATTCAGCGCTTTAAGAGTGGTGGTTTTAAAATTTGCTGAATTTATAAATAATCTCGGAAAAGGGAATGTCTGAAATATTCTAGTTAACATAATATAAATTATGTAACATTTCAATCAGATTTATAATTGGAATACCTGATTGGGAACCTTTCATTCCAAAAAAGCTAGCCTCAGAAATGCCACTTGGATCTTAATTAGAAAAATGGACAAGATTTATTAACTTAAAATAATTTTCAGGGTATACGTGGGAAACTGCATTGGGAAATGAAAATAGTAAAATCGATAACAAATGGATTTTTTAAAAAAGACTGTTTCTTTACAACGTAATATATGGTCGAAAGATTTAACTAATAGAACGATTGAAGAAATTCTCTCAAGTATTAAATCTGATCATTATAAACAGATCACATTAAATTTAAGAAAATTATTGAAAAGTGATCCAGAGAAATACAAAGCTGAAAAATTGAAATTAAATGCTGTAACCTTTACTGCATCATTCTCCCAAAGAAGAAAAATTGAAAATATTGATAAGTATAATAGTTTAATTGTTATTGATATAGATAATTTAAAAAAGGATTCAATTGTTGAAGTTTATGATTATCTAAATACTGATGAATATGTTTTTTCATTTTGGAAATCTCCTTCCGGTCATGGGTTTAAAGGATTGGTTCCTATTAACTATAACTTTGATATTGCAAAATTTGATTTACCGGAAATCCATAAATATTCTTTTTCATGTTTGAGAAGTTATTTTTCAGATACCTATGATATTGAACTTGATGCAAGCGGCAATGACATTCCACGTCTTTGTTTTCTCTCGTATGATTCTAATTTAGTTATTAAAAAAAAATTATACAATTTTATGATTGAAGAGGATCTTCATGCAGATTATATCAATAATTCACTTTCAAAACATGAAGATGGCTTCGCTTCTCAAACTAATCAGAATTTTAAATTTGAAAATGATAAAAGCAAAAATAATTTACTTTATAGGCAAGAGATAGGTTCTATACTTAGATTCTTGAAAAGAAAGAATACATCGATAACCAATAATTATAACGATTGGTATAGAGTGGCAATGGCAATTGCTAATACATTTGATGTGGATGAAGGTTTAAAAATATTTAGATCATTTAGTGAATTAGATAAGGATAAATTTAACCCTATAAATTGTGACATATTTCTAAGAAATTGTTATAAAACTTCTAGAAATAAAATTTCATTCAATACCATAAGATACTTAGCGAGTAAAAAAGGTTACATGTGAAATAATGAGAAAAAGAATTTAGATGGGCACTAAATCGATTTTTATAAAATTTTCGATATTAAATCAGTTGGGAATTGCTTTTAGGTCTTTTGGCTTTTTCCCCTATTCACTACTAGCCCATCTCTCCTATTTTCAGGTACTTATAAGGTAAAGAATGCTTATCTTTTCCTATGCCGAGTCGAATCCTTCCCCCAATTCTTCTTATTTCAATTGTTTTCTTTTTTTCCTGTTCTCAGCCTATTGAGATTCCTGAAGGTTTCCAAATAGAACCGGGATTTGAACTGACCCGAGTGGCTGCTGAGCCTTTGATTCAGGATCCGGTGGATTTGGAATTTGATGAATTGGGAAATACGCTGGTCTTAGAGATGCCCGGATATCCTTTTGAGGATCAACAAAGTAAGATCAAGGTACTTAAGGATTTGGATGGAGATGGAATTTACGATGAGTCTCAGATATTTGTAGAAAATCTTCAGTTGGCCAGTTCTTTTTTACCCTATAAAAAAGGTGTTTTGGTTGCCGCTCCCCCCTATTTGTTGTTTGTCAGAGATGATGATCAAAACTATATCCCGGATCAGGTAGATACTTTGATGGGAGGTTTTTCCACCGGAAATCTCCAGCATAATTACAATGGTTTGACTTTGGGCCTGGATAATTGGGTCTATGCAGCCAATGGTGGAAATGACGGTGCTCCTTATTGGTGGAATGATTCCACTACCAAAATGGATTTGCGAGGTCAGGATTTTCGATTTAATCTGGAAACGAATACGCTGGAGCGATTAGGAGAGTCATCAGGTGGATTTGGTTTGGGTGTGGATGAGCTCGGTCGGGTATTTGAAACCCATAATTTGATTCATATTTCCCATCTGGTAATTCCAGATCGCTATGTTCAAGGCAAGCAATTATATCAGAATATATTATTGGATAATGTTTCAGATCATGATGAGAATGGTTTGTCGCGAATCTATCCGATCGGAGAGCAAGAATCCCGGGTGAATCATCCGGAGCAGTCAGGTTTCTTCTCTGGTTCTTGCGGCATTACTCATTATGGAGGAAGAGCTTTAGGTGCCGGTTTTGATCATACTGTTTGGGTGGCAGATGTGGTGTTGAATTTGATTCATGTGGATCATATTTCTGCAAATGGTGCCTCCTTTCAGGCTTCTCGTGATGCAGAGAAACGAGAATTCTTGGCGAGCACAGACCGTTCCTTTAGACCTGTAAATATGGCCGTGGGACCCAATGGAGCTCTATATGTAGTAGATATGTATCGAAAAGTCATAGAACATCCGGAGTGGATACCAGACGAAATAGAGAAGACTTTGGACTTGGAAGCGGGGAAAGATCAAGGAAGAATCTATCAAATCCAGAAAGAAGGAAGTAAAGAGAATTTTGATATTAAACAGTTTCAAAGTGCTGAGGGATTGATTGAAAGTTTGTCCAGTCCCAACCAATGGGTTAGGATGACCTCCCAACGGATTTTGTTACAAAGTGAGCTGAATGATTCTGTTATCTCCTCATTGAGGGAATTGCTCAATTCATCCAATGAAATGGCCCATATCCATGCTTTGTGGATTTTAGATAATTCGGGTGAAATTCAGAACTCTGAATTACTGAAAGCTATGGAAAATTCATCTCCAGCCATCCGGGAAACAGGCTTAAAAATCGCTGAAACAAGATTGGATGTTGATAAAGAATTGATTCAAAGGATTGTGGAATTAGTAGCTGATCCCAATCAAAGAGTCGCTTTACAGGCTTCATTGGCACTTTCAATCCTTTCTCCTTCAGTTTTTGAAGAGCATCAGGATAGAATTTTGAATCAAATTCAAAATGTAGGGATAAAAGCTCAAGATTCTTGGCTCATTTCTGGATTGACATTGGCCACTCATGATGCCTCGGCAAGTTTATTAGCTGATCTATTGGAATCTGATGATGTAAATACCTATTCATTTGAATTTTTAGCCTCTATTTCCCATTCAGCCGGAAATCAGCGGGAAGTAGGACAGGTTTTTTCTTCTTTGGCCAATTCCTCTTTATCTGCCAGTAAAAAGCAAAATCTAATTCATCAGCTGAATTCCCAACTGAGAGACTCCTTTCCTGTTTTGTTGGCTTCCATTCAAGCTTTGGAAAAGGGAGGAAATCCGGGAATTATTTCAGAATTGGCTGTAACCAGAAATCAATTGAATTTACCTCCTTCCAAGGAATTTTTGGAGTACAGCAGAAATGCTTTGGCTACGGTTATGGATGAAACCCTGGCTGATTCAATTCGATTGGAACAATTGGAATTGATCAAATTGCTCCCCTATTCCGAAAAATCAGAAGTTTTGTTTGAAGGATTGGGACAATCACAACCTTTGAAAATCCAGGACAAATCTCTGGAGCAACTTGCAGTTCTGAAAGAGCCTGAAATTGGCTATAAACTGGTTGAAACCTGGAATGAGTTGAGTCCCCAAACTCGTCGTAATGCCAGTGATTTGTTGCTGTACAATGCCATCCACCACGATGCCTTGTTGACAGGATTGGAAGATGGCACTATCAATATCGGAGAGATGAATTTTGACTTGGAGAGGAGAAGAGAATTGCTCTGGTGGACGGATAATGAAGAGACCAAACGGAGAGCTGAATTACTTTTTACGGATTCTGGGGTGAGTAATCGTCAGGAAGCCATTGATCAGATGAAACCGGCTTTGGAAATGACTGGAATTCTGAAAACTGGAAAAGTAGTCTTTGAACGGATTTGTGCTACCTGCCATCAGTATGGGACGATTGGAAATGAGGTGGGGCCGGCATTAACCGAAATAGGTAGAAAGAGCAAAGAAACGTTGATGCATGATATTTTGGATCCGAATGCCGCTGCTGATCCACAATACATCAATCATCGATTGGAAACCAATGATGGCACGATACATATGGGAATTATCGCACATGAAACGGACGATGAAATCACTATCAAAAAAATGGGAGGAGAATCTGTCACCATTCCCAAATCGGAAGTGAAATCCTTTCGTTCTTTGGGTACCTCCCTAATGATGGAGGGACTGGAAAATAGCATGACTGCCCAAGAAATGGCAGATTTATTGGAATTTTTACATAATGGAAACCTGTGATATGAAATACTCTACACTGCTTTTGACGTTGATGGCATTCATTTTTGGAGCATGTTCTGATTCTGAATCTGTGACTTATATTGGGAGAACGCTGGAATATCAATATGGTGAAAGCATCTATCATGTTACTTTTGACTCGGATTCAGAAATGCATTGGGAGGCTGTTGCGGGGGATGAAGCAGGTGCTAAAGAATCAGAAACGTACAAGGCTGAATGGGTTGATAGTCAGAAGCTTTTTATCACCTGGGGTGAAGCCAATGGTATCGGAGTGAGCCAGATTTTAGATTTTGAAAATGGAACTGTTTACAATCACCTTCTACGAGATCGTGAGGTAAGTATTGGGGTTGGGGAAATACGTTGGGTTGAATAAATTAGAAATAGGCTTTGCGAAATACATTGTAGTTACGGCTCCGCCGAGATTTACTTCCCTTCGGTCATAGCCTTTCCTCTTTAATTTCCTTTCTCCAATTTCCAATCCATCAAAACCCAAGTGTTCGGATCAAGGATGATTTCTTCTGGTTCTTCATCTAATTGAATCCCAAATTGATTCTCTTTACTATCTACCCAAATTAACTTTTCCTCAGTTTTATCCTTTGTTTTTAGAGCAACTTGGATTGGCATACGGAATTCACTTCCATCATTTTGAACCTGGTCCAAATCGATTTTAACCAATTTAAGAGCTGGATCATAGGTCCAAGTTCCTTCCAATTTCAAGGTTCCTGGATTGTATAACCATTGCTCAAAAAACCATTTTAAATCCTTTCCAGATGTTTTTTCCATCTCAAATCGGAAATCATCTGTCGTGGCATTTTTATTTTGATATTTGGCATAATAGGCCCGGATTCCCTTCCAAAAATTTTCAGTTCCCACCACTCCTCGCAGCATATGTAGTATCCAACTTCCTTTTTGGTAGGTATGTGAACTTACAACTTTACTCATATCGCTGAGATTGTCATGCACTATCCGATAATCTGGATTTTTCTCATGAAAAGAGTCAACGGTCTTTTTGCTATTGGCCAAACCTTCCAGAAAGTCATCCCTACCGTATGCATGTTCCCGAAAAAGCAAGGTGAAATAGGTAGCAAATCCCTCGCTCAACCATACATCATCCCAGTCATATTCGGTCACTGCATTCCCAAACCATTGGTGAGCTATCTCATGGATAATCACATTTCTCCATCGGGTATTTCTATCACCTACGACAGAGTTTTCACTATACAAAATTGCAGAGGCTGCCTCCATCCCACCACTGACACTATTGGATTGAATATTGGCAAGTTTCTCGTATGAAAATGGGCCAATGTAATCGCTATAAAACTCCAAAACCTGCTTAGTTGGGACAGCGAAATCATAAAATCCCTCTTCCCGATCCTGATAATAAACCCATGTTTGAATAGACTTATGATTAAATTGATCTACTTCCTGCATGGCAAATCGTGCAACTCCCAAAACATAAAGCCAGGGTGCAATGGGAACAGATTGTTTCCAATGAGTGATTCGTTTTCCGTCTCCTAAGTCTGTTTCTTCGATTTTAAGACCATTGGAAACCACTTGATAATGTGATGGTGCTGTCACTATAAATTCACTGGTTGCTTTGTCATACGGGTGGTCTACAATAGCCAGCCAATTTCTTCCTTTGTCAGGCCAATTGTCACTGAAAAAGGTTCTATCCCCATACTTGTTTTCAGCGATCTTTAGCCCAGAGGCAGGAATTCCCGAATAAACAATTTTGTATTGCTTTTCTATATTGGTTTGTGACCTGGATGGAAGCTTTATTTGCAATTCTTCGTCTTCATGGATATAATCCAAATCAGCTCCTTCAGATTGGATGGATGAAATGATCATTCCCTTATTTTCTAAAGCCTCAGAAGCCTTTACAAGGTCCAGACGAAGGTTTTCGACACCTTCACCCAAGTATTTTACATCCACCAAAACTTCACATTTGATGACATCTGTGTCATCGGAAAGCTCAATTTTGAATTGATAATTCAGGACATCGACCTTGGGATTTTTAGGATAGGAATCTGTCCAGGAAAAACTGGCTGAGGATACAAAGCCAAACACCAAAATCAGAATATTCTTCAGGAACTTAGCGGGAGATATATAAACCAGCATGGCTTTATTTTAAAATGGAAAGATCGATTTCTGGTCTGAATTCAATCAGGCCTTTTTCTTGAATGGTAGCTTCTACATCTTCCAATTTGGAGGGAACAAAACTGCTAAGATTTTCTACTCCATTTTCGGTAACCAAAGCGATATCCTCAATACGGATATAGAGGTGCTCCTCATGTAGCCAAATCATGGGGTCTATGGTAAATACCATTCCTGCTTCCAAAGGTCTTCCACGTACTCTTCCCACATCATGGACTGCCATTCCAACTGGATGCTGAAAATGCCCTCTGAACTTCAACCCATCCTGAACAGCTTTTAAATGACTTTCCTTAACAAAAGTTTTATCCTCTAAATAGACTTTCATATCAGAAGCTGCATTGTCCAAAACATAATCAGCTGTCACTCCAGGCTTGATGTATCGAAATAAAGCATCTCGGTAGGCCACAATGAAATTGTAAAGCTCTGCTTGTTCAGCATCAAACTTTCCATTTACAGGCCAGATTCTGGTGACGTCACTGGTATAAAACTCATAATCCGGAGCGTAATCCATTAAGACCAAGTCACCATCTTTCAACTGATCTGTTTTGTGAAAATAATGGCCCATATAGGCATTGGTTCCCCCTCCGATGATAGACGGATAGCCATCTCCTTGCGATCCATATAGATAAAAAATATACTTGGCAGCTGCATCCAATTGATATTCATAGACACCTGGATTGGTCGATCTCATGGCCTCAATTATTGCCAAACCGGCGATATGGGTAGCTTTTTTAATTACCTTAATCTCCTCATCGCTTTTGATTAATCTCATTTCATCCAAAATCGGAGTCAGGTCCCTGATTTCATATTGAGGATATCTGTCATGCAGTTTTTCAATAAACAAAGCTTCTCGAGTGGGATTTCCATCCCATGGGTCAGATGCATTTCTAGCTTGCCCAAAAAGGATCTCATCTCTGCTGTCATTTCCAATTTCTGCAGGGCTAAATTCGGTAAACAGTACAGGCCCTGGCGGTTTGATCAATCCAGCACCAACCAGATCATTTGCTAAAAATTCAATGCCTTTCACCTGATCAATTCCAGTCAGTTCTTTCACTAATTCTGTGTCTTCGGCTGAAAGGACTTTCCCTTGGTTCCTTTCCATTCCTTCATCCCGATGAGGAAGGTATAGAATGGCCCTTTTACTTCTTCCGTTGAGCATTAAATAAGCCCTAGCTGTTTCTACTCCTGTGAGATAAAAGAAGCTATTGGATTGTCTAAATACTGAAAAACCTGGAATTCCACTTGCCCCTTGGATTACTGCGATTGCATTGTCCCCAATTTGATCAAAAATGGCATTTCTCCTTCTGGCAAATTCTTCCTTAGAAAACTCGGTTTGAAAATGTGGATCATCTTGAGAAAATGCTGAAAAAGACAAAGTAAAAACCAGGAATAAAATCAGACGACTTTTTTTCATAAAGTGTGAAGTTTAAAAAGGAATATATGAAAATTCTATCACAGAAATTTTACCGCTTAAAAAGTCTATTCTATCCTAAGAGCAATTGAGACTCGGAGCTTTTTCAGTAGACATTTTCTTGCTAAGTTAAAATTAAGCTTAGCATCCATTTACCCCTCAATGTCATGGAATTAATCGAATACCTTCAATTTGATTAAAAAAACACCCTAAAACATAAATAATTCACTTTCATATAGGCTTTTTGAGATGAATTCAAGGCCTCTTTTTTATATTAGTCCATTATCACCAAAACCATCCAACCAGCCTTATGAAAATTATTGGAAAATTACTTTTAGGCATAATTGCCTTGATTGTAATCCTTGTGGCAATCCTGCTATTCAACACCTTTAGGGTATCCTCCAAGCAGGTCGATCCAGATCCGATTGACCCCATTGCTATTTCTGATTCTTCTTTTGTTCACCTTTCTGGAGCCATCCAGTTTCCTACGATTTCATTCAACGAAGATACTCCACCAGATTCAGCCATTTTTAATGGTTTTCACCGGTTTTTGGTAACCACCTTCCCTCAGGTTCACCAAACCATGGAGCTGACCAAAATCAATGAGTATAGCCTTTTATACACTTGGAAAGGTTCTGACTCCAACCTAAAGCCAATCATCTTAATGTCACATCAGGATGTGGTTCCAGTAGATGAACCGACTTTGGGTCAATGGGAAGCTCCTCCTTTTGAAGGTAGAATCACTGCTGATCATATAATCGGCCGCGGAACTTTAGATGATAAAAGCTCGCTAATGGCCTTGTTGGAAAGTGCTGAGATGTTGATCGGAGAAGGTTTCGTACCAGCGCAGACGATCTATTTTGCATTCGGACATGATGAAGAAGTAGGTGGTCCTAAAGGCGCAGCCAAAATCGCTGAATACTTGGAAAAGCAAGGTGTTCAGGCTGCCTTTACATTGGATGAAGGAGGAATGATCGCTGAAGGAATGATCCCTGGAGTGGATCAACCGGTATCCATGATCAATGTGGCTGAAAAAGGTTTTGCTTCTTTTCGGTTAATAGTAGAGACCCAAGGTGGGCATAGCTCATCTCCTCCAAAGGAAAATACGATTGGAATGCTAGCTCAGGCGATTGTTGATTTGGAAAACAACCAATTACCCTATCGATTAGTGGAGCCTGTTGAATATCAATTGGAATACCTTGGACCGGAACTGCCCTTCCTTCAAAAGATGGCTTTTGCTAATCCTTGGCTTTTGAAAGGTCCAGTTTTAGAAGCATTAAATTCCCATACCTCTACTGCTCCTACGATTATCGATGGAGGCTTTAAAAACAATGTGATTCCAACCGTTGCTGAGGCGACGATTAATTTTAGAATTCTTCCTGGAGAAACGATTGAATCGGTTCAGGAGCATATTGAAAGTACAATCAATGATAAAATTCGTGTGGAACCCGTTGGCTTTTTAACCAACCCCTCTCCTTCTTCAAGCATTGAATCAGAGGCATTCAAAAAATTAGAAAAAACTATTCGATCTGTATTTCCGAGTTCGGTGGTGATGCCTGGTTTGATTGCCGGTGGAACAGATGCTCGTTATTTCTATGGGATTTCAGAGGGAGTTTATCGCTATTACCCAATTCGGATTAGCCCTGAAGCGATGACTCGTTTCCATGGAATAGATGAGAAAATCTCCAAAGAGAATTACAAGGAAATGATTCAGTTTACTTATCAGCTGATGAAAAGGTTTAATGAGAATTGAACTAAATTGAAATATGCTTTGCAAAATAAGGTGGAATACGCCTTCGGCGAGCTTTCGGGCTTCACATTTAAATGTTTCCCCGAGCCAAGGCCAAAAGCAATACAAGATTATAAATGAGATTTCCTTGAAGGAAAAAATAAAAAGAAAATCCCCGATTCCGTCGGGGATTTTTGTTTGGGTTTCTATACTGAAAGGGTACTCTGAGTATAGGTTTTTTCAGGTTTGTATTGTGATTACCAGATTTTGATTCTTTCTGATTCCGGTTTGTAATTTTGATCTGTTGGCTGAAGGTCATAAGCGCTGTAAAATGGCTCAAAATTCATCAAAGGACCATTTACTCTCCACATTGCCGGTGAATGAGAATTGGTATTTACATAGGTTCTCATAAACTCATCTCTTGTTTTTACTCTCCAGATTCTAGCAATTGAATAGCAAAATCTTTGGTCAGGAGTATATCCGTCAATCGGGGTATTTCCTTTTCCTTGATCCGTCATTTTGAAAGCATCATAAGCAATGTAAATTCCTCCATTATCTGCAGTATTTTCTCCGATGGTCATTGCTCCTTTCACATGAACAGAATCCAAAACTGTAAACGTATCATATCGCTCGATCAACTGTTGTGTTTTGGCTTTGAATTTCTCATAATCCTCCGCTGTCCACCAGTTCTTTAGATTTCCATCTTTGTCAAATTGAGCTCCCTGATCATCAAAAGCATGAGTCAATTCATGCCCTATCACCATTCCTATACCTCCATAATTGATAGCATCGTCCGCATTTTGATCAAAATATGGATACTGAAGGATTCCAGCTGGGAATACGATTTCATTTAGCGATGGATTGTAATAGGCTGTCACGGTGCTTGGGGTTGTTCCCCACTCTGTCTTGTCTGGAGCCTTACCAAATTTATCCAATTGATATTTGGCAGCATCTTTTCTCAGTTCCACCACATTTTCAAAGTAGCTGTCACGGTCTATCGTAACTTTATATTCTCTCCATTTATCTGGATATCCGATTTTCTTGGTAATGGAATAAAGCTTTTCTTTTGCCTGGGTCTTGGTACTGTCACTCATCCAATCCAGTTCATTGATTCGGTTTTCAAAGGACTTTTGAAGGTTATTAACCAAATCCAAGACTCTTTGTTTGGCGTCTTCATTGAAATAGCGCTTGACATACAATTGTCCCAAATCAAACCCGATTTGTCTGTCAACTTGTTGCACCATTTCTTGAGCCCGGGTCAATTGTTTGGATTGACCGGAGACTACTTTGGAATACTCAAATGATGCCTTTTCAAATGGTGAGCTTAGGAAATTGGCATAGGAAGAAAGCGTATGGGCCTTCAGGTATGTTTTCCAATCTTCTAAAGGAACAGAAGCCAACATTTTATCCAGTTTTTCATAATATGCCGGTTGGCGGATATCCAAAGAATCAGCCTTTAAGCCTACATTTTCAAAAATTGAAGACCAGTTGATTTGAGTATGGTCTTTATCCAAATCAGCAACAGCTACTTTGTGATAGTTCTCTTTTACCACCCGTCTTTCAATTCTGGTTTTGTGAGACTCTGCCAGATCCTTTTCAATTCCATAAACTGTGGTAGCTGCTTTTTCTGCATCTGCTGCAGAACTTCCAGTCAATTCAAATAAGGTCGTCAGGTAAGTTTGATAAGCTTTTTGAATGTCCAGAGTGGATTCATCAGTTTTGAAATAATAGTCCCTATCAGGCAGCCCTAGCCCAGTTTGGCTTAAATGAATGATGTTGATGGTACTATTTTGATCATCAGGAGAAACTCTCATTCCGATCAGAGATTGATTGTTGGTTTTGATCTCAGAAGCAAGAAAAGCCTCTAAATCAGGTATACTTTGGATCTGATCAATCTGATCCAAAACAGGTTGAACGGGTGAATATCCTCTGGCATTAATGGCGGCTGTATCCATCCCAGAGGCATAGAAATCTCCTACTTTTTGCTCAATAGAGCCTTTGGGATGCTCTGGAGAAGCAGAAACCTCTTCCAAAATATTTTCCAAAAGCTGTTTTTGAGGGATATTCAAAAAGGAGTAAGACCCCACTCCTACCTGATCATCCGCAATTTTGGCGGTATCGTACCATGTGCCGTTGACTCTCATAAAGAAGTTGTCACCTGGACGAATAGTGCTGTCTACTGCAGCCACATCTACAAAGTGTCGTTCTTCTGTCATATTATCTCCCGATGGGTCAGAAGTACATGCTGCACCCAAAGCAAAAAGGGGTAATAGGAGTTTATTTTTCATAGCTGGTGGTTTATTTGACAGGAAGTTAGGAGAAATTCCAATGAGTTATCAAGCCACTGATGTAAGAGTATTGATTATTGAAAATTGGAAGATCAAAAATTGAAAAATTAAACTCAAATAGATTGAGGAGTGAAGTAATGGATATAATTGAAATATGCCTTCGGCGAAATACATTGACTATAGCTGGTCCAAGTCTCCTGACTTGGATCCTTTTCAATGCAGTCTCCAGACTGCTAATTCAAGCTGGTCTATAAATAAATTTGCCCTGATTTTTTGGATGAAAGCAGGTACAAAAGTAAAAAAAGCACAAGTCATAAGACTTGCGCTAATAATATTTACGAAGGACTTTTGTTTACATTACTTAAACAAAACCCAGGCATCTCCATTGGCTGGAACCGTAACTTCAACTTCTACAGAGTAGTCTCTGGCAAGTTGCATATTCATTTCTTGGCCATTGCTCATGGTTACTTGAGTAGCGTCGGTTAACCCCGTATAGTACAGAGGGACTTTGATTTTTTTGATGATCAGTTGGTCTGTTGGATTGTAAACCATCAACATACCTTTTTCATTTCCCTGTGGATTGACATTCAACCAATAATCCAAGTCATGTCCTGTCGCTCTTTTCAGGTGGATGATGTTTCCTTCCAATACCTCACGGTGATCTTTGTACCAATCCACCATGGATTTAACCATGATTTTGGTTTCTTCGGTATCAAACAGCCTTGGACCTCTGTAGCAAGCCTGAACTCCAGCTCCCAAATTGGACGAAATCATATTTTGATAATGAGCCAAATGCTCGTTTAAGGGTTCGATAGTGGCTGCTGCTCCCCCTCCGTGATATTCGGTCAATGGAACAAACATCCAACCCATGGTTGAGGTCTTTTCCCAAGTGCCATCGAAGATATTTTGTCGTGCGTGCACCAACTGCTCATTTCTAGGAAGACTCCAATTGACTTCTCGGTAACCCATTGCAATTTTGCTTCCTCCGGTCATAAAATAGAAATCAGGAATGTTGAGGTATATTCCCTTTTCTCGGCTCCATTTATAGAAATCTGAAATTCTCTGATACTGATTCCAGCGACTGTCAGCTAGCCCTTTATGGCCTGGATGGTTTTCAGAGATACAAATATCTCCTGGATACGACCCATCATGCTCTAGCAATGTAAAACCTGATTTTTCGTAAAAATTGTAAAGCTTTCTAAAATATTCATGTCCCCATTCACTTTCCAGGCAAGGAGAATTCCCAAAAGTTGGTCGCTTCCCTTCCGGCATGACTACATCGTCTTCAGGACTGATTTTTCGAGAAGCTAAAAGTGAATAACCGCCAATTTCTACTCCTTTGCTTTTTGCATATTCCGCATAGGACTTCATTTTGGCGATGTATTCTTCGCTGTCGTCTTCGATATTGAAACCACTTCCGAAAGTCAGAATTACCATCTCAAAACCTACCTCTGAAGCCTGGTCAATGGCCAATTTAACCTGTTCCCAATCTGCAAATCGAGCATGCATCATCAAGGGATTCTCGGAAGACCAAGGAGCCAGAGTCTGATACAATTTACGAAGTGCTAAGCCCTTTCTTTCCCTCTCATAACTATCATGAGGCAAGACAAATGTCCTGAAAGATTTAAACTCCTCTCCTGCTTTCAAATCATACTCAGGTCCATAAGTAGGGCTCACTTTCAAAAGTGCCGGATTTTGTCTTAAGTAATTGACTTGGGTCTGAAATTCAGGGTCCGGTTCCCAATGAACCACATGAGCATTGGCATCGTCTGCAGACATACTGGCAAAAGCCATATCCGTTTCAACATGAATATTTGGCTTTTGGAAAACGGTGCTTTCACGCATTTCAACCTTGGATTCATATTCCACGGCCGCAATGATTTCACTGGTAAAATCATTGATTGTAAAGGTTGAGTTGCTGTTGTTTTTAACGGTCAGCCATTTTCCCATGACCGGAATCCCGTCATAGATTTCATAATGGACTGATACAATCAAATCTTCCGGTTTTAGTCCATTTTCAATTTGATCATCCAATCCTCCATAGGTAGCAAAATCAATCACCTGCAATCGAACTAGTTCTCCTACTTCCTGTGCATCCTCTCCATTTCCTTTTCCATTAGTTTTACCTATTCTGACTTTTTCAGGGTAAGACGAGAATACCGGAAGTTTTTCAATGGTAGTCCATTCTCCATTTTGAGGTTTTGCTTCACAAAGAACAGCCTCATCAGTTATCCTAAATCTCAAAGTCCAAGGCGATGTCATGTCCAGTTTTTGTCTTCCTCCAGCGGCTTTGATCTCCTTTTCTCCGTCCCAAAGCCCAAACATCGGGATGTCCTGGTCATATTCATTGCCTCCAGGTCTCAAGTAAAATTTAATGGTCTTTTCAGGCCAAACCAATGTGATACCCGGTCCGAATTCTTTGGCTTTATCAGTACCTGTATTAAAGGTGGCTTCAATGATTTTTGAGGAAGGATTAAGCTCTTTTTCTATATAAACAGTGGAATTCTGTAGGGTGTAAATCTCTCCCATTTTCCCTTCGTTTTCGAAAGAGGATCTTGGATGAGATTTGGACTGATGCCTCGTCCACTCTGGATCCAATGATTTGAAATCAGATTGATAAATGACGTTTCTCCCAAGAAAACTCGGAAGAGGGCTTTCACTGGCCAAGAGGTTTTGGGCTTCTGGTAATTGAAAATCCAATCGAAGATGTTTTCCTTTTGGAGGCCATTCGGCATTTTCATCTCCATATCTGATTCTAGCCCAATCAAAAGGCATTTCAGGCTCTGAAATTTCATAGTCCACAAACTGCATGGCAGCTGGATTATTGGTTAATTCTGGAATCCACTCTTCTTTCAGGAAAGCATAATTTGGTTGGCCTTTTAGACCTCCAATTTCGTAAGTGATTCCGTTGATTTGGATTTCTCCTTCAGGCTTCACCCCTCTTAAAAATGACTCCCCACTGTATAAATTGTCCAATTTAATGGTCGCTGCATTAGGACTGATTTTGATTACTCGCTGGATCAGGCCATTTGTTAGAATCAGCTGATCACCATTTTGCTCTACTTCTGATTTATAGCTTGAATTATCTATTAACCAGTCTGTTTGAGCAAATGAGGATGGTGTATAAATAAAAAATAGCAGGAGTCCTATTAGCCCTAAAAAGGAGTTGTTTTTATACATAGGGGATTGTTTTTGCGATTCGGGTGGATTGATTTGTTATTCAAAATCAAAAGTTAGGAAAAAATCCGAATTCATTTTGGCCTTATGGCCTAATTATAACTTTTTCTAGTTAAAATTCGAAGAGTCATAATCTTAGGTATAAAAAAGGAGATGATTTTACGAACAAAGTCATCTCCTTTATCAGGTTTTATTTAAAATTTATATAAAATCCCTTTTTCCTACCTCTAGGGCACTGCTGACTTCTTGGACAGTAGCAGGTGCATCTAATTTGAAAAAGCCCGAAAGACCTCTTTCTACTCTAGAATCACGAATAGCAGACTTGATCGCAAAGAATACTGAAGTTGCTAATACCAAAGGCGGTTCTCCCACCTCTTTAGAGGAAAAAAGTCCATTAGGATTCTCAGGTACTTCTTTGGAATTGCTTCTTGGATAGAGATAGGTATTCATCTCCAAAGGAATTGTAGTAATCGCTGGTGGCTTATAGCGCCAAGTATTTAATGTATTCAATTGTCCTTTATGCTCACCTTCTGGTTCAAAGACCAATTTTTCGGTCATCACATAACCAACACCTTGAACAAATGCTCCCTCGACCTGTCCAATATCAATTGCCGGATTGAGACTCCAGCCCATATCATAAACGATATCGGCTCTCAAGATTTTTACCTCTCCAGTCAAAACATCTACTTCCACTTCTGAGCAAGCTGCCGAATAAGTAAATCCAACGAATGAATCTACTGCTCCTGCATTAGAAGGGACATCTGCTATCGAAATTCCCGGAATTGGTTTATTCTCTTCCACGGTCTTAAAAGTCATGGCGGGAATAGGAACTGTCCCACCTGGAATAGGTGCTGTAAAGGATGAAATCAAGTCCACTCGATACTGATAGGCTAAAGCCACCAAATTTTGCCAAATCAACTTTGGATGCTGGTCGCCGGGTTTGGTGACGGAGGAAGACCAACCTTCTACTCCATAGTTCCAAAAATCAATTCCCTGCTCCTTACACCAATCGTCCCCATTGTCCTTGAGCAATTGGTATCCGAACTCAGTCATACGCTTGCGCATTTTTTCACAAGCTTGCTTAACAGCCTCTCCGTTGTATGCCGTACCGGTTGAACCGCCAGTACTGGTTGGATTTGGAATGATCCGGGTATTTGGTCCGTGAATCTGTATCAGGTCCATTGGGACGTTTAACACATAGGAAGCAACTTGCTCCACTTTGGTCATCATTCCTTGTCCCATATCTACTCCACCCTGATTGATGGAAATACTACCATCTCCGGAGTATACAGAAACCACTGCTGCGGCCTGCTCAATCATTACTAGATTATATCCTGAGCCATATTTTACTGGAAGCATATATATGCCCCGCTTTTTCCATTTATTGGTTTTATTAAATTCCTGGACGGCTTTTAAACGATTGTGATAATTGCTTTTTTCAGCTACATAATCCCAAACATCTTTCATGTAGCAAAAAGAAAGGGCTTGGCCGAAGGGAGTCACATCTCCCCTTTCGTACATGTTTTTGAGTCGGAGTTCTGCAGGATCCATTTTAATGGCATAGGCAGCATCATCTATCGCATTTTCCAATATCAATTTACCTTGAATGTCTCCAAAAGCCCTCATCGCTGTGTTGGGAGCTTTGTTTGTTCTACAAACGTCCAATTGGCTTTCGAAATTTTGGACCCTATAAGCATTGTCTATTCGGAGCTGAACACAATTACTGACGATATAGGAACAATCATAGAAAGCCCCACCATCTGCCCACATTTTGACGAAAAAGCCGCGAATCAATCCTTTGTCTTCAGGTCTTAGGTTCCCTTGATCAACTGCTATTTGGTATTGTCCATAATAGCCGTGACGCTTACCGATCATGGCCGTATCATGTTCTCGTTTCATGATAAGGCGAATCGGTTTATTAAGCTTTTTGGCTGCCACAGCCACTGGCCCGACAATGAATTTGGTTTGTTCCGTTTTACCTCCATATCCCCCACCCACTTGATGGATTTCCACTTGAACCTTGTTTTGCTCGGCAGCAAGGGTGCTGGCTATGGTTTGGTGCATTTCCATAGGACTCTGAGAAGATGGATGCACTAAGATTTGATTATTATCTTGCGGAAAGGCCACACAGGACTGGGTTTCCATGTAGAAATGGACCTGTTCTCCAGAAATTTGGGTGTTTTCTACCACCAAACAATTTGCACCATCCAGCTTTTCTTTTCTAAGTGTTGGTGTTTTATCCAAAGGATCCTTTTCTAGATTAGCCCAATACAACTCTGTTCCTGGTCTTGTAATCTTCCAAATATGAGTTGTAAATGGAGCTGTACTTGGACTGTCTGGGAAGATACTTCCCTGCCTGATAGCATCATCGATTGAAATGATGGGTTTCTCCCAACCTGTATTTGTTGGAGTTTCCCCTCCTTGCCAAGTGATTGGACTATAAGCCACGCAGTATTCAGAAGCATATTCACCGATTTCTATTGCATCTTTTTCTTGCTCGGCTATGACCATGGCAATCACCTGTCCTGGATACATAATGTTTTGGGTTGCAAACATGGGTTGATCATAGCCCATTCCCTGCAGATTAAGTCCGCCGACTGGGATATCTTTTGCTGTGATTAATGTGTAAAATGAAGGGAATTTGTCAGCTAAAACATCTTTTAGTTGATCTGCATCTATTTTTTCCTTGGAATCTGGATTGATGAAATAGTAATCTGCCAGAGATCTGGTGGATTGAATAAATGCTGCATTTTTACCATTGGGTGGAATTTTGATTTCATGGGTATAATGAACCTGTCCCATTGCTTGATGAAATGCCATTAGTTTGATGTATGGCTGAGAAACTGGTGCTTTGAAATCTTGATTCTCATAATACTGCGTGCCTCCAGTTACTCCCCAATTACCCCAATTGATTTCTCCTGCCGATTTTAAATACTTTGGAACGGACATAGGCTTGGTCTCCAGCAAGGTCTTTACGATTGCCTTATACAAAAAAGAATTGGAGAGGTTGATTCGATAGGTATCTGTAAAGCCTTCTGAAGGAAGTCCTTTATTGCGCCCTTTTTCCTCCCAGTATGCCAGTTCTTTATTTACTTCTCTATTTAGGACGCGAAGCAGGCCTGGTAGCAAATCCAAACTTAGTTCCTTCCCTTTCAGCCACTGTTCAGAATTGGAAGCATGCCAGGTGACTGGGGCTATTCCACCAAAAACAATACATGCTTCCGTTATTTCATAGTTTTCATTGAAAGAGATCCGTGTACAATTGTTTACAATTGAATGGGAATTGACTTCTCTTAAAGCCACTTTCTGGGAAAGAGCTACTTCATTTTCCTTTCCGATAGGCAAATGGTATTTCAAGATTACAATATCCTGTGCCCAGGAAGGATTCTTCAAGAGCTGATTTACCAAATAGGAAACCTTCCATTTAACTTCTTTTCCCGTTTTGATCCTCAATAAACTAATCTCAGCATCACAGGCATCCAAAGCGGTAAAAAGATCGGAAGGGAAAGCTTCTCCTTCAAAAATATGGTGTAAAACCAACATGGTATTTCCTGCCAATGAAGCTGCATTTCTAACGATCATTCCTGCGGTACGATGACACATAAATTCCATAGCTCCTATTGTGGAGGTTGGAGAAAGATCATTCTTTGAAATATAATTTTCCAAAAGAGTCAATAACTCTGAATAGGTTGTTGATGCTCCAACCTCTATTTCCGATTCAAATTTTTTTATTCCATAGAAATCCGGAATCAATTTGATATCCACAAAAAGCTTTACCTCTGGGAATTCATCGGCATAGATTCCAAAGGAGGTGTTACCAAATACAATTCGAGTACTTTCAGAAGGATTTTTTCTCAAAATGCTTTTTAACTCGTCTAGTGACTGTGGAGTAACCCAGCCTTGATGGCTTTCTATCACATTAACCGGTGGCAATGGAGCTTTTGCAGCTTCTGGGAATGGAATGTTAATCGTGTCATGGATCATCACTTCCTCACATTTATCCTCAGTGACACATTTCATCCGGTTATCTTCATCAAGCGTTGACCAATCGGAGGCAAAAGTCTTCATTCCTGTCAAAATTGATCGGTACCCTGTGCAGCGACAAATATTCCCGTCAAAAATCTCTTCAATTTGTTGCTTTGTAGGGCTTGGGTTTTCTGAAAGAAATGCTGACATATTCATTACAAAGCCGACAGTGCAATAGCCACATTGCGTGCCGTTGTTGATAGCCAATCGGTGAGCAACAGGGTTCATCCCTTCATGAACATCAGAATTTTCCGGATCTGAAACACAGGTTGTCGTAATTCCATTCTGAGAAGAGCTCTTGAGTTTCTTAATAGACTTGTCCAATTTATGTTCTTGGAGGTTCATTAAGCTTGCCTTCGCTTTATTCCATGCTTGAGGTGGTGGAACTTGGCTGGGCAATATTCCTCTCGATCCTGATGGAGTAAATGTCAAGTGTTTATTCTCTGGTCTCTCTACTCCACCTGTTCCTTCGACGGTAGTCACGCTAAGTCCACCCAAAGCACAAACTGGCCTCAGACAAGAGTTGATTGACTTGTGTTCAACTTTGTTTTTTTCTTCATTCCAATTGGATAAAATCACGGTGCAAGCACCACAACCGCCTTGGCCACAGCCTTTTTTGGCTCCAATCAGGCCAACTTCTTCGGATCTAATGTAATCCAGCAATAGTAAATTGGGCTTTGGGTTTTCAATGGTAACAGGTTTTCCATTGAGAAAAAATGAAACGGAATTTTTCATAATTAAAATGTAAAATGGAATCAAGAGGTCTTCTTAGAACCTGTTGATTTGGTATTAAAAATTTGATTGAAATTCTTCTGGATATACGTAAGTGGATGCTCTTTTTGACTAGGTGTTTTCCCACTTAGTTTTTGGACCATACTTGACATGGTCCGGTGCAGGTCATTGATATGGTCTACATCTACTTTGGTCGTTCCAGAAACTGGTTGTACCGAGGGGAAGTCGGTCCTTGGAGTCGCTAAATTCAAAACTCCCGATAAACTTGGAGCAGCCTTATCCCTTTCTGTCAAGTTTCCTTGAAGTTGGAAACATTCCTGAATGGTTTTGATCACCGAAGTATGATCATATGGAGTATATCCACTTGGTCTAGCTATCAAACCTTCCTGAATATATGGATTTACTAAGACGCATGGAACTCTCACACCGAACCTATTAAAAAGAAAACCATCTTGCCCTGGAGCATTAGTTGGATCAGGGTTTTGCGCTTCTCCTGGTGGAGGAACATGATCATAGCAACCTCCATGCTCATCATAGGTGATGATCAGAAGAGTCGACTCAAAACAAGGGGATTGCTGCACTGCGTCATATATGTCTGCGATGAGTTGTTCGCCTGGACGTATATCAGTTGGTGGATGTTGATCATTTTGGCCATCCCCTCCAAAACTTGGCTCTAAAAATGAATAACTCGGAAGTTTCCCACTTTTACATAGCTGATAAAATTGATCCAAATTCCCAAAATTCGAATTGAATTTGGGATCATGAAGCGCTGTCATACATAGTCGGGTCAGACTAAAATATCCCTCTCCAAACTCTCCATCGGCATCTTTTTCTTTTTGCTTTTCAGATTCTGGCATCAGATTGTTGCCAAAAATCCCCCAACTCAGATCAGTTCTGCCCTGTTCAATTGCCGATTGGATCTGATTGAAAATGGTTTGATGATCTGTAAAAGCGTTTGGATCATTGTTCACATTTCCTCCTGAGCTTGCTGCATGTATAAAACTCCGATTCGGCAATGTTTGGCTTGGTATAGAGCAATGGTAATTGTCACATACAGCAAAACCTTTTGCCAGTCCTGAAAGGACCGGAGTTTGTGCTGGTGTAAAACACTTCATGATATTCCTGGGATTGCTCGGTTTATCACCAAAAGTGTAAGCTCCATATAACATGGCATTCTGATAATTCTGCACGAAACCCATATTGACTGGGTCAGGAGGATAAAGTTGGGCTACATTGTAATGGCTGAACAACTGGTGATTGGTGTCTTTAAACCCTTCTCCAGGATCTGGATCTGGCAAACAAAAGTTTACAGGATTGTTCACCGGTTTTCCATAACTGTATTTCACCTCCCCGTTTTGTTCTATAGGGACTTTTTCAATGAAAGGAATTCCATCCGAATCAATGTTGTTCAAAGGATTCCAAAGGCCATAATCCAACCCTTCAAAATCTTGTCCATTCGGTGGATCCTGATCATGGTATAACCATCCTAAAAGATTGTCAAATGACCTATTTTCCAGCATCAAGACTACTATGTGCTTGATGTTTTGCTGCAAACGTGCGGTTTGATCTTCTAAATATTGGCTCATGATCAATCTGGTTGAGGTACATTGATTTTTAAGGAGCCGTCACGATTCATTTCTACAGGTAGTCTTTCAAATTCAGAAGTCCAATACCCTTTTACCTCCTCATCCTTCCATTCTGTAAAATATCCCAGTGCCAAAGAGACCTGAAGAGAAAAATCACAAGACGTTGCATCTGCTGTGTATGGGGTTGCACATTCCAGATTTTTAAAATACTCAATGAATTCTTGAGCTTGGGTTTCTGTCAATTTGGTTAATTGTCCCAAAGCATTGGTGTCTCCGATAAATGATTCTTTCGGTACCAAAGCTGCAATCTGAGGGAATTCGGCAGTTGCATGACAAGACATACAAGAAGAAGTATTCAAATCTACCGGACCATCCAGCCTTCCCCCCCAGCCTAAGTGTTGTGGAGGCAATTGGGTAGAATCCGGATTGATTTTGGTTTGTTTCAGATTAGGATTGATGATAGTTTTAGTCACCGGATATGGATTGATGAAATTTGTGGTGTCCTGAGGATCATTTCCAAATTGAATCCCAACAGGAACCAAGTTTTCAGCTCTAAAAGAGCCTTCTTTTCCATTATTCAATTTGCCATTGTAGCAGAAGGTACCAAACACCCAACCAGTACCATATTGATCAGCTCGAGGATCACGAACCATCACATCCATTTGAATCAGATGCATTTTTTTGACAATTCTTCCTGTATCCAATCCATTATTCCATGTGGGTGTGATATAGGCGTTCCAAGTCATTGGATTGACCAAATAATCCACCTCAGACTCATCTGCGTCGGTAAAAAGTAATTTGAAAATCACAGTGCCAACTGGGAATCCATTGGGTTTCTGAGTAGCATAGGGATCAGGATTATCCTTGTCTTTCCACATTTGAGCCAGTGTATAGCCTGCAAATTCATTGTAAAAACCCAAAGCATAGGTTTGATGAGACGTTTTTTGATTAGGACCTAATTGGTAAGGTCCGATTTCTGCTTCCTTGGCTAGTCCATGGAAACCTTCAGAACCCTGTGGCCCCCAATGCATCCAAGGCATATGGTACCAATTCCTGACTTTTGATTCCTGTGCAATGAAATCCACATCAATCATCCCTTCGAACGCATAATCTCTAACAGCATTAATGTATTCCATCCATCTTTCATCATCATCAAATGGAATATCAAAAAAGCTTGGAATTTGCGAATCATCAGGCATCTCCAAAGGATAATCCTGACTCAGTTTGAATACACGATCGTTGGGATACTTAGTGTGGAACTCTGCAGGACTGATCATCCTACCGAAATCAGGAAAGTTATTTTTGACAACCTTTCCGTTTGTTTTTCCAACTGTTTCAGTAGAGGTGCTTGGAGGAGAACAGGAATCTAAAATGAAAACTGTACAGGCTAAATACAAAAGGTATTTAACCCTTTGGGGAAATTTGAAATAATACATATCTAAAAGATTTATGGTTAATAAAAAATGAACTTAAAATGTAATCTAATTTAACACTTTTAAGTCACTAAAAATCAATAGGTTATAAATAATAATTAACGGCTTTTTACTGTATTTGAATTCAATAAAAATGTATTTGTATTATGAAAAATTAGAGAAAAAATATGGTTTTAAAAATCTTTTATGGATTAATTATATTTTATATCTAATTAAAAATCAGTCGTTTATTGGAAGGGTTTAAAAAAATTTGAACCCCTTTTAAAGCAAGATTGCAAATACGATTATTCGTAATCTTGCCAGAATTAAAAGGTTAAGAAATAACTTTAAAGATCAGGACTTGCGAACTTCGGTCATCTATCTTCCGGCCCTGATCAACAAAGGAAATCGGGGTTGTGGATCAAAAGTGGATATACATTTAAATTAATTGATACTTCCAAGATTTACACTTGCCCCTCCTCTTCTTTTGCTTTCGTCTGCTGCTTCCATAAAAGCATATATTTCTAAAGTTTCAGCGTCAGAAACTGGAGATTTTCCAGTCTTGAAAAATTGCGCAATGTGTATAGCTAAAGGCTCGTATCCTTCATAATTTCCTAAAACGAGATTTCCTTCAGTTCCAAAAGCAGTTCCTCCATATTCATGTTTTCCAGCTCTCATTCCTCGGAAAGTTCCGATTCTCCCATCTTTCCATTTCCCTACGACCACCTCAGTATCAGGAGTTTGAAAACGTGTAACTGATTCACATCCTGGACCCATCACCGTAAAAAGGATTTCTACCCCATGGATCCCATACCAGAATAGATCAGGATGTCCCGGTTCCAATGTGGCAGGACTAAATGCATCACATCCCAGCACTTTTCCGATTTTATTATCATTTCTTACCGCTTGTGCATTGCTCAAATAGCGCAAAGAGGAAGCAGAAAATATGGGAACTCCATTTTTCTCGGCCTCTTGGTAAATTTTCAAGGTATCTGTATAGCTAGAAGCTACCGGTTTGTCTATGAAAAATAGCTTCTTAGCTTTAATCACCTGAAGAGCTTGTTCCAGTCTCGGTTTTCCATCGTTCGTTTCCAAAAGAACTACGTCCACTTTGCTTAATAATGAATCAATTGAATCCACGATTTCCACTCCTAATTCCTCTACTTGATGAATGTAGTCTGGAATCCTTTTATAACTCGATTCTATGTCCTTGCTACCATAGGGATAGGCGGCCACAACTTTAAAACCTGATAATTCAGGTTTTGGATTTTCAGCATTGAAGAGTTTGGTGAATGCCGGAGAGTGTGAAGTGTCCAATCCAATAATTCCAATTTTTATCAGCGCATTTTGAGCTTTTCCATCTTTGGAAAATGTAAATGTTCCTATACTTGCAGCGGCTCCCAACACCATGGATTTTTGGATAAAACTTCTTCTTGATGAATTCATAAACTATTGAATAATAAGTTTTTAAAATGCTATGTTTAAATTTTTAATTATACTTTAAAGAATATCTTTCTTTTGTAGAGAAAATATAAGAAAAGCCAAACTAGAAGCAATGCTCCCAAGCTTTCAAAAACAGGCATCCAGTTTTCTCCGAAAGGCTTATAAAGTCCTTCGAAAAGCATCCTGGAAGTAAAGCGGAAATTGACAAATCGATAGACTAAGTAAATGGTCAAACTATTCATGCCAATCACAACAAAAAAGAAGGTCCACCTCTGGAATT
Organism: Algoriphagus sp. PAP.12; assembly: GCF_026652115.1. GTDB lineage: Bacteria > Bacteroidota > Bacteroidia > Cytophagales > Cyclobacteriaceae > Algoriphagus. Next base: position 66,482 of record NZ_JAPPSQ010000003.1, on the reverse strand, counting down.
TGAGGATATCAATCACCCAATAAAATAATCCTAAAACGATAAAGGCCATGCCACCAGTAAGCATGATAAATGAACTAGTCCACATTCTTTTGAAAATCGGGAAATGGAAGTTCCAGATAAAGGCAATCAATAAGAAAGAAATACCAAAAAACATCAATTGCTGAAGCTTTTTGCTATCAGTGCGATTGGGATCTTTTAGTATCTCACCGGCTTGGGCTCCAAAAATGGTCAAGCAGATGGCAGGTAAGGTGGTCAGAATTCCCAATTCATCGAAATTACCCTGTAATAGTCTCCCAGGAAGAAATGTTCTGTCAAACCAACCAATCAAGTTTCCGTCAAAACTGAGGTCTCCAGCTCCATAACCCGGGACAGGAACCAGAAAGACAGCTGCATAATAAGCCAACAGAATCAATGCAGCCACCCCTAGCCTTTTGACCGAATCTAGATTTAGGTATAAAAAGACGGTAACCAGCCCGGCAATCCCTATTCTTCCTAATACGCTTCCCATCCTGATCTGATCCCATTCAAAGAATGGAAAGGGCGCGTTTTTATAGAGCATACCCAAGGCAATAAGAATCAAAGCCCGGATCGCAGCCTTTTTATATATTTCCTTTTTGGGAAGGTTTTTCTCTTTGGCTTTTTTCAATGAAAAAGGAATAGAAACACCTGCTAGAAAAAGGAATAGAGGGAAAATGAAGTCGTAAAAAACAAAACCTATCCATTCTGGATGTTCAAATTGTTCTGCCAATCCATTGAGCCAAGGCCAATTTGTTTTGCCATGTAAACTCATAAAAAAGGCATCGGCACCACAGATCATCAACATGTCAAAGCCACGAAGTGCATCTATAGAAATCAGTCGTTTTGAGGGTTTATTGAGTTCAAGGTCCATGGCTTATAAGGTTGGTTCCCATCCAGGTTGATAGTCTCTCCCCCAGAGTTTCATCGCCTCTGAATCGTTTTTAATTTTTCCTGTTGACGTATCGATATTTAAAGCTCTTCCGGTTCGATAAGAGATATTGCCCAAATGACAGAGTAACACACTTTTTTTGATTTCTGGATAAGGCGAAATAAGCGCATCGCCTTTATCTATCGCATTGATAAAGTTTTGAAAATGATCAACATCCATGTCAAAACCTGCTCCTTTTTGATCCACCACGATATTGGTGGTAGGTTCGGCACTTTTGATCAATTCATTTTTATTGTCATAGATTTTATAGGAATTGTTGAGGAGTTCGAGTGTGCCATTTTCTCCATGAAAAGATACCCCTGAACCCATTCCGTTGATACTCCTAGCATTACAGCTCCGTCCCTCCCATAGGATTGATTTTCCATCTTCAAAATCATACGAGGCTGTTTGTGTATCCGGGGTCTGCCAATCATCCTGATATTGATACCTTCCTCCATTGGAGTAGACTTTTGAAGGATAATTGACTTGTAATCCCCATCGAGCTAAATCCAAAAAATGAACCCCATTGTTCACAATTTCGCCTGTCCCCCAATTCCAGAACCAATGCCAGTTATAGTGAATCAAGTTATCCTTGAATTCTTGTCTAGGAGCTGGCCCTTGCCATAATTCAAAATTCAACCAATCTGGAATACTTGCCTGTTTTCCAAAACCGATAGAAGGTCTTGTGTTCGAATACCAAGTTCTCGCATAATAGACTCTCCCTAATGTTCCAGAATGCAATTCATTCATCGCTTCACGCACTCTTGGCCAAGATCTGCGCTGATTTCCCATTTGGACTACTTTCCCATATTTCTGGACGGCTTCAGTTAATAGATCAGCTTCAGCGGGATTGTGCGATCCTGGCTTTTCGATATACACATGTTTTCCTGTCTGAAGCGCCAACATTGCCGCTGGCATATGCCAATGGTCTGGCATGGCAATGGTCACAGCATCCAAAGTCTTATCATCCAAAGCTTTCCTAAAGTCTTTTTCACCTTTTGGAGGATTTGAACTTCCAGATTTTAAGGCCAGATCAATTCCTTTTTGCAATGCATTGGAATCCACATCACAGATGTATACAATTTCCACATTTGGGATTTTTGAAAGCGCCTGAATATGCTGGCTCCCACGGCTATTTACTCCTATCACAGCTACCCGGTACTTATCTTTTAGAGGATAAGATGAAAGAATATTAAAGGAAAAAGCTGGGGCAACCACACCCATTCCAAGAGTGCCGGTACTGACTGTTTTTATGAATTTGCGACGATTGGATTTATTGCTCATAGTTTATGGATTGTATGGTGTTTGGAAAGGTTTCTTTTCCCGATATAAAAGTTTTATAATGGTCAAATTGAGAATCTTTAGATTTTTTGAGGATGATGAATTCCTTCTTTTTATCTGCGTACCAAGGTTCAGTTTCTGTGAAGATGTACTTTTCAGGCCTTTGAGATGCCATTTTCCAAGCTTCTTGAATAGACGCCAGATTATTTTTAAGTAAAAAATTGAATCCTTGAAGTAGGTTCATGGCTGATCCTGCAAGCATTCCAGGTTTATCTTTGAGGTGTAATTTTCCTTCTTTGGTAAGGCTTACTTTTCCACCAACAGGTGTTTCATAATCACCAGGTTTCATGCCTGCCAAAGCAACCGAATCACTTACCAAGAAGAGTTGATCTCCTTTTACTTTTTGGAGAACTTTGATGACTTCTTTGGGAAGGTGAAACCCATCTGCAATGATGCTTGCACAGAGTTTCTCTTCAGCTAATTGGGACCATATGTAATTAGGATGCCTTGGAAGAATCCCGTGTGCTCCATTTCCCAAATGAGTTGACAAACTTGCCCCGGCTTTTACAGCACCCTCTATTTGTTGTTGATTGGCAGATGTATGACCAATAGAAACTTTAACCCCAGATTCCACACATTTTTCTATGAAAGAATTACTACCCTCCCATTCCGGAGAAAGTGTGATCAATTTGATTCTTCCTCCTGCGATATCTTGCCAATACTGGAACCAGTCCCAATTGGGTGCACAAACAAATTCTTTGAAATGGGCTCCCCTGGGGCCGTCTTCTGGGGAAATAAATGGTCCCTCTAGATGGAAAGCTGGAATACATTTCTGATAAATGTGATTGGATTCCAACAACAATGTCAATTGGTGAAAAAGCTTTCCCAATTGTTTTTTGCTATTGGTAATTACTGTTGGTAAATGCCTCGTAATTCCCTTTTTTGAAAGTTTTTTAGAGATTTGACCTAAATTCAAAAAATAATCTTGAACCAAATTATAATCATGTCCTGCGTATCCATTGACTTGAATATCAAAGAATCCGGGACCAAAATAGAACTCTGGAATTTCCTCACTTTCAGTAATTACGATTGATTGGATTTCATTGTCCTTAATGGTAATCTCATAAGGCTTACCATCTTGGATATTTTGGGCAACTAGCTTTTCCATGACTTAATTTGATGACCTTTCACAGCATAAAAAACCAAATACAAATAGCAGGGAAACAATACCCAATAGGCCATTTTAACTGTGTATAAATCAGCGAAATAACCATAAATCATAGGCATGATAGCATTTCCACACAAGCCCATGATCAAGATCGAAGCACCTACCTTGGTAAATCTTCCCAATCCATCGAGAGCCAAAGGCCAAATACCCGCCCAAACCAGTGAATTAGCCAGACCCAGCAAAACCACAAACAAAATTGAAATATCGACGGTCATTCCCCAAAATTGGATCGGGCCACTGGCAAAGACGATGAGCAAAGTGAGTACAGTTCCCAAAAGGGTACAAATCCTTAAAACATTCACCTGAGAGATGAATTTTGGGATCAGGGATATCCCGATCAAATAGCCCAAAATAGTAAAAGCCAAGGTAAACGAAGGGAAAACCTTTGCATCCAATAAGGAAATTCCAAATGAATTGGCATAGGGAATCACAGTGTCGATAGCAATTACTTGGGTGCCTACATGAAGAAAAATTGCAAATGCCCCCAAAATCAAATGAGGAAATTGAAGGATGCTTGTTTTTCCAGAGTTCGCTTGAGCTACTTCCTCTGATTCATGTTCTGTATCTATTTCAGGAAGTGGAGAAAACCTGACAAAGATTCCCAATACAACCAATACAGTTCCAACCACAGCATAAGGATTGATCACCCTTCGAATTAGCTCCGTGGTAGCGGCATCTTTGGCTTCGGGGCTCATCTGATCCAGTTGCTGGAACAATTCACTGTCTCCCACCCGAAGTACGACTGCAGCAAATAGAATGGGCGCCAAGATTCCTGCTCCCTTATTGAAAATGCCCATGATACTGATTCGCTGAGCAGCTCTTTCTTTAGGTCCTAAAATGGTCACATAGGGGTTGGCTGCAGTTTGTAGGACTGCAAGTCCTGTACCTAGCGTGAAAAGTCCGAGTAAGAACAATTCATACGTCTTCGTCAAAGCTGCAGGAATAAATAGATAAGCACCAACCGCCATGGCAAAGAATCCGTACATCATTCCTTTCTTGAACCCCACTGCTTTGAGTAGATAGGAAGATGGAAGAGACATGACCAAATAGGAAATGTAAAAGGCAAAAGCGACTAAGTAAGAGTCAAAATTGCTGAGGGTAAAAGTGATTTTGAAATAAGGAATCAGGATTGCATTTACCCAGGAAACAAATCCAAAAATGAAGAAAAGCATGCCGATGATACCTATTGAAATCCAGGCATCTTTTTGACTAAGTGACTCTGCTTTTACTGCCGCGGGGCTTGAAGACATAAAGAATACAGATTGATTGAGTTATTAGGGGTTTTCGAAATGATTTTTCGGTTTTCCTATAAATACAAAATTTTCATTCAATCAAACAAGTCTTTTCACATCAAGTGCTGGAAAGTAAGGATGAAGATTCTTGATCCAGAAAAAGCCTGCAATCAGGATGATCTTGTAGAATTGATGCTGGATGCATAGGATTAACTGTTCCTTCCAAGCAATCTTTGACCGCTTGCGCTTTTCGTTGATCCGGAACAGAACAAATGATAAATCTGGACTTCATAATTTGATGAACTGACATTGAAATCGCTTTTTCCGGAACTGCTTCCAAGCTAGGAAACCAGCCTTCACCCAATTGTTGCTTTCTACAAGCTTCATCCAAATCGACAACCAAATAGGGCTTTTTGGTCCCAAAATCTGCAGGAGGATCATTGAAAGCCAAATGTCCGTTCTCTCCTATTCCGACAAAAGCCACCTCAATGGGATGTTTTTCGATTAGGCCTGCTAGCCTTTCACATTCCTTTTCTGGGTCATTTTCTCCATTGATCAAATGGTATGCTTTCAATTCAACCTTATCAAAAAATCGTTCTTTGAGATATTTTCTAAAGCTCGCTGGATGGGAAATGGGCAGACCAATGTATTCATCCAAATGAAAAACAGTCACTAAAGACCAATCAATATCCTTTTCCTTTAAGAGTTGATTGAGAGTTTCAAATTGGCTTGTTCCTGTCGCTAAAATAATGGAGGCTTCCCCTTTTGAAGCGATAGTGTTTCTAATCATTGAAGCTCCAATTTCGCCAGCCATTTGGCCCAAGATTTTTGCGTCTTTTGTTATGGTTTTGTGGATCATAAAAGTATTCGTGGCTTTGTTCCCTTCTATGATAATGGAATTTTTTGAAGAATGCATCCTTTACCCTAATTAGAAGAAAATTCATGTAAAAAGAAATGTTCTGGCTCTGGAGGAATCACCTTTCATCAGAAAGTCAGTCCAATCTCAAAAAGCTACATTAATCACTAACCTGAATTTCGTAATTTCAGCTAAGATCAACTAACCTTAAGAGAATGAAAAAGAATTACCCTTACCCATGGGCCTTGGCGGGCCTATTTGGGCTATTTTTGTCCCCTTCATTGGGACAAGCCCAAGATCAACTCCCCGTTGATACAGCCTTTTACAGTAGTTATAAATGGAGAAATATCGGTCCGGACAGAGGAGGTAGATCACTTGGATCTGCAGGAAGTCCAAGCAGACCTAATGAATATTATTTTGGAGCCACAGGAGGTGGATTATGGAAAACAGTTAACGGAGGAAATGATTGGTTTCCTGTAACAGATGGCCAGATTTCTTCTTCAAGTATAGGAGCTGTTGCAGTAGCTGAGTCTAATCCTGATATAGTTTTTATTGGAGGAGGAGAAACCCAATTAAGAGGTAGTATTACACAAGGAGATGGAGTTTATAAATCTTCAGATGCTGGAAAGACTTGGACTCATATGGGTTTGAAGGAAACTCAGGCCATTTCAAGAATCAGAATTCATCCTAGCAATCCAGATATTGTTTATGTAGCAGCATTGGGTCATCCTTATGGAGAAAATGAAGAAAGAGGCGTTTTTCGATCCAAGGATGGTGGTGAAACCTGGGAAAAAGTTCTTTATGTCAGTGATAAGGCTGGTGCAGCTGATTTGATCATTGATAGTACCAACCCTGATGTCCTATATGCCTCTACTTGGCAGGTTTATAGAAAAGCCTGGAAAATGTGGGGAGGTGGTCCTGATAGCAAACTTTGGAAGTCCACAGATGGTGGAGAAACTTGGATGGATTTGACTTCTAATCCCGGGATGCCTGAAGGCCCTATCGGAAAAATTGGAGTAACCGTCTCCCCTGTCAATCCTAATCGGGTTTGGGCAATAGTGGAAGCAAATGAAGGAGGAGTTTTCCGTTCGGATGATGCTGGTAAAACTTGGGAAATGGTGAATAATGAAAGAAAGCTTCGTCAGCGAGCATTCTATTATTCTCGAATTTATGCTGATCCAAAAGATCCAGAAACGGTTTATGGATTGAATGTTGATTTTTGGAAATCTACAGATGGAGGAAAGACTTTTGATAAAGAAATCACAGTTCCTCACGGTGATAATCACGACCTCTGGATTGATCCCAATAATCCAAAAAGGATGATCAGCTCAAATGACGGTGGTGGTGTTGTCACCATTGATGGAGGGGAAACTTGGACAGAAGAAGACTATCCAACATCTCAGTTTTACCATGTAATGGCTACTTCAGATGTTCCCTATCATGTAGCAGGTGCTCAGCAGGATAATTCAACTTTAGCTATGCCTTCTGAAGGCTGGAATCACATGTCTGGTAGAGGTCCAAGTCATGGTTGGCATTATGCAGTAGGCGGCGGAGAAAGCGGTTGGATTACCCAAAGTCCTACTGACCCAGATGTCTTTTATGCGGGTTCTCAAGGAGCGCTTTTAACTCGATACAATAGAGCTACAGGTCAGGTTAGAGACATTCAGGTCTATCCTAGGTTCTTTTCCGGAGAGCCAGCTTCTGCCCTTCCTGAAAGATGGCAATGGACATTCCCAATAATGTTTTCTCCTTTGGATCCATCCATTATGTATACCACTTCTCAGCATATTTGGAAAACGACAAATGATGGACAGACTTGGGAAAAAATCAGTCCTGATTTGACTTATGCGGATCCTGAAACACTTGGTAAAACAGGTGGCGTGATCACTATGGATATGAATGGGCCTGAAATCTATGCGACAGTTTTTGCCTTGGCTCCATCGCAACATGATGTCAATACTATTTGGGCAGGCTCTGATGACGGAATGGTTCATATCACCAGAGATGGTGGGAAAAACTGGGAAAATATCACCCCTCCAGATCTTCCTAAGTTTTCAAGAGTAAGTATTATCGATGAAGGGAAATTTGAACCGGGAACCCTTTATTTGGCAGCCAATCGCTATCAAGTGGATGATCGTCAACCATATGTATTCAAGACTAAGGACTTTGGTAAAAGCTGGACCAAAATCATCAATGGTATCGAAGATGGGCATTTTGCAAGAGCTATCAGAGAGGATCTGGAAAAGCCAGGAATACTTTATTTAGCCACTGAGCATGGAGTTTATGTTTCTTTCAATGATGGAGAAATGTGGCAATCCTTACAGTTAAACTTGCCGGACACTCCTATCCGTGATTTGGTATTGAAAAATGATGATGTAGTACTAGGGTCCCATGGACGAGGATTCTGGATTTTGGATGACATCAGACCACTTCGTGATGCGATGGAGGTAGAGAAAACCAATCAAGTCACTCTCTTTCAGCCTGCGAATCCAATTCGTGGAGTCTACAATGCAGCCATTCAGTATTATTTACCAGAAGAAGCTGATTCTGTAACTATCCATATCAAGGATCAGGAAGGGAATTTGATTCAAACATATGTAGGTAAAAAGGATAGCAAAGGGAGAAATAATCCTGGTTTGAAAGCTGGTTTAAATACCTTCACTTGGGACATGCGCTATCCAGGATCTACTGTTTTTGATGGGATGATTATTTGGTCAGCTAGACCACAAAGGGGCCCTATGGCACCAATTGGTGAATATCTGGTAGAATTGGAAGCTTTGGGATCAAATCCAAAAACTTCCTTTGAACTAGAAATGGATCCTAATTTGGAGGGTGTTTCTGCTGGAGATATTCAGGAGCAATTTGATTTGGCCATTCAGATCAGAGATAAGGTTTCAGCTGCCAATGAAGCTGTGATTTTGATCAGAGAAATTAAATCTCAAGCTGAGGGAATCGAAGAGTCTGGATCCAATCGAATTTTGAAAAAGTTGGATGAGCTATTGTCTAAGCTTCAGGTAGTCGAGGAAGATCTTTATCAGGTGAGAAACCAAAGTGGTCAAGATCCTTTGAACTTCCCTATCAAATTGAACAACCGATTAGCATCCCTTCAAAGAAGTGTTGAAAGTGGTCAAGCCAAGCCCACGGATGCTGCTTATGTAGTATTTGAGGAATTAAGTCAGGAACTGGAAGGTCATCTAAAGAAACTAGATGAGATTCTTCAGAATGAATTGAAAGATTTGAATGAAATGCTTCCTGAGAAGATCGACTTAGAAAAGAAATAGTTTTTTCTTTCGAATATTTGTCATTCTAGGCGGAGTCGGAGAAATTCGGCTCCGCTATTTTTTACCTAAAAAGTATTTAAATTTGAAACCTTATTTCAGAATTTATTTTTGGTTCTTTTTCACCTTTAAGAAAAAGGACCAAAAAACCCACCGCTGTCCATTTTTGGGTTTAAATCAAATTAATTTTTTTTATAAGTATTTTTAAATTCAATCACCCTGTATTTCAAACTCTTGAATGTACTTTTGGCATGGCCCAAAAGTACGAAAAGGCCTAGTCGCAGCTAAGCTTCCCCCCACAAATCCTACCCACACCCCGCGACTACGACCACCCACCGCACCACTAGAGTTGAGTTATGAACAAGATTTAAAAAAAGTGGAAATTTAAAAGATTCCGGAATTTGCTTTGAAGTGGCTGGTGACGGATTGGAGGCAATAAGCGTTAAGAAAATCGGCTAGTTCCGAACTTGTTCGGAAATCCTGCGATTTTTAGCATTTGACCCAATCTGGCAGAAAATGTCCGCAGGCATTTTCAAGCCAATTCAGGTAAAAGACTCCCGATATTTCGCGGATGGTCACTTTTGGTCTTTCAAAAGTGACATAAATTTATTTTAATAATTCATCAACCTTCACAAATTGATAGCCTTTAGCTTTTAAGTCCTGAATCAGACTTTTTAACTCCAAATAAAACTTATCTTCCCTTATTGGAGATACTCCGATATGGCTTAATAATAAAAATCCCTCAAGCCCTTTTTCTTTTTCATAGCTTAAAATACTCTTCAAAATAACTTCATTGCTTCGGTAATTTTTTAGATCTGGAGTAGTGTAATCGGCATGAGAAAGCGTTCCTGGCGTGAAATTGATCAATTGGAAACCCAAATCTTTTGTCCATTGACTGATGCTGTCATTGTACCATTCATAAGGAGGTAGATAATAGGTGGCTTTCTTTGGATTGATTCCGAATTTTTCCATCTCCACGTAGTTTCCCATCAGATCAAGTTCGAATTCTTCTTTTGTGACCAAAAGACTATCTCTATTTTCCCAAGAACAATACAGGAGATGTTTATCTGAATGCGCTCCTAAATAATTGCCTTGAGACTTTAGGTTTTGGATGATGCTTTTGAAATCTGGATTTCTATAAAAGTTACCTGTAAAGAAAAATGAAGCTAGAATTTCTTCTTCTTTCAAAGTACTCAAGATGGTTTCTCCACCATCTGCAAATTCATCTCCAGAGAACATCAATGCTATCCTTTTTTCAGATGAATCTCCTCGAATTATTCCTCCTTTTACCCAAGTGAATTCTTGCGATTGGGTAGTTGATTCAAAAGTTGTGAAAGTTTTTTCTTTACATGAAGTAAATGATATTAAGGTACATAATATCAAGAAAATAAGAATGAAGTTTAGGTTTTTCGTTTCCATTTTTATTAATGGATTTGAAGAACCTTAGGCATCTTTTCACCTGCTGGAATTGCAAAGTCTAACCTGTTCTCTTTTGGAGGAATAGGACAAGTTGCAAAACTGGTGAAAGCACAAGGAGGATTGTATGCATAGTTGAAGTCCAAGGCCAATTTTCCTGTTCGATCCGGAAAGCCAACATACATATATCTTCCTGTTGGATAAGTGTCAGATAGGTTGGTTTCATCTGAGAAAATAACCCAGAGTTTTCCCTCTTCTTCCAAAGCGAGTAATTCGTAATCCACCCCATTAAAATTGAAAAGTATATGTCCCATGACATTCCAGTCATATTCTTGACCAAGGACATTGGTGATAGTGATGGATTCGTTGAATTTGGGAATAAACTTGGCTTCAAAATTCCAATCAGGATTGTATTCATAGACAGGAATTCCCTCGAATTGTACGACAGCTGGATGTTTTAGATTTCTAACACGAACTCCATACAATCCTCCCCTTTCTATGATGGACCATTTCCATTGTCCGACTTTCATAGCCAGATCCCCATAATGCTCCTCGGGAAACTGCAGGACTTTTGTAGGCAGGTTGAATTTTTTCTTTGTTTCTGGGTTTGGAATAAACCAAACCGAATCAGATTTCATACTAAATGATCCGAGGTTCTTTTCATTAGAATTTGAATCCAAACTCAAATTATTCCCAGCCTCATTAAGCGATGTCTTGTTTTCTTCTAACCAAAATAATCCGGAAAGATTGAGCCATCCATTTTCAGTAGTGATCTCTTCAAATCTCGCCTGTCTCCAAGCTTCATAGCCTTCGTTTCCTTTGTGGATCACTTGGGAAAAGCTCAGGGAATAACTGATTGATAAAAGAATGGGGAAGAGAAAGAATTTCAAAAGTTTCATTTGGAGGGAAATTTTCTAGGGTTGAAAATTAAGAATTTTCCCGATGTAGCACTCAAAGATCTTCTAATCTATTCATGTAATCATACTGGAGGTCTTCGTGCAATTTTTCGATCAGTTTCTCGACCTTTCCTTTCTGGATTTCAAATAGATTTTTGATCACAGGATTTCTATGTTTTAAAAAACCTCTCTCTTTCATTTCTTCGCTGAAAAACAACAAAACTTCGACTTGGTCTTCTTTAATTTTAGATAGTTTTAAAAGCTTGTTCATTTTTCTTCGAATAGACTGAATTCCCTTTTTAGCATAATAGGAATGATCCACTCTTACTTTTTCAAACTCTATTAGCAAATCTTCTTTGACCAATTCTACAAATAATCCCGGTTGATCCTTTTCATACAATTTGAAAAAAAGATAGGCCTTGTTGTCCCTGCTGAATTTGATCAAGTCAATCAGTAATTCTTTGATTTCAGATTCTGAGAGATAAGAAAGCTCTTTTTTAAGGTTAGCCAGACTGGGTATTTCCATGTAGGATTTAATTTATTTGAAAGGTTGGGTCAGAATACTGATACAAGTCTCGATTCCCTCCAAATAGTTTCCTATTCGGATATTTTCATTAGGAGCATGGATGCTATTGTCGGGATTTGGAATTCTTACAGAAACCGCCGGGGCATTCAAAATATTGATAAATGGAGCCATTGGTTGAGAGCCTCCGGTTTGTCTCGTATTGATAAAATTGTCTCCAAATACATTTCTCATTCCAGCTTCCAACCAATGAGCAAAATCTGAGTTCATATCGGTTCTAAAGGGCTCAGAACCTTCTTTCACAGTAAATGAAGCTAGTTTTTTAAATGTCTTTCGCTCGGCATCAGTTGGATCTTCTCCTTCTATCAAGTGATACCCTTGGGCTTCTATAAAGTCCTTGAGCAGACTCAATTGTCTTTCTCCAGGTGTTTCTTTCACCAATCTGAGATCCAATTCTGCCACTGCTACTGAAGGGATCAAGGTCCGTACTTCTTTCCCTACCCAAGCTGCGTTGATTCCTCTCACATTCAAGGATGGATATTGCAATGCTTCCTGATAGGTGTTTCCAACTTTTTCTGCTTCTGCGATTCCCAAATCATCTTCAATCTCTTCCAAACTTTCAGGTACCAAAGCCATTGCACGGATATCTTCCTCAGTCAGGTTTACTCCACCATAAAAGCCTGGAATCAAAACTTTCCCATCGTCATCTTTCATAGCTGCCAATAGTCTAGCCATTGAAAACACTGGATTAGGTGCAAAATTCCCATATTGACCACTATGAAGATCTCGTGAAGCACCAAATACTTTGATGGTAGCTGTAGCTATTCCTCTCGCTCCGAAGGTAAGATTGGGGAGATTGGATAGGTGTCGTGTTCCATCCATGATCAGTATTCCATCTGCAGCAAAGAGCTCTTTGTTTTGGGCTACCACACCTGCCAATTCTGGAGAAGAAAGTTCCTCCTGAAAGTCTAGAATCATTTTTAAGTTTACAGCTTGCTCCCAATTTTGAGCTTTCATGATCTGAAGTGCTGAGAAAAAGGAATTGGCCGGCCCCTTAGAATCAGATGCTGATCTGGCAAAGATTTTCCAATCCATATCAATCTCTCCATGGATTTTTTCCATTGGAATTTCCTCCCATTCCCCATCTTTTTTTTCTTTCAAAACAGGGATATAGGGATTTGCTTGATTCCATGCCTTCGGATCAGCCGGCTGTCCATCTATTTGCATATAAACCAATATGGTCTTCTTAGAAGGATCCTGCGATCCCTGTGCGAATAAATGAGGAATATTTCCAGCTTGAACAATTTGAGTCTGGAATCCCAATTTTTCCAATAAATTTTGACTCCATTTCAAATTATCCAAAATCTGATCCGGGTAATTTCCATTATTGGGGATTTTTAGAAATTCAATAAACTGATCCAGAGATGGTTTCAAATAGCTCTTTGATTCTCGTCTAATGTCATCAGCCTTTATTTGGGCCTGACTTTGGATTATGATACAGCAAAGAATCAATAGGATCAGAAGCTTTTTCATGCGGTGATTTTTTTTCAAAAGATAAGAATCCTCCTTAAAAAAAATTAAAAACTTTCTTTTCGTCGTAAGATTTTAGGTGATCGTCGCAAAGGGATTGAGAAGGGCAACCAAACCGAAAGAATTTGCCGTTGATTTGGGTATCTAATTTAACTAACCCATGAAATCATGAAAAAGAGAGAATTTATCAAAAGGCTGAGCATGAGTGCATTTGCTTTTCCTTTACTGACAAGATGTATCGATGAATCGGATACAATCATAGATGAGACGAGTACAGTAACTGACGATGGTTCAAGTAGTACAAATTCTTCAACTACCTCCTCGGATTGTACTTTGACCAACACAGAAACCGCAGGCCCTTACCCTACACATTCACCGGGATCATTGGTGAGAGAGGATATCAGAGGTGATAGAACTGGGATCGAACTTGATGTAGAAATCACCATTTTGGACCAATCACAATCATGCCTACCTCTCGAAGGTGCTTTAGTTGATATTTGGCATTGTGATAAGGATGGTAATTATTCTGAATACAGTGGATATACTTCAAGTTCATTCTTGCGCGGTCGTCAAGTAGCAGACGAAAATGGCAAAGTTGCATTCACCACCATCTTCCCAGGTTGGTACAACGGCCGCGCTACCCATATCCATGTCCATGTGTATACTGCATCAGGGAAATCCATAAAAGTAACTCAGATTGCATTCCCTGAAGGAAGTAACTCAGCTATTGTTCAGGTGAATGCCAGTTCGGCCAATGGTTATAAAAAAGGTATGTCTGGCTATACTTATAACAGTAGAGATAATGTATTTAGTGATGGGGTTTCTACTGAGATGGCTATTGTTTCAGGTTCAATTTCTGAAGGATTTAAATTAACTCATTCTATTGTAGCAGCCTCCTAATGGGAAATACAACTGAAATATTCGATAAAAGAATTTTTCTAGGTAAGAATGCTGAAATGCATCAAATCGGAAAAATGATTTTAAGAAATAGAGTTTTGGAGGTTTCTGATGAGGGCTCCATAGCTATTTCTGAGATTACAATTTTACCGGGAGAAAAATTAGATCTTGGCACCAAATCCCCGTCTCTGCAGCTGATCATTCCAGTAGTGGGTGAGTTAAAATTAGAGTCCGGTTTGTTCGTAGAGACCGGGGAAGTTTGGTCTAAGTTTATTCCAAAGAAAATGTCTCTATCACTGGAGAATCCATTTGATAAAGATCCGGTTCACTTTATTAGAATTGAGGTTCCTACCAAAAACTTTTATAGTGAAAGAACATTTGATTTTGACTTGGAAGACATCGCCAATAACATCTATACCATTGCAGAGTTCAAGAATGGAGATGAATCTTTCCGTCTCTGTTTAGGGAATTTACAAGGCAGAACAGATTTGGAATATCAATCTTATGGTCCTTCATTTTCAATGGCTGTAACAGGAGTATTTGAATTTGAAAATTGTCTTTTGGAGCAAGGAGATGCTTTATCAATTAATAAGAGTGGAATCCTCGAAATGGAAGCCTTGACGACAGAAGCTATGATCCTGATATTGGAATATAAAAACTTGAATTTGTAAAAATTGAGATCCTTTTTGTAAATAGGCTTTATGAAATTTATTCGCAGTTGGTGGCTTCACTTCTTCGGAGGTGTTGCTTTTTTGTTGGTACCAGTGATTTTATCTCCTCAGCCTCCTGAGGTTTCCAGATTTGCTTTGGACCCTGCCACCATTCAGGAGTTATTTAGCAATGCCTTAATGCTAGGATTTTTCTACCTGAATTATTTCTTACTGATTCCCAAATTCTTTCAAAAAGGTCATTATCTCATTTATTTTCTTTGGGTTGGAATCTCTTTTCTGCTGATCATAGAAATACCTGAGGTTGTTTTTTCACATGAGCCTGGAGGAAATGTTCCTACTCTTAACCATAATTCCCCACCGAAACCAAATTCAGAATTTAGACCTGGTCATGGTGCTGGTCCTGATCGTCCAGGTTTTGGACCACAGCCTAATTCCTTTTTGGATAAGCTTTTTCCTTGGGAAGAGTTGGCTTCTTATGCTTATCAATTGCTGCTATTTTCCGTGGTTGTGATGTTTTCAATTTTATTGAGATTGAGAGAGGCTTTATTCCAGACTGAGCAGGCAAAATCCAAGGCTGAAATTGGGTCCTTGAAAAATCAAATAAATCCTCATTTCCTATTCAATACCTTGAATTCGATTTATGCGCTTAGCATCAGGGAAAAAGCTGATAAAACTGGAGAAAGCATCATGAAGTTGTCTAAAATGATGCGCTATATAGTTTCAGATTCCATGGAAGACCGTGTCAGTTTGGAAAGTGAAATTCAATACATTGAAAATTACCTAGAACTACAAAAACTTCGTTTACCCCTTGATTTTTCATTGGATTATCAAAAAAGTGGAAGTTTCTCTGGAAAAAAGATGGCTCCACTCATTTTGATATCATTTGTCGAAAATGCCTTTAAACATGGAGTAAGTCCAGAAGAAACAGGTGAAGTCAAAATCATTTTAGAAACTCAAGGAGACGAGTTTATTCTAATGGTTGAAAACAAAATAGTCACCCATGAATTGGCCCAGCATGAGAAAAGTGGATTTGGCTTAGGAAATACCCTATCTCGATTAGAATTAAACTATGGTGACAAGCAAGAACTTGAGTTAGGAGAAAGAAATAGTTATTTTCGGGTTCACCTGAGAATAAACCTTGAATGCTAAAAGCCATTGCTTTAGATGACGAACCCCTTCCTTTAGAGATTCTGCAGACATTCTGTGATCGAATTCCGGAAGAAATTCAATTGGTCAAGATCTTTTCCAAAGTAACGGATGCGAAACAGTTTTTGGAGCTTGAACAAGTAGATTTAATATTTTTGGATGTTCAGATGCCTCTATTGTCAGGAATTGAATTCTATAAACTTTTTGGAAAAAATAAGCTGTTGATCTTAACGACCGCTTTTTCTGAATTTGCCTTAGAAGGCTTTAACCTTGAGGCTGTAGACTATTTATTGAAACCTTTTGATTTTGAAAGGTTTAAGAAATCAGTTGATAAGGCTAGTAGGCATTTTGCAATGCAATCTTCACAAAAGGACGAATCATTTATTTGGGTTAAAGTCGATTCCAAACATGTGAAAATTGAATTGGAAAAAGTGGTTTACATTGAAGGGATGGCTGATTATCTAAGAATTCATTTCGATGATGGGAAGCCAATTGTGACAAGGATGACCATGAAAAAAATGATAGAGAACCTTGATTCAAATTTTTTAAGAATCCATAAATCATTTATCATCCGGGAAGATAAGATTACTGCCAAATCAAGTAAAGAAGTACATCTGGGTGAGGTGACTTTACCGATAAGCGCATCTTATAATCTATGAATGGTTAGATAAACTTTTGAAATTGGTCAAAAAAGCGACTGTTTCAATTAATTGATTTCATGTGCTATTGTTCTGATTGTCCATTTTTCCTAGGTTTAGAGGAGTTAACACGCCATTCTAAACCCAAATGGAAGCCTACGGAGAAATATTATTGATTGCAATGCCTGCCTTTTTTGGCTTGGTACTTTTTGAAAAATTCTGGGGGATCTGGAAAGGCAAAGATACAGTTCCTGTCTCTGATATGATTTCCAGTTTGAGTTCTGGAATCACCAATGTGACCAAAGATGTTTTAGGATTGAGTTTAGTGGTGATCTCCTACGCTTGGCTTTATGATAAACTCGGATTCTTTGAAATCAAAGCTACTTGGTTGATTTATATCATAGCCTTTATTGCTTTGGACTTTGCTGGATATTGGACTCATCGGATTGCTCACGAATACAATATCTTTTGGAAT
This sequence comes from Algoriphagus sp. PAP.12, assembly GCF_026652115.1. Classification (GTDB taxonomy): domain Bacteria; phylum Bacteroidota; class Bacteroidia; order Cytophagales; family Cyclobacteriaceae; genus Algoriphagus. Next base: position 49,469 of record NZ_JAPPSQ010000003.1, on the reverse strand, counting down.
AATCACATCATTCATCACAGCTCAGAGGAATTCAATTTAGCCTGTGCCTTGCGTCAAAGTATTTCAGGGATAGTAAAGATTTTCGCTGTTTTCTTGCTTCCTGCAGCTATTTTGGGAGTCCCACCAGAAGTAATTGCTATCGTAGCACCCTTGCATCTTTTCGCTCAATTCTGGTATCACACCCAGCATATTAGAAAGATGGGAATTCTGGAAAAAGTGATTGTTACCCCTTCACACCACCGAGTTCACCATGCCATCAATCCAGAATATTTGGACAAAAACTATGGTCAGATCTTCATCTTTTGGGATAGATGGTTTGGGACATATCAGGATGAATTGGAAGATGTTCCAGCCGTATATGGAGTTACGAGACCTGTGCAAACCTGGAATCCTATCAAGATCAATTTCATGCATTTATGGCTATTGATCAAAGACGCTTGGAGAGCCCAAAATTGGTCTGATAAATTGAAAATCTGGTTTATGCCCTTGGGATGGAGACCAGCTGATGTAGCTCAAAAATATCCTGTGAAAAAAATTGAAGATGTTTATCATTTTGAAAAATATGACTCTCATTTATCCAAGGGAATGGTCATTTGGAGCTTTGCACAATTAATCGTGTTGCTTTTACTCTTGAGTTACCTTTTTGGGAATCTCGCAGAAATAGGTGCTCCTGGTATATTTTACTATGGAGGTTTTGTCTTTTTAACTGTCTATGCCTATACCGAATTAATGGATAGAAATCCAAATGCATGGGCCTGGGAACTCTTGAAAGCAGTTTACGCCATGTATTTTGTGATTACTTCAGGTGATTGGTTTGGAATGAATACAGCCTTTCCGGGAGCTATTTATGGATTTGTGGGCTATTTGTTTATTTCACTTCTTCTTTCTTTTGTGTTTTCTCTTGGTAAAGAAAGGGTCCAATTGACTCATTGATTCAGATAGACCTAGCTTGGATTTTTTTAAGTTTGGGAAATCGGGATATTTTTGTCCTTTGCTCTTGACCCCAACCTATGTTTTTATCTCTTACCTCTGAAATCAGTACTACTTCGTGGATTCTTAGTTTTTTAGCTGCATTTGTTATTGGGATGTCCAAAGCAGGGATCAAAGGAATTGCGATAATCAATGTGACTTTTATGGCGATAGCTTTTGAGGCGAAGCAATCTACGGGAATTGTTCTACCACTTTTGGTAATCGCGGACATATTCGCAGTAATCTATTACAATCGTCATACCCAATGGAAATACGTTGCCAAATTCCTTCCATGGATGATTTTGGGAATTATTTTGGGAAGTTTGGTGGGGATGGATTTGCCAGAGAAAGCTTTTAAGATCTTTATGTCCATCATTATTTTCTTTACAGTAGGATTTATTGTTTGGTGGGATCAAAAGAAAACCAAAACAGTTCCTACCCATTGGGCATTTTCGAGTGGAGTTGGAACCTTGGCAGGATTTACCACGATGGTTGGAAACTTGGCGGGTCCAATTTCCAATATCTATTTTTTAGCTATGCGCTTGCCCAAAAATCATTTCATAGGGACTGCAGCTTGGCTATTTCTTATTATCAATGTTTTCAAATTGCCTTTCCATTTCTTCATTTGGGAGACTATTTCCAAAGAAACTTTGCTCTTGGATTTAAAACTCATTCCAGGAATTATGCTCGGGTTTATAGTAGGTATCAAAGTCGTAAAAATGATCAATGAGGAGTTTTTTAGAAAGATGATTTTGATCCTTACAGCCCTTGGGGCAATTATTATCCTTTTCAAATAAATTCTTATTCAATTCAAACGACCAAGTGATTTTCATCAGAATTGAAATAAAATCGAGTGTTTAAACATTCAATTTTGGCTATATTTTGATTCAATTCTAAAAAAATCATCATCAAGGTAAATGAAGGAATTCAAGCAAATCATTCAATCTTACGAACTGGCAAAATCTGAAAACCGAAATGTTGCCTTGGCTACGGTAGTTCAGGTGGATGGCTCTTCTTATCGCCGACCGGGAGCTAGGATGTTGGTGACTGAAGAGGGGCATTTGACTGGAGCTATCAGTGGTGGCTGTTTGGAAGGTGATGCTTTAAGAAAGGCTCAAACTGTGATTTTTCAACAAAAATCCATGTTGGTCACTTATGATACGACTGATGAAGATGATCAGAAATTCGGAGTTGGATTGGGATGCAATGGGATCATTCATGTATTGATCGAGCCCATCGATTTTGATAACCCTGTGAATCCTGTTGAGCTGATAAAATTGGCTCTTTCTGAAAGATCGAGCTGTGTTTTGTTGACTTTGTTTTCTATCAAAAGAAGTAAATCAGAACAGATTGGGACTGTTTTTCTAAAAAAAGGGAATCATGAATATGGGAAAGTGGACCATCTCCCTCCTGCCCTTTGGCTCGAAATGAAACACGAACTTTCCAGTTGGGAGTTTGCATCGAGTAAAATTCAAGCCTATCCTGATTTTGATGATATTTCAGTCTTTTATGAATTGATCCGTCCTCCGGTAAGAATTCTTTTATTTGGAGCTGGAAATGACACCATTCCTTTGGCCAAAATGGCGGATTTGTTGGGCTATGAGGTGGTTTTAATTGATGGCCGAAAAAATTTGGCAACGAAGCAAAGATTCCCAAGTGCCATTGATATAATTCAAGTTTCCGCAGAAGATGTTTCTCAACAGATAGAGACAGACTTGAGAACAGTGGCTCTATTGATGACTCATAATTTCGAATATGAGGCGGTGATAATGAGGAAGCTTTTGGATTGCATGATTCCCTATATTGGAATATTAGGTCCTAAAAAGAAGACTGAAAAGCTAATCGATCGACTTCAAAATCAAGGGATCTCTGTGAGTTTGGAAAATATTTATGCTCCGATCGGAATTGAAATCGGTGCCGAAACTTCTGAGGAAATTGCGCTATCCGCTTTGTCAGAAATCACGGCGGTTTTGAATAAGAAGGAGCCGATTTTCTTGAAGGATAAAGTGGGTCCAATTCATGAAAATCCATCATGAAAACAGGAGTACTAATTTTAGCTGCAGGATCCTCCTCACGACTTGGAAAACCCAAACAGCTTCTCAAATTTCAAGACGAAACACTCTTGGAAAAAACCATTAAATCAGCTCAGGAGGCCATTTTAGGCCCTGTTATAGTTGTTTTAGGTTGTCAATCCGACCTTATCAAAGATTCATTAAAAATTGATGGGATTAAGTGGATTGTAAACCAGAAATGGGAAAGTGGGATGGCTTCAAGCCTTCAGGTAGGTTTGAATTTTTTAATTGAAAATGAAAGTCCTGATCAAGTTATCTTACTTCTTAGTGATCAGCCTTATGTAAGTCCAGAATTGATTCATCAATTAATAACTGAAAAGGAAAATTCAGTTAAAGGAATTGCAGCTAGTAGCTATGCTGATACCATTGGTGTTCCTGCCATTATTGAAAAAAAATACTTCTCGGAATTATTAAATCTGAAAGGTGATCAGGGAGCAAAGAAGGTGATCAAACATCATTTAGATGACCTGATTCAAATCCCTTTTGAAAAGGGGAAAATAGATATAGATACGCAAGCTGATTGGGAAAATTTTAATTCAATAAATTAAAATTACCGTAGTTCTCTTACGACTTGTTTAACCCAATTTATAGTAGATTGGATATCTTCTTGATTCGTGTTCAATCCCAGACTAAATCGAATCGAAGCTCTTCCTAAATCAGGCTCTATTCCCATGGCTTCCAAAACATGACTTGGTTTAGGATTGATAGAAGTACAAGCTGATCCCGAGCTGACTGCTACCTTTTGGCAAACCTTTCTCAATAGCTCCTCTCCTTCTACTCCAGCAAATGATATATTGGAAACATGAGGCAATCGGTGAGTTTGACTTCCATTCAAATAAGTATCGGAGATTTCCAAAAGGCCTGTTTCTAATTGATCGCGCAGATTTTTGAGGCGGATTTCTTCAGAAACCAAATTTACAAGTCTTAATTCAGCCGCTTTTCCAAAACCCACAATTCCAGGAACATTTAGAGTACCACTTCTCATACCTTTTTCATGTCCTCCTCCTTGAATTTGAGCCAATGGTTTTGGAAGTGGATGATTATGTCGAACAAATAAGGCTCCTACTCCTTTTGGTCCATATATTTTATGGGCAGACATAGCCATCAGGTGGATCCCTTTGACATTTACAGGTATTTTCCCAACTGCCTGAACTGCATCAGTGAAAAAGATTATTCCCTGATCTTCACATAATGCTGCTATATCTGAAACTGGATGTATGACTCCGGTTTCATTATTAGCCCACATCAGGCAAATCATTTTTGTATGAGGTTTTACTGAATTGTATAGCTCATCAAAATCAATTTCTCCTTTGGAGTCAACAGGTAAATAAGTGACTTCGGCACCTCTTTTTTCGATTTCTTCAAAAGTGTCCAAAACTGCCTTGTGCTCAGTTTGGCAAGTGATATAGTGTTGTCTTTCACCCAAATAATGTTCAAAAAGTCCTTTGATTCCTAGGTTTATCGCCTCTGTAGCCCCCGATGTAAATACGATCTCTTTGGACTTCGCTTCTATCAAAGTGGCTACCTTTTCCCTTGCTTCTTCCACAGCATTTTCAGCCACCCAACCATAAGGATGGCTTTTGCTTGCCGCATTCCCAAAATGTGTCCCGAAATATGGGATCATTTCTTCGATGGCTTCGGGTGCACAAGGTGTGGTGGCGTTATAATCTAGGTAAATCGGATAGTTCATTTGACTAAAATAAGTGATTCTAATTCCATCCCCTTACAAATTTCAAGTAACTTCGATCTGAATCAATTTATTTGATCATGCAAGAAAATTGGACATTTGAAATTGGAAAAGAGCCACTGGCTAATGAAATGGAAATCATTGATTTTTTGACTGCCAGAAAAAAGGAACTAGGGATCTTTCTTTCTTTTTATTACAAAAAGAATGGGGCAGTTGCTGAAAACGTAAGTGTGATCAATACTTTGCTTTTAAAAGATAAAAAGTCCGGGAACCTTACTTTAACATTTGATGTCGTCTATTTCAATGCCTGCTTGGCTATCCATGAGCAAGAGCAGGATAAAATGTTGTTGAAATTCAAGCTAGATAGAGAAAATAGAAAATTGGATTTAATAGGTCCCTACTGGCCAGAAAGAGAAATGGATGAGATTTAAGGTGAAACTTGCCAGATCTGAATTTTTTTAATCTAATCTCTATCTTCATTTTCGCTGATTGTTGCAATTCCTTTCAATTGAAGTAATTTTGAATATCAGTTTTCACTTATGAAAGAATCACCAGAAGCACTCAATTTTATTGAGCAAATTATAGAAGAAGATCTGGCCAATGGCCTTCCAAAAGATAAACTAAGGTTCCGTTTTCCACCGGAGCCTAATGGTTATTTGCATATTGGTCATGCTGCCTCCATTTGTTTGAATTTCGGTTTGGGAGAGAAATACAATGCTCCTGTTAACTTGAGATTTGATGACACTAATCCTGCCAAAGAGGAACAGGAATACGTGGATGCCATCAAGCGTGATATTAGTTGGTTAGGTTTCAAATGGGCAAATGAATGCTATTCTTCTGATTACTTCCAGCAGCTTTATGACTGGGCTGTCCAGTTGATCAAAGCGGACAAAGCTTATGTTGACCAGCAAACTTCTGAGCAAATCGCCGAACAAAAAGGAACGCCGACGACTCCAGGAACTGCAAGTCCATACCGTGACAGACCAATCGAGGAAAGTCTTGAGCTTTTCGAGAAAATGAAAAATGGAGAGTTTGAAAAAGGCGCGTATCTTCTTCGTGCTAAAATCGATATGGCTTCTCCAAATATGCATATGAGAGATCCGATTTTGTATCGAATCATCAATGCTCATCATCATAGAACCGGAAATGATTGGTGTATCTACCCAATGTATGACTGGGCTCATGGCGAGTCTGATTACATCGAGCATATCTCCCATTCCCTTTGTACTCTGGAATTTAAACTTCACAGGGAATTGTATGATTGGTATTTGGATCAGATTTATGATCCAGCCAATCTACGTCCTAAGCAAAGAGAATTTGCACGCAGGAACTTGAGCTATACAGTGATGAGTAAGCGAAAACTTCTTGAATTGGTACAGAAAGAGGTGGTTTCTGGGTGGAATGATCCTCGTATGCCAACTATCTCAGGTTTGAGACGAAGAGGTTATACACCAGACTCAATTAGAAAGTTCAGTGACCTATCCGGTATCTCCAAAAGGGATAATGTGACGGATGTTTCACTTCTAGAATATTGCATCAGAGAGGATTTGAATAAGACTGCTACTCGTGTTATGGCTGTTTTGGATCCAGTAAAGCTTGTTTTGACGAATTATCCTGATGGTGAATCGGAAATTCTACATATGGAAAACAATCCTGAACTTCCAGATTCAGGAACACATGAGGTGCCATTTTCCAGAGAGCTATATATCGAAAGAGCAGATTTCCAGGAAGAGGCAAGCAAAAAATTTTTCAGATTGGCTTTAGGTACTGAAGTTCGATTGAAAAGTGCCTATATCATTAAAGCAGATTCAGTTGTAAAAGACGATTCAGGAAGAATCACTGAGATTCACTGTACCGTTGACTTGGATTCAAAGTCAGGAACGGGAACTGAAGCAAGCTTGAGAAAAGTCAAAGGAACCTTGCATTGGGTATCCATTGAGCATGCCATCAAAGCTGAGGTTCGTGAATATGATCGTTTGTTCTTGGATGAAGCTCCGGATTCTCATGAGGAAAAAAACTTCCTGGAATTCATCAATCCAGATTCTCTGAATGTGATTAAAGAAGCTTATTTGGAGCCGTTTTTGGCTAATGCTACTTTGGAAGACAAATTCCAGTTCCAAAGATTGGGTTACTTCACCTTGGATACGGATACTACTTCTGATCAATTGGTTTTCAACAAAACAGTTGGTCTGAAAGATTCATGGGCGAAGCAAAATCCTCAAAAAGAGCAAGCTAAACCAGCAGCTCCTGCGCCTCAAAATCAGCCAAAGAAAAATCCTTTGAGTGAGATGCAGCAATTGAGTAAAAAGCTAACCAATCTTCCTGAGGAAAAATATGCTTCCACAAAGGCAAACATTCAAAAATTAGCTGAAGAGATAAGTTATGAAGAGATTGAACCTTTGTTTAATACTGCAGCTAAAAAAGTAGGAACTCGAATCGGTGTCATGTTGATTTTAGGAGTTTTGATTAAAAAAGGTCTAGAAAAAACTGAGGCTGCGAAAGCATTCATCGAAGCAGGATTAAATGATTCAAATGAATTGCTAAAAACAGAAGCTGAGGCGATTGGTTGATTTCAATATTGGAAATTCATTTACTATAATTTAATAAAAAACGCCTCTGAGTATAATCAGAGGCGTTTTTGTTATTTCTATGGTCAAAAAACTATCGACTATAGACTTTTCATCAGGTTCTCTTGATTTCTAATTTGATATCAGAGAATTCCTTTTGCTCGATGAAAGGCTGACTTCTCAACCTTCGACCAGTTGCAGCAAAGATTGCATTGGCAATTGCTCCGCCTGTTGGAGGTAAGGCCGGTTCACCCAGACCTGTTGGATCAAAACCACTATCCAAGAAATGAGTATTAATTTCTGGAACTTCTTTCAATCGAATCAAGCGATAAGAATCGTAATTCTTTTGTTTTGGAACACCATTTTCAAATGTCAAATTGGTGTACATGGCATGTCCCATCCCATCCACAATCCCACCTCTTACCTGGTGGTTAGCTCCCGTAGGATTAACTACCATTCCACAGTCTGTTACAGCGGTGATTCTTTTTAGTGTTGGACTTCCAGCATCCATTTCGATGTCTGCAACTTGGGCTACATAGGATCTATGCGAGAAGTAAACGCTCAAGCCTTGTTTTACATTTGGATTTTTACCCCAATTCGACTTTTCAGCCACCTCTTTGGTCACAGCGATCATCCGATTGACATTGTATCCTAACTCTCCTACCGGATTGTTTTTGGCTCTTTCATATAATTCCAATCGAAGTTGAACAGGATCTTTTCCTGCAGCCAAAGCGACCTCATCTAAGAAACTTTGTTCCGCATAGGCTAAGAAGTTGGTAATTGGTGCTCTCCAAGCATTTGTTGTTATACTGGAATCGTAACTTATAGATTCAATCAGGACATTTTCTACAGCGCCAGACGGGAAATTATTTTCTCGGGTTGTATTGCCGGCATTCATACCCACTCCTTTGAGTTTATAGCCGATTATATTTCCAGCATCATCCAATGCCGCCGAAAATTTATATCTCACAGCTGGTCTGTAAGCACCACCAGTCAATTCATCTTCTCGGCTCCAAACAATTTTTACAGGACCATTGATTGCCCTGGAAACTTCTACAGCCTCTTCTACATAGTCTGCTCTTAATCTTCTACCGAAGCCACCCCCTAAACGAGTGATTTCTACAGTGATATTTTCTGGTGGAATTCCCAAAATCTGAGCGGCTGTCTGTCTAGCTCTGTCTGGAGTTTGGGTTGGACCAATCAATTCACAACGATCACCTTGGACATGGGCAAAGAAGTTTTCTGGTTCCATAGGCGAATGGGCTAGAAAAGGGCATTGATATTCAGCTTCAACGACTTTAGCTGCTGTCTTGAAAGCTTGATCTACATTCCCGTCTTTCCTTCTTACATCTGCCTTTCCATTTTCCAGTAGATCTTTGAAAATCCTGTCATGATCTGCGGTGCTTTCTACATTTCCATCTGCTTCATATTCAATTCTAAGAAGCTTTTTGGCTTTCATTAAAGGCCAAGTAGATGTTCCTACCACTGCTACTGAATTTCCAAAGGTCACAACATCTGTTACACCTGAAACTCCTCGAGCTGCTCCGTCATCCATTGATTTGATTTTCATTCCGAAAGGAGCTCGCTGAATCATCGCATGTTTCATTCCCTCACGGTAAAAATCCAAGCCATACATTGGTTTCCCGGTGTAAATTTCTTTTGCATCTACATTCTTTACAGGAGTCCCGATGATTTTGAAATCCTTTTTATCTTTTAAAGTGACTTCTTCCGGGGCTGACAAAGTAGAAGCAATCTCAACAAACTCCCCGAAATGACCTGTTTTATTAGATCCTTTATGGGAAATAACACCGCTTTCTACAGTGATTTCTTCTGCGGGAACATTCCAGGTTTGGGCCGCAGCAGCTACAAGGACATATTTGGCGGTAGCCCCTGCTTTTCTCAATCGCTCCCAGCTATGAGGCATAGCACCCGATCCGCCTGTTAATTGTCTGTCATACTTTTCGGTATCCAGGTTTGCCTGAATTACCCGGACTTTGGACCAATCAGCATCCAATTCCTCAGCAACAACCATGGGAAATGATGTCTTGATATTCTGCCCCAATTCTGGGTTTGGTGAATAAATCACCACGTCTCCCGAAGGTGCTATGGATAAATAGGCATTGAAGTTTTTGACTTGAGCCAAGACTTCTTCCGTGCTTAAAACTTCTACTTTGGGAGAGTCGCAGCTTGACCAGTTAAAGCCAATAAACAATCCTCCAGCAGTGGTTCCGACTATTTTGAGGAAATCTCTTCTTCCTTCTCTAGTGATTGTGCTCATGATTATTTGGTTTTGGCGGCTTGGGCTACGGCTTCTCTTACTTTATGATAGGTACCGCATCTGCAGATATTGCGGTTCATTGCATTGTCAATTTCCTCCATACTTGGGCTAGGATTATTTTTCAAAAATGCAGCGGCTTGCATGATTTGGCCTGGTTGACAAAAACCACATTGAGCCACGTCAATTTCTTCCCAGGCTTTTTGCACTGGATGATCCCCATTTTCTGACAATCCCTCAATGGTAGTAACCTCGGAATTCCCAACACTAGAGACTGGAGTCACACAGGAAAAAGTGGCATTTCCATTCAAATGAACAGTGCAGGCTCCACATTGGGCTATTCCGCAAGAGTATTTCGTTCCGACTAATCCTAAATGATCTCGAAGTACCCACAATAATGGGGTATCGTCCTCGACATCAACGGTATGGGTTTTTCCGTTAATTTTTAAGTTTAATGTTGCCATGGATAGATGTTGTTTGGATTTAAGTTACAAAAAATCAAGCCCTTCCAAATGCCATTTGTGGAATTCCAAGATTAAAATTGTAGTAATTGAACACTCTATATTCTTAATTAGTGAGAAACTAAGCAATCAAAGCATAAAAATATCGCTGGCTTTGGACCTATTTATTCCTGATTCTTGTTGCTTTCAATATCGTATTTTATCGCTCTGCTTTTGTGGAGTAAAAATTTATAAAAGTGATTAAAAAACTATTTCTGGGCCTTTTAGGCCTAATTTTAATAATACTGGTTGCTGGAGTTCTTTTTGTGAATTTGAGTCCACAATTCGGAGAAAACCCAAGTGAAGATAAGCAAGCTGAGTTTGAGAAACTGGACCATTATTCGGATGGAAAATTTCAAAATCTTATCCCTACAGATATGGATATGGGTTTTGCTAAAGCAATGAGAATGATGCCGGAATTTTTCAAAGATGATCCTTCTAGAAGACCAGATTTTGAATTACCCATAGTTTCGGTGGATTCAACTGAATTGGTTGGAAAAGTCTTCCCTACTAGATTGGTTTGGTTTGGACATTCAGCTTTTCTACTTCAATTGGATGGGAAAAATATCCTTTTAGACCCCATGTTGGGTGAAGTTCCTGCTCCTCATCCTTGGCTAGGGGATAAACGATTTTTTGAAGAACTGCCAATCGAGATTGAAGAATTACCTGAAATCGACATTATTTTATTTTCTCACGATCATTATGACCACTTGGACTATGAATCAGTTCAGCGGTTGAAAGATAAAACAAAGGCCTTCTATGTGCCGTTGGGAGTTGGTTCTCACTTGGAATCTTGGGGAGTTCCGGCAGATAAAATTCATGAAATGGATTGGTGGCAGGAAGGAAATGAGAATGAAATATTTTTGGCCTTTACTCCTAGTAGACATTTTTCAGGAAGAGGCTTGACCAACCGTTTTAGTACGCTTTGGGGTTCATGGGTCATTCGAGGCAAAAATGACACCATCTATTTTAGTGGAGACGGAGGATATGGCCCACATTTCAAAGAGATTGGTGAAAAATATGGACCTTTTGATTTTGCTATGGTAGAATGTGGCCAATACAATGAAAATTGGAAGGAAATCCACATGATGCCCGAAGAAACAGCTCAGGCCGGTGTAGATATCCAGGCAAAAGTTATCATGCCGATTCACTGGGCAGCTTTTCGATTAGCAATGCATTCTTGGACCGATCCAGTGGAAAGAGTTTTGGTAAAAGCTCAAGAACTTAACCTACCAATCATAGCCCCAAAAATCGGCTCCAAGATAGAGTTGAGTGCAAATCCTGAAATTCAAGAAAAGTGGTGGATTAAGCCATGATTTTAGCTTTTCATCTGATTTTCAAGGAATAAGTCACAAATTTTTGCTCTAAAAGCTAAACAACTCTACAAAAACTCTTTAAAATTTATAAAATGATAAAATTCACTTGAGTGATTTAGAAGCATTTTTCCTAATTTGAAACTTTAAACTCGAAATATGTAATAGGAATTCAATTCCGAATTGCAATTGCTTTAAAATCAGCCTAGTTCAGCTGTTTTCAATTTTACCATAGCAGTGCTATGACAAAATTTCCAAACAACCTGATTTTTTTGCACTAGCAATACTCACTAGGAATGCTATTACAAAATCCGAGTGAATCTAAAATTTATAAAACCTAATAACCTATGTCGAAAAAGATCAAAGTGGCGATTGTTGGTACTGGATTTATCGGGCCAGCTCATTTGGAAGCATTGAGAAGAATTCCAAATATCGAAGTCACTGCTCTTGTGGAAGTTAATCAGCAGGTTGCTGATGCTAAAGCGGATGAATTGGGAATTCCTTCTGCTTACACTTTTGAAAATATGCTGAAAGATGACAGCATCGAAGTGGTTCATATTTGTACGCCAAATTTCCTTCATTTCCCACAAACCAAAGCTTGTTTACTTGCTGGAAAGCATGTGATTTGTGAGAAGCCTTTGGCAAATACCATTGCTGAAGCAGAGGAATTGGTGTCACTTGCTGCTGAAAAAGGACTAATCAATGCCGTTCACTTTAATTTGCGCTATTACCCAATGGTAAGACAGATGAAAGTGATGAGAGAAAAAGGCGAATTGGGAGAAGTTTATTCTGTGATGGGATCTTACCTACAGGATTGGCTTTTCTTCAATACCGATTACAACTGGAGATTGGAGCCGGATCAATCAGGTGGATCGAGAGCTGTAGCTGATATTGGTTCTCACCTTTTGGATATGACTGAATATGTGACTGGATTGAAGATTACGGCTGTTATGGCTGATTTCTCTACCGTTCACAAAAAAAGATTGAAGCCTTTGAAGGCAATTGAAACGTTCTCCGGGAAAGCTTTGGATCCATCCGATTACAAAGAATATCCTGTAACTTCTGAGGATTATGCGACTGTTTTACTTCGTTTTGATAATGGTAATACAGGTTCCATTACGGTTAGCCAGGTAAATGCTGGTCGTAAAAACCGATTGAATATTGAAATCTCCGGCTCAAAGGCAAACTTTGAATTCAACGCAGAGAAACCTAATGAACTTTGGATTGGTAAGCGAGATGGATTAAACCAAGTTTTGATGAAAGATCCAGCTTTGGTAGACGAAGGAGCCAGATCCTTGGTTAGTTTCCCAGGAGGTCACCAAGAAGGATTTCCTGATACTTCCAAGCAGCTATTCAAAGAAGTTTATGCAGCTGTGAGAGAAGGAAAAATGCCTGAGAAAGCTTCTTTCCCAACTTTTGCTGATGGATTGAGAGAATTGATCATCGGTGAAGCTATCGTTGAAAGCAACGAAAAAGAGGCTTGGGTGAAGATTTAACAACATTTAATTCTATTTTTCAGTTATTAGATTTATTGTTGAATAGAAATAACCTTTAAATCAAAATAAAATCAAAACCCATGAACTTTAAGAAAAGTCTATTTTCATTACTTCTTTTTGCCGGATTTGCTGCTGCAGTATTCGCTCAGGAAAAACCTAGCCCTGCAAAAACAGCCGAAGGTGCCGTTGGCGATGCCAAAATCACTGTTAATTACTCTTCACCTGCTGTAAAAGGTAGAGTTATTTGGGGTGATTTGGTTCCGTTAGGTCAGGTTTGGAGAGCTGGTGCCAATGAAGCAACTACATTTACCACCACTAAAGATTTGATGGTAGAGGGAAAAGAGCTTCCGGCAGGCACCTACAGTTTCTTTATTATCCCTGATGAATATCAATCTACATTCATCTTTAATAAAGTTGCTAAGCAATGGGGAGCCTTCAATTATGATGCTGCTGAGGATCAATTACGCGTTAGTGTTCCTTCTGGGCAATCTTCTACGATGGAAGAAAGATTGAAATATGAAATCAAGGATGGAAAACTTACTGTGAAGTGGGAATATGGCGAGGCATCTGCAAAATTGGCTGCCAAGTAAATAATTTTGAAAACAATTAAAGGCCATCGGGATTATTCCTGATGGCCTTTTTATTTTTGTAGCCCATGTCAAGATTTGATTTCAATTCCTTTGATCTTCCTGTTTCGGAGATTATTCCTTCGGTAAAGAAGGCTCTTTCAGATTCTAATTCCTTAATAGTCCAAGCACCTCCGGGAGCAGGTAAGAGTACACTCCTACCTTTGGCTCTGTTGAAGGAAAAATGGCTTCAGGGAAAAAAGGTTCTGATGCTCGAACCAAGAAGATTAGCGACTAAAAGTATTGCAACCCGCATGGCTTCCATGCTTGGGGAGGAAGTAGGGAAAACAATAGGTTACAGAATACGATTTGAGTCTCGAATCTCAACAGAAACCCGACTTGAGGTAATTACCGAAGGGATTTTGACCAGAATGATGCATTCCGATAACGAATTGTCAGATGTTGGTTTGGTGATATTTGATGAGTTTCATGAACGAAATCTCCACTCAGAAGTGGCTCTGGCATTATGCCGTGAAGTCCAGCAAGTACTCCGTCCAGACTTGAGGATTTTGTTGATGTCTGCGACTATCAATAGCGAAGAATTGTCTCAACTACTTGAAGCTCCTGTTATTGAAAGTAAGGGACGACAATATCCTGTTGAAGTCAACTACCTCAACCCTGTTGATGAATATCATATTGGGGAAGATACGGCTCGTGTAATTTCATCTTTGGCGAAAAGTCATGAGGGTGATTTCTTGGTCTTTTTACCGGGTCAGGGAGATATCAAAAAGGCTGAATCTATCCTTCGAAAGTCACTTCCTGAAGATCAAATTCTTCCCTTGTATGGACAACTTTCTCCAGGTGAGCAAAACAGAGCTATTCAACCTAACCCTACTGGGAAAAGGAAAGTTGTATTGTCAACGGATATCGCAGAAACGTCTTTGACTATCGAAGGAGTGAAAGTGGTTGTTGACTCTGGCTTTGCTAAATCAAACCGATTTGATCCACGTTCTGGACTCTCAAAATTGGAATTACATAGAATAAGTCAAGATTCAGCAGACCAAAGAAGTGGTAGAGCTGGAAGATTGACCGCTGGCCACGCCTATCGTCTTTGGAACAAAGGTGTACAAAATCAATTACAGGAATTCAGAACTCCTGAATTGATGGAGGCAGATTTAACTGGGCTGGTATTAGATATGATGGCTTGGGGAAAATCTGATATCCGAGAAATGACCTGGTTGACTCCCCCTCCGAAAGGGAATCTAGCCTTAGCTGAAAAGACTTTGGAATCATTAGATGCAATTAATGAGGATGGTTTAACTGAGCATGGAAAAGAAATTCATTCCTTGCCATGCCATCCACGAATTGCCCATATGCTGCTTTATGCTGAGGAGCATAACATTTTGGGACTAGGAACAGACATAGCAGCTATTATCGAAGAAAGAGATCCATTAGGCCCAGATGCTGGAGTTGATCTGAATTTGAGGATTGAAGCATTAAGAAGATTTAGATCTCGCGGGCATAGTATTCCTCGAATCAAAAAGATTGAAAAAGTCGCTCAGCAATATCGAAGGCTATTCAAAATTGAAGCTGAAAATAGTCCGGTTGATCCTTGGCAAACAGGGATTCTTTTAGCCTATGCCTATCCAGAAAGAATTGCTTCCGCCAGACCTGGCAACAATGCCCAATTCCAATTGGCGAATGGGAAAATAGCTCAAATAGGTCATAGAGATGATTTGGCTCATGAATCCTGGTTGGCAGTTGCTGAGGTAGATGCTCGAGATGGAATGGGTAAAATTTGGTCAGCAGCACCTTTGAATCCTAAAGATTTGATGCCCTTGGTGAAAACCAAAGAAGTGTTTGAATGGGATCGAAAAAAAGGAGGACTGATTGCTTTGACTGAAGTTAGGATCGGAGCCATCATTTTGGGATCTAGGCCACTTAAAAATTATAGCTCAGAAAAAGCTCAACAAGCTATTTTAGAAGCAATTAAAGAAGAAGGTGAATTCTTGTTGAGCTTTGATGATCAGGTCATGCAACTGATCCATCGGGTGAATTCATTAAGAATATGGAATCAAGATGATAGGTTGCCAAACTGGTCTATTTCAGGTCTTTGTGAATCAGCAAGTGAATGGATCTCTCCATATTTGACCAATATTCAAAAGAATGAAGACTTATTGAAAATCAATCTGAAAGAGATTTTAACCCATAGTCTGGATTATGAATTGCAGCAAGAGTTAAACAAACTTACACCAGCTAAATTGGAAGTTCCTTCTGGAAGTATGATCCAGATCCAATATCGAAAAGATGGAGATATACCTTTGCTATCTGTACGCCTTCAGGAATTATTTGGAATGACCGAAACTCCCCGTGTAAATCAGGGTAAGACTCCCCTATTGATTGAATTGCTTTCTCCTGGATTTAAACCTGTACAGTTAACTCAAGATCTGAAAAGCTTTTGGGAAAACGGATATTTTGAGGTCAAAAAGGAATTGAAAAGAAGGTACCCTAAGCATGAATGGCCAGAAGATCCCAATTCTGCCGAAGCTATTCGTGGAGTAAAGAGAAAGAGCTAATGCAATTGATCCAAAAAGCTCAAAAATTGTAAGTAAGAGGCAATTGTAAAAGGTGTCATTTGTTGACGATTAATTTGACTAAGAAATCCATCGCGAATAATGTGATAGTCTTTCGGGTTGAATAATTTGGCTAATGCCGTTGCTCTGAATGCATTGTAGATGAAGTTTTGGGTTTTGAAAGAATAGTCTCTTTTATGAAAGAAGGCCCGTTCTAACAAAACCGGATCTATCATTTGATCTAACCAAGGGAAACCATCTGATACAAAGAATTTCTCTGCTTTCATCATAACTTGGGAAAGCTCCCAATTTGTGGAAACATGAAAAACCCTAGGTAATTCTTTTCCAATCTTATTGGGCGTTTGCACCAAAGTCAGACTTCGTTCCGAATAATCAGAAAGTGAGGGTAAAAATTTATGGATAATATTTTCTACCTGATCAATGCGTACTCCCAATGAGTACTCTAAAAGGTTGCCATCTTCTGAGTCTGTGAAATGGAGAAAAACTGCCTGTTTTCCGTGGGGAAATTGCTTGGTATACAAAGAGAAAGCCGGATCATAAATAAATCCGGAATCCAAAAAAAATGCATGGTGACGCTCTACAACTTCCAACTTTCTCATCTATTAAAAAACTACAGAAAGTTAGAAATGTTGTGACAGATTATGAAAATAATTCTTTCATTTCCAGTAACATAGGCTCAATCTCTGCTTTTTTGATGGCCATGCTACCCTCATCTTCTGGGTTGTGTATATAATGATTCCAATGCTTTTCAGCTTTTCGGATCGTTCTTGGGGTAATTTCAAATTCCACCTGGTCCAGATAGTCTTTTGCCAAAGTGGAAGCTTTGAAATTTCCAAATAGATAAACTCTAAAAATATCAACAAACCGAAGGCTTAGATCATACTCCTCCAAGATCTGAACGAAAGCCCCTTGGAGGTTTTTATTTTTCCTATCAAAAATAACATCAAAGATGGCGTCCAAAGCTTCATCTTGCCAAATGGTTTTGGAAAGTGCTCGACAAGCTAGATAAGCGACTTCCCAATTTTCACCTTTTACTAATTCCAATAGTTTGTCTTTTGCTTCATCATTAGCTTTCAAACCTAATTTATCGGCAAAAACATAAGCTTCAGATTCATTGGGGTCTGTAATTTTGGAGAAAAGAAATTCAAGGTCCTGGTCCATCTTTTTTGTTTTATTTGCACAAATATACTCGAAATGCCAGCGGAGTACCTATGAAAATCCCCAATTCTGAAATAATCCTTCCTGAACAGTTTGGGCAAGTTTTAGAACTTGCAAAATCAAGAGGTTGGGAAATTTCCTATTCCTCTGATAAACACCAATTAGTACTTTCTGATCAGGAGGACTGGGTAGCTAGAGTTTTTCTACCCTGGAATATGAATTGGCAAAATGAAAAGCTGAATACAATAGACAACTTCCATTGTGTTTTGGTGGCCATTAAGGCCGGTCAAGCTGTTGTTGGCTATTTTCATGAAAAAGAGCTTTTGGATCATAAAGTTTTCAGAGCTTATATGGTCCGTCAAAAACAGGGAAAATCCCAAATCAAGCATCTTAAAACCAAAGGGAAATCAAGAGCTGGTTCTAGGATTCGATTAGAAGAAACTGAGCGGTTTTTTGAGGATATCAGTGAAAGATTGAATAGATATGAAAAGGAATTTCCTATTTCAGTTTGGGGGATTTCTTGCGCAAAAACTCTCTGGCCCTATTTTTTTGGAAGTGAAACTACTCCCCCTTTTGAATCAGGTTCGGAACTTTTAAGGTCATTGCCATTTCATTTTCATCAAGGTTCTTATGAAGAATTGGAATTAGCAGGAAAGCTTATAAATCAGTTTCATTGGTTACCAAACCCTGATAAAAAGATTGAAATAGTGCTTTCAGGTTCAAAAGAAAGTGAACCTGATGAAGATGATTGGTAAAAAAATAAGCCCCGAAATTTCGGGGCTCAGGTTGGTGTTAAGTGGTAATCAGGTAATATTTATGAGTTAGAAGTATCTTCTCCCATTCCAGGCATGGTGCTAGAAAGCATTGCCAAAGTCTCATGGGCCATTTTCACATTGTATTCATAGGCCAAGCTTTTGTAGTTGACCAAATCCACGATGGTACCGATGAAACATAGACCTACAGTCAAAATGTAAAGGATACCTAGTCCGATTTGGCCTAATATGAATCTGTGAAGACCTGCGAATCCAAAGAAACCAAGCAAGGTCAAAATCAAGATCATTTGTGAATCCTTTCTGCGGGCACGATAAACTTGAGCAAATAGTGAAGCTTGATCGTCATCCATGTTTTTCATCAATCCCTGGATGTAGCCCAGTTCCATTCCCTCCAATTCAGGAAGGTGTCTTAATACATTAGCCATAATTGTGTGTTGTTTTTAGGTTTTTAATCAAATTCCAAATTCTAGAGAAGATCACTACATAGGCGAGCATCGCTAGAGGATGCATTGACCAGGAGGCTTGGAACTCCCCTCTTGCGAGTAAGTTCATAGATCTTCCCAATCCACATCCCGGACACCAGTCAAACCCCAAGTTTTCTAATGGACAAAGTGTGAAGTGATTTGAAACTGATGGATCAATTGTCAAAATCGCTACAATACTTCCTATCCAAAATATCAACTCCAGAGGAAATTGACTTAGCCGATTGGTGATTGCTTTCATGCTAGCAGAAGTACGAAAAGGATGCCAGTGCCTAAATGTGCCCTCATTTCGGTTTTTAAGCACTTTCCAATTTTTGATTGCATAATATCCGTACAAAAAAGTGTTCGGTTATGAACGGTTCAGAACAATATTTTGTGTAAAATAAGAATTGACGTGCCTTTTACCTAGGCATTTTTCTGTTTGAATAATCAATATAAGAAAATGGTTCTTTCTTCCTTTGATTTTGTAATTTGGTCGGCTCAGAATGAAATCGAAACATGAATAATAAAATTCTTGCTTGTACCCTTTCACTCGTTTTGGGAGCTTTCGTGGCCCAGGCACAAACTTCTACAGATCTCTGGGAAATCAAAACCAAGGGAAAAGGAAAAAGCTTACAATTGGTATCCGGGTCGGAAAAAGCCATCACTGATCGAGTCGAATATGATAATCAACCCTCTTTTATCAATGATTATCAAATGGTCTTTTCGGCAGCAGATGATAAAGGAAACCATGATATCATTGTCTATAATTTTGAAAGTGGGAAATTTACCAACTTGACCAAAACAGGTGATAGAAGTGAATATTCTCCAAGAATCACAGAATGCGGTCAATATATAGCGGCAGTGGTGATGGAGCCAGATCAAAAGCAAAGACTATGGCTCTACCCTACCAATTTTGGAGAACCGGAACTCCTTTATGATGACATCGAGCCGGTTGGATATTATGATTGGTATGATAACAAAGCCGCCATGTTTGTCTTGGGAGAGCCACATCAATTGATCTATGCAAGAGGTCGAAATGACTTGGTGGAAATGGATGAAGCAATTGGTAGATCTATTGTCAGAAGACCAAAAACTAATCAGATAACTTATTTGTCAACAGAGAATTCTGCCGAGCTACCTGATGGAAAAGCCTTTGAAATGTATGGCTATGATTTAGAAACCATGGTCAAAACGGATTTAGGTTTAAGTTTGGCTGGCTCTCAGGATTTTATTTGGCTTGACAAAAACACTCTTATGATGGGAAGGGAAAATTCCCTTTATATTCGGAAATGGAATGAGAAAAACTGGGAGCTCATAGGCACCCTTGAGTCAGAAACACATCATGGAATCACCCGCCTGGCCTACAGTCCTGATTTGGATGTAATCGTAGTAGCTATGGAAAGAAATCAACAATAAACCAATGAGAAAAAAATTAGGAACACTTGGACTGGCAATACTTTTGGCCAACTCCGCACTTTACGCCCAGATTGAAGATAAAAAAGGCCTTGTAGCCAAAGATGCTGAATTGGTCAAAGTTCAGGATGGATTTTCCTTCACAGAAGGTCCAGCTGTTAATAGATTTGGGGATGTCTTTTTTACCGATCAGCCAAATAATAAAATTTATAAATGGAAGGCGAATACCAATGAAGTTTCTCTTTTCAAAGATAATGCGGGTCGTTCCAATGGAATGTATTTCATGTTGGATGGGACATTGCTGACCTGTGCTGACGAAAATAATGAGCTTTGGTCCATGGATACAGATGGTAATGAAAAAGTTTTGATATCAGGTTTCCGTGGAAAAAAACTAAATGGCCCAAATGACCTTTGGGTTCGTCCGAAAGGTGGATTGTATTTCACAGATCCTCTCTATCCTAGACCTTATTGGGATGGAATCAGAAGCGAAGAAATGGAACAAGATGGTCAACATGTTTACTTCCTTTCTGAAGACAGAACTGAGCTATTCCGCGTTGCGGATGATTTAGTAAAGCCAAATGGAGTGGTGGGTACTCCAGACGGAAAACATCTTTATATCGCTGATATCGGAGCCAAAAAAACCTATCGCTATGATATCCGAGAAGATGGATATTTGACCAATAAAACCTTGTTTGTAGAAATGGGCTCAGATGGTATGACTATCGATTCGAGAGGAAATGTCTATTTGACTGGTGATGGTGTTACGGTTTTTGATAAAAAAGGAAATCAAATAGCACATATTCCTGTTCCAGGAAATTGGACTGCCAATGTAGTCTTTGGATCTTTAACTCGGAAAAAACTATTCATCACGGCTATGGATGCTGTGTACACCTTGGATATGAAAGCGCAAGGCGTTTGGTAGATTGAAATTCTAAAAACAAAAAAAATCCCGGAAATAAAGCTGAAATGCTTATTTCCGGGATTTTTGTTTTATAAATATTTCTAATTAGAATACTCCGATAAAGTGACTTCCAGCCACATTAACTAATTCTGCACCTTTAGTTACATCACCAGTTTCAGTATCTACTACGTAAATGTTTCCATTTTTACCTACAGGAGCTTCAGTGAGGAAAATTTCTGTTCCATGAACTACAAAGCCTTGGTATTGGAATAAGTAAAAGTCTGCTTCATAAGGGATGTCTTCAATTTTTTGAGCAGTTCTTGTTTCCAAATCTACCAAAGCAAAGAAACCTTGAGCTCCTGCAGCACCTGTTTCTGAAGTAGCATCTCTGTAGGCTACCACTGCTTTGCCATTTGCGGCTGGTCTCCAAGCCAATATGTATGCCTCATCAGTTCCTAATGCATTGTCTAGGCTAAACACATATGAATCATCATATTGGTTATCAGCACCGATTTTAAGGATGTGCGAACCATTTGGATCTCCTTGATTTGCCTGATAAACGCTTCCGTTGTATTCAAATGAATTAATGCTTCGATACCCATTTGTATTCCCGTGTCCTACTGTGGATGTAATTACAGTTGGGTTTAATAATGAAGGATAATCTAATACAATGGTTTTGGAACCTAAAATCTCTCCCTCTCTGTCAGTTTCTGCAGTGGCTGGGTCAACTTTGCTTACACGTGCGCCAATGTATAGTTTATCACCAGCAGCATTCAATGTTGGCATATCAATTCTAGAAATATAATAGCCATTTGCTTCTTCCTCTTCACTCAATGGAACAACACTTTCCTGGAAATCTACGATCACAGAATTTACTAAATCAAGAGTTACTATACCCATAGTAGCTTCTGTTCGAAGGTAAGTGTCATCAGTAGCATCTTCTGGTGTGCCATTGTCATCAAATTGATGTTCAGTGGATACATATACAGCAGCTCCTGTATTGTCACCATCGAATAATTTAATCCATCTTGGAGCAGAACCGACATATGGCGCAATACTTACGGAAGTACCTGTCTGAGAAAAACTTTGTCCACCGCCAACAGTGTATTTCGTGTAATTTCCACCTGTATCTCCGGCGTAGCTAATGTTAAAAATTGTAGTACCATCTTCTGAAGACTGAAGACGAGCTGTTCTATTGGAAGGAACAATAAAACCATTATCAAATGGTGCAATAGAAACTGTAGGGTCTTTAGCTTCATCACTTGTCAGAGAATAAATTAATGTTCCTCCATTTCCATCACCTGGATTATCACCCATTTTTGCTGCAGCTACTGTAATCCATCTGGATTCAACCACTGGATCTGGATCTGGTGTTGGGTTAGGTGTAATATCTTCAGTACATGCAGATACTAAACCACCAGCTAAAATAATGGCAGTTAATTTTTTAAAATTCATAAAGTTTCCTTTCATGATATTTGTTTGTGAACAGTTAAAATTTGTTGATTCTATAGTTTAATTTGAGGTAAAATGCGCGTCCCGGTTTTTGGACAGATAGGTTATCATAAACCGGTTTGTCAACTATGTTTTTGATGTCAAAGCTTGCCACCAACTTGTTACTAGGAAAGACATAGCTCAACCCTAAATCCTGTGCTATTTGTTGGGGAACTTTGAAGAATTCATCTCCTACAGTATTGGATCCCTGAGGGACCAGATAGGAAAATTCATCAGTAAAGTACAGGGTGTAAAAAAGATTTAATCGAGATTCTTTTTGGATCAAATCTTTGAATGAATAGCGAATATTTCCATTCATAGTAAAAAATGGGGTATTAGGGACGTCTATTTCTACACCCCTGTTTACAATTTTCAAATCAAAACGGGAAATATTGAAATTGATTCCAAAATTGTTGTTGTAGGTATAATCCAATTGTGCATCAAAGCCTTTGGAAGTCCCATTCCCTTGGTTTTCATAAAGAATGGTTTCATCGTTGACGTTTAAAGATGTTTCAATCGGCAATCCGATTCTATCTTTGATATTTCTAGTGAAAAGATTACTAGAAACTGTAAAATCATGCCCAGAAAGGCTGAATTTTCCGAGTCGAAATCCTAGATTAAAATTGTTGCTAAGTTCAGGCCTGATGCTTGGGTTGGCGACTACATTATCTCCGTCGTTTCCAAATACTTCACTTTCATTTGGCAATCTGATGGCTTTTTCGGCTGAAGTAAGCAGCGTTATGTTAGGAATTAGAGCGTATGAAACTGTAAAACCATAGCCTTCATCTTTGGTATTAGAACTGGTGATATCATCAACAATTTCATTGGTTTCATCATTTATTTCAGGGTCAATATTTACAGTCCTTTGTTGGTAATATTTTCCAAATACATTGGCCTTCAGCTTATTTTCTAATGCATTTACCTCGTAAGTGAATGAAGTAATATTCTTTTGTAAATCCCTAGTTCCCCGGAATGTGTTTTCCAAGACAGATCTTAGTTCATCACTATCTACCCTGTCTATACCACTATACACATGATTTATTAATACTTTGTGATGATCGTTTATCGCATAGGATACCCCGGTTCTAATAGAGGCAACATCACGATTTATTCTAGCCAATGTTGGGCCTCCCTCCTGTTGGGATCTCCATGAATACTGATATTCATTTCCTCTAAAATCAATGGCCTTTTCTCCATTCCAGCTGTAGGCCCAAGCTACTGTATCACTCACAAACCGGTTTCGATTTCCATATAGCCCATTTACGGTTAAATCAAGTCCTTTCGTGAATAGATTTTTCTTTTGATAGGCAAGATTTCCTAGAAAGGCATCCGATTCCATAAACCTATCCTTATAAGGCATAATGGTCATAAAAGCCCCATGCTGGATCTCTTTAAAGTCGCTCGAACTTGTGAAACCTATTAAAAATTGATCCGCCCATTTGACATCGGTATATCCTATTTGAAGCATGCCACCAGAGGATCTATAGGCATCATTAAATCGTCTAGCAGTAACTGGGGTTTGTACTCCTCCTAATCCAGTTACGATTACACTTCTTCCAGAAACTTTATAATCGTTGTCAGAATAATTATGGAAAATTGAGCCTTTGACGGTAAAACCAGAATCTTTAAAACGGTACTGGCCATTTACACTAGCTTGTAAGGTGTTAAATGAACCATAAGAAACTGAGGCATTGAAATTTGATTGGATGGAATTCTGGAGTACAATGTTTATTGCTCCTCCCAATGCATCATCAGACAAGTGACCCGGAACGACTCCTTTATAGACTTCAATTTCCTTAATCATGGAAGGTGGAATGCTATTTAAGTTAAAGGAATTTCCGTAAGCTGAAATAGGGATTCCATCAATAAAGATTCGGACAGCACTTCCTGACAATCCATTTAGGCTATAATTAACTTCTGATCCTAGTCCGCCATTTTGACGGATTTTAACCCCTACTGTTGTATTCAGTAATTCATTTGTTTGAATGTTTCGAAGGCTGGCTTCTTTCGTGTCAACAATGTTTACCGCAAACCCTGACTTCTCAATTTCTGTTTTGTAAGATTCACCATATACTCGGACCTCATCCAAATTGGTGTCTTCTGATCTTTTGAGAATGGGATTGTAGGACTTAATTCCATCACCTATTTCAATTTCGAATTCATGCTTTTGAATTTCAATAGATGAAATCGTTGCTTTATATCTACCCGAAGGAAGACCTACCATTGAATAGTTTCCGTCCTCATCTGAAAGACTATGTTTCTTGATGGATTCTATATAAATCGATGCAAATGCAACCGGCTTTTTATCCTCAAATTTTAGGGTTCCAGTTAGAACTCCGGTTTGAGAATAAGCCTGCAAGCTTCCAAAGAAACATAGGCTAAAAATGATGTGAAGGATCCCCCTTTTCATAGATGATTGACTCTAATTCTGGGGTAAAAATACGATCTATTTGTAATTAGTCTAAATAGTAATTAGAATTTATTTAAATAAGGATCTAAGTCCTAGAAAAACTTAAGCTTATTTAGATTGATTAAAAAGTTGATTTTTAACTACTTGATGGACAAAAAAGAAGGGAGAAAAAATTTTACATTTTCCTCCCTTTAATTCTGATAAAAACTGATTTATCTGGCCTTTTTTAACAGTTTCCGTCTATATCACAAGCTTCACCATCTGATCCTTGAAGCAAAATTTCACTTTTGTTTTTAGAAAACTCAGACCAAGCTTTTTTCAACGTATCATCAAATACTTCGTCAGGTTGAGCTCCTGAAATTCCATATTTTCTATCCAATACAAAGAATGGAACACCTCTCACTCCTACAAGTCTTGATTCATAGATATCCTGATTTACTTCATCCAGATATTTATTTGAATCCAAAACAGCCTGCGCTTCTTCAGCATCCAATCCTAAGTCCACTGCAATGGATTTTAAAGTAGCTATATCATCGACATTTAACCCATCCGTGAAATAAGCTTTCAATAATCTTTCTTTCATTTCAGATCCTTTTCCATTTGCCTGCGCAAAGTGGATCATTCGATGTCCATTTAGCGTGTTTGCAACCACTGCTTTATCAAAGTCAAAAGTCAAGCCTTCTTTGGAAGCTGCTTCTGTTACATAGTTGCTGGCATCTTTTGCTTGCTCCAAAGACCAGCCTTTTCCTTTTGCAAGGTTTTCAATGGTAGAAATAGATGGATTGGTTTTTTCTTCAGGATTTAACTGAAAACTTTTCCATTGAATTTCAATCTCTTCTTTATTGGGGAATTTAGCCAATGCCTTTTCCAACTTCCTCTTTCCGATATAACAAAATGGACAAACGATGTCCGACCAAATTTCGATTTTCATAGATTTTGATTTATTTACAGGTAAATCGAAAAGCCTTCAAAAGAGTTCAGTAAAGTATCGTGAAAACCAAAGAATGCCCTTCCTGTGCGATGGAAATTGATTCCAATGCAGCTGTTTGCCCTATTTGTAACTATGAGTTTCCAAAAAGAGCTCCATGGATCACCTGGTTGGCGATTTTTTTATTGATCGTTTGGCTTTTGACTTATATTCTCTAACCACCAACACGCATTATGAATAAGCGCTCATTTCTTAAATCCCTGGCCTTTTTAGGTATTTCAAGTTCATTTAGTCTGAAATCTCAAGCAAAAGACTTTGGGATTCATTCTATCGATTTTGAGGCGGATGATCTTTGGGACCAAATCCGTGCTGGATATAAGCTGAAGCCTGATTATATCAATTTAGAAAATGGATACTATTGCTTCCTTCCACAAGAAACTCTTGAAAAATACATTGAACACTTAAGAGAGGTGAATTACCAGGGATCTCATTATATGAGAACTGTTCAGTGGGAAAACAAAGCTAAGAGTGCTGCCATGCTAGCCGAATTGGTTGGTGCCTCCCCTGAGGAGATAATCATTACGAGAAATACAACAGAATCCTTAGATCTGATCATCGCTGGGTATCCTTGGCAAGAAGGTGATGAAGCGATCATGTCTAATCAGGATTATGGGAGTATGCTCAATATGTTTGAGTTGGCCAGCCGGAGACATGGGATGAAACCTGTAAAAATCGACATCCCCATGCATCCTGAAAATGATGAAGAAGTGGTGGCGGCTTATGAAGAAGCCATAACTCCCAATACCAAGCTGATGATGGTGCCTCATATTGTCAATATTACCGGACACATTTTACCGATTCAAAAGATCTGCGATATGGCTCATAGTCATGGTGTGGAAGTCATGGTGGATGGAGCCCATGCGGTGGGGCATTTTGCTTTTAATATGAATGACTTGCATTGCGATTATTATGGAAGCTCTCTTCATAAATGGTTGAGCGTGCCACTTGGTGCTGGTCTGCTTTATGTGAAAAATGGAAAAGCCCCTAAAATCAGGCCTCTTTTAGCACCTTATCAATTGGATCAGGAAACAATCCTCAACCTGAACCATACGGGAACCCATGCGGTTTCTACGGATTTGGCAGTGATCAATGCGATAGAATTCCAGAATAAAATGGGTGCAAAAAGGAAGGAAGAAAGACTTCGCTACATTCAGAAATATTGGTCCGATCAAGTCAGAGGCTTACCTAATGTGGTTATCAACACTCCAATCGATCCGCAGAGATCTTGTGCTATTGCCAACGTAGGAATTGAGAGTATGAAACCTGCAGATTTGGCAAAAAGACTTTTGGATGAATATCAAATTTTCACAGTTGCAATTGACGGTGCAGGAGTTAAAGGTTGTAGAATCTCTCCCAATGTTTATACATCCGAAGCAGACATGGATGCCTTCGTAATCGCTTTAAAGGAACTTTCTGGCAACGCTTAAGATTAAAATTCCGCCAAATATTATTTGGTTTCATTGATTTATTGGGAATATTGGCTTGTTTTCATTGGCGCAAATTCAAGGAAGTCCAAGAATCTTTAAATTTTTGAGAAATTTTCTTGCAATTCCTTTACAAAGGCATCACCTTTGCTGCCCATTAGAAATGATTAACACAGTAAACATAGCGCCAAAAACATCTCATCCTATCGCAATCGAATTGCGTTTGGCTGCTATTTTGCTTTTTTCTCCATTGAGGAGGCACAGGTTCTTTTTCAGGGTTTGACCCTGTAGTATTGTTTGTTTTCCTACGTGGAAAACTGTCCCCGCCAAATTTTCCCTTTAATCATTTATTATATTCCCGAAATTACGGGTTTCAATTCATGTCTTAGTCCATGGAAGAAATTTCATTTAAAATCATAGTAGCAGATCCTTCTCACAAAAAATATTCGGAGATAATCACCGAAGAAATGGCTAATTCTGCCAAAGCTAGAGGAACTGGTATTGCTAAAAGATCTCCTGCCTACATCGAAACGAAAATGGATGAAGGCAAAGCTGTAATCGCTTTGACTTCCGATGGCGTGTGGGCTGGCTTTTGTTACATCGAAGCCTGGGGACACGGTAAGTACGTAGCAAACTCAGGTTTGATCGTCTCTCCTGAATTCCGTAAATACGGACTGGCCAGAAAAATCAAACAAGAAGTTTTCAAATTGAGTAGAATAAGGTATCCTGAATCCAAAATCTTTGGCTTGACTACCGGTGCGGCAGTGATGAAAATCAATTCTGAATTAGGCTATATCCCCGTTTCATATTCTGATTTGACAGATGATCAAGAATTCTGGAAAGGATGCCAAAGCTGTGTGAATTTTGAGATTTTGACTGCCAAAAACAGACAAAACTGTCTTTGTACAGCCATGCTATATGATCCTTTGGCCAAGAAAAACCAAATGGCAGAAATGGCTTTGAGAGAAGATTTCAAGAAAGACCTGAAACTATTTGACCGTTGGGTCAGATTAAAAAAATACGTGATGTTGAAGCTGAATAAAACCAAAGATTCAGCACTTAATTTATTCCTTTAATTTAAACCAATTGCAACCCTTTCAAAATGAAAAAAGTTGTTTTAGCCTATAGCGGTGGCCTGGATACCACCTTTTGTGCACTGCACCTGTCCAAAGATTTAGGATATGAAGTTCATGCTGTTTTGGTCAATACAGGTGGATTTTCAAAAGAAGAATTGGAGACTGTTGAATCCAGGGCAAAAAGCTTGGGAATTGCTTCTTTCAAAATTTTGGAAGTTGTTGATACCTATTATCAAGAGGTGATTAAGTATTTGGTATTTGGAAACGTACTGAAAAACCAGACCTATCCCCTTTCTGTATCTGCCGAACGTATTTTGCAAGCCAAGTCTTTGGCAGAGTATGCAAAGTCCATTGGTGCAAAAGCAGTAGCACATGGTTCTACAGGTGCTGGAAATGATCAGGTTCGTTTCGATATGATTTTCCAAACTATCGTTCCAGATATCGAAATCATTACTCCTATCCGTGACTTGAAACTTTCCCGTCAGGAAGAAATCGAGTATTTGAAAAAGCATGGAGTAAGCATGAACTTCGAAAAAGCGGCTTATTCCATCAATAAAGGAATCTGGGGAACTTCTGTAGGAGGAAAAGAGACTTTGACTTCCTCAGAATACCTTCCTGAAGAAGCTTGGCCTACTCAAGTGACTGAAACTGATCCAAAAGAGATCAAATTGACTTTCGTTCAAGGTGAGTTGAAAGGTGTCAATGGTGAGACTTTTGAAAACCCTGTGGATGCGATCCAAAAGGTACAAGCTATGGCTGCTCCTTATGGAATCGGAAGAGATATTCACGTAGGTGATACTATTATCGGAATCAAAGGTCGCGTGGGTTTCGAAGCGGCTGGACCATTGATTATCATCAAAGGGCATCAGTTGCTAGAGAAGCACACTTTGACCAAATGGCAATTGTTCTGGAAGAATCAGCAAGCTGAATTTTACGGTAACCACTTACATGAAGGACATTATTTGGATCCTGTGATGAGAAACTTGGAAGCTTTTATGGCCAGCACTCAGCAATTCGTTAGCGGAGATGTGAAAGTTTTGCTTCAGCCTTATAGATTTACCTTGATCGGTATCGAATCAGATCATGATTTGATGTCTTCCAAGTTTGGTAGCTATGGAGAAATGAACAAAGGTTATACAGGAGAAGATGTGAAAGGATTTACTCGAATTTTGGGTAACCAAACAGCCATTTTCCATAAAGTAAATAGTACCGATGACTAAGATCAAAACAGCAATCATAGGCGCTGCAGGTTATACTGGAGGAGAACTTTTAAGATTATTGGTTCATCATCCAGCCTGTGAGTTGGTTTATGTGCATTCAAATAGCCAAAAAGGAAAAACTGTTTCAGAAGTACACCCTGATTTGATTGGGGACTGTGGTCTTGTATTTAAAGATGAAGTACAAACAGAAGGAATAGACGCTGTTTTCTTAGGGTTGCCACACGGTCAAACCAAAGGGTTTCTAGAAGAGCACTCCTTCCCAGAAACCACTGTGGTCATTGATTTATCGACAGATTTCCGTGATGAAAGCAATGGTTTCGTCTATGGTCTTCCAGAGGTAAATGCTGAAAAGATCAAGACTGCAAAAAAGATTGCAAATCCAGGCTGTTTTGCGACCGGTATCCAATTGGCTTTGGCTCCGGCTATTGCTAAAGGATGGGTTAAAGATGCTGTACATATTTCAGGAACGACCGGTAGTACAGGAGCTGGTAAAAAGTTGGCAGAAACTTCCCATTTCAGCTATCGAACAGGAAACCTTTCTGTTTATAAGCTTTTCACCCATCAGCACCTGAAGGAAATCAAGCAAACTTTTGGACAATTGAACCAGGAGTTTGATTCAGAATTGCTTTTTGTCCCTTATCGTGGAAATTTCTCCCGTGGGATTTGGGTGACTGCTTACTTCCCATTTGACGGAACTGAGGAAGAAGCTGTTCAAGCGTATGAAGAGTTTTATAAAGATGCTGCTTTTACTCATGTTTCTAAGAAAGATATTGATTTGAAGCAGGCTGTAAACACCAATAAATGCATTGTCTATGTTCAAAAAGAAGCTGGACAATTAGTGGTTTATTCTGCAATTGATAACCTTTTGAAAGGAGCTTCTGGGCAGGCAGTACAGAATTACAATTTGGCCTTTGGGTTGGATCAGAGGATGGGCTTGAATCTGAAAAGTATAGCATTCTAAGATATTAGAATCTAGACGCTAGAATCAAGTTTGAGTGATGATCAATCGCTATTCAAAATTCATCATTCGGAATTCATTATTTTCCAATTCTTAAATCGTAATTCAAAATGAAATTATTTGATGTATATCCTCTCATTCCAGTCACTATTGACAAAGCGCTAGGTGCTCAACTTTGGGATGAGAATGGTCAAGAATATTTAGATCTCTATGGAGGTCATGCAGTTATTTCCATTGGTCACACCCATCCTCACTATGTGAAGCGGATCAAAGACCAATTGGACAAAATGGGATTTTATTCGAATTCCATTCAGATTCCTATCCAAAAAGACTATGCCACTAAATTAGGTGAGCTTTCAGGCCTTCCTGATTATCAATTATTCCTGTGTAATTCCGGTGCTGAAGCCAATGAGAATGCCATTAAAATGGCCTCGTTTGCAACTGGAAAGCCAGGTTTCATCGCTTTTTCAGGTGGTTTTCATGGTAGAACATCAGGTGCCGTTGCATTGACGGACAATCCCAAAATTGTCGCTCCTTGTAATGCTCGCGAGGATTTTCACATCCTTCCTTTTGGAGATTTGGAGTCAGTGGAAAAAACTTTGAAAGAGGGAAACATAGCTGGAATCATCATTGAAGGAATCCAAGGAGTTGGTGGGATTCAAGTTCCCTCTCCAGCCTTTCTAAAAGGTTTGGCTGACTTGGCCAACCAATATGATGCAAAATTGATTTTGGATGAGGTTCAGTCTGGATTTGGACGTACAGGTAAGTTCTTTGCTTTCCAAAATGTAGAAGGAATCAATCCAGATTTGATTTCCATGGCAAAAGGAATGGGTAATGGATTTCCAATAGGAGGTTTGTTGATTTCTCCTGAATTCCAAGCTAGCTATGGACTTTTGGGTACCACTTTTGGAGGAAATCATTTGGCATGTGCAGCTGGTATTGCTGTCTTGGAAGTGATGGAACAAGAGGACTTAATTACTAATTCTCAGGAGCTTGGTGAGAAAGTGATTGCAGAGCTTAAAACAATCCCTGGAGTGAAGGAAGTTAGAGGAACTGGTTTGATGATTGGGATTGATCTGGATCGCGAAGCAGGACCTGTAAGATCTGAATTAGTGAACAAATACAAAATTTTCACTGGTTCAGCCTCAAAAAAGGAAACGATTCGTTTGCTTCCACCCTTGTCCATTGAATGGAATCAGTTAAATTCGTTTTTAGTAGCCCTAAAGGAAATCCTCAGCAAATAAACTTGATGAATTCTTCAATTACCCACTTTACACAATTCGACTCCAAGGCATTAGGTGAACAACTCATTCAGGATGCTCTTTATTTCAAAGCCAATCCCCGTGCAGATCTCACAAAAGGTCGAGGAAAAAGGATTGGATGTATTTTCTTAAATCCATCTTTGAGAACTAGAGTTTCTACTCAAATCGCAGCTCAAAATCTTGGTATGGAACCTATCGTCTTGAATATGGACAAAGAAGGTTGGGCTTTGGAAATGAAAGAAGGAGCTATTATGAATCAGGGCACCGTCGAGCATATCAAGGATGCTGCAGGTGTTTTAGGGACTTATTTTGATATTTTGGCTATCCGGGCTTTTCCTACATTGACTGACAAGGAAAATGACATCAATGATTACGTGATTAGTCAGTTTATGAAATACACCGGTACTCCTATCGTCAGCTTGGAATCTGCAATCAGACATCCTCTTCAGAGTTTGGCAGATCAAGTTACCATACATGAGCATAGTGTTGAAAGCAAAAGGCCAAAAGTTGTTTTGACTTGGGCTCCTCATATCAAGGCGATTCCTCATGCTGTTGCCAATAGCTTTGCAGAATGGACTGCGGGAATGGAACATGATCTGACAATCACTCATCCTGAAGGTTATGAGTTGGATGAGAAATTTACCAAAGGTGCTAAAATTGAGTATGATCAATCCAAAGCCTTGGAAGAGGCTGATTTTGTTTATGTGAAAAACTGGTCTTCATTTCAGGATTATGGCAAAATCCATTGCACGGATACCTCTTGGATGTTGACAGAGGATCATTTGAAAAATGCTCCAAATGCTAAAATTATGCATTGTTTGCCTGTAAGAAGAAATGTGGAATTATCTGATGAAATGTTGGATGGACCGCGTTCATTGGTACAAAAGCAAGCAGAAAATAGAATATACGCTGCCCAATCTGTGATCAATCACTTGTTGGACAGCAATTTTTAAGTACCCTTATTATGAAGATTAGTATTATCAAGATCGGTGGCAATGTGATTGACTTTCCTGAAAAGCTTGATGAGTTTTTGGGACAGTTTGCCAAATTTCCTGGACATAAAATTTTGGTCCATGGAGGAGGAATTATGGCTTCCCGATTTGGTGAATCTTTAGGCGTAATGCCAGAAATGGTTGATGGAAGAAGGATTACCGACAAAGATACTTTGGATGTAGTAACCATGGTTTATGCCGGTTTAATCAATAAAAACATCATAGCCAAATTGCAGGCATTGCATGTGAATGGAATTGGAATGAGTGGTGCCGATGGAAATATTATCCGATCAAAAAAGCGTCCTGTCAAAGGAATTGATTATGGTTTTGTTGGTGATATACAGGAAGTTAATACTGATTTAATCAAGCATTTGTTAAGTGCTGATTTAGTTCCAGTTTTGAGTGCAATCACCCATGATAAAAAGGGACAATTATTGAATACCAATGCTGATAGCATCGCCTCTGCACTAGCTACTAGTTTGGCAAAAGAGCATCAAGTGAATCTTTATTTCTGCTTTAACAAAAGCGGAGTTCTATTGGATGAAAAGAATGAAAATTCTATCATTCCTAGAATCAATGAAGATATCTATGCTGAATTGAGAAAGGAGAATGTGATTCATTCAGGCATGATTCCAAAATTGGACAATGCATTCGAAGCACTTCAAAAAGGAGTACATAATGTGTGGATCGGAAAAGCTGAAAACTTATTACTTTCCATCAAAGGCAAACTATCGGGGACTATCATCGAACGACACAGATACGATCTATATTAATGGAAATACAAACAGGAATTGTTCAGGATGCTATTGAGCTTTTGAAGGATTTGATTTCAACTCCTTCCCTTTCTAGAAAAGAAGAAGATACAGCCACCCTGATCAGTAGGTTTTTCATTGAGAGAGATGTAGATATTAAGCGAAAAGGCAATAATATTTGGGCTTTTGCCAACAAGTTTGTCCCTTCCAAACCAACCATTTGGTTGAATTCTCACCATGATACTGTTAAACCAAATGTCGGCTATACCAAAGATCCTTTCCAAGCCATAGTTGAAGAAGGAAAACTTTTTGGATTAGGTTCCAATGATGCAGGAGGTCCATTAGTCTCTTTGATTGCCGCATTTCTTCATTTCAAAGGAGTTGATCTTCCATTTAATTTGATCATGATTGCCTCTGCTGAAGAAGAAATTTCTGGGGCACACGGAATTGCACATGTTATTTCAGAATTACCTGAGCCTGAATTAGCCATCGTTGGCGAGCCAACTTTGATGAATCTAGCTGTGGCAGAAAAAGGCCTGATGGTCATCGATGCCAAAGTTTATGGAAAAGCTGGTCATGCAGCACGTGAGGAAGGAGAAAACGCACTTTATAAAGCCTTGGATGATTTGATCACAATCCGTGACTTCAAATTTGATCGAGTTTCGCCTTTTTTGGGTAAAACCAAAGTATCTGCCACCATCATCCAATCGGGTAGCCAACATAATGTAGTTCCTGATCTTTGTGAATACACTTTGGATGTTCGGGTAACAGATGCATATACGTTGGAAGAGGCTTTGGGAGAATTGGTCAATAGTCTTTCAGCAGAATTGACGCCACGATCTTTGAGACTTCAAAGTTCTCATGTACCCAAGGGTCATTTGATTTTGAAAGTAGCTGATGAATTGGGCTTAGAAAAGTATGGAAGCCCTACTCTTTCAGATCAGGCCTTGATCCCGTTTCCTTCGGTCAAAATCGGCCCCGGAGATTCTGCACGTTCTCATACTGCAGATGAATTCATTTATTTGGATGAAATAGAAAAAGGAATAACTGGATACGTTCAGCTCCTTGAAAAATACGCCTCTTTAAAATCTTCAAATTTATAATCTCATGAAAATCTGGCAAAAAGCCACCGATAGCAAAAAAGAAGTTGAATCCTTTACTATCGGTAGAGACCCGGAATTTGATTTGGTTCTTGCTCCCTTTGATGTCTTAGGTTCTATGGCTCATGCTCACATGTTGGCCAAAATTGGATTGCTAACGACAGAGGAAAATGAGATTCTTCAAAAAGGACTCAAAGAGATTTACCAGGAAATTGAAACTGGAAAATTTGTAATTGAGCCAGGAGTTGAGGATGTGCATTCCCAAGTAGAGTTCCTGTTGACAGAGCGATATGGGGATGTTGGTAAAAAGCTTCATTCCGGTAGAAGTAGAAATGACCAGGTTTTGGTGGATTTGAAACTGTATTACCGAGCTGCTATCCGTGGTTTGGTGGAAGCAAGTACTGAATTGACCACCTTACTTCTTGAATTGGCAGAAAAGCATAAAAAAGATTGGATGCCGGGTTATACGCATACTCAATTGGCCATGCCTTCTTCTTTTGGATTATGGTTTGGGGCTTTTGCAGAAGGGATCAGTGAAGATCTAGGCTTATTGAAGGCAGCTTTTGATTTAAGCAATAAAAATCCATTAGGTTCAGCTGCCGGTTATGGCTCTAGTTTTCCATTGGATAGAACAATGACCACCAATCTTTTGGGATTTGCTGACTTACATCATAATGTAATCAATGCTCAAAATAGCCGTGGAAAGACTGAAAGAACCTTAGGTTTTGCAGTTGCTGGAATGGCTGGAACACTCAATAGACTTGCCGATGATGTTTGCCTGTTCATGAATCAACATTTCGGTTTCATCAAATTTCCAGATGAATTGACGACCGGTTCCAGTATCATGCCTCATAAAAAGAATCCTGATGTATTTGAATTAATTAGAGCTAAGACCAATCAAATTCAGGCAGTTCCAAATACGATAGCACTTCTATTGACGAATTCTACTACAGGATATCATAGAGATCTTCAGTTGTTGAAAGAGGAAATATTCCCAGCAATAGATTCTCTTCAATCTTGTATTGAGATGACTACTTTCATGTTGAAGTCAATCCAGATCAAATCGGATATTCTTAAAGATTCTTTTTACAAGCATGTGTTCTCAGTAGAAGTTGTAAATGACTTGGTACTGGAGGGCATGCCGTTTAGAGATGCTTACAAAAAAGTAGGTTTGGATATTGAAAAAGATGATTTCAACCCTGATCAAAGTCAGTTGAAGCATAGCCATGAAGGAAGTATTGGAAATTTGAACCTTCCTGAGATCCAAGGAAAACTTGATTCAGCTATTCAAGCATTCCAATTTGGCAAAATCGATGAAGCCTTTAATAAGCTGATCCATTAAAATAGTCCCTCTTTACTAATTTTCAGGTTTTAATTATCTTAGATAAAGTTATTTTTGATGAGGATGGGTTTTTCCCGTCCTCAACAATAAACCCACATCTATGGATAATTCCCTTTTTGGCTCGAATCTGAAATATGATTTAAAATCGAGTCTTGTTGTATTTTTAGTTGCTCTCCCCCTTTGTTTGGGAATCGCTATTGCTAGCGGTGCTCCTCCTATGTCAGGACTGATTGCAGGAATCATTGGTGGAATAGTAGTCGGTTCTTTTTCTGGTTCACATGTTAGTGTAAGTGGACCTGCTGCAGGCCTTACAGTCATTGTACTTGATGCAATATCTTCATTAGGGACTTTCGAATTGTTTCTTGCCGCAGTTGTTGCAGCTGGGTTAATCCAAATGATTTTGGGTTTCTTAAAGGCAGGTGTTTTGGGCTACTACTTCCCTCATTCCGTGATCAAAGGGATGCTTACAGCAATTGGTTTGATCCTGATTTTGAAGCAGATTCCTCATGCCTTGGGTTATGATAAGGATACAATGGGAGATGAAACTTTTCTTCAAGCTGATTCACATAATACGATCACCGAAATTTGGTATGCTTTCAAGTACTTCAGTCCGGGTGCAATACCAATAGTTTTAATTTCATTGGGAATTATTCTCTTTTTTGACAGACCTCAAATCAAAAATCATAAAGTCCTGGGATTAATACCTGGAGCGCTTTGGGCAGTCATTGGTGGGATATTGATCAATCAATTCTATGGTACTTTTATAACTTCTTGGCAATTGGACGGAGAGCATTTGGTAAGTATTCCAGTAGTGGATAGTTTGACTTCTTTAGGCGGATTAGTCACTTTTCCGGATTTTGGATTACTAACAAGTCCTGAATTCTGGATTATTGCAGTTACAATAGCAATAATCGCAAGTATTGAAACTTTGCTTTGCTTAGAAGCCGGAGATAAAATGGATCCTTACAAAAGGTTATCTCCTTCTTCTAAGGAATTGGTTGCGCAAGGAATTGGGAATACTGTTTCAGGATTGATTGGTGGCCTACCTGTGACTGCAGTAATTGTTAGAACCTCAGCAAATATTAATTCAGGGGCAAAAACTAAACTTTCGGCTATTTTGCATGGGGTATTGTTATTGGTTTTGGTTATTGGGATTGCAAGCATTTTAAATTTAATTCCATTAAGTTGTCTTGCTGCAGTCCTTTTTGTGGTAGGATATAAATTGGCCAAACCAAGTCTTTTTATCAATGAATATAAAAAAGGTATCAATCAGTTTTTACCCTTTATCGTTACAGTAATTGCGATCTTGTTTACGGATCTTTTGGTGGGGATAGGTATCGGAATGATTTTCGGGATATTCTTTGTGATCAGAACGAATTATCAACGGTCTGTCATCGTAACTGAGCTGAAAGGTAGCTACCTGGTAAAGCTTCAAAAAGACGTGTCATTCCTGAACAAGGCCCCTTTGATGAAAAAATTATCAGAAATCCCTTCAGGTAGTGAAGTGATTCTAAATGCTACAAAAGCTAGATTTATTGATCATGATATTCAGGAGGTTTTAAATGATTTCATAGATAGCTCTCCTGATAAAAATATTACTGTAACTATAGAAGGATTTAATTTTAACCTGAACAAAACTATATGAATCCATACGAAAAACTACTTCTCCAAAACAAAGCTTGGTCTGAAGAAATGGTAGAAGTAGACAAGGAATTTTTTCAAAGATTAGCCAAACAACAAAAGCCCAAATTTTTATGGATTGGATGCTCGGATAGTAGAGTTCCTGCAAATGAAGTTACCGGAACTGATCCAGGTGAGATTTTTGTCCATAGAAATATCGCCAATATGGTGGTCCATACAGATTTGAATATGCTTTCTGTTCTTCAATATGCAGTTGAAGTATTGGAAGTGGAACATATTATAGTTTGTGGTCATTATGGCTGTGGTGGTGTGGATGCTGCATTGACCCCGAATCATTTGGGTTTGATCAATAAATGGCTAAGAAACATCAAAGAAGTCTATTCCAAACATCAGTCAGAGATTGACGCTATTGAGGTACATGCAGATAAAGTAGATAAACTAGTCGAAGTAAATGTCATTGAGCAATGTCAGGATTTGATCAAAACTTCCATTGTCCAAAAAGCTTGGGCGAATAGAAAAGCCCCGGAAATTCATGGATGGGTGTATGGACTCAAAGATGGACTTGTAAAGGAGTTAGTCACAATCAAGCCTGATTTCGACAACATCTCTCCCATCTTCCGTTATGACATGGATCAGCTCAAAGATTCATAAAAATTAAGAACTAGGTGAAATTCTTTTTTGAAAATTCACCTAGTTCTTACATCTTTACATCATCCTTTCACTTTTTCCGTGCAAGGATTTATAAAGAAGAGGCGAGAGACAGGCTCTATGACCCTCTGGCAACCTGGAAAAACCAAGGTGCCAATTCCTGCCAAATGAGATGGTCTTATTTGGAACTATAAATTCTCTGCGATATGAACAAAGGATTTTCAATCCCACTTACTGGACAAACCTCCCCTCTTTCAAAGAGATTTTATTCTATTTATTTCAACTCAATCTTTTCATTGAGCTGTTTTTTCTATGTCTTTTTTCTAAAACCATAAACCCATTAATTATGTCAGCGAACTATCGTTTCGAAACACTTCAGCTACATGCTGGACAGGAACCAGACCCAGCAACTAACGCAAGAGCGGTTCCTATTTACCAAACAACCTCTTATGTTTTCAATTCCGCAGAACATGGAGCAAACCTTTTTGGACTAAAAGAATTCGGGAACATTTATACCCGAATCATGAATCCTACCACAGATGTTTTTGAGAAACGTCTTGCAGCTCTAGAAGGTGGTGTGGCAGCAGTCGCTACGGCATCTGGTCAAGCTGCCCAATTCTTGGCTTTGAATAACATCCTACAGGCCGGTGATAATTTTGTGTCTACCTCATTCCTATATGGAGGTACATTCAATCAATTCAAAGTAGCCTTCAAAAGAATCGGTATTGAAGCAAGATTTGCCAAAGGAGATTCTCCAGAGGCTTTTGAAAAACTGATTGATTCCAAAACAAAAGCGATTTATTTGGAAACAATCGGTAACCCTGAATTCAATATTCCTGACTTTGATGCAATTGCCGCGGTAGCTAAAAAGCATGAAATCCCATTGGTAGTCGACAATACTTTTGGGGCAGGTGGATATTTATTTAACCCAATTAAGCACGGAGCCAACATTGTGACTTCCTCAGCTACCAAATGGATTGGTGGACACGGAACCTCTATTGGAGGTATCATTATCGATGCTGGGAATTTTAACTGGGGAAATGGAAAATACCCTCAGTTCAGTGAGCCTTCTGAAGGTTATCATGGATTGAACTTCTGGGATGTTTTTGGGGATGGGAACCCTCTAGGTCTTCCGAATATTGCTTTTGCGATCCGGACTAGAGTTGAAGGTTTGAGAGATTTTGGACCGGCAATCAGTCCATTCAATTCTTTCTTGCTTTTGCAAGGCTTAGAAACGCTTTCTCTAAGAGTTCAGAGAACTGTTGATAATGCCTTGGAATTGGCAAAATGGCTAGAAAATCATCCGAAAGTTCAAAAAGTAAACTATCCGGGTTTGGACTCATCTCCTTACAATGCTTTGGCTAAAAAGTATTTAAAAAATGGTTTTGGTGGTGTTTTAAGTTTCGAAGTGAAAGGAGACAAAGAACAAACCTCTGCCATCATTAATAATTTGAAATTGATTTCCCATTTGGCAAATGTAGGTGATGCAAAGACCTTGATTATTCAACCATCTGCGACCACTCACCAACAGCTATCTGAAGAAGAGCAAAAAGCATCAGGAGTTACTCCTACTCAACTTCGTATTTCCTTGGGAATAGAACACATAGAAGATATCAAAGCTGATCTTCAACAAGCATTTGATTCAATCTAAAATCAAGAATGAACCTTAAAAGTCAATACGCAACGATTACCATGTCTTTGGAATTATTTCAGTCCTTTGAAGCCCTTGAACTTGAGTCAGGGGAATCTTTCTCCCAATTTGATGTCGCTTATACTACTTATGGAAGTCTCAATGAGGATCAATCCAATGTGGTTTGGGTTGTACACGCCTTGACTGGTGATTCGAATGCCTCAGATTGGTGGAATGGATTAATTGGTGAAGACAAATTCTTTGACCCTTCAGATAAGTTTATCATCTGTGCCAATTTGTTGGGTTCCAATTATGGATCTACCAATCCTTTGAGTAAAAATCCAGAAACTGGGGAAACTTACTATTACGATTTTCCTCATGTGACACCACGTGATTTAGCCAATTCATTGGAAAGGCTAAGAAATCATTTGGGCTTGGAGCAAATCCATACCTTAATTGGGGGTTCTTTGGGCGGCCAAGTGGCGCTGGAATGGGCTATCACTTTGGGTTCAAAATTGAAGAATCTGGTCGTATTGGCTTCTACCTCACAATCTTCTCCTTGGGTTATTGGTTTTAATGAAACCCAGAGAATGGCAATCGAATCTGATTGTACTTGGGGAGAAAAAAGTGAGTTTGCTGGCCAAAAAGGTCTGGAAACAGCTAGAGCAATTGCTATGTTGAGTTACAGACATCCTGGTGATTTGCAGAAGAAACAAAAGGATCAGGATTCAAAACTGGATAATTTCAAAGCATCCTCTTACTTGCGCTATCAAGGACAAAAACTAGCCAAGCGATTCAATGCGCTCTCCTATTGGACTTTGTCCAAAACCATGGATAGTCATGATTTAGGAAGAAATAGAGGTGGTTTGGAAGCTGCTTTGGGATTAATCGAAGCCAAAGTATTAACTGTTGGTGTAGATACCGATTTGCTGTTTTTACCAGAAGAGTCTCAATTCATTTCCAAACATGTCAAAAGAGGAACCTATAAGGAAATCAAATCCTCGGCAGGCCACGATGCCTTTCTGATTGAGTTTGAACAATTAAGTTATTTCCTCCAATCCTTTTATTTGGAGCATGAATAAAGATTTTAATTTGGATTAAGTTTTTAAAAACCTCTGTGGAGATTCCATGGAGGTTTTTTTTATTCAATGACGCCAAATGTCAGAAAATTCAAATTTCTATTAGTTCAATAATGGCTTTCAAATTAGTTTTGG
Source organism: Algoriphagus sp. PAP.12 (assembly GCF_026652115.1). Lineage (GTDB taxonomy): Bacteria > Bacteroidota > Bacteroidia > Cytophagales > Cyclobacteriaceae > Algoriphagus. The sequence goes on along the minus strand of NZ_JAPPSQ010000003.1, from coordinate 8,573 downwards.
TTTCTAATGAAGCAAGCATTGAATCAAGCTATTATCGAACATCAGGGAATGGAATTGTGGCTGTTAAAGGAAAAGGCTATTTGGATTCCTGAATTGAAAACTCTTTTGGTTTCAGATGTTCATTTTGGAAAGGCTGCTCATTTTAGAAAGTCTGGAATTCCCATTCCGGAACCAATCCATCAAGAAGATTTAGAAGGTTTGAAAAGACTATTTCAACATTTCAATCCATCCGATGTTTACTTTTTAGGAGATTTGTTTCACAGCGATTGGAATGGACAATGGGACGTTTTAATGAAGTTTTTGAGGGATTTTGATAAAATCTCATTCCATTTGGTTCAAGGTAACCACGATGTCCTTTCCTCGGAATTTTATGGAAATAGTCCGATGAAAATTCATCAACAGCCGGTTTTCCTATCCCAGTTGATGCTTTCCCATGAGCCAATAGAAAATGTGCCAGATGGATATTTAAATCTTTGTGGACACATTCATCCGGGAGTCCGCTTAATGGGATTGGGTAGACAATCAGTGAGGATTTCTTGTTTTTATCTGGAACAGAACAGAATGATTCTACCAGCTTTTGGGAATTTTACCGGATTGGCTTTGATGAAACCTCGACCTCAATCAAAAATTTATGGAATTACCACAGAAAAAGTGATTCTTATCCATTCCTGAAACAAATTGGCAAAATCCTTGGGGATGATTAGCTTTGATAGGAATTTATAAAACCAAATGGCAAACTACCCTCGCAAGAAAAAGACTTTAGGGCATTTCAAATACGGAAGCGTACTCTTTAGCACAACTCTTTCTCTATTTATTGTTGGACTTTTTGGAGTCATTTTGATTCAAGCAAAAACATTGACCAGTTTGATCCGGGAAAATGTCGAAGTCCAGATCTTTTTGGATAAAAATTTAAAAGCAGAAGAAATTACTGCAGTTAAAAATAATCTTGCCAGTCGTCCTTTTGTATTGATCAAAGAGGATACAGTTAGTCTTCGTTACATTTCCAATGAAGATGCAGCCAAAACTTTCATAGAAAGTACAGGTGAAGATTTTACAAAATTTTTGGAGGATAATCCTTTGAGAGATAGCTATGTTATCACCATTTCTGAGGAATTCCAGACAGCCGATCAATTGGAAAGCATTGCCACAGAATTGGAAGCCATTCCTGGTGTTTTTGAAGTTTCCTATATGACAGATTTGGTAGAATCGATCAATAAAAACTTGGTAAAAGTTACCTTGGTAATGGGTGGATTTATCCTGATTTTGATAATCACTGTCGTGATGTTGATCAATAATACCATTCGCTTGGCCTTGTTTTCACAAAGATTCCTAATTAGATCCATGCAATTGGTCGGTGCCACTAGGGCATTTATCAGAAAGCCTTTTCTGATGCGTTCCTGGGTATTTGGAATGCTTGCAGGAGCTTTTGCTTCTCTCATTTTATTTGGATTAATTTCCTATACTCAAACCGCAATTGAGGGTTTTGCATTACTTCAAAACCAAGAACTGATGTTGATTCTTTTTGGAATTTTGGTAGTTGTGGGTGGAATTCTATCAGTTCTCAGTACCTTGCGAGCTGTTAATAAGTATCTCAATATGACATTGGACGAATTGTATTAATATGAGTAAAGCATCTTTTCCTTTTTCCAGAAAAAATTACAAGCTGATGTTTATCGGGATCGGTTTGATCATTTTGGGCTTTATCTTGATTGGTTTAGATCCTGAGCCACACGGAAATGGAGTCTTGGGATTGACCATTGGTCCAATTGTTACCCTAGCTGGATTTATTTTTGAGTTTTATGCCATCTTGGCAAAATCAGAAAAGAATAGCTGATTCTATCGGCCAAATTTCTATTTCAACACATGCAAGAACAAGCCTACGCAGAGGTCTTTTTGATTGACAAACCGAAAGAATGGACTTCTTTTGATGTTGTCAAAAAGGTGCGAAATGCACTTAAAATCAAAAAGGTTGGCCATGCAGGTACCCTTGACCCCTTAGCAACTGGTTTATTGATCGTTTGTGCCGGTAAAATGACCAAACAGATAGAAACCTTCATGGGTCAGGAAAAAGAATACACCGGAACTTTCGTCATCGGTGAAACCACAGAGTCCTTTGATCTGGAAAAACCAGTTGAATTTGTTGCTAATGCATCCCATATCACCTTGGAAGATGTAAAAGCAGCAGCACTCCAGTTGACTGGAGATATCATGCAGGTCCCTCCTATGCACTCAGCGATAAAGGTTGATGGCAAACGTATCTATGAATCTGCAAGAAAAGGGTTGGACGTAAAAATGGAGCCTAGACCTGTTCAAGTCAGAGAGTTTGAAATCATTTCTTTTCAAGATAGAGTTGTTGAATTTCGGATTTCTTGCTCCAAAGGAACCTATATAAGAAGCTTAGCAAGAGATTTAGGTGAAATATTGGGAGTTGGCGCCTATATGAGTTCACTTTGTAGAACCAGAATTGGAGAATTTCAATTGGAGGATGCCAAAGATCTTTTGCCTTTAATAGAAGAAATAAAAGCCCGAAGAGCAGATGAAAATCTATGAGGGATTAAATGAGTTCTTGCCAGTCAAAAATCCAGTAGTCACTAGTGGAACTTTTGATGGTGTTCATTTAGGACATCAGAAAATATTACATAGAATCCGTGAAATCGCCCGCTCAGTGGAAGGCGAGACGGTTTTGATCACTTTTTGGCCTCATCCCCGATTGGTTCTTTATCCTGAAGAGCACAAACTTCGTTTACTTTCAACTTTTGAAGAAAAGGCCAAACTGCTTCGTCAGTTTGGTATTGATCATTTGGTTACTATTCCTTTTACCAAGGAGTTTTCCCAATTGACTTCCAAGGAGTTTATCGAAGAGGTAATTGTCAATAGAATCCAAACCAAAAAGTTGGTCATTGGGTATGATCATCGCTTTGGGAAAAACCGTGAAGGATCGTTCGAATACTTGAAAGAGAACTGTTCTTCCTATGGTTTTGAATTGGAAGAGATTTCTAGACAGGATGTTGATGAGATCGGAGTTTCCAGTACCAAAATCCGCCAGGCATTAGAATCCGGGGATATCGAAACAGCCAATTCTTATTTGGGAAGACCCTATGAATTGAATGGTTTGGTGGTCAAAGGACAGCAGATCGGAAGATCGATCGGTTTTCCTACAGCCAATGTTCATATCCCAAATGATTATAAATTAATCCCCAAAGACGGGGTCTATGCTGTGGAAGCTTCTGTGAATGGAAGCATTTACAAATCCATGCTAAATATTGGGAATCGTCCTACTGTAGACGGTAGCAAAAAATCAGTGGAAGCTCATCTGTTTGATTTTCAAGGAGACCTTTATGATAAACAAATCACAATTTATCTGAAGGCATACTTGAGAGAAGAGCAAAAATTTGAGAATTTAGAAGGACTAAAAGCTCAATTGCACAAAGATCAGCAGAGAGCCAAACTCATTTTATAAACCCAATTATGATCAATAAAGTAATAAAAGACGCCCAGGAAGCCGTAAAGGACATTCCCAGTGGTTCATTTTTGATGATGGGGGGATTCGGTTTGAGTGGGATACCCGAAAACTGCATTTCTGCCCTTTTGAAAAGAGAAATCAATGGTTTGACCATTGTTTCCAATAATGCCGGAGTCGATGACTTTGGAATTGGCCTTTTGCTGAAAAAGAAAATGGTCAAAAAGATGATCTCTAGCTATGTCGGAGAGAATGCAGAATTTGAAAGACAGCTTCTTTCCGGTGAATTGGAAGTAGACCTGATTCCACAAGGAACTTTGGCAGAAAGAGTCAGAGCCGGTGGAGCTGGAATTCCAGCCTTCTTCACTCCTGCCGGAGTCGGAACCGAGGTGGCTGAAGGAAAAGAAATCCGAGAGTTTGATGGCAAACTCTATTTGATGGAAAGATGGCTAAGAGCAGACTTTTCTCTTGTAAAAGCCTGGAAAGGTGATACTGCGGGAAATTTAATATTTAAAGGTACAGCAAGGAATTTCAATCCTATCATGGCAGCGGCTGGTAAAATCTGCATAGCTGAAGTGGAAGAATTGGTTCCTGCTGGAGAGTTGGACCCCAATCAGATTCATACACCTGGAATTTATGTTCAGCGGATTTTTGAAGGGAAAGATTATGAAAAGCGAATTGAACAAAGGACTGTATCCCATTCCTGATTTTCTAATCTCAAAACTTCAAGAATTATGTTGACTAAAGAACAAATAGCCCAAAGAATAGCCCAAGAAGTCCGAAATGGACAATACATCAACTTAGGAATCGGCATCCCTACCCTAGTTGCCAATTACATTCCGGAGGATTTGGAAGTAGTTTTGCAATCAGAAAATGGATTATTAGGAATTGGCCCTTTTCCTACGGAAGATAAAATTGATCCGGATTTAATTAATGCAGGAAAGCAAACCATTACCATGGTTAAAGGTTCAGTATTATTTAATTCCGCAGAATCCTTTGCCATGATCAGAGGTGGTCATGTACATTTGACAATATTAGGAGCCATGGAAGTTTCAGAAAATGGTGATATCGCCAACTGGAAGATTCCTGGCAAAATGGTCAAAGGAATGGGGGGAGCCATGGATTTGGTTGCTTCAGCTGAAAATATCATCGTTGCCATGCAGCATTGTAGTAGAAGTGGTGACTCCAAGCTATTGAAGGAATGCTCCTTGCCTATTACAGGTATTAGATGTGTGAAGAAAATAGTAACCGATCTGGCTGTTCTTGAAGTCGCGGCTGAAGGTGGTTTTATTTTGAAAGAAAGAGCACCTGGAGTATCAGTTGAGGAGATTCAATCAAAGACAGAAGGCAAGTTGATTATTGAAGGAGAAATCCCTGAAATGAAATTTTAAGAAAAAATGGAACCCGGGGAAGCTGGATTTGGTTTCACCCAAAATTTATAAAATGAAAAAGTCAGATATAAAATTTCAAATCGCCCTTGACGAAAATAATGTACCAAAAGAAATCCTATGGGATGCATCAGATAAAGAGTCTGAGGGATTGGAGTCTACAAAAAGTATCAGTTTGAATGTTTGGGATAACTTGAACCAAAGTACGCTGAGAATAGATTTGTGGACAGATGAAATGTCTGTAGTGGAGATGAAAAGATTTTACATCGATGTGATTGGAGGTATGGCACAAACGATATTGACGAGTACAGGCGATGAATATATGTCTGAAGAGATGAAAGATTTATGTGATCGATTAGTCAAACATGTCAATGAAGAAAATGCCAAAAACAAATAAAATAAGAGCCTGATATTTAATCAGGCTTTTTTTTGATCTAGAGCAAATCTCAGATTTTTATTTAGGATTTTTTAATAATAATTAAAGTCTTATTCCGATTCTCTAAAGTTCTCCGCAATTCATTCTCAGTTTTTCATTAATAGAGCTAAAGTTTCCAAAATCACCCTCTAATTTCCCGTATAGGGCGAAAATGTTTTTTTTGGATATACCGTTTTATATTCACTTTTTACAATAAATTCGGTACGAAACTAATCCCTATGGTCTATTTCTAATAGATTATAATTTAAAACCCCTTAATAGCCTATGAGCAATTTTACTCACAAATTTTCTAGGTATATGGCATCATTTGTCATCCTAGTTTCCTTGAGTATAGGAACAGTGTTTGCGCAAACTACCATTTCTGGTAATGTGACAGATGCAGAGTCTGGCGAGACTTTAGTTGGAGTTAATATTATTGTAAAAGGAAAGGTAATTGGCACAATTACCGATCTTGATGGCAACTTTAACCTAAATGTAAATCAAGAGCCTCCTTTCACTTTGATTTTCTCGATGGTCGGTTATACTAGCCAAGAAATTGAAATCAGTGGTGGAGTATCAAACCTAGATGTGAAGCTTCAAGAGTCAACAGTACTCGGACAGGAAGTCGTGATTTCCGCCTCAAGGGTTGAGGAGAGTGTAATGAAGTCTCCAGTGTCTGTAGAGAAGATGGATATCATAGCAATAAGAGAAGTGCCACAAGCAAGTTTCTATGATGCTTTGAATAACTTGAAAGGCGTGGAAATGAGCACTCAATCACTCACTTTCAAATCTTTCAACACGCGAGGATTCAATGCCAACGGTAACGTAAGAACGGTTCAGATGATTGATGGAATGGATAATCAAGCCCCAGGCTTGAACTTCTCTGTTGGTAATATTCTAGGTATCTCAGAATTGGATTTGGAAAGTGTTGAGCTACTGCCTGGTGCTTCTTCTGCCCTTTATGGACCGAATGCTATCAATGGAATATTGTTAATGACTTCAAAAAACCCATTCCAATACCAAGGTCTTTCTGCAAATGTGAAAACCGGTATCATGAATCAAGGTGAAAGAAGTACTGCTACCACCGGATTTTATGACTTTAGCGCAAGATATGCTAAGGCTTTCAACGATAAAGTCGCATTCAAGGTAAACTTGCAATACCTAAGAGCTGATGATTGGCAAGCAAATGATTTCAGAGATCAATCTCTATTGAATGGATCGACAATTGAAGGAGGAACAAGAGAAAATAATCCAGCTTACAATGGTGTAAACATCTACGGAGATGAGACCAATGTCAATATGTTCTCTGTGGCTCAATCCATGGTTGGAGCAGGGGTTTTACCTGCAGCAGCATTAGGAATCATTCCTCAAACTTATGTTTCCAGAACTGGATATATGGAGCGTGATCTAGCGGATTATGGTACCAAATCTTTGAAATTGAATGCTGCTTTGCATTGGAGATTGAATGACAGAGTTGAAGCTGTTCTTCAAGGCAATTATGGATACGGAACGACTGTCTATACAGGAGCTGATAGATATTCTATCCGTAATTTCAACATGGGACAGTACAAAGCTGAATTGAAAGGCGCCAACTGGTATGTTAGAGCTTATACTACTCAGGAGAGATCCGGAGATGCATTTGCAGTAGGTACTGCAGCCCAAGGTATAAATGAAGCGTGGAAAGCAAGTACTCAATGGTTCCCTGAATATGTTGGAGCTTATGCACAAGCTATTTTAGGTGGAATGACATCAGATGCTGCACATGGAGCTGCAAGAGCATATGCTGATCAAGGAAGATATTTGCCTGGTTCTACTGAATTCAAAAATGCATTGAAAGATGTGACTTCAAGACCAATTCCCGGAAACGCTTCAGGTGTAGGGGCCCAATTTGTTGATAAAACGAACCTTTATCATTTCGAAGGTTCTTATAATCTTGCTGATCAAATAAAATTTGCCGAATTCGTAGTTGGAGCTAATTATAGAATCTATCAATTGAACTCTGAAAAAACACTTTTTGCAACTGATGAAAATGGGAATGAGTTCAATATCAAAGAATACGGCGGCTATGTACAAGGCTCCAAAATGTTGTTCAATGATAGATTTAAACTCACTGCATCTGTTCGCTATGATAAAAACGAAAACTTCCAAGGCCAGTGGTCTCCAAGAGTTTCTGGTGTATATTCTGTAGGAGATCATAATTTCAGAGCCTCCTATCAGACTGGATTTAGAATCCCAACAACCCAAGATCAATACATCGACTTATTGACTCCTCAAGCAAGATTAATCGGAGGATTGCCGATCTTTAGAGACCGCTATAATTTAAATAGCAACCCTGGTTACACTCTTACCAATGTAACTCAATATGGAGCAGGAGTTGCAGCAGATGTGAATAATCCAGCGATTATTCAAGCAGCAATTCAACAAGCAACTCAATTGGTGATGCAGCAAGTGGCTGCAGGTCAGATTCCTAATGATCCAGATGCTATTCAGGCAGCTGTAGCCACATTGGTTCCTCAGGTGGTTCCTTTCTTGGCTGCACAAAACAATTTGGCAACACTTCAACCATATGAATTGTCTGAATTCAAGCCAGAAAGAGTTAAGTCATTTGAAGTTGGATATAAAGGATTGTTTGCCAATCGCTTATTGGTAGATGCATATGCCTATTTCAACAGATTTGAAAACTTCATTGGAGGTCAAGTTTTAATTCAAGACGGAAATCCTGACACAGGTTCTACAGGTCCTAATCCAATCACTGGTTTAAACCTGATAGGCGTAGGCCCAGGAGGTAGAAATGTATTTTCTATGCCTGTAAACAGAACTGAAGTAATCAAATCTTGGGGATGGGCTGTTGGAATGGATTACAAACTTCCGAAGAATTACTCGATCGGAGGTAATGTTTCATTCAACACGCTTTCCAACCTAGATGAATTAGCTGAAACTGGTTTCCAGCCTAGCTTCAATACTCCAGAATATAGATATGTATTGAATTTCGCTAACAGAGAAGTATGGAAAAACTTTGGTTTCTCCATGGCTTATAGATGGCAAGGAGAATTCGTATGGCAATCCTCTTTTGTTTCTCCAGCAGTATCCTCCTCTCAAATGTCTGTGATGCCTGCTTTTGGAACATTCGATGCACAAGTAAGCTATAAATTGAAGAGCATCAAGTCTATCCTAAAAGTAGGTGGTTCTAACTTGTTCTCTGATGGGTATCGTCAAGCTTGGGGTAACCCAACAGTTGGTACCATGTACTTTGTTAGCTTGACTTTTGATGAATTCTTGAATTAATCAACGATAACCCCTCATAAAAAAT
>NZ_JAPPSQ010000029.1 GCF_026652115.1 Algoriphagus sp. PAP.12 | reverse complement strand
CGGGCAATATCGAAAAAACACTTCTCTCAATATTAACAGGCAATCCACTTTAAAGCTTCATGGCAGTACGGGGATTTACGGGGATTTGAGGCTGAATAGCGGCGGAACTTTGGAATTTGTAGGGGACAAAAATACCATCACAGTGTATGGAACAGTAACGGTCAACAGCGGGGCTCAGATTATCGGTAACTTTAACGATACTGTAGAAAAATTGGACTAAGCATCTAGAAATAAAAAAGAAGATTATTATTCTTCCTCTTTTCTTTTTGGCATTTGTGGTTGACCCAATCCAAAGCTTCCCTTCAATCCACTATAGGTCGCTTTCCACCATGCTTGAAAAATAAACTTGGATTTATCCCTTTTGAAATAGATATCGGATTGTACTTTGTTTCCAAAAAGCTTTCTAGGATTATTGTTTTTGATCAATGTATTGGCTAAAAACGTTTCGATGGACAATTTCCCCTTTCCTTTTTCAAGACTCATAGAGTCCAGCAATTCCACTTTCAATCCTCGGTATAGAAACTCCATTTTCCCTATTGCTTCTTCGCTATCCATACGAAAATTCCAATTGGCCGAATCTATTTTACCTGATGTTGCTCTTACAAAAGCTCCTTTACTTAAGATATCATTAGCACTAGGAATATCCATAGGTCCTAAATTAATACTAACGTCCATAGGGCTTCCTTCAGTGAAATAAAAGTTCGATTTCAAATTCACTTGCCCCTCTCCCATTAGTTTGGTTTTGGCAGACATAAACATCGTATCTATTGGATAATCCTCTCCCTCTTTTCCTAAGTAAAATGGCGTAATTGATGCATTCAAATCATCGAATAGTATCCTTCCTGGCATTTGGGCTCCTGGCACAAACTCCTGATACCGGACTCTACTTTCAGATATAAAAATGGTGTCCACCTTTAGATTAAATTTTGAATTAGCCATCATCATCTGAGGCATAGCTTTTACTACACCTTCCAATAAAGGAAGTCGCTTATCCCTAAAGACATCTAATTGTAAGCCAACAAAATTTAGGCTCTGGGCATGGAATAACTGATTGTTAAAATAGTCTTCAAAATTAACCCCATTGATCCGAAGGAGGTCCACCTCCATATCTATCGCATCTGTCTGAAAGCCTTTTTCCCTCAAATAAGCATACCTTCCCATTGCTGGTTTAAAACTTACCCCTCTTATTGTAAGATCATTACCAGTGAATCTCAAATTCTCGAAAGAAAGAAACTCCATGCTATCCTTAGTAAAAAACACATAATCAGAAAGGGAAAAATCCAGCCCCTTATCAATAATAGTTTGTGGATTTAAATCTCTATCTTTTGAAAGAAGGTCGAAATTTAAGTCACTTACTGACAGGTTAATTGATGGAAACAACAATCCTTGAAGTGCCTCATTTTCTTTATTATACAATCCTATATCACCCTCTGCAACTTCGATATTTTGAAGTAATAATGAAGAAATGAAAGGATCCTTTAGCTCCTTCTCATCCTTTGACTTTTTTGGATTTGAATTTTTGGTACTATCCAAAAAAAGATTCAACTCAGGCTTAAGTATTCTCAGATTTTTTAGGTCAAAAACTCCAGTCTTTTGAATTTCCTCAAGTGAATTATTCTTAATCCCTATTTCCTGGATTGTTCCTTCCAAAACCAACCCAATCGTATTATTTAAATCCTTTAATGGGTTAATCTTTATCCCAGAAATGATTGTTTCGTCTTTAGAATTATCAAATGTCAAATTCGAAAGTTGAACGGAATGCAAACTGTCAGGAAGGGCAAATGAAAAATCATTTATACCAATTGTAACCTGGTCAAAAAGGTTTGAGAGATTTACTTTCGAGTCAGAACTCTCATCCATAAAGAAATCCTTAATTGTAATATCAAAAGAGGTCTGAAGTGACTGGACACCTCTTTCCCCTAGAATATAATTAAGTTGAAAATCCGAATTTAAAGCATTGATTTCATTAACCTTAATAAAATTCAATGTACGAGTACGGGGCTGCCGGGTCTTAGACTGTTGCCTATTTTGAATAGCAGGGTTGATTTTCATTAAAATATCACTACCATCTACAAGCAGCCTATCGAGGTCGAGCTGATTTTCAAAAAGAAAATCTTCCAAATCGATCCCTTCAATTTTTACTTTTGGCAATACCAAATCAACAGACAATTTACTATAGAGGCTCTCACCAGGTTTTACTCTCAAAGTATCAATTACAAGGCTTTTCTGTTTTGTATTGAATACCAAATCGTTGGTAGTCACATCATAATCTCCTTTAGCAAGAGAAAATGAATAATCAGCCAAGTTCAAAATAATCTCCTCAGAGAAAAATGTCCGTAGATTTGTTGAGTCCTCATCTCCATTCAGGGAGAATCCTTTTAATATTAGGTTCAAATCCTCTTCCGTAAAGCTGATTTCTCTTCTTCCAGAATAATCCGTAAAATTAAATCTCCCTTTTTCAAAATTTACAGAGTCTATTGAGACAGCATTAAAATAAGATTGAAGTATATCCTTTATTCCTTCAGAAGACTCTATTTGAGGTCCTGAAACTTCGGCCTTTTTTTGTCTATACCTAGTATAAGTAAACTCTGGTCTTGGGACCAATATTCTTTCTATCAAAAGCTTTTCTTCAAGTAATGCCTCTTTGATATCAATGCCTTCTACTCTAAAACTCGGCACCTGAAGATTAACCGCGACAGTTTTGTTATAAGAATCTAGTGCATTTTGAATATTATCAGCATCGGGCTTTAAGGAAAAGTTTTGAATGTCAATAAACTTATTTTTTGAGTCTATGATAATATTTCCGGCGCCGAAAACATGAAGATTATCTCTTAATTTCAGGTAATAATCCTCTAAACTCAAAACCATTTCATCTGCCAAAAGAATGTCTTGAATATGCATACTTGTGTCTGGAGAAAACCGGACTTTTTCCAATAAAAGGCCAAACTTCTCAACACCTATATCATTGGATCGTACTCCAGACTCATTCTTAAACTGAACACTCCCCTCTTTCAAATCCAATTCTTTAATATTTACCTCATTCAAGTACCCAAGCAAAATTGAATTACCTCGAACTCCCTCCGAATTTGAAATCTCAGATTTGGACAATTCGACAATTTCGACTTGAGGTGAATTGATTTCAATCCTATCAACATCAAGAATACCTTGGTTGTATAACTTCTTTAGATTAGCCTCAGTTAATTCAAGTTCATCCAATTTTACATTGATCAATTGATTAGGAATCTCCTTGAGACTAGATGTATCCCTTGGTGCAATCTGAAATCCCTGAACCTTTATCTCATCGGAAAAAGAGGAAGCTAAAACTTTCTCTCCTTTAATTATATGTGCTTCATCAGAAAGATATAAAGTCAAACTTCCGAGATTCATGGATGCATCTTGCCCATAAAAGAACTGATTTTCCTTTCTCTCTTCATCTCCTCCTAAATAGAATTCAATCATTTTGAAATCCACATCATCGATTTCAATTCTATTTTTTAATGAATCCCTAAAGTCTGAAGTAAGAAAATGTCCATGATTAACAGACAATTCTTGAACATGAAATGACTTAAGAAGCCCTTCAATCAAGTCATTTAGGTCCCCTGAATCCTCCTTTGAATTTTGTGATTGATGTGATTTGAGTACATGAAGCTTTGGACTTTCGAGAATAATCTCATCAACTTCCAATTCGGACTCCATAAAAGCACGGTCCAAATCTACATTGCCAACCCTCAATTGTTCGACATCTACGTCATAATAGGTTGGACTTACCTTAGTTTGATCGGATTCTAATTTGAATTTTTCTATGGAAATACTCTTTTCCATAGAACTCACCATTACCTCATCTGCAAAAAGTGTATGTACCATATCTGGCAGCTCAAACCTAACTGACTCCAAATCAAACTCAAAACCTTTAGCATTGAAAGGAGTCTTCCAGTTTTGAGAAGTAGTCCAATCAACTCCTTGTATAACAAGTCTTGTGTTTTTAGCATTGATAGAATTCTGGCTCAAAAAATTCAGAAATAACAAATCAGCATGAACAATCTCAACCTTATCAATGTAAACTCCACCAATAGGAATCTTTTCCAAACTTTTCTTAATCTCATCCTCTAGCCTTTTCACAGGGGAAACTTTGAGAGAATCAAATTTTTGATTTGAGTCTCTTTTTGTACTATCCATTAAACTTCCTGCAGGAAGCTCCAAGCCTATATCCGGATTATCTAACCGAATATCTCCGATGGTAAAAACATGATTAGACCAATCATACCAAAGATTTTTTAGAGAAAGTTCATCCAAAGTGAAATCAAATAAGACTTGATCAGAATTAGTACTGTCGGTGTGAGTTGGCTTCATCACTATACCATTCAAGAATACACCTCTTCTAATCAATGAAAAATTAAGGCGATTGAAATCAATTTGGTATACTCCTCCGGTAGCCTCATTTAATTTGGTCCTTGTCCAATTGACTAAAAATAAATTGGACCCGAAATAGACTAAAAATTCCAAAAAAACTAACCCAAGAAATAAAACCATCAAAACCTTAACTACCTTCCTGCGAAGGGGATGGTTTGAGATTTTATCCCGAATGCGCTTGATCATAGACAGAATTTAGTCTAAAATACTCATTAACTATTTAAAAAATAAAAAAAGCAGCCTTTTCAGGCTGCTTTTGCTGTAGGAGAAGGATTCGAACCTCCACGGAGTAGTTAGGCAATAGTCCGGTTTGTTCCACGCTTTATTCCAAAATCTCCACCCCCGAGACAGGAGGGCTTGTCTGCCAATTTCAACACCCTACAGTGTTATATGTAACTCTGATTCCTTTTGAATCAGGAAAATTCTAAAGAAAAGCGACAAATTAACTTACATGTAAAAATCAAACATGTCTCCAATGCTTAATTCGCCGCCTCAAATTTATTCTTAGTCTTCTACCAAGGTTTAATAGGTTTGAGCATTCAATGCTCTGTCATAATTGATAAGTATCAAATTCGACGGTTCAAAATTAATCAAATGAGTCATTTATTAAAATTATGACAACATATTATTTATTTTTTTATTGTATTTTAAATTAAATAGGCATTTTATTAATATTTCAAAATTTGAAGTCCCATTTCGATGTTTGCATTTAAGGATTTGACAATGGGAAAATTAAAAATTTGGCTAAATAGGATACATGCAGGATTAATTTTTGGACATAAAAAAAACCATGAAACAAAATTTCATGGTTTTAGTCAATTAACAATAAACCCAAAATAACCTGCTGTAGGAGAAGGATTCGAACCTCCACGGAGTAGTTAGGCAAATTTACGAGCTCGCTAAAATGCTTTATCCCAGACTCTCCACCCCCGAGACAGGAGGGCTTGTCTGCCAATTTCAACATCCTACAGTATAATTGTTTTCAATTCCTCATGCTTACCGTTTGTTAGCTTGAATTGATATTCAAATATACGCCCTTTCGAATCTTTTTTGCAAATAATTCAAAAAATAAACTAAATTATTACAGAATAAATAATGAAATCGATTGGAAATTTACGTATTATTAAAAACGATTGATTTTCAGGGCTATTTTTTGCAAAATATTCAACAAGAACTGTTGTGAATATAAAATCAATACTATGAAAGGGTATTTTTTATCTATTTTTCAAAAAATCATGATATATATTTGATAATTATCAATTATTCATAGGAAACATAGCTATCCCACTTATCCAAAACAGACTGAAAATCCATCGGCAACGCAGATTCAAAAAACATTTTTTCATTTGTCTTGGGATGGACAAAGCCTAAAGACTTGGCATGCAAGCCTTGTCTCGGCATTAAATCGAAACAATTCTGAACAAATGTCTTGTATTTGGAAAATTGAGTTCCTTTCCGAATCTTATCCCCTCCATACATCGCGTCATTAAACAAAGGATGACCCAAATATTTCATATGAGCTCTGATCTGATGAGTCCGGCCAGTCTCCAAATTGCACTGTATCAAACTCACATACCTCAATCTCTTCAGCACTTTCCAGTGAGTCACAGCATGTTTTCCATAGCTCCCATCCGGATATACATCCATTACTTTCCGATCTTTCGCACTTCTGCCAATGTTCCCAGTAATAGTCCCTTCATCTTCTTCAGGCTCACCCCAAACTAAAGCAAAATAGGTTCTTTCGATTGTGTGGTGAAAAAATTGTGAAGCTAATTGAGTCATCGCCAGCTCAGTTTTGGCTATTACCAATAGGCCAGAAGTATCCTTGTCAATTCGGTGAACCAAGCCAGGCCTCCCATCATTTCCTGCCATTTCAGGTAGATTTTGAAAATGATAAACCAAACCATTTACCAAAGTACCTGACCAATTTCCGTGGGCTGGGTGGACCACCATTCCTGCGGGTTTATTCACTACCAATAGTTCGGAATCTTCAAAAATGATATCCAAAGGAATATTTTCACCAAGTACTTCGGTTTCTCTTGGCGGCTTAGTCAGCATTACCTTGATTTCATCATTGGGCTTGATTCTATAATTGGATTTGGTCGGCTTCCCATTAACTAACACACCGTCAGAATCTATTGCCTGCTGAACCTTGTTTCTAGTAGCATTAGCTACCTTTTCAGTCAAAAATTTATCGATCCGCATCAAAGTCTGACCTTTGTCTACCATGATTTTATGGTGTTCGTATAGGTCTAATTCTTCGTCTTCGAAATCTTCTTCCGGCTGGTTATTCATGACACAAAAATAATAGGATCAGGATTAGTTTTGACAAAAGCTTAAATTTCCATGATGATTCAGGCAAATCCTATCGTAAATCAAGCTCTAGACCACCCTTTATTGGAGGAAAAGGGAGTGGAATTGGCAATCAAAAGGCTGGATCTGGTACATCCGTTGGTATCTGGAAATAAGTTTTTCAAACTCAAATACAATCTAAGTGATGCAAAAAAAAATGGCATTCAATCCGTATTAACCTTTGGAGGAGCCTATTCCAATCATATTCAGGCAACAGCAGCCGCGGCAAATTTTTATGGTTTGAAATCCATAGGACTGATCCGAGGAGAAGAAACTTTGCCACTGAATCCCACTTTGGAATTTGCCCAAAGTCAGGGAATGAAGTTGGAATATGTAAATCGAACAGATTATCGGAGAAAAAATGAAGCTGAATATTTAGACGAACTCAAAGAAAAATTCCCAAACAGCTTTATCATTCCAGAAGGAGGGACCAATTCATTGGCAATCCAAGGGACGTCTGAAATTCTGGACGAAGGAGACAGCAAGTTTAAGTATATCATCCTTTCTATAGGAACTGGCGGCACTTTTTGTGGGATACTCAAAAGCCTACAATCCCATCAAAAGGCATTGGGAATATCTTCTCTTAAAGGATCTTTTATAAATCGTGAAGTCTCAGATCTTATCGAGAAAAACCAAATCCGGACTGAAGAGGAATGGACTATCAATTCTGAGTATCATTTTGGAGGATACGCCAAATACACTCAGATTTTGATAGATTTTATTTGGGAGTTTTATGAAAGCTTTGGAATAGCATTGGATCCCATTTATACCGGAAAAATGATGTACGCTGTTTGGGATTTGATTAAAAAAGGCCATTTCCCGACTGGTTCAAAAATATTGGCTATTCACACAGGAGGAATTCAAGGGAACCTTGGATTCTATGAAAGAACTAACATTAAACTTCCTGGTCTTTCAGCGTAAAATAATCCTCTGATTCTTGTGGATGGATTTCCAGAACATTTGCCAAAGTCAGTCGAACTAAAGTTCTACTTGCTAAAAATCGAGGCAGTTTGGCATTTTTTGCATAATCATTTAGGGTAATCTTACCATATTCTGCCAGCAATTTCATTAAAATCTCCTCTTTTTGACCATAAGTAAAAACCACATCTTCAGACTTTTTACTTTTCTTCAAAATCTCCCAAACCTCTTTACTGGCTTGAACAGTCCGATCTTTTACTCTTACAAAAGATTTCTTGCGATTTTTTTCCCACAAAAAATGAGGACGATCATCACTACGAGGAATTTTAAAAAGTGCCACGCCTTTTTTCTCATTGAGTTTGATTTGGTCAAGCTCATAGGAAAGAGATGGGATAATAAACTCCTTAATGGCCTTTTCCATCACAAAAACTTCTTCCTCGATAAAACGCTGACCACTGACAGTCCCATCGTCATCCACGCCAATTAGCAAATAACCACCAACAGTATTAGCCAAGGCGATCAATTCACGGACAATTTTCTCAGGAAACGCCGCTTTCTTTTTGAATTCCAAAGTTAGCCCTTCCCCTTTTGAAGCTAAAGCTCTCAATTCTTGAACTGTCATGATCTATCATCAATTTCCCAAACCCCGACTCAATTCTTCCAACCTTGACTTTTGAGATTGCCATTCATCCCGAAGTCTGGCAGCTTCCATGAAGTTCAACTCTTTAGCAGCTTTCTCCATTTGTTTTTGAGTTTGAGCAATCAATTTTTCCAATTTGTCTTTACTCAAATATTGAACTACCGGATCTGCTGCCATTGGAGCTTCTCCTGGCATAGGTTCAGCATAAACTTTTGCATTCCTTTTGGAATCTGCCACCTTAGTTTGCCCCATGATTTTATCTCGGGATTTGATCACAGTCTTAGGAGTAATTCCATGCTCCTCATTATATGCCATTTGCAAGGCTCTTCTTCTCTTTGTTTCATCAATTGCCATTTGCATGGAATCTGTGATTTTATCTGCATACATGATCACTCGACCTTCGGAATTACGGGCGGCACGTCCAATTGTTTGGACCAAACTTCTTTCATTCCTTAGAAATCCCTCCTTATCTGCATCCAAAATTGCTACCAAAGAAACCTCTGGAAGATCCAACCCTTCTCTGAGAAGATTCACACCGACCAATACGTCAAAAACACCCAATCTCAACTCTCGCAGAATTTCAACCCTATCCAAAGTTTTTACTTCAGAGTGAATATAGCGGGATTTAACACCTGCACGTTCCAGGTATTTTTGCAACTCTTCGGCCATCCTCTTAGTCAAAGTAGTCACTAAAACCCGCGCTTCAGATTTGATTGTCTGATCGATTTCCTCCAACAGATCATCGATCTGGTTTTGGCTTGGCCTTACCTCGATGGTTGGATCCAATAAACCTGTTGGACGAATAATCTGCTCCACGACCACTCCTTCTGTCAAAGCCAATTCGTAATCTGCTGGGGTTGCAGAAACGTAAATTGCCTGATTGGTCAAATCCTCGAATTCATCAAACTTCAAAGGTCTGTTGTCCAATGCCGACGGAAGTCTGAACCCGAAATCTACCAAGTTGACTTTTCTTGATCTATCTCCACCCCACATGGCTCTGACTTGAGGCACAGTCACGTGACTTTCATCGATTACTAATAGGAAATCATCTGGGAAATAGTCCAGCAAACAGAAAGGTCTCATTCCCGGACTTCGTCTATCAAAGTAGCGGGAATAGTTCTCCACTCCCGAGCAATAGCCAAGCTCTCTAATCATCTCCAAATCAAACTCTGTTCTCTCCTGAAGACGTTTCGCCTCCATAAATTTCCCTTCTTTTTCAAAGAAATTCACTTGAGCCACCATATCATCTTGGATCTCTTTAATCGCTACCTGAAGTGTATCTTTTCCAGTAACAAAGAGATTTGCTGGAAAGATGGAAATAATCTTTTCATCATTCAGTTTCTTACCAGATTTGGGATCGATCCTTTGGATTGCTTCTATTTCGTCTCCCCAAAAGAAAATTCTATAACCCCAATCAGCATAGGCTACGAAAATATCTACAGTATCCCCCTTTACCCGGAAAGTACCATGGGTTAGATCTTGATGAGTTCTTGAATAGAGAATATCAACTAATTTAAAAAGTAGTTGATTTCGTGGAATTCGATCTCCTTCTTGAAGTCGAATGACATTTTTAGCGAACTCTTCGGGATTACCTATACCATAAATACAGCTTACAGAAGCTACCACTATGACGTCTCTTCTACCTGTCAATAATGCCGAAGTAGCACTCAATCTTAACTTCTCTATCTCTTCATTGATAGAAAGATCTTTTTCTATATAAGTCCCTGAACTTGGGATAAAAGCCTCAGGCTGGTAGTAATCGTAATAGGAAATGAAATATTCAACTGCATTTTCTGGAAAAAACTGTTTGAATTCACCGTAAAGTTGGGCTGCGAGGGTCTTATTATGGCTCAGAATCAAAGTAGGTTTTTGAACTTCTTGAATTAGGTTTGCCACCGTAAAAGTTTTCCCTGAACCTGTCACTCCCAACAAAACTTGAGACTTTTCTCCCTCACGAACTCCTTGTGCCAATTGCTTAATAGCAGCTGGCTGATCCCCTGTAGGCTGATAATCAGATGTTAATTTGAACTCCATATTTCCTTTTCAAACCTTATAAACAAACAGAACCACCCCAAAAGTTTAATCAAACCCAAATTCAGGCCTTTATTGATTTATATTTTTCAATATTATAATACAGATAATTAGTCCTAAGGATAATTACCAGAAAAATCGGAATTAAGCTTGGATGAAAAGACACCCATCCCATAATCCAAAAAACAACAGCAGCATCAGCCAAAATCAATGCAGCCAATAAATAATTTCTTACCCAGCTTTTCAGATTCTTTTTCCCAAGGGCAAAGGCCAATATTAAATGCCCAGGAAAAGCCCATAAAATGTTCCAATTCCACTTGGTCGCACTGTGATCAGTAGCAAACCATAATAAGAAAATTACGATTCCTAAAAGCCCAAGAATAGTAAAAAGAACAATATCAAAGCCTATAAATAATTTTTTCTTTTTAAAGCCTATAAAAGTGATCCCTACAAATACAATAGCCACTAGCCAAAAAATCCAATATGGATTAATCGAACTCATAGTATTTTCTGGCTTTGGAAAATCCAAGATTACTGAAGATTCACGAACCAATGGACGAGTCGGCCCATCTCCTTGGATTTCAGCTCTAGCAAAAGCCTTTTCCATATAATCCGGCAAAAATTGCTCTTCCTGAGGAGTAGCATCTCTATCTATTACTGCTCCGAGAGCTATATCTATTCCCAAATCCGCCCATGGCATCCTCAATACATATTCATCAATCAAATTCCTAAAGGTCTTTTCATCGGTAACTTTTTGCTCATCATTCCAGACCAAATCATCACCAAGGACCAAATCCATCGCATCACGAATACGTGTAGCACAATTGTCAAAAAAGAAATCATAGCGGTAATATCTCCTATCCGGCATATAATTCACTTGTAAAAACTCTAGCATATACTGTGTTTGCTCGGGAGATAGGTCCAACACCTGCTCTCTAACTGACCTTCCTTCAGCGTTGTAGGCAGCCAAAAAATCTGAATAGGTACTTACACTGAGCATATAATCCAGCTTCCCCGCGGCAAATTTCCCATAGAAATTGGGAGTGTTGAAATTGAAAGTACCATAGTTGAAAACATAATCGGTTCTTTTCCCCTTGTCCAAGACTCGGATAGCACTGTGACCAAAAGCCATATAGAGTTCATCTCCAGGATCACAGGTCAATAGACTAATGCGGTATTGTTGTGCCTTTGCAAATGAACAGAGCAAAACTAAGACAATAAACAATAAACCTATTATTTTATTTTTACGAATCATTTCGTTATATAAAACTACTTTTTAGAGATAATTTTGCCATGGCAAGAAGGAGTACGAAATTAGTTCAATTGATATTTTTCGTAGGCCGAATATACAGGATTCTATCGGTAATAGTAGGGCTATGTTTTTTTCAAATAGAGCCAATTGTCAGGATATAAATGCATTCAAAACGATTTCATCAGGAAACTTTAACATGCTCAATATTTGGAATGAATATGACGGAACTAGCTGGATTCCAGCGACAAATTTGCCAGGACAAATGAATGATATTTACATTGATCAGACACACTTACTCACCTTAACTCAAAATGAAGAGGTCAAAAGCGTCTTTATAAACGCAGAAACCGGTGCAAATCAAAAATTAAATTTAAATGGATTTAATTTAGATGTCTATGGGAGTTTAAATGCCTTTTCAGGTCCAGCACCTGGAACTCCTACCGGTTCATGGAACAGTCAAAATTGGATTGGGAATGGGATAACAAGCACTTTAACTTTTAAAGGCAGCAGTAGAATTATCATACCCTATAATTCATGGAGTGGATTCACAAGTCAAATTAGATATTCGGTAATTTTTGATCCTGATCCAGGAGCAGAGTTGATTGTCGAAGAACCATTGAAGGCTCTTAGTTTTCGAATCGTATCTGGAACCGTCCGCCAACAATTAGATCTAACTGTTCTTCCCAACTTCTGTCCATCCTTTTCATTTAATAACGAGGCTCTCGTTTATGATGCAGGACCTTTTGGAACTTTTACTATCGAATCTGGCGGAACATTTGTCAGTGACTGTAATGATGATATCATTTTTCGCTCAGGTACAATAAGTGCCTTATTATTTGATTTACAAGCTGGAGGACAATTAATCTTTGAAGGTATCGCTCCAAAAATGGAAGTTGCCAATTTTCAACTAAATGGAACATTGGTTTTTCGAGGAAGCACGGGCACAAAATCTTTCCTTTCTACTACATTTTTGGATGCTGGTGTACCCAATCAAATCCATAACCTAGAGCTCCAAAGTAACAATAACCTTACATTACCAAATTCGCTCTCCTTTTCTGGGGATTTCATTAAAATCGGAACAGGTGATTTTATTGGCACAAATACTCACCTCACGGCTATTGGAACCTATGAGCAACATATTCCCGAAATTTCTTTACAAGATTTTAAGCTCAGCAAATCTAACTCTGATTTAATCATTCAGGGAGATTTGCATGTAATCAGAAATCTATATATGAATTCTGGATCATTGGATCTAAACAGCAATAATCTCGAAATAAACTCTTCAGGAACAGGCGGGTTAAATTATTCTGGGGGAAGCTGGAAAAATATCTCAACTTTCAATTATTTGAATCTTCCGGCCCTCCTCACTCCTATCAATGCAACCTTTCCTTTTGAGGATCAAACCAATGGTGGATTAAGAAAAGTACAGCTTTTAGGGACTACTGCCGAAGGAAACCTCAGCATAAATTTCACCCAATATCTTGGTGCTGAATACAATACCAGTTTTAATGACAATGATGGTACACCCATTCTTTATCGGCTGTTTTCTTACTTTCAATTTTCGGGATTGAATCCAAGCACAAACCTGCTTTAGATGAGAATCTCTGCAGATCAGTTAATAGTGGATGATGTAGGTGACCTTAGAATTGTCGGTACAGGCTATGCAGCTCCAGGAACTCACTTACCCGGATTAGATCCGGTGGACCTTTGGGCAAGAAGATCGATAGCTATCAATGATCTAGCTGGGATCAATTTTACAGTAGGTAGTTATCGGACCTTAAGCATCTTACCGATTGAAATACTATCATTTGAAGCGGATTGGAAGAATCAATTGGCCTTAATTTTCTGGAAAATCACTTTAGAGGGGGAAGTGAAAATTGAACTTTTTAAATCTAAAAAATCCGTGTCCAATTGGGAAAAAGTTACCGAAATTAGATCTGGATTCGACTCTAAACAAGAATTTCACACATTTGACCCCTCTGCTTCGCCTTATGAGAACACCTATTATCCATTGAAAATCACATTCCAAAGCCAGTCTAAATTTTCGAGTAAGGTTATTAGGCTCGCTCCATTTTTTCCAATAGATTCTAAAATAAAGATTTCCCCTAACCCCTATTCTTCTGGCCCATTGCTTATCCAAATTCCTCCTGAATTTGAATTACATGAAACTTTTGTACAAGTAGTCCTCATAAATGGGGAACTGATTTTCGAATCACCTTATCATTCCAGCGAGATTTCAGAGAAATTAATAAGTCTACCGAAAGGCCTCTACATCGTTCGATTCTTTAATGATGAGAAAATTCAATTCATCAGATGGGTTCATAGGTGAAATCAGATTATCAAAAAGCAAAATTGAGTTTCGCCCAATTTTTCTATCTTGAAAGTTCAACCTTAACCCAACCTATGACCATTTTATATGTATTGATCAGTATTGCCATTTTGGTATTGCTGATCGTATGGGCAAAGCTCAATCCTTTTTTGGCATTTTTGATTTCCTCTATTTGTGCTGGCTTTTTATTGGGAGTTCCTCCAGAACAAATTGCCAGTTCAGTTCAAAATGGAATGGGGCATCTTTTGGGGGATTTGGTCATTGTCATTGTGATGGGCGCAATGTTAGGCAAGCTTGTCGCCGAAAGTGGAGCAGCCCAACGGATCGCCAATTTTTTGATGAAGGTTTTTGGAGAAAAGCACATCACCTGGGCCATGTCCTTGACTGGACTTGTTGTGGGCATTCCCCTTTTCTACAATGTAGGTTTTGTATTATTGGTCCCATTGGCATTTACCGTGGCTTATCAATACAAAATTTCAGCTGTTTATGTGGGCATTCCTCTATTGGCAGCATTATCCGTAACTCACGGATTTCTTCCTCCACACCCTTCTCCTGCAGCATTGGTCGCTCAATTTGATGCCAATATGGGTTTAACCCTTTTCTATGGCTTCTTGATTACGATACCGACTGTCGCAATTGCAGGTCCCATCTTTGCCTCGAGGTTAAAAAATATTGAAGCGAAACCTTTGAAGACTTTTCAGGCTGAAATCAAAGACGAAAGTGAATTACCAGGGATTGCCAATAGCTTTATTACAGCCTTACTACCAGTTGTACTTTTGGTGAGCACAACTGCCTTGAACTTAAATATTTCTCCAGAAAGCTCATTTGCCCCAATTGTAAGCTTCATTTCTGATCCGGGAATGGTGATGCTGATTTCAGTCCTAATTGCGACCTATACTTTAGGTTTAAAAAGAAAATATTCCATGAGCCAGATCATGGATCTTTATACTCAAGCTACCAAAGACATTGCGATGATCTTGTTGATTGTAGCAGGAGCTGGAGCATTAAAACAA
This sequence comes from Algoriphagus sp. PAP.12, assembly GCF_026652115.1. Classification (GTDB taxonomy): domain Bacteria; phylum Bacteroidota; class Bacteroidia; order Cytophagales; family Cyclobacteriaceae; genus Algoriphagus. The sequence goes on along the minus strand of NZ_JAPPSQ010000029.1, from coordinate 13,725 downwards.
ATCTTTACCGATTCTGGAGTAAGCTTGGTGATTGCCGAAGGTTTAAAAACCTGGCAAATGCATCCTTTGGTTTTAGCATGGCTAATCACCGCAATTATCAGAGTATGTGTAGGCTCAGCAACCGTAGCCGGACTCACGACAGCCGGAATAATAGCTCCTTTGGTAACCACTATGAATGTGGATCCAAACCTACTTGTTTTATCCATTGGGGCAGGAAGCTTAATGTTTTCTCATTTCAATGACGCCGGCTTTTGGATGTATAAGGAATTTTTCAACGTCAGCATCAAAGACACCATCAAAACTTGGTCTGTAATGGAAACCTTAGTTGCGGTATTTGGACTAATTGGAGTATTGATTTTAGACTTGTTTATTTAAAAAATATATGGAAACAGCAGAAAGTAACTTTGCAAAATTAGGACTCAACCTACCCCCCGCACCAAAGCCATTGGGAGTTTATAAACCTTGCCTGATTGATGGTAAATATTTGTATTTATCGGGACATGGGACCGTTCAGGATGATGGCACATTGATCATCGGCAGAATTGGAGAAGATATGGACATGGACCAAGGGAAATTAGCGGCAAGACAAGTCGGTTTGGCAATGCTTTCAACCATTAAAGCCAATTTGGGATCACTCAATAGAGTCAAACGAGTAATCAAAGTTCTCGGAATGGTCAATTGCATTTCTAGTTTCGAAAAGCATCCATTTGTTATCAATGGTGCAAGTGAACTATTCGCTCAGGTCTGGGGAGAAGAAAATGGAATTGGAGTAAGATCAGCAGTAGGAATGGGAACTCTGCCAGATAATATTCCTGTGGAAATCGAGGCGATGTTTGAATTGCATGAAGGTGCCTAAGGCTGCACCAGAGCCTTGTAAGACTCAAAAATATTCATGACGTCTTTGACATAATTTACCGCCAAATGACCTTTAGCGAATCCACTCTTTACAATGGGGTCCCGATAATATTCGGGATCACTTTTTAACTCCAAAAATCCTGCAACATCTTTCCAACTTTGAGTATTGGCTCCATATTTCAAGGCCAATCTCCAAGCGTCCTCCACATGACCATGACCAATGTTATAAGAGGCTAGGACAAATTTGATTCGCTCGTTTGTTTCAGGAACTCTTTCAATCCAGAACTTATCCAAATACCTCAAATATCGAATTCCGCCCATTAATGACTGAGTTGGATCATTTGGATTTTCCACTCCAAACCTCTCCAATGTTACAGGCATTAGTTGCAACAAACCTTTGGCACCTGCATAAGAGGTAGCTGTCGTATCAAATCTAGATTCTTTGTAAACCAAAGAGGCAAGCAATCTCCAATCCCAGCCTAATTCTCCAGCGCCTTCCTGAATCAATTCATCATAAACGGAAATTCTATTTCCAGCCAAAGAAGAAAATGGACTTGTAGATCTGAAATAGCTATTTTTAGAATTGAGAAAATACTTTGCATAAAGCATCGGAATGAACTCCTTCTGTTTATCACCAAGCCAATTGTTTACTGATTCTAATAGCTTCGGTGAATTGTCACGGACTACCCAGGAGACATTTTCAGAATCCGTCACTTTCCATTTGATATCCAACCCATCATAATAGGTGGCATTTGCCATGGCAATATTTTGATCCGCAAGTGTGTACTTGATTTCTCCTTCGACTACCTGATCTATTAAAGATTCTTCATGCAAGGGAGATTCCAAAACAGTAAAATCCACCTGAAGGGAATCCTTAATTTTACACAATTGGGATTTATAAATAGCACCATGCCTCACATAAACTGTATCTGACTGCAAGTCTTCCCAAGACTTTATCGATTCATTTTCTCGACTAATAAATACTGTACTGATTTTCCCCAAAGGAGATGTAAATGTCGCTTTACTCTCCCTATCAGCATTCGACTCAAGATTCATGGCTATGATATCTACTCTTCCATCATTGAGATATTCGAAAGCTTTGTCTATATCTGAAACCAAAACCAAATTAAGCTGTACGCCCAATCTTTTGGCAAGGTCTCTCAAAAGCTCATATTCGTAGCCCATCCTACGGCCACGGTAAATATAAAATCCTGTAGAATTATTATCCACCGCAGCTCTAATAAAGCCACGATTCTTTATTCCTTCAAGATCTAGAATGTAGGTTTCTTTGGCAAAGGAATCCTGAAAATGCTTCTCCAAAAAGGTGCATTGCACACCAAAAAGCATGATTATCAGTGTTCCAAATAGAATGATGACTCCTTTTTTCATACACTGGGACTAGGCCCCGGATGTTTCGAAAGGTCTGATAGTCAAAGTGTATGCCAAAAAAGAAATTGAAAATTTTACCAATAAAAAAGGGCGATGTCTGTCGCCCTCTCAATTAATCTTCTGTTGGTAAGTCAAGCTGCTCGAAACTGTTCTCAAAAAATATCTTTCCAGATAGTCTCATCAACTCAATTTCTTGTTCTTTGATATTATAAATCGAGGTAATCAATCTGTTTTCAGCAGTCAATAAGTTTACCTGAGCATCCCGGAATTCCAAATAGGAAGCAATCCCCAAACGAAACCTTTCTAAAGCAATCTCTGAGCTTTCTTTTGCCACAGCATAGTTTCTTTGCTCAATTTCTAACAACTCACGATTATTCAGATATGTATTGAAGGCCCTATACAAATCGGACTTGAGTTGAATTTCAAATTGGTCCACTGCATAGCCTTGAATCTTTTGTTGAACTTTGGCATTTTGAATTCGACGATTCAATGTGAATCCTGAAAATAAATTCATGGTCACATTTCCCCCATAATTGAAACCTGAACGCTGGTTTTGAATCAAAAATCCTGCATCAGAATTGGAGGTATTGTTGACGTAATTTGCATTAAGATTGATAGCAGGAAGTCGAGAAACTTGTAATTCCTTCATTTGTAGGAACGCATCATTTTCTTGCCTTTGAATTACCAACCATTGCTTGTTATCCATAAATGCATTCTCCTCCAAATCAACCAATCTCAATTCCTCACCGACATTAATGGTATCATTTATTGAGAATTCTTGATCCGGACTCAAAGCCATCAATTCGTTCAAATTGATTCGGGCAGCTTTGATGACTTGATTTTGGGTTTTCAACAAACTCAAATCACTATTGTAATCCACCTCGGCGGTCAAGAAATCTCTTTTACCTGCTCCACCTAATTCATATTGGGCCTGTGCAATGTCCAAACGAGCTTGGCTAAGTTCTAAGGTTCTCTCCAAAACCTTATATCTCTGAAGCTCCAAAACCAATCGATAATAGGCAGTAGAAATACCGGCAACAGTATTTTCGACAGCCACTTTCGCTTGCAACTCAGATATTTCTTCCAATACTCCCAGTCTTTTCAAAACGACAATAGCTTCAGGACGGAAACCATAAATACCAGCTAGGGTAAAGTTTTCAGTTCTGGATTTCGCACCATCGATCTGGCGTGGTTCGGGATCATTCACAAATTTCTGCGTCACATCCTCCTTGGAAAAGCTTCTGGCATAAGTTGCATCTATCACAGGAAGAAAGGCACCCCAACCAATCCGGATATCACCTTGTCTCAAATTGACAGTTTCCACCGCCATTTTAATATCTAGATTGTTCTCCAAACCAGTTTGTATCGCCTTTTCGAGATCCAAAGGTTCTGTGGATTGAGCAAAAGAATATTGTATAAAAAGGCTCAAAACGAGCCCTAGGCATAACTTCTTCATTAAATTCTGGCTAGTCTTCCTTCTTTTGAAGTCAAATATGTATAAATAGCTGGGATGACAAATAGTGTAAGGATAGTCGCAAATGTCAGACCACCAATAACTGCAGCTCCCATAGGAACTCTACTTTCTGCACCTGCTCCTAGAGCCAATGCGATAGGCAAAATCCCTAAAATTGTAGAAAGGGAAGTCATCAAAATAGGTCTGAATCGAGCTACCGCGGCTCCATAGATTGCCTCTTTGATGTCCATTCCGTTTGCTTTTCTTTGATTCGCAAATTCCACAATCAGAATTCCATTTTTGGTAACCAAACCAATCAACATGATAATCCCAATCTGACTGAAAATATTCAAAGTGAAATTGAATGCCCACAAAGTCAATAAAGCTCCAAATATTGCAAGAGGTACAGTGAACATGATGGTCAATGGATCCAAGAAACTTTCAAACTGTGCTGAAAGAACCAAATAGATCAAGATCAAAGCAAACAAGAATGCGAAAATCAAACTGTTTGAACTTTCACGGAATTCTTTGGAAGGACCGGCTACATCTGTAGCAAATGAATCATCCAAAACCTCCGCAGCAATTCGATCCATTTCATCCAACCCATCACCAATAGTAAAGCCTTCTGCTAAGTTTGCCGACACAGTTGCAGAAACAAAACGATTAAATCGATACAATTGAGGAGGTGTACTTTTTTCAACTACACTCACCAAATTATCCAACTGAACCAATTGTCCATTCTCAGCCCGAACATACAGCATTCTCAAATTGACCGGCTCATTTCTATCTTCCAACTGCATCTCACCGACTACTTGATATTGCTTTCCATTCATAATGAAATAGGCAAATCGCTGTCCGGAATAGGAAAGTTGAAGTGTTCTTGCGATCTCTTGAACAGAAACCCCAATATTTCTTGCCTTTTCCCTGTCAATCTCAATTTCTAACTCAGGTTTGGTAAATTTCAAATTGATATCTGAGAAAATAAAGGTTGGGCTTTGAGCTACACGTTCCATAAATGTAGGAATCACTTCTTTTAGTTTTTCCAAGGTTGGAGCCTGTAGTACATATTGAACAGGAAGACCTCCTCTTCTATCCCCAATTGACTGAGGCTCAGAAGCAAAGGCTCTTACTGAAGTATAAGCTTTTAATTTCTGGTTAATTTTATTGAAATATTCATGCTGAGTCATTGACCTATTTTCAGCGTCAGCCAAAATAAATCTCACGAAGCCAGAATTGGTACTTGAAGATCCAAAACCAGGAGAAGTAACTGATATCAAACCTGTCACTTCATCTCCTGGGAATGTTTCCAAGAAATCAGCCACCATTTGATCGATGACTCTATCCATATAACTAAAAGTCGCTCCCTCTGGACCTGCAAGCTGAATTCTTATTTCCCCCCTATCTTCTACCGGAGCTAATTCTGAAGGTATTTGATTGAATAACCAATAAATCCCAAATACCATCACCCCAATAATAGGGAATGCTACCCATCTGAAATTCATAAACCAGCTTAATGCACGGTCATATTTGTCATTGATCCACACAAAGCCAGGTTCCGTAAAGTTATAGAACCAATTATGCTTCTCTCTTCTTTTCAACAACCTGGAGCTAAGCATCGGTGTCATGGTCAAAGCCACAAAGGATGAAATAATCACCGATCCTGCTACAACGATTCCAAATTCTCTAAAAAGACGTCCAGTCGTTCCTGTTAAGAATATTACGGGAAGGAATACTGCAGCTAGCGCAACCGTGGTTGCAATTACTGCGAAGAAAATTTCCTCAGCACCTTGTTGGGCTGCTTGGAGTGGTTTTTCACCTTTTTCTATCCTCGCATAAATATTCTCCAAAACTACAATGGCATCATCTACCACCAGACCAATTGAAAGGACAATACCTAATAAGGTCAGAACATTGATGGAAAAATCCATCATATACATGATAAAGAAAACGCCAATCAATGAGATTGGAATTGTGATAACAGGGATAAAGGTGGTTCTCCAATCACGAAGGAAAAGGAAGATAATAGCAACCACCAAAATAAATGCTGTAATGATGGTCTCCTGAACTTCGGCAATAGAGCTTCTGATATATTTTGTAGAGTCAAAACCTATTTCTAAACCTACATCAGCCGGAAGATCTTTTTTGATATATTCCAACCTTCTATAGAATTCATCAACAATCTCGATGTTGTTTGAACCAGGAAGTGGCACTAAAACCACACCAACCATCGGTACCCCATCTCGTTTCAGAACCGTTCTTTCATTGAGTGCAGCAAGCTCTGCTCGACCCACATCTTGGAATCTTACTATGTTGTTTTGGTCCTCTTTGATAATCAATTGATTGAACTCCTGAGGGGTAGAAAGCCTACTTTTTGTTCGAACTGATAGCTCTATAGTTTCACCTTCTATTCTACCAGAAGGCAATTCCACATTTTCTGATTGAACCTTTGAGAGGACATCCAAAGGAGTTACCCCATATGAAGCCATTTTCAAGGGATCCATTCTCAGTCGAATGGCATATTCCTTTTCTCCCCAAATCTGAACTCTACTGACACCAGGAATGGTTTGCAGTCTTTCTTTGAAAATATTTTCAGCAATATCCGATAGATCCAAAAGACTTCTCTCGTCACTTTTCACATTCAGGAAGACTATTGGTTGGGAATCCGCATCTGCTTTGGAAACCACTGGCGGTTCTGCATCTGGAGGTAAATTTCTTTGTGCACCGGAAACCTTATCCCTAACATCATTTGCGGCAGCTTCCAAATCTGCTCCGATATCAAATTCTACTGTAATACTACTTGAACCGTCATTAGAAGAGGAAGTCAAGGATTTAATCCCTTGGATACCATTAATAGCTTCTTCTAAAGGTTCCGTGATTTGTGCTTCAATTACATCGGCATTGGCTCCGACATAGGTCGTCCTTACGTTGATAATAGGAGGATCCACACTTGGGAACTCCCTAATCCCTAACAATGAAATCCCAATCGCTCCAAATAATAGGATTACTAAGGATAACACGATGGCCAATACAGGCCTGTTAATACTTAAATTTGAAAGACTTGCCATCTTAGTTAATTTGGGTTGGATTCAAAGGCATTCCTTGACGGACTTGCAACACTCCGGTAGCAAGGACCAATTCCCCTTCCTCAAGCCCACTGACAATCTGAACGTGAGTATCCGTTCTTGTTCCGATTTCGACGGTTTTAGCTTGAGCTTTGTTATCTGGACCTACTACATAAACTTTGTACCCCTGCAGTTCTGGAATTATAGATTCAGCAGGTACCATTAATGCATCTTCCGTTACATCTAAAACGAATCTGATTCTCACATACATTCCAGGCAAAAATCTCCCTTCTTTATTCGGACTTTGAGCTCTTAATTTCAATGTCCTAGTAGCGGCATCAATTTGTGGCTCAAAGGCATAGACTTCTCCAAGTACTTCCTCTGGGGTAGATTCATTGGTGAAATAAATTGGTGCTCCAATATTCACTTGATTTGCATAGCGCTCTGGAATAGAAAATTCAATTTTGATTGGATCAATATTTACTATGCTCGCAATGATATCTGAAGTTCCGATCACACTACCTTCCGATACTAAGCGCAAACCCAATTTCCCATTGAAAGGAGCTCTAATCACTCTCTTTTCCAATTGGGCTTCCACCAATTTTAAATCAGACAGTGTCGTATTATACTGATTCAAAGCAATATCATACTCTTCTTGGCTGATTGCTTCTCTTGCCAATAATTGCTTCTGTCTATTCTCTTGAGTTTCAAAAAGCTTTTGTGTGTATTGCAATCTTTGATATTGAGCTTGAAGTTCATCATCATCCAGGTACAACAAAGGAGTCCCTTTAGATACATATTGACCTTCTTTAAAGGCAATTCTTGTTATCAAGCCCGAAACCTCAGGTCGAATATTTACAGATTCATTCGGCAAGATGGTACCAGTCACCTGCAATTGATTTCTTAAAGTTTCAGGTTGAAGCTTTACCACACTCACTGGCAAGTCTTGGGGAGCCCCTGGTCCTGCTCCTGAAGAGGTCACAGAGTTTTCATTCGAATTTCTAGTATCCAGTCTAGGATATAAAAAAGCAACTATCACCAAAACAATGATTGCAATGATTACTATGACCTTAGTCTGTTTTTTCATGTAGAAAAGAGCTGATTTATATTAAGTTAAGCTTAACTATGAAAGCATGAAAAAGCCTATTTGTTTTCAAAAAAATTCAAAAATTGTAAATCACAATATTCGAATTATGCAATTTCAATATCCCATAGTTTGTCAGATATCGAAATTACGGAACCTTTCCTAGGAAAAATTTATAAAAGATACTGGAGGCAAATGAACTCAATCAATGGAAAAATAGAGGGATGCTTTTAAAGAATTTCTCCCTATATCATCTTAGTTTTTTTCAAAAATTCTTGAAAAAAACTTACAAAATCAGACTAAAAAAAACTGAAGTTCCCCTTTTGATAATTAGAAACTCCAGCTTTTGAGATGATTCAAATGTTTTTACAAACTCCAACCCACAGTGGTCTGAAAAATATAATCCAGCGTAGTTGCTCCAGAGACAGGTTGATTATCGTAGTTAAGAGTCGTACCCAAATTCACATAGAAATCAGACAAAAATTCATATTTGATATCTAATTTAAAATCCGTTCTGAATCGACCACTTTCTGTTAAACTTGGATATGCAGTCACATTAGTCAAAAGTGTTAAATCTCCAATATCATACAAACTCAATTCTGTCCCGATAAATGCTTCACCAGATCTTCTATTTGGTGTATCATCAAAATATTGTTCGTTGTTTAAGTTGGCCCCAACCTGAAAACCAAAATAAGACTTGTTTGTATGGACTACATACTTACCAATACCCGCTTTATTACCAACTCGGGATCTGATCAACTGTTCTGTATTGGATAGGAAAGTCAAATCATAAATCAAAAAGAAATCCCTTGGTAGGAAATAGGTAAAAGAAAAATTGGCATCAGTTCTTTTGGTCGGATCCACCTCATCTTGATTAGATCTTAGACTATTAAATGAGGTATTCATTTTCCATCTATCTGCCAAATACCCCAATGAACTCCTCAGATTAAAGGTTCTCAAATTATTAGCCTTAGTCAAACTCCAACCCAAATCGATGCTTGCAGACAACCGACTCCAAAACCCTTCATCCAATGCATTTAAATAGACCACATCATTCAAATTGACTATCAGGTTTTCGGTCCCCTCAGTTTCCTGAGAAATTTCCTTTTTCCTCAATCTTATCAGTGCATCAGGATCATAATAATTGATGATTATTGTACTATCAGAGACTGATCTTATTTTCCCATTATATCTCCTCCCGTTCGCGAGAGTAATTAAATAATTGGTTTTGGATTTGATCGAAATTAGCTCTTCCCACTTGGCTTTAAAATCACTGTCAGAATAATCAGTTTCAATAGTGATGACTCCCCTATCCATACTTTTTATCTCCCCAACTACAATATCCTTATTTTTAAATATCAGGGAATCCGTCTGTGCTTTAGACATTCCAAAAAACGATAAAAGAAAAATTAGTGAGAGATAGAACTTTTTCATATTGCTCAATTAAAAGGTTTTATATGTCTTAAAAATAAAAAAGCACCTCCAAAAGAAGGCGCTTTTCTATAAAATTTTATTCTAATATTAATTGAAGATGTATCTGACACCAAATTGCATACTCCAAGTAGTTCCAAAGCCTGAAGCATTTTGGAATGGATTTGTAGGCAATTGATTAGATACTCTATTCATGATCACATTTGGAGCAGTAGTCACAGAGCCAGATCTGGTCAATAGATTTTGAGCGTTGTTTAGGTTCTGCTGGATACCCCAATCGCTGTTAAGCATATTGCCAAAGTTCACAATATCCAAAGACAACTGAAGTGTATTTCTGCTTTCTCCGATGTTAGTAAAGATATCTTGTAGAATTCTCACATCGAATCTATTCAACCAAGGCTGCAAGAATGCATTTCTTGGCAAATAATCTCCTCTGTACTTATCCAAACCATTCTCAGAAACAAAGTTATCAAAAGCTTGTCTTTGCTGCTCAGCGGTAAATACCACCTCATCATTTGAAACAATATCCACGAAATTCAATTCAGAAGAATTTGCAGGAAGGTAAATCAAGTCTGCGTTGATTCCATCTCCATTGAAGTCATTGCTATAAGTGTAAGAGAATCTACCTTGGTGAGAACCATTGTAGTAAACACCCAATGTTGTAGCAAGATTACCATATTCAATTTTGTAGCTCAAATTAGCCATTACTCTATGAGGAGTAGCATAGTTTGAAATCCACAATCTTTGATCATTTGGATTATTGATGTTTGGAGAAGCTCCCCAAGCTGAACTAGCATTTGATCCTGCATTGGCAGAAACTTCTTTAGCAGCTGAATAAGTATAATAAACCGATCCGGTAAGTCCTTTCAAATCCAATACTGACAATCCAACTGTAGCACTGAATGCATTTCCTTTCAAGCTTGTATTAGAAAGTACTGTAGCATTATTTGCTCCCAAAGCAGGATTATAAGCAACAGAAGTACCTGGAAGTACTACCTCTCTATCGTCACCAGCATAGTTCATGTTGGTAGGAGACATTGCTCTGTTTGCACCAAACTGGAATACACCATTGATATCTCTAGTATAAAGGAGATCAGTAGTCAACAACAAAGGAGTATTTGGAATGACCAATTCAGCTCCTAAGCTACTTCTCCAAACCATCGGCATTTTGAATTCATCATCTACCAATGCGAATGAACTAGGAGCTCCTTCATTTGGATTTTGAATAAATACACTTTCAGCACCAGCAGGAGGGTTATTCAACCAGTAATATTGCTCAGGATTAAATGTTACATTTCCAATCCAACCAGCTACTTGGTCATAGCTACCTGGCTCTACGTTATTTTGAAGGACACCAGCACCAGTTGGCATATTTGTCAACCAAACAAAAGGCACTCTACCAGAAAATACGCCAGTTCCACCACGAACTACAAAGCTTCTGTCACCATTGACATCATAATTGAAACCAAATCTAGGAGAAAGCATCAATCTTGATTTTGGCCATGAACCAGAATCATAATTCTTAGGAGATCCATCTACGCTCAAGAACTCCAATTCATTGATAGATGGGTTAGCCGTCAAATCATTCAAGTAAATTGGCAATTCAGCTCTAACACCCAAAGTCAAAGACAATTTGTCAGAAGCTTGGTATTTATCTTGGAAATAAAGAGAAGCCAAACCAAAGTTTACTCTAGCATAGGTTTCTTGACCTTCATAAGGGTAAGTCAAACCAAACATGATAGGAGCAACTTCATTTGCAGTACCTGTAGTCAAGAAGTCTTCAACAGAAAGGTATCTGTAATAAGAAGTACCCATTCTCACATAAGAGTTACCAAACTTTTGAATTTCAAATGCAGCACCAGCAGTAAATGTATGCTTTCCATTGATCACAGTAAGGTTGTTGATGAATGAATAGTTATCGTTTACAACTTCATTGTTGTATGAGAACAATTCAGTACCAAAACTCATATAGTTGTTACCATTTGGATCACCATCCCAGATATCAACAAATGGGAAAAGCTGACTGCTTGGAGTAGTTCTTCTGTCTTGGATTTTAGAATAAGTAGCCAAGAATTGGTTAGAAACAGTGCTTGAAATATAACTGTTCAATTCCGCAGTCAAGGATCTTACAGAGTTTTCAAATCCGTAGTTTGCATTTTCAAAAGCAATAGAGTTTTGAGAAACACGGTTTGTTCCGGATCTCGGTCTCGGACCTGAACTACCGTTAGCCAATTGATTGGAGATACCTACCACTTGGTTATATCTTACAGCTAGTTTATGCTTATTGCTGATGTTCCAGTCAATCCTACCTAGCAATTTGGTGCTATAGTCTTTAGCTTCGCTAGCATATCCTTCGTATCTGCCTGGGTCATATCCCCAAACGTTGATCAAGTGATTTCTTACAGCTTCAAGATCCGCTACTGTAGTTCTTGCTATGTTGTTTTCAGCATCAGCAACACCATTAGTAGATGGCTTCCAAAGGTTTACACCTGAAGCGTTTCCACCCGTATTTTCTTCTCTTTCAAAGTTTGCGAAGAAGAACAATTTGTTTTTGATGATTGGACCACCTAATCTGAAACCAAAGTTTCTTGTAGCAGCATCAACTGGAGTCAGTTCATTGTCTCCAATTTTCTTACCCTGCAAATCTTGATTTTTCAAAAAGTAGTAAGCAGAACCTTTGAAAGTGTTAGTACCAGAACGAGTAACCGCGTTGATACCTGCACCGGTAAAACCAGACTGAGTCACATCAAATGGAGCAATGTTAACGGAAATTTCCTCAATCGCATCCAAAGAAATAGGCTGAGAGTTTCCTCCTGGAAGTGGGTTGCTGCTCAGTCCAAAACCATTGTTGAAGTTTGCACCATCCACTTGGAAGTTGTTGTATCGAGCATCTCTACCAGCAAAGGAGTTACCGCTTGCTTGAGGAGTCAATCGAGTAAATTCGGTAACACTTCTGTTGATCTGCGGAAGGTTAGCAAGTTGTTCGTTGCTGACGTTAGTAGATGTACCAGTTCTATTAGAATCGAATTCAGTCGATTTGGAACCAGTGATTACTACTTCAGAAAGCTCTGTGCTATCATCCGAAAGAGTCACTGAAAGCCCGTAAGGCTCACCTAATCTCAAAACAATTCCAGAATAAGATTGACTCTGGAAACCAATAAAGCTTACCTGAACGGTGTAAGGTCCACCAATTCTAAGGTTTGGAAGATTGAATCGGCCTTCCAAATTTGATACAGCGCCATACCTAGTACCGGAAGGCTCGTGGGTCGCTACCACGTTTGCTCCTGGCAACGGCTCTCCTTGCGCATCAACAACCTGTCCTTGGATAGAACTGGTTGTTACCTGAGCCTCAGCTATGCCCATCCCAACAAAGAGAAGTAACATACCTAGGATAATGCTTGGTAAATTTTGCCTCATAATTTTTTGTTTTTGTAAAGTTGGTTTTGAAAATATTACTCGATGCAAATTTAATTTGGATCGGTAGGTTATTGGGGTACTCTAGGTTAAATTTCCGACTGCTAATTTCACATTTATTAACATAAAAATAATACGAATTCCCTAATTATATTTTCTTTTGAAAGATGAATAGCGAACTTGAAATCAAAAAAATTCTGTCTTTCAGCCAAAAACAACTATTAAATTCTAAAAAACAATAACTACGCTTTTATTTTTAATTGCGTTGTTTTCAAAATACAATTTGGTGAAAATACTAAAAATTTATTCATCGCCATATATTTGACACTCAATCCCAAATTATCTCTGCCTTGAAAAACAAAAATATTATTTGGCTCTACATTTTTTTGTTTGCATCCATTCTGCATCTATCCTTTATTCTAGAAGGACTAGATAGTTATAGATTTTACTCTAAACCCTTGATATTATTGAGCTTAATCATCTATTTTTTTCAGATTTCAAGACCCATTTCATGGACGCTTTTATCCAAAGCGACAATGGGTGCATTGATCTTTTCCTGGATAGGAGACATTCTTTTGCTCTGGGAAAACCTATTTGTATATGGGTTGGGAGCATTTTTGATGGCACATATTTGCTACATCATAGCTTTCAAAATCGGACAAAGAAACCCAGGAAAAATAGGTGATATCAATTTTGTAAAAACTTTTCTAAGGAACTTGCCTATTTACATCTTGGCAGCATTTACCTATTATCTCATAAATCCCCATTTGGGACCATTAAAAACACCTGTGATCATCTACATTATCGTCATCGTCAGTATGGCGACTACTGCCACAGAGAGATATGGAAAATGTAACCCAGAATCATTTTGGCAAGTTTTTATTGGAGCCTTATTTTTCCTAATCTCAGATAGTATGATCGCAATCAATAAGTTTTACCAGCCTATTGAAGAGGCAGGAATAATAATCATGGGAACCTATTGTATTGCACAGCTCCTTATCGTCATGGGGATTCGTGCCCATCTAATCAAACCATAA
>NZ_JAPPSQ010000028.1 GCF_026652115.1 Algoriphagus sp. PAP.12 | reverse complement strand
TAATCTTTTAGAAATCTTTTATCTTTAATCAATCATTTTTCTGTCTTCTCAATGCACGACTTATCCAAAGTAATCCAACAACTCAAAGAATTTCGGGATGCAAGAGACTGGGAACAGTTTCATAATTCAAAAGACCTCGCACTCGCCATTTCAATTGAAGCTTCAGAACTCCTTGAACTCTTTCTTTGGAAAGAAAATGAAGGGGCAAAGCTTGAAAAATTGAAAGAGGAACTGGCAGATGTATTTCTTTTTGCTCTGCTGTTAGCTGATAAACACCAGTTGAACCTAGAAGAAATTCTATTGGATAAGATTAAAACCAATGGTGAGAAATATCCCGTTTCCAAAGCCAAAGGATCTGCTAAAAAGTATGATGAATTATGAGTGAAGCCAAGTCTTACTCATTGATTGATTTTAAAGGTTTTGATCAAGTACAATCAGTAGTGAAAAAATATTCGCTGTTGGATTCGAATTGGCCAGTAGTTTACTTTTTAAGAAATAGAACAAATGGCTATGTGGGAGAAACTGCCAATGTGATCAGTCGACTCAAGAATCATGGGAATCATGAAAAGAAAAAGGATCTCAAGGCGATCACTGTTATTCTGAGTGACCGGTTTAATAAATCTGCCTCTTTGGATTTGGAAGCCCAATTAATCAGGTATTTACAGGCAGATGGAAAATTCACTTTGTTAAATGCACTTCCTGGTCAGACTCGGCATAATTACTTTCAAAAGAAGGAATTATATGAAAAGATTTTTGAAGAAATCTGGCAAGAGTTCCGGATAAAGAATTTGGCCAAAAAGACCATTAAACAGATTACCAATAGCAATCTGTTTAAGTACTCACCATACAAAGAACTAACTGAGACACAACTTCAAGCTATTTCTGAAATCTTGGATTTTCTTCTTGACGATATTAAGAAAGTAATGGTAATTGAAGGGGGAGCAGGTACAGGAAAATCAGTGATTTCATCTTACTTATTTAAATTGTTGAATTCTGATTTAACTGAATATGAGGAGGAGGATCTTTCCGAGGAGTTTGTGAATGCTTTAGAGAAAGTTAGGAGGTTGAAGGAAAGAAGAACCATCAGTTCAATGGCTTTGGCCATTTCAATGACTTCTTTTCGAACAACCATGGGGAAGGTGTTTTCAACTGTTCCCGGGCTTAATAAAGAAATGGTGATTTCTTTGAGTAATCTGGGGGATTTAAGCTATGATTTGATAGTGGTGGACGAAGCCCATCGATTGAAGCAGCGTAAGAATTTAGCTTATCATAAAATCTTTGATGAGCCTGCACGGAAGTTGAACCTGGATCCTGCTACCACCAATGAAATGGAATGGGTCTTACTTCGGTCCACAAAAGCTGTATTTTTTTATGATCAATTTCAGTCTATCAGGCCTACTGATATCGATGATGAACTTTTCATATCTCTGAAAGGAAAGCCTGAAACTAAAGTGTTTCATTTAAAGGAACAGTTGCGCTCAGAGGGTGGAACTGCATATTCTGAGTTTTTAGGAGATATGTTTTCCAATAATTTAAGACCTAATGAAAAATTCACCTTGCCCGAAGGGAGTGGGTTTGAGTTCTTATATTTTGATTCTTTGAAAGAATTGAGGGAGAGAATCCTCAATAAGGATCATGAAAACGGATTGTCTCGGTTGATTGCCGGGTTTTCTTGGGAATGGAAAACAAATAAAAAGGGGGCTAAGGAAACTTTCGATATTGAGATTGATGGGATCCAGTTAAAATGGAACAGCAATAAACCCGATTGGATAAACTATAAAGGCTCAAACTCTGAAGTGGGTTCAATTCATAAAACACAAGGGTATGATCTGAATTATTGTGGGATCATTTTCGGGAAAGAGATAGATTATGATTGGGGTACAAAAAAGTTTATCATCAACAAGAATGAATACAAGGATTTAAATGGGAAAAAGGGAGTGAAAAGTGATGAGCATCTACTAAATTATTTGTTGAATATCTATAAAACCTTCATCTTAAGGGGAATAAAAGGATGTTATGTTTTTGCGGTCAATCCCGGGATGAAACTATTTTTAAAGGCGCATGTAATTTCTTTTAACCCATAACTTATGATCGTTTATAAAGCGACCAAAAAGCAATTTTTGGATGATGTGTATAATGCTTGTATAGAAGATATTATTTCTGAATCTGTAGAAAGAAACTTGTTTAAGAAAGTGGGAGAGTCAGAATTTGCATCCTGGTCCAACTCCCTTCCACAAGTTGAACTTATTCTTAGAGATGAGGATATCCCTGAGGACGCAGGTGTTGCTATTGAATACAATATTCCAAGGACCCAGAACAGGATTGATTTCATCATAACCGGTCAGGATGAAAATGGAAGGGATAATGTAATTCTAATTGAGCTCAAGCAATGGTCCAAAGTTGAATTGACTACCAAGGATGCCATGGTCAAAACCCGATACAAAAGTGGAAATGAGGAGACAGTACATCCTAGCTATCAAGCTTGGTCTTACTCTATGCTCCTCAAGGGATTTAATGTAGCGGTTTATGAAGGTGAGATCGATTTAAGGCCTTGTGCTTACCTACATAATTATACCGACGACGGTATTATCTCCCATGAATTTTACAAAGAGCACAATGATAATGCTCCCATTTTCTGTAAAAATGACAAGAGGGATTTTAGGGAGTTTATCAAGAAATTCATCAAATACGGTGATAAGAAAGATTTGATTCTTACCATCGAAAACGGGGAACTTCGCCCGTCCAAAAAGCTCGCTGATTCCATGGTTGGTTTGATCAAAGGAAATCAGGAGTTTACTTTGATTGATACCCAGAAAGAAGTTTTTGAAACTGCGAAAGATTTGGCTATTCGGTCCAAAAATGGACAGAAACATGTTTTGATTGTAGAAGGAGGGCCTGGAACAGGTAAATCAGTGATCGCGGTAAACCTCTTGGTTGCACTGACCAAGAAAGGGCATATAGCACAGTATGTCACTAAAAACTCAGCACCTAGGGTTGTATATGAATCCAAACTAACTGGGACAATCAAAAAGACCCAGTTTTCGAATTTCTTTACAGGTTCAGGCTCTTTCTTAAACACCAAAAGGAATTCTTATGATGCTTTGATTGTGGATGAGGCGCATCGATTAAATGAGAAATCAGGGCTCTTCTCCAACCTAGGAGAAAATCAGGTAAAGGAAATTATACAATCTGCCTATTGCAGTATTTTCTTTATAGATGAAGCTCAAAAAGTACATATCAAAGATATAGGAACCAAAGCTGAAATAAGGGCTTGGGCAGAAGGAGAGGGGGCACAGGTTCAGGAAATGGAGTTGACATCCCAATTCCGGTGTGCTGGATCTGACGGTTATTTAGCTTGGCTGGACAATACATTGCAGATTAAGGATACCGCTAATGTGGTCTTGGAAAAGTCAGAATACGATTTTCGGATTTATGACGATCCTAAAGAGTTGAGGGAGGAAATTTATAGGCTAAATCAGGTAAACAATTCTGCCAGAATGGTAGCTGGTTACTGCTGGGATTGGAATAGTAAAAAAGATTCTGAAGCGATGGATATCGTAATTCCAGAACATGATTTTTATGCGCAATGGAATTTGGGATCAGATGGTATGCTTTGGATTGTAAAGCCTGAATCGGTAACCGAAATAGGCTGTATCCATACCTGTCAAGGACTGGAAGTAGACTATATTGGTGTTATCATCGGAGAGGATATAATCTGCAGAGAAGGTCAAATTTTAGTTGATCCCAGTAAAAGATCAAGAATGGACCAGTCTATCAAAGGATATAAAAAACTAATGAATCTTGATCCACAAAGCACCAAAGATATGCTTCGGGAGATTATCAAAAATACTTACAGGACCTTGATGTCAAGAGGGATGAAAGGGTGCTTCGTTTATATTCAAGATGAGGAATTGAAAGAATATTTGAAGGAAAGGATTAAATGAAAATTATAAATAGAATCTTGTATTAATTGAGCATTAATGATTTCAAGTAAAAAATCTCAAAAACTACTGAAAGGTAAAAACCTGTTTTGTAATTTTTTAGGAATGGATATCGGATTAGGGGATATTCTGGTTTTGGATAAGCAAAACCATTCTATTTATGGCAATATCAAAGATTTTATTCCAGGATTAGATTTAGAAAAACTGAAAAAGAAAGGTCCAGAAATGGAATTGAGTTTTCAAAGCGAAGCTAAAATCGGGATTGAGTTTGCAGGAAATGCTAGAGGTCAAATGATTAAAGCTGATGAAGTTTCCATAAAATTCAATTCGAACAAAACCACTTTTATTAACCTAAGCGGGTTGAGTCATCAGGTCTTACCAATAGGTTCCTTTGAAGAGAGTCTTAGAAATTTTTGGAATGAAAAAGGTTTTAACCAAGGATCTTATAAAAGAAGGTATCAATTAGTCACTAGCATTATTCGTGCTGAATCCGGAATACTTATTTACAGTAAAGATTCGAATAATATTATTAGGCTAAAATCTACTACTGGGAGCAAACTTTTTACAAATGGTGACTTAGTGTCTGGTAATTTGGATATCAGTAATTCTAAAAAAGAAATATTACATATTAAAAGCAATGATCCTTTTTCTCCAATGTATGGTACCCAAAAAATGGATGGCAAGGGCAGATTTGTGGCAGCCTAAAGTTTCATTTCAAACAGACTGATTTCTGAGAGTTGGTGGTTATAAAATGAATCAATACTATTTCTAGCGGCTCATTATATTTAAGAATACATTTGGAAATTCCTGTGATCAATTTTTAGTCCGACTTGAAGGAGTAATAGCCTTATCTCTAATAGTGCCAATAACAATCCAATTGATTGAGGTTAAATATTAGGTGCTCCTCATGAATAGACTTTTCATATAATTTGGGCACTTTTTCACTTTTTTAGTTCAATAAATACCCAGTACATGGTATTTTTTTGTATCCAAAAATTCTTTTTCTTTATGGGAATCAATTCTTTAGTGAATTTAATAAGCCCATTGCCAAATGAATAAAGCTTTCCAAAGTTTTTACTTTTTGCTGTTTTTTTTGATCTCTTTTTCTCTGATGACATCTACATCGGAAGTAGAGGGGCAGGGAGCCTATGTCAACAAAATAGGAAAGAAACATCCTAATGGTTCCCATTTTAGGAATTCCAAAACTGCAAAATGTATGGTGGATATTTCAGATATAAACGCAATAGGGAGTCAGGACTTGGGTTTATACAAGTGTTAGGCATTATATTATATTAGCTGTATGAAAAAAGAACTTCAAGAAGTATTCACCATCAATGGTGTTCCAGAATACACATTCGTCGAACCAAAAGAATATACTGACTTAATAGTAGCGTTGAAGACCCCTGGTAGAGGCATTGTTATCGAAGGTCCATCTGGAATCGGTAAGACAACCGCCGCAGTTAAAGCCATTCAAAACACGATCGGAATCGAAGAAGTTCTTATCTTGACTCCACGGAAGAAAGACGATCTTGAATATATTAAAAACTTACCTCAGTCCCGACCATTCGGCACAATAGTAGTTGACGATTTTCATCGACTTGATGAATCTACCAAATCCGACCTTGCTGATTTATTGAAAGTACTTGCAGATGAGGGTGACAAGGAAAGTAAGTTGATCATCTTAGGTATAAATAAAGCAGGAGAAAATCTTATTTCATATGGTACCGACTTAAATACTAGAATAGAGATCATCACTTTCGGTATTAATAATGATGATAAGATTGAAGAATTATTAAGAAAAGGAGAAGACGAGCTTAATATTAAGCTCAACATAGATTCAGAAATTATTCAAGCGGCAAATGGGAGTTTTTATTTAGCACAAATGCTTGCTTATTACTCTTGTATTGAGGCAAAAATTATTGAAGAACAGGATACATTAGTGAATGTCAATACTAGCTTTGAATTAATTAATTCAAGAGTTTATGATATATTAAAAAGGAAGTTTCACGATAGAACGCTGTCATTTGTACGTGGAAGTAAATTAAGAAAAGAAGGGAGAGCGCCATACCTTCAGTTATTATATCATCTATCTCTGAGTAACGAGTGGGTGTTAAATATAAATCAGTTGATTATTGATTTTACCGAACTAAAAGGTAGTATCTCACAAGTTGTTACCAAAGGGTATTTAGCTGACACCATAAACACCAATGATGATTATAAGGAAGTTCTCTTTTTTGAGGATAAGGGTAATCTTCTAATTGTACAAGACCCTCAGTATATCTATTATTTGAAATCCATCAAGTGGGCAAGTTTTGCAAAAGAGGCGGGATATTTATCAATGGATTTTGATTCACAATACGATTTCGCTCTTTCTTTTGCCGGCAGTAATCGAAACATTGCAGAACTCATATTTGAAGAACTGCAATCAAGAGACTTTGAAGTTTTTTATGATTTCAATGAGCAGTATCGAATACTCGCGGAAGATGTTGAGGATTATTTGAAGCCAATTTATTATTCAGAAGCATCTTTTGTTGTTGTAATTATCGGTCCCGATTATCCTAAGAGGATATGGACGCAATTTGAATCATCTGCTTTTAAACATAGATTCTCGGAGGGAGCAGTTGTCCCCGTTGTTTTATCTTCTGTTGAACTATCCGCATTCGATATAACGCATAAAATTGGATACTTCCCATTCAACATTGATGGTAACATTAAAGATCAAGTGGACAATCTTGTATCACAGTTGGCTGATAAGATTGCTGATTATAGATTGAAAAATGCCTAACAACACCTAAGCCACATTAAAACGATGGCTTAGCTGCAAAACGTTGTGCTTCATGCTAAAAGAAATGAGTTTTAGGAAATTGTCTAGAGCGATTTCCAATTGAAAGGAGATTTGGAAACCAGGGTGGAATTATAAATCCCACCCAGTTCCGAGTGAATGTTGTGACTACACCCAGACAGGGACAGTAGTTCTGAGGGTGAGAGAAAATAGTTCATAAAAAAGTAAATACAATTTTTAAAAAGAAAGGACTTGCCCCTCACTTTTGAAATGTTTATCGTCAACATAAAGGGGGAATTTCAGGATAATATTATCTGAATGTTCTCGGATAATGCTACACTTTAAATAATGATTTCCATGAAATCCCGTATGGGCAATGCAATAGGTTTTATCTTTAAATTCACCATTAAAATCATGTTGTACTTGCTCCGCAATTCTAGCTTCTTCTCCAGAGTTATTGGCTTCCCATGTAATTTTCTCAAATGACTTTTTATGATAGGGAAGGTTGTTAAAATGTAATTGAAACTTGATGTATTTATCCTTTAAAATGGAATGGTTGTTTTCAAAATATGGGTGAGTTTCTGGCCCGTTGTATTCATCGCAAATACTTGCTTTTAAAGTGTAGTGATTGTTAACGATTTCCAGTTTTCCATTCCCCCCTTTTTTATAAAATGAAAAACTATTCAAATAACTTTTCCAATTAAAATCATACTGCTTGTATGTAAATCCTGATGACTGAATAATGTATTTGTCTTCAATGGTAATTCCATTTTTAATATAAGTCGGTATTGTCAGATACTCATCCTTAATTGAGATCGCTTTTACAAGATTATTACCTATACGAATCGAATTTACTGAAGCGTTATTTTGAAGCTTTGCTGCTAAATCAGTGTGAAGGCTAGTGGTGGTTAGCTCACTGCATTTTGCAATCCCATAATGTGACCAAAGGACTTCTTCATTATTCCCATAATCTATACCCACCCGAATTTTTATTGGGTCAAGTCCATAACTTTCAAAAGCAGAAGATAATTCTTCTGAAACTGTTTGGCATAAGACACATGCAGTATTTAAGGCATTTATAACACTGTCATTTGGATTTTTTTGAAATCTTACAAATTGTGCAAAAACTGCATCACCTTGAAGTCTATGAACATGACCTCCAAAATGTGTAATAACATTAATGCATAAGGTTAATAAAGTGTCTTTTATTAATCTTACTTTTTCAAGAGGATATTTTAAAGCTAACCTGGTGGAGCCTTTTATGTCAACAAACATTGAAATACAATAATGTTTTAAAGTTTGGTTTTCCCCCAAGTGTTGAAAATCAGGATGGTTACCAATCGAAACATTGGAGAAGGAATTTTGGTTGGGGCCAAAATATTTGATCAACTGATTCGAATCAAATTGAAGAAGGGATTGGGATCTTTCTTGGATGGAAAGGGTTGTTGTTCCAGAGTATTTCCTTTCATTTAGATTTAGAATTGCATAAGGAAAATTCAAATCTTTTTGAAAATTTGTTTGTTGATCTCCCAATACATGACTCAGGCTTTCTTTGTAGTTATTAAATAAGCTCATATTGATTTAATTATTATTATGATCAGAATTAAGAACAATTGAAAAATCAATGATTTTAGAGACCATCCAATTCTAGAATGCTTCGTTTGTAGTCCTTTAGAGATTATATGCGCTTGTTTGGATAGGTCATGAATCAGCTCTTTTTCTTTTTGATTTTTCACCTTGGAGATGAATTCTTTTTCCGTCGTTTCTGCAATAGAATTGAAAAATATAAGAGAATGATAATTTTTACTGCTAGAATTGGTGTTCTTTAAGAAGGGGGAGACAGCAAGTATTATTAGGAAAATGGATATCAAGCTTAAGATCAATAATGAAACTAGAAGAAAACTCGTTCCTGTCTGAAAAGCATTCTCATTGAAAGCAATGATATCCTTGAAATTTGATGCAATAAAACCAAAAATTAAACCACAGAAGGCCAAAAGGAAGTTTCCTTTACTATTTGCACCTTCTGTAAAATGGTCGAATCTATTAATTACAAATCTCAGTTGTTCTATTTTCTTTGAATTATCCATTTTAGTTTTAGTTAACTTTCACTCTAATCTTACCTATCAATAGCTATTGTATTCTGGTTTTCAATTAAATTTTAAAGACTTAAGATCGATATTTTCCCTGGGAAAGTCATTTGTATTGGAAGCTGATTGACAAGGATTGTCACAATTTTAATGTGTATTATGAGGAGGAGGTAGATATGGATTAATTAGGATTTGGTTGCCTTGATAATATGCTGTAATTTTTTTCTTTCGGATTCGCTGATGGGATTGGATTTTCTTCAACTTGGTATCATTATTTTTCCAGGTTTCATAGTAAGAAAGGATCCTTTTATCATTGAAGGACAAAATGGAAGAAAGAAGGGATTCCTACTCCCCAATTGCGATAAATTAAAATTTCTATGATGGTTTGCACTTCGATGACCTACATTATTTACATGAAACATAAATCAAACTTCTGAGTAAGGTTAGGACACAATGTTTACAAGTCAGAGGAAAGTGAAAATCATTGGTTCTAGCTAATCAGGAGTGTTTTTGATTTTGTTTCAAAGGACGGATTTCTGTTGGCTCCAGAAAGGACAAAATCGGAGGGTATTAATTTTGAGCAAAATCCCACTTATTGAATCCGGTTCAAAAGATACTTTTTGGGTCAAAATTGGACCTAGGAAATCCAAAGGGGCAGGAAAAAAGTAAACCAAGTGGATTGTAGGAAAAGCCTTGTTTTAAACAGAACCTAAGGGTCCTATCTATCTTTGACATTTTGCGTCAAAATTGAATTTTCGACTAGATATTCCTGATTGTAAGGGGTAGATTTAGAGTATTATAACTTTAAGACAAAAACTACTATGGCCAATAGAAACGGAATCAAACCAGGTCCAAAAAGAATTGCAAAAACTACAGGTCAGCCTGATAGACGACAAAGGGATAATAAGGATACCCCAGGTAATACGCCGTCATTGAAGCCTCATAAGCATAAGCCGGGAAAGTGAATTAAAATCCTAAACTATCAAACGTGTTTGAGTATGGATAGGAGTATAATACCGATTTAGCATATGTCTCTCCTTAATAGGATTCCGGAATTAGAAGCAAAGAAGCTTTATCTTCAATTTCTGGTTTTGGTGGAAGGAGAGAAGGGTTTTACTTCTAGGGGAGTTTTTATCAAGCCGAGTGATTTAAGGGATTAGGGAATAAAGTTTAGACAGGCGATATAGAACTTAGTTTTTTCTATTTTTTCACATTTTAAGGTGGAAAATACCCTATACTGGGTATTTTTTTTCTGACACAAGTTGCCTAGCTTAAGGATGCAGTTTTCTTCTAATGGTAAGAACTTTGTAAGTTCGTGATATAAAAAGCGAGATAATAGTTAAAATGGCAAGAGCTGATCTTCTGGTAAAATTGGTAAAAGCAGGTTCTACAGGCGATTCCACCCTTTTTCGGAGGGTGGCTGAATCTATTATTGCCGAAGAAAAAAGTAAGCAACATCATGTCTTGGCAAGCCAGCTTGAAGATGTTCTTGGCAATCCGGCTTTTTCATCCTCCCAGAATTTACGGAACACCAACCCACTTTTAAACCAGAAATTCGAAAACTTCCTATTTCGCATACACCCAGAGAAAAATCTGAATGATTTGATCCTCGATGATGGCAACAGGCTGAAAATGGATGAAGTGATTCAGGAGCAGTTTCGTGCGGATATACTTCGTTCTTACAATCTTGAGCCTAGAAGCAGAATACTGCTATCAGGCGCTCCTGGAAATGGGAAAACATCGCTGGCAGAAGCCCTAGCCCAATCATTAATGATCCCATTTTATGTCATTAGATATGATGGGATCATCGGAAGTTATCTTGGAGAGACTGCTACTAGACTGAAGCAGATGTTTGATTTTGTTAGAACTCAGGAGTGTGTCCTGTTTTTTGATGAGTTTGATGCGATAGGCAAGGAGAGAGGGGATCAGCATGAGACAGGTGAAATCAAGCGGGTGGTAAGCTCCTTATTGATGCAGATAGACCGCCTGCCTTCCTATGTGGTAGTCGTAGCCGCCACCAATCATCCAGAACTTTTGGACAGGGCAGTTTGGCGCAGATTCCAAGTGAAGCTTGAGTTAAATAAACCCACTAAGCCAATGATTGTTCAATGGCTTTCAAATTTTGAATCACAGGTTAAATATTCTTTACAGCATCCACTTCCTACCATAGCATCCAAACTGGTAGGATTAAGTTTTTCAGAAGTGGAAGAATTCGTTTTGGACATCCAAAGGAAGTATATATTAGCTCTTCCAGAAGTGAACATCAAAAAGATCGTAGATGAGTGTTTGACATACCACACGCATCAATCCGATCTAAATGGCAGATAAAAAACCGCTTTTAATTTTCCCAACTCCGGGTGTAGCTACAAGGGAACCATTAGGTTCCGGGAATTCTGGCATCCATCTTCCTGATCATGAAAGGCAAAAGGAAAGAATAGGGCGACGATGGCAAACCCTCAAGGATACCTTCGAAAAAGAAGCGATTAGCCTCTCACTTAAGCCGGAAGGATTTTTTACTGAATATATCGTCGTCTTTGAAGTAGCAGGTTCTATAGATGAGTTTTACAAAGCTATCAAAGAAGTACCTGGAATGTTCTTTTTAAAGGAACAATTGGAGGAGTTTGAACCGGATGAAGATTTTTACAAAGGTGATAATGAAAAGTATAAGGGCCGCATTTTTGTTTCCATGGTCAACAAAAAGTCCATTGATGAAATCATAAGGCTCTGGAAGATTTTTGAAAAAAATAGGGAGGCTACTTTTGATTCAGGGCTTGCCAAATTCAAAGACTTATTCAAGAAATTAAAGAACGTAAGGCCCTATTCTGTAGAGGATAGATTGGAGGATACTGGAATGCCCCAATACTTGGAGGGAATAAGAGAAATGGGTGAGGACAGTGTTCGTTTTGAAGTTGAATTCACCTATCCGGAAAGCAAGCAAAGAAGAGATATAGCCTTTGAAGAATTCCGAACCTTAATCAATGAAGTCGGCGGCAGCATTATTGAAGGTTCCAAGGTTGATTTGATGGCCATTCGGTATTTCGCATGTTTGGCTGATGCCCCGACTTCTTCATTTGAAAATATCACCAATCAAACCAGCGTAAGATTTCTGAGAGCATCTCATGTGTTGTATTTCCGGCCTCCGGGACAGGCAAAGGTCTGCTTGCAATCTTATGAAACCTTCGAATTCGAAACTGAATTGAGGGCCGAAGAACCTTTTGGAGATCCTTTCGTGGCCTTGTTTGATGGCTTACCATTGGAAAATCATGAATTGCTTCGAGGGCGGTTAATAGTGGATGATCCAGATGGATTTGCTTCGAAATATATTGCTGGATCTAGAATACATGGAACAGCCGTAGCATCGACTATTTGTCATGGGGATTGGAATGGAGAAAAACAATCACTCGTTCGACCTATATATGCAAGACCGGTCATGCATTATAATGGTTTCAATGGAGAAGAATTTCCTCAGGATAGATTGCTCATTGATCTTTTGCATAGTGCCATTGTCCGAATGGTTAAAGGTACCCATCAAGAGGCGCCAATTGCCCCGAGGGTAAAAGTGGTCAATCTCTCACTTGGAGATGGATACCGTCCATTCAGAAAAGAGATGAGCTCCTGGGCAAAGTTTTTAGATTGGGCAACTTATGAATATAACCTTCTTTTTATTGTCAGTGCCGGCAATTTCGGAGACCCGATCAAATTCACCATTGACCCCGCTGAGTTCAGAAATCCAATCTCGGCTGAAGGTAAACATTCTTTTTTAGATCAAATGCTGAGACAGGATTTCAATCGGAAAATTCTTTCACCCGCTGAATCCATAAACTCTCTTACAGTAGGCGCATTGAATAAGGATATGGCTGAAATCGACCCTAGTGATCCAATGTTTTTTGCAAGAATTAATCTTACTGACAATCATGGATATTTAGCTCCTTATTCCCGATTTGGCTGGGGAATGAATGGGGCAGTAAAACCGGATATTCTCATGCCTGGCGGGAGAGTGTTTATGAGAAGAGTCCCGGCAGATCGGGGAACTGATCATGTTAATCTTCTTTTTGGTCCAAATGGCAATGACCAACCTCCTGGTGTGTTAGTAGCTTCGCCAGGTGTTGAAGGAAAAATCAATCATTTTTCTTATCAATTTGGGACTACGTTTTCAGCCGCTCAGACAACGCATTTGGCTGGAAATTTAATGGAAATTTTGGTCCAATTAAACCAAGAGTCCGATCCGGGTCAACAAATACATGAATCCTATTTTCCAGTGCTGGTCAAGGCATTGATTACCCACGGAGCAAATCTGGGAGATTATTACAGTCTTTTCCGAGATTTGATTGGAGAATTCCCATCTGTACCAAATAATCAAGTTAAAGCAAGAACCGTCGCCTATACCGGCTATGGTGAAGTAAATGGAGCTCGTGTCCTTTATTGTACTGCACATAGAGTGACACTTATTGGGGTTGGAGAATTGACTTGGAATGAATCACAAAGTGCGCATCTTTTCAAATTTCCATTACCTGCCTCTATCTCTTCACAGGTCATTCAGAAAAAACTGGTCACAACTCTAGCATGGTTCTCACCCTGCAATGTATGGTCAAATAAATACCGGATAGCTCATCTCTACCTTTCCAATTTCAGGAATAATGAGGATATCACTTTAGACGATGGTATGTATGATTTCAAGAAAACAAGTCGAGGTACCTTACAGCACCAAGTCTATGAAGGTACTCGGGCGGATGCTTTTATCGAAGGTGGGTTTATGATTGTAAAAGTTAATTGCCGTAAGGATGCTTCTGACTCCGAGCTTAAATTTTGGAAAAGGATTAAATACGGGCTGGCGGTGACCTTAGAAATTCCTGACACCTTAGAAGTTGATATCTACGAAGAAATCAAAGCCGCTATCCAAACTCAGGTAAGAACTTAATGCTTATGAAATGATCAAAACAGACCTTCCAGTTTCGAAGAGAGAAGATGATGCCTTTCAGAGGTATCCTTTTGCTTATCAAATTGCATCTGTAATTAAAGGGCATGACAAGAACGACTCATTCGTGGTCGGAGTCTATGGGAAGTGGGGTGAGGGGAAAACTTCTGTTTTAAATTTCATAAAAGAAGAACTCAACCTAGATCCAAACATAGTTGTGATAAATTTCAATCCTTGGCTTTTTAGGGATGAGGATCAACTGTTAAAAACATTTTTTTCTGTTCTAGCAAATGGGCTGAATGTTTCCTTTGAAGGGAAAAAAGAAAAAATAGGTAAGAAGCTTTTAGATTATGCAGATGCAATTGGGGCTGCAGGTTCTTTGGTCGGAGTTTCTGGGGTTAAAGGATTTCTCCAGCATCTTGGTAATAAGTTTTCAACTATTTCCATTGAAGATTATAAGGGGAAAATCAATCAAGTACTGGAAAATTCAGGAAAGAGAGTGGTGGTAGTAATGGATGATATTGACCGGCTGAGTAATACAGAAGTTCAGAGTATTTTCAGACTAGTCAAACTGGTCGCTGATTTTAAAAACACTGCATATTTACTCTCATTCGATAGTGAATTGGTCGCTTCAGCTTTGGACTCCTCCTATTCAAAAGGTGGGTACGATTATCTTGAAAAAATCATCCAATTGCCATTACGATTACCAAAAGCTCAACTCTCAGCAGTTAAGAAGTACACCCTCAATTCTATTTTTGCTGAACTTGATTCCAATGAAATTTTATTAGAAGAGGATGAGCATCAGAGATTCATTATTGCATTTGATGAGTACATACTTAGACTTATAGTCACTCCGAGAGTTGCGGCTAGGTATGCAAACTCAATTTCTTTTACCATTCCATTATTAAAAGGTGAAGTAAATCTGGTAGATCTTTTGTTGATAGAAGGAATAAAAGTAATTTTTCCTGGGTTATATGATTTCATCAGGTCTAATTCTTCTCTTTTTGCCAATACTTATAGAACATATAGCTCCAATGGAAGAGATGACTTTCAAAAGAAAGAGGACGCTAAATTAAAAATAGAAAGGCACTTAGAGGAGTATCCCCAAGAAATAAGCAATGGATTAAAGGATTTTTTAAAATCGATATTTCCACAGTTAGGTTCAGTTTTTGGCTTTACTTCTTTCTCCGACTCACAATGGCGTGAATGGTATGAGAAAAAACGAATATGCTCTGGTAGATACTTTGAACGGTACTTTTCTTTTGTAGTTTTAGAAGGAGAGATTTCTGATGTTCTATTTGATGGTATTCTAGATCAAATTAGTAAGGTTGATTTTATTACTAAAATTGGAAGTTTGAATGACTTGTTTTCAGATTTAGATAAAACAGATGTAGCATTGAAAATCCAATTTTTAGAAGATTCCTTTACACAAGCACAAAAAAGATTTCTAGCATTAAATCTGAGTTTGATTGGCGATATTTTTCCTGAAGTAGATTCTGGAGGATTTAGAATCATGGCTCCTTTTCAACAGATCGCCTATTTTATACAGAAATGTGTGGAAAATCAAGAGCCAGAAAATAGAGTTCTGCTGGGGAATGAATTGATGAAAAGAGCTATTCCTTTGAATTTTGCATTTGAAATATGGAGAACCCTACACCCTAAAAGTGATGGTGGCTCACGACCGGAACTTTTTACAGACTCTGATTTTAGACATGTCTCAAAGGTGCTTTATGAAAGATGCAGAAGCGAGCTAAGTTTAGACCAATTGTATGAATCTATAGAGGATCCACATTTTAGGTACTTGTTAGAAATTGGTTCTCAAGTGAATCCTAATGGTATCAAAGAAGAGATAAAAGGCTGGTTGCTATCTGACGATGAGAATTTTATCAAACTTCTATATTCCTTTAGTCAGACAACTCATTCATATGGAGGAAGCAAGAAAGGAAGAAATACATATAAATCGAATTTCAGTGAGGCATTTTATAATTTGTTGAAGAATGTCGTAGACATCGATTTTTTCTATTCCATGTCTCTCGAGTTATATGGAGACCAATCTGATTTCGAACCTACTTCTGATCGTGATGCCCTTACTGATGAACAGTTGGTAGGTTGGTTTCAGAGGGTTCATTTGGAAAAAGATATTAATGAGCTGAATAAAGATGATATTTCATATGATTGAGATTAGAGAAAAGATAGTTAAAATCAAGTGATTTAAAAATTTGTCCTACTCAGACGATAACAGTCTTATTATCAGGTGAATTTGTGATTTTATGTTATTGATCCATTAGTTATTAAAATTATAGTGTATGAAGCCTTCAGACTTTTGGAAGAATTTCAATCTAGGGGAGGAGTTCCAAATTTCAGGGGCTTTTCTATACAATGCTTTATTTCATTTGAGTGGAATGAGAAATTTTCATAAAGAATATGAATGTTTCGAAGTGCTTTATAATGCTGCAGTAGGAATTGAAAGACTTCAGAAAGTAGCTATTATTTTAAGTGATCATAATGATACTCTTGACCAAAGCAGTTTTGAAGAAGCTCTAAAAACTCATGATCATTTTAAACTGATGCAGCGAATTAGGAAGTTTTCCGATTTCAACCTAGGCCCAGATCATAATAGACTTCTTCATTTGTTAGCAGATTTTTACAAGGTTTATAGGTATAGAAGGTTTGGGATTTCTTCTGTTTCAGACCATAATGATGAAAGGTATATCCTATCGCAATACATTAGCGAAGGTCTAAAAATGAAAATAGCCTACGAAGGGTTTTATCCAGATCCAATCACGGATCAGATGCGTCGTTATTTTGGAAAGGCGTTAATTAGAGTATCAGAAATTTTGTTTGATATTATTCGAGAAACTTCGAGAAATCATAATTTATATACTACTGAAATAGAATCCTCTTCAAAGGCATATAGGATTTTTCTCCAAAAGGAATTCACATTTGAAAATGAATTGAACTTTAAGAAGGAAATCCTTATTTATCTCCTTTCCTTAGAAAATACAGAACCTATATTTAGTTACTTAAAGCAAATGAAACCCATAGAACTGGACGGGTCAATGGGCGATTACATTGAATTCCTTTTAAATAGTAGTAAAGATCCAAGTTTAATCGATGAGTTTCTTGCCCGATATAATGATATGGAAGGTAAAGAGAGAAAAGATAGAATGGAAATTTTAAATACTATTGGAGAAAATTTAAATTTTATAGATTTTGATGAAGAGGAATTTAATGATATTTAATTTTCGGTGATATTCCGAAGCTTTTTGCCCTTCTGATAGATGATTCAGTTTTTCTGGCAAACATTTTCGATTACGGTAACTTTAATCCCATGGCTGAAATACCTAAACCTATGAGTTAGATAAAATAAATGATCAAACGTGACAGACAGAAAAAGGTGTCGACCCATCACCGCATTCTTGATTTAGAAAAGGATCAAATACCTCGACTTCTATTACTTTTTAAAAGGATGAAAAAGGATGTGAATAACTCTGCTGATTTACCAAATAAGGCTACATTTCCTTCTATTTTTCTGAAAAATCCCCTGTACATGGTATGTTCTCGTATTATTTTTTTTTCTTTCTTACCAATGCCCTTAATCACCTGAAGACAAAGCCAACTTTTATATTCTCTTTTCAGACTTAAATCCGGAACCCACCAAACACCATTTGATACCGATGTCTGGATGATAGCACAAAACAATTACCTTCTTCTAAATGCCTGACCCGCAGTATTGCGGGGAGCCTGTCCCGATAGTGCAGCGTATTGGGAAGAGGGAGGGGTGAGGTAGAAAGCCAATTGCAAATTGGTAAGGATATGAGGGTGAAGTTACAAACTTCACCCAGCGTCCAATTGAACTTAAGAGGTGATGAGAAGAAACTACGCCCAGAGGGGGACTTTTATCGCGAATACTTCAGTGGTAAGGATACAGGATATGCTATAGAAGTAAAAAGGGCTAAAAAGTACAGGGAGCCATTGGGAATTAAAGAATCGTTTGGGATTGCACCTCCTCAGTCTTTTGCTTATGTGGATCTGATGTAATTGATGAGTTTTTGGAATATTGTCTAGAGCGATTTCCAATTGAAAGTAGATTCGGAAACCAGGGTGGAATTACAAATCCCACCCAGTGCCGAGAATATTGTGACTACACCCAATCGAGGCTTCTTTTTTATAGTATTTAATTCAATACATTTTCCATAGCTTCAAGTGCTTTAAATCTTATTGATGGAATGCCAAGAAGTTTATCGAAACAGTCTAATGCAGTCTTCTGCTCGTCTCGGTATTTAAAAGGTTCAAGCCTCAGTCTAGAATATATTGCTAATACCAGAACCAATGGTTCATCGCCAAGATAGGCTTTCTTACTGATATCAACCTTCTCTGGAATATTCATTTTTACTAATAGATCCAAACATTCTTTAGGATACAGAGATGAACACTCTGTCAAAAACTCTAGCAGATATCTAGGATCGTTACTAAACTTTTCGGTAGCAATGTATTTTTCTATGAAGGTATAAAGCTCTCCAAAGTTTTCAATTTTAAACACCCTAAGTATTAGCCCTGAAAATTCGTGAGAAAGATCGAATTCGGTATGTGACAAACATCTTTCCAAAACTTGCATTGATCTCTGATCGACAATGCCATCTCTTATCAAAAGACTTTCAGCGACATCAATTGCACATTTTATTGCTTTTGGGCCAAGTTCCATAAAATGGTCATACATTTTATAATCATTAATATGCTCAAAAATCCAACTAGTTACAAAGAAGTAGCATTTATCAAATAATTCTTCGTGCAACAACATTTCCGTAAAGTAAAAACCCATCCTATCATGGAACTTATTGTTAAAATACTGTGCAGGATTGATGGAGTATTTTAGAATATGTGAATCCTTCAGGGCGATAAGTTGCTGGAAAATGGCAAAAGAACGTTCGATATCAAAGTGGTTCAAGTATGCAAGCTGAGACATTACCCCTGCCAAAATCGTAGTTGATGGGCTGTTTTTTGGATCAATGACGAATTCAATCGTGGAAAGAACATCCTCCTTGTACTTTGGATAATCGAAAAGGTAAAATAAATTGTAAATAGCTGACCCTCTTGGTGTATTGATAAAATCTGAAATCGGGTGATTAGGGTTCAGTACATCATTTCGATTTCCTTCTGATTTGGCAATGTCTACTAAGAAATCCTTTATATCTTCTGAAACCTGCTTCGTATTGATTAAGTATTCTATATGCCTAATTGCGTAAATAGTAAACTCAGTATTCAATGTTAGTTTAATTTCTCTTCTAACGAGTTCGGCAACCTTCTGTGCGTCATATTTTGCTTTTATCAATGCAGATATGCCATAAGAGATATAACTAAAAGATATATTAGACTCATTAAACAACTGAGCAATAAAGCCATAGAAATGTTCTGGACGCTTTTCCACGGCGCTTTCAAAAGATCTCGAATGCTCAAGTAAACCTCCCTTGAAAAAATCTTCAGAAATAAAATTTTCATTAATCTTCCGCATACTTTTCAGCCAGGCATCGAAACTGAATTTGTTAAAATTCGCATTTGATAATGGGGAACCTACACCCCCAAACCTACCTTTGTTCCTATCCAAGGCTCTATTATGATCGATTTGTCCAAAACGCCTTTCCAACACAAGATATAATTGTTCCAACTCATGATCATTTTCCAGAACTTTTTCCGGAAGTGCTTTTAAAAACAAGTATTTTTTTCGGCCGATGTTCAGACTAAATTTCTTCTTGCCTTTTTCTTCATATTTCCATATCTCATATGGATGGGAGATATTGAGTAGTAGATTTTTAACCCTTTGATATTGTGCTGGATCAAAAAAGGATATGGCTTTTGCAATCATTCTACGAATGTTTAGCTGAAAAAAATCATCTAACCCCATCAAACCATTCTTGGATTCGATGATCAATAGTAGTTGGAAGATTTCCTCAACAAATTCACTAGCCCTATCCCTCATCAATTTTGCTATAAGAGTGAGCAAAAGAACGTAGTTCGTCGTAGAATATTTTTGGAAAACCTCTTTAAGTTCACTTCTTTCGGACGTGCTATAATACTTAAGCAGGTAAAAATCTATCGATTTTTCATCTTCGCTGTCTTTATAAAACAGGCCATTATCAAGTTGATAGGAACCTAGCAATTCGGAGGTAATTCCTAAATACTCAGAATAATAGGCGTGTTTTGTTTCTTCCAGAATTTCTAATTGCACCGACAATAAAAATTCAGCGGTACTTTGAGGGTTTTGTTGATACAGGTTATCAATAATTCTTTCAAAGCGATAGTCGAACCGAAAACGTTCAGTACGACTTTTTGTTTCCAATATTACTGGCTTTAGCTTTCCAAATACATATCCCAGATCAAAAGGTGCTATTTTTTTTAGGGTCTCGAAATACCAAAGTTCTGTGTTTTCATCGTATGAAAAGTAGTTATCAAAAAAGGGTATAAGGTTTACTTCCCAGTTTTTGACACTCGGTATAATATATGAGATTAACTTCTCTTTTTCCTCAAAATTGCTATTCTTCAGATATTCTATAAGTAGGTTTGGGTTATGATTTATGTTACGGTGAAGAATTCTGTAAATATCATCGTGATTGCCGTTGAGCAGATCATTCGAAATAAAAAATTCGATCCAACCTTTTGAATTAAATAAGTCAAGAAACAATTTTCCATATTCATTCGCTAGCATATCGCATACGAACTCTTTCTCCTTTTGGGATGGAATTTCTACAAGTCCAAGTTCAAGTACAAATAGGTATTTGATATGATACCTTATCTGATTTTGACCGATTATGTTTTTATAGAGCTCTATATATTTATGATGGTCAGCCTCCCTAAGGTACTCGATAACGGTCTTGATCAAAGACCTGATATACAGGTTCTGGCCTTCCTCAAAAATATAATCGACTAGATTTTTCTCGGAGATTACGAACCATCGAGCCAGATAATACTCATAAAATGATTGATGAAAAAAAGAAAGTTTATTTCCGTTCTGTACCAAAATTTCATGAGAAACTAGATAACTTATTTCAGCTTTGAATTCTTCAAGATATGTCAACTCTATCAGATTTGGATGCTGTTCGTACATCCTTTTCACAATTGCATTTAGGCATTCAGTGAGTAAAAGTCCCCTCGGTGTCATCACTTGACCCCACAATTCGGAATAGAGTTTAGTTAATGAGATTCTGGACTGTTTCTGCAACAGTTGCTCCAAATTTGGAATCTTAGTGAAAAGTTCAAGATTATAAGGTATGGTAAGCAGTTCGATCAACAATTTACTTTTCGCTTCAATTTTAAGCAGTTTTAAAATATCTGTTACTTCCTTCTCAGACAACTTACCAACCTCAATCTGCTTGATAACTTTTGTATTATTAAATTTTCTCAGATCGGCATCATACTCAAGGTCGAAACTCCTAGTCGAGATAATTATTCTTGCATTTGGCAGCTTCAGAAGTTCCTGAATAAGCTTGATATATGTCAGCAACCATCTCCTGTCTGTTGACAAGGTCTGAGACAATGCGTCAAGCTGGTCAAGTACTACAACAAACTTTTCGCCTTTGTCTCGAAATACGTTAAAAAGATCATTGAATGATGTTACATCTGTGAACAACTGCTGGGAAAGTCCGTTCAAGTTGACATCATAAAACTGGTCACATTTGAGTGCGAGAACAACATACTCTTGTTCATTTGTCAAATGACAGTAGACATCATGTAGAACTGTTGTTTTACCAACACCTTTTTTGCCTTTGACAACGAGCACTTTTTCTAAAACATCCCTTCCAGGAAGATCCCTTTTTACCCAAGCTACAATTTCCTGAACTGCTGGTCTCTCAATATGGGCTAGCTTCTCCTTTGAAAAGTAATTTTTGAGATTCTTAATGTAATTTGAAGCAGACAAAACTTCCTGATTCAGGTCAAACTTTTTTCCGACTACAGCGCTGTGAATCTCCCGCACTGCGTTTTTGATTTCTATTTCAAAGACTTCATCATACAGACCGGAAGTTTTTAATTCATCGATAAGATCGGCCCCATCCATAAGTTCGATGCAATCATTTGGCAACCCAAAGGACTTCATTTGCTTGTTTTTCCACCCAGCCCACCATTTGTGCTCTTGAATGCTCAACTTTCCCGGAACACAGAGTATCCAATTGCTGACCTGAAAATCAGCTGAACTTATAGCAGTTCTAAACGATTTCCTTATTTGTGCTTTTTGGGATCCCTCAATGCCATTAACAAAAAACTTGCACTGGATTACCTTTATCGGCTTATTTTCTATATCACCAATAAATACATCGACTCCACCGTCACCGATGTTAACCCGTACCGATTTCACGAATTCCCCTTTAAATTTATGTTTGAATACCCGGGTACAGATTTCTTCAAATTTACTGCGGGCACCAGCTGTTTTATATCTATTGACAAGGGATATCCATTCGTCCATCATATAAGCGTATAATTGGTTAAATCCCTAAAATGTATTGAAAAGAACCTTCTCAAAAGACTTGTAATCGCTAATAGGTAGGTTTATTCAAAAATAGTCAATTCAGTAAAAAAAGCGTAAAAATGATTTAATCACTGTTCTTTTGTCGTAAAATCAATATTCATCGTCAAGTCAAGCATTTTAAACCCTAAGTTCACGATCACATGGGAAATACAAAAAATCTGGAAGATTTTCGGTTAAACAAGTATTTGGCACCGCATCTAGCGTGGCAGAAGTATGGGCCTGATAAGGCGGTTGAGATGTCATATTCTATTTATGCTATCCACGCTTTTTATAGTACAATGGAAGATATTAAAGATCTGGAACAGCAAGACACCTTTGTCAACAATGGCCGCAGATCTAATGTCTCTATAGCCCTGTGGTTTTTAGCCTTAGAATCTTTTATTAATTGTATTTGTAAGATTATCTGTTTGCGGCAAAATCAAAATTTCACAAAAGAACTGAGTACGAAATCGATTGGTAAACGGCTCGGGTTCTTGTTTGATATTTTGGAAGTTGAGGGTGAAGCAATGCGAAAATCTGGGTTAATCGCCCGTGTGAATGAATTCGTGCGATTTAGAAATGAGATTTTTCATGACAGGAACATTGGCGAGGAGATCCACTTCCATAAAACTAATTTCTCACCACGGCCGTTTTTCAGCAATCAAGTAGACGTATTTCAGTCATTATTAATTTTTATTGAGGTTTCCTATGGGCTGCGTTTTGTCATCAATGGACTGGATCTGATGGCTAATGTATCGATTGGCAAAAGTGAACTGCTGATTTTCGAGAAACTGGATAAACTTTACAATTCGTTCTTGAAAACTTTTTTTAAACGGGTATTAGAAAAACATGAGCTCACTACAAGCCTAAATCTGAATATCGAAGATTATTATCAGCCTGTGCCATATAGTAATACATTTTTTGAAATTGGAGAAGTGCTTCCGGTGTTTCAGCGTCAGCAGCAGTCTGATTTTATACATCCACTCAATAAGGAGAAAACCGCAATCGGTGCTGGTTTATATGCTGGTATAATCGAGGCTTCAGGTAAAACTAATGGCCACTACGATAGCATGAATTTCATGCTTGACTGGCCAAAAATGTATTCTAAGAGTAAGATTAGTTAACCTTAGGTGATTCCAATCCTTAGTCAATTGGGCTAAAAAGCTTTAAATCATTCTCTTCCATCCTCAATAAGGATTCACCTCTGCTCTGGACTATTCCGTCTTTCTGGGTTTGTTATTTTCAACCAATCCTATCTCCACATCCCAATGCCCTCTTCCCTCGCTTTCTTTTGAATCTCAGTAAATAGCTCCACATACTTGACATTAGGAGGAAAAGTGGCAACTTGTGCCAAACCTACTTCTAGTAGGTGAGCATTTAGGAAAGCACTATCTTCAAGATACACATAAGCCAACGTCCTTCCAAAGCGGTCGTACCTTTGGATATCATATTCTAGTAGGACTTTCTTTCCTTTCAAAAACTTTTTAACAAATTCAGATGCTTCTTTCCCAAATGGTTCTTCAGATGTGAGTCCTTTCCATTCTACCTCTGGAGTGTCAACTCCAGTCAATCTGATTTTTATTGCTTTTCCATTTTCGCCTTTTATCCAAAAAGTATCCCCATCGACAAATTTGCTAATCTTATAGGGACCATGCCTTTCTTGGGAGTAAGAGTAAAAGGAAAGACCAAAAAAGAAAAGGATTAGAACTGTTCTTTTCATACCAAAAATATATTACTATGAATATAGTGAAAAAATTTATTTTTTTAAGAGACTAGGCATCTTATGCATTAATGCCTTTTTAATTTCAATTAAAGGTCATCTGGAATATCTATTCCTTTAAAAAATGATTCCAAGGTCATATTCGAAAAACAATTAATAATTTTAACCAATGTGGAAATTTGAAGATCCGATTTACCATTTTCATATTTTCCATACTGGCTTCTATTGATTCCTTTATCAAAAGCGAAATCTTCATGATTAGAATATCCTTCTAACTTTCTTAATTGTTTTAGTCTTTCACCAATTGCTTTTAACAAGACTTCTTTTTGGGATATATTTTCATTTGAAACGGCCATGAAAGCAATCAAGCCATTGAAACTAAAAAATATTACTCCTTATTAGGAGTATTTAATTAAAAGGACTATCTTTCAAATGAATAAAGTGAAAGGCCTTAGTTTTTTTTATTCATTTAAGTAATTTTATAAAAATAATTAGGCTTTCTCAGCATTCGCACTTACTGTCTCAGAACTGAAAACGGCCAATTTTCAAAAAGGAACGAGGCAAAAGTGGGAATGCTCACGCCATTGGCGTGGGCTACTCGCTTGCTTGTTCCAAGGTGCTTGGCCGTACCTCAGTTTCAGCAAGAAAGAGGGCCTGCTCC
The DNA here is from genome assembly GCF_026652115.1 of Algoriphagus sp. PAP.12. Taxonomy (GTDB): domain Bacteria; phylum Bacteroidota; class Bacteroidia; order Cytophagales; family Cyclobacteriaceae; genus Algoriphagus. The sequence goes on along the minus strand of NZ_JAPPSQ010000028.1, from coordinate 4,484 downwards.
AATGGCTTTTTTCTTTGGGACTATTGTAATAACCCAAGTATCATGGAAGGGACCTTGATTTTTTCTGGATTTACAAGCTTCCCGGGAATAAGTTTCCGGAAAGGGGAGAGGACTGCTTTTGTTGGTATTGGGTCAGCTTGCTCTTTTCCGTTTTTCTACGGAATAAACCTATTGTTTGAGTATGAGGGAATAGTGGATGTTGATCGTCTCTATCCCCTAAAACCTAAGCAGCCTGAATAAGGCTTAGCACTACTCCTTTCGTATTGGAGTTTTTTACCCTGATTGCTTCTGTGGAATTTTTGTATTCTTCTGCGGAACCATCCTACCTAATCAGGGGTGAATCGGAGTTTGAATCTGTTTCTGCCATGGAAGTTTCAGGTTTCTTCTCTGATTATTCCTAACCAATCATTTCACATTTAACCAAGTCCCTGGGGCTTGCTGGGAGAGGTCTGCCGTGTTGGTTTTGCTTCTTGTTGTAATCCTAGGGCATTTCAAAGCATGAAAAAATTAATACTTCTATGCTTCCTGGGAAAGGTCTGTCCTTTTCTCAATAGAAGCAGTTTGACCTTATCGAGATTAGTTTCTCTATCTCGTCAGCCTTTTGCTGACATATTTCATCGACAGATTCGATTTATTTCACCAGCCAAAGGATGGCATATCTCAATCCCTAATTACCAAAAATGGTTTCTTCAAGCCTGTTTGATCCTTTCAATTCTGTTAGGGAGTATAAATGATGTGTTTGGCAAAGTTGCCTCACCCGCTGGGAATTCGGAAAAGTGGGAGAGTACTTCCACTTTTTCCGATACCCTTGGGATCGGAGATTATTTACCTTTTGGGGAATTTGACAAGGTGTTGCAGTATGAATCTGATCGATTGCAATTGGAGGATTACCGGGGTAAATATGTGGTATTGGAGTTCTGGGCTACCTGGTGCTCGGCTTCTTCTGGCTCTTTGTATAAGGTGGATGAATTGCAGGAGAAATTTAAATCAGATATCCAGTTTATACCAGTGACCTATGAGTCTGGCCAGAAAGTCGACGCAAAGTTGGATGCCTATCCGAGTATGGCTGCTCTTTCACTGCCTCTGGTGGTGGATGAAAGAAGACTGGCTAAGCTCTTTCCCCATATCACCTTACCCCATCTGGTAATTTTGGACCGAGAAGGAAAGATTATCGCTGTGACGGGAAAGGAGGATTTGACCGAGGAGAATCTGGAGCTTCTGGTTCGGACTGGTTCTGCTTCCTTTAGATTAAAGGAGGATAAGCGGATTCCATTTTCCTTAGATGAAAATCTCATCAGTGGGAACCAACAGATTCCTTCCAAGAATATCCGCTTTCAATCGGCCCTGACCTCCTATATCCCAGAGGTTTCGGGAACATTGATGGATGATCGTGAGAATGGAGCTCATATTCTGGCCGTCAACAGGACTTTGTTGAGTTTGTACCGATTTGCCTATTCTGCTCGGGATTTTGCCAATTACATCGGAATGAACCGGGTGATTTTAGCGGGCTTTGGAGAAGAGGAGCTGGATAGCCCCAAGACCGGGTTGGATTACATCGCATGGAGAGAAGAAGGAGATCACGTTTTTGGATATGAATTGATAGCTCCTCCCGGAGTTGATCAGTACCAGATCATGCAGGAGGATCTGGATCGCTATTTTCCAGGGATTGAGGCCAAACTGGAATTGAGAAAAAGAAAAGTCTGGGCCCTTCGATTGCCGGAGGGAAAGAGGTATCCAGCTTCTTCCTTTGATCAAGCCTCCTACAGCTTTAGCCCTTTTGAGGCATCCATCAAAAATTACCCATTGATAGGATTGATCTATCAACTCAATCAGGTTTCCCTACAAAGGTCTGACTATCCCCTGATGGATCTGACTGGGATTGATTATCCCATTGATCTGGATATGAAGGGGAATTTTTCCAAGCCAGAGCAGCTAAAGGCAGCCTTTGAAAAGGCAGGGTTTATTCTGGAATTGAGTGAGGAGGAAATTCTTGTACTGGTTTTAAGTAAAGTGTCCAACACAATTTATGGTGAGCGATGAGAAATCTGATCAAAGTATACATTTTGGTTCTGGGACTTGTTTTTCTCGGGATTAGAGAAGGGTTTGCGCAGCAGTCTGTGCTATCGGGTACTGTTTTGGACAGTCAAAGTCAAGAGCCCATTCCAGGAGCATCCGTCTTGCTGAAAGGGACAGTGAAAGGGACTGTTTCTGATGAAAATGGGGATTTTGAGCTTTCAATTCCGGATGGAAATCAGGTATTGATAGTTTCCTACCTAGGCTATAAAAGTAAAGAGCTGGAACTTCAGTTTCCTTATCCGGGAAATTTGAGGATTGATTTGTTGGCAATGGATATCCAGTTGGGTGGAGTGGAAGTATTGGCGACAGGGTATCAGAATATACCAGAGTCAAGAGCCGCTGGTTCTTTTGTTCAGGTAAATAAAGAGCTATTGGAGCGAAAGGTCAGCACCAATTTGCTGGACAGATTGGAGGATGTGACCTCTGGCTTGATTTTTAATAAGACCGGAGATGCGGGAAGAGATCCTATTTCCATTCGGGGCAGAAGTACCCTGGGGAGATTCAACCAACCTTTGATCGTCATAGATAATTTTCCATTTGATGGAAGTCTGGAAGATATCAATCCCAATGATGTTGAAAGTATCACCGTGCTTCGGGATGCTTCGGCAGCCTCCATTTGGGGAGCTAGGGCAGGAAATGGAGTGATTGTCATTACTACCAAATCAGGGAAGAAAGATCAGCCTTTGCAAGTGGATCTGACTGCGAATGTCAACTGGATAGAATCATCGGATGCATTTTGGGAGCCAAAGATGGCAGTTTCAGATTTTATTGGTGTAGAGCGTGAGCTATTTGCCTCCGGGTATTACAATTCCACTGAGAATTCACCTAATAACCCAGGCTTAACTCCCGTAGTTGAAAATCTGATTTTGGCTAGAGATGGAGTGATTACTGAGCAGGAAGCGGATACCAGAATAGCTGCCTTGGGGAATTATGATCTGAGAAATGATCTGAATCGCTATATCTATCAATCCCAACTCAACCAGCAATACAATGTCGGGCTTTCGGGTGGAAACGATTTTCATGCTTACAGAATAAGTTTGGGCTATGATCATCTGAAAAAAGGTTCTTTTGGAAATTCCGGAGATCGGATTACCCTGAACATGAAAGAAGACTTCCGCATGATGAAAGATAAGTTGAGGCTTTCTTTCAGCTTTTATGGAGTCAAGAATGATAAAACGGATCAGAATTTCGATCCTCAGGATTTGAGAATGAACGCACAAACTCCTCTTTATCCCTATGCGAGGCTGGCCGATAACGCAGGAAATCCTTTGGAAGTGACTACCAATTTGAGGGAGAGTTTCAAGCGAGAAGCTGAATCCATGGGATTGTTGGATTGGGCCTATAAGCCATTGGAGGAGTTTGGACGAAATGTCAGCGAATTAAAGAATTCGGACTGGAGATTGAATTTGGGAGCGTCCTATAAATTGTGGGATGAACTGAATTTGTCTGCCAAATATCAGTATTGGGAAAAAAGCAGCTTTACCAATAATCTCAGCACTTTGGAAAGCTATGAGACTCGAAACATGATCAATCTATACACACAGGTTGATTCAACAGGTCTGTTGAGCTACCCTGTGCCGAAGGCAGGGATATTGAATACCAACAGCTTTCAGGGATCCAGTCATTCTGCCCGTTTACAACTGGATTATAACAGGGAGTTCAAGGAATGGAGATGGGATATTTTGGCAGGAGGGGAGTTGAAATCCCTCCGGTCCCAAAGTTTTTCAAATCGTTATTATGGCTACAATCCGGAATTGGCAAGTTCCCAGACGGTGGATTACTTTACCCAATTCGCCCGCTTTTCCAATCCACGGTCTACCTTGAATATTCCCGATGTCAATGGGATGGGTAGGTATACCGATCGTTTTCTTTCAGCATTTGCCAATAGCTCCTTGCAGTGGAAACAGCGCTATTTGTTGACAGCAAGTCTAAGAAGAGACGCTTCCAATCTATTCGGAGTCAGTTCCAATATGAGAGCCGTGCCTTTATGGTCAGCCGGTTTGGGATGGACCCTCAGTGAGGAGACGTTTTATAACTGGGAGAAAGTGCCTTTTATGAAGCTCAGGTTTTCCTATGGGTATAATGGAAATGTTGACCGTAGTTTAACCGCATTTACCACAGCTCAGGTGATTACTTTCAACAATCTGACTCAGGTCAATTATGGGCAGATCATTAATCCACCCAATGAGAATCTAAGATGGGAGCGTATTAAAATAACCAATCTGGGATTGGACTTTGAAAGTAAATCAGGCCGGATTTCAGGGACTTTGGAAGTGTATAATAAGCAGGGTTTGGACTTGATTGGAAGATCTCCTTATGCCCCATCAACAGGGATAACCACTTTCTCCGGAAATACAGCATCTACTCAAACCAAAGGATATGATATCAGTATTTCTACTTTGAATCTG
>NZ_JAPPSQ010000027.1 GCF_026652115.1 Algoriphagus sp. PAP.12 | reverse complement strand
TTTAGAAATAGAATAACTAATACATCGGTTTCATCGTTCGTGCTCCGCACACGACGAAAACCTATTATTATTTCTGGGGGGGGCAGAGGTAGTTATTATGTCATAAAGACTCTAGAGAGTTAGCCAGATCAATATACTTTTTAGCATTTATTGAATCCCCTTGATCAGTGTAGAGTCTACCTAAGTTTTTGAGAGTTTGAAATGCCTTGCTATTGATTCTGTCTGTTTGAATAGCTCTAATTGATAAACTTTTTAAGTAGTAATACTCAGCAGAATCAATTTCATTTTGGACGTGAAAGTAGGATCCGAGATGACTATACAGTGTCGCCATTGTAGGATGAGTCGGATCAAAATTTTTTAGAAATATTTCTCGTGATTTTGTTAGATACTCGTACGACCTATCAAACTTCCTTTGATGAAAGTATAAAAAAAAGAGATCTCTGTATATTTGGCCAAATTCGATTTCATTTGTTGAATAGTGGGCTTCTGTTAATACTAATGCTTCCATGAAGTAGTCCTCAGCCTTATCTAAATCATTCTTTGCAATAGCAATATATCCTAAAATTGTTTTAGGTGTAATAATTCTTTCGTCCTTATCAAGATGTAGGCCTTCGAGCAAATCAATTGATTTGGATAAATGTATAGAAGCATTTTCATATTCTTGACCATTCAAATATAGAAGTCCTAAATTTTGATTAGCACGAGCAAGTAACAGAGAGTCTTTGTTCACAGTCCAGATTTCAATTGCCTTTTGATAGTGTGGAATAGCTGAAGTGAGTTGACCAAGTTCTCTCAACATCTCTGCCATATTATTGTGTGCTTGAGCTGTTCTTGTATCAAAAGGCTCAAAATATTTCTGGGCTAACTCCAAAGAGGCTTCTCCAATAATTCTTGCACTATCATAGTTTCCTAATTCATCAAATTTGAAATATGAAGTCGTTAGCTTATCAAATTCATCAGAATGTTCTATAGTGCATGAAGAAATAAGCACTAGAATATAAAGGATGTAACTTTTCATAATTATTATCCCAACGGTTAGTATATGGCAAGTAGGGCAGTAGAAAGCTACTTTCCTGTCAGCCGAGACCATAGTTTATTAAAAGTATTATCGCTTCCTTTAGCACTGTTTGCCCGCTTGCTTATAGGTGTTGTTGTGCTTTCGTGCTTTTTTATTTTTCTAATTCTCATGTGTTCTTCTGGTCCAAATCTGTCGAACACATAATGGACTATTTGAACCGACTCAAAATTCCAAGCATAATTTTTAAATCCTTCGTTTCCATTTGCTTCTGAAGTAGGTTTTCCAAATTCCTTTTCGAAATGAGATTGAAAATCGTTAAATGATTTCTCTTGGTCGCTGTAATCTGTTCGGAAAAATTCCAATTCGTTTAAATGTCCATTTTTCCTGGGTTCAAAGTGAAATCCGAGCAAACAACTTAGTCCATTCAAGGATTTACATGAAATGGTGTAATAGCCTGTCGTAACATGTTTAAAGCCGCGTCCATTCAATTTCTGAGTCAAAGTCTGTTCGTCAATATCCCAAGGAATGAAAATGTCGGGTTCGTCAATTTTATATCCTTCTTGAATGTTCATTTTGTCTTTTTCTGCATGAAGCACAACGGGCGGGCTATACGCAGTGTCCCGAAGGGCATTGCGTATAGGTGTTGTTGTGCTTTCGTTTTTATTCTTTAAACATCTGATCGTATGCTTTCACATGGTGAGGAAATTCTTCTTCATAAAATGGATAAGCAATTCCTTCTATTGAAATTTCAAATCCTTCACTATCCATTCCGCTAAACTGATTTCCCATTCCTTTAATTTCAAGCCCTAGTTCATTCTTAATTACTAAAGAGTCGATTGTACTAGTTGAAATGAATTTGTTTTCGGGATAATCATCTGCAAGTTCAATGTTATTGTCATTACAATAGGATTTGATGATATCATAATTCAATTCATCTTTTTCAAATTTCAACTCTCCAAATACAACTCCCATAGGAGCATCAGCTTTTTCAAGTCGAGTAGTTCCTATTTTATTTGAGTCGAGATGTATTGAATATTCCTTGTCCATTTTTAATCTCTGATTTGGCTTACAAACTCAATTCCACCAATTCGACCATCTTTCAAAACATCTAGAACTATTGTCCCTTCGGTTTCATGCTCCAAGACAATACTTTCGTCCAATTGCCATTCCGAACCAGGTTGATTGGGTCTTTCTGATGATACGAAACGAATGTAAGATTGTCTTATCCACTTTCTCATTTCCGACTTTTCCAATTCTTCAATTAGGTCAGTTCTGTCAGGCTCTTGCTCCTTAATCAATTCTATGATTTGTTCTATATGAAACTCTGGTTTTCGCATTTATTAAATGAAGCACAACGGTTTGCATATAGCTTGTGGCGGTTTCGAAGCACTTTCCTGTCCACCGAATCCAAAGCTGGCTACGGAGCGAAAACCTTGCTGGTAGCCGATCACCCGCCATAAGCTATATGCTTTGTTGTGCATAGTATTTTTTAATTTTTCCATTCGACATATTGGGTAGGTCTCTCAGAATCGTCCCAATGAATCTTCAAAGTGTCCTTACTTACCGAAACAACCTTTCCTTTTTTGATAAAGTCATTATAGAATATTGTCAGGCTGTCTTGATTCAATAAATACGGCATTGCTCCATCTCCGTCATAGTCCACCACATAAAATTCAGTTGGTTTGAACCAAAAGTCTGCATGAGGTCCGTCAGGGTCTAAAGTCCAAATTCTGAATAGTTCTGTGGTATCAACAGTCGGGTTGGTGATTATTGTTTTATCAGGTCTGTCAATATTTTTACTTTCTAAATCTGTGTTGTACTCCGAAATTGTATAAGTCTTTCTGTTTTGCTCGTCAGCAAGTTGATTATATCCATTCAAGCTGTCAGTCTTTTGTGAATCTGAAAATTCTTCTTCGGAGTCGAATTCACACTCTTTAGTTTCATAATTCCATCTTCCGCCTTTATCCAAGCAACTGTCTACTTTGAAGAATTGGTCAATCTTCGGATAAGCCCAAATTCCTGTCAGAATTAGGAGAAGTCCAATGGTTAATATGATTACTCTGTTTCGGTTCATTTATATTATGCACAACACCTCGCTAAACCTAAGTTACTCTACTCTATTGCGTTTATATCGCTTTTGTCCACAAGGGTATTTGGTGTTGCTGTTACCAAATTAAGAATTTCGGTCATCCCATCTAGCGGACTCTTTATATTTTTGTTAGAGATTGAGAGAACATGGGTATAGATTTCTGTAGTTTTACTGCTTTGATGACCCAAAAGGGTTTGAACATACCGGAGATTGGTTCCTTTTTGAAGTAAATGAGTAGCAAAACTATGTCTCAACGTGTGAACAGTGGCCCAGGGATTCGAGTTGCTTTTTTCAACAGCCCTTCTAAATACCGCCTGAATACTCGTGGCGGAATATTGTCCTCCTTCTTGTCCTTCAAATAGCCAGTAGGATGGTTTATATGCGCGGTAATATTTTCTTAAAAGTATTAGCAAAACAGGAGACAAAACTGATTTTCGATCTTTTTTCCCTTTGGCTCCTTTTATGAAAATATAGCCTTCATCTGAATGGATATCCCGGATTCGTAACTTAATGGCTTCACTGATTCGTAACCCTGCACTATAAATCAACATCAAAACTGTTCTATGCTTGATATTTTCTATGCTTCCAAAAATACCTCTGATTTCTTCTTCGCTGAGAATATTGGGCAAGTTCATACTTTTTTTCGGCCTTTGTATTTCATAGATCGTCCGTTCTTTTCCCAAAACATGTTCGTAATAAGCCTTAATGGCATTGATAAGTGTATTCTGTGCACTCTCAGAAATTTTATATTTAGATATCTGATGATAAACAAATGATTCGATATCTTCTTTGCTCAGTTCTTTAAGATCTCTTCTTTCAAAAAATAAAAGAAAAGGTCGTAAGGAGGAACAATAGCTTTTCACAGTGGATTGACTGAACGCTTTTAAGATTAACTTCTGCTCCAAAGCAATCAATACCGCTTCTGAGGCATCACTTAGGGGTTTGGTTGGGAGCTTTGGTTGTTTTTTAGATTCCTGAATGATCGCCTGGGGGCCGAACATTTCCAAAAGAAGTCCCCAATTTGTTTCTGTGTTGACAAGACTCCAAAGTTTTTGTTGTGGATGATAAAAGCTGGAGTTTAGTTTTTTGAATTTCTCACGTTCATCTTTTAGTGAATACGGAATATATACTTTAATCCTACCAGCTTTTGGCAAAGGTTTATAAATAACGATAGATTGACTCGCTTCCATCTCTTTTTGGAAACCATTATACCAAAACACTTTTGAACTAGCCGGTAATTAAACGTTTGTAGTCGTTTGTTACCGTTTGTTGTCGGATAATAGATTTTCACTGATTAAAAATTCACCCGATAAAATTTCAATTAAGAGCTATTTACAAAAAGAATACTTATACCCCCTATTTTTTAAATCAGGTTGGAATTTTTTAAACCTCACATTCCCTTTACGAATATTGATTCAGATCGAACGGATTGATATTAGGATAAAGGACAATAGCTATAAATCCGAATCTATCGTACCTAAAAGAGAATAAATCAATTATTTTGGTCTGGATTAGAAATTTATTCAAATCAGAATCAATCAAAAATGAGCCTAAAAACTCTTAGTACTAATGCCTTTTTCATCCTCTGTTTTTGAATTGCCTCAAATCTGATTTGTCATCAAACCATGCGTTTTACTTTTAGGTTTTTACTCCTTTTTTTGTTTTCTCACCTGATTTGGACGGGTGGACTTGCACAAACCCCGGCCATTGATAGCCTGAAAAATGAACTGGAGCTTCATCAGCAGAGAGATACCACTCAAGCCTTGAATTTCTATCGTTTGGCATTTGAATATTTTCGATGGGACCAGAATTTGGCTCTCACTTATTTGCAAAAGGCAGAGGAATTGAGTGATAGCCTCAACTTTAAAGCAGGAAAAGCTAGAGTTTTTTACCTCAGAGGAATCTTGGAGAGCATCCAATCCAACTTCCCTGAAAGTCTCAAGTACTTTGAGCAATCCTTAGATCTCTATGAGTCTATTCAAGATCAAAATGGAATTGCGAGTATTCAAACTGCATTTGGAATCACTCACTCCTCATTATCTGAATATGATCAAGCTTTATTCTATTATAGAAAAGCTGCTGATATCTACCAGAAAACTGGAAATGAAAGAGAATTGATCACAACTTTAATCAATTCTGCTAATGTATACTCTGAAACAGGAAGGTATGAAGAAGCAATTTCCAATTTTGAAGAGGCGCTTTTTCGAAGTGAAGCAACTCATGATGAAGAGGGAGTGGCATCAGTACGGTCTAATATGGGCGTGATCTATCAGGCCCAAGGAAATTACCCGATGGCATTAGAAAGCTTCAATAAAAGTCTGGACTACAAAAGAAAAACCAATGACAGCCTGAGCATGACTGTCATGCTCTATAATATTGGTGACACCTACCATTTATTAAAGAAAACGGATAAGGCTCTGGAATCCTTCCGAGAAGCACTCAATTTGGCACAGAAAAATGACTATAGCAGTATCCTTACTGCCATAAACAGCAACCTGGGAAAGGTATATGCGCAAAAAAAGGAATATGAAAAAGCGCTGATCTTTTACAAGATTTCAATGGAGTCCAGTCAGGAGCTAGGCAATATCAAGCAAACTGCCATTAGTTTGGTTTATATCGGAGAAGTCTATTTAGCACTCCAAAGACCCGCCATCGCCAGAGAGAATTTCTCCCAGGCTATTCAAATTGCTAAAGAAACCGGACTTCCAAGTATCCAGGCAAATGGTCTGTTGGGTCTGGCAGAAACCTATCTAGATGAGAAAAACTATGGCAAAGCCCTCCCCTATACAGAACAAGCCAATCTGATCGGTAAAGACCTTGAGCTGCTGGAAGTTCAAAAAAATGCGGCCCATCAGCTTTCTGAAATTTTTAAAAACACGGAACAGTATCAAAAAGCCCTTTCTCATTATCAAACCTATAAATCTTTGAATGACAGCTTATTTAACAAAGAGAATATTGAAAGAATAACCCAACTGGAGTACGAATACAAATACAAACAAGCCTTGGATTCTGCCAATATCAGAGAATTGAAATTGACAAGAACCGTTTTTGACACTTCCCAGGATCTGGCAAAAACAAGGCAAAATTACCTCTGGGCCATCATTGGCATCCTTTTGATTTCCATCGCAATGGGAACTATGATTTTTATAGAAAAGCTGAAAAACGAAAAATCCAAAACCAAAAATGCCATTGTGGAGCAAAAGCTACTTCGCTCTCAGATGACCCCTCATTTTATATTTAATTCTCTCTCAGTTCTCCAGGGGATGATCCTCAATAAAGAGGAATTGAAATCGGTGAGCTACCTGTCAAAATTCTCCAAACTGCTGCGAATCATTTTGGAAAATTCCAGAGATAAACTGGTATTGCTCTCCAAAGAAATTACCGCAATGGAGAATTATCTTTCACTCCATAATCTGGAAGACAATCAATTTGATTATTCCATCGATGTAGCCCCATCTATTGATACCAAGTCCCTATTGATTCCCCCCATGCTTATTCAGCCATTTGTTGAAAATGCTATAGAACACGCATTTTTAGGGCAATGCGGGGAAAACAAAATCGAAATTTCTCTTCGTCTGGACCAGCAACAACTGATCTGTACCATCTCTGACAATGGGATAGGTATAGCTACCCAAGCCGGAAGCCGTTCCAGTACAAAAAAATCTCTTGCTACCACGATCACTTCCGAACGGTTAAAAATCTTATCCAAGGATCTTAAAATGAAAGGAGAAATTCGAATCGCCGATAGATCGAAATTCAATGAAAAAGGAACCCTGGTGACTTTGACAATCCCTTATAAGCACAACCAAGAATCATGAATGCTTAACCCATTGGAGACAAAGCCATCATCTGCAGTGGAATTTCTGATTTCAACCGGGTTTAAAATCTAACCTTGCTCCCCCCCGCCAGTCCCTGATTTTCAAGAAAACGAAAACAAGTCAATTTTTTACAAAAATAAAGCTAAGTGATACGGATATAAACTGGCTATTTCACCCTAAAAAAAATTAACCCAGATTGATCTTATAATCTCCGGTTTCCATGGAATTATACCAATCCTTGAGACCTTTTTCAAATTCAAAAGATCAATACCTATGGATGATTCCCATTTAAGATTTGAGCTAGGAGGACTTTTTCATATAGCTAGAGGCCTAGCAATAGTGCTTTCCATTTTCAACAATAACATCGGGCTATCGGCCTGGATAGACCAATCCGGAAGTGAAATCTCATTCAAAGCCTAAATTTTTAAAACACTCAGAATTGTAGAATGGATAGGTTATGAATTTCTCCCTTCAATTATTGCTAGTCGCTGCTTTATTCACCGTGCTGATCATCCTGGTTATGGCTTTTTCGAATCAGAAGATCCTGGTGAGGACTTTTCTAATACTCTCGCTGCTATTTTTAGCTGGATCTGCTTTTTTGCTTTTCACTGAATATACTGCATTTCAAAAAAGAGAAGTTAGAAACGGGGCCATTGAAATCATGGATTGGCAGGATTTGCCCGAATATGAAATCATAAAAAACGAGCTTACTGCTTTTAGGCATTTTCAGGAATTTAGGAATGCCCTAAATGGATATGAGATGTTCCTTCTAGATGTCGCACTGCAGAGAAATGATCCTAAATCTTATCCAATCACGTTGAGAGATGAATTCATCGCTCAATTGCAAAACCAGGAATATGAGCCTGCTTATTGGAAAAAGATCTTTGCTATAGCATTTGATTTTGAACCTAAGGTAGAAGAATTTGAAAGAGCCAATTATTCGGCTGTCTTTTCGATTCCATTTGGTTTTCAAGACCAAGAGGAAGAGGAAGATTTTGAAGACTTAACTAATCCTGAAAACTACTCGAATTTCGAGCGGGAATCCCAACTGATTTATATCGCTCTTAAGGCCCAATCCTTTGACCGAACCCCTGAAGGTGTTTCCAATTTCTGGGATCAGAACAAAGTCTATTTCTACACTTTTTTCTCCAATGCCCGGTATGAGAAATTATGCAAAGAACTCATTGATGACCTTATCCTAGTTTATGAAGAGATTGTCCATACTCCCCTTCACAAGAAATTCTACACTAAGTATGATGTAAGCGATGAGGAATTTATGGACTTTCCATCTAAAAAGTTCACCAGAAAATTTGAGTATTCATGGCCTTTCAGTTTTTGGGACAGGCGATTTAGAGAACAAAATGAGAAGGAAACCATCCGAATCCTGAAGGAAATCCAAAACCATTACAAGGACTAATATGAAGAAGGCTGCCGTTATCTCATTATTAATAGGACTTTCTTTCCAAGGGATTGCCTATTACTATTCTCTCAAATCCTTACAGCTCATCGAGCAGAATCAGGAGTATGATGACTCCAAAGATATTCTCAATAAAAATCAGAAGACCGCCATTGAAGATGAAATTTATGAAATCCAACAGAATGATTTGATCAGCTATCAATTTCTGGAACTGAGCGAGTCAGATGACAAAAATGTAAAAAGGATGGTCGAGCAGTTCAACAGCCATCAGGACCTGGATCCACTCTATTCAAATGCAGTGGTTGGTTTAATTGAAAAGGACTTTGGGGAATTGGGTTTCATCAAGGCCTTCATAGGTTCATCCATCGATTATGTCAACTTTTCATGGGACTATTCATTCTTGAATCGCTTATTCAAAGAAGACGCCTCCCTCTCAGAGAAACTGACACGGGCATTCTTAAATAAATTTCGGAACCCGGATCAATTACACCGGGCTTTTGAAGAATTCAAAGCAGAGATATTTCAAAGAATACCTAAAAGCCTTTATGAAAAAGCCTTTGAGGAATTGCTATCCGATTTGCTTGAAGCTCATCAGATAATCGAATCACAACCTGACAGAGAAGCTTATTTTGAGGAGCTCTACCAGAAAGCCAACTCACAAAATCTTCATAGGCACTATTGGGCCTATACATTTTGGAAACGACGGGAAATAGAAAAAAACGATAAGCAAGTCTATGCTATCCTAAATGAAATCATCATTTATTATGACGGCCACTAAATAAATAAAGAGAAAATCAGGAGAATTTTAAGATACCCCTCCTGGTTTATTGCTTTTATTCTCAAGAGCATAAGCCATAGGAACCTAATAATTGGATCGACACTTGGCTCTCCTCATCTTCACCAATTTTTCAGAAACATCATTTATTTCCCCACTCGTATTCGGATTGGTTCCTTCGAAGCAGGCAGCATACATTTTTTTACTAAAAACACTCCACAAAATTCACAGACCATGGATCAAAAAATAAATCGAAATCTACCAGTCCTGCTGACATTGTTGGCTTTTACCTGGACTTATCTACCAAGTTTCTCTCAAGCTAATTACCTTGAGGAATCTTGGAAAAAACAATCCGAGCCCTTGGAAATCAGGATTTTGAACTTCGAATTTCAGGAAAGTTCCAACCAACTACTCCACAGCTTTTCCCCTTGGCAACAAACCAATTTCTCCACCTCAGGAGAAATTTGGAGCAAGGCCCATGACTTTAGCAAAATCGATACATTACTATCAAATCAAAGGATCTATCTGTCAAAGACAGTCTTAAGTCAACAGGATTTACTTCAACAAAACTATGGAAAGGAGCAGTTGGAACCCCTTACCAAAAGTCAGTTCCATGACCAGGTTTTTCTAAGCGCAAGATACTTACCCCATAGGACTCTAAGCTACTTCAAAGAGCACCATCCCCCAATTGAAAGGCTTGAAGAAAAATACGCTGTCTACAGCCTTCAGATCAACAAAACGACTGTAAAGCTCTTCATAGACAAAGAAACATTTCTGCTTTCCAAAATCCAGACCTTGAGCCATGATGAACTGTTTGGTGACGTGGAAACTGCATACACCTATTCAGCTTATTTACAGATAGAAGATTTCTATCTGGCCCAACACATAGAAATAAAAAAAATCAATGGAAAGCTCCTGGACCAGGTTGATATCAGCCAGGCTAAATTCACTGATTCAAGACCACAATTACTAAAAAGGCCTGCTGACTACCAATTGGCTGAGGAAGATCCCATCTCTGCTTCTGTTTCTACTTCTTCATTTAATGAGCATATTCATTTGGTAGAGTTGGGCCATACCGATGACCGTGCCTTGGTGGTAGAGTTTTCAGATTTTCTCTTGGTTGCTGAAGCCCCATTGACCAGTGAAAACGGGGAATTGATTATTGCAGAGGCCAAAAAGATAGCACCAGACAAACCTATCAAATACTTTGTATTTGGTCATTACCACCCTCACTATCTGGGAGGAGTTAGACCCTTTGTACAGGAAGGGGCCAGAATCCTAGTCTCCGAACATAATCAGGAATACCTCTCTTATATCGTCCATGCAAAAAGAACTGTCCAACCCGACAGGCTATCTCTTCATACCAGACCCCTTCAAATGGAATTGATCCAGGACAGCTTGAGAATTTCAGATGGGGAATACTCCATGGAAATTTACCTGATCGGGGAAAAATCAAAGCACACGATCGATTACTTGGTTTACTATTTCCCCAAGGAAAAACTTCTCTTTGAAGATGATTTGGTTTGGATACCCTTCAACGGAGAGTCAAAAAATGTAAGTGCTAGACAAACCGGGCTTTACCAAGCTATTCAGGATTTGGGAATAGAGGTTCAAACAATTATCCAGTCCTGGCCAGTGTCGGATTATGGCGTGAAAACGATTATTCCTTTTGAAGAATTGGAATATAGCATAAAACACATCAAGCAATGAATCACCCACTACTCATTACAAATATTGATTCAAGTCTTACAGAATAATTAGGAAGCCGATTCTAATTTAATCACCAAAATTCCCTACATGAAATAACTCCCCCCCTTGAAGGAACTCAAAAAGAATAATCAATTCTGAGTAAAAACTGTCTGGGACGTAATGGAATTAACCTTTCTGCATAACCAAATCCATTGGTAAAGTAGCTGGTGTATTCGTTTGAATTAAAAATATTATTTACTACCAGACTAAAATCAAGTCTTGAATTGGGAAGTTTATACCGATAAGTAAAATCCACAAATTTACTGAGCTGTTTGGACTGTCCTTCTCCTGAATGATTCACTATATAATGAAGTTCGGTCTTCAATAAATGGTTTGTATTTGGGAAGAAATCCAAATCAATCCCGGTTTCAACTTGTTTGATCTTTGAAAGTTCCTGACTACTCCTTTCAATAGCAATGAGTTGATATCCAGTGTTGATGTCAATTCCAAAATAGGACTTCGGCTTCACAGAAATATTCAAACCTGAGGAATAAGATTGGGTAGAGTATCCTACTAGCTCCCCATTATTTATTTGAGAAAAATTCTGTTGTTGAGCTGAGCCAGAAAGAGTCATTGTGGTATACAATTGCGAAAAGTATTTACTTGCTTTCCCCCCCCCTGCTTTGCGTACTACCCGATTATCCCTATCAGTTAAGGAAACTAAGGATAAACCCGAATCAATGACATGGTATTGATCCAGTACATTCTTTTGAATAATTGAATAAGCAACACTTAACTCAAAGAAGAGTCCACTAATAGGGTTTTTATAATCAAGCCCATAATTAAAACGATAGGAAATATCCTCAGGGATCTGGCTATTACCTATTTCAATATTTCTAAAACTTTTTAATATCCTAGAAGGAAAATAACTCTCTGCCAATTCAAAATTATTGGTTTTCCTGAACGAAAATGAATTAGAAATTTTCCCATCAAACTGATATTTGACAAACAAGTAAGGTTGAAAATAAACCTTGGATTGTTCCAGATTTTGATCGGTCACCTGATCATTCCTGGAAAAACTTGAAGCATAAAAAGGAAAGTCAAATTTCACTTGGAAATCCTCTGCCTGAAAGTTTATGGAATTATAAAAGTAGGATGTAATTTCTCTTGAATTTACAGCATTCCGATTCGAGATCAAGAATTCATCTTCAGGAATTGAATCCATTAACAAATCGGTTCCCAAGTCCTCCAATTCAACCTTTATTCCCAAATTGGATTGAATCCCAACTCGTTTAAAGGGTTTCAGGTTAATGCCTAAAGAATTATCAGTTAAAAATTTATTGAATTCAATATTTTGAGCAGCATTCCCTAGGAACTGTGGAATATCTTTATGTGTCTCTTCCTGTATATCAACATTTAATGTTTGTTCGGTTTTTTGGTAAGTGACAAATGACTTAAAATCACCCAATTTATTTTTTATAGGAGTTAGTAATTTTAATTTATTGCCTACTTTAAATTTGGGCAAAGAAGAAAATTCATTTACCGGTTCTTGGTTAAAATAAATTGTTCCATTGAAATCTTTCTTCTCTAAGTCAATTGAAAGGGTATTATCAACGTACTTTTTTGAAATGTTTTTATTCCAATTTAGCTCTCCACTTAATTTACTCTTTGAAATACCCGCCATTGAAGATTCATAAAACCTAACTGTGTCCGAATTTGGCAGGTAATAGGTGGTAGAATTTCTTAATTCTTGTCTAAAGTCCTCTTTGCTAAAACCAACATTTAACCTAAACTCCGTGGCTTGATTGTTTTTGGTCAAGATATTGACTGAACCCAAGAAGCTTTCATTAAACAAGACTCGCTTTTTCGGAAGCCCAACAACCTCTAAACTAGGGAAATAGACCCAATCTTTTAAGGGACTATTAAGATTCAATTCTTGCAAATCACTTAAAGTCAAATTTTTAAGATTCTCCCCAAGGTCTTCTCCTATGTTGTTTGCCTGAAAGCTTAATAATGTTTGAAATTGGTTGCTAAATAACATAGGAGAAAAATTTACTTGGCCTAAAAATGGACGAGCGCCCGCCGCCAAACTACCAACTCCAATCCAGGCATTCTTCCTTTTCAATTTTACATTTAAAGCAGCTCTATCTGAAAAAACCAAAGAATCCAAAACCCTGATAGGCTGATGATTCTCTAATAATTCAACAGATTCTACCGCATCAATAGGGAGATTTTTGTTGGCCAGGTTATAGCTACCTTGTAATAAATCTAACCCATCAATATAAAACTTTATCAAGGGTCTGCCTTGGTATTGAATCATACCATTGTCCAAGACTTCTATTCCTGGAAGGCGTGCCAAAACATCGCTTAAAACTCGGTCGTTAGAAGTAGAAAATCCAGAAATATCATAATTCAATGTATCCTTACTAAAGGAAATTGGATTTTTGATCCCATCAACGACCACTTCATTCAGATTCAATGAAGCGGCTTCAACTTCAATGGAAATGATTTGTTGACTAACTGGAAGAAGCATAGTCTTCTTTTGGATGGTCATGGAACTTACCCAAAGAAGCATGCTATCTAATTCACTCGTGACTTCAATTTCAAAATGACCGATCTCATCTGAAAAGCCAAATGCAATGGTTATCGAATCCAACGGGTTTTTTACTAAGATATTTGCACCCATTACTGGAGAACCATCAGAAGCATTTCTAATATTCCCTTTTATTACGGTTTGAGAAAAACTTGATATTGCTAAAAAAAATGTTGCTAATAATAAGCTTAATCTCATTTGAAATACACCAACTCTAATGGATTATTCATTTTATCATATCTCTGCTGAACATCTAGAATGGCATCATCAGATACCGCACTTGTTGGTTTACCAAGAAGGGCCTTTCTTACATCCTTGTACATGGCACTTTTGGTCCTAAAAAACTGCTCTTTTGATAGATCTATCGATTTTGATAATGTTCTTCCCTTCATATCCACCTGTTTATTTTGAATCCCAATCAGTTCAAATCTGTAGTCACCATGAACATCTTCAATTTTTAGAATAAGACCTGGAAGTCCATTAAATACATAGGGACCATCACTAATGGGGATCTCTTCAGAAAACCAGGCTATAAATTCACGGCCTGCATAAGTAATTGTCGCCTTTTGACAAGAAAACCCTAAAACCTGCTCTTTTTGGGTTCCAATTTTCCATCCAGCAATCACTAAAGGTTGCTCATATCTAAAATTATCAAAAAACAAGGTGTTGTAAACGGTGATTTCTTTGTCAATCAGTGATTTATGAACTATAAAATTAAAAGAAGGTTTTCTCATAGAAATAGCTTGTTGCAATACCGCTTGCATGTTTAAATCTGCTGGATTGGAGCTTTGATTGGAGGCAGCAGTCTTGAAGGAATCTAATTGATACCTATAATAACTTTCAAAAACACTATAATCCTTGCCAGTCCAAAGCACCATTAAATCCTCCCCTCTACTTTCCCTTTCGGTAGAATCACTGATATAGCTAGCAGAATAAAAAAAAGCTCTTTCACTCATTTGTCCATTCACATTGAAAATTGAAGCCAACAAAAGTGTCGTGACACTCAATAAAAATCGAATCATATTAAAAGTATTGATTATGAATTTATCTTTTTAATAGGGGGCTAGAAAACACCCCCTAAAATCAAACCATTCAATTAGGGTTGTTCACAAAGGAAGCTTTCCCAACTAACTGCATCAGCTATTAGATCTTCAGTTGTACAACCTGACGCCACTGCAGGTCTACCGCATGTAGTAGTAAAAGAAACATACTGCATGTCTTCAGGAGCGCACATACTTAGATCCTTCTTTTCAATTGCATTGGAATGGCTGGTCTCAGCAAATGCAAATCATGAAATCATGAAACAAAATAAAATTAACTTTTTCTTAGTTTTTTAATTAAATGACAGGTTAAAACTTAAAATGTATCCTGTCGACTTCATAACATTGGTATAAAATATAAAATTTTCTTTTATAAAAACCTATTATTTAGTTTTTACTACATTTTTTTTAGTCTTAAATACATTGGAATTAGTTTAGGATCCATTTTAGAAACTGGCAATTCAAAAGAGTGCACTCATTTTTCTCAAGAAGCTTTTTAGGCAAAACTTGGGTTTTCATACCCTTTTATTTCATAAGCGCTATTCAGACCTTACCCCTTTTTTACTACCAAATGCTTCAAGGCAGGATCTCTGAGCAATCTCTGCATCTCAGCATGAACAATATCCTTTACCTCCTGCTTGATCTGGAGGTAATTGCGGTTGACAATCGAAGGTGAGATATCTCTGATGACAGGGATGGGCAAGTAGCCCATCTCCTCCTTTTTGATCCTATGATGATCATTGATTATTTCCGAATGAAATGCTTTCAAGTCCAGCTTACAGTCTGGATTATCGGCTACCAATCCAACAAATTCTCCTGCCGAAAGAGAGGAAATGGTGGAAGGTGGAACCGCTGAATCCAACTGCTTTGACTTGCTGATAGAAGTATCTCCGCTATTGATGGTTAGACTCTGCCTGTCCTGCATAATCTTGCCTATCCGATCTGAGAGTTGCTTGGCTGTTTCACCTGTTACTTGGCCCGATATTACGTTTCCTACGATTCCCATGATCACCTCGGCCAGGTCCCTGCCATAGTCTTTTTTCAACTGGCTCAGATCCTGAACGCCCAAGGTAGTGGCAACCTGATTACTTCTGGCAGTAGCGATCAAACTATCCATTCCATTGAGATAAATCGTGGGAAACTCATCGAAAATCAAACTGCTTTTCAGCTTTCCTTTTTGGTTCACCAGCTTTACCAGCCGGTTGACATACAGGGAAAGTACTGCTCCATAAATCTGAATTTTCTGAGGATTGTTGCCCATGCAAACCAACTTTGGTTCTTCGGGATTATTGATATCCAGCGTAAAATCATTCCCTGAGAGCACATAGTAAAGCTGAGGGGAAGATAATCTTGCCATGGCTATTTTTCCTGTTGCAATCTGTCCTTCCAATTGCTCCATCACATCGTTTAAATAGGCATTGACAAAGGGGTTGATTAATACTTCGATATCTTTTTCAGTCCGCAAAACAGTAAACAGTTCATCATAATCCAACTGCATCAACTCAATGACATGAGGCAAGGTGCAATACTCCCCGTCATTGTATTTTTTCAAAAACCAAATGATGGCTGTCAGGAAATTGATGGGCGATTCCACAAAAAAATCTCCTTGCCGTTTGATCCATTGTCGGTTCAGGCCCATCAAAATTGTATGAGCTGATTCTGCCGCATCGGTGATATCCAACATCGTTTCAGGAGCTAAGGGGTTGCAGCGATGGGTCCTGGAAAGATCATCAAAGTTGATGACAAAGAATTGAGGCATTACCCGATAGTACTTTTTATTTTGAAGCCAGGTATTATAAACCAGAGTGGATAAATCGTCATACTTAAAGTCATACACAAACAAGGAAAATCCTTTCTTGATATGCTGGGTAATGACATGCCGGATGACAAAATAGCTTTTCCCTGAGCCTGGTGTTCCCAAAACCAAAAGTCCCCGAAAGGGATTGATCATATTGATCCATCCGGCCCTGATCTTTCCCTTCAACTTGTAACGGGTGGGTAAATTGATAGAAAACTCGTTTTTGATGAGTCTTTCCTCTTGGGGAAAAGTTTCATTCTCTGAGTTGAATACGCCAATTTGCAGCTTCTGTCGGATAATTCTTGAAATCAAGGTTCCTGCTGAAAGGATGAGCAAAAAACCGATAGAGGTCAGCAGCATATACTCCAATGCAATCCACTCACTATAATCCTTCAAATGAAAAATAAAGAAACTCCCCAAATACAGGATCAGCCCAAACCCCATTCTGATTCCACCCGATTTTAAGGTGGCCTTTTCATTTTTCCTGCCTTTGATTCCCAAAAGTGAGATGAGTAATAATCCCAATGCGGTGTATTTGGAAATTAAAAACCTCTCAAAAAATCCGGTCTTTATCACCTGCTCTAAAATTCGATCAGTAAGAGCAGACACTAGGCCCTTATCCTTAAAAAAAGCATAGCAATAGTAGTAAAAATGTAGTCCCAATACTCCTACGGCCATCAGTCGGGTCATATCCAAAATCTTGCGTAAACCCTGTTGGTTTTCCCCGGTCTGCATGCCCATTCTTTGGTCCTTTTATGAAGTAGAAATGCCCTTCTTCTTTCGTCTTTTCCTTTTTTTCCATTCCAAAGGAATATTCGAACTGCTTTCTTCTAGCTTTGAAACAGTGAGCAATGGATTATCTGGATTCATCAGATATCCTTTCTTTTCTAAAGTATCAGAAGTATTTTTCTGCTCTGATGCCCGAGCTTTTTCTTCGCTAAAATCTATAGCAGTTCTAGAATACTCTAGCTGATTCATTTGATTCGGTTCCATGCCCAACCGAGCCACGAGTGCTTTTGCGATATAGTCTTTCCCTAAAGAACTTCCATTGAAAACACATTTTGTTCGATGATCTACATAGGTTAATCCAACCAATCTTCCTTCTTGATTTTCTATTTTTACAACTACAACCCCTTGCTTATCAAGTCTTTGAATCCAGTCCTCTATCCTCAAATTGGGAGATTTAAATAGGGTTAAATCTATGGTGGATTTCAATGCTGACTCATGAAATTTTCGGGCCTTTTCATTTTCAGCAAATCTAGATTCAATACCGGCCAGCGTGGCTTTAAAATGAAATAAACTGGACTTGATCGGTGTTCCTATCTTCTGCCCTTTTTTATTAAGAATCCGAAAACACAGCCCTCTTCTCTCATAGAGCATAGAGCCTTCTTTTCCTCGATCAGCCACCACATTATAGCCTTTCAACACGGCATTCAACTCTTCTAAAGAGGTATAGGAATAGTTTTTTAAGATGGATTGGAGGATGTTTCCAATTCCCTTTCTCATCTCTGAATTACCATATTCCAAAGGGGAAAGATCTACTCGTTTGGTGGAACTAACAGCAGGCTTTTGTTCCCCTGCCTTGACCAATCCAAAGCGATTTTCTATTGCTTTACAGGTCGGAATCGACTTCAAATTAACCAAGTAGTGTAGAGAAATCGCTTTCCCATCCAATTGGATATTGGTAGTCACAAGATGCAGATGAGGATGGCCTGCGTCCAGGTGTTGATAGATCAAAAAAGGTTGCTCTCCAAAACCGATTCCTTTCATATATTCTTTGGAGATCTGAATCAACCGATCTTTTTCCAGCGTATCATCGGGAGAAAAATTAAGCGAAACATGGACTGAATTGATTTTCTTTCGAGGGTTCAACCCCGTTATTTTCACTAAATATTTCTTCCGGAGATCAGGAGAATCACCGGTTGAATTCCCCGGATAATTGACCGCAGAAAGAAAAACCGCAGTCCCCTCCTTCAGCTTATTCTCATTGTATTGAACAGGCCTTGCGATTGAGGAACCGTTATTTAGGATAGCAACCATTTCTCTGCAGTCTGATCCAAAAAACGACTTAGTTTCCTTGCTGATTCCTGGATGATCTGTTCCAGTTGATGAACTTGCTCTTGACTGGAATTAATTTCAGATTCGGAGGCAGTATTCAGTTTTTTAGTCTGCTGATTGTAAGTTATGATCAAGTCATGAAAATCCCTTCTCATGACTGTTAACTCCTTTAACAGCTCTTCTGTCCCGGTATCTCGATAGCGTCCGATTACAGGTTTTTTAAGGAGAATTTCTCTTACGTATTCACTCAGGTTTGGTAGAATTGTTTGCTGGAAATAGGACTTGATGGTAGTCATCTCCTGATCCGACAACCAAACATACAATTTTCTATTTCGCTTGTTTTCTTTGTTCATTTTCGTGTTTTTTTCATTCGCTTTCCATTTGAAAATCCAATAAACCCATCCCCCTAAACAGCGGTACTTTTCAAAAACAGTCAACAAGAGCGTTTCTTTTAGACAGTTACCGCTATGCCCTGATAATAAAGGGCGGGGACCAAATAAAGCACCATACAGGCACCTCTTTAGTCTTAGAGAAAAGATGGGAATTCCACATGGATTGATTTAAAACCCAAAGGGCAATTCACCTCATCCATTGATCAATTGGGTAAGACAATAATAAGTAAGTTGAACCAGAGTGACCCATCCTGATTAAATATTAATCAGGTGAAAATCAATGCATTTAAAAACCTCACTCCTTTCTTCTATTGGGTCCTGGACATCGTCCGGGCAGCAATAGCCACGGGCTGCCTGGTCAATCCCGTCAGCTCAACCAAGTCCTTTTAGAGGCAACTGATCAAACCAATTAAACCTGTCCCTATGCCTATCCTTTACCCGTAAATCCAAAAATGATCTCATGAAGGAAAGCTTACAAAAAGTTTTTAGTGAAAAATCTTTAGAACTCTTTGTCAGTTTAGTTTTGAAGCTTAGCTTTTTTTAAGTTTATAATTAGCCTAAATAACAATAAGAAAGATAACAACCATTAAATAGAAGAAGCCATACGGCTGCAACCGCATGGCTTCGGGTACTAAACTTTCTAATTCTCCAATAAAAAAGCGATGCAATAAACTAAACTATTGTCCATTGTATTTTTGTGTAGTTTTTTTTGCCAGCCTAGCAGTTGCGCAGCAAAATACCAATCTCAATGGCATCCTTGTCGATCAGAGGGGCAATTCCCTTCCCGGTGTCCTGATCAAAATATCCCCGATTTCCAAGAATCAAGTCACCGATTCCAATGGAAAATTCTTTCATGGTTCCAGTTCCTAAAATAGATTCAAATGATTGGGATCTCAGTATCAACTGCTACAAAGAGATTATCTATGAAGCTGTAGCCTATGATTCACCTGATGAAATCATCAATGGAAATAAGTTGAAAAAAGTTTGAAAGAACTGATGAAAGAAAATCAAAAGAACTTGGAAGCTTTTGTGCTACTGTTAAAGAAATAGAAATAATTTGACTTTGAATCTTACAGTGTTAGAAAAATCAGATTTTTTTAACACTAAAAACCCTAGTGTTAAAAAAATCCCTGTAAATTATCCTAAAAGTATCCTGATGACCTGGCAGCCTTCCAATTTACCCTACCCAAAAGACTTAGAAACCAGACCGGTTCTTAAGGCTTTGACCACTGCACATCAGGCATTGGGACAATAAAAGGGTCTTGCAAATAGCATCCCAAGACAAGATATTTTAATTAATTCTTTGGTCTTCCAAGAGGCAAAAGACAGCTCGGAAGTAGAAAACATAGTCACCACTCATGATGAATTATACAAATCTACTTTAGGATTGGAACGTGACATCAGCCCCGAGACCAAAGAAGTCAAAAATTAGGTAGCAGCACTTAAAAGAGGATTTGATCTAGTAAGACAAAACCGGCTCCTCACCAGCAATCATATTCTCGAGATTCAAGCCACATTAGAAGAGAATAACGCTGGCTTCCGAAAACTTCCTGGCACCACAATTAAAAACGACCGAACTGGCGAAGTAATTTATTCTCCACCTCAGAACGCCGATAGTATTGTAGCACTCATGCAGAATCTGGAAAAGTTCATCAATGATACTGAAATGAGTGATCTGGATCCAATTGTCAATATGGCGATTATCCATTTCCAATTTGAAAGCATCCATCCATTTTATGATGGAAATGGAAGGACAGGACGAATCATCAATATTCTCTACCTCGTCCTTCAAGGTTTAATGGATCTTCCAATTCTCTATCTGAGCAGGTATATCATTCAGAATAAAAAAGAATATTACCACCATTTACAGGCTGTGCGGGATCAAGAAGATTGGGAAGGATGGCTACTCTATATGATTCAAGGGGTTGAAAGTACCGCCCTACACACTCAGCAAAAGGTTTTACAGATCAAAATGGCAATGATGGAACTTAAAAATATTCTCCGTCAAAACTATAAATTCTACAGCCAAGACCTGCTCAATCATTTATTCAACCATCCCTATACAAGGATAGAATATGTACAACAGGCTTTAATGCTCAAGTCCCGTCAAACCGCTGCTACCTATCTAAATCAATTGGCAAATGATGAGGTATTGATCAAAAAAGAAGGAAGACCCAATTATTATATCAATCCATTTTTAATCAACGCGTTAGCAAAGGACAACTGACCCTAAAACTTCAACACATTTTTCATTAGACCCAATCTCCTGGATCCAGCTCAAATGTTACGAATTAACATCCGGTCCAGCTATAACAAAAAATTAAACTGGGGGAACCGTTCGCTACTAATTCACCGATTCCTCAACCCCCAATCCAATCCACCCAGGCCCCCTCCTTTACCAATCTATTGACTGGGCCATGCGTTTTCCAGAATATAATTACATTGATAAATGTCCACAGCATTGAGTTTCAGAGTCCCTCGAAATGTCAGGACCTCATCCATTTTAAACCGGGGATGATTCAAGGGAACCTTGAGTTCTATAATGGATTCAGGTCCGGCTCCTCCGCAAAAGAAACAGGCTGAAAAAGGATTGGCGGAAAGTATATAAATATCATTCTCCGGGTCGATTACCAATAAATACCCTTTGATGACTACCTCTTTGCCGTGCAGGGCTTTTACGCTGGGGCCAAACTCCGGAAAATAATAATAGGCCTGCACCTTCTCATTGTATCTGTCTGTGAATTTGACATCACTTAGGATGTCCCAGTCAATTTGGGTCTGAGAATGAGCCGGTGGGGAAAGACTGAAAAGAAAACAAAACAGAAGGATGGAAATACAAGAGAAAAGACTGGGAAAAAGACTGAATCTAGGCATGGGAAAGACTTTTGGAAATATCAATTCTATACACTGAAATAGCGGGAATCAAAGCTGATAACAGACCGATTACCAAGGTGAGGGCAAAGAGGAAAATTTCCTCCCAAAGCAAATCCGGCTGAAAGAATCCGACAGGATATCCAGATTGGAGGGTCCAGTTGAGCAAAAGCAAAATCAACCTGCTCAGGGCCAGCCCGATTCCAAAACCGAAAAAGGAGATCAGCAGTCCTTCCTGAACGATCATTCCCAGCAACTGGCCTTTGGATGCCCCAAAAGCCCGGAGCAGGGCCATTTCATAAATACGGTCTTTTAAACTGAGATAGAGACTGATAAATACACTCAGCCCCGAAACGAGGATCACCACCAGCGCCACCAGATTTAAGGTAGCAGTGGCCATCCCCATCAATGAAAAGAGTTTGTTCAATTCGTAAGCAGGCAATGCGGCCTGCATGTTCGTGTCTTCATTGACCCGACGAGGAAGCTGAACCAGTCCCAATGGATTTTTGAATTTGATCAAAAGAGCAGTGATTTGTCGCCCTTCTGCTTGTTGGGGTTGAGACTGGTGTTGGGACTGGGAATGAGCAAGTTCCTGATCCTCGGACTGGGAAGAAGTATCGTGCTCGTGCTCCTCCTGGTCATGATGAGGACCATCCCTTTCGGAAGGATCCAAAGATCCGGGTTCGTGAGAATGGGAATCATGGATATCCCAGACACTTTGCAGATCGGTAAGAATTAACTGATCCAGGACAGAGCCTGAAGCTTTAAATAGTCCGACGACCCTATATTCCTGCTCTTCATGCACATGCCCTCCCTCACTGAGTCCATGGGATCCCAGGAAGGTGTCCCCTAGTTTCAAACCGGTTCTTTCCGCCACAGCCGCTCCAATGGTTACGTCCATGGATTGGGTCCATAGTTTACCCCGGGCCAGCTCCATCTGGTAGATTTCAGGATAGCGGTGCTCTGTCCCAACAATTCTAAAGCTGCTGTAAGAATCCCCATAGGAAAGAGGAATTCCATAGTCTATCAAGCGGTTTTTTAGTAATTGGTCCGCTTCAGAAAGTGAAATATTGCCTGTGGGGACATCCACCTGAAACACGGCCGAAAGAATAAGCTGAAGTGGACTCCCCTTGGCTCCCACTACCATATCAATTCCTCGGATATTGGAACTCATCTGCTCTTTGAGCTGCCGTTCCAAATGCAGCATCAAACAGATAAGACCTACGCCCAGAGAAAGTAGCAACAGGCTCAAGCCCGTGGAAAGTGGCTTGGAAAGGACATTTTTGAAACTCAGGTGGAAAATTGTCATGGATTTTGGGATTGAAGGGTCACTGAGTTTTCAAACTCGCAAGTCAAGCGATGGTCGTGGGTAATGAGCAACAGACTCGCTCCATATTTTGCAGTTTGATGTTTTAACAGCTTGATGACTTTGCTGCAGTTCTTATCATCCAGGGCAGAGGTCGGTTCATCCGCAAGAATCAAAGCAGGTCGATTCACCAGAGCCAGGGCAATTGCCGCCCGCTGCTGCTCCCCTTGCGATAAACGATGTGTTTTGGAATGAATCTTATCAAAAAGTCCCAGCTCATCCAAGAGCAGTTGAATGGCATGGATATCTATGGATTTTCTGCCCAATGTTTGGATCATCTGTAAATTTTCTCCTAAGGTGAGAGACTGGATGAAATAGGGTTTCTGAAAGACAATTCCCACCTGGGAGCCCCTGAACCGGTCCAGCTCCTTTCCATTTAATCGGGTCAGGTCAACACCTCCCACCTCAATCCTTCCGGATGCCGGCTTTAAGAGTCCGGCCAACAAATGAAGCAGGGTGGTTTTCCCGATCCCCGATTCTCCCAGAATCAGCAGATTCTCCCCCCTATCCAAAACTATATCAGGGAATTCAAAGTGATTGGAGGTATTGTATTGAAAAGAAAGTGAATGTGAAATCAGCATAAATAAGCAAATAGAAAGCACAAACCTAAGGACAGATTTTATTTATTGCAATATTGTTGCATTTAAATATTAACCCTATATTTGCAACTCATTTGCATTTAAAGAATTTATGAAAAACACCTTTATCGGTGCGCATTTGGACTTTATTGGCTTTTCGGCATCCCTTGCCTGTGCCATCCACTGTGCATTTTTACCTTTTGTGATCAGCACCCTTCCCTTTTTGGGACTGGGCTTTTTGGCAAATCCTTATATCGAATATGCCGTGGTTCTGTCGAGCTTATTTCTGGCCTTGTATGCGCTTTCCCATGGCTATATCCGCCACCACCAGAAGATGCTTCCAATCTTAATTGTCAGTCTTGGCTTTTTGATTATTTCCATCGGCCTACTGTGGGCACCCGAATCTTTGGAGTCGGTCATCACTCCCCTAGGGGCAATAGTCATTGCCTGGGGTCATTTCCTGAATTGGAAAGCCATCAAAAAATCCAAAGTGGATTATCCATCCTGTACACAAGCCCGATCCAAGCATGAAAACTAAAATACCGGTTACCGTTTTAAGCGGCTTTTTGGGAGCGGGAAAAACCACCCTTCTCAATCACATTCTTCAAAATAGAGAAGGATATAAGGTTGCCGTGATTGTCAATGATATGAGCGAGTTGAATATCGATTCCAAACTAGTCCAAAATGAAATCAAACTCTCCCGGACCGAAGAGAAACTCATTGAGATGTCCAATGGCTGTATCTGCTGTACTTTGCGTGAAGATTTGATCGAAGAGGTCCAGAAACTAGCCAAACAACAGAAGTTTGACTACCTATTGATTGAAAGTACCGGCATCTCCGAACCCGTCCCCGTTGCCCAGACGTTCAGTTTTGAAACCGGAGATAGCTTATTGGATTTATGTCACATCAGCCGCCTGGACACGATGGTAACGGTGGTGGATGCGTTTAATTTCTTCAATGACTTTGGATCGGCAGAAACTATCGTAGATCGGGATATGACCGATGATCCAGAGGATTCCCGTTCCATCGTGAACCTGTTAACAGACCAGGTGGAATTCGCCAATGTGATTGTGCTGAACAAGACCGATTTGGTTTCAGAGGAGAACTTGAGGCTTCTGGAAGGATTCCTCATCAAGCTGAATCCGGAAGCCAACATCATCCGGACTTCGTTTGGGAAGGTGCCGATCCAGCAAATCATGAACACCGGAATGTTTGATTATGACAAAGCCGAACAATCGGCCGGTTGGTTAAAGGAGCTGAACAAGGAGCACGTTCCCGAAACAGAGGAGTATGGGATCAGCAGCTTTGTTTACAGAAACAGGCGTCCTTTTCATCCGGGCAGATTCTGGAACTATATCCGGAATAATTGGCCCAAAAATGTTGTCAGAAGCAAAGGCCTGTTCTGGTTGGCTTCCAGGCCCCATCATGCCCTCTTATGGAGTCAGGCCGGAGGATCATTGAAAGCAGAAGCATTTGGAACTTGGTGGGCCGCTTACTCTGAGAAAGAAAGAATTAAGAATCCAGCCTATAAAGATAATCGAAAGCTCATTCTTAACAAATGGAATGTGCAATATGGAGACCGCATGAATGAACTGGTCATCATCGGTCAGGATTTGGATGAACAAGCAATCACAAGCCAGCTCAATGCCTGTCTGGTTCAGGACAATGAATCGCACAATTTCTCACTTACCAGAACATTCAAAGACGAATGGCCTTTGTAGGTATCCACAGCCAAATGGAATTGAAATTTTGGGAATAGGGCTGCTTTTTTTATCAAAGAATATCCCCTTACGGGGAAAAGTGATTCTGGGAGCTTTTCCCTTTTTCGACTTTCATTTTTTCAACTTTTATTTTATCAGTTTCCCTGAACCTATCTCTGACAAAAACAATCCAAATAAAAAACAGCAGAAACCCGAAAATCTGAACAGGATAACTCAACCACTTGACAAACCTCTCCAAAGCTGATACGGCCAATGCTTTTGAATAGCTGGGAAATTGTTGCAATCCTCCAACCCCTCTTCGGTAAAACCTTCTCTTCTCTACCCAAAATCGCATTGCAAACCCAAAAAGAAATATCACCAAACTCACCGTACAGATTAACACATCATATAGAATCATCGACAATCAATAGTTAAATCCTCATATCCGTTTCGTCCATTCGTTTTTCCAGACTGTCCTTCAAACTATCCAAAAAAATAGTTCGGTTCTTTTTTCTGATCCGCATACTCTGAAAGGTCCTGTAGAAATTACCCACCTGCACATCAAAAAGAGATTCCATGATCTGGATGATCATTTTAACATCACTCTTCCCATGGTTGACAGCCCCTCTGGAATGCAGTGCATAGACCAGTTCGATCAAAGCTGATTTGGAATCTGTCCATTTGTGTTTTGTTGTATTTCCAGATTTTGAATCCATACCCAGCTCCAATTGATTCAATCGTCTCCGGATGTAATCAATCATTTTTTCAAAAGCCATGATCCTTGCTAACTTGTTGCTATTGGGTGAAGAAAATGATGGATCATAATCAATGGAATAATCAGGGATTACAGACAGGGGTTTAGATTCCTTTAAAAAAAATAAATTGTCCAAATCATCTCTATCCAATTGATAATAGATGTACAACTGATGGTTCCGGCCAAAAAAGTCCTGGTATTGGTCAATAATATGATGGAAATAGGATTTGACTTTTTCTTTCTCTCCAATAGGCATTTTGGATTCTATATAGGCCAATTCCGCATAAAATATCAGCTCTTTTAAAATCAGAGGTTTGTAATATTTAAAAAATTGGATCTCTTCTTTTTGGTCTCCAAATCGATATTCCTCCATAAAACCTCTTAGCTGAAGTAATATCGTGTTCACCTGTTTACCACATCTTTCAGCTTTCTGCAATTCATTTACAGTTTCATTTGAAATAAGGTCAAGAGACTGGCCCATTTCATCTAGGAGTCCTTCAATAAAAACTTTCATACATCAGTTGGTTAGCATTTCACATTCTTTAAAAACTTTAGGATATGCCTAATGAGCCAACCGAAAACATCATTCTCTGGCCCAATCAAGCATTTTTGAAGAACCTTAAACTGAAACTAATAAACTGGTAATCAAAAAATTGAAAAAATATATGGATTCTATGGAATCATAAATACTTTTTGGACAGAATCAGGATGGTTTAAAATTCTGCACCTTTTATTCCAAAGATTCCTTTCATCTTCAATCTAACAACCGGCACAGATCATTTGATTCAGAACTCTTCAATTCATTGAAGTCACATTTAAACTGCTGATGAAGCAATAAATCCTGTTGATTTTCGAGGAAAGTTGAATTGGAATTTCCAAAGAGATAACATTCTTCAAAAAAGAAATATGTTTATCTATAGAATCCCCTTGGTTGAATTTGATCCCGGAAATAAGACAGAAATCCAAAAAAATTGGAATTGGATCAAATCTGCTCTAGAACTCTCCTCCCCAGGTTTAACAGAGGCAATTCAGGATAAGGGCTATTCTGAACTTCCTTACTCCATTCAGCAAAAAATCTTCAAGTATTTAATCAGGGGAAGATATAGACCCACTCCATTTGGAATGTGGTCAGGGGTTGGAATTGGTCAATGGAGTCAAGAAACCCAATCAGAACTGGAAATCAATTTGGATAAACAGATTTACTCTATTAATCCGGTATTAAGCAATAACAAGATTTGGGGTTTACCCATCGGGATCAAAAGAATTGGAAATAAAATTCAGTTTTGGGCCTACTCTCAAAATGAAGAAAAATGGGTTCATCATATTTTCTCCTTTAATCCAGCCATAGACAAGTTGTTGCATTTCTTTGAATTCCAAGATCATATTAGCCAGGAATCATACTCCAAGCTTTACGAGTCTTTCGATAAAAAGTCGCAAAAAGAAGTTTGGGACAAACTCCGATTTACCGGCTTCTTACAAAACAAATTTCAATACCAGGAAAAACACAAAAACAATCAGATAAATAGTTATTTGAGGACAGTACCCAAACTCGAAAAACAAATTCAATCTCAACTCGATGATTTCATCAACACCAGTGGCGCCCTGTTTGTATCTCACGATAGATCACTAATTAGTCGATTCAAAAAATTCTATTCAAATTCTTACGATGACACTTTTAATTCCCTAGAAACTCTTTTAAAGGATAATGATCTTTTTGAAAACTTAAACCAGATGGACCTAAGAGATCCGGAAGAAATTTCAGTTTTATCTGAAATTAATTTAGGGAAAAATCAGAAAGAAATAGATTTAAAAAAAGATGTCAAGCAGTCCAATCAACATCCAGGAATCCATGATATTCAGGTCGTTTTTAGACTTGGAAAAAATAATAAAATAATAGTGGACAATTTGGTTTGCAACCGTCCATTTGTCTATACTGGTAGATTCAGTGACTTTCCGCCCATCCAAGAATATCAACAATTGACTCATCAGGATTTATTGAAATCCAAGAGATTGATTTTTTGCGATGTGGAAATTTTTGAATCGGAAACGATCAACTTCATCAGTAAACACATCAACCTTTTCAATCACCATATTTCCCCATTTTTTGATAAAGATTCGAATTCCATTCCACTCAATGAAATCTATTTAGGCATCCATAACCAAAGGATCATACTTGTCCATAGGCGTCTTAATTTAGAAATCATTCCCGTATTCCAACATCCTTTGAACGGAAGTCAAATTTCACATCCGATTTTCCGTTTGCTTTGGGAAATTTCCAATCAGGATAGTTTCCGTTTCATTGCCTATCAATCCGGATTCTTACTTAATTCAAGCTATCTCCCCCAGTTTAATTGGGGTAGTAATATCATATTACAGGAAAGAAGGTGGAGAATTCAAAAGGAGCAATTCCCCACAAAAGAAAACTTGTTAAACTGGTTTGAAAAGAATAGAATACCCAAAATTCTTTCCATTGGAAACCTTGATCAGGAGTTGGTATTGAAATGGAACAGGAAAGATGAATTAATACTCTTATTTCAAGAACTTCAAAGAAAAGAATCTTTAAACCTAAGCGAAAAGATCAGTGTTATAGAAAGTCCTTTTCATACAAAAAACCATACTAAACTTTATCCTCAGTTTGTTTACCAGAGAAAACCAAATCCCAAACATACAGATCTCCCAAAATTCATAAATTATAGAGATGAACCTGAAAAAGGCTGTTTATATCTTAAAATTCAAAGCAATAGAAATGATTTAATCCCTGTTCTAAAGGGAGTAATTCCAACATTGGTAAGAACCATATTACAAGATTTTCCAAATCTAAAATGGTATTACTTATGCTATGCTTCCCCATCGGTAGAGATAAGATTGAGGTTTCTTGATGTGGGCGAAAAAAATCAGCAACAGCTCATTGGAACAGTTTATAACCAATTCAAAAAGCTTGCACCAAATCTCCATTTTCAAACTGCAAATTATTTCCCGGAACATGAGAAATATGGTTCGAAAATACAGGACTTAAAAATCTCAGAGCTCCTTTTTTCAATGGAATCCACTGATTGCCTATTGGGCAATTCCGAACTAAAAACACCAATTCTATGCATGCCTGAAGAAGAAAGAATCATCTGGATTGCTACCCTTTTTACTGAGGTATTTTATCACTCAGATTTGAAAAATAAGCATTTAAAAATTCTGGGTAAACATTTTAAATCACTGGGATCGGAACAACAAAAATCCATTAGGAAGGAAATTGAACTATTATTAATACAGGAATTTGAAGACTCTAGGAAAAAATTCATCGCAACCTATTTCCAGTCCCTTCGCAACCATTCCAACTTTAAAGATCCGGGCAAATGTCATATTCTTATTTCAAATCATTTACACATGTTGATCAACCGATCCCTTCCATTGAATGCTTTTTCCAAGGAAGAAAGCATCAGGTATTTGGTCTATCGAATGCTCGGAAAAAGGATTTACCATAAAAATGCATCTTCATAGAAACTAAAATAGGAAAGAAATTATCCAGATTATTAACACAAAAGCCTTAAGGTTAAATCAGA
Organism: Algoriphagus sp. PAP.12; assembly: GCF_026652115.1. GTDB lineage: Bacteria > Bacteroidota > Bacteroidia > Cytophagales > Cyclobacteriaceae > Algoriphagus. The sequence goes on along the minus strand of NZ_JAPPSQ010000027.1, from coordinate 4,010 downwards.
ACCAAGAATTAAATCCCCAAGAAGAAATTACAATATCCAACCTGTGAAAGGAAAACACCTTTAATCATTTAAAGGATTTTATCTGAAAAATAGTCGTTTAGCCCTTCTCTATATCCTCTCCCCAATGGGATCTTTTGATCATTTTTTAATGTGATCTGAGTAAAATTGATTTTTTTGATTAACAGAATATTTACAGCAAAGGATTTGTGAACTCTTACCAAATTGGAATATTTCAGTCCTTTCAAAAAATTGGTCAAAGAGGAGACGACGAATTTCTTGTCATTGATAAAATGGAGGGTGGTTACATTGGCGGATTGTTCTAAATAAACAATTTCGGAAACATCTATCGTTTCACCTGTAATCCCACCCGATCCATTGATCAGCCTTACATTTTCCCGACCCATTAAAGCTTTTTCGTTGGAGGATTCCAATTTCATCCGTGCTGTATGCAGAGCCTTGGAAACTTCGGTAAAGAAAGCAGGTTTAAGAATAAAATATGCAGCATTCAATTGATAACCAGAAACAGCAAATCGATCATGTGCTGAACAGAATATAATAGGAATACCTGTGCCCTCTAATTTTTCTGAAATAGACAGTCCACCCAAGTTAGGTATTACTACATCTGTTATTAAAATTTCAGCTTCACCAGAAAGAATTTTTGAAAGCCCCTCATTTGGATCTGTGGTTTTAAAGCCCACCTCAAATTCAGGTATCATATCTATAATTTCCCCTAAATTTATCAATGCTGAAACCTCATAATCAATTAAACCTACTTTAAATATTCTGTCCATAATCAATTGATAAAAGCAAAGAAAACTCACCTTCCACGAGGCTATAAATAAAACAGAACTGATCACCAAAATTGTATTTCAGGATCTTTAAAACCGATTCCATTCCAAATCCAGATTCCGGAAAATCGCGGTTCACATCTACCAGATTAAAAATCATAAAGGAAAATTTAATTGGAGCCTCAAAAATCCCTCCTCCCAATTTACAATTGATTATACAGGGAGTCTTTGGTTTGAGGAATACTCCATGTTTAAATATGTTCTCTACCAAAGTCAGCAGGATCATTTTTGGAAGAAACACATGTTTGGCAATTTCCCCTTCATAATCCAGATGTAATTTCATTTGAAGTTTTTCCCCAAATCTTAAATATTGACATTTTGAATACGATTCAATAGCAGTCAATTCATCCAAAAGGCTGTTTTCAATAGTTAAGCTCTTATATCCGTATTTGAGCATCACTGAAAAATTTTCCAAGTCATGGTATAAACTCGCAGAATTACTTCGGACCTGTACTATCAAAGCAGAAAACAGGTTCAACATAAAATGTGGACTGAGCTGCAAAGAATTATGTTCGATTGAGAGTTTTTCTAAGGCTACCTCTTTTTCAATTTTCTCTTTTTGAATTTGATGATAGGCAAAAAAGACCCAAACCGTAAAAGTAAAAAACTGGAACTGTACGATCCTCAATCCCTCCAACCAATAAGTCTGAAAATCAACTTTCCAAAAAGCAAGGGGATAAAAGATAAGCTGGAATTTAAGTACTGTCAAAAATCCAATCACAAAAAGTATCCCCACAAATCCTGAAATCCATTTACCATCAAAAAATATTCTAGGAAACAAATAATCAAATAGGATAAAGGAAAATGCAAAACCAAAGACTAAATGGCTGGCAGTTTCCATAGGGCCAATATGAATCTGTAAAACCAATCTTGAAATAAAATCCAACAAAAAATAGCTAATCCATAAACCTAATAATAGAAGAAATGGAAAATCAAATATCCTATCCAGAATGCGACTGAATAAATACAAATTGTTGTTGGAAACCGATTTTTGGAGCCGTTCACTCAAACCTCTACTTTTCATACCTAACCAAAAAAAACAATTATGAACAAACAAGAAATAAAGGAACCTAAACTGGAATGGGAAACCATTCCAGTCCTATCAGAAAGGGAAAAAAAAGCCGCTGGAACTGGAAAAACAACGAGCTTTTTTAGAGAATGTCTCACTACTATTACTGGCTTTTGAGACAAAACAGCAGGTGCCGAAGCATCGAAACTAGTAAACTGGGCTAACCAGATCAATTTAACATAACCGGATCGTCATTCCGGGGGGAGAAAATCCTGATTGAAGCGGATAACTTTTTTTAAGTATCCGCTTTTTGCTTCTCAGAACTCTACCCCAGTGAAGATTTCACCTCTTTGACGTCGATACCATGAAAGTCAGCATACTCCTGGACTGTTACCAGTTGATGCTTCGATTTTCCGTAATACTCCTTCACTTGCTTAATAATACTATAAGCATACGATCTACTCCTACCGGTAAAAACCATGATATCTTGTGCATATATGACACCTCTTTCTCTTTTGTTCATTAGAATTGAAAGTCATATTACCCTTACACAGATTCTGGGTTATGATACTATTTACTAGGAAAACAAATATTTGATCAGACCAATGATCTATTAGTTCAATCTACTAATATTTAAGAAGATATACCAAAAAACATCTATTTTTTTCTATTTATTATACCATTTAAAATTATAACCAATTTTTATTTTTATTTATTATTCGTTTAACCACATATCATCTCAACAATATATACTTTCCAAATTGTTGTTCATTCAATTCTTAACGTTGTTCAACAGTCAAATTTGATTTTGATCCAATGAATTGATGAATTTGGAGAATAACCTAAAGGAAGGAGGAAGTTGATATGCGAAGAATCAGGTTAATAATTCAAAGTCTTTTAATCCTATTCTTGTTATATCCAGGCTTGGATAAACTATTGAACTGGAGTAAGAATTACCAAGCTATTCACAATCAAGTGTTTCCAGAATATTTGGCAGACATTTTGGCATTTGCCGTTCCCTGCTTGGAAATCGGACTTGCCATTCTGCTAATTTTCAAGAAAACAAGATGGTGGGGTTTTCTGGGATCTTCCCTCCTGCTTACAATCTTCACCACATACATCGGTTTAATTTGGGTAGGATCATTTCCGCGGGTTCCCTGTAGTTGTGCTGGCATATTTGATTCAATTGGATGGCAGACACATTTTTATATCAACCTCCTATTTATTGGCTTTTCAATCTGGGGACTTTCAATCCCCGCGAATGAAAACAAGCTTTCCAATCTTCAATCGGAAATTAAACAAGAATAGGATTGTCTATGAAACAATTCATCAATCCTTGATCAAAGTATTGTTGTCGCTCCTGGGACGGGAGTCAGGAGCCCCGTCAGTAACTGGCAACAAGAAAGGGAATTGCCGAAAACCCTTTAAAAAAGTAGGCTCCAACCATTTCTTTCGCTAAGAAAGAAAATAAACGGTTTGTCCCTTTTTGATCGGTTAAAAAAGGGTCCATACTTATGAATACTTTAATTAAAAGATTACCCTTGTTTGCATTTATTTTAGCAGCATTTTCGGCTTTGGCCTTCAATGGACCAACTGTCCAACCGGGAAGTTCCACGATCATTTGGACACCAGACCCTTTAAATCCCGGTCAATACATTGATGTCACCGATGAGGTAGACGAAGAGCGCTATAGATGCGATGAAGCATCTATGGAATGTACTGTGACCTTCTCCGGAAACGATCCTGTCAATGGGTCCAAAACGGTTTTAAATGAAGGTCAGTTTGTAGCACTTCCATAATTTCAAAAGCCCAGAGCATAAGCTCTGGGTATTTTTTCATATTAATGTTATAAATCTTAAAGTTGGAATATTCGAGATAACAAAGAGAAAGCAGGGTATAGAAATTGGCCTGATCAATACCCCAAAAAATTGCTTTCAATAGAGACTCGAAAAGATTAAGAGAGTGATAAACAATAGGCCAAAGAAGCCATTGAGGATTCCCCTTTTTTCATACCCATTTTGGATCTTAGGCGGAATACGAATTCCTTAGATCCACCTCTTAACTCTCAGATTACTTCCTATTATTCTGAGCAATTCCGCTCCGCTGGATTTCTACATCAGGTATAGGAAAGACATAAAGTGGATCATTGGGGG
>NZ_JAPPSQ010000026.1 GCF_026652115.1 Algoriphagus sp. PAP.12 | reverse complement strand
TTGTTTTCAAAGGCTTTTATTTTTTCAATTCTCAGAGAGAATATTTCCTTTTAGATCGATGATGATATTCTTTTCTTCCTCACCTTTCTCTATTCGGATAGCGATGCTGATTACCCCATCGTTTTCTCTATAATTCACCCGTGTTACTTCAAAGCCAGGGAAATCATTTTCTATCTTTCTCTTAAGTTCTTGCGGCAATGGGTCTTCATAAGGGATAGTATTATCAAATCGATATTCAGGACCCAGTTCTTGCTTCAATTCAGTGAATTGGTTGATTCCATTGGATTGCTTTTCCAGGATAAACGCATCATATAATTCCCCTATAGCAGTAAAGGATTCAAATTTGAGCGTATTATTTTCAATGCTGATCACCTGAACCAATTGGGTGTTTTCAGCAGCTCTGTCTCTAACGGCTTCCGTGCCTTCCCATCCATTTGGATTTAAACCGTACATTTTTCCACCACTGACAGATACAACGTAGACAGTTCCTGTTTGATCTCTCATATTCATACCATCCATAACATTGTCATTTTCTCCGGGATTGGCCCGGCCTCTTGCATAACTGTGATCATGTCCTTGTAGAGCCAAGTCAACCTTATACTCATCAAAGATAGGTTTCCAGATAGCTCTCAACTCATCGTTGTCACGTCCTGCAGAAGCTGAGAATAGGGGATGGTGATAGGAAACAATCGTCCATTTTTTATCATTTTCTGCCAAGATTTTTCTTAACCATTCTGCTTGTTTTTCATGGTCTCTGTTGCTGTCTAAAAAAATCATTTTTACATCTGGATAATCAATGAAGTAAGCTGTCTCCGCTAGGCCTTCAGGACCATTTTCCGGTAAAGTGAATTGAGGCTTCCATTGAGCGGAAAGTTGTCTTCCTTCATCTCTTTTCGCTTCGGAAAGGTAATTGTACTCATGGTTGCCGGGAACAGCAATGGTTGGCAGCATGCTATGGATAAAACCTCCAGCGGTAAACCATTCATGCCAATCTTGTTCTCGATGTGCAGTATTGATCAAATCTCCTGCATGAATGATGAAGTCCGCATTGGGTGCTTGTCTGTAGCCTTCTCGAATCAGGCGAGACCAAAGTTCTAATACGTAATTTTGCGCATCACCAACATATAAAAAGGAAAAAGGAGCAGATTTTTCATCTGAAGCGGTTTTGAATTGGAACCATTCTGACCAATGTTCTCCATCACCAACCCTATAACCATAAATGGTATTGGGTTCAAGTCCAGCAAACTTGACAGAATGATTTGCAGAAATAAGTCCTGCATTGACAATCTCAGTTCCGTCTAAAACAGTTGTTTTTGCCAGCAGAGTCTTGCCATTTCTCCAGAATTTCGGAGCAGCTGTAGCTGGAGCTATTTCGGCATAGGCAACTGTAACCTCTGGACTGGTTCTCCAAGTTACCGCCATTTGACTTGTTGGATCTGGGCCCGGATTAAGTACAATCCGATCAGGATGAATCCCCGGTTTGGTCCAGTCTGCCTGAAATTTTGGAGCTTTGTAAACTCGGACTTCCTGGGCTTTGGATTCTGGTTTTAAAATCAAAAAAGAAAGCAAAAAGAGTAGTATAGTATTTTTCATGGTTCATTTGAAATTCCTATTAAAATACCCCAAAGGAATGGAAAATAGACTACTCTGAAATTCTCAAATGGAAATGCTAACAAATTGATAATATCTCTCTTTAATGCTTAAAAGGAAAGAGACCAAACACCTCCTAGATCTGCATTTTGAATTTCAAGGCTATCACCTTTGTGGATGATCAGTGGCTGACCGCTTGCACCTAGATCCCAAAATTCACCCTTCAAAAACAAAGTCATGCCGATTTGGGCATTCGAGTTATTGATTTTTTGAGGAAGTGAATATTTTTCGATGGCTTCAAGTAAGGTAATATTTCCCAAATCAGTAGAGTCGATCTCAAAAGAAGGAGTGGATATGCCAAAACCCTCCCAAGGTTCTGCCATAGAATTGATTCCTGGAGAAAAAGATGGATTTAAAATAATCGATGGGGTAGAATTCTCTATCAATTGATATGTCTCGTTAAACCATGCATCTTGATTAATTAAAATAGAAGTTTTACCGACCGGCAGGTCCAAGACTTCATGATTATCAATATTACTTAGACTCAAGAGCAAATCATCAAAACCACCAGAGTGTTCTTTGATGATTGGATTTCCTATTATTTTTCCATCAGGGCCAAATACAAAAGATGCGTTTACCAAGGGTTCTGTAATGTCGATGTAAATTTCACCATCTAATACACTTGGTTTGGGTAGGATGATTGAACCAGCAACTATATAGGTTTGAAACTGCCTCGCCAATCCAGAAAAGCTTTCATAATAGGCTTCAGCCATATTTTTTGCTTTCATTCTATAAACAGCCGCCATGGATCTGTCTTCTTCATCAGTCCTTAAATAGGCCAAACAAAAGTCAAAAATATTACTCCAAATCAAAGTTGATTTGACCTCATTCAATCTGTTTTTAGTAGCAAGACTGTGCTTTTCATCTACCAAAATCAGCCAGGTTCCAATATTTTCAGGAAAAACGACCAGCGTGTTAGTTCGAATGAGATTGGATTTTTTTGCCTCCGCCAGGTAAAGCTCCAGTTTATTTCTATACCTCTCTTGCAAAACAAAATCTGCCTCTTCCATGTATGGCTGGATGCCAACCAAATTATTTTTTAAAGTATCGCTAGGGTTTATATCCTGAACTAAAGACAAGAAAATTTTGGGAGGGTCAACAGGAGTTTTTCTTCCCGAGTAGGACCAAATCAACCAAATAAATATAAACAATAGAACCAGACTGATTCCAATTCTCTTAAGCATAATTAATTATAAAAAATTAAAAATCAATAATTTATATAGGTGCTGTGAAAGTATAATTTAATCTCGAATAAATCTTAAATCAAATTAGTTTCAAAAGGTAATCAAAAAATATGGGCTTTAAAGACCCAACAAAAAATCCCTGAATTCTTTTGTGTTGAAATTGCTCATGCCTTCTTGGTAGAAAACTATTTTCCCTTCGGGATTTACCACCAATGTAGTAGGGATGGATTCACTTTGAAGGTCTTCGTTCAATCCAAAAGAGGCATGGGCAGTAGGAAAAGTCCAGGATTTACCTTCGAGCATTCTTCTGCTCTTTTCAATATCATTATCTAATCCGATCATTAGGAATTCGATTTTTTCTTCGCCTTCCAAACTTTTATATAATTCTGAAATATGTGGCATTTCTGCTCTGCAGGGACCACACCAAGAAGCCCATAGATTAATGAAGAGGGTTTTACCTTTATAATCTTCCAAATCAATTCTTTTCCCATCAAATCCCATGAAATGACCTCTGTAATCAAAATCATTATTGGTCAAGTCAACTCGTTCTATTTTAGGTTTGATCAATCCTGTGGACAAAAGAACAGATTGGATAGCTCCTTGAACCACCGGTAATAACCCAGTAAAATACAAGAATGCAAAAAATGCCAAAATCAGGCCCCAAGACTTCAACTCTTTGAAAATCGTTTCTCTATTCATATTCTATTTTTCCAATTTTGAAATCTTTCAATCGTTAAGGTAAAATTACTTCCACGGATTCAGACGTTTAGTGACAAGTCTCACGAACTTGCCTTTTTTCAAAGAAAAGCTGCCTTATCTTGCAGGTCCAAAATTGAAAAGATTTTCCAATGAGTATGAATTACGAGATAAAAATTGCTTCCGAACTTTCCATCAAGCCAAATCAGGTCAAAGCTACCTTGGATTTGTTGGATGAGGGAGGAACGGTACCATTTATTTCCCGATATCGAAAAGAAGCGACCGGAAGCCTAGATGAAGTTCAGGTGGCTGCAATCCGTGACCGAGTAACTCAACTTCGCGAATTGGATAAGCGAAAAGAAGCGGTTCTCAAGTCAATCGAGGAGCAAGGCAAATTGACTGATGTGTTGAAGAAATCTGTAGAAGAGGCGGAGACTATGTCCAAATTGGAAGATATCTACCTTCCCTACAAGCCGAAAAGAAGAACTAAAGCAACTATCGCACGAGAAAAAGGCTTGGAACCATTGGCAGAATTGATTTTTGAGCAGAAATCCAGTAACCTTTCTTCCGAGGCAGAAACCTATGTCAATGAAGCAAAAGAGGTGAAATCAGCTGAAGAAGCCCTTCAAGGAGCTCGGGATATTATAGCAGAATGGATCAATGAGAATGCTCCTTTGAGAGAGAAAATGAGAAAGCTATTCTTGGAAGACGGAACATTTTCTTCCAAGGTGATTCCCGGAAAAGAGGCTGAAGCAGCAAAGTATAAGGATTATTTTGACTGGTCAGAACCGATCAAATCCGCACCATCCCATAGGATTTTGGCGATGAGAAGGGGTGAAAAAGAATTGTTTTTGATGCTGGATTCCTGCCCAGAGGAATTGGATGCTTTAGGATTGATCGAAAGAGAAATCTTGGCAGATGAAGCCAATGAGTCTGTAGATCAGGTGAAATTGGCGATAAAAGATGCCTATAAAAGACTTCTAAAACCAAGTATGGAAACTGAGGTGCGTCTTCTGACCAAGAAGAAGGCTGACGAAGAAGCCATTCGGGTTTTTGCAGAGAATTTGAGACAATTGCTTTTGGGAGCTCCTTTGGGAGAAAAATCCGTGATGGCAATTGACCCGGGTTTTAGAACGGGGTGTAAACTGGTTTGCTTGGGACCACAAGGTCAATTTTTACAGTACGAAGCCATTTTTCCACATGAGCCGCAACGAAGAACTGCCGAGGCGGGCATGACTGTCAAAAGTTTGGTAGAGAAGTATCAAGTTCAGGCCATTGCCATTGGAAATGGTACAGCAGGGAGAGAAACAGAAGCTTTTGTAAAAAGCCTAGGGCTTCCAAAATCAGTTATTGTAACCATGGTCAATGAAGCTGGAGCTTCCATTTATTCAGCGTCTGAAGTGGCACGTGAGGAATTCCCAGATTTGGATTTGACGGTAAGAGGGGCTGTTTCCATTGGAAGGAGATTGATGGATCCTTTGGCGGAATTGGTGAAAATCGACCCGAAATCCATAGGAGTAGGGCAGTATCAACATGATGTGGATCAGAACTCACTGAAAAATGCGCTGGATGATACGGTGATGTCTGCTGTAAACGGGGTAGGGGTAGAAGTCAACACCGCTTCCAAACAGCTTCTGACCTACGTCTCAGGTTTGGGGCCTGTTTTGGCACAAAATATCGTGGACTTCAGAAATCAAAATGGTCCTTTTGCTTCCAGAAGTCAATTGCTGAAAGTTCCGAGATTGGGAGATAAGGCATTCGAACAAGCGGCCGGTTTCTTGAGAATCGGTCAGGCCAAGAATCCATTGGATGCTTCTGCTGTTCACCCGGAAAGATATGCTTTGGTAGAATCCATGGCCAAAGATTTGGGTGCATCCGTAGAAGAATTAGTTCAGTCGGAGGATTTGAGAAAGAAAATCAATCTGAAGTCCTATGTTTCAGATCAGGTTGGTTTGCCGACTTTGCAGGATATTTTGGAGGAATTGGCGAAGCCGGGACGTGATCCAAGGGAAACTTTCGAGGTATTCCAATTTGAAGAAAGTGTCAACGCGATCAGTGACTTGAAAACGGGAATGAAACTTCCTGGAGTAGTTACCAACATCACTGCTTTTGGAGCTTTTGTAGATGTGGGAGTTCATCAGGATGGACTAGTTCACTTGAGTCATTTGGCTGATCGATTTGTGAAAGATCCGAATGAGATCGTTCATGTCAATCAGAAAGTTCAGGTAACGGTCATGGAGGTGGATGTGGCCAGAAAACGTATCGGATTGAGTATGAAATCAGATCCTTTTGCTGAAAGAGGAAAGAAAATGGACAAACCGAACAGGAATACTCAAAGAAAAGAAGAACCTCAGGGGACGATGGCAGAGAAACTGGCAATGCTCAAAGGGAAATTTGGAGGGTAAGAATTGCTAGAGCTTCGAAATAATTCGAGGCTTTTTTTTGCACTCATTTTTCTGATTGATTTACTTTCATCTCCTCAATCAATTCCAGTATCCGATCCTTTGCCTCTGGCGGAGAAATGATCTGAACCATATCTGCCATCGATATCATCCATCGAACAAAGCCCTCAATATGAGAGGTCATAAAAGTCATGGTGATTTTATCCTTTTTCCGACTTTCCATGACAAACCCATGATTGTATTTCTGAGTTTTGAGATACTTTTCTTTGGCAAGCGGAACCTCAATTTTGACCTCTATCAGGTTTTCGGCGGATCTTACTTTGTCGATGTATTCCTTCAGAGAGGGATGAGCCTGGGGATTGTAATCATCACTCAAAATCTGAAGCCAGTTGATTCTGTCTAGTCTAAAAGTCCTATAATCTTTCCTCAGCTGACACCAAGCGATCAAATACCATTGATCAAAGGCATAATAGATTCCCACACCCTCCAAAGTTCTTTCGCTTGTCTCTTCCTTGTCAAAGGTGGTGTAATTGATACTGATTAACTTTTTGGAACTCAGAGCCTCCAATATCATTCTTAGAAACTGGTCTTTTCCTGAATGAAGTAATTGGTTCTTCTGCGTATAAACAGCCACCAAAGGAGAAAGCTCATTGACCCGCTCTTTTTCCTGAGATTTTAATACGGACTTGATTTTCATCAAAGCAGAATGGAAGTGCTCACTGCTTCCTTTGTCGGAGAATTTTTCCAGGATTTTTTCTGCCACCACAAATGCTTGAGCCTCTTCTTGGGTAAACATCACAGGTGGCAGTCTGTACCCCTCTACCAATGAATAGCCTTGGCCAGCCTCTCCAATCAAAGGTACTCCTGCTTCCTCCAAAGCCCTGATATCTCGATAAACCGTCCGAAGACTAATCTGAAATCGATCAGCGATTTCCTGAGCTTTGGTTAATCTTTTGGATTGCAGATGAGTTAAAATGGCAGTAAGCCGGTCTATTCTATTCATTTTTTTAAGAAAAATAAAATTTACGAAATCCTACTGACATACTGTTGTCACTCCGCACTTGTTTCTTTGAGTAAACATTTAAACAACAGATCATGGAAACGCAAGTAAATCAAGCAACATTCATCACAAATCAACAAGTTTTAGAACATTGGCAAGGGCACAGGGCTTTGACAAGAAGAGTCATAGAGACCTTTCCAGAAAAGGACCTTTTTACCTTTAAAATAGGGGGGATGCGAACTTTCGGAAAGATGGTTGGGGAGCTTCTAGCTATCGCAGGACCTGGAGTAATCGGTTTGGCCACCAATGAATGGAAGCAATTGGACGAGCGAGACAAATGCCAGGAAAGCAAAGATAAATTGTTGGAGTTTTGGGACCAGGCTACTGAGGTGATCAATGAATACTGGAGCAAGATTCCAGAGGGAAGATTTCAGGAAACTCAATCCGCATTTGGGATGTATGTGAATAAAGGCTATGCTTCTCTGTTATATTTTGTGGACAATGAAATTCACCATCGGGGACAAGGGTATGTCTATTTGAGAGCCTTAGGAATCGAGCCGCCCGCATTCTGGGAGCGTTAAAAGAAAAGAGGCTGTTTCATATTTTTGAAACAGCCTCTTTTGATTTTCTGATTAGTTAGATGTCGCCTCTTCTTCCACCTGGACCAGCTCCTCCATCTCCTGTGTTGATCATCTCATTGTAGTCATTCATATCCATACCTTTGCTGAATCGTCGGATATTGTAAGAGAAAGTCAACATAAAGTATCGTTGCAAAACATTGGTTTGAACATCCTCGATAAATGTCTCAGAGATATTTCTTCTTACACTAGTGTTTTGTCTAAACAAATCATAAACATTCAAACTTACCTCGCCACGCTGGTTGCTGAAGATTTTTTTACCCAAGCTCATATTCACCAAAGTGAAATTGTTATCAAACCCTTCTGAAAGACCTGAATTTACCTGATGAGAAAGGTCTAAGCGATAGACAAATCCTTCCCAAATAATCCAGTTGAGGTTCACTCGACCTCTTTGGTTGAAGTATTTGTTATTCAGATTGGTGTTCAAAGTATTTTCAACGTCGTTGAAAGAAAGTCTTGTCCACACATTGAAATCAATTTGATCGGAGATATTACTACTGAAAGAAAGTCCTGTACTCAACCTTCTTGAATTATTGAATCCATTTAGTTCATTGACCAAAGTTGGTCTTTTGGTAAAGGAAGCACCGAAGTTTAGATTGAAATTGGATTTGATAAAGCCGGCCGGTATCCCATAACTCAACCAGGATCTAAAGTCTACATATCCATCCAAGTTGACTGGCTTATAAAGCTGAGATCCAGGTTCCAAAATGATTCCATCTTGGATTTCGGTAGCCTCCTGGGCGATCAGGGAACTATTGGTGATGGTATTGTTCACGATGGAAGACTGAGCAAATAAGAACCAGTTTCTATCAGTTTCTGGATTATTTGATCTGAATCTGACTCTCATTCGATGCGAATAAGATTGGTTCAAATCCGGGTTACCTACATACAATTGAAGTGGGTTTGAATTATCCACCACAGGTTGTAATTGTCTTAGGTCAGGCTCTTGCGTTCTGGTATCGTAATCAAATTCAATATTGGTGTTGTCCGAGAATTTGTAATCAACGCGGACAGTAGGAAGGAAGCTTTGGAAAGTCCTCTGAAGTTCAAATGCCTGAGGAAAACCCTGCTGATTGTCCAGCTTCGCATTTTGATATTCACCCTCAGCTTGGAACCTCAGTTTGTCTTTGGAGTACTGATATCCCAATTCAACCTGCTGAGTCAAGAATTTACTTTCAAATGTGTTACTCAATGCAGTGTCTAATGCAAGGTTTGCACTACCCGGAGCTTCGTCTAGCACATCAAAGATCAATTGATCTGAATCGTTTTTACGGTTCCCGATCTCATATTCCAGTTCAAATTGACTTCTTTCGCTTACTGCTTCTGTAAACGAAACTCCTGTTTGCCAAGAGAATCCAGTCCTGTCTCTGTTGATCAGCTGATTGATCGTTTCGGTTCTGAATTCCGGTTCGAAGTATTGATTTTCAGCCAATCTCTTCGCACGGTCTTCATTTTTATGATTTCCTACTCTTGCACGCACTGTCAATGTTCTTCCCGGTTTGTCAAATTTGTGACTATAGAGGAATCTGTTGAAAAGATCGTAATCTTTGTTTTTGGCAGTCCTTGTATTTTCTACCGAGTTAATTGGATTTGTGCCATCGGTCGTTTCACCGATAAAGTCAGAATTCTCAGTCTCAAATCTTGCGGAAACTCTCGGGATAAATAATATTCGGTTCTTATCATCAGGATTGTATTCCAGCCTCATATCAAATTGATGCTGGTTGTTGACACGAGTGTCATTACTTATTTCCTCATAAAACTGCTGAGTTTCATCATTGGTGATGAATTCACGGAATCTTTTTTGCTGCCCAATGTTTTCTCTTCTATTGAAAACATAGCTTCCAGAAACCTTGATTTTTTCACCCCAAAGGTCCGAGTAATTTAAACCGGCCAAGTTGGTATTGATCACTCCACTTTGTGGTCTTCCATTGTCTCTAGCATTTGGATCAGCTGAGTAATCTGTCATGTTGATGTTGTTGGAAAGCCCTGTAAAGGTGATTCGTTGATCCTCATCAAATGCATTAATGGATGCACCGGCTATATATCTGTCATCAGTTCCATAGCCTACTGTTGTTCTACCAAATTGGCCTTTTCTTCTATTTGGTTTGGTGATGATATTGATGGTTTTAAGTCTCTCTCCATCGTCAAATCCACTCAATCTGGCTTTTTCACTGAGTTGGTCAAATATCTCAACACTTTGAATGACTTCAGCTGGTAAATTTTGCAGGGCCGTTCTTACATCCCCTCCAAAGAAAGGTTTACCATCCACTAAAATCTGGGCAATGTTTTCACCTTGAGCTTGAATCGCACCATCGGCTGAGTTTACTCCAGGGAGTTTTTCTATTAAAGTCTGGGCGCTGGCATCCCTCATGGTTTTGAAGGCATCAGCATTGTATTGAGTCGTGTCAGATTTTTGTTGACTGGTAGCTCTTCTGGCTGCGACGGTTACTTCTTCGAGGGCAGTAGCTTCCTCTCTTAGGTTAATTACACCCAAATCGATGCTTTGATTTACCTGAAGAGTTTTAAAAAAGTTGTTGTATCCGAGGTACTGGATCTTGAAGAGGTATTCACCTTCTTTTACTCCACTTATTTCGAAACTTCCTTCAAGGTCAGAAATCATTCCATCTACTTGAGAGGAATCATTGACATTGAGAAGAAGGACATTTGCGTATGGAATCGTGTTGTTTGAGCCAGATTCCTGGATTTTGCCTTTGACGGAATAGGTTTGGGAAAAGCTAAAATGAGCTCCAATCAATAAAAAAAGAAGTGTACTAAAGAATTTCATACAGTTGGTTTAATTGGGAAAGGCCAGCACAAATTCTGTGGCCTAGAATATATCTACAAAGGAAACAGGCCTATAATTGAATTGTTTCAACTTTAGGCTAAACGGTCAAATGCTCCAATAAAAGAGTACCGATCATGTAAAAAACCAACTAAATAACTGATTAATAGCTCATTGATAGGGAATGTGTTTTATTCCTGTCATTTTCTGTCATAAAAATATGTCATTTTTATGATCAATTGAATGTTTATAAAAGTAACATTCTATATTAGTGGTGTAAAACATGACAGCTATGGAAAATCAGGAAAAAATCAACATTACTACTAAGCAATTAGCTTCAGGAAATCATCAAGTGAAATTTTTTGTGGAAGATGACTCTAAGAATCAGTACGGTTACTTATTGATGTCAGAACCGAAGCCGGTTGGTGAGATTATTGCTGAGATCCAACAAAGACTTGAGAAAAGAAGAATGGCCGAAAAGCAAATTAACCCACTTTTCCCTTTGGCACCTTCTCAAGAGGATTCTAACTTTTATCTATTCTCAGCATGAGTTTTCTCCCTTCCAACTTGAAGTTTTTGCGAAAGCAAAAAGGCATCACCCAAAGCGAACTAGCGGATCAATTGGATGTGCAGCGTACGATGATTTCTGCCTATGAAGACGGCAGGTCTGAGCCAAAACTAAATACACTTCAGCGTATTTGTGAATTGTTGGAAGTTGGATTGGAGGAATTGATCGAACATGACATCGAGAAGTTGGGGAGAAAGGCCGTGCAAAAAAGAGAGATGAATATTCTGACCATAGCGACCAATGAGGAAGGGAAAGAAAACATCACTTTTGTAAAGCAAAAAGCATCTGCTGGATATCTGAATGGCTTCGCGGACCCTGAGTACATGGAAAGCCTTCCACAGTTTCATTTACCTAACCTTTCGACTCAGGCAACCTATCGTGCGTTTGAATTGGCGGGAGATTCAATGCTGCCTTTAATTCCAGGGACAATTGTCATTGGTGCCTATGTGGATCAGTTGAAATCTATTAAAAGTGGAAGAACCTATGTGCTAGTGACACAGACAGAAGGAGTTGTTTACAAGAGGGTTTTCAATTATCTGGAAGAAAATGGCAAGTTATTTTTAGTATCAGACAATGACCATTACAAACCTTATGAAGTAAAGGGGCAGGATGTATTGGAAGTTTGGGAGGCCAAAGCCTTTATCAGTACAGATTTCCCTAATCCTGGAGACAAGAAGAAACCCTTGAGCCTAGAAGATCTTGGAGATATGATCAAAGATATCCAAGATGATCTAAGAAGGTTGAAGGGTTAATTTCTGAAAATAGTGATTTGTGTATTTGCTTCCAGAGTTGGAAAAATGACTCTTCCATTCCAAGTTCTTCCTTTATTTGAGGTACTCAATGTTATTTCACCGCTTACATTAAAAATTGAATTGAAATAATCTGAGTGAAGAACATTTCCTTCCAAATAGCCTTGCCCATTACCTATTTCTTGGTTATAAACATTGTATTCAATAAAGCTGAAATCCTCCCCATCTTGATTAAATGATAAGGTGGAACGGTTTCCATCTGGATCTTGTAAAATCCAAGAGCCTGAAACATCTAATATATCTGCGTAAGATTGCTCTGTATCAGGATTGGAAGGAGGGGTAAAACTTGCTTCTGCATCTTGCTCTGTTCCATATTCAGTGGGTTGATCCAAATTTTGAGTAGCTTCTGGTTCAAAATAGCCATCATCAAAATCCGGCCCGGAACTTAGGTTGATAATAATAAGAAAAACCACAAATGCTCCTAAAATCCAAAGGTAGTGCTTTGCCAACCAACTTTTTTCCTTGGGTTTGGCATCCACTGTTGTGGTTCGAGGAGTTACTTTTTTGGGAGGTTCTTGATATCCAATTATCTTCTTAAGAATCTCTGCCAATTGATCAGAGTCATATTGCCATCTGGAGCTACTAAGTTCATGTGCATGCCTTCTGGTTAAAGCTTTTAAATTTTCTGGTAACTGATCTGCCGACGGCATGATTGCGCCATTGACTAGAACAGGTATCACACGGATATCTCTTTCCAATGCCGCTGCTACTTCAAGACGGATGAAATCATCTTCTTTGAAAAGTCTGAGGTTCCCTTCTGAGTCTTTGATATTTGTCCAATAGGGACCAATCATGGCGATCAGAACTTTGCAAGAGCTGAGCGCCTTGTCTATGGCTTGGACAAAATCAAGTCCAGCTTCAATCGTTTCAACATCTAAAAAAACACTGTGTTCCCCAAAAATCTCTTGTAAGTGATCAACCAATCGACCTGCTTCTCCTGAGGCGTCCTGTCTTCTATAACTGACAAAAATTTTATTGTTTGACATAAAAAAGCCTAATTTTCTTCTACTAAATTTAAGAAAATCAGGCTTTTAAATGCAATAGTTTAAAGTTTATCCAGCTAGTAAATCTTCAAAACCCTCTTGGATTTTTCCAACTGCATCAAAACTCGGGTCTATATTTACTACACCTTTTCCTAGTTGGTGCCAGTAACCATCTCCACAATCGATGTATTGACCTCTTTTGGTTCCAGCGCTTTCCTTGGCGATGTCATAATGATAGTCTGGTGTGAAAACCAACTTCATCAATTGGATAGCATATTCCCAGTTGATGTTTCTTTTCTTTCCTGCCTTTTCAAAAATGACTTCTCTATTTGAAAATTGTACGGTGATAGAGCAATCTTCGGTTTGATCAGATGTCACATTTCTATAATTGACCTTCAAAGGTGCCTCACGATTGGTGCTTTCATAGATCGCTTGAATAAGATCTTGAGCCAAAAGTTGCCATTCTTCTTGGTTGGCAGGAGTCTTATAATCTTTTACTTTCCCGTTTTCAAGAATCCCGATTCTAATGCCGCCTTCATCCAAGGACTTTCCAGACCATTTAGATGATGAAAGCAATTCTTGGATAGGCTTTGTCCAAACCTTACCTAGATCCCCGTCGAATCGAAAATCATCATCAAGTGTAAAGCCCTCGTCTAATATTTCTTGCTCAGAAAGGTCTTCTCTATCTGTATAATGTAATTCCAATAGGGTTTTTAGGGCATTTCCAGACCAATCCAATTCCATATGGAAAACATGGCTGTATGGAGGTGGGACAATTCCTGAATCATATTCCAGAATAAGGCCTGTATTTTTTGATTTTGAAGAACTCATTTTTAGAAGTTTGCACAAAAGTATGTTTTTTCACTCGTTAATACCTGATTTTTGAATCGGTTTCATAGTTTGAGAGATGATATAGTATTGCTCCAATGAATTAAAAAAGAGCTGTTTTTTTGTCTGCAAATAGCCTTAAAATATAAGTAAAGTATCTGGTAATTAGATTTTTATGATTGTGAAAAAAATTATCAGATACAAGATTCAACTTATTACATTTTATTTACCGCCAAAATAGATCAAAATGGAAGAATTGCTCGACCGAATCGCTGATGGGATATACACCCAATCTTATGTAGTGATAGACAATTTTGTGGATGAAATCTTTCGAAAAGCACTTTTTGATGAGCAAACAGATCTATTGGAAAAAGGTAAATTTCGCAAGGCAGCAATTGGAACTGGAGAGCAAAAGCAGATCAGACCAGAGATCAGAAGCGATGAGGTTCTTTGGATGGATGCTGAAAATTTGAGTTTGCTTCAATCGGAATATTGGAACCGAGTGGAGCAAATCAAGCAATTACTCAATAGGAGGTGTTATTTAGGACTAAAATCCTTCGAAGGACATTTTGCTCGTTATCCCATTGGGTCATTTTACAAGAAACATTTGGATCAATTCCATCAGGTGCCTTATCGTGAGGTGACGGTGATTTTGTATGTCAATGATACCTGGTCAGAAGAAGACGAAGGAGCTTTGAGAATGTACATTCCCCAAGAAGACGGGACTGAAAGGATAGAAGATTACCTTCCATTACCCAGAAGATTGGTAGTATTCTTAAGTGGTGAAATTCCTCATGAGGTTTTGCCTACCAAAAAAGAGAGAAACAGTATCACAGGTTGGTTGAAGACAATTGATTAGCGAAGCTTAATGTGAAGCTCTTTGTGTTCATTGTTCTTCAATTCAAAAACACATCTTTCATAGGTTGGAGCTGAAAAAGTGATTTTGGGATTGTTGGAAAAACCATAGCGTTCAGTTGGGTATCCCAAAAGATGTTTTTCTAGTTCTCCATCTTCATTTTCATCATGGTATGCGGAAATGGCATATTCTCCCGGACCCAAATCTGGAATACTGATTTCAGCGTGCTTACCTTTGATAGGAAGTGAGTAAGAAACCACAGCTGTTTTGGTATTTTCTGGAAATCCAACTGCTTGATTATAGATCAAAACTCTCACTAAACCTGCATTGGAAGAACAATTTGTAATTCTTAGCTTGATAGTTGAAGCTTGTTCAGATGTAGGTGCTTGACAATAGCCTAAAAGAAAAGAGAGGAGAAAGGTGAGGATCATTGAATAGTTGCTTTTCGGTTGATTTTTCCGCTAGGAGTTTCTACAAATTTAGCTCTAAAAACGATCTCTTTTGGCTTTTCGTACTTGTCCAGTTTAAGAGAAAGTTCTTGAATCAGTGATTCAGAGATTTCTGGTTTTTGTGTTTCTTTTTCGATAAATAAAACCAGCTTTTCCCCCAAGGTCTGATCAGGAACTCCGGCAAAGAAAAAGCGGGATTTTGGAAAGAATTTTTCGATGACATTTTCTGCCTTCGCTTCAACCAATTCGGGATGCAATTTCACGCCTCCTGAGTTGATTACAAAGTCTGCTCTCCCAAGCCAACGGAAGGAGTTTCCATTTTCTATTTCTACCAAATCATTGGTCTGGATGGGCTCTGGACCACTCATGGGAGATTTTACCCAAAGGGTTTCTCTTTCATCTGTGCCGATACTTACTCCAGGAAGACAGGTGTAAAGCAACTCGTTTTCACGTAATGGAGCTAATGCAAAATGCGAAACTGTTTCTGTCATCCCAAAAGTTTGAAAGGCACTTATACCATTTTTGATAATTGATTTTTTCAGTCGAAAATTGACTGGAGCACCTCCTAAAATGATATGGGGAATGTTTTTAACCAATTCTGAAGTCTCTGGATTAGCTAGAATTACTTCCATCTGCATTGGCACTAATGCGATGAAAGTTGGTAATATGGGAAATGGATAACCTAGCAAAGGATTGGAAGAAGGCTCTTGAAGAATCACGGGTACCTGCCATTCCATGGATCTCACTAGCATCATTTTTCCAGCGATGTATGCAGGATTTAGACAACAGAAAAGGACTTCTTCTTTGGAAACTTGAAAGAAGTCTCCTGTTCCTTTAGCACTAGCCTCCATACTTTTTCTCTGGATAAAAATCGTTTTTGGGGAACCTGTCGAGCCGGATGTTTTTTGTGCGAAGCTTTCTTTACCTTCCAGCCATTCTTTGCAAAATGTCAAAGCATTCTTTAAAAATTCAGGTTCATTTTCATCCAAGAACTTAAAATCTTCTAAGTTTTGAAAATACCTGTTTTTGTAAATCAGTTGGAACATAGGTTTTTATACTTCAAACGCAGATTTGGTTTTTGAAAGATCGTCAAATTCCATGTAAGCCTGTTATCTTGCAAAAAAATCTGATTTTTAACCAAAACGAAAATCATGGAGTGGATTACTGCCAAAGATTACGAAGATATCACCTATAAAAAATGTAACGGCGTAGCTAGAATTGCTTTTAATCGCCCGGATGTTAGGAATGCATTTCGCCCTAAAACTACTGCGGAACTATATGATGCTTTTTATGATGCTCAAGAGGATACTACAATAGGAGTGGTTCTTTTGAGTGGTGAAGGACCTTCCTCCAAAGACGGAAAGTGGGCATTTTGCTCTGGAGGAGATCAAAAAGCCAGAGGACATCAAGGTTATGTTGGAGATGATGGATATCACAGATTGAATATTTTGGAAGTACAGCGATTAATTCGATTTATGCCAAAAGTGGTGATCGCTGTAGTTCCAGGATGGGCAGTTGGCGGTGGACATAGCCTTCATGTGGTTTGTGATTTGACTTTAGCGAGTAAAGAGCATGCAATTTTCAAGCAAACTGATGCCGATGTGACCAGCTTTGATGGGGGGTATGGTTCTGCCTATTTGGCGAAAATGGTAGGGCAAAAGAAGGCCAGAGAGATATTCTTTTTGGGAAGAAACTATTCAGCACAGGAAGCTTACGAAATGGGAATGGTCAATGCTGTAATTCCACATGAAGAATTAGAGGATACTGCATACCAATGGGCTCAAGAGATTCTCGAGAAATCACCAACTTCCATCAAGATGTTGAAATTTGCCATGAATTTGACTGATGATGGAATGGTGGGGCAGCAGGTTTTTGCCGGAGAGGCAACTCGGTTGGCTTATATGACAGAAGAAGCTAAAGAAGGTAGAAATGCCTTTTTGGAGAAAAGAAAGCCGAATTTCAAGGATATTAAGTGGATACCGTAAGGAGTATCAAGAATCAAGTATCAAGATTTAAGAATTCAAAAATCCGGAATTGATAGCAATTTCGGATTTTATTTTAATCGCTTTTGCCATTTTTCAGGATTTTGATTAGTATTGAAAATGGCTAAAACATCAATATTGTTTCCATTTAAAATATATAAAACTAGATAAGGGAATCGGTTGACAAAGAAAACCCGGACAGATTTTTGTAGCAAATGCGAAAAGTTGATGGATTATTTTTAATAGAATTCTCTGCTGAATCCAATTCCTTTAGAAATTCTTCTCCTAATCCTTTTCTTTGCGATTCATACCAAAAATATGACTCTTAAACATCCATTTCAGCCTCTTTGGAATGGCGGAAATTAAAGGGCATTTTTTGTTTTACCTCTTATTTCATTTTTTACATCTTCCCAAGATGAAAATTCCATTTCTCCATTTTCATATTTTTTTTCCTATCATTAAGTCCTTTCATTTGCCCTTCACCATGTACAGCTGAAATTTCTTCTTGTTCTTTCAATACCTGAAGTTTTTGTAAAACTGTTTGGTCTTGAAGTTCAATTAGCCATTGGATAAGATCGATTTTTAATGATTGAACGTCCATACCCTTATTTATTATAATAAATGTAGCGATTTATTTATTGAAATGATTTGCTTAGACTTAGTTCAGTTGCATGCAGTTCTAGCATCCATTCGGAAAAAAATGTTACTCTCTACCATAATTTCCAAATGAAAAGGCTAGCCGAATAATCAGCTAGCCTTTGAAGGTTTTGGTTTTTTTGAGGGTCTTTCCTCTTATTTTTCTCCCTCGATGGTTCCATGCTTCCGCAATCCCGGTCCATCCATTTTGTTTAGTGCATCTCCCATGTCAACTCTGGCAAGGTTTGCCAATGAATCCATTTGAGCCATAACTTCAGGATATTTGTCTTTCACATCAGTAGTTTCAGCTGGATCATTTTCCATATCATAAAGCTCCGTGTTTTCGAAATCCAGATATAGATAGTTTACTGGGAAGCCATCATTTCTCATTTCTGTCCCTTCAGGGATGGTTCTATACCTGTGAGGATAAACCACTTTCCATTTTCCATAGATGACCGCCTGAAGCTCATTTCTGTTGTAATAGGCGTAATAAGGTTTTTCTTCCATTTTCTCGCCTTCGATCAAAGGCCAGATATTTCTTCCGTCAATCTTCAAATTCGGAAGTTTGGAATCCGTCAAAGCTGCAATAGTTGGGAAAATATCAATTGTCATCGCAGGCTGAGTTTGCTCCTTGTCTGCTGGAATATGACCAGGCCATGTAAAGATCGCAGGAACTCGAATCCCTCCATCTAGAGATGTTCCTTTTCCTTCTCTCAAACCACCTGTAGTTCCGGCATGTCCACCATAGGAAAGCCAAGGTCCATTATCAGAAGTGAAAATAATCAGCGTATTATCAGCCAATCCTAGTTCCTCTAACTTGGATCTAACCTGGCCAACTGACCAGTCAATTTCCATCATGACATCTCCATAAAGCCCTTGTTCTGATTTTCCTTTGAACTTATCAGAAACATAAAGAGGTACGTGAGGCATGGAGTGAGCCAAATACAAGAAGAAAGGCCCTTCCTTATTTTCTTCAATAAATGATACCGCCTTTTCAGTATACCATGTGGTCAGTTGACTTTGCTCATCGAGGTATTGAATAACAGAATCTCCTTCATAAAGTGGAAGAGGTGGGTAGTAGTCTTTTGTTTCTGGGTGATGAGGCCACATATCATTGGAGTATGGAAGTCCAAAATATGAGTCAAATCCTTGTTGGCTAGGAAGGAATTCCGGTTGATGTCCCAAGTGCCATTTACCCACGATTCCAGTATGATAGCCTTTCTTTTTCAACATTTCAGCGATGGTTGTTTCTTCCAGATTCAAACCATGTTTTGCAGAATGATCCAATGCTCCAAAGATTTCCAATCTATTTGCGTAAGCACCGGTTAATAGGGCCGCTCTTGACGCAGAACAAACTGCATGTGGCACATAGAATTGTGTAAACCTGGTCCCATCATGAGCCAATTTATCCAGGTTCGGAGTGGTCCATTGGGTAGCACCATAGATTCCCAAATCTCCATATCCCATGTCATCAGCAAAAATGATAACGATGTTAGGTTCTTTTGGTGCTTTCGGATTTTCTTCCTCAGTGGGTTTTGAATTGCATGCCATCGTACCCATGATCAGAGCCGAAAGCAGGTAGTTGGTGATTTTCACTTTTTTATTGTTTGGTAATCGTTAAATCTTCCTTAGTCACTTTTTTCCAGACCATTTTGCCAATTTTTTCACCTTGCTTCACTCCTTCTTCAATGGCATCTCTGAAGTGAATACCTCCATAAAGTCGAGAAATTGCAGCTTCTTCAGAGGCTTGTAAGAAGGAGCTGAATTGTCTTTCAGGTAATCCAAAATAGGTTTCTGAGTTATCCAGGAATTCAAAATTATCTCCAAAATAGCCAGTTAGGACTACGGCAGAAGCTCTAGAAATCACCGAGTGGCCAGAAGTGTATTCCGGAAAGGGTGGGGTTTGAAGCAAAGGCCTCCATCTTTGGTCTACTTCTCGGTTGATGATGGTTTCCGGACGGATTCTATCAGTTTTGTATTTGGTTTTCCAGCAGGAAATAAATGCATCATGCAAGGTCATACCCACAAGGGCATGGATATAAGCTGTCTCAGCAAAACTTAATCCTGCCTTTTCAGCCGATATTCCAGTAATTCCCATCCAATGTCCTCCTGGAGAAATCTTTTTTACACCTATTGCCATATGACCCGAAAACTTAACCATGAAAGGATTGCAATCCCAGAAATTGGCGATCAGTTGCTGCTCAGAATCCAATTCATTGACGGTTTTATAAACTTCCATCATTTGAGTTTGGAATGAACTTCCTTCTGTCAGATCAAAAGGAGCCATTGAAGCAGCTTCATAGTTATCTAGATTATCAATGTAAAAGGTTTTGATGGTTTGCCATTCGGGTTCGATCGCAGATATATAGGCAGGGGGAGTAGGGTACCAGTTTCCAGGACCTTCTTTCGGTGTATACCCTGTCAATGCAGGAAGTTGCAGATAGCCATCCACCTTTGCTTTGGCAAGTACCAAAGAGGCTATTTCTTCTGCATATGCAATGTGGGCAGGAAGATCCTTCTTTTTGAGAAGTTTGTTTTTGATTGCAAAATCAGCCCATTCGGTTTGTTTTTCTTTCAAAAGGTAGCCTGATGGCATTACGTTTTCTCCCACTTTCATCAAGGCATAAATCGCTGCAAATTCAGGGGAAGACAACGTGTTATTAGGTGTAATTCTGATCTCACCAATAGAAATGGGACTATCCAGATCAGGGTTTTTGAAAACACCTCCCTGGTTTTTGATGGCTAGATAGGCAGCAAGGTTGGAATAGGCATAAATCCTTGCAGCAACTGGAGGACTTGCTACATCGGTCACCATCACTTCTGTGATATGAAAAAGTTGCTCTTTGTAGATTTTAGCCCAGTTGTTGGGTTGTGCAGCTTGTAGAGAAATGGATAGAAATACTCCTAAAAGGAGTAAATAAGCAGTTTTAAACTTACTTTTCATTGTGCTGGTAAAGTTCTAAAGGCTGGCCATGAATCCCAAATAGTAGGTAATTTTTTTGATCAACTTGGATTGGCAGAATGGACTTGATATCCCCTTTGATTTTTAACCCGGATTCGGTTGGCAGAAGTGGGGTAAAGTTATTTTTACCATCACCTAGTAAAATTAAACCAAACCCTGCGTCCATATTTCCGATTCGGATGCGAGTCTGAGATTGATTTCCTCCCAATATCAAATCTTCAAATCCATCTCCGTTGACATCTTGATGGACAATCTGGTAAATAGGGAAAGATTGTGCAAGGGTTGGGAGTTTTGAGGCTTTAAAACCAGATCCTGTATTTTCGAAGAAATAAGAATTCAAGGTGTTTGCTTCCAAAACTTGAGCTTCATCCAATTCTTTTTGAGTAAACAGATCCTTCATTTTGGCATCTGCATACATCTCATAATTGGTGAATTTACTTCTCATGCTAACCATTTGTCCCAATAGTTCATCTCTACTAGCAAAAGGAAATGCTTCATCTCCAACATAGCATTCAAGGATT
Organism: Algoriphagus sp. PAP.12; assembly: GCF_026652115.1. Taxonomy (GTDB): domain Bacteria; phylum Bacteroidota; class Bacteroidia; order Cytophagales; family Cyclobacteriaceae; genus Algoriphagus. The sequence continues at coordinate 13,873 of NZ_JAPPSQ010000026.1, read as the reverse complement.
GGATCTACTGAACCATTTTTGTCAAAATCAGCAGCATAAAGCCTCAATCGTTTTTGTTCATTGACTTTGAATTGCGAGTTCAATCCGAAATTTCCGGCAATCAAATCCAAATCTCCATCACCATCCATATCAGCTTGTGCCAGTGAATTCCACCAACCTGAGAAATCTGATTCGAAATAGGAATCTGTTTGATTCTCAAATGATCTTCCGCCTTGATTAATGAATGCCGATATCGGCATGTATTCCCCAACAAGAATTATATCAGGTAATCCATCTTTATTGAGATCTTGCAAAATAGCTCCGGTGATCATTCCCAATTTTCCTTCTTGCGGCAGAAAGTCCATGGTTTGATCAACAAAATTTCCTTGCCCATTATTGATGAGGATTTTGCTTGAAGGTGTTTGAGGATATCGACCAGGAATTACTTTTCCACCTACAAATAGGTCCAGGTCCCCATCTTGATCAATATCTAGTGCCAAGGCAGGACCTGTAGAAATCGTATAAATTGGGAATTGCTTGTTTAGGACTAGATTCCCCGCTCCATCATTAAGGAATAATCTGTCTTGAAGGGATTCGTCAGAGCTTAAATAATCATGATATCCTCCGCTTCCAATAAATAAATCCATCCATCCGTCACCATTGAAATCTTCGAATAGGGCAGTGGCATCAGTAAATTCTTGGCTTGATCTAAATCCTTGGTAATTTGTCCAATTTGCCCCGTCAAAGCTAAAAATCTGAGCACTCTGTCCTTTATTACCTCCTATGAAAATCTCTGGTTTTCCATCTTGATTCAAATCAGTAGTTGCAAGAGCTGGGTTGATAGCTCCAGGCATGGATATCATCAAAGGCTGGCGCTTGAAATCATTAAAGGGGTTTGGTTTCGGGATGAAATTTGGAGAGGAAGCTTCTTTAGAAAATAACGCGTTTGAGTTCTTTTTGGAGTAACTGAAAGGCCTTGAGTTCGTGTAGGATAGCTCAATCGCTTGATTGAGAGGTGCATTTGAAATGGTTTCTACATTCCCATCTGTCCATGTGACTTTAATGGAGTCAATTTTTTCAGCTTCGCCTAGTCCAAAATGCATTCGATAGGTACTAGAAGATTGAAATCCTCTTACGACCTGATGTTCTTGTACTTGGTGGGTCCCATTGCTGAATACTTGAACTTCAGTTCCCAATCCGAAATTATTTCCATTTGGTCCATTCAAATCGATTCCAATCCAGTTTCCTTTGGATCCTTTATTTTCTAAAATGCTAGGAGTTTCATTTAGGTTGCTGATCACAATATCCAAATCTCCATCATTGTCTAAATCAGAAAATGCCGCTCCACTTGAAAAACCTTCTTTCTCAAATCCCCAATCTAAAGAATGGTCTTGGAAGTTTAAGTCTCCTTTGTTTTCAAAAAAGTAATTGTGAACAGGGGTGGAAGTCATACTGGTAACCAAGTGCAAAGTATCTGCCTTCTCATTAGCTACGGCTTGTTTGAAATAATAATCTCCCTTGTATTTCAGGAAATCACGATTGGTGTAGTCTCTGTAATATCCATTGGTAATCATCAGGTCTTTGAGGCCATCGTTGGTTGCATCAAAAAACAAGGCGGACCAAGACCAATCTGTGTTTGAGATTCCGGAAAGTTGGCCCAGCTCTGAGAAATTGCCATCTCCCAAATTGACCTGAAGCATGTTCCTCATGTTTTGATGATGAAATCCCTGCTTGATCATCAAAGCATATTGTTCATAGTTTTCCGGACCATAGAGGAGTTTTTGTCGGCGATTATCCTCTGGAAGCATATCCAAAGTATAGATATCTTTTAGTCCGTCATTATTAACATCAGCTATGTCTGCACCCATGGAAAAGTGAGAAATATGCTGAAAATGAGAAGTCATTTCATCTTTGAAAGTTCCGTCCTTTTGATTGATATAGAGATAATCCGGCTCGATATAGTCATTTGTCACCAAAATATCCTGCCAGCCATCTCCATTGATGTCAGAAGCAATCACTCCCAGCCCAAAGCCTAAGGCAGAACCTTTGATGCCAGCTTTTTCACTGATGTCCACAAACTTCCCATTGTCATTTCTGTAAAGTTTGTCTCCCGCATATGGATGTCTTATTTCTTTTACTTCTCCAAATTCCAGTTCTGTGATGACCTCAATATGGTGATTGAGTAAGTATAGATCCAAATCACCATCCCTGTCAAAATCAAAGAATAATCCCTGAGTTGAATTGGAAGGATCGTCTAATCCAAATTCAGCAGCTTTTTCAGAAAACATGAAATCTCCTTCATTGATCCAAAGTTCATTTCTTCGGCTTTCCAGACCTCCTTTTCCTGAATAGGAAACATAAATATCTAATAAGCCGTCTCCATTGACATCAGCGAAACTGGCCCCTGTAGTCCAGGAATTTTTCCCCTCTATTCCGGCTGATTTGGTGATGTCCTCAAACTTTAAGCTTCCGAGGTTTTTGTAAAGTCGATTGGAAACCATATTTCCGGTGAAGAAAATATCATCCAATCCATCATTATTTAGATCACCAACGGCAACTCCTCCTCCATTGTAAAAGTACTCGTACCGCAAGATGTTGTTTTCGCGATCTTCAGTTAATTGATTTTTAAAATTAACTTTTGTTTTTCCTGATTTTAATGATTCAAATCCTGACTGACTTTGGACCAAAAAGGACATAAATAGGCTAAGCCCGAAGATCCCAAGCTGGAAAACTCGCAATACTGAAAATCTAAATAAATACATGAAATGGACTGTTATCCCAGTCTGTTTATGATGTCTTCAAACAGCTGCTCATTTACTACAGCTACTCCTCCCATTAGCCCTACATCCTTTCCAAGTTTGTATAAAGCCAATTCTGACTTTTCTCTTGACTTGGCCATGCTGTAAATATTCAATGCCTGCTGAATAGGAGTGATTAAATATTGATTGGCTTCAGCTACTGATCCACCAATAATTATTAATTCTGGATTGAGTAATTGAATCAAAATAGAGATTCCTCTCCCCAGATCTAGGCCTGCTTCAGATAGGATTGTAATGGCTCGTTGGTCGCCATTAAGTGCCGCTTCTACAACAATTCCCGGTTCCAACTCTCCCTGATGGTCTCTGACCATTCTAGCTAGAATACTGTCTTTGTCCAATTTTATAGCATCTTCTGCCATACGGACGATGGCTGTACCCGAAGCTACAGCTTCTAAGCAGCCTTTTTTACCACAAGTGCAGGTAACATCTCTGGATTCGAATATTGGGGAGTGGGAAAACTCTCCAGCAAATCCAGATGCTCCCTGATAAATCTTTCCATCGATGATGATACCTAATCCAATTCCCCAACCCACGAAAAGCCCTAAGACATTTTTGTGATTATGTTCGGATCCGAATTTGAATTCTGCCAATGTCATGGCACGTGCATCATTTTCAAGAAAAATTTTCTTATGGAATCGTGCCTCGAAATTTTCCAAAAGAGTCTTTTTACCAAATCTAAAATAGGTATAATTCACTCCTCCTTGAGAATCAACCAATCCTGGCATAGATATCCCTATTGCAATCACTTTTTCAGGAGCGATTCCTGATTTTTTTAAATAAGAATCCATATGATCACAAATTTGATCAAAGGTTTCCTTCTCGTTATTTAAAGTGATTTTATGACTTTCTTTAGGAAATGCTAAGGCATTATTGCAGTTGTATAAGGCCAAATTCATATTGAACTTGGACAAGTCTACAGAAAGTACATAAAATGCATCTTCTGCCAATCTATAAAGGTCAGGTTTTCTTCCTCCTTGAGACTCCGCTCGACCATGCTTAATCACTTCTCCTGAGCTCATCAAATCATTGAGCAATGAGTTGACAGTGGGAAGCGAGATCCCTACTTCATTACATATTTCGCTCGCAGTATTGGCCCCTTTTAAATAAAGGTTTTTAATGATTTTTATTTTGTTTAGGTAGCTCTTTATTTCTACCACTCCGTCCATTTTTTCTATGACGGCATTCGGATCGATCAGATTCATATTGTCAAGTTGTCCTTGAATTAAGGGATTTTTTACGTTTCAAAAAATACTTTCATAAAAAAATTAGGAAAGAAACTGTGAATTATCATGAAAAACACAATTTATTTTATTTGTTGAACTGATCTGAGGAAAAAGATTCCGGAAATAAACCAAAAAAATCCTTGAAAATGTAAAAAAAATGGCCCGAAACCGGGCCATAAATTATTGTTCAATCTTCGTCCGTAGCTCAATCACCCTTAAAATAAACTAATCAAGTCAAAAAAATGGTCTAGCGGACTCGCTAAAAACAATATATTAAATATAAATATATTTATTTGAAATGCAAATTTTTGTGTTTAAAATATTTATTAAGGATGCTAGTTATCAAAGTTGTAAAAAGTAGTACTAAAATCATTTGAATCTGATTGGATTGGTTCATCATCCTTGTAATTGATAAGATCTTCCAATCTACCTGCGGAATTGAAATAGCGCCAAGGTCCTTGTTTCATGCCTTCTTTCATTTGACCTTCGGATGCCTTTCTTCCATTTTCATGGAAAAATGTCCATAAGCCTTCGGCTTTGCCAGCCAGGTATTGACCCTCGGATTCTTTTTTACCATTGGTATAGTATGTAATTCTGCTGCCATTTCCATTTTTCAAAGTTCCTTTGTCCAAGGTTTTGTCATTTGAATAAGAATGGTATTCGCTGACATTAAGTAGACGGCCATTGTCCCATACTTCCTCCTGAGTCAAGGTTTTGTTGTCATAAAAAAGACCCCAAATCCCGTCTTCGAAGCCCAATTTATAAACTCCCACAGATTTCAATTGTCCACCATCATAGTAGTAAACCCATTGTCCATTTTCCATCCCTAGCTCGTATTCTCCCTCGGCTATGAGAATTCCGATTTTGTTGAAATATTTCCAAAGACCAGTTTTCAGGTCGTTTCTATACTCTCCAATAGAAAACAAAATACCATCGGGGAAGAAGCTTTTCCAAAGTCCGGTTTTCATACCTGAAGCATATTGGCCTTGTACCGAAGGAGATCCATCATCAAAAAACTCTTCATACTTGCCTACAGGGACTCCTAATTCAAAGGTCTTTCTTTTAGCAATTGCTTTATTTGGGTAATATTCCTCCCATGTACCCACTGCAATCCCATTTTCATAATTTTCAATTCTGGCGAGTCTTTTATTATCGTAATAATATTTCCAGGTACCTATACGATTCCCATTATCATCATAAAACTCATTTGCTTCTAAAATTTTGGAATAGGGGAAATAACGGACCCATGGGCCTACTTTTTTACCATTTTTGTAGTTGCCAGTTTCGAGAACATTGTAATCTGAATAACTAGTATACTCTCCTTCTAATTGCCCATCTTTGTAAACAGCTTCAACTTCCAGCTTACCTTCCATATCATATTCCAAATATGGACCATCTTTTTTGTTATCAACATAAAATTCACGAATGGCAACCTCCCCAAAGGGATGATAAGTTACCCATTGACCAGTTTTTTTTCCATTTTCAAATTGACCTTCCGAGTAAACTTGGCCAGCATTGATATAATCAGGTTGTCCAGTTTTACCATAATACTCAATGTATTTCCCCACCAAAACACTGTCTTGGAAAACCATAGACCTTTTTAAAGCTCCATCTGCATCAAATACTTTCGCCGGGCCAAAAAGAATTCCCTCTTTATATTCTGCCTCTACTTGTCGTTTTCCATCTTGGAAGAAGGTGATCCAAATTCCAACTCTCTTTCCATCTTCATAATTTCCTCTCAATAGGACGGCATTAGTTTTTGGATTTAAAAATTCCCATCGGCCTTGTCTCTGATTATCGGTAATAACTCCTGTTGCAACGATGGATGAATCTGAACTGTAAATTCTGACCAATCGATTCTGCTGTGCAAAAAGTGGGGAGCTAATGAATAGAAGCAATATGATTAGTTTCCTCATAAATATTTTCTCGTGTTCTAGGCGAATTGCCAATCGGGCGATTTTTAGTTGATCAAATTTATCTATTGTACGCACAATTGAAATTCCTGTTTAAAAATAACCTAATTCTCCTTCTTTGCCAGAAAAGCTTTGGCAGAGGTAAGAATGATTTCTATTTCTTTTTTCCAAAGAAATAGACTTTTGGATGTCTCCGGATCAATGGGTAATTCCTTAAACCACTGGATGTAGGTTAATTCCTCATTCTTCAATGAAGACCTTTCTATGATTTCTGAATAATCCCAAGGACTAGGAGATTGGCAAAGTTCAAAGTCTAAACTTTTTAAATCCCAATCTTGAAAAGCCTCTTTTCCACAGAGGACAAAAAGGTAGATCCCTTTGCCAAACCAGTTAAGAACTCGGATATTTAATCCATGATCAAAATCAAAGTCTCGAATCAAGTCCAAAACTTGGTAAGGGAGACCAATTAAATCATTGCCTTGGGTGACCTTTTTTCCTTTAGAAGGGAAATGAAGATCTTGAAGAGTTTGGTTCGAAAATTCATTTCCCAACTCACCTAAAAGCTCATGAAATATTAATTTAAGGCGGTTTTGTTTTCGGATCAGCTCCTCATTGCTCCAAAGCTCCAGATCTAAAAGTTTGGAATTTTCTTGCATCCTACCAATGAAGTAATGCTGATGCCCAAGTAAAGCCAGATCCAAATGCTGCAAGACAAACCAAGTCTCCATCTTTGATTTTACCTTGTTCCCAAGCTTCGCTCAAAGCAATAGGAATGGTGGCAGCAGTCGTATTGCCCATGTGCATGATGTTGTTGAAAACTTTATCGTTAGGAAGCTCCAGTTTTTGCTGAATGTATTGACTGATCCTCAAGTTTGCCTGATGTGGAACCAGTAAATCAATGGCTGATTTGTCTAAGCCATTATGATCCAAAGCCTCTTCGATCACTTCCATAAAACGAACTACAGCATGCTTAAAAACTGCATTTCCATTCATTTTTAAGAAAAAGCTACCTGATTCAATCAATTCAGGGGAAAGTCTGATATCACGGCTACTACCTGGATCTTTGCAGTATAATTCTTCTGCGTGTTGTCCCTGAGAATGTAAATGAGTCGAAAGAATGCCTTGGTGATCTCCTGCTGCGGCTCCGACTACTACGGCTCCGGCTCCGTCAGCAAAAATGACTGCGCTGGATCTTCCTTCATCACTTTTATCCAATGCAGAAGATTGAATTTCGGCTCCTACCACCAAGACTTTATTATACATGCCGGTTTTGACGAATTGATCTGCAATGGAAAGTCCATAGATAAATCCAGAACAAGCATTTCGAACATCCAAAGCTCCGATGTTGCCAAAGTTCAGTTCTCTTTGGAGCAAAACACCATTTCCTGGAATAAAATAATCAGGAGTAACTGTCGCAAAAACAATGAAGTCAATCTCTTCAGCAGTCACACCTGCTCGCTCTAAGGCGATTTCAGTGGCTTTTTTAGAAAGAGAAGTAACTGTGTCTACACCGGGAGTGAACCAATGTCTGGTTTTGATTCCAGTGCGTTCTACAATCCACTCATCATTGGTATCCATCATTTCTGATAGCTCATCATTGGATACCACTCTTTCCGGTACATAATGACCTACTCCTAAAATCCGGGATTTTCTCATGGTTCTTGGGTTTGTTAAAATACTAAGGGAGCCAAATATCGCGACTCTGACTTTGATCTACAAAAAATAACCCAAATAGGAATTAACCGAATAAGGTATAGTTTCCAAACTGATCCATAGGGGAAGTCTTGCGAATGATAGCAGGGCTATCATTGTGGACAGAATTGACTAATGGAGAAACTGTAAATCCAACCATCCTATCCGGATCATAGGGATGGAGCATTTCCAAAAGTTCTTTTTCCTCAGTGTATTTATCGAGCCATTTTTTCTCCATTTCTTTAGAAAGAATGACAGGCATTCGATCATGCACTTCTGAAACCACTTCGTTTGGGGTAGTTGTCAAGATTAAAAAGGTGTGCTGGGTATCTCCATTGACGTTTTCATATTCCTCCCAGATTCCCGCAAAAGCGAATAATTCATCATCCCTCAATGTGAATCGATAAGGGATTTTGGTCTTTTTTCCCAATCTCTTCCATTCATAAAATCCATCTGCAGGAATAATACAGCGTCTTTGTTTGAAAGAAGATTTGAAAGAAGCTTTTTCATGAACCGATTCAGCTTTGGCATTAATTAGTTTTTGGGAAACTGGTTTGTTCTTTCCAAAATCAGGAGTGATTCCCCAGTAGAAGAATGAAAAACCCTTTGGGCTTTGAGAGGTGATAACCGGAACCAGTTGGGTGGGAGCAATATTGTATCGGGGTTTGAAGTCGGTCAGCATCTCAGCTTGGAACCTTTCTTCCAGATCAATTTTGCTTTTACTCAATGAATATCTTCCGCACATAGGAGTTTTATAATTTGCTGGAAGTTAGATATCCATCCGAATAAATTCAAATGCTCTTTGATCAGAATAGTAAGGATCTTTGGAATTTTGTGGAGTAAACCCAACATGCCCCCCATGTTTTGGGAATTCAAAGAAGACATTTTCTAATTCCTTGGCCATTTTTTCAGGAAAGCAAAGCTCACTCAGGAAAGGATCATTTTGGGCGTTGAGGACAAGGGTAGGGGTACGGATATCTTTTAGGAAATTTATAGAAGAATTGATCTCATAATACTCCTCAGCGTCACTGAAGCCATGTAATGGGCCTGTGTAGACATCATCAAAGTCACTTAGTGTTTTGATGTTTTTTAGGAAATGAATAGGTATTTGCTCTGGGTGCTCTTTGGCTTTTTGAATCACCTTCTTCTTCAATGTTCTCAAAAAACGCTTGGAATACAGCGTGTTTTCAGTTTCAGATATTTTTTTGCTGGAACTTGATAAATGGAGTGGTACAGAAACAGCGACTCCTTTTTTGATCTGAGAAATGGATTCCCCTTTTTCTCCTAAATATTTAAGAACCAGATTTCCGCCTAAACTAAAACCGACCAAACTGACAGAATCGTAATCTTTGAGAGAGTGTTGGACCACTTCCTGTAAATCATAGGTGGCCCCTGAGTGGTAGAATATTGCATTTTGATTCAACTCCTCACCACATCCACGGTAATTCCAAGTCATGACATCATAGCCATCTTCCAAGAAAAGTCTGGCCATTCCCAACATATAAGGTCTACTGCTATTTCCCTCCAAACCGTGACAAATAATGATTAAATGTGCTCCATTTTGCCGATACCAATCCAAATCCAAAAAATCTTTGTCGGGAGTTTTTATTCTTTCTCTTTCAGGAGTCCTTAAGGTGACTTTTCGGAAAAGAGCAGGATAAATAGTCTCTAAATGTCCATTAAACAGCCACTTAGGTCTTTTGTAGGAGCTATCGGAGATCAAAGGCATGTAAATAGCAGGGGATATGTAGTCTTAAAAGGGTTGGGAAAATACTAGTTTTAAATTTGAATAAAGACATTATAAAAACTATTTTTGGACACTTTAAAACGAACTAGCGCGCAATAACCTATGGCCGAAGTAATAAGAATGCCTAAGATGAGTGACACCATGGAAGAAGGGGTGATCGCTGCATGGTTGAAAAAAGTTGGAGATTCTGTAAAGCCTGGAGATATCCTAGCCGAAGTAGAAACCGACAAAGCAACGATGGAGCTTGAATCCTATGAAGAGGGTGTCCTTTTATACATTGGAGTAAAAGAAAAAGATGCAGTTCCAGTTAATGGAATTATTGCTGTGATCGGAGAGAAGGGAGAAGATTTCCAAAGTCTATTAAGCGAAGGTGGTGCATCTGAAGCGAAAGCTGAAGAGGCTCCTCAAGCTGAAGAGAAAAAAGAAGCTGCTCCTCAAGCGGCTGCACCTGTCGAGAAAATTGACACTTCCAACATCGCTGCAACTGTAATTACAATGCCTAAGATGTCTGATACCATGCAGGAAGGTACTATCGCTGCTTGGTTGAAGAAAGTAGGTGATGATATCAAATCAGGTGAAATCATTGCAGAAGTAGAAACTGATAAGGCAACCATGGAATTGGAGTCTTATGAGGATGGTACTTTGCTTTACATCGGTGTAGAAGCTGGTGATAGCGTTCCTGTGGACGGTGTCATAGCTGTGATCGGTGAAAAAGGCGCCGATTTTGAGACTTTGTTGAAAGCTCAAGAGCAATCTTCTTCAGAGCCAGAAGCTGCTGCGCCTGCTCCAGCTGAGAAGCCTGCTGAAAGCAAAGCTCCAGAAGCTCCTAAAGCTGCGCCTGCTGCTTCTACCGCTGCTCCAGTTCTTGCTGATGGTGAAAGAGTGAAAGCTTCCCCACTTGCCAAGAAAATTGCTGAAGAAAAAGGAATTGATATTCGCCAAGTAGCCGGAAGCGGTGAAAATGGGAGAATTGTCAAAAGAGATATCGAGAACTTTGTACCTGCTGCTGCACCTGTTGCTGCTGCTACCGGAGCCTCTGCACCGGTAGTTGGACAGGAAAGCTTCACTGAGGAGAAAGTTTCTCAAATGAGAAAAGTCATCGCGAAGAGATTGGCAGAAAGCAAATTCTCTGCTCCTCACTTCTATTTGACTATGGAAATCAACATGGACAAAGCAATCGAAGCTCGTAAGAGTATGAATGAGATTGCTCCTGTGAAGATTTCTTTCAATGACATGGTGATCAAAGCTTCTGCTGCTGCTTTACGTCAGCATCCAAAAGTAAACTCCAGCTGGTTGGGCGATAAGATTAGATACAATGATCATATCCATATCGGTATGGCGGTAGCTGTGGAAGAAGGATTGTTGGTGCCTGTGATTAGATTCGCAGACAGCAAGTCACTTTCTCAGATTTCTACTGAAGCAAAAACTTTGGGAGGAAAAGCCAAGACTAAAGAACTTCAACCTAAGGATTGGGAAGGAAACACCTTTACTATCTCTAACTTGGGGATGTTCGGAATTGATGAGTTTACTGCTATCATCAACCCACCAGATGCATGTATCCTTGCTGTAGGTGGTATCAAAGAAACAGTGATCGTGAAAGATGGCCAGATGAAAATCGGCAATGTGATGAAGGTGACTTTGTCTTGTGATCACCGAGTGGTTGATGGAGCTGTTGGTTCTGCATTCCTATTGACACTGAAAGGTCTACTGGAGGATCCAGTCAGAATCTTAATCTAATAAACTGCCAAAAAGTCCTGTTTCGACAGGACTTTTTGCTTTAGAACAGTTATTGGTAGAGAGTAGCCACACGATAACCAATAAGAATAGAAATTTTTACCACATGGAGAAAATTAAATCAACAACGGTCGTAGCCATCAAGCACAATGGAGAAACAGTCATTGGTGCTGATGGACAGGCGACTTTGGGAAATACAGTAGCCAAAAGCAGCGTCAAAAAAATCCGAGTATTGCAAGGAGGGAAAATTGTAACTGGTTTTGCCGGCTCTACTGCTGATGCATTTACGCTTTTGGAGAAGTTTGAAGAGAAACTGGGTGCTTTTGGAAATAATATGAAAAGAGCCGCCGTTGAATTAGCAAAGGAATGGAGAACAGACCGCATGCTTAGCAAGTTGGAGGCGATGATGATTGTGGCAGATCAGGATGATATCTTGATTATCTCTGGAACAGGAGATGTGATCGAACCGGATATGGAAATTGCCACTATTGGATCTGGAAGTATGTACGCCCAGTCTGCTGCGAGAGCCATGAAGAAATTTGCACCTACCATGAGTGCAGAAGAAATGGTCAGAGAAAGCCTTCATATAGCAGCTGATGTCTGTATCTATACCAACCATAATTTGGTCGTTGAAAAGGTCATAAGTTGAAATCACTCGAAAAATGAAACCGGGACAATAAAATCCCGGTTTTTTTATGCCTTTTTAAAAACCTCAGGGACCTTTTGCTTGTTTATCTATTAAATCAAAGCCATGCAAATGGAAACTCAAACTGCTAGAAAAACTACCAAAAAAGACCCTAGGAAGAAGATCATTGAAAGCTATGTCTCTCATGTGTTGGAACATGGATCTGAGCCTAAATCGATTTTCAAGTTTACGCAAGAAATGAAAATGAAGGAAGGAGATTTTTATTCCTATTTCACTTCATTTGAAGGAATCAAATCTTCTATTTGGTCTCAAATACTTGATGAAACATTAAGTCAACTGAAGGAGCAGGAGGTTTATCCTGAGTATTCTTCCCGAGAAAAGTTTTTGGGCTTTTTATTCACTTGGATTGAAGTATTGAAAAATCATCGTTCATTCTTATTGGCACTATATCAAAAGAAAAGTAGCCGTTTTGGGATGATTCCAACTGAATTGAAAGCATTTAGAAAAGAGTTTCTGGAATATTCCTCAGAGATCCTCAAAGAAGGAGAGGAGTCTCAGGAGATTACCAAGCGTCCGATTTTATCAGATCGATATGGTGAGGCGCTTTGGGTTCAGGTTTTATTTGTATTTAAATACTGGATGGAAGATCAATCTCCCCGATTTGAAAAAACAGATGCAGCTATAGAGAAATCAGTCAATTTGGCTTTCGATCTGATGGGACAAAGTGCATTGGACCGTTTTCTGGATTTTGCCAAGTTTTTGTACCAAAACAAATAATTCATGGCTGAGAAATTAAAAGAGCAGGAATCCATTCCGGTTTCCAAAGTTCAGCGCGCCGCCAAATTTATCTCAACAGGAGCCAAGGTGGGAGGAAATTATGTGAAGCATTATGCCAAGAAAATAGTGGATCCAAGCTTGGAAAAAGAGGCTTTGCATGAATCCAATGCCAGAGATATTTACAGTTCTCTCAGTGAGCTTAAAGGCTCTGCTTTGAAGGTGGCTCAGATGATGTCCATGGATAAGAATCTGCTTCCAAGAGCCTATCAGGATCAGTTTACCATGGCTCAATATTCTGCCCCACCTTTGTCATATCCACTGGTGGTAAAGACTTTTCAACAAAGCCTGAAAAAGACTCCAGATCAAATCTTTGATACTTTTACACGATCTGCAGTAAATGCCGCTTCCATCGGTCAGGTCCATCAGGCAACCAAAGAAGGGAAATTGTTGGCAGTGAAAATCCAATATCCCGGAGTGGCAAACTCAGTCAGTTCTGATTTGAAATTAGTGAGACCTTTTGCCCTACGACTTCTTAATATGAATGAAAGGGAGTTGGATCATTACATGGCTGAAGTAGAGGAAAGATTGCTTGAGGAAACCGATTATATTTTGGAAGTGGAGCGCTCTAGAGAGATTTCGGAAGCTTGTTCCCATATTCCACATTTGAATTTTCCTAAGTATTATGACCAATGGAGTGGTGATCGAATCATCACCATGGATTGGATTAAGGGAAAGCATATCAAAGAATGGCTAGAAACCAATCCTACACAAAAAGAAAAGAATAAGATTGGTCAAGCTCTTTGGGATTTCTATGATCATCAGGTTCACCATCTGAAGCAAGTCCATGCCGATCCACATCCAGGAAATTTCATCGTTCAGGATGATGGCGATTTGGGGATTATCGATTTTGGATGTGTTAAAATCATTCCGGAGGACTTCTATCAAGGGTATTTTGCTTTGATCAAAAAAGACATGCTTTTGAATGAAGAAGAGCTCAATCAGGTGTTTTATGATCTGGAATTTATTTCAGATAAGGACAGTCCAGCTGAACAGGAATTCTACAAAGGAGCTTTCCGTGAAATGATTTCTTTATTGGGAAAACCGTTCCATTCAGACCGTTTTGACTTTGCAGATAATCGGTTTTTTGATCAGATATTTGAATTGGGTGATCGGATATCCAATGATAAAATGTTCAAAAAATCTAGGCAAGCCCGTGGTTCGCGTCACGGCTTGTATATCAATAGGACCTATTTTGGGCTTTACAATTTATTGAATCAACTGGAAGCCGAGATAGATACGACTAAGCCAAAATGGCTTCAATAGCAAAAGCGCCAACTGGCGCT
>NZ_JAPPSQ010000025.1 GCF_026652115.1 Algoriphagus sp. PAP.12 | reverse complement strand
GAAAAGACGGCTTTTGGAGGGCCACGCTTGGGTAGGCGCTGAATGCTTACCATGCTTTCCTTCTTGCAGCAGGAGCAGTATCGCGGGTTATAGGTTTCCAGAATCCGAGACTCTTTTTCAGGAATCGGAATTCCAAGTTCCTGATGAATGAGTGGTATTGTGATCAACTTGGATGAACTTCCCAATATCCCGAAGTGCCGGATCCGAACCAGCCCTTTGGGCAGAATATTTAATGAAAACCTTCTGATAAACTCCAGATTATCCAAAGTCATTTCCAGTTTCTGGGCTCCCTGACGATAATCCTTGTAGCTGAAGGTGATCTGTTTCTGGCTGATGTCCACAATACGATGGTTGGAGATCGCCACTTTGTGGGTATATCTTCCGAGGTATTCGAGTACTGCTTTGGGATGTCCGAAAGGCCGTTTGGCATAAACCACCCAGTCTTTTTGGAAGAGTTGATTGATCAGTTCCTTTTCTGGTTGGATTCTTGACTTGAGTGCTTTGACATACTTGGCCCGAAATACCTTGCTCATGGCTCTGACAGGGAAAAGGAATTTTCCTTTCGCCCTAGCAGTCTTCCACTTTTCTTTTTTGGCCAGTCCGCCTCCCGGTACGATGCAGTGCAGATGAGGATGAAGGCTTAGTGTCTGTCCCCAAGTATGCAGGATGGCGATCATTCCCGGTTTTGCTCCCAGATGCTTGGGATCTTTGGCAAAACATGTGACCGTCTGCCAAGAGGCTTCAAACAGGCTATCATAGACAGCTTTGGGCTGGTACATGGCCAGCTGATTGAGTGTCTCAGGTAAAGTGAAGACAACATGAAAATAAGGCACGGGGAGGAGTTCAGCTTCGCGCTTGGCGATCCAGTTCTCCCTGTTTTTGCCCTGGCACTTGGGACAATGTCTGTTTCGACAGCTGTTATAACTGATACGTATCGAGCCACAGTCTGTACAGGCATCCACATGTCCACCCAGATCTGCAGTTCGGCAACGTCTCAAGGCAGACAGTGTTCGTAGCTGCCAGCTGTTAATGTGAGGATGCTTTTCTACCTCAGCCCAGTGCTGGCTGAGCACATGGGCCACTTCAAAGCGGGCTTTCACTTTCTGGACAAGTAGAGTCTGTCCAGGGGACTGAAGGCACGGGATTTTTCTGTCTGGGCGACATGCAGATAGATCATGGTGGTATCGATGGATTCATGCCCCAATAAATCTTTAATGGTCAGGATATCCAGTCCCTCTTCCAGCAGATGGGTGGCATAGGTATGCCGGAGCGTGTGGACGTTCATAGGTTTGAGAATCCCTGCTTTCTTTTTGGCTTCATTCACCGCCCACTGCACCCCTCGCTGGGAGTAACGTCCGTCAAAGTCTCCTCCTGCACGCCCGATGATCTGCTCCCCTTTACTATTGAACAGCCACTCAATGGGCTGTTCGGCCTCTAGGTAAGTCTTAATCCCTCGGATCAGAATATCTGCTAGCGGAACATAGCGGTCTTTCTTTCCTTTGCCATCCTTCACATGAAGCATCTTTCTGTCAAAATCCAGATCGGCAATCTTCAGGTTCCTGACCTCAAAACAACGGAGTCCGCAACCGTAAAGTAAGGCTATCAGGACGCGGTGCTTAAGAAGTTTGGGAGCTTTAAGAAGCCTTCGGACTTCTTCCTGACTCAGTACAATCGGAAGTTTTTTGCTTCGCTTGATGGTAGGAAGTTCGATCCGTTTGTCCTTCATCCCCTCAATGCGGTAGGCAAACCTTAGGGCATAAACTGTAAACTTGAAATAAGCTTCTGAAGGGGTGTTGTGACTCCGCTTAACCAGATGTAGGTAATCGTTGATCCGGTCGGGGTCCACTTCTGTGGGCAATTCGTTGAAGTGGAGAGCCAGTTTTGCCAGATGTCTGGCATAGTTGGAGAGGGTACTTTTGCTTTTTCCCGCTACGACAACTTTCTGCTCAAACTTGGCTAATAGTTCAGCAAATCCAGCTATCTTGGAACAGGCAGCTTGGAGGATGGTTTCCTTTTTTTTTCATGATTAATAAGAGTTAATGAATGATCTAAAAAGTTACCGCTTCTTGGCTGCTCTTGAAACTACCGCAGGTTTAGTGCAACATAGTCTACACGCTATCTCTGCTTCGCGGCGAGACGGCGTATAGTCGTAGCGTTACCCACAATTAGAATTAATTTCCGTAATCTGTAAATATTGCATTGACAATTTCCAATTTATGTAAACTTTTTCTATATTTGTAGAATGAATATTATTGAAATATCAACAGGAGAAAAACATCTGGTAGACATTTTACCTGTTGAAATTGATGACTTTAAAATTTTAAGAAAAGACAGGTATTTTTTTGATTGGAAAATTGAGAAGAATTATGAGGTTTACAAATTGCAGATCAAGGGTTCAAGTGATATTCTTGGACTAGTTTCCATCGAAAAGATTCCTCAAGAATGGAGAATACATATCAGGCTATTAACAGTTTCAAAAGAAAACAAAGGAAATGAAAAAAGATACGATAAAATTGCAGGAAACTTAATTGCATTTGTAGCAAAGATTGCAATTCGTGAATTTGGAGAACTGGCGTGCGTTTCTCTTAGGCCTAAAAGCCAAATTGTGCAGCACTATAGTGACAAATATAACATGAATATAACAGGGATGACTTTAAGCATAGAAGTTCCTGAGATTATAGACTTAATAAACTCATACGATTATGACTGAAAATAAAATAAATATTATGGATGCAGAATACGGTTTAGATTCAAGATATAAATCAAATAAGGATTATGAATCTGAAGCTACTGCTTTAATGGAGGCTCGTTTAAGAAGGATGAAAAATCTTTCAAAAGACCAAATTACTAAGGCTAAACTCTTGCAGTTGAAATTGAAAATGGAGGAATATATTAAACATCCGGTTTATGATAATCATAATTATTTTTCAGACTTTCTGAAATTATATATAGATTCAATATACTCCAAGAGAAGTACTTTCGCGGAAGATATTGATATTGCTCCAGTAAGTTTGAGTCAAGTAATAAATAACCATAGAGAACCAAAAGAAGAATTTATAATGAAACTAATGATACATTCTGAGAAAGTATATAAGAATGTTTGTGAGTTTCATAAGAAAACTTGGTATCAGGTTTATTTTCACGAAAAGATTTGCGATACAATGTCAAATCAAGACCTATGGCGACCAGAGATAGAAAAACACATTCGGATAAGTGAAGCTATTTAAGGAATAACTGTGGGTAATCGAGTAGACGGCCGTGAGCAATAAGCCCACGGTGCGCCTCTCACACCACCGTACGTACAGGTCTCGTATACGGCGGTTCACTGAATCTCAGGCTTTGATTTAGAGTAATAGTCCAACATACTTAGATAGCCTTTTCTTCTCAGTCTAGAGAGTGTAATTGTTGTTACCAGTATAGGACTTTGAGCCACGGCCCATCCTCCTTTTCTGGTTCTACTCCATGCATACGCATGGTTTTGATCCACTCCCAGTCTGATTAGATTTTTACGTTTTCGCTCATCCTCCCCGCTACTACCGGCCCAAAGCTCACGCTTTGTCCTCAGTCATGCCATATGCAATATCTGAGTCGGTTCCTCAACCACTCATCGAGTTGTTTGAGCTTGGCCTGAATACTGGCCAATCAGTAATAGTTTATCCAGCCCATCCATACCTCTCTCAGTTTTTGGAGTCGCTCTTCAAAGCTATATGGCAATGTTTTCTTGGTGATTCCTTTGAGCTTACGTTTCAGGTTTTCCCAGCCCTGCTTCTTCACTATCATTTGGTATTTGTCCTTTTCTCCCTTTTTGTAGGTAGGTACGAAGCCATGACATAAGAGCTCAAAGTCGGAGGGACTTCGGGTTCCGCTTTTCTCCCTGTTGATAGGCAAGTCTAGTTTGTTATTCAGGAACAGGTAAACTTCGTTTCCTACTTTTTGGGCAGCTGCTTTTGACTGAGTATAGATACTAAAGTCATCGGCATAGCGGACGAATTTCAATCCTTTACTTTTGAGATACTTGTCCAGTTTGTCCAACAATATATTGGATAGGAGAGGACTTAGGGGGCTTCCCTGTGGCACACCCTTTCGGCGTTTGTGCAGCTTTCCGTTGATCCGGATCGGGACTCTGAGCCGCTTTCGGATCAGCAACAGGATTATTGGGCATTTTACCCTGTTGTAGGTTAACTGAAGTAGCTTGTAGTGTTGTACCTAATCGAAGAATCCTTTCAGATCAATATCAACTATCCTGATTGCCATCATTGATATGTTTCAGTGCTTGTGTTACTGCTCCGTGAAGGTTCTTTCCATGCCGAAAACCATAGTTCTCATCTTCGAAAGTTAATTCGAATCGACTGGTAATTGTAGGCTAACCGCCTGTTGAAGCCATCTGTCCACTACACATGGGACTCCGAGTAATCTGGTTTTTCCATTACTCTTGGGGATTTCGACCCCTCTGATAGTTTTGGGTACGTACCTTCTTTTCAGGATGTCGGTTAATACAGCTGTCCTGTTTTGGTCGATATACGACTTCAGCTCGGTTGCCTGCATACCGTCCACTCCCGATGAGCCTTTAATACCCACTACTTGACGGTAGGCTTAATAAAAGTTTTTGGATTGTAGTATTTTCTCAATTGCATATAGCGATCAAATTGACTCCTATCAGCGCTTCAAATTGCGCCCCCCCCGTAGTTAAGTGATTTTATTGGATCAGGAATGGAGGACTTTCATCTCGTTAAAGTTATTGATTTTCGGTATTGATTTTTCTTTTTCTTCTCAGGGATTCCCCCTGTAGTTCGATGCGGTGTGCATCATGAACGATCCTATCCAATATGGCATCAGCGAGCGTTTGGTCACCGATGATTTCATACCAGGCACTGACCGGTAGCTAGGAGGTGATGATGGTGGATTTTTTTCCATGCCTGACTTCAATGATCTCCATCAGGAGCATCCTGCTCGGGCATGCCCTAAAGTAGTTTTATTTCTTTGGAGAATTGCGGGTTTATATTCTTTATCGATCAATTCTTCCATTTATCGGTTATGTTGCTCAAAAATTTCCAAGATCAATTTTTTCTTTTCTCCCACTCCAAGTAGCGTGTTTTTAATAGCTTCAACTGTTACTTCTTTGTCTTGATCAAGGAGTATTTTTTGCTTGCATTGCCTTATAATAGAGCGTATCCAAATAGGAATTAAGCGATTTACTTGCCTCTGATTTTCCTGTAGCCCTACCAGCAGAAACATTCCACTTTAAAGAATGCCATAACCTTTTGGTTGATAGTTCTTTAGCGGTTCCTTCTACTGTAATTCTTAGATAGATGTATCTCTCAGCATTTTTGTTTTTTTGGATTGCGTTAAAAAGAAGAGCAATCCGATGCTTTTTTCTAACATAATTTAGTTAGTTAGGTTGAACAATACTTAAAAAAATCAGGTTCTAAATTACAAGAGATTCAATAACTTATCGTATTGATATTCAAATCACTATGAATATCTAAGTGCGTCTTTTTTTTGAAATTCATAGGACTACACGAATGACGCACTGGAATTACAAGTAATTGAGAAAATTAGATGGGTTGGGCCAAAAAAAACCTGTAAAGAATTTCTTTACAGGTTATTGAGTTTTGTATTGATTTTTAGAAAACTAATCTTTGTAAGTTCTTGTTTTACAATGATTTAATCTTATTACATAGAGTTTAAATTCTATCTCTTCAAAAGAAAATTAAAGAAATTAAACTCAAAATCAACCGGTTCCTAGGCTACTACCTAGGTTCTTGGTGCACTCGGAAGGATTCGAACCCTCAACCCTCGGAGCCGAAATCCGATATTCTATCCAGTTGAACTACGAGTGCCTCTATAGCTATTAGCCTTGAAGTACTGCTTGTACTTTCTCAGCAGCTTCTTTCAAAGTGATTGCTGATGCTACTTTCAATCCTGACTCATCGATGATTTTAGCACCTTGCTCTGCATTGGTACCTTGAAGTCTTACGATGATTGGAACTCGGATGTCACCAATAGATTTGTAAGCTTCTACCACACCGTTAGCGATACGGTCACATCTTACGATACCACCGAATACGTTGATCAAGATAGCTTTTACATTTGGGTCCTGAAGGATGATTCTGAAACCAGCCTCTACGGTAGTAGCATTTGCTCCTCCTCCAACATCTAGGAAGTTAGCCGGCTCACCACCAGAAAGCTTAATCATATCCATGGTAGCCATTGCCAAACCGGCACCGTTTACCATACATCCTACGTTTCCATCTAGTTTCACGTAGTTCAAACCTGATTTACCAGCTTCTACTTCCAAAGGATCCTCTTCAGCCAAATCTCTTAGATCCGCTAGGTCCTTGTGACGATACAACGCATTGTCATCCAAGTTTACCTTCGCATCTACTGCCAAGATCTTGTCATCGGATGTTTTCAACACAGGGTTGATTTCGAACTGAGAAGAATCAGTTGCTTCGTAAGCTTTGTAAAGAGCTGCGATGAATTTCACCATTTCTTTGAAAGCATTTCCAGTCAATCCCAATTTGAAAGCAACCTTTCTGATTTGGAATCCCTGCAAACCTGCTTTAGGATCGATCCATTCCTTGATGATTTTTTCTGGAGTCTTTTCAGCTACCTCCTCGATATCCATACCCCCTTCGGTAGAAGCCATGATCACATTGGATCCAGTAGCTCTGTCCAAAAGGATGGATAGATAATATTCTTTTGGCTCGGAATCGCCAGGATAGTATACGTCCTCAGCTACCAATACCTTATTTACTTTTTTACCTTCTGGTCCTGTCTGGTGAGTAACCAAAGTACCTCCCAAAATATTCTTTGCCTTCTCGGAAACCTCTTCCAATTTTTTAGCAAGAACTACACCGTTGGAACCAGTTTCTTGGATCTTACCTTTTCCTCGGCCACCAGCGTGGATTTGAGCTTTGATCACATACCAGGAAGTTCCGGTCTGAGCGTTTAGTTTTACTGCTGCTTCGTTTGCGGCCTCAGGAGTGTCTGCTACAATGCCTTCCTGAATTCTAACGCCGTATCCTTTTAGTACCTCTTTAGCCTGATATTCGTGAATGTTCATCCTCTGAAAATTTTTGGGCGAAGTTAAGCCCTAGCCGTGGATAAATCAACCCAAGATTTTGCCTTTTTTCGCAAATAAACCCATTAATTGCCTCTTCAAATTCTAGCAGGCCAAGGATTTGTTCTAATTTTAGCCTTTCAAAACTAATTAGCATGTTGATAGCCAGTGACATCCATAAATCTTATGGAAATCTCCACGTACTCAAAGGGGTGAATCTTGAAATCTCAGCTTCTGAAATAGTTTCCATAGTCGGTTCCTCCGGGGCAGGAAAAAGTACTCTTTTGCATATTTTGGGGACTTTGGATCAACCTGATCAGGGAAGCCTTCAAATGGGAGGTAAGGACCTGTTCAACATGAAGTCCGAAGAACTGGCTAAATTCAGAAACGAGCAAATTGGCTTTATTTTTCAGTTCCATAATCTACTTCCTGAGTTTACTGCTTTGGAAAATATTCAGATCCCTGCATTTATTCAGGGAAAAAGTCCTGCACAGATCCAAAAGAAAGCCGGAGAATTAGCCGAATTGCTGGGAATCACTTCCCGATTGGATCATAAACCTTCCAGCCTATCAGGTGGAGAACAACAACGCGTGGCCGTCGCCAGAGCCTTGATCAATAGTCCACAGGTAGTTTTTGCGGATGAACCCAGTGGTAATTTGGATACCCAGAATGCCAGAGCCCTTCATGAATTGTTTTTCACACTGAGAAAAGAACTAGGACATTCCTTTGTTATCGTTACCCACAACGAGGAATTGGCTGCTATGGCCGATAGAAAAGTTGAAATGAAGGATGGCAATATCCTTTAAAAGGGAGAGAAGTTTAAATAGGGGGCACTGCAAGTGGAGCTTTCTGACTGTGGCAGTCTAAAACTCATAGAAATACTCTTGATGGAATATCCTTGAAATATACCTTTTGTGAATTACTATTAGGAAACAGATACGACCTAGCCAAAATAAGCTCCTACCTCGCCTGAGAAAAGGCTTCAGTGAAATAGAATCCGATCTGCAGTGCTATCTTTTGATAGCTGTCTAAATGGCTAACTTTTTTAAGATTCCATAGTGGTCTTAATAAAACCAATACTTCCATTCACCTTATCTTTAATTTTTCTTCCTAAAAATAGGAAGAATGGTAAATTTGAGTGGGTTTTGTGAACTCATTACCGTGAAATTTCCTTTGCTTAGCATCATCCCTTAAAACACCGGCTTTTGAAGATTTCGAGCGTACAATCCATGCTGTTAGCAGGAATATTTTTTGCCTTGATGAATGTCTCTGTCAAATTCATTCCTCACATTCCAGCCATTGAAATCATCCTTTTCCGGTCTTTATTTAGTTTGATTTTCAGCTATGCGATCCTCAAGCAGCAGAAAGTTCCTGTTTTCGGAAATAACAAAAAGTTGTTGGTCTTGAGAGGGGTTGTAGGATCGGTAGGCTTGATTACCTTCTTCTATACCTTGCAGAAAATCCCATTGGCCTCCGCAGTGACCATCCAGTATTTATCTCCGATTTTCACTACAATTTTGGGGGTGTTTTTAGTCAAAGAAAGAGTCAAGCCCATTCAGTTTCTCTTTTTTGCAATCTCCTTTGCCGGAGTGTTGGTGGTACAAGGGTTTGATTCCAGAGTCAATCTGTTCTATGCTGCCATAGGAGTGACCTCAGCCATATTTTCCGGATTGGCCTACAATGTCATTCGGAAGCTGAAAAATACCGAACATCCTTTAGTGATCATATTCTATTTTCCTTTGGTGACCTTGCCTATTGCAACAGTAGTTAGCTACTTTACCTGGGTTCAGCCAGTGGGTTGGGATTGGGCGATCTTGCTTTGGATAGGAATCTGTACTCAGACAGCACAGTATTTTATGACTGTTGCCTATCAAAATGCCAATGTTGCCAAAGTATCCAGCATGACTTATTTGGGTTTGTTATATGCCCTTTTCTTCGGGTTCCTGTTATTTGGGGAAACCTTCGGAGCGATGTCCTATGTTGGAATGGGATTGGTTTTGCTGGGGATTTTGTTGAATTTAAGAGTGAAATAGAGCTTTTATAGCCAAAATAATTTTATGAAGATTACCAAAGATCTTTACCACGGAAGTTTAGCCTTACTGACCGATTTTTATCAATTGACAATGGCCTATGCCTATTGGAAGTCTGATAAAGGGGAGCAAGAGGCCGTATTTAACCTGTTTTTTAGAAAGCATCCATTTCATGGCGGATTTACTTTGGCCGCAGGATTGGATTATGTGATTGATTATTGCAGGAATTTCAAATTTGGAAAAGAAGACTTGGAATACCTTTCCAAAATGAAGGCTCCTGATGGATCTCCACAGTTTGAAAAGGGATTTATTGAGTATTTGAGCAAACTCAAATTTACTTGCGATATAGAGGCGGTTGAGGAAGGAACAGTGGTATTTCCCAATGCTCCCATGATCCGCGTGAGAGGCCCATTGATCCAATGCCAGCTTTTAGAAACGCCTCTGCTCAATCTTTTTAATTTCCAGACTTTGATAGCCACTAAAGCGGCCAGAATCAATCTGGCTGCGAAAGGAGAGCCTGTTTTAGAGTTTGGATTAAGAAGAGCCCAAGGAATTGATGGAGCCTTGGCGGCTAGTCGTGCTGCTTATATCGGAGGTTGTACTTCTACCAGCAATGTGATGGCAGGAAAGCTATTTGGAATTCCTGTTTCTGGAACTCATGCCCACAGCTGGATCATGTCCTTCGAAAGTGAATTGGAAGCTTTTGAAGCCTATGCAAATGCTTTTCCAGACCAATGTGTTTTTTTGGTAGATACCTACGATACAATCAATGGAGTAAAGAATGCCATCAAAGTAGGAGAGATCCTCAGGAGCAAAGGAAAAGAAATGATCGGTATTCGCATCGATAGCGGAGACTTAGCTTACTATTCCAACAAAGCCCGAGAGATGTTGGATGAGGCAGGTTTCCCTGATGCAAAAATTGTCGCTTCCAACGATCTGGACGAGAACATTATTCATTCCTTGAAAGGGCAGGAAGCTTCAGTGAATGTCTGGGGTGTAGGTACTAAGCTGGTAACGGCTTATGATCAACCTGCATTAGGGGCTGTTTATAAGCTTTCAGCTGTCAAAGAAGAAAATGGAGAGTGGGTTCCTAAAATTAAGATTTCACAGCAATCCCTGAAAATCAACATCCCAGGAATCCACAATGTGAAACGCTATTATTCCAATGGAAAAGCGGTTGCAGACATGATTTACTTGGAAGATCAAGAAATCAATCCAAGAGGAACGGTGATCATTGATCCGATAGATGCCACTCGGAGAAAGCGGATCATGCCTGCTTTTTACCAAGAAGAAGAGCTGTTGAAGCCGATCTTCAAAAAAGGGAAGCTGGTCTATCAAAGTCCTAAAATTCAAGCAATTCGGGAAAGAGCACAGAGTCAGTTAGCCTCCTTTGACAAAACTCATAAGAGAATAGTAAACCCACACCTGTATCCGGTGGGATTGGAAGAAAACCTACACCATATGCGAATGAACTTGGTGTTGAAAGCAAAACAAATGGAAAATGGAGAAGCTTAATCAATCCAAAGCACTGATCATCGTAGATGTGCAATATGACTTTTTGCCTGGCGGTTCTTTGGCTGTTACTGATGGAGATCAGATTATTCCAGTGATCAATGAGCTTCAGGAAAAGTTTGAATTTATTGTAGCGACGCAGGATTGGCACCCAGAGGGACATCAGAGCTTTGCTTCCAACCATTTGGGGAAAAGGCCTGGAAATTTGATTGATTTACATGGTCTTGATCAAATCTTATGGCCTGATCACTGTGTTCAGTACACCAAAGGATCTCAATTTTCCGCAGATCTTAATCAGAGCAACTGGGAGTCTATTTTCCAAAAAGGCACGAATCCTGAAGTGGATTCCTACTCAGGTTTTTTTGACAATGCCAGAAGGGGTGAAACCGGTTTGGGTGAGTTCCTAAAAGAAAATGGGGTTAAGACTATTTATATTTGCGGGCTGGCTTTGGACTATTGCGTGAAATTCACAGCCCTGGATGGAAAGAGTTTGGACTTTGATACCTATTTGGTCACTGATGCGACCAAAGCAGTGAATTTGGCTCCAGAGGACGGAGATTTAGCATTAAAAGAAATGAAAGAGGCTGGAATACATTTGATCAGGTCCAGCGAAATAGAATAAATCATGTTTGAATACGATCCAGAGAAACATTACCCACAAGAAACGGAAAGTCGAGTAGTGATCCGATTTCAGGACTGTGATCCTTTGCGCCACCTGAATAATGCCAAGTATTTCGACTATTTCTTTAATGCAAGAGAGGATCAGGTTCCCAAGCTATATGGTTTGGAAATGATAGATCTGATCAGAAAGTACAATGCCGCCTGGGTGATTTATAATCACAATATCAGCTATGTCAAGCCAGCCATGGTCGGAGAGTGGGTTCGGATTATGAGCCGGGTTATCTGGCACAACCACAATACCATCGTGGTGGAATATTACATGACTGATGATTCCAAAACCCAGTTGAAAACGGTGCTATGGTCTACCATGCGCTATGTGACTTTGGCAGAAGGAAAATCAACAGATCATAGTGGGGCAGTTTTAGACTTTTTGAAAGCCACTTCCGGTGATATTGATGTCTCAGATATGGATATTAAAGACCGGGTAAAGCAACTTGCAAAGGAGTTGAAGAAGTAGATTGTCCGAAAAAATGAATCCCAACGAACAAAGCTTGTACGGTATCGTACAGGCTTTTTATTTAAAATCAGAAGGAAAATATTTTTTCGAAGATTTTTTAAAATTAAATTCTGAAAATTTTTCTTAAAAAGTGTAACCTTTTCAAAAGTCAAAAAATGCCCGTTTAGGCTGAGATAGGCTATTTTTTTGGATTTTGAGAATTATGAAAGCTTCATTTTTTGAGCTAATTCAAAGAGCATTTTCCCTTAAATTATCTAAAAATCATCTTTTCAAAAATAGAGGAAAGCGTTTAGAAAATTTGGTTTGGTATGCCATTGGAAACAAGGAGAGCATATCTAAACCAACAAAAAATGAAAACTTTATTATCACTAGTAGCAGCTGGACTTTTAGCTAGTACAAGCATAGCAAACGCCAGCAATGAAGATTTGAAAGACGTAGCAACTGTAGTTGCAAAAGATCAAAAAGTAAGCCTTTATTTGAATCAAGAAAGCGGTCCTGTTAAGGTGACCCTTTTGGACCAAAGAGGTAAAGTCTTGGCAAAGTCCAAAATCAAAGACTATGACAAGGACGTTGTCCTTCCTTATAACTTGGAGAATTTACCTGAAGGAAATTACTCATTGGAGGTAAGGTCAGATGAAGAACAAATGGTATATGATTTCACGACCAGCAAATCAGAATTTCAGCCAGTAGCGCCAGGAATGATGGCATATGGCAAAGAAGTAGCTAATAATTCATTGAAATTGACTGTAATTGGTCTTCAGGAGCCAGGAGTTGATGTTACAATCAAAGAAAAGTTCACTAATAAGATATTGCTTACTGAAACTATTGATCAGCCTGAAGCATTTTCAAAAGTTTACAAATTCAACAATATCGATACATCTGATGTCATGGTAGAAGTGAAAGACAAAAAAGGAAAAGTAAAGTCACTATACTTTTAAATAGACATATTGATAGGTAAAAGCCATCCCATTCGGGATGGCTTTTTTGCGTTGAATTAGTCCTCTATTTTTTGATAGACCAAATAAGGTCCGTCACAGGGAGCCCAGCTGATATTTTCCAGAGTTCCTTCTTTGGAAATGTGAAGGTATTCCTTTTCTATCTCTTCACTTGTACAGTTGTAGGCATAGGCATCACCTTCAGTTTGGCTTAGCACTGCTATAGCTAGATAATTTTCACTAAAACCCTCTGAGACTTCCTCAATTTCAAAGGTGCCAGAGGCTGATGCTTTGTAATCCCCATCCTCTACCGTTTTGCTATAGGTTCCATCATTAAAGAAAGTATAAACCTCTTTACGCTTTAAATCATCTCCTTCGAGCACAATATTGATCATAGAACCCATGCTTTTGACTAGGTTCCATTCCCCCTCTAAAAAGGATCGATTCGGGTCAATAATCAGCTCAGGTTCATTTTGGACCAGCCCACATGCACCTAAATAAAACAATAATGACAAGGCAAGAAGAGATAGCTTTTTCATATTGAATCGAATTTGGAGTCTATACGTCTGTCCAGAGCTTTTTGCGACAAAGATTTAAGGATGTGTTTTATGAAACTTAAGTCCTGATTTTCATGAATAATCATTTTCAAATCAAGTAAAATAATACTTGAACTTGTTCATGTTAAGGTTTTGATTTCTTTACAAAACCTTGATTTTCAGACTTCGCAATCGATTGAGTGTCCGAAAACTTTGTGTCTGTGCGGACAAGAGATGTACACAAGCGTACAGGTTTGAACGACTCAATAAAATTGACTTTTATCAAAAATATTTTTTTGAAAATTATTTTTCCTTAACAAACACAATAAGGTGTAACCTTGGCATTTTTCGAAAACCATACAAAACTGTACGGCACTGTGACAACCGAACGGAAAAGTGTACAGAAGAAATACAGGTTTTGTTAAAAAATGATCAAATGAACAGAATAATATTTTGTGTAAATCTTAATTTTTCTAAAAATCATCCTATTTGAAAGAGTGGGTTTTGGCATGGCAAAGCTTATTTGGTATGTGGTTGGCATAAGGTAAATCACAACAATGCTAAACCAACAACAGACACTATGAAAACTTTATTCACTTTCGCACTAGCCGGACTTTTAGCTACAAGCGCTCTGGCATCTAATGACAACGAAGATTTAATGGCACTTTCTGACGCAAGAGCTAAGTTCAAGAAAGTCAATGTATTATTGAAAGAGGGAGTAGGAAAAGCCAAAGTGGCTATCATGGATGAAAATGGAAAAATCCTACACCAAAGAAAAGTAAAAGCAACTGACGAGAATGTATTGGTTCCTTACGATTTGAATAGCCTGCCTTGCGGGGAGTATCAGGTGAAAATCACCACAGAAGACGAAGAGGTAACCTATACCGTTGAGACTTTTGACAAGAAGAAGGAGATCAGAGAGTATCCTTTAATGGCTTATGGTAAAATCATCGATGATGAAACTATCAATTTGGCTGTAATAGGTCTTACTGAGCCGGGTGTAGATGTGAAAATTCGATACGAAGACACTGACAAAGTCATTTACACTGAGACTATCGATCATCCTGATGGATTCCGCAAAGACTATAAATTAGAGGGAGTAAATCCTGAAGATGTTTACATGGAAGTAACCGATGTAAAAGGAAGAACCAGAATCCTTCATTTCTAAACTAAACCAGCTTTGAAGGTAGTCCCGGAGAAATCCGGGACTTTTTTTATGCAAAAATTAGTGGGCCATGTGCTCGCTGATTGCAGCCGCCAATTTTTCTAGATCTTGATTTAAAATGACTTTATTAACTTCTAGGACTTGTTTTTTTTCTTTGTCAGGCAGAGCCTCAAATCCATAAAACGCACCTAAAATACCGCCAGCCAAAGCAGCTGTAGTATCATTGTCCCGACCATAGTTCGTTAGAAAAATCAACGTATTCATAAAATCAAAATCTGCATAAACCATCGCTGTGATGGTTTGCAGGTAGATTTCTCCAGCATGAAATGGCATATCCTGAAGTCTTTGATCCAATTGCTCATAGGCAAAGCCTAAAGCTGGACTTTTTGGATCAAAGTAGTTATTTAAACTATCCAGTTTCTTGGCCTCTTCAGCTATCCAAATTGCATCATTAAGTATCCTATTGGCAGTTCTGCCAACCAATCTGCTTTGAAAATAATGAGAAGGGTCAAGAGCTTGGCTAGCTAATAATGAATCTGAAGTGGCCCCTTTTTTCATTCCAGCAGCAGTCATGGCAGCAGATAGGGCCGTCAAATCTTTTGCATATCCCAAATCATAAATTGATAGTTTAAAGGCTTCCTCATAGGCTTTTTGGGGATTACCTGGAAAATAAACTCCTAAACTTGGCGCATATAAAAGGCCGGCACAAACCATTTCACCTCCATAAAATCTGCCCAAGGTGTCTGCATAGCCTGTTAAATCATTCTTTAGATATGGCTGGCTTACTTTTGCCCATTCCTGAAGCCAAGCAACTCGCAAGAATGCATTTTCGATTCCTTTCTCATCGGAACTGTCAAGATGGGACAATTGGTCAAAGTACGCTTTGTATTGCTGATAAATTTGGGCAGCAAAGTCCTGAGGATCGAGTTCATTGGAAGATTGAGTTAGTAGGTATTCACCTGCCAAAACTTTCCATCGGGTATCATCTGTAGTCCCTCCAGCCGGTAGATCCGCTACCCAAATACCTTCAGGAGAAACTTCCCGAACCATCGTGTCTAAGCTTGAGACAAATCCATATGTGGCCTGAATGTCATTTCTGGACCACATTTCTGTTGGGGCTCCCATAGCATCACCTATTGCTGCTCCCACAATCATACCTTGAATTCTATCCTGAAGTTCTGATTGGGAAAGACCTGATTCAGCCAATTTATCGAGGGGTTCTGGTTTGGGACTGCTGCAGGATACAAGTAGCAAAACCAAAAACGCTATGAGAAGGTTGGATTTCATGAGAGAATGAAATTTCTGGCTTTTTCCATCAATTCCCTCTTCTTTTCTAGTGTTAAAGACAGTGGCAATTGGGCAATACCTATCAGCCTTCTGAGTAATTCCACTCCTCGGTATTGGTTAGCCAATTTAGCGTCGAATGCTCTGTGATAATTTAATTCAATGGCATTTTCAAAGGACTCTGTCATCCCACAGAAATCCCCATGGGCAAGGAATACTCCCAAATCGAATTCAGCATCACCCTTAAAACTAAATTCTGGATCTATTACCTTGATTTCACCAGAGGAGCTGATCCAACTTCCAGGATAAAAATCTCCATGCAAAAGAGTGTCTCCAGAACTCAGGTACCGATATCCTAGCTTCTCAATTTCTTGTTTAAGACTTGAGTCTTGTTTCCATTCCAAACTCAACTCTTGCAGGCCAGGTTGGATGGTATCGAGATCAAAGCCATTTTCTTCCATGAAAGGGAAATGGAAAACATGCTCATGATTTAATTTCCGCATCTCTATATTTTCTGGATAATTAGAAATAGGAAGTTTATGAAGTGTATCCATATAAACAACCAAGTCCATCAATTGATCAGAAGTCAATTTTCTTGATTGAGAATATATACCTGCAAAGTCTCCTTCATCTCCTAAATCCTGGATGATTAATGTATGCTCAGTTATGCAGTATTTGAGGATTTTGGGAGAAAATCCCGCCAGAACCTTATTTGAATTGATTAGGTGATAAAAGTTGAATTCTACATCGATTCTGTTAATGGGGGCAGGGATCTGAGGGAATTTCCGAACGTAGGGTTTGGATTGTTTGATTATTACGGATCGCTGATTGGTATTTACCCTTAATACAACGTTCATATTACTTTCACCAGCAGGAGCAACAGAAATGATGGATTCTTCAGGATTCCAAAAATTAAATTTGATCAAATCCTCTGGAAGAGAATCATAGGTTAATTGCATGAAAACGTTTGTTTAGGTGGATCAAAATAAGGCGAATATTTAAAATATGGAACCTCTTTTTTTTGTTGGTATTTTGAAATCAAATATGCCGTAAAGCCTCTGAAATGATCTATTTTTTTATTTTTGAAATAACCATAAAGATATAAACCCAATGTTTGGACTACCTAGAATGTTATTTACCGAAGAGCATGAGCTTTTTCGGCAAAGTGTTAGAGATTTTATTGCCAGAGAAATAACCCCTCATAATGCAGAGTGGGAAAAGCAAAAAATGGTTTCCCGCGAATCCTGGCTCAAATTAGGCGAAAATGGATTTTTGGGAATTCAAGCTCCTGAAGAATTAGGAGGGATGAACATTCAGGATTTTCGATTCAATGCCATTTTGATTGAAGAATTAGGGTTGAGCGGTTGTTCTGGACCTGCCATTGGCTATCCTTTGCACAGTGATATTGTGATGCCCTATATTTTGCATTATGGTACCCAAGCAGTTTTGAATAAATACATTCCCAAGATGGTTTCAGGTGAATTTATCGGAGCTGTAGCCATGACCGAGCCGGGGGCTGGATCAGATTTGCAGGGAATTAGGACCTCTGCCGCCGATCAGGGAGATCATTATTTGGTCAATGGATCCAAGACTTTTATCACTAATGGATATTTGTCAGATGTTGTTGTTGTCGCCGTTAAAACAGATCCTTCCAAAGGTGCGAAAGGGATTTCATTGATCCTCATGGACAATGATATGAAAGGTTACTCGAAAGGAAAACCTTTTGAAAAAGTAGGCCTTCATGCGCAGGATACCTGTGAACTCTTTTTTGAAGACGTAAAAGTCCCTAAAGAAAACCTGTTGGGAAAAGAAGGGGAAGGATTCAAATATTTAATGACAGAATTGGCTCAAGAACGCTTGGTAGTTGCTTTGGCCGCTGTAGCTTTGGGAGAATATATGCTCCAATCTACGGTGGAGTATGTTAAGGAAAGGAAGGCCTTTAACAAAAGTCTATCCGAATTCCAGAATACAAGATTTAAACTAGCTGAGATGACTGCTGCTTTGGAACAGGGAAGGATATATTGCGACTATCTGGTTCAATTGCACAATGAGGGCAAATTAGACTCAGCGATGGCTTCTGCAGCCAAATACAATATGACAGAACTCCAGTGCAAAGTGGCAGATGAATGTGTCCAGCTTCATGGAGGCTATGGCTACATGTGGGAGTATGGAGTGGCTAGGGCCTATGCTGATGCCAGAGTCCAGCGAATTTATGCCGGAACCAATGAAATTATGAAGGAGTTAATAGCCCGAAAAATATTGAAATAAGAGTATATTCAATCTTTGAACCCACAGAATCACCCAAAAAACCTGATAATGAAAGAATATCCTTGGTTAAAACACTATCCGCCCTCTGTTGATAAAGAGGTAAACTGCGAAGCTTATTCAAGCGTCGTGGATCTTTTTGATGAAAGTGTTAAAAAATATCAGAATGCAGTAGCCTATGAGTGCATGGGTAAAACCATGTCATTTACTGAACTGGATTCACTAAGTGCCAAATTTGCCAATTACTTATCTAAAGAGCTGAAACTTCCAAAAGGCTCCCGAATTGCTGTTCAAATGCCCAATACGCTTCAATATCCTGTGGTAATGTTTGGGGCATTGCGAGCCGGGATGATTGTAGTAAATACCAATCCACTTTATACACCATCCGAAATGGAGCATCAGTTCAATGATTCGGGAGCTGATGTGGTGGTTATCGTCGCAAATTTTGCAAGTAATCTGGAGAAGATTATGGGCAAAATCAAAGCCAAACATGTGGTAGTAACTGAACTGGGAGATTTGTTGGGTGTTTTAAAAGGAACAATTGTCAACTTGGTTGTCAAGCATATCAAAAAGATGGTTCCAGCTTTTTCAATTCCAGGTGCAGTTTCATTTAAAGATGCTTTGGCAAAAGGGGCTAACTATTCTTTCTCCAAGGAGACGATTAGCCTAGAAGATACCGCTTACTTGCAATACACTGGAGGTACCACAGGAGTTTCAAAAGGAGCCGAACTGACCCATGGGAATATCGTTGCCAACATGCAGCAGATCTCTGCCTGGATGAAGCCCAAATTGAAAGAACGAGAAGAATTGGTGGTGACTGCTTTACCACTTTATCACATCTTTGCCTTGACTGTCAATTGCTTAGCAATGATGAAAATTGGGGCTCATAACTTGCTGATTACCAATCCAAGAGATATGAAGGCTTTTTGTAAGGATTTATCCAAACATGAGTTTACAGTCTTCACTGGAGTCAACACCCTTTTCAATGGATTATTGAATCAAGAGTCATTCAAAAGCTTGAATTTTAAGAAGTTGAAAATCGCAGTTGGAGGGGGGATGGCCGTTCAAAAATATACCGCTGAGCAATGGAAATCTTTGACGGGTGTCCCACTGGCAGAAGGTTACGGTTTAACCGAGACTTCACCTGTCGCTTCCTGTAATCCGATTGATGGAACCGAAAGAATCGGAACTATCGGGATTCCACTTCCCAATACAGAAATGATGATCGCTGACGATGATGGAAATGAACTTCCACTGGGGGAAAGAGGTGAGGTGCTGATCAAAGGACCACAGGTAATGAAAGGCTATTGGAACCGACCTGAGGAAACTGCCAATGTGATGCATGGGGAATGGTTTAAATCAGGTGACATTGGAGTAATGGATGAAGATGGATTCTTCAAGATCGTAGACAGAAAGAAAGAAATGATTCTAGTTTCAGGATTCAATGTTTATCCAAATGAAGTGGAGGACTGTATAGCTGGCATGGATGAAGTGACAGAGGTAGGAGTAATCGGGATGCCAGATCCAAAATCTACAGAAAGGGTAGTCGCCTATATCGTTCCAAAAGACAAATCTGTGACTTCAGAGCAAGTAATTGCGCATTGCCACCAATATTTGACCAATTACAAGGTCCCAAAAGAGGTTTATTTCACGGATGAACTTCCAAAATCCAACGTGGGCAAAATCCTCAGAAGGAAAATCAAGGAAGCTCATATGGAAAAGATGAAAGCATAAATTAGAATTGGAGGCTTAAAGAAATTTAGGCCTTTTTTTGGGTTAACACCGATTAACGCAAAATTTAAGTGAAGGGCTTTGATTTTTTATAAATTCATTGAAACGCAAGCAATGAAGAAGCTTTTATTTTTTCTGTTCGTTATTCCATTCAGCACCATTTGCAAGGCTGAATATGAACAGCTTAATTTATATGAATTGGCTTTATATGCTGATAAAGTTGTTGTAGGGACAATTGTATATGTTGATCCTATCTATTTTACGATCAAAGTGGAGGAGTCTTTGACAAATCATTGGGGCTTCCTTAAAATCAGAAGATTTATAGACTGGACTTGCGCTATGAGATGGACTCCATACCAAGTTGGTCAAAAACTACTATTCTTCCTTGAGGAGGAGGAAGGTGACTACTTCCCAATTGGTGCTGGGAATGAAGGTGAAATGCCCGTTAAGGAAGGTAGAGTTTATATCAATGATCAAGCTTTAAATGGACTTGGATTTTATCCTCCCCCAAATTTTGTTTATAAATCCAATTTTAGGATCAGTCCTTTTTTATTCTATGAAGGGAAGTATCATGGTATTGAATATGGTTTGAGGGAATTGTTTCAAATAATCCAGCAAATTAAAAAATGCTATTTCATCGATTTCCAAAGTGAATGGCCTTATCACCGAAAATTTCTATGTACTGAAGACGAGATCCTTGCAAAAAGTGAAGGTTCAGATTTGAGGCTTTCTATCTTTTATGACTTCAAAAACAGGATGGGAATTTCCTCATCCAAAAAGGTTCGTAATTGATCAAAAATGGATTATTTTAGGTGAAAACTAGACCAAACAAACCATATTCATTTCTTTGAATTCATTTGAAAAAACCAACTCTTGCAAGAGTTTTTTGGTCGGTGATCATCCTCTTGAGTGCCTATTATTTGTTTAGAGGTATTCGATTTAGATTCCTAACAGAAGGGAATTTAGAAACCAAAGTGTTTTGGTATGTCTTTCATTTTTTGACCGCTTTGGCCCCTCTGATTTTAGGGCCTTTTCAATTTTCAAAAAGTCTCCGAATCAAGAATGTCAAAATCCACAGGACATTGGGAAAAATTTACCTCTTGGGATCTTTGTTAGGAGGAATTTCGGCTTTCGTTTTGGGAGTGAGAATTGACTTAGAAGGGTCAATTGTTTCATTGATTCTACTTTCGCTAATATGGATTTTTATGGTTGTGGCAGCCTGGGTTACCATTCGAAATGGAAATATCAAAGACCATCGGCTATTTGCCATTCGTAGTTATGGGTTGGCGTTGGTATTTGTATTCTTGCGCTTGATAGGGGATATTCCACAGGAAAAATTATTCTTCTTTATTGAGTCCCCTGAAATGCGGGATTCAACACTGGAATGGATCAGTTGGATTATTCCACTTTTAGCGATTGAATTGGTTATTTCTTGGATTCCAGCTTTAAAAGTGAAAAGGAAGTTTAAAAGTCAGGTGATTGATTAAGTAAAAAATAACCCTCAACAGAAATCTATTGAGGGTTTATCGTATTGGAATTTGGTTTTAGATAACTCCTTCGAAATATTCGATCGTTTTTGTCAATCCATCTCTCAATTTGATGGTTGGCTCCCAATTCAATTCTTTTTTTGCCAGATCAATCACTGGTTTTCTTTGCATCGGATCATCTTGTGGTAAAGGCAAGAATACCAATTTACTTTTACTGTTGGTAAGCTCAATAACTTCGTTTGCTAGCTCTAGCATGGTGAATTCTCCTGGATTACCAATATTAACAGGTCCAGTAAATCCATCTCTGGAATTCATCAAGCTGTACATTCCTTCGATATTGTCATCCACATAACAGAAAGAACGAGTCTGCTTTCCATCTCCATAAATGGTGATGTCTTCTCCTTTTAAAGCTTGCACAATAAAATTGCTGACAACTCGGCCATCATTAGGATGCATACGAGGTCCATAAGTATTGAAAATACGCATTACCTTGATCGGAACTCCATGTTGTCTATGATAATCAAAGAAAAGTGTCTCAGCGCATCTTTTGCCCTCATCATAGCAAGCGCGGATACCTAAAGTATTTACATTTCCTCGGTAAGACTCTGGCTGCGGATGGATTTCAGGATCTCCATATACTTCAGACGTACTTGCTTGAAGAATTTTGATTTTAAGCCTTTTTGCCAAACCTAGCATATTCATCGCCCCAATTACAGAGGTTTTTGTAGTCTGAACTGGGTCAAACTGATAATGAATAGGAGATGCCGGGCAAGCCAGGTTATAGATTTCATCTACTTCGACAAATAGGGGATGGGTTACATCATGTCTGAGAAGTTCAAAATTTTTATGGTCTAAAAGATGGTGGATATTACTTCTTCTTCCGGTAAAAAAATTATCTACACACAAGACTTCATTTCCTTCTTTCAATAATCTGTCGCAAAGATGGCTTCCTAGAAATCCGGCACCACCGCTTACCAAAACTCTTTTCATTTAGTTGGAGGATGTTAAAATTGAATCGATGCGAAAATAAGGAATTGTTTCGCATTTAACAGGATAAAAAAAGCCAGAAATACTTTTCTGGCTTGAGTATTACTTATTTCTGGTATAAATCAGGGCAGATTCAATCCCCCTGATTTCTGCTAATCCTTTCAGCCTTCCAATTGCGGAATAGCCAGGATTGGTTTTTTTATTCAAATCATCCAACATCTGATGACCATGATCTGGTCTCATTGGGATACTTTTTCCTCGCTTTTCCTGAACTTTTAAGATTTCATCTACGACTGCTTCCATAGGGACATTTCCATCCAAATGGTTGTCCTCAAAGAAATTGCCTTCAGCATCTCTTCGAGTACTTCTCAAGTGGATGAAATTGATGTGATCTCCGAATTCAGCAACCATAGCTGGCAAATCATTATCAGGACGCACACCATAGCTTCCTGTGCAGAAGCAAAGCCCATTGTGGGGACTAGGATTGTCGGTGATAATTCTTCGCGCATCTGCTGCTGTAGAAACGATCCTAGGAAGTCCATACAAAGAGAACGGAGGGTCATCTGGATGAATCGTCAAATAAACTCCTACTTCAGCCGCTACCGGTACAATAGCATCCAAAAACAAGCGAAGGTGTTCCTGAAGCTTTGCTTCATCAATTCCGTCGTAGGTTTTCAGCATGGCTCTGAATTCATCCAGCGTATAGCCGATTTCAGATCCAGGAAGCCCTTTTAGAATATTATCTATAATCAATTGCTTTTTATCTTCGCTCAGAGCTTCATAATAAGCCTTCACCACAGCAATCTCTTCTTGGCTATATTCAGTAAATGCTTCTGGTCTTTCCAAAATGAAAAGGTCAAATGCCTGAACAGCTTTCTTTTCATAGAAAAGTGCCGTTGCACCATTTGGTAGTTTTCTAAATAGATCCGTTCTAGTCCAATCCAAAATCGGCATGAAGTTGTAGCAAACCGTATAAATTCCTTCAGATGCTAAATTTCTGAGGGTTTGCTGATAGTTTTGGATCAGCTCATCGAAGTTTTCAGTTCTGGTTTTGATCCTTTCGTGAACAGGTACTGATTCCACGACCGACCAGGTCAAACCGGCCTCTTCAATGATTTTCTTTCTAGTTTGGATTTCCTCGATTGACCAAACTTCTCCATTTGGAATATGGTGCAATGCCGTCACGATTCCGGTAGCACCTGATTGACGGATGTCCTGTAAGCTAACTGGGTCATTGGGACCATACCAACGCATGGTCTGTTCCATTTTTGGAATCATATAGATCTATTTTGGGATTAAATAAATTCGAAATTAAACACCGGAATAAGCGCTGAATCCACCATCCACAGGTACGATTGTTCCTGTAACAAAAGCAGATGCATCAGAGCAAAGCCATTGAAGAGCTCCTAGCAAGTCATCCGGTTTTCCAAATCTTTCCATTGGAGTATGGGTGATGATTTGATTTCCTCTTTTGGTCAGAGAGCCATCTGACTCTGTCAAAAGGGTTCTGTTTTGCTCGGTTAAAAAGAATCCAGGAGCTATTGCATTTACTCTGAATTCAGGTCCATGCTTACCTGCCAATTCTACAGAAAGCCATTTGGTTAAATTGTCAATTGCAGCTTTTGCAGAGGCATAGCCCATCACTCGAGTCATGGGCCTGGATGCAGCCATGGAGCTGATATTCAATATGTTTCCTTTGTTGTTTTTTAGCATCAAAGGAAGTAAGAATTTGATTGGGAGCACGGTGCCCATGTAGTTCAAGTCCAATACCTTTCGAAGAGATGCAGTGTCCAAATCCAGAAAATTCTGATCCGGAGTCACGACTGCACCCGGCATATTTCCACCAGCTGCATTGATCAAAGTATCGATAGATCCATGGTCTTTTTCGATGGCTTTTGCGGCTTCTTCCAAGCTTTTTTCATCTGTGACATCACAGATATATCCTTGGGCATTTCCTCCTTCAGATTTAATTTTATCAACTAGGGAATCCACCTTTGAAGGAGTTCTTCCCAAAATCAAAACTGTTGCACCTTCCTGAGCTAAATGAAGGCTCATGGATTCTCCTAAAACACCTGTGGCTCCTGAAAATGCGATTGTTTTCCCCTGGAGGGAGAAAAGATTGTTACTCATGGTTTGATTTGAATATTGGTTGGGTGAAAGTCAAAATAGTTTTTAGCATTGAAATAGCAGATATCTGAGATGATTTTGCCAAGCCACTTTTCATCCCAAGGCAATTCTCCATTTTCTACATCTTTTCCGAAGAGGTTACTAAGGATTCTTCTGAAATACTCATGTCTTGGGAAAGACAAGAAGCTTCTTGAATCTGTCAGCATTCCAATAAAGCAGGAAATCAAGCCCATATTGGAAAGGGTATTCATCTGCGCTTCCATTCCGTCTTTTTGGTCCAAATACCACCAGCCTGATCCAAACTGAATCTTTCCCTTGGTACTTCCATCATTGAAATTGCCAACCATGGTAGCGAAGACCTCATTGTCTCCAGGATTTAAATTGTAGATCACAGATTTGGTCAGTTGGTCATTGGAATCCAACTCATTGAAGAATTGAGCCAAAGCTTTTGCTTGCACGAAATCTCCAATTGAATCAAAGCCTGTGTCAGGACCCAAAGTAGAAAGCATCCGATGATTGGTATTTCTCAAAGCTCCCAGGTGGAACTGCTGTACCCAGCCTTTTGCATGATACATCTTGCAAAGTGCCGTCAAGGTCTTGAACTTGAAATACTGGATTTCTGAAGTGGTTAATGTCTTCTTGTTTTTCAAGAGCTCAAATAGGTCTTGAATATTGTATTGTTCTTTTTCGAAGAAGTATAGCTGCTCTAAACCATGGTCAGATAAGCGGCAACCTCGATCATGAAAGAAATCAATTCTGTTTGCCAAAGCTGCCAAAAGATCTTCATAGGTATTGATATGGATTCCAGCTGCTTTTCCTAGTTTTTCCAAGTAGGAAAGGTAAATTTCTGGATTTTCCACTGCATAGGATTTATCAGGTCTAAATGCCGGATACATCTGAAAGGAATCCGCTTTTTGGGCAAATTCTACGTGCTCCTGGAGGCTATCTGCTGGATCATCTGTAGAACAAATTACCTCCACATTCATCTGCTTCAAAAGGCCGTTTGTACTGAAATCAGGCGAGGCCAATTGCTCATTACAATGGTTGTAAACTTCAAATGCATTTTCCTCACTTAATAGATCATCCACACCAAAATACCTTCTCAACTCTAAATGAGTCCAGTGGTAAAGTGGATTTCGCATGGTGTAAGGGACTGATTTTGCCCAAGCAGCGAACTTGTCTTTGTCGGATGCGTCTCCGGTGATAAATTTTTCTGAAACCCCCAACGTTCGCATGGCTCTCCATTTGTAATGATCACCCGCAAGCCAGATCTGGCTCATGTTTGCAAACATTCGATCCTCATTGACCTCATTTGGAGGGAGGTGGTTATGATAATCTATGATTGGTAGATTTTTGGCAAAATCATGATATAAAATTTTGGCGTATGGGCTTTGTAGAAGAAAGTCTTCCGATAAGAAATTGGTTTGGACTTCGGTAGAGATCATAGGTACTTTTCCTTGTTTTAGGATTGGCTATTTATCTTTGAATTTACCCTGAAATGAGGGTTTTTTAAGATTTAAATACGAAATCGATTGCGATTTTTTAAAGATTTTTACGAAGAGACTTTATTTCCTTCGTATTTTCAAGCACTTTTATTTCAAACAACCCAAAATAGTCATGAGTAATGGAATTAGTTTAAAAGAGTTGGCTGCCGAATTGAAATTGGCTCCTTCTACAGTCTCTCGAGCTTTGAACGATAGCTACGAGATTTCCGAGGCGACAAAGAAGAAGGTGATCAACATGGCTGAAAAGCTCAATTATCAGCCTAATCCCTTTGCAAGAAGCTTGAGGGAAAATAAAAGTAAGACCATTGCGGTGATTATTCCTGAGCGAATCAATAACTTTTTTGCTCAAGTGATGGATGGTATTGAGGAGATAGCTCATGAGCATGGATACCATTTATTGGTCTACAGTACACATGAGGATGTGGAGAAAGAAAAGAAAATCGTCTCCCTTCTTCAGAATAAAAGGGCAGATGCGATTGTGATGTCAGTTTCCAGTCAGACCAGTGATGTTTCACATTTGGAAAAGTTGTATCAAAGAGACCTACCAATTATTTTCTTTGACAGAGTTTGTTCAGATATTCCTACTACCAAGTTTATCACCAATGACTATGAAAGCGCTTACGAAGGTACAAAGCATCTGATCCAGCAGGGTTGTCAAAAAATTGCCTTTTTGATGTTGGCCAAAGAGCTTTCCATTACTAAAGAGCGCTATAGAGGATACTTGGATGCACTAAAGGAAGCTGGAATGCAGCCAGAGCCAACATTTAGTCTGCATTGTTGTCGTAGCGATGAGGAAAATATTCAATTGATTACCGAGCTATTGAAGTCTGAAAACAGGCCTGATGGAATATTGTCATCTGTAGAAAAATTGGCATTGGCGACCTACCATGCGGTGAAAAAAACCAAACTGAGTATTCCAGATGATTTGAAGATCATTACTTTTTCAAATATGAGCTCTGCTGGTTTGCTGAGTCCATCACTTTCTACCATCACTCAGCCTGCTTTAACGATTGGTCAGGAGTGTGCCAAATTATTGATTAAGAAACTGACCAAACCACGTCATAATGAATTGAAAGATCAGGTCATTGTGATTCCGAGTAAATTGACAATCAGAGAGTCTACGATGGCTCGTTAATTATTTCGAAAAGAACATGTAAAAAGCCCATTGATTCATTTCAAAGGGCTTTTTTGTCATTAGGCGTTGACAGTTTGTTTGGGTAATAATTCATCTAGTTCCTGCCAGATTTGATTCATTTGGGATTTCATTTTATCTAGGATTTCATCGGTGTCTGGAGTGTAATCCTGAATCAAATTTTTATAATAATCCATTCCATTTAAAAGGTTGGATTTGAATTTTTCAAAATAGGATTGCTTCCGTGCATTGATTTCAGGCCCTACCTTTTCGAGTTCATTTTTAAGATATGTAATGTAAAGTTGAAGCTCCTTGATGAATACATGCGGTCTGTTGGCATCCAGATTCAAGGAGATTTTACCATAGATATGATCCACCATTTCCTGAAGGCTAAAAGTACCTTTGAAATAAGCCAAGTTGGGACCTGGGCAAATGGTTACAGCATTCAGATTTCGTTTTGGAGTTCCTCCGTTCGCCAAGATAGCTGGTGCACTTAATCCTTCACAGAGACAATCTTTCTCCAATGTGTCTTTGTAGGACTCAGAACTTGTTTCTCCTTTTTGGAAAAGCTTAGCTTTCAGGTTTTGATATTGTCTGGAGGCAGTACAAATCGGTTTTTCGGTAAACTCTGTGCTGAAAGAAAGGAACTTCTTGTAACAAGGGCTTCCAGGTCTATTTTTCTCAATTCTAGCTTTCCTTTGATCTTCACCACTGGAATTTCTCAGGTTGTTAAATGGTACTCCAAGAGGTGATGCTGCACTTAGGAAATAGTCTGATTGTTTGGCTTTGAGCAATCGGTCCATTGTGTCTTGGTCCACTGAAGTGGCCTCTGGGACCAAAAGGAATGGGCTTCCCCAGCCAGTTCCGTCCAATTCATAATGGGATCTTAAGAAACTGTCTTCCTGTGCGGTACCAATTCCACCTTGATAGGTGATTTTTAGCTCTTGAGGATTTTGAAATAATGTTTTTCCTTTTTCATGTAATGTCTTATTACAGATCTCAAGAATTGAAGATTTCAATTCGGCTCTATTGCTTTTGAACTCTTCCAAAATGGGACCGATTAAGAATCCATCCGTAGCAAAAGCATGTCCTCCACAGTTTAGTCCTGATTCTATTCGAAATTCTGAAACCCAAAGCCCTTTTTTGGCTAAAAATTTACCTTGGATCAAAGCAGATCTATAATCGCTGACTTTCAGACAGATTTTCTTTTTGATAAAGCCTGAATCGTCAGGGAAAAAGTCCTCAAAATTTTCAGCATAGGCAAATAAGGCAGGATTCATTCCTGCAGAAAAAATCACAGATGATTCCAATTTGCTGTTGGCATATCCTCTCAATGCGGAAAGTGCATCTGAATACTCTCTGGATAGGGGATTGCCATTCTTATCATAGTTGATCTTGTCGACCTTGGTCATGATATTGATGTCAATCTTTCCCGGCTTGATCATGTTCTGAACAGCTTCTCTGTCTTCCTTTGTAATTTCTTTTCCTTTCAAAGACTTAATGATTTTATTCAGTGGATGATTAAGAGGAAGAAGTTGAATATATTTTTGAAGTAGTGAAGAGTCTAGATTTTCGAAGGCTTTGACATGTTCCAATTGTCTGAATACTAAATCATGAGTCAAATCCAAAAAGGCTGTTATTCGTTTTGCTCTGGAATCCTCTTCATTTTCATGAATAGGATGAAATTCAAGCTGATACTTTTCAGAATAAATTTTTCTCATCATTTCCAAAAGTTGATCGTCCATAATGGAAATGACACTGGAAATGCCCAGATGTGCAACTTTGATAGGGCTATCAACAGTATAGCCCAAGCCCATCACTGGAATATGAAAGGAATGAGGGGGATTTTGTTGAGAAATAGTACTCATATAGGTAATGCGAATATTTTGACAATTTAATTCAGTAAAATTATCTCCATTCGCAGAGGCAATAGCTAGTATATGTCTGGCCAAGCTATGATAAAAATCAGGAATTTTCAGTTTGGATAATTTCAAAAAAGAAATAAAAATAGCTGCCCCGAAGATCAGGACAGCTATACTGTTAAATAAACCAGCTTAACTATTTATTAATAACCTGGATTTTGAGGGAAAGCACTAGCATTGCCCTCGGCTCTATCTATTTGGTTCTGTGGAATTGGTCTCAATACGTGGAAGTCCTGAATATTTGGTCCACCTTGAGGGTTGTATGCTTTAACTCGTTCTATAAGGATTCCCCATCTCTTCAAGTCAAGCCATCTTGTTTGTTCGCCGATCAATTCGCGAGCTCTTTCCTCAGTGATAAACTCAAAAGTCAAATCACCTTCAGAAATTTCCATTTCTGTCTCCTTTCCTGGGAATGCGGCTCTTCTTCTGACCATATTGATATTTTCTGTCGCTTGAGTCATCTTTCCTTGACGGAACTGAGCCTCAGCCAAAAGCAAATAGGTGTCTGCTAATCTAAATGCGATATAATCGCGACCTCCCTCAAATTGAGTTCTATCAGCTCTTCCCGGGTCCATGTGCTTTTTCAAAGCAGGGAAAAGACGTTCTGTATACAATTCAGGAGTCAACACCTGATAAGGGTATTTGGCTCTTTCGGCTTCAGACATATTGTAACCTGGAAG
The DNA here is from genome assembly GCF_026652115.1 of Algoriphagus sp. PAP.12. Taxonomy (GTDB): domain Bacteria; phylum Bacteroidota; class Bacteroidia; order Cytophagales; family Cyclobacteriaceae; genus Algoriphagus. The sequence continues at coordinate 8,792 of NZ_JAPPSQ010000025.1, read as the reverse complement.
CCACATGGTGGTATCCCCTTGAGCAAAGGTTACTGTCTCTTTAGATTTGTCGAAAGTAGTATTATAAGTTCCCGGCTTATTAGACAAGAAATTATCACGATATGATTTTTTATATCTGGAATCATTTACTCTATCTGCAAAGATGACATTCAATGTATAATCAGTAGGTCTGTATCTTTTGAAAGGTCTACCGTTTTCGGTGTCTCTCTGCATCCCAGGCTGAACATCATACTCCATCAAAAAGAAAACGTGAGCATTGTTTCCTCCACCATTGGTCAATGGATCTCTGGTGTATTGCACGGACCAGATTACCTCATTATTGATTTCATTCCCAAAGGCATGAACATCCCCAAAATCAGGAAGTAATTCGAAACCGTAATTGGAAACTACATTTTGCAAGAGCGGCTCTGCTTTTGCAAAATCGGAAGATTCAGCTGCTTCAGAGGTTCCTTTTGTTAAATAAACTCTCCCCAAAAGGTGTTCTGCAGCAGGTCGAGTAGCTCTACCATAATCTGAAGATTGGGTTTTGGCCTCCAAATTTGGAATAGCCTCTTCAAGGTCCTGAATGATTGCCGCATAAATCGAAGCAACTGAGGCTCTAGTCACCTCTTTAGTTGGAACTTGAGTTTCGGATAATTGCAAATCAACACCTCCAAACAGTTGAACCAAAATAAAGTAATGATGAGCCCTGATAAACTTTGCCTCAGAAATTCTTTGCAATAACAGCTCTTCGTTGATCCCTGTTACATTGGCTGACCGATCGATTACAGCATTACAGGTATTGATGCCGCGGTATAATTCATCCCAAACTTCGCGGGCATGTCCATTTTGGGAATCAAACTGGTTGGTATAGGTATTCATGAATTTCCAAGAACCATCAGCACCATTGGTATAGATGTCTGTACCAAAGATCGTGAAGTTGTTTCCACGCTCTGTACCATACCAGTTTCGCATGGTGCTATAGGCGGCATTGATCCCATCATTCAATCCTTTTGGGGTATTTAGGTAGTCATTTCCGATTTGGGAAATCACATCTTCCTCCAAAAAACCACTACAGGAAACTGTGGCACTTAATCCTAATGCCAGGGCTGTAGTTTTAGCCCAAGTGTTCATTTTTATAGCTAAATTTTTCATCTCTGTTTAGAATTTTGCATTGATACCAAATGTGAAAGAAGTGACCGCCGGAGCGACATTGGCATTGACAGATCCTGCAGCTACTCCTTGCTCTCCGTCCATGAATACTTCAGGATCTATCCCCTTGTATTTGGATCTATATTCTGCGAAAATGAATGGCTGCTGAATACTAGTATACAATCTCAAGCTGGTCAAACCGATTCGCTTCGCTGCTTCAGGATTCAAATTGTATCCGAAATTGATGTTTCTAACCTTGATAAAGGTACCGTCGAAATATTGCATAGAGCTTGCATATTTGGCACTTTCTTGGTTCACATTTGGTCTAGGAAACTCATTGGTTGGATTGTCTGGAGTCCAGTAATCAACATCCAGATTGTTGTATCGTCCTGCCAAAGTATTGTTACCAGTGTGGAATTGAGAACGGATCATAAAACCGAATCTTCCATATAAGAAAAAGGAAAGGTCAAAACCTTTGTAGGTGAATCTATTGGTCATACCCAAAGCAAACTTTGGAACAACAGAACCTAAGAATTGTCTGTCATCAGCATTGATTTTGCCATCTCCATTGATGTCTTCCACTTTGATTTCACCTGGTTTGTCACCAAAAGAGGTAGCCAAATCAGTCTCAGACAATTGCCAAATTCCGATTTTATTCCAATCATAGAAGATGGTCAAAGGCTGACCGATAAATCTACCTGCAGAAATATCATCTCCATTCGGTAAGGATATGATTTCCTCTCTGTTTCTATTGAATATGAAGTCCGTTGACCACATAAAATCACCTTTTTCAATATTCAAAGTGGATAGAGTCAATTCAATACCTCTGTTTTGAGTTTCCCCAATGTTGGTTGTAAACCCACCAAATCCGATTGAGTTTGGAAGCGGTTGTGGAGCCAAAAGGTCAGAAGTATTCGTGATGTAGTATTCTAATGAACCGAAGATTCTGCTATTGAAAATAGCAAAGTCCAAACCGGCATTGAAAGTGGAAGATGTTTCCCATTTCAAATCAGGGTTTCCGATGGTATTTGGTCTATATCCATAGGCAGGTGAGTTATCGTAGGCATAAGAAGTTCTACCCAATAATGCTTGGGTTTGATAAGGGTTGATCGCCTGGTTACCAATTTCACCATAAGATAATCTCAACTTCAATTGATCAAATACTTTGGAGGATTGCATGAAATCCTCAGAATGGATATTCCAACCCAAGGCTACAGAAGGAAAGTAACCAAAGCGGTTGTTTTCACCGAATCTGGAGCTTCCGTCTGCTCTCAATGTTGCAGTTAATAAATATTTGTTTTTGTAGTCATAGTTCAATCTACCCATGAAGGAGAGAAGTGCCCATTCTGAAATGATGGTGTTGGCTCCTGTAATCTGTGAAGCATCCCCTAAACGGTGAAATAGTTGGGACTCAGCAGGAATACCCAAAACACTGATAGAGGAATTTTCATATCGGTCTTTCTGGATCGACTGAAGAGCAGTTAAATTAAAATTGTGTACATCCTTAACAGTTTTGTTATAGGTAAGAATGTTTTCTACAGTATAGTTAAAGGTAAATTCGTCCAAAACACTACCTGTAGCATCCCCACCACGTCTTGCATTGGTTTGAGAACCTGTGAATCTTCCATTTCTGCTTATCGTGATATCCGGACCAAATACAAATCGATAATTTAATCCCTTGGCAATCTCCCAATTGGCATAGATGCTATTGAAAATTCTATAGTTTTTGGTTAAATCTTCTTGTGCACCGGGAACAATTTCTGCAAATGGGTTGGTACGCAAACCATCTGAAGTAGGAAGGAAGATCAGGTTGCCTTCATCATCATAAGGTTTACCTAAAGGATTTTCAGCCAAGGCTCCACCCAGTGGGTTGAAATTCTCTCCATTTCTTTCACTGTAAGAAACCAAGGTGGAGGTTCCGAATTTGATTTTCTTATTGATCTGATGGTCAATATTAGCTCGGAAAGTATAGCGGGTATAATCCTGATTGATGATCACACCTTTGTCATTGAAATAGTTGGCAGAAACAAAGAATGTTGTTTTTTCAGAGCCACCACTTACACCGATTTGATGACTTTGGATTGCTCCATTTCTCAATAAACCATTAACATAGTCGGTACTTCTACCTAATGCAATTCCTTCTAGTTCAACTGGCTCGAATAAAGATTCATCTGCCTGAGGTGTAGCAGGTCCATCTGGATATTCACCACTAGCTCTTCTAGATTCTCTTTTGTATTCAGCGAATTCAGGGCCATTAAACACATCAATAGTTCCTAGCTTCTTATTTACACCATAATAAGAATCCAGGGAGACGATGGTTTTACCTTTGGTTCCCCTTTTTGTAGTAATCAAAACCACCCCATTGGATCCTCTAGATCCATATATTGCAGTTGCAGAGGCATCTTTGAGTACCTCCATAGATGTGATGTCTTGAGGATTGATATCATTTAATCCACCCACAATTGGAATCCCATCAACTACATAAAGAGGTTCGTTCGATGCATTGAATGACCTACGACCTCTAATCCTAACTTGTGGTGCCGACCCAGGTTTGGAACCCGGCTGGGTAACATCGACACCTGCTGCTCGGCCTTGAAGTGCCTGTCTGGCATCGGTAATCGGCAATTCTTGAATCTCTTTGGATCCCACCGAAGATATTGCTCCAGTTAATTGACTTTTTTTGGCAGTACCATATCCAACCACAATCACTTCTTCCAGATCAGCCAAGTCTGGACTCATAGTCACATTAATTTGACTTTGGTTGCCTACGGTTATTTCAGTTGGATTATAACCGATAAAAGAAAAGACCAAAATTCCGGTAGAAGGAGCAGAGATGGTAAATTCACCATCCAAATCAGTGGTTGTACCGCGAGTACTACCCTTTAATAATATGGTAACTCCTGGCAAAGGCGAGCCATCTTCATCGAAGACGACACCTCGTACTTCTTGATCTTGAGCATAGGAACTTGTTATGCCTATAAAAAAGATCAGCGCCACCATCCAATAGGTGTAAAGTTTTGTGCGCATAAATTTTAGGTTTTTGTTAATAGATAGATTGTTTATAAATGGCAGAAATCATTGATAATGGTGAGTTATTCAATGATGAATGCAATCAAAAAATTAAACAGATTAAAAACTCTTAACAATACCTTATTATAGGTTTGTTACGGAATCGATTGCGATTAAATTACTGTATTTCAGAAAGTTATTAACTCTTTAAATTTTTTGTGGAAAAATTGCTTAAAGTGAAAAAATAATGTGGAAAAATTGCTTATAATATATTTTATAAATAGGAAACGATTGCGGAAAAATTTTGGATATTAAAAAAGGTCAAATTATATAATTTGACCTTTTACAAAATAGTATATATAAAATACATTACACTTTAGGAGGCTCCCAGCCTTTTTCATATTCTCTACTCCAAAGTGCTTGGGCTTTTTTAGAGTTTGTGATATGTCCATTGGAGGGATCGCAGGTTAATTGCTCCCCAGTTCTGTAGGAAATGTTAGCTAGGTGACAGAGCAATGTACTTACTGCACCTTCTTCGATATTTGAGTTTTGATTTTCTTTTCCACGTACTGCATTGAAGAAGTTTTGAACGTGTGTGGTACTCATATCACCTCCACCACCAAGAGCTGTTCCAGCCTCATTACTGGCAGAAGAACTGTCTTTGACCAACTTGCCACTTCTATCAAATTGCTTATAACCTCCTCTGTTCACAAATACGCTTCCTTCAGATCCATAAATGATGGTTCCTCTATCAGCACCATACGTATTGTAACCGTTTCGGCTTTTTCCATCCCAAACAATTGTCGAACCATTACCAAATTTGAATTGAGCTTCCAATGTGTCGTACATAGTCCATCCATCGTCCTCAAAATGGTATTTTCCACCATCAACATTAACGTGGCTAGGATAGTCTACCTGAAGTGCCCACCTGGCTACATCTAGTTCGTGGGTAGCATTGTTTCCAGTTTCGGCAGTTCCATAATCCCATCCGTACCAGTGCCAGTTGTAATTCCAGGTATCATGTTGATAGGCTTTTCTAGGAGCTGGACCTTGAAATAAATCCCAGTTCAAACCATCTGGCGGGGCAGCAGGAGTGGGGTTTACCACTCGTCCTCTGGCATTGCTATAAAAAGCCAAGGCTTTGTATGGTTTACCGATAGCGCCATTGTGAATGGCAGCAATAATTTCACGGCTTTCAGGTGCCGATCTTTGCTGATTACCCATTTGAACAACCTTGTCATATTTCTTTTGAAAAGCGATTAAGAGTTCCCCTTCTTTTGGATTGTGAGAACATGGCTTTTCTACATAAACGTGTTTTCCTCTTTCTAAGGCTAACCAAGTGCCTGGAGCATGCCAGTGATCTGGAGTGGCATTGATAAGAACGTCTAGATCAGAATCTTCCAATACTTTCATAATATTTCCTTCTAATTTGGGCTGGTAGGAAATATGTTTGGAAAAGTTTGTAGCAGCTTTGGTCATTTGACTATCCATGACATCGCATAGATAAAGTAAGTTGACATTGCTGGATGCAGCACCAATTGGCTCATAATAAGCACCTAATCTTCTTCCCAATCCTGCTATCGCAACATTGAGACGGTCATTGGCTCCTAGGATTCTACCATAAGATTTTGCTGAAAATCCAACTGCTCCCAAAGCTGATAGTCCCAGCGTGGCAGCACTACTTTTTTTGATAAACTCTCTTCGGTTTTGTTTACTCATGGATTTTGGGTCTTATTTCAATTCTTTAATCTTGATGTTTTTGAAGCTTACTTCATCGCCATGATCCTGTAACAGGATCCGGCCTTTTTCTGCCTCACCAAAGTTGTCCCATTTCTTGTACTTGCTGATTGCTACCAGATCTCTGTACTCTTGGGAACCTCTTACATACTCCACTACTTTGACACCATTTAAATAGTGCTCCACTTTGTTGTCTGGATAAACTACCACTCTTCCTTTATTCCATTCGCCAATTGGTTTGATGAAACGAGACTGCTTGTCAGCCTTGATTAGATCATACAAAGAGGAAAGCGTTCTGTTTCCTTCTATCCCCATTTTTGCATCTGGATGCTTTTCATCATCTAGTATTTGATATTCCAACCCAATGGCAGAACCGGAGTTTCCTTCAGAAAGCGTTACAAAATATTTCAAACCACTATTTGCTCCTTCAGTCAATTTAAATTCAAAAGCAAGGTCAAAAGCTGAATATTCGTCTGTTGTTACGATATCACCTGCATTGGTAGATTCACTTCCGTCAGTTGCAGCAATAGTCAAAATACCATCAGTGATTGACCAACCATGATCAGGGAAAGATTCTTTGTAAGCACCAATCCATCCATCAGAGTTCTGTCCATTGAAAAGCAGTTTCCAACCTTTAGATTTCTCATAATCCGTCAATTCATTCAATCTGTTATTAACAACGAAAATATCCTTACTGAAAGGCTTAGGATCCAAGTTTTCTGTTTTGACTTTCACATTTTTGAAGTAGGTCTTATTTCCAGCATCTTCTGGGTTTCTGATTCCATGTACCTGCAAACCGATAAAACCGGTTGCATCCATATCATCTACTACATAGGCTACTTCTACACCATTGATCCAAGTTTTGATTTCATCCCCAATAGCCTCGATTCTGTAATGGTTAAATTCACCCATTTTAAAAGCTGATTTAGCCTCGGGGTTCAATTCCAAAGGATAAAGCCATCCTCTTCTTGCTTCATCGTATAAACCTCCTGACCAAGCTCTTTCACTTGGGTCTGCTTCGATTTGATAACCGAAAACTCTTCCTTGACCATCATTGGCATTGGCATCAAATTGACCACGAGCCATCACGCCTGAATTGGAGCTTAGATTTTCAATTTTTAGATCCAACTCTACAATGTAATCGCCAAAAGTTTCTTCTGTAACAAGGAAGGTATTTGGGGTGTTTGCCACAGCTCTTCCCACTATTACTCCATCCTCTACATCAAAAATTGCCTCTCCTCCAAGTGGCTTCCATCCAGTCAAATCTTTCCCATTAAATAAATCTCTCCATCCGTCATCAGTTGTAGTCCCTTTTTGGGGAGAAGAGCAGGCAGAAGTCCATATTGCTAAAGCGCCAAAAAGGCCTAAAATCGTTTTATATTTCATTTTTTTGGGTATTTGTATCAATCTAAATTGATTATTTCGGTTGTTTAGAACAAGCCGATTTATAGGGAAGTTACGCAATCGATTGCGACTTTTTAGACAGTTTTCTACCAATGGAGGATTGAATTTTCATTGAATTCCTTTGGATTGAAATTCCTACTTTTGTGCATGCTTGATTTTAATGAGAGAAGAAAGGTCTTTGTTACCTGTAAGGATAGATCTGTTTCCTATTTGGAAAAGGAAATAAGAGAATTAGGATTTGTGCCTGAATCAGTCCAAAGAACTGGTGTGGAGCTGATCGCTTCCATGGAGGATTGCATGGATTTGAATTTACATTTGAGAACTGCCTCCCATGTTTTATTTGAAATCAAGTCATTCTATTTGCGTCACGCAGATGATATTTATAGACGGGTGAAAGCCATTTCTTGGGAGGATTACCTGGATGTGGATGGTTATTTTTCCATCAATTCTGTGGTAGATAATGAAACTGTGACTACTCCTTTGATTGTCAATGTGAAAGTCAAAGATGCTATCGTAGATCGATTCCGAGAGAAATTCGGAAGAAGACCTGATTCCGGTTCCGAATTTCAAGGGGCCGTTTTCCAGATGTTCTGGAAAAGAACTCAAGCAACCTTATATATCAATACCTCTGGGGAAACTTTGGCCAAGCATGGCTACAGAAAAATCCCTGGAAAGGCTCCAATGATGGAGGATTTGGCGGCAGCGACCATTTATGCAACTGAGTGGAATACTCGAGTACCCTTTATCAATCCAATGTGTGGTTCGGGGACATTGGCAATAGAAGCGGCTTTGATGGCTACCAAGCGTTTTCCAGGGCTTTATCGGGATCATTATTCTTTTATGTCCATTTTGGGCTATGATGAAAATGCCTACCAAGCAAAAATGAAAAAGCTCCAAAATAAGATCATGGAAGTACCTGAGGTGAAAATTATTGCCTCGGATATCTCGTTGCAGGCGATTTCCTTTGCAAAAGAAAATGCGATCACCGCAGGAGTGGATCATATGATTGAGTTTCAGGTTTGTGATTTCGCCGATACTGAAATTCCGGAAAGACCGAAAGGAGTACTCATGTTTAATCCCGAATATGGAGAAAGGTTAGGGGAAGAGACCGAACTGGCCTTGACTTATAAAAGAATGGGAGATTTCATGAAGCAGCAATGTGCCGGCTATCGCGGCTATATTTTCACAGGCAATATGGAGCTGGCGAAAAAAGTTGGCTTGAAAGCAAGTAGAAGGATCGAGTTTTGGAATGGAACGATCGATTGTCGCTTGCTCAAATATGATTTGTACGAAGGGAAACGGGACTAATCACCAAGGCTCAATTAACAATTCTCTACCATAAAAAAGCTGAAATCGACCATTGACGATTTCAGCTTTTTCATTTTAGCTTTCTGCCTTTTTTTTCTGAAAGAGAAAACCTAATAAACAGGGCTGATTAGTCATTTTTAGTATTGGGAGAGCATAGTAAGTCCGGCCTCAGAGAGGTAGGTATTTGAGTATTTTAATAAGAT
>NZ_JAPPSQ010000024.1 GCF_026652115.1 Algoriphagus sp. PAP.12 | reverse complement strand
ATTGATTAATTGGAAATTCTTTCAGAAATCTGGAATCTTCACTTTATTAACTTCTCATTTTTTTCGTCTTTCGACATCAGTCCACACCCTCTTTTCAGATCATTGAAAAGCTTCATTATCTGAAGCCTCCTCAATCATTTCCTCTGCCAATTCTTTTCCTAGATAATTATCAATGATCCCATGACCTACATAAAGGAGTGGAGTAAGTAGGATGGCTACAGTAAACTTATAGATGTAATTGATGATTCCAACTGCGATGATTTGGCTCAAATCCCAATTGCCAAAAACATAAAAGGCGATCCCCAAAACCACAAATGAATCAATAAACTGGGAAACCAATGTGGAACCAGTAGCTCTTAACCAGATCATTTTGGCTCCAGTGAGGGATCTGAGTTTTTGAAAAACATAGACATCAATCAACTGACCTAAAAGAAAAGCTGTCAAAGATCCAATGATAATGCCCAGACCTTGTCTAAATATGGTATTGAATGCAAAACTAATGTCGAAAGGGCTGCCGTCGGGACCTTGAGAATTCACATCCAACCAAAAGTCTGCCGGAGTTAAAACGGTTACAACACCAATCACTAAAAATACATAGGCGATCAATCCGGCCGTGATAAAACTGATTTTACGGACTCCTTTTTTTCCAAAATACTCATTGATGATATCTGTAGTGATAAACACAATAGGCCAAATTACTGCTCCAGCAGTTAAATTGAAATCCAGGACGTAGTCACCTAAGATATTGATGTTGGCCGGATCGAAACCCAAGGTTTTTTCAGCAGAAAAGATTTTCACCCCAATAATTTCGGCTAAGATCGCATTGGTCAAAAAGATGGATCCTAGAACAAGGAAAAGATTCGTTTTTTTGGCTTGCTGACTTTGGTTCATAAGTTCGAAAATAGACTATAAAAGATGAAAAAGTAGAGGATTGTTTAATTTTTGCAATTAAAAATAACCCAGTTAAATGGATATTTACTTGGTAATTCTTTGGAGGGAATTAGATCTATAGCGCTAATTTTCTTTCCTGTAAGTCATTTTCCATTAATAACAAGTATACGACTATCATGTATATACATAGGAAATGATCAACCTAATGAAGTAATATGCATGTGAATGTAAAAGCTTACCATTTAGATTTTTCATTCTACTCTTTAAAACCCTACAACCCAAACTGACCTTTTTCTATCTACTTATTTCTCCAATGAGGAAGCTCAGATGGAAGACCATATTTGTTATTCAGTTTAGGTTTATGCGAAAACTTCTTTTAGTACTTATTGCCTCTGGATTGATGGGGAGGGGCCTTCAGGCCCAAGAAACCCTAACCCTTCAAGAGGCTTTAAGTTTGGCAGTTTCCAATTACGGATCCATTACTTCCAAGGAACACTACGCCCAATCATTTCAATTACTTTCAGATCAGGCCAGAAGAGATTACTTACCCAATTTTAACCTGGGTGCTCAGCAAACCTATGGTACTGTTAATGGTCAGCTCGGTCCCATGTATGGTTTTGGACTCAATGCAGCATCTTCAGGTTTACCACGCGATACCCAGACCTGGGAAGCCACTTTTGGAGCTTTGTACCTAGCCAATGTAAACTGGAATGTTTTTGCCTTTGGAAGGAGCAATCGAAAGATTGCCCTAGCAAACGCCAGAGCAATTGAGAGCGAAGGAGATTTGCAGCAAGAAATTTTCCAGCATAAAGTAAAAGTTGCCAGCGCCTATTTAAATCTGTTGGCGGCCCATCAGTTAACTGAGTCATTTGAGAAAAACCTAGAAAGGGCAGAAACCTTCCAGCAAATAGTGAAGACCCGAGCTAGAAATGGCTTGATTCCCGGTGCTGATTCATCTCAGGCAGATGCCGAGCTTTCCAATGCAAAAATAGCCTGGACCAATGCACTTAATAGAGAGCAGGAAGCCCAGAATTTATTGACCATTCTTACTGGAACAGCCATTGGGGAATTTGTTCCTGATACCTTATTTGTTTCCCAGTTTCCTAGGGTTGTTGATACCCGAGAAACGCTGTCTAGTCACCCTAACTTGGCCTGGAGACAGCAAAGAATTATCACCGCAGATCAACAAAGAGCTTATACCAGCACGCTAAAATATCCGGCATTGACACTTGTGGGAGTATTTCAATCAAGAGCATCTGGCTTTGGAAGTAATTATAATCAAGACCCTACTGATTACTCTCACGACTATTTACAAGGTGTCAAACCTACTCGTTCCAATTACCTTTTTGGGTTTGGCTTGACCTGGAACCTGACTGATTTGCTCAGAATATCTAAGCAAACTTCAGCACAAAAAGAAGTGGTTTTAGGGCTCCAGAAAGAGTATGATCAGGCTTATTTGGAATTAAGTCAAAATGCGAGTTTGGCAAAGACCAAAATGGAAAATGCCATTTCCAATGCCTTGGAAGCTCCCATACAGGTGAAAGCAGCCACTGAGGCATACCAGCGCCAAGTAGTCATGTATGAAAACGGATTATCTGATTTAGTCAATGTAACCCAGGCCTTGTATTTACTGATCAGGGCGGAAACTGACCAGGCGATTGCACAGAATAATGTTTGGCAGGCACTGCTTTACCAATCCGCTGCAGTGGGTGATTTTGACATTTTCGAAAACGAACTTTAACCTCCTTTCATGGAATTAATACGATTTGCATTACGGAAACCCATCACCATTCTAGTACTAGTTTTGGGTTTGCTGTTCTTTGGAATAAAAGCTGTCAACTCTATTAAAATTGACATCTTTCCCCAATTGGATTTGCCGGTTCTATATGTTTCACACCCACATGGGGGATACATGCCAGAACAAATGGAGGCTTTTTATGCGAAGCCTTATGTGAATATTTTCTTGTTTGTCAACGGGATCAAACAAATCACGACCAAGAATATCCAGGGCTTGATGTTGATGAAAATTGAGTTTTATCCTGGAACAGATATGGCTCAGGCCGCTGCAGAAGTTTCAGCCTTTTCTAATAGGATTCAGGTAGTTTTTCCTCCCGGTTCCAATCCACCTTTTATCATCAGGTTTGATGCGTCGACCTTACCGGTGGCTCAATTGGTTTTGAGTAGTGATAGAAGAACAAACAATGAGTTGCTGGATATCGCAAACATTTATGTTCGATCTACATTTACTTCCATTCCGGGCTTGGTTTCTTCTCCACCAAATGGAGGTAGTAGCCGTACAGTGGTGATCAGTGTGGATCCCAAGAAGCTGAGGGAATACAACCTATCTCCGGATCAGTTGGTAGAGGCTATGCGGGTCAATAATATCACCACACCTTCGGGAAATATCAGGATTGGGGATAAAAATTATATTACGCCTTCCAATACCATTTTAGAAAAGGTGGAGGATTTTGAAAATATCCCTCTTTTCAAAGATGGTGACGTCCATAACTTGTATATGAAGGATGTAGCCAAAGTAGAAGACGGAGCAGATATCGTGACCGGTTACGCTTTGGTAAATGGGAGAAGATCTGCCTACCTGAACATCGCAAAAAGTGCCGATGCTTCTACTTGGGATGTTCTTCAAAATCTGAAGAAGAATATTCCGGGTATCCAGGAGCAACTTCCAGAGGATGTCAAATTGACTTTGGAATTTGACCAGTCACAATATGTGGTCAACTCAGTTGAAAGTTTGGTCCACGAAGGGATTATCGGTGCCATTTTAACCGGCTTGATGGTATTCCTTTTCCTGGGTGATGTGAGAGGCGCATTGATTGTGATTTTAACAATTCCTACCTCTATCATTATTTCAGTGCTGTTCCTCAATCTTTTTGGTCAGACCATCAATATCATGACCTTGAGCGGATTGGCTTTGGCTATTGGAATTCTGGTGGATGAGAGTACGGTGACAATAGAAAATATCCACCAACATTTTGATATGGGCAAGCCCAAAGCTTTGGCTATATGGCATGCCTGTAAGGAGATCGCTTTTCCAAAGCTATTGATCTTACTCTGTATTTTGGCTGTTTTTGCCCCAGCCTTCAGTATGGGGGGGATTCCGGGTTCTTTGTTTTTGCCTTTGGCTTTGGCAATTGGATTCAGTATGGTGGCATCTTACTTTCTTTCTCAGACATTCGTTCCGGTTCTGGCAAACTGGATCATGAAAACCCATCATCATCCTGAAGAGAAAAAGAATAGCATCACTTCCGAACCTCCAACTCTAGAGGAGGAGGAAGAGGAAACCTGGCGTCAGAAAGAAGAAATGGCAACTCGTGAGGATATCAATCAAGATGGAAAGATTGATATGTTTGAAAAAATGAGGCAGCGATATCTATCCACTTTGGATAAAATGATACCTTATAAAAAGCCTATCGTCAGTAGCTACTTGGTAGTGAGTATTCTTTTAGTAGGGCTTTTGGTAGCTGGAATCGGAAGAGATGTACTGCCCAAAGTGGATGGGAGCCAATTTCAGTTGAGAATGAGATTGCCGGATGGAACCCGAATGGAAAAAACCGAATTGGTAACCATCAAATTATTGGATGGGATTCAGGAATTGGTGGGAGACGATGTGAAAGTAGTTTCTTCCACTTACATCGGTTTGCATCCCCAGACTTATTCAATCAACCCGGTATTCCTGTGGATGCAAGGTCCTCATGAAGCGGCTATGATGGTTGCCATGGAAGGTGAAGTGGATTTTGATCTGGATGAGTTGAAAGATCAGATTCGTGCTAAAGCCAAAGAAATTAATCCCCAAATGCGTCTTTCTTTTGAGCCAATAGAATTGACTGACAAAATTTTAAGTCAAGGATCTCCAACTCCGATTGAAGTAAGGCTTTCTGGTAGAAATAAGGAGAACAACCGAGAATATGCCCAAAAACTGATTGACCGATTGAAAGAGTTACCAATTCTTCGGGATGTACAGTTGGGTCAGTCGGTGAATTATCCGACGATCAATATCAATATCGACCGACAGAAGGCGGCACGTTTGGGAATCGATGTACAAAATGTTTCTAGGTCACTGATCGCATCCATTTCATCCTCTCGATTGGTGGAGAAAAATACCTGGATTGATCAAAAAATTGGGAATACCTATAGTGTACAAATTCAGGTGCCAGAAGGAACCATGAATAGCCTTCATGAATTGGGAGAAATTCCTTTGGTCAGAAATCAAGCTCGTCCCATTTTGAGTGACATAGCCACTTTTGAAGAGGGAGTCACTGAAGGGGAGATCAATAACCTGGGTACCATGCCTATGTTGACTGTTACAGCCAATCTTCATGGAGTGGATTTGGCCACTGCTGCAGCCCAAGTGGATAAAGCCATTGCAGATCTGGGTGAATTGCCAAGAGGATTGAGTGTGGATTTGATCGGGATGAGCTCGACTTTGATAGAAACCCTGGCAAGTCTGGAAAGTGGTTTGTTGGTGGCAATTATTGTGATTTTCCTGATGCTTGCAGCTAATTTCCAATCTTTCAAAGTCTCAGGAGTAGTCCTTGTAACAGTTCCCGCCGTGTTATTGGGATCCCTTGTTTTGTTGGTTTCGGTAGGATCTACCTTGAACCTTCAATCTTACATGGGGATTATTATGTCAGTTGGAGTGTCTATTTCCAATGCTGTTCTGTTGATCACCAATGCCGAAGAACTTAGAATCAGAAATGGCAACGCTCTGCTTTCTGCCAAAGAAGCAGCTTCCCTTCGGATGAGACCGATCGTGATGACTGCTTTGGCGATGATTGTAGGGATGATTCCCATGGCCATCGGTTTTGGAGAAGCCGGAGATCAGACCTCTCCATTGGGTAGGGCAGTCGTCGGGGGACTTGCAGCCTCTACCATTGCAGCATTATTTATTCTTCCTTTGACATTTTCATGGGCGCAAGGGAAGACAAGTACTCAAAGTGTGTCTTTGGATCCTGAGGACGAAGAAAGTATACACTATGTACCTCATTCCCATGCACATTCCTAAAATTCGACCAGCTATGTATTCTTTTCATTCAACAATCCTTTCTATGAATTCTGTGATTATGTCCAAAAAAATATGGATGCCCTGTATAGCTGCAGCTTTGATTTGGGGCTGTGAAACCAAATCAGAAGAGGTTCATTCTGAAGGAAATACATCTTCAGAGGAGATTACCCAAGCGGGAATGATCATAGGAAATGAAACTCTTGAGACAGATTTCAGGATTCCTGGAGAATTGATTGCCTACCAAGAGGTGGACCTGTATGCCAAGGTCAGTAGCTTTGTTGAGAAGCTTCGGGTAGATGTTGGTTCTCAAGTCAAAAAAGGAGAATTGTTGGCTACACTGGAAGCTCCTGAAATCAGCAGCAGATTAGCTGGCGCTGAATCTCGCTTAAAATCTTTTGAGGCAATTTATTTGGCTAGCAAAGCCAGTTATGAACGATTGAAGCGAACCAGTGAAACTCCTGGAACAGTCAGTGAAAATGACTTGGAAATGGCATTTGCCAAACAAGAATCGGATTTGGCTAATTGGGAATCGGCCAAAGCTGCTTTTAAAGAAATCATGGATACCAAGGGCTATTTGGAGATTAGGGCACCTTTTGCCGGGGTGATTACTGAGAGAAATGTTAGCTTGGGAGCATATGTTGGACCTTCTGGCAAAGGATCTGAGTTTCCGATTTTTACACTTAAGGAATTGGGCTTGCTGCGACTAGTGGTGAAAGTCCCTGAATTGTATGCTGCAAATTTGAAAAGTGAGGATTTGGCGACCTTCACTGTCCAATCCCTTCCGGGAAAAGAATTTGCTGCCAAGATTTCCAGAAAAGCCGGTGCTTTGGATGACAGGCTTCGAGCTGAATATATAGAAATGGATGTTCCTAATCCTGAGGGTCTTTTCTTACCGGGAATGGTCGCTGAAGTTACTTTACCGATTGAATCGGGCGAAAAGTCCTTAGTGATTCCTGCTGCTTCAGTTTTGTATTCAACTACTGGGACTTATGTGATCAAAAAGTCTGGAGATAAAGCAGATTGGATCGATGTTTCTTTGGGGAAGAAAAGTCTGGATCAAATAGAGATTTTTGGAAAGATTGCCGCTGGAGATACGATTTTGATTCATCCAAGTGAGGAGATCAGAAATCAGTCTTCTTTGAATGTCAAACTTGCTGAATAGGATTTTAAATCTGGTAGGTGTCGCCTTCCACACTTAAGATACTTTCTGGGAAAACACTTTGGGCCTCTTCTAATAGAGGTTCCAAATTTCCATACCTGGAGGAAAAGTGTCCCAATAACAACTTTTTAGCCCCTGATTGCATTGCTATGTCTGCTGCTTGCTTAGCCGTACTGTGGAAAGTTACTGCTGCACGTGCGCTATCAGCTTCCACAAAGGTGGACTCATGATAGAGTAAATCTACATTTTGGAAATATTGGATGATCTCAGGATGGTAAATGGTATCCGAGCAATAAGCGTACGATCTTAGAGGAGGAGCAGGATAACAATATTCTCGAACTGAATAAAAGGATCCATCAGCCCCTACATAATCCACTCCTTTTCTCAATGAATGAATGGCTTCCAATGGAAGTTTTTGCTTTTGGAGTTTTTCCTTGATCAGGTTTCTATATCCTTGTTTTTCCCTAATCAGAAAACCAGTCGTCGGTAGCCTGTGAAGCAAAGGAAAGCTAAAAACCTTAAAATTAGGATGATCTACCAATTGATTCATACCGCTTGGATCAGTCGCAGTAAAATGAAGAGAATAGGTTAATTCGGTATGACTATGTCTAAAATGGGTGGTGATTATATCATCTAATCCGGGAGGACCGTATAAAAAAAGGGGACTTTTACGCCGGGACAAGTTATAGCTCGAAAGCAATCCAACCAGTCCCAGGTAATGGTCCCCGTGTAAATGCGAAATGAAAATATGGGAGATTTTAGAGACTTTGACTTTGAATCTGCGGAGTTGAATTTGCGTTCCTTCTCCACAGTCCAGAAGTACTAAATCCTGACCTATTCGGATCACCTGCGAAGTATGATTTCTCCCATGCGCTGGGATGGAAGAGGTGTTTCCGAGTACGGTTACTTCAAAATCTCTAATCAATCTTCCTCTTCTTCTTCAGCTCCGTTTTCGATTGCGTGGATGAAGATAGCTTCAGAAGCTTCTTCCAGAGAGTTGACCAAGTTGAGTTTTTTGTCCAACATGGAGATTTTCAACAATTTCATCACGTGATCCTGTACACCTGAAATCAAGAAGATCCCACCGTTTTTACCAAACTCACGATCTCCAACCAAAAGGGCACTCAATCCGCTGGAATCCACGTATTTTACTTCACTCAAATCCAAAACCAAGTTTTCATACCCTTCGGCATGAACGGTTAACAATTCTGATTTCAGCACTGGAGCCAATAGAGAATCCAGTTTATCCTCCAATGGAGTGAATATTACGTATTGTTCTTTTTTATCGATACTGTATTTCATAGTCTGTGTTGGTTTTTAGGAAAGGTAAGAAAGAACTGCCTGTTCAATTCTGTTTTCCAATTGGTCTGTTGCTGCTTTTTGGAATTTTTCTCCGGTGATCTTTTCGAAGAGCTCAATATAGCGATCTGAGATACTTTCTACAATTTCATCAGACATTTCAGGCACTGTCTGTCCTTCTTTTCCCTGGAATCCATTGGCGATCAACCATTGTCTTACAAACTCTTTAGAAAGTTGTTTTTGAGGCAATCCCTGAGCCTGATTTTCTTCATAGCCATCTGCATAGAAATATCGGGAAGAATCTGGAGTATGAATCTCATCGATCAGATAAATCTCGTCTCCAAACTTACCAAATTCATACTTGGTGTCAACCAATATCAATCCCATTTCTTGAGCCATTTCCTGTCCTCTTTGGAAAAGTGCTCTCGTATATTTTTCTAAAACAGCATAGTCTTCAGGAGTAACAATTCCTTTGGCTAGGATATCTTCTCTGGAAATATCTTCATCATGTGCACCATCCATTGCTTTGGTAGTAGGAGTGATGATAGGAGTTGGGAAAGCGTCATTTTCTTTCATTCCCTCTGGCATTGGAACTCCACAAAGCAATCGTTTTCCAGCTTTGTATTCTCTGGCGGCATGTCCAGACATATAGCCTCTGATTACCATCTCTACTTTGAAAGGCTCACATCTCTTTCCGATCGTTACGTTCGGATCAGGAGTAGCACTTACCCAGTTTGGGACGATGTCTGAAGTTGCTGCCAAAAACTTGGAAGCAATCTGATTCAAAACCTGTCCTTTGAAAGGGATGGGACGTGGTAAAACCACATCGAAAGCCGATATTCTGTCAGAAGCGACTACAACCAGCTCTTTTTCAAAAATATATACATCTCGAACCTTTCCTTTGTAGAACCCCTGCTGACCAGGGAAAGAAAAGTGTGTTTCTTTGATCGCTTGACTCATGCTTTTGATTTTTGGCAAAAATAGAAAAAGCTTTTCCTTAATGCTTTTCTAAAGTAGATTATTTGTCGTTTAACTTTCCTTTCTCGTAAAATTCAGTCTTTATCAACTTTTCTGACTCGTCATAAAACTCCCTTTTTCCATGGAGTTTTCCAGCTGAAAAGTTTCTGATTTCCGATAAGGTACCATCCTCACGATAGACCTTTACTTCACCCTCAGCCTCTCCATCTTCATAATTGACAATCAAATTTACCTGTCCATTTCTGAAAAAGGTAGTCTCGGTCAATGGAAAATTACTTTTGGGAACAAACTCACGTTTGAAAGCGAGAGTTCCATCATTGTAATAAGTAAGAAGTGGGGTGATAGGAATTCCTTTTTTGTAGGTGATTTTGGATCGAATGCTTCCATCTTCGAAGTATTCCAATTGCTCTGCTTCTGCAAGTCCATTTTTATACAGACCTCTCCGTTGGGGTTTTTCTCCCTCGAAATTTGAAATGTATTCTCCATCCAAAAGTCCTTTTTTATATCCAATTGAGGATTGGAGAGATCCGTTTGGGAAATATGTTTTTTCAATACCGTCAAGAGATCCTTTGGAGTAGTTGGCAGATCTGACTAATTGCCCGTCTTCATTAAACTCTTCTTGTAGCCCCTCATATTCTCCATCTTGGAATACACCACGGAATTCAAGTTTTCCATTTTCATAATAGGACTCACTGGGACCATTTGGCCTATCATTATGAAATTCAGTAATGTCCTGTATTTGACCTGATGGGAAATAAGTACTGACTTTTCCTTCAATTTTATTTTGGTCGAAATAAAGCTCTTGCTGAAGATTTCCTCCAGCGAAATAACTTTTGCTAAAGCCTTGCCTGTTATTATTTAAAAAGTTGGTGATTCTTAGTGTATCTCCAGTTTTGGGATCTAGATCTAAAAAGACTCCATTGCGCTGATCATTTTTCAAATGACCAATTTGTATCAAATTACCCTCTTCATCGAATCGTTTGATTTCACCCTCTGCCAATCCATTTACTCGGAAATACAACTCTTTGATAAGAGTTTCTTCCTCATCATAATAGGTTCTGATGGTGTCTTGGGCATTAGAGAAAAAT
The DNA here is from genome assembly GCF_026652115.1 of Algoriphagus sp. PAP.12. GTDB lineage: Bacteria > Bacteroidota > Bacteroidia > Cytophagales > Cyclobacteriaceae > Algoriphagus. Next base: position 30,208 of record NZ_JAPPSQ010000024.1, on the reverse strand, counting down.
GCCGCTAGCATGAAGGAAGCAAAAAGTAGGGTTTGTTTCATAAAATGGATCCGCGGTGGGTTTCACCGCAGATCAAGATAATAGCTTTATCAGACTTTTTCTATAACCATAGCAGAGGCTCCGCCACCTCCATTACAGATTCCTGCTACCCCAATGGATCCAGACTCCTGATGAAGGACAGAATTTAAGGTTGCAATGATTCGGGCTCCAGAGGCACCTAGTGGGTGCCCCAAAGAAACGGCTCCACCATAGACGTTCAGTTTTTCCGGATCTAGATTTAATTCTTTTTGATTAGCCAAAGCTACTGCGGAAAAGGCCTCATTGATTTCATAGAAATCTACATCATCAGCTGTAATTCCTGCATGTTTGATCGCCTTTGGGATGGCTAGGGCAGGAGCCGTGGTAAACCAAAGCGGATCAGTCGCTGCGTCAGCAAATCCTCGGATTTTCGCCAAAGGTTTTAAACCCAACTCATCCAATTTTTCTTTGCTTACCAAAACCAATGCGGAAGCACCGTCATTCATGGTAGATGCATTCGCCGCGGTTACGGTTCCTTCTTTATCGAAAACGGGACGAAGAGATGGGATTTTCTCAAACATTACATTCTTGTATTCCTCATCCTCATCGATCACAATGGTTTCTCCTTTGCGACCTTTCATCTCCACGGGAACTACTTCCTCTTTGAAATTTCCCTTTGCCCATGCGTCAGCAGAACGCTGATAGGATTGGATGGCATAAGCATCTTGTTCCTCTCTGGAAATATTCATTTCCTTCGCAGTATTATCAGCACAGTTTCCCATTGGGAACTTATAGTAAACTTCGAATAACCCGTCTTTTACTAAGCCATCGACGAATTCTGCATTGCCGTATTTGTATCCGAATCGAGCTTTAGGGACATAAAAAGGAACATTGGACATGCTTTCCATTCCTCCGGCAACTACAACATCATTGATACCTAGCATGATAGATTGAGCTCCAAACATGACAGCTTTCATGCCCGAAGCACATACTTTGTTGACAGTGGTACAAGGAACTTGATAGCCTATTCCAGCACCGATTGCGGCCTGTCTGGCAGGAGCTTGTCCCAAATTGGCTGAAATCACGTTCCCCATGAAAACCTCCTGGACAGCATCGGCCTTTACACCCGCTTTACCCAAAGCGCCTTTGATTGCAGCGCTTCCCAGCTCTACTGCGGTAAGACCGGAGAGTTTTCCTCCGAAACTTCCCAAAGGGGTTCTAACAGCCGAAACGATGTATACTTCTTTACTCATGTTAATTTGGGTTTATTTATATGAATGTACATGGTACTATGACCAAAGTACAAAGTATTTAAAACAAGGTGGGATTGATTAATTTTAAGACAAACTTCCAATTTCCAAACTCCCCACTTCATACATTTTACCAATCAGGAATCCCTCTTTTTGGTCTTTGTGTTGGCTTCTTTCTGTTTTGTTGAATGTACCTGAGTTCTGCAGCATTCATGCTTTCTAGAATTTGAGCAGCTTGTTCCGGCGTCAAATTCATGGCTTTCAGTTTTTCCTTGAACTCTTCCATAGCCTTTTGTTTTTCGGCTAGGTTGGCGTCCATTTGATCATTGGCATTTTCGCTTGCTGGATCTTGGCTTTGGTCTTCAGGATTTCCTTCTTGGGATTCTTTAGCTTTATCCTCTTCAGTTTTTTCACCCTGATCTTTGGAGTCTTGTTGTTCTCCCTCTTCACCTTGGCTTTGATTTTCCTGATCCTGTTTTTGTTGCTCTTGATTTTCTTGGTTTTGCTGCTGCTGATTTTGGTTTTGCTCCTGTTCCTGCTCTTGCTCCAGTTTTTCTTTGAGAGCTTTTAGCTTATTATCCTGAGGATATTTGGTGAGCCCGTCGTTGACAGTCTTCAGAGCATCCTCTTTTTCAGTTTTAACATAGGAGCGGGCTGCTCGGTTGAAATAATCCCCAGCAGATTGAGCCTGAACAGTCCAGGCAGCAAGCATAAATAGAAGGCTGAATAAATATTTCATGTTATTGTTTGTCTATTTCGGTGATCTCCTGGAGGCTTCCGATAAATTCCTGATAAGCAGCGACAGTTTCATCCTGCTGAAGGGCCTCCGACATTACCTGTAACGCATCTTGGAACCTAAATTGTTCAACCAGACGATCAGCTTCTGCTTTTTTACGCTTCGCAAATTCAGATGGTTCAGGCTTGTTTTGATCTTCATTTTGACGCTCCTGATCTCTTTGCATCCATCTGGCTAACAGCTCGTAATTATGGCGGGCCACCTCATTCAATGGATCTTGGATAAGGGCAGATTTGAATTTGCTTAAAGCAGCATCATATTCTTTTTTATTACCTAGAATTACGCCCCCCTGATTAAAACCAAAAGAAGATAAAACCTTGTTTGGAGCGATAGTAGCCTTGTCAAAATAGGTGGCTGCCTCATCATCTTGCTTTGCATAATGATAGGAAAGGCCTAAATCATAATCTAGCTCTGGACTTTGAACCTGAAATTGTTCTACGATGGCTAAATGATCCTGAATAGATTGCTCATATTCTCCATTGGCATAGCTTTCTGCTGCCACATCAATGGCTGAATTCATTCTGGAATCTCGCGTCCAAGAAGCTGGGATCAATAGAAGTACGGAAAGAATGACTTTGCTCCAGCTCATTACAATTTGATGGTTTTGATGGGTAAAATCATATCTAATAAAGATAAAACCAATCCTGCTAAAAGAAAATAGAAGTACTTATTTGAGGAGGTTTCGATTTGGCGAGTTCCAACAGTTCCGCCTTCTAATCTTTCCAAAGCGGCAGTCAAATCACCCAATTCCTGAGCTTCGTTTGAAATCTCAAAGTATTGCCCATTGGTTTCTGAAGCGATTTGCTGAAGCGGAGCTCGGTCCAAAAAGGTTTCAGCTGGTTTTCCCGTGTCAGGATCAATGATGACTCCATTTCCTCTTGGGATGGTAGCTCCTTGATCCGTACCAATTCCCAATGAAAATACTTTGACTCCCAAATCATTAAGCCGAGATCCAATTTCTTCCAGATCATCTCCGAAATTTTCACCATCAGAAATCAAAATGATGGATTTGGATGTAACTTCCTGGCTTTCTTCATTTTCAAATCTGTCCAAAGCCATCCTCAATGGTCCGTTCAAATCAGTTCCTGAATTGGGTACCAAGCCGGTATTCAAGCCATCGATATACAATTGAAGAACATTTTGATCAAAGGTCAAAGGACATTGCATGTAGGCCTCCGAAGAGAAAATGATCAATCCAATTCTATCAGATGGAAAGCTTTTGATCAGGTTTTTCAATTCAAACTTTACACGCTGAAGTCTGTTGGGGCCTATGTCCTGGGCATTCATGGACTGTGAAAGGTCTACTGCGATAAAAATATCCTTTCCTTCTTCTTTGATTTCCTTAGTTGAGGAACCAATGGAAGGCCCTGCAAAGGCAATGAGGAATAAAACAAAGTAGAGGGTTCTCAGTACCATTTTGGTGAAAAGCCGTCTTTTTTGAACTTTCAGACGTCTATTGATCGACCAATAACGGTATAAATATATGAGATAGAGGAGGATAAAAACTCCGCTGAGTAATGCTATTAACTTGTAATCAGGATAGGCCCAAATCATGGCTTGAAATTATAAAATAAAGCTTACTTTAAAAGAAAATTATCACCAACGGTCATCCTGTAAAGAAAGCTTATTCAAAGAATTAACAAACATTAATTTTTAGATCACGTGTAGGCTATAAATTACAGGGTCTAATTTCAATCCATGAGATTTTCTACCAAGGCATTTTTTGCTTTTCTATTCCTTTTCTCTTCGCTTTTGTTCCAAAACCTTTTCGCACAAGAAAAAGGAGTTTTTAAGGGGCTTGTGATGGATGTTGAAAACTCTTCACCACTTCCAGGGGCCAATGTTTATTGGGAGAAAAATCCTCAATCAGGTGTTGTCACTCAAACTGATGGTACTTTTTCTATCGCAGTTTTGGATTTACCGGCAAGGCTGGTGATTTCATTCATAGGGTATGAAACCTCCATTCGGGATATCACCCAAAAGGATTTGGACAAAGACTTGAAATTCTATTTGAACCCTGAAGAAATGTCACTTCAGGAGGTGATTATTCAGGAACGAAGACCCGATGAAAATGTAAGAAATTTGGAGACTGGAAAGGCTCGGGTCCCCATAGAAACGATCAAAAATATTCCAGCCTTATTCGGAGAAGTGGACTTGCTGCGAAGTCTTCAGCTTTTACCTGGGGTGCAAACGGCCGGAGAAGGAACGACTGGCTTGTTTGTCAGGGGTGGATCGGCTGATCAAAATCTGGTACAGATTGATGGAGCACCTGTATATAATCCATCTCACTTTTTTGGATTCTTCTCTGTATTCAATCCAGATGCCCTAGATCAAGTAGAGATGTACAAAGGAAATATGCCAGCTTCATTTGGCGGAAGGCTATCCTCTTTGATCGATGTTTCTCTGAAAGAGGGCAATACCGATCAAATTCACGGAGAGGGAGGGATTGGTACTATTTCTTCCAGGGTAACATTAGATGGCCCTTTGTTTTCCGATAAATCTACTTTTGTGATCTCTGCTAGAAGAACCTATGCCGATGTCTTTCTGAAGGTTTTTGGAAATGAGGACATTCGTGACAATCAATTGAATTTTCATGATATCAGTGGAAAGTTGTCTTTTAGACTTTCTGATAGAGATAAGATCACCATTTCCAGCTATCAAGGAAGAGACTTTCTGGGAGTCAATGATGAATTTGGATTGGGCTGGAGTAATTGGGTGACAGCTGCAAAGTGGTCCAGAAATATCTCCGATCAGCTTTTCTTTGACTTAGACGCCTATCATTCCAATTACAATTACAAGATAGAAATCAACGATCCAGATAATGGATTTGAGTGGAAAAACAAACTTTCTGAATCGGGAATGAAGGCCCAATGGACTTTCTCTAAAACCTCCAATATGCAGACTTATTGGGGTTTTCATAGTCAATTGTATCGATTTACGCCGATAGAGCTTTTACCCTTGGAGAATAGTGGTCTTGAACCGATTACTACCAGTTCTAAAAATGGATTGTTGAACAATGTTTTCGCTGGAGCTACCTATCACTTTACTCCCAAACTGAGTACGGAGGTAGGTCTTAGATGGGGCCTGTACAATCAGGTGGGGGCAGGTACAGACTACATCTACGAAGGTGGGATTCCTACACCAGAGGCTGAGGTGCTTGATTCTATCCAATACAGCAAATTTGAAAACATGCAATTTTATCAGGGATTGGAACCAAGGGTTGCTTTTCGATATCTGATCAATGAGGAATTGTCCATCAAAACAGCCTATAACCGCAACTTCCAATATGTTCAAATTGCTTCCAACAGCTCTGCGGGCCTTCCGATAGACAGATGGATTTTGGCAGGGACATACGTTCCGCCGATCCGATCGGATCAGATCTCGGTTGGGGTGTTTAAGAATTTTGATGAAAACAGATGGGAGCTTTCCATAGAGAGTTATTACAAGGATCTTCGAAATATCATAGATTTAAGAAATGGGGCCCAGGTATTGTTTTCAGATCAGGTAGAAACGGAGATTTTAACAGGAAAAGGCTGGGCTTATGGGGTGGAAGCTTTATTGAGAAAAAATGTAGGGAATACGACAGGTTGGCTTGCATATACCTGGTCCAGAACTTGGAGACAGATTGAAGGGATTTCAGAAGGGCAAAAATACAATCCCCGATACGATAGGCCTCATGATGTCACCTTGGTGTTGAATCATGAATTTAATGCCAAGTGGTCTGCAGGTGTGACATTTGTTTATAGTACGGGGCAGGCAGTTTCTTTTCCAATAGGCACTTATCCAGTGGATAATCAAGAATTGCCTCTTTATTCCAACTATAGAAATCAAGATAGATTCCCAGATTATCATCGGATGGATGCCTCAGTCACTTTAAAGAACCCAAATAAAGGTAGAAAGTGGAGAGGAAGCTGGAATTTTAGCGTCTACAATTTATATGGAAGAAAAAATCCATTTGCTTATGAGTTTAGAGAGATTTATAATGATGATTTCCGATACGGTGCAGACGATGGACCTATCACATCTACCAAACAGGGGATCGTAATGACTTATCTATTTACATTCCTCCCTTCAATAACCTATAATTTCCAGTTTTGATGAAAAGATACTTTTCCTTTTTAGTATTGATTGCATTGTTTTCCTGTCAGGAGGAGGTGGATTTGCCTTTGGCGACCATAGATGAAGCAATTCCCGTCATCGAAGGGGTGTGGACTGACAAGGACTATTATAATGAAGTGAAAATTACCCTGGCCAAGAACTATTTTGATACTACGGCCCGACCGATTATTTCTGACGCAGAAGTATTTGTGATGACTCCAGAAAGGGATATGGTTAAAAAATTGACGTATTATCCAGAGACGGAGTCCTATAAAAGTTCAGACAATCAAGTGGTTGCTGAAATAGGAAGAACCTATGAGCTCCATGTTGCTTGGCAGGATAAATATTTTGTCTCTTCAGGGACTATGCTGGCTCCGCCAATTTTGGATAGTTTGACTTATGAATTTAAAGAGGAGCGTCTTTTTTTTGATGAGGGTTATTTTATTAAAGCCTACGGCAAAATCCCTTTTGAGGATGATAATTATTATCGAATACGGGTTATCGAAAATGATTCCTTGAAGAATAGCAGGGATGATTATTTGTTATTCGATGACACTTTTGGCTTAAAGTTCTTTGAGGAAGGATTGGAGCTTGGTTATGCTTTTGATGAAGGAGATAGAGTGAGAATGGAATTGTTTCGGATGAATCGGGATGTTTATAACTATTTCACCGAACTAGTCGGACTTCTATATAATGACGGAGGTTTATTCAGTCCGCCACCCCAAAATCCAGATACCAATATTCGAATCCAGCAAGGAGGAGGAGATGTATTGGGATATTTCATGGTGAGTCCAGTGCTTTCAGAGACTGTTTTGATACGAGAATAAGAGGAGTTTGATTACTCTTCTTATTTTTTTGAAGTAGATCTACGAAAATTTAATAGGAAGTTTAAAAAATTCATTTTACATTAGGGTTATGAAAGAATTATCGCAGCAGGAAGAACGCGTCATGCGTTTGTTTTGGAAAAAGGGACAAGCTTTGGTTAGAGATGTTTTGGATGAATTGCCTGAGCCTAAGCCACCTTATACCACTTTGGCTTCTACGATTAGATTATTGGAGAAAAAGGGGTATTTAACTCATAAAGTTTATGGTACGACTCACATGTACATTCCCACAGTGAGCCAGGAAGAGTATTCAAAGTCAAGCATCAACCATATGGTGAAGCATTTCTTTGAAGGTTCTGTCGGAAATTTCCTCTCTTTTATGGTCAAAGAAAAAAAGATCTCCAAAGATGAAGTGGAAGACTTACAAAAGTTAATTGATGACTACGAAAAGAAAGGTAAGAAATGAAAATCCTCTTCAATTTTCTCCTAGAAGGGAGTTTGATCTTGGCGATAGGCTGGGTCTTTTTTAAACTTGTTTTGGAAAGACTAACATTTTTTGATTGGAATAGAACAGTCTTATTGAGCCTATTGACCATGGTTCTTGTTCTTCCGTTTTTATCCTTCAAATTAAATAATCCTGATTCTGCCATGTTGGAATACACCATGCCGACATTTCAGGTAGGGCAGGGTGTTGAAACTCAGTCGGGTTTTACTTGGCAGGAAGCACTTTTAGGAGTTTATTTAATAGGGCTGATGGTGGGGTTGGTCAAATTTTCATTGGGACTTGCCAAGCCGATTTTCCAATTGCAATTGGTTGAAAAATACGATTACAAAGGGATGAAACTGGCAGTTCATCCTAGCTTTGAGCCAGCTTCTTTTTTCAATTATATTCTTTTGCCTAAGTATGATCCTGAGGACCCCGATCAGAAGCAGATTTTACTTCATGAATCGATTCATGTGTCCAAAAAGCATACTTGGGACCTGATTTTGATTCAATTGTGCAAAGCTGTTTTCTGGTTCAATCCATTGGTCTACAGTTTTGAAAAATCCCTTCGTGAGGTCCATGAATTTCAAGCAGATCAAGGGGTTACTCAGTCTTATTCACAAATTGATTATTCAAGATTATTGGTGAAGCTGATCGCTCAGGATCAAGGCTGGCAGTTGATGAATTCTTTTAACCAATTTCAAACCAAAAAGCGAATTGTGATGATGAACAAAACGAAATCAACGGAGATGCAGAAGAGTAGATTTCTGCTGGTACTGCCAATGCTGGCATTGATGGTATTTGTGTTTGCCTGTGAGCAGAATCTGGAGGATGAGCCAATCAAGCCTGAACAAATCGTGGAGGTCATTAATGAAGATGGGTCTACTGATTTGAAAGGTGTTGTGAATGGTCGAGTTACTGAAATTTCAGCAGATGAAATTTTTGATGTAGTTGAAACACAACCTGTTCCTCCAGGGGGAATGGAAGGCTGGAACTCGTACTTAGCCTCTACCTTAAATTATCCAGCTCAAGCAAGACAAATGGGGATAGAAGGAACTGTGATTGTAGTCTTTGTGATCAATACAGATGGATCTTTGGAAGACCCACAAATCCTAAGAGGAATAGGTGCTGGTTGTGATGAGGAAGCGATTAGGGCAATTCAGAATGCTCCTAATTGGGAGCCAGGTAAGCAAAGAGGTCGAGAAGTAAGAACCAGAATGCGACTTCCAATCCGATTTAAATTAAGCTAAAATCTAGGGGTGATTATTTGAAAAACTCCCCGGTAAAAGGGGAGTCTTTTTTTGCCCTTTTTTGAAAACTAAACCATAAAATAACATGAAAAAATTAAGCGTACTTTCTTTGGTCCTATTCTTAACCATGGGCCTATGTCAAATCTCATTAGGTCAAGAAACTATCAAAGCCAATGAGGTTCAGGAATTGGATGAAATTCCTCAATTCAAAGGTGGGATGGACGGACTGATTACTTATTTGTCCACTAATCTAAAATACCCTGAAGCGGCCAAAGAAAAAGGAATTGAAGGAACTGTAGCGGTGAAGTTTGTTGTAGAACTTGATGGTTCGGTTTCCAATGTAGAGATTCTCAGAGGAATTGGAGCAGGATGTGATCAGGAAGCTGTGAGAGTCATTTCAGAAACAAAAAATTGGTCTCCTGGAGTGAAGGATGGGAAAAAAGTAAGAACCGAAATGAGGCTTCCAATCCAATTTAAGCTTAGTTGATATTGTAGATGATTCAATTTTTTGAAAGACTCCATTTTTTAGTGGAGTTTTTTTTGTTAAAAAAAAAGGCTGTCTCAAAAGTCTAAAATTTGTCAGCCTGAGCACTGGAGCGACGAAAGACGGGTATATCGAAGGCCTTATGAAGCAAGGTAAGTAACATTTCGACTTCGCTCAATGTGACAACATTCAATTATGAGACAACCTCTTTCAATCCTTAAAAATCCGTCGACTTACCATCCAAATTCAAATCCTTGATCCAGACATTTCGATAGAGTACATCATGCCCTTCCGCTTGAAGTTTCAATCCTCCCGGTCTATCAGTTATTCCTTTTCCACCATCATTTCCACCGTCAAGTCCTGAATTGGGGCCTCCCCAAACTTGCTGGATACTTACATCTTCATGAATTTTTTTGCCATTGAAATAGATGGTGACTTTGGGCTGTTCTGTCAATTTTCCATTTTCAAATCGTGCTGCCTTGAATACGATATCGTAAGAATTCCATTTGCCTATTCCGTTGTAAGCTTCAACTTTTGGAAGATGTTCATTGATCACAGCAGCCATTCCATGTAGACCATAGTCTCCGTCAAGCACTTGGATTTCATAACGATTTTGAAGGTAGACCCCGCTGTTCCCACCTTCATTTTCGATCAGAAACTCTACATGAGCTCTGAAGTCTTTTAATTTTTTCTTGGTGACGATGTCAGCCGCTCCATACAAACCTCCTGCTGCTGCTGGATCATTGGAGCTGATTGCTTTCCCACCTGAAACAGGATCCTTTACTTCGGCCCATTTGATAGGGTCTTCAGCTTTGAACCGAGGACCTTTCCAATATTCCCACTTTTCCAATAGCATCTTTTTGCTGCCATCGAGCATCAGTTCAGCTCCTTCAATTGGAGCTGTTCCAACTCCCACTTGTGCATTTGATAAGGAATAACTCCCAATTAGTAAAAGGGTAGCTAAGATTGATTTGAAATTCATCCAGGAAAAATTTTGGTTCATAGGTTTAAGGGTTTAAAGAAAGATTTAGTATGTATTCAATACTTTTTTGTCAATTTGGTTATTTTTAGGAGAGCGAAAAATTAATTTTCCACAGAATGCCCTGAAAGGCTGGAATTTTTACACAAATACTGATTATTATGAAATGGGAAGGCCGTAGAAAAAGTCAAAATGTAGAAGATAGAAGGGGACAAAGTGGAGGAGGTGGAGGATTTAATCCCTTGCTGATTGGTCCTTTGTTGAAAATATTGTTTTCCAAGACTGGTTTAATCATCGTAGGGATTGTGATTGTCTTCTCTGTTGTGACAGGAACGAATCCATTGAATTTTATAGGTGGATTTTTGGGGGGTGGAAGTCAGGGATTTACAACAGAAACCAATTATACTCCTACAGCCGAAGAAGATCGTTTGGCAGAATTTAGTGCCACTATATTAGGGGATACAGAATTGGTGTGGAATCAACTGATTGAAAATTACAGAGAGCCAATTTTGGTGCTTTTTACAGGTTCTGTTTCTTCTGCATGCGGAAATGCCAGTGCAGCAACAGGTCCTTTTTACTGCCCAGGTGATGAGAAATTGTATATTGACCTGAGCTTTTTTGAGGAAATGGAAAGAAGACTCAATGCTCCTGGAGATTTTGCCCAAGCCTATGTCATTGCACATGAGGTGGGACACCATATTCAAAAAATCATGGGAATCACTGATGAAGTCCACAATCTCCGAGGTCAAGTCAGTGAAAAGGAATACAATCAGTATTCTGTCAAATTGGAACTGCAGGCTGACTTTTTAGCGGGTGTTTGGGCCCATCATAGCCAGAAAACCAGTGGAATGATGGAAAGAGGAGATTTGGAAGAAGCACTCAATGCTGCCAACGCCATTGGTGATGACCGTCTTCAAAAACAAGCTACTGGACGCGTGGTACCTGACTCATTTACGCACGGAACTTCCGCCCAGCGAATGAGGTGGTTTAAGAAAGGGTTTGATACTGGAGATTTAAGACAGGGAGATACCTTTAGTGCTGAAACACTTTAGATTTCAAGAATATAATCCAGAATTCCCGCATTCTTTCCTTTTGGTCTGGTGACCAAAAGAGGCATGCTGTCATTGTATTGGATTAATCTTTCTGCCATACTTCCAATAAAAAGAGCTGTTGCCGCTGTACGGCCTTTGGCACCAATGATGATTCCGTCAGCTTCAATCTCCATAGCCTTGGATACAATTTCTTGTACTGGATCATCATCCTCGTCTTTGGTATAGATAGGAGTGATTTTGACTCCTTTGGTATCTATTTTTCGGATGAACTTTTTGTAATTGATCTCAGCATGCATCTGCATGATCTGAGTAAACTCCTCATAGCTTTTGCCTGTGAAATGATAGCCTGACGGTACGGTGAATACGTTTTGACAAACGATCTCCACATTGCCATGTTTATTGGCAATCATGATTGCTTCTTCCAAAGCATCTTTGGAGTATTCTGAAAAGTCCGACGGAACCAAGATTTTGCTCAACTTGGCAACTGAGTTCTCAGGAACAATCATCAAAGAGCAGGAAGCTCTTCGCGCTAATCGGAGGGAAGCTACCCCGGTTCCAGGTAAATCAACTTTTCTACCGATTATGATCATGTCAGCAGATTTTTCTTCTGCTAATTTGAGGACCTTTTTTGAAAGCGAACCCTCCTTGACAATATAGTTTAATGAGATGTTTTTCGTGTTTCCAAAGTTCTCTTTAACGACAGTTTCCATAGCTTCCTGTCTTTCATTGATCATGTTTTCGACCAAATTTGGAAACTCCTCCAAGACTTCTTTGGGTACTGATAAGTTCTTGATTACGTTAACAAAGTAAACTTTCTTCGTTTGGTTGACTCTGGCAATAAAAGAGGCGTATTGGATCAAAGTTTTATCCAAAGTGGTCTGATCAAGACAAACAATCAGTTTTTTAATCAAGTACATAGTCTTCCTGGATTTGAAGTTGCAAAGTTAAAGTTAAAAAGGATAAATAAAGTTCTAGTTCGGTATAAAATTTTGAATTGGTTTAATTTTTATGTGAAATAAATTAAGGTGTTGAATTATTAGAATAATTACCCAAATAAAATTCTATTTTTAATTTCTCGAATGAGATGGCTTAGACAATTTATTTGAATTTCTCTAAGTATCCTTAACCCCTCCATGATTAAATCGTATATTTGCAGGAGTCCGGGTCGCTGACATGTTCAAACTTCACAATTTAACAAAATACCGAGTGAAGCCCTTTCCAAAAACAGGCCTCACCCCGATAGCTATCGGGGCCTCGCCATTTGGCAGGATAACAGTGGAAGTTTGCGGTTTTCAGGCAGCTCAAATCTTGTCTATAAGGAGGTTTGTAACACTCTAAGATCCGGGCTTTTTAATTTTTTGCCTGATCCATTCCAGTTCTTCTTCTCCAGAGAATCCTAACCAAGCGATCATCCAATATAATACTACAATTAAAATTGATCTAATTCCCATATTGATCAATGGATTTTCCATGACTGGTAGGAAATTAGCCAATGCTAAAACAAGTAAGCCGGCTCCTAAAATTTTTAAGCTGTGTAGATCAAAAGGGTTGAGTTTTAAGTTGATTTTCAAGTAAAAGAATTTCACCAAATTGAAGAGCAACATCACCAAAGCAGATGCGATGGCTGCCCCTTCGATTCCGTAAATAGGTATCAGAAGATAGTTGAATAAAATAATCATCCCGCTCATGATGACGGTGGCGATCAGATTGAATCGATAATAATTTGAGAAAACCAGGATTTCCCCGTTGATTGAAAATGCAACATCGAAGAGTTTGCCAACCCCGATGAAAAGAACTACCCACTTCCCACTTTCATATATTTCACGATTTGGAATGAAATGGTAGATAGAGTCAATATTTACCCAAATGCCAATGAAAAGTAAGAGACAGATATATAGTTGTCTTCGAGATACTTGTTTGTAAAGGGTGTTGATTTCTGATATTTCATTTTTTGAAAAATGATCTGCAATCACCGGCATGACCACTTGAGAAATTGCTCTTCTTGGCATTTCAATGACCAAAGCCATGCTAAAGGCGATCGTATAAATGGCATTGGCTTCCAAACTGACCATAGAGCTTACCATGATGCTGTCGATCTTTAAAATCAAAGTAGAAGCAGCTGTTGCCAAAAATGTGATTAGACTGAATTTCAAAAATGAAGAGCGAAAGCCTTCTGGAAATGAAGTCCAATTGAAATCTAAACGGAGAACTTTTAACCAAATCAGGTAGACAAGCATCCCAACAAGGGGGATTCCATATACGAGGATCAATCCAGCCATCAACTGATCAAAATTGATCCAGCCACCCAGGAAAGATAAAATCCATAGTCCTGTCAATAGACGAAGTAAAACCTCCCTAAAAAAAGCAGGAATTGCCACTTTCAGGTAGGAGCGGCTATAGGCATCCAAAATGGAATTTGCCAATGCCAAGAACGTGATCATCAGTACTATCCAAAGGTAGTTGATAACCTCTGGTGAATTTTTGGAAAATAGCCCGACGACCTGTTCACGGAAAATATAAAATAGTGAACTGACGATCAGAAAACCAATAAATGCCAAGAGCAAACTGAAGCTTAGAAATGCGGATTGGCCATTTTTTAGCTTGGGAAAATACCTAGTGATGCCATGTCCTAAACCTAATTGTGCAAAAGGAACAAACAGTAACCCTAGGTCCTGAATGGTTCGGAAAGTACCTAATTGTGCTGCCTCTAAGGCATAGGGATAAAGCCAGAGCACATTGAAATAGCCGATAACTACTCCGATGTAGGAAAAAATGGTGGTCTGAATACTTTGGCTGGCAACTTTGCCCATGCGTTGAAATTATCAAAAAATCAGGAAAATCAATGGCTTGATTTTACAATCAAGGTTTGGCACACTTGTCACACCCAGGTTGGGATTTAGCAGGGAAGAAGAATCTTCTCCCCAAATAGGCTAATGCTCCCAATACGATAATTCCGACGATAATTTCTTGCCACATAATCAAGAGAATATTTGATAGGTAATCAATGCAGATACATATGCCAAGACGGTCATGTATACTGTTTGAATTAACGGCCATTTCCATCCTTTAGTTTCCCTGTAAACTACGGCCAATGTACTCATACATTGCATAGCAAAGGCATAGAATACCATTAAAGAGAAGGCAGTTGCCTTATTAAATACCTTATCTCCAGTTATTGGATTGATCTGTGAATTTAATTTTTCACGAATGGTAGAGTCATCTTCCGGATCTCCTCCAATACTGTAGATAGTTGCGATAGTTGATACGAAAACTTCTCTAGCTGCAAATGAGGTGATCAATGCGATTCCAATTTTCCAATCATATCCCAATGGTCTGATAGCCGGCTCAATTGCTCTTCCCATGATTCCAATGAAGGAGTTTTCCAATAGAAGAGAAGAGGTTTCCGCTTCAATGGTTTCGATTTCTTCTTCAGTACCAGCGTTCGCCAATCTCAATTCACTTGCAGCTCTGATTTCATCCATTTTGGAAGGAGGACCGTAAGAACCCAATACCCAAAGGATGACAGAAATAGCCAAGATAACTTTACCAGCTTCAGTTACGAATGTTTTGGATTTGCTGTACATGGTGATACCCACGTCTTTCCATCTTGGAGTTCTATAACTTGGCAACTCGACCATCAAAAAGCTCTTTTCGGCAGTTTTTAGAATGTTTTTCAATCCAAAAGCTGTTACCAAAACACCAACGACTCCCAATAAATAAAGGGACAATAAGGCTAAGGCTTGCATATTGACAAAGCCAAGTACTGTTTCATTTGGAACTACCAATCCTATCAAAATGATATAAACTGGAAGTCTGGCAGAACAACTCATCAATGGAGTAACCATGATGGTTATGATTTTTTCTTTCCAGTTACCAATATTTCTTGCCGCCATGACTCCGGGGATAGCACAAGCCACACCGGAAACAAGAGGAACGATACTTTTACCATGAAGACCAAATGGTCTCATCCAGCGATCCATTAGGAAAACTACACGTGACATGTATCCAGTGTCCTCCAAAATGGCTAAGAATCCGAATAACATGGCGATTTGTGGAATAAAGATGACAACTCCGCCAATGCCAGGAATAATTCCATCTGCCAATAAGCTTGTCAATGGGCCATCAGGGAGATTTGTGCTTACCCAAGCACCCAAATCACCAAAGAATCCGTCAATCAAATCCATAGGAACGGAAGCCCAAGCAAATATAGCTTGGAACATCACTAGTAGGATTGTAGCAAAAATCAAATATCCGAAAACAGGGTGTAGGATGATTTTATCGATCGCGGAAGATCTTCTTTCCTTGATTTCTTTCTTATTCAGGGCTTTTTCAATGATCCCTGTGATTTTTCTATACCTTAATTTAGTCTCCTCCAACTGTGCGGCAGGAAGATCCACTTGGATTGAATTTAATTTATTGGCGATCCAATCTCTTTTATCCTGAGAAAGACCTTTGTCTTTCAATCCAAATCGAAGAATCTGGTATGCTTGATAGTCGTTTTTAACCTCGAATTTTTCTTTGACATCTGTTAAGATTTGTGGGTCTAAATATTCACTAACAGGAAGGAATTCACTTGATTTTGAAAAGTTCTTTTGATGAATCAATTCACGAATTTGTTCGATGCCTTTTGCTCCTCTTGCATCAGTACTCAAAATCGGAACTCCCAAAGATTTGAAAAGCTCATAGCCTTTGATCTCTAATCTTTGTTTTTCGGCCATATCAGCCATGTTCAACACCAAAGCCAGGTTCAAACCTAAGTCAATTAACTGAGAAGCCAGAAAAAGACCTCTGGATACTTGAAGGGAATCGACTACCATCAATACATAATCAGGGCGCTCAACTTCACTTAATTGGTTCAATACCCGGTGGGCGATAATCTCATCCTCGGAATTGGGGTAAAGTGAGTAAGTACCAGGCAAATCAATTATTTCATAAGTGCTGCTCTGATAGTTCATTACCCCAGTTTTTTTATCGACTGTTACCCCAGGATAATTTCCAATCTTCTGATTAAGACCAGTTAATTGGTTGAATATGGTTGACTTCCCCACATTGGGATTTCCAATAATGGCGATCTTCAATGGTTTAACGAGGGGAGTTTGAGTTGGTTCAGACATGTAATCAGAGGATTTGTACATCCAAAAGAGCTGCTTCAGTCTTTCGAAGAGCAAGAATCGTTTCATCCAAACGAAAAGCCAAAGGACCATTCATCGGAGCGATATGTTGGAGGGTGATCGTTTTACCTGGCAGAAATCCAAGTTCCATCAGATTGATTTTCAAAGGTGAATTTGCGATGTCCTTGATAATCGCACTTTTTGATAATGGAATTAGGTCTGCAGTCATAAGAATTCCGGTAATTTCTAAACTCGGAATGCAAAAATAATTTATTTGGAATGAATCTAAAGAAAAATAAAAAAGATTTTTATCAGGTTTTGAAATGATCCTTATTAACTGATCTTCAAAATCTCGTTTTGAAGGTTAAATTCTTGCCCTCCCTGAAGTTGAATTCGAATGCTAAATGTCAATTCTACTTCTTCTGTTGGATCTTTTAAAAACTGCAGCTTGTAAACATCACCAAAGTAAATCGTCAAACCCTCTTCTAAAAATTCTGAAATAGGCCTAGTTCCTTGATTATGAATGTAATTGATGCCGAAAAGAGGAGTGATGTCCTGACCAATAGCAAGAGAATCTCCATCTCCCAAATTGACATTTTCCATATTGAAAATCTGGATATTTATCAATTGGTTAGCTGATTTGGCAGGAACTAAGCTACAGGCAAAGGCCATGCCCGGGAAACTATTGGATTTTTTTGAATCTTGAATTGCTAAATATTCTATTTCACCCAGAGAAATTGTTTTAAAAACCTGATCAAATGGGTAGAAATTTTCAGAATTCGCTTCATTTCCATTGGCTTGGATATTTTCTGTTTCAAAGCCCTTTACAATGAAATCTTTGGCAGGACTGATTGGGTCACAACCACAGGAATTGTTACAGAAAGGATCAGTGATATCACATGACATGGGAAGCAAGGCCATCCCAGAAAAAATTGTGAGTGTAAGAAGTGTCTTTTTCGAATTGAACCGCATGGTATAAAAATAGCCTTTTTTTTACCCAACGAAAGGGCAATTAGATCTGCTACAAAAAAGCCCAAACCAAAAATCGGTTTGGGCTCCCTGTCTATGAAGAAAAAATGCTATGCTTTTCCTCTGAGCATCAGATTCCAATACATGAAAGGCAATCCATATTTTTTCAGAAGCCACATACTGTATTGTTCTTTAGTAGTATCAACAAATTTTGAAATTAAGGGATCGCTATCTCTTACATTGTCATATTTAAACTCGGCTAAAACCATTTTTCCATATCCAGTTACCAATGGACAAGAAGAATATCCAGAATAAGATTCTTTCCCCGACTCATGAGTTTGGATTAGTTTCAGAAGGTTAGCAACTACTACTGGAGCTTGTTTTCTGATAGCAGCACCAGTTTTTGCCGTAGGCAAATGTGCGACATCTCCCAAAGAGAAAATATTTGGAAAACGCTTATGCTGAAGTGTATGGATGTCCACATCAACCCAACCTTTTCCTGGGCCCTCCTGAATGGAAACTATACTGTCCTGAATGAATTTTGGCGCTGCTTGAGGTGGAGCCAGGTGAAGCATGTCAAAATGAATCTTGATTTCCGTATCCCCACTTAATTCTTCTCCGATGGCATTTCCTTCTATGATGGTACAATTACTTTCACCTGGCTTCGCGTATTTGAAATAGATAATTTGATTTTCAGCATCTATTCTTACGGGAGCATAAAAAGGCTTGAAAATGATATTCCTATCATGAATGATTTTATTCAAGGTTTTTGCAAAATCTGGGACACCGAATATGACTGTTCCAGGTGTGGCAAAGACTACATTGGTTTTATCTCTTACTCCAGATTTTCTGAAATACTCCTCGGCGAGGTACATGATTTTTTGTGGAGCTCCACCACATTTGATAGGAGTAGTGGGCTGAGTGAAAACGGCATTTCCACCTTTGAAATTTTTCAAAACCTCCCAAGTATGCTCTGGGTCAGTATAATTACTACATACCACCTTTTTTTCCATAGCTTCTTGGAGTCCAGGAAGTAATTCCGGTGCCATGATTAATCCAGGTGCCACCACTAAATAATCATAAGTGACTGGACCAGAAGATTCTGTACTTACCTCATTTTTTGCTGGGTCAATTCCCGTTGCTTTGTCTTTTATCCATTCCACACCGTGAGGGATGTAATCAGCCTCATCTCTTTCGGTGTCTTTAAAATCAAAAGTACCTGCACCAACCAAAGTCCAAGCTGGTTGGTAATAATGCTTTTCTGATGGCTCGATTATCGCGATTTGAAGGTTTTTATCTTTTCTCTTCAATTGTGCTGCTACGGTTATTCCTGCAGTGCCACCTCCAATAATTACTATTTCAAAATGGTTCATAGTTTGGATCTTTTTATTGGTCAAAAGGTATAATTAATTAAAATAAAATTTTGTGACTTACGTCACTTCTCAGTATTAAATTTGTATTCACTAAAAAATTAATAGAAAATATTGCTTTACAATGCTCATTTTTTGATTGCTTCCTTGTGATAATTATCACTTATTGCAGAGGAACCAAAAAATACTTTTGCAGCTTTTAAAAGAATCATGACTATAGAAGAACTCAAATCAGCACTTCCCAATTTCACAGATCCTAAACTCTTGGAAATCCTTTTGGAGAAAGGACAGATCATGCATTTGGAACCTGGAAAAGTCTTAATGGAACCAGGTAAATTCATCAAAATGGTCCCAGTAGTCTTAGAAGGCTCCATCAAAATAATGAGAATGGATGAAGATGGTAAAGAGCTGTTTTTGTACTACCTGGACGCAGGGGAAACTTGTGCTTTATCATTGACTTGCTGCTCGGCTTCCAAACCAAGTGAAATAAAAGCTGTGGTAGAAGAGCCCACTGTGATGTTGGGTGTTCCGATTGCCGTTCACGAGCAATTGTCCGATGAGTTTAAGCAATGGAAAGACTTTGTTTCTTCCACCTATCAAAGTCGGTTTCAAGAAATGCTAATTGCACTGGATGCAGTTGCATTCAAAAGAATGGACGAACGGTTGATGCGCTACATCGTAACCAAAATGAAGCAGCACAAAACCAATGAACTGCATACTACTCACCAAGAGATAGCCACAGAATTGGGGACCTCCCGCGAAGTGATTTCTAGACTTCTAAAACAGCTAGAGAAGAAAAAGTGGATTGAATTGGGCCGGAATGTGATTTACATTCGCGATGATTTCGAAGAATTGATGAGTAAATAAATCAATATAGAAATTCAAAAAAGTGCCTCTTCTGACATTAAAGCATGATCAGGAGAGGCACTTTTGTGTGATAAGCCATTTCAAGAGAGCGACTTTTACTTGTGATCTGCTGCCAGAAAGTTTGGTGATGGTGGCACATCGTCAATATGGCATCTTCATTATCTTCAAAATAGGCATCCAATCCTTTTCCTATTTCCACAGTAGGGATAGTAATTACTTCACTGATTAGTTTTGGGAATTTTTGTTTGAGAAAGGCCTGTAGTCCTAAAACGGAAAGCTTTTCTTTGAAATCAAATTTGTTTTGAAGGTGAAGGATTTCTAAATCCAAATCCCAGAATTCAGCAATTTTAATTACTCTTTCAATAAAAGGTTCTTCATGATTTGCTATTTCTAGAGCCAGGGTGATTTTGGATGTGTAAGTAATATTTCCTTCTACTGGAACCAATAAAACCGGTTTGGTAGATTCTTTGACTACCTCAACGGCAGTAGATCCAAGCATCACTTTTTTGATTCCAGAAACTCCATGAGTTCCCATGATGATCAAGTCTGCATCTTCCTCTTCAGCTTGTTTGGCAAGTAGGATAGAAGGTGTTCCTTCTAAGGTTTTGGAATGAAAGTCAATATTGGTATGATCATACTTATGAATCAGTTTGATCAAAGACTCTCTTGCATCTTGATGCATACCATCAATTGCCACGGCTGTTTGTGCAGCAAAATCATAAACCATCTCTACTACATGCACCAAAGTGATGCTATACTTTTTAGGGCCCGCTAGTCCAATAGCATATTCTAATGCCTTGATGGAATTGTCAGAGAAATCAATTGGGATGAGGATTTTCATGGTCTTTCATTTATTGGTCTCAATTTATTGGAAAGAAAATCATAAAACCATGATAAAAATCAATCTCTTCACTAATTTAATCTGGCAGTAAATGAAGGGGTTGGGATTAATTTTCTAAAGGAATAAACTACATGTGACAATTGTTACTGCTTACCGGGAGCTCGCCAAGCTACTTTTGTAGGGTAAAACTTAAAAAATTGAAATTATGGATGTATTAATCCTTATCGGATATGCAGCAGCAATTATAATTGGTGTGAGTTTAGGACTTATTGGTGGGGGCGGCTCTATTTTGACCGTTCCTGTTTTGGTTTACATTTTAGGTGTAGATCCAGTGTTGGCTACGGCTTATTCTCTATTTGTTGTAGGTTCCACTTCTTTGGTTGGGGCGGGTAATTACATGAGACAAGGTTTGGTAGATTATAAGACCGCCCTTGTATTTGCAATCCCTTCCTTTATTGCCGTTTTCTTGACTAGAAAATTTCTAGTTCCATGGCTTCCTGATCCATTGTTTACAGTAGGAGAGACGATAGTCAGCAAGAATATGGGGATCATGGTTTTCTTTGCGATTATCATGTTAGCGGCATCATTTTCTATGATTCGTAGCAAGAAGTGTAAAGATTGTGACGAAGAAAGTGAAGTGAAATTCAATATTCCAATGATTGCTTTGGAAGGTTCAGTTGTCGGTTTGATCACAGGGATCGTAGGTGCCGGTGGTGGATTCTTAATTATTCCAGCATTGGTGATTTTGGCTAGACTTCCGATGAAATTGGCTGTAGGTACTTCCCTTTTGATCATTGCAGCAAAATCTTTAATTGGTTTCTTGGGAGATGTTAGTAACCAAACTATTGATTGGAACATGTTGTTGATCTTCACAGGACTTTCTGTAGTTGGTATTTTCATAGGATCTGCACTTTCTAAGAAAATCAATGATAAAGCTTTGAAGAAAGGCTTCGGTTGGTTTGTATTGATTATGGGTATTTATATCATCGGTAAAGAATTATTCGGTGCATAATGCTTGAAAAGTATTTTAAAATATTTCTAGATGGCTATTATGGGTACTGGAATTATCTGACTTCAGAGATTCTGTACCCATCATGGCACAATTATTTTTATTGGCTTTTGGGTCTTTCTATCGGGGTCTGGTTGCTAGAGATCATTTTCCCTTGGAGAAAAGATCGTCCGTTGTTCCGAAAAGACTTCTGGTTGGATGCATTTTATATGTTTTTCAACTTCTTTTTGTTTTCATTAGTCCTCTATAATTCCCTTTCAAATGTGTTTGTAGAGGCTTTCAATGACTTTCTCGGGGTATTTGGTGTCACCAATTTGGTGGCCATTGAAGTGAATTCCTGGCCGGTTTGGGGACAATTTCTATTGATGTTTCTTGTCGCGGACTTTATCCAATGGAATGTTCACAGATTGCTCCATTATGTTCCATGGCTTTGGGAGTTTCATAAAGTCCATCACTCTGTTGAGCAAATGGGTTTTGCGGCACATTTACGATACCATTGGATGGAAACGATCGTCTATAAGTCCATTCAGTATATTCCGTTGGCGATGATCGGTTTTGGGTTGGATGATTTCTTTGTATTGCACATCGTAACCATATTGATTGGTCATTTGAACCATGCCAATGTGAAGATTTCTTACGGTCCCTTAAAATACATATTGAATAACCCTATCATGCATACTTGGCACCATGCCAAGCATCTTCCTGAGGGAAGTCATGGTGTGAATTATGGAATTTCCCTGAGTTTATGGGATTATATCTTTGGAACGGCCTACATCCCAAATGATGGAAAAGACGAGCCATTGGGCTTTGAAAATATTGAAGAATTTCCTCAGACTTTTTGGTCACAAATCACATATCCATGGCTGAAAAAAAAGAAATAAGCAGACCTAATTTGAGTTGGGGTCCTGTGATTTTGATCTGTTTAACATTGGGCTTGATGCCCTATACCCCAGAACCACACATTTGGGGAAAAATCAAATGGGTAGCAGGCGGGGCGCATGGGATGCAAATGATGGATTGGTTCGATCTGGCACTTCATGGATTTCCATGGGTTTTATTGATTAGATTGATCATTTTGAAGGCAATGGGAAAGAAATAATTAAGTTTCTTGTGTGACAAGAAGTACTGATTGAGGATGTGGGATATGGTAAATTTGTAATACTAATTTAAACCAGAACGACCATGTTTGATTTCTTAAAAGCAAAACCAAAAAATTACGAAGATATTCCTGTAGGTGAATTTAATGATCTGATGTTACAACCAAACACTGTAGTGTTGGATGTTAGAACCGCTGGTGAATTCTCAAGTGGAAAATTGAGAGGAGCCAGAAACATTGACATCATGTCAAGGGATTTTGTAACTCAAATTCAAAATCTACCCAAAGACAAAACCTACTTAGTGTACTGTAGAAGTGGTAACCGAAGTGGACAGGCTTGCGAAGTAATGGCAAGTATGGGTTTTACCAAATTGAAAAATATGTCGGGAGGTATCGGAAGATGGCCTTTCGAAGTAGTATAATGAATTAGAATAGGTGTTTAAATACAAAACGCGGGTTGTTTCAGCCCGCGTTTTTTATTGCTAGTCCCTATAGACCATCACAAACCAAGTCAACCAAACGATTAATGGGAATACATAGCAAACCAAAACTGCAATCACAGACTCTTTCATATTTCTATTGCTGATAGCGTGAAAGCCGTAAATCCATAGAACCGCATAGATCACCTCAAAGATATTCAAGGTGCCTAATGGATACCACCAGCGCTCAGCTACCGAATTGAATCCAAGTAAGGATAAAACTGAGAAAGGTTGATACTCTTGGATTTCCAAAAAAGTGGTAGAAGAACTTGGGTTCAAAAAGACCAAAAAGCGAATTAATTCAGGGAGAATAAATACTCCTTCTGCGACTAAAGCGAATTTCCATAATTCTTTATAGGGAAGTTTGTACCCTAGAAAAAATCCTCCCAACCAAAATAAAAAAGAGATCACGGTAAACTTCCAAAGAAGCGCAAATGGTGTCCAGATATAGTTCAACGTGTTGAATACGTGGAAGATCATCAAATCTCCGCGTGCATCTAAATTTTCCCCATCGGGAATTGCTTGGATGATAACTGTGTTAGTCAAATAGCGAATCACCCAAAACAACATCAGAATTAAGAAAAAATAGAGTCTCTTATCGAAATCCAAAAGGCTTTTTACACGTTGAGCTATTGTACTGAGTTCTTTGGGCATGTTTCTTATCAATCTTATTCAAATCTAATCGAAAGTGAGAGATATGGTATAATTTTGTATAGAATTGGAGTATAACTATGAATAAAAAGACCCTGATATATATTTTCATGCTATTGATGATGAGTATTCGTCCTTTGGATGCTCAATCTTTGCCTGCAGATAGTCTGACTGTAAAATCGTCTCCCTATCTGCTATTGGACCGCGGCTTACAATACCGCGTGACCAAATCCATCAACAGCATGTATAATTTTGATTTCAAGACTGCAGAGCATGATTTTGCAGTTTTGAGTTATCAATACCCCAATCATCCGCTACCTGATTTTTTGATGGCTTTGAGTTATTGGTGGAGGATTGAGGTGGATGTCACCAATGAAAAATACGACGATATTTTTCTTGCCTACATCGATCGAGCCAATGAAAAGGCCGAAAAGATGTATGATGAGGATGAAGACAACAAGGAGGCAGCTTTCTTCCTGGCAGCAGGGTATGGATTTCAAGGTCGATTGCTTTCAGAAAGAAAAAGCTGGACCAGGGCAGCCTGGGCAGGTAAGAATGCCTTGAAATACATGGAAAAGAGTAGGGGAGAAGAAGAATTTAATCCTGAATTGTTGCTGGGAGATGCCTTGTTCAATTATTTCTCCGAATGGATACCGGAAAATTATCCGCTCTTGAAACCTGTCATGGCACTATTTCCAAAAGGAGATAAGGAGTTAGGATTGCAGCAGCTGGAACAAGTGGCCGAAAATGCTTTTTACACAAGGATAGAGGCGATGTACTTCTTATTCCGATTGTATGCATCAGAGGAAAAGAAGCCCTATGAAGCACTTCGAATTTCAGAATATCTTCATGGGAAGTTTCCAGACAATCCTTATTTCCATAGGTCCTATGCTCGTCACTTATATACTGTAGGCAGGTGGACAGAATCCATGGAGCAGTCCAAAGAGATATTGGACCGTATCGACGCCAAGCAAGAAGGCTATGAAGCCAACAGTGGAAGGTATGCGGCTTTTTACCTGGCTCAGTATAATGATCGAATAGGAGATCAAACGCAAGCCAAGCGGTATTATCTGAAAACGCTTTCTTACGGTGAAGAATCAGAGTCCCAAGAAAGTGGGTATTATCTTTTCTCTTTAGTAGAACTTGGCAAAATCGCTATGGATGAGAATAATAAAGCTCTGGCAAAAGAATATTTTAAGAAAGTAAAGAAATACGCAAAGCGAAAACACCCCGCTCATCAGGCTGCAAGAGATTTTATCAAAAAGAATAAACTTTAAGCGAAAAGTTTACGTTTTTAGCAATCAATACAGGAGATAATTTGAAATTTGGGAATTGGAAAAGCTAAATTGAAAGGATTCTTTGCTAAACCCCCATCATTTCTAAAGATTATTTTGATTTTAGTCTATTAAAATATCTTTAATAGTTTTAAAATTTTCCTTAATTATTATAAATTTGCACCACAGAAAATTTTGTAAAAGCAAGAAATCATGGATAATAGCGTAAGAATAAAATTTGATAAAATTGATCGCAGAATACTCGAAATTCTTCAGGGAAATGCGAAAATCACAAACGCTCAACTCTCTAAAGATATAGGACTTTCTCCCGCTCCAACCTTGGAACGTGTGAAAAAATTGGAACAATCTGGAATCATCAAAAGCTACCACGCAAAACTTGATCCTGAAAAAATCGGATTAGGTGTGAGCACTTTTGTTTTGGTAAGTTTGATTGGCCACAACAAAGGAAATATTGATGCTTTTATGAAAGAAATCAATGGTATTCCTGAAGTTATTGAGTGTCATCACATCACTGGTACCGGTGATTTCATTTTGAAAATCATTGCAAAAGATATCACTGCTTACCAAAAGTTGATGTTGGAAAAAGTATCTGAGATTAAAGAGGTAGACTCAATGCAATCCATGGTAATTTTGTCCACGTTCAAAGATTCTAAAGTATTGCCTATCCCGGCATAAACTATTTTATATTAAAATCGAAAGGGGTGGCAATGTCACCCCTTTTTTTTTGTGTTATGTTAGAAAATCCCTGGAAAACTCTTCGTAAAAAATCAATCTATCAAAACCCCTGGATCCATTTGGAAGAGCATGAAGTGCTCAATCCTGCTGGAAAAGAAGGGATTTATGGAAAACTGCATTTTAAGAACAAGGCCATGGCAATTGTACCTATCGATGAAGAAGGAAATACTTGGCTGGTAGGGCAGTATCGTTATGCTTTGGATGAATATTCCTGGGAAATACCCATGGGAGGAGGACCAATTGGATTGGATTTGCTGGAAAGTGCCCAAAGGGAACTCAAGGAAGAAACCGGATTAACAGCCAATAAATGGACGGAAGTTCTTCGAATTCATACGTCCAACTCAGTAACTGATGAAGAAGGGTTTGTGTATTTGGCAGAAGAATTAAGTCAGGGAGAGACAGAGTTTGAAGAAACAGAAGTGCTTCAGATTAAAAAGCTTCCATTTTCGGAAGTGGTAGAAATGGTAATGCGAGGTGAGATTACCGATTCTATCAGTATTGCAGGTATTTTAAAAGTTGCCCGAATTTTGGGCTTTTAGCGATGACGATTAAAGATCATTTTCAGATTACATACAAATTGGCCTATCCGGTTGTCCTGAGTCAGTTGGGACAAGTTATGGTGGGTGTGGCCGATAGTATGATGGTAGGTAGGTTAGGGGCTGTTCCTTTGGCAGCAGCTTCTTTGGCCAATTCTATCTTTTTTGTGCTATTGATGTTTGGAATGGGAGTTTCAATGGGAATTACTCCATTGGTTTCCATGGCCGAAGGGAAAGGGAAGTTAAATAGGATTGGAAGACTTTTTCAGCATGGGTTTTGGATCAATATGGGTACGGCTGTGATCTTGACCATGATTATCTTGGGACTATCCCAAGGTTTACATTTTCTAAATCAACCAGAGGAAGTGGTTGAATTGGCGATTCCTTATCTGTTCATCATTACTGCATCGCTTTTTCCTTTTATGTTTTTTCAAACATTCAAGCAACTGGCAGAAGGACTTTCGCAAACCAAACAAGCAATGGTGGTGACTATTTTATCCAACCTTGTGAATGTTTTTCTAAACTGGGTACTGATTTTTGGACATTTGGGAGCTCCAGAAATGGGGTTGGTTGGGGCAGGCCTTGCTACTTTGATTTCTAGAATTTTGATGCCGATTTTATTGGGATGGTATATTCTGGGATCCAAGAAATATACCAAGTTAAAGCTTTCTCTAGGTCTGAAGAAATTCAGTTTTCCAATGATCAATCGAATTTTGAAAGTGGGGATACCAACTGGCTTTCAATACATTTTTGAAGTAAGTGCATTTGGGTCGGCGGCTATTATGATGGGTTGGATCGGAGTAAATGCTTTGGCGGGTCACCAGATTGCCTTGAATTTGGCATCCATTAGCTATATGATGGCTGCCGGATTGAGTACTGCTGGCATGATCCGGGTGAGTAATCAAATTGGGAAGGGGAACTTTAAAGCAATGAGAGAGGCAGGAATGGTTGTTTTTGCAATGGTATTGATATTTATGGCCATTACTGCATTGCTTTTTGTCAGCTTTAGAAACTTCCTGCCATCTCTTTATATTGACGATCCTGAGGTGATAGCGACCTCAGCTACTTTATTGATTATTGCTGGAATGTTCCAGTTATCCGATGGAGTGCAGGTAGCTGGTTTGGGAGTTTTACGGGGTATGGAGGATGTCAAATTTCCTACTTTAATCACCTTAATTGCTTATTGGGTCTTGGGATTGCCATTGGGTTATTTCCTTGCTTTTGAGATGGGAATGGCAGAAAGAGGAATTTGGTATGGACTTTTGATAGGTCTGACTATCACTGCTGTGGTTTTATTTTATCGCTTTCATATCCTTAGCAAAAAAGCCATTCAAGAAAAAAGAATCTAGTTTCAAACAAAATTGATAGAGGTTGGGCAGAGGAAGTTTATATTCAAAGTTTAAAACCACCCTCTTCCCTTATGAAAAAACTACTACCTATTCTTTTTCTCTTGATTTCTTCCATTTCCTATGGGCAGGACTTGGCTGTTTTGCCTTTGCGAGAGCAAGCAAAAGTCATTGATACCTGGCTGGAGGACAGAATTGATAATTTATTACCTCAATTGATGACTGAAACAGGAATCGATATGTGGGTGGTGATTTCAAGAGAATATAACGAAGATCCAGTTATCCGAACCATGTTGCCTGCAACCTGGATGGCAGCTAGAAGAAGGACGATTTTGGTTATGTATCAACCCAGTCCAAATGCCGCAGTAGAAACCTACGCAGTAGCGAGGTATGATGTAGGAAAATCATTTAAAAGAGCCTGGAATCCTGAAGAACAGCCAGATCAGTGGGATGCTTTAATGAAACTGATTGCTTCTAAAATCCCGAAAAAGATCGGATTGAACTTTGCCAAAGATTATGGTCATGCAGACGGATTAACGCATAATGAATATGGAGTTTTCATGGATTATTTGCCAGAAAATCTTCAGAAAAATGTGGTTTCAGCTCAGACTTTGGCTGTAAGATGGATTGAGACCCGGACCCCTTCAGAAATGGCTACCTATCGTCATATTCAGGAAATCGCTCATCAAATTGTACAGGAAGGTCTATCTTCTGCTGTTATCACTCCTGGAGTCACGACCACCGATGATGTGGTATGGTGGTATAGAGAAAAGATCAAGGAGCTGAAATTGGATACTTGGTTTCATCCCTCTGTAGATATTCAAAGAGCAGATGCTGATTCAGAGGCTTCCAAGCGATCTTTTGCTTCTCGTCCATCGGATGCAACCATTATGCCTGGTGATTTGCTACATATTGATTTTGGAATCACCTATTTGAGATTGAATACAGATACCCAAGAAATGGCTTATGTATTGAAACCTGGTGAGACCGAGGTTCCAGCATATCTTCAAAAGGCATTTGAAGTGGGAAATAGGCTGCAGGATATTTTGACATCCAATTATGTTGCGGGAAAAACAGGAAATGAGATCCTAAAAGCTTCCAGAATCCAAATGCAATCTGAAGGCATCAATGGAAGTATTTATACCCACCCATTGGGTTTTTATGGTCACTCTGCTGGTCCAACTATTGGAATGTGGGATAATCAGGGAGATACTCCGGGTGCGGGAGATTTTCCTCT
Organism: Algoriphagus sp. PAP.12; assembly: GCF_026652115.1. GTDB lineage: Bacteria > Bacteroidota > Bacteroidia > Cytophagales > Cyclobacteriaceae > Algoriphagus. The sequence continues at coordinate 1,431 of NZ_JAPPSQ010000024.1, read as the reverse complement.
TCATGCTAGCACTGGCTATGCTATTGAATTGAATGCTGTTGTCCATGTCAAAGAATGGAACAAAGATGTCAGAATCATGTTAGAGGAAGGTGCTTATTTCGATGGAGAAAAAGTGACTTACTACAATGGACGCCAAAAGAAATTAGTTGCCATTCCTCGAACAAGCGAGTATTTGGGGAATTAAATTCTTAAAAAAGGGTCTGAATTTTCAGACCCTTTTTTAATGACTTATCTGGTACTTTCCTTTATTGATAAAAATCAGATAGAAAAAGGCCAAAGAAGCCATCCCTGCTGAGGTAAGAAAAACCCATCTGAAATTGTCGGGATTATTTCCATAAATCCAGCCTGAAACCAAAGCTCCAAATCCAATTCCAGCCTCCAGAAAAATATACATCGTTGCCAAAGCTCTTCCTCTAAATTCATTCAAGGAAAGGTCTACCACCCAGGCAGATGTAGTAGGACTGTACATTCCTACCGCTGATCCGAATAAAACTCCTGCAGCCAATAATGTTGCTTTGGATTGAGCAGAGGCTATTGTCACCATAGCCAAAATCAAACAGAAAATCGCTACTCTCATTACTGGAACCCTTCCATACTTGTCAGAGGCCTTGCCTGCCAATAATCGGATACCTAAGGAGGATAGGGTGAATACAGCGAAGAATAGCCCTTTGTTTTCTATTCCTAAATGTTCGGATAAATCAGGGATGATGGTCAATACCACCCCAAAAGAGAAAACAGCCAAAAAGAGGATAGTTGAGGGGACCAATACTCTTTTTTCGATGATTTCATCCTTTTTTAAGCGAAACAAATTCAATGAAAATTTCTCCTTGTTTGGTAGTGTTTCTTTGAGACGAATCAAGATCAAAATTGAAAAGATGGAGGTAAATGCTGAAGTGTAGAAAAGCACATTCAACTCCCAATGGGTCGCTATCCAACCTCCAATAGCGGGTCCAGCGGCCATTCCGAGTGAACCAAAAAGAGATTGGATACCCATGGCTTCTCCTCGTTTTTGGAAAGGTACAATATCAGCCACATAGGCAGAAGTTCCAGTCGGTTTGAAGCCTGTGGAAAATCCATGGATAAATCGAAGAAATAGAAAACCACTGACAAAGTTGAGAATAGGATAGAGTAGGCCCACAATGAAGCAAATGGAAGTTCCCACTATCATTACTGGAATCCTTCCGATTTTATCAGCCAACTTTCCGCTAAATGGTCTTGAAAGTCCTGCAGACAGGGTAAAAAGGGAAATAATCAATCCTTTGTATTCTTCACCTCCCAGCGAAGTCAGGTAAGCTGGGAGTTCTGGAATGATCATATTGAATGATGAGAAAAACAAGAATGAGCTCAGGCACAAAAGGAAGAAATTGAGACTGAAAAAAGAGGGGAGTATTCTCATAAATTTGGGTATAGTGAAAGAAAAAAGGCCGAATT
>NZ_JAPPSQ010000023.1 GCF_026652115.1 Algoriphagus sp. PAP.12 | reverse complement strand
GAATTCTCTGCGCCTTTCGAAATTTTATTTCAATGATTAATATGCTCTGACAGTTTTGCCTTCCATAAAATTCACGAATGACTTATTCACTACTCTTGTACCTCCTGTGGTAGGGTAGTTTCCAGTGAAATACCAGTCACCAATATGATCAGGAGTACATTTATGCAGATTATCAACAGTTTGGTAAATCACTTGAACCTCTGCCTCAATCTCAGGATTAGTAACAATCTCACCAATTTTGGTGGATATTTCCTCATCGGTAAATGATTCATAAACTTTCTTCACAAAGTTTTCAGAACCAGCAGGGTTCACTACACATGCATCATAGGTTTCATCCAAGATATTATCCAATCCTCTTTCTTTCAATAAAGCAAGGGCAGCTCTGAAGGCAATGAATTCCTTCATTCTGGACATATCAATACCGTAGCAATCAGGGAATCTAATTTGAGGAGCTGAAGAAACGATAATGATTTTCTTTGGCTTCAATTTATCCAAAGTCGTCAAAATACTCTTCTCCAAAGTGGTTCCTCTCACGATACTATCATCAATTACAACCAAGGAATCAATTCCAGGTTTGATCACTTCATATGTCGTATCATACACGGATGAAACCATCACATCTCTATCATCATCATTGGTGATAAAGGTTCTCAGTTTCACGTCTTTGGAAACCAATTTTTCAACTCTTGGACGGAAGTTCAAAAGATCTTCCAAATCTCCCATATGTGGCTTTCCTTCCAAGAAAACTTCTTTTCTCTTGGCTACCAAGTAGTCTTCCAAGCCTTCGATCATACCCAAAAAGGCAGTCTCAGCAGTATTAGGAATGTAGGAAAACACGGTGTTTTTAAGGTCAAAGTCGATTGCTTTCAAGATCTGAGGAATCAAGGCTTTACCCAAATTCTTTCTTTCCTGATAAATCGCTGGATCAGTACCTCTTGAGAAGTAAATTCTCTCAAAGGAGCAAGAAGTCTTCTTCCTTGCAGGCATGATCTCGGATTCAGCATAGGAACCATCCTTATTGATCACCAAAGCATGACCTGGCTGAATCTCTTTAATAGCGTTGAAATCTATATTGAAGGCAGATTTGATAGCCGGTTTTTCAGAAGCTACCACAATCACCTCATCATCTGCATAATAATAGGCTGGTCTAATTCCGGATGGATCTCTCACAACGAATGAAGATCCGTTTCCAATTAATCCTGCCATTGCATAGCCTCCATCGAAGTCTCTACAAGATCTTCTCAAGATTCTGGCTACATCCAATTCGTTTTCGATCACATGTGTGATCTGCTCATTGGAATACTGATGTTTGTACTTGTCAAAAATTCTCTGGTTCTCCTCATCTAGGAAGTGACCTATTTTCTCCATCACTGTGACAGTATCGGTTTTCTCTTTCGGGTGCTGCCCCAATTGAACCAATTTGTCAAACAGTTCCTCCACATTGGTCATGTTGAAGTTACCCGCCATCACTAGGTTTCGGCTTCTCCAGTTATTTTGCTTCAAGAAAGGGTGACAGGTCTCGATACTGTTTTCACCATGTGTACCATATCTAAGGTGTCCCAACCAAACTTCCCCTGTAAAGGCGATGTTTTCTTTTAGCCAACTTGCACCACTCAAAGCATCATGTCCGCCAAGTTTTTTGGCCTTTTTATACTTCTTGTTGATTTTGTCAAAGATAAAATTGACTGCTGAAGGCTCGATAGAACGATATCTGGAGATATATCTCGTTCCCGGCTGGGTATCGATTTTCACATTTGCGACACCGGCGCCATCCTGACCTCTGTTGATTTGCTTTTGCATCAGGACGTACATCCTGTTTGAAGCGTAGGCGGCTGTACCGTATTTGTCAATGTAATATTGAGGAGACTTACGGAGCCTTACCATGGCTATACCGCATTCATGTTTGATCGCGTCGCTCATTACCTGGGTGAGTGTTTAAATGACAGTTCAAAGTTACAGGTTTTTAGAAGATATTTCGGGTTAAAAAAGTTCGCATTTCTATAATTTACCATTCCTTTTTGATTTAAAGCAAGTTATAGGCATAAATCGAACGATTTATGGTTTTTTAGGACCATGTTGACCAGCTAATCCTCAACATTTCCGCAATCAAATCTCCCCAAAATCGCTTTCAGGAGCTATTGAGCCAGATGGCACACCAATGGCAATTCATAAATCAACCGACATTAAAATCGGTGAACGGGTCCGGACCCTACCATTTACTTTAACCAATTTAACAAAACCACAATGATTATGAAAAAGTCAATGTTATTTGCCGCCATGTTTGCAACTGGAGTCGCTTTTGCCGCTCCACTTCAACCAACAAGTTTGACTCCAATGGGTATAGAAATCCAAGAAGGAAAAGTCAAAATAGAACCCGACACTTTACCTGATCCGGTAAAGACAGCCGTCGCAAATGATGAAGAAGTAAAATCCTTAACCATCGCTGAAGCTTGGCAATGGACATTGCCAGATGGAAGTTTCAATTTTGAAGTTGTCTTTGATAATGGCACCGAAGAAAAACTAAGTAAGAAGTATGATAAGGATGGAAATGAAATAAAAGATTAAGTTGTTCAATCCCCTTAATTTGAAAGCACCGGAATCATGTCTGGTGCTTTTTTTGTTTTAATTGGCATAAGAAAAAATTCCTATGAAAAAGATACTACTGGTAGAGGACGATTTGACTTATTCTAGAATTGTCAAAACCTTTTTAGAAAAAAACGGATTTCAAGTAGAAACCACCACCAAGGTCAAGGAAGCTCAACAAATGATGGGAGGAGGAAAATTTGACCTCATCATTGCAGACTTCCGACTTCCTGATGGTACCGGCATGGAACTTCTCCAATGGTCCAAAAAGGAATTTCCTCAGACTCAGGTAATTTTGATCACGCATTACTCTGATATCAGGATTGCGATTAAAGCCATGAAGCTGGGTGCCTTTGAATATATCACCAAGCCAATCAATCCAGATGAGCTTTTGGCGACTGTCAAAGAGTCCCTTTCTTCTCAAGCAGAGGCTCCAAGTCACTCTTTTTCAGAAATAAAACAAGAAAGTACATCTCCTAAAATCAGTCAAAAAACTACTTCTCCCAGCAGCTCTTTTTATGTAGTAGGAGATTCTCAAGAGGCTGAAAAGCTGGAAAAACATATTCATCTGGTTGCTCCAACTGATCTGAGTGTTTTGGTACTTGGCGAAACAGGAACTGGTAAAGAATTCATTTCCAGAAGAATACATGATAATTCTGAAAGAAAAGATGGCCCTTTTATCGCAATTGACTGCGGTGCCTTGCCAAAAGATCTTGCTGGAAGTGAGCTATTTGGACACGTAAAAGGTGCTTTTACAGGGGCATTGGAAAATAAAACAGGCCACTTTGAGATGGCACATGGTGGGACCATCTTTTTGGATGAGGTCGGAAACCTCAGCTATGAAGTCCAAATCCAGCTGTTGAGAGCTATTCAGGAGAGAACAATCCGTAAAATCGGTGGAAACAAAGAGATTAAAATCGATGTAAGAATCATCGCTGCTACAAATGAAAACCTTTTACAGCAAGCGGGTGAAGGTGCTTTCAGGGAAGACCTTTATCATAGATTAAATGAATTCACATTAAACGCTATTCCTCTTCGCAGAAGAAAAGATGATCTGGAAGTTTTTGCCGAGCAGTTTTTAGAAGAAAGCAATGAGCGACTCAACAAATCCGTAAAAGGCTTTACTTCAGATGTTTGGGAAGTTTTCTTAGGTTATGATTGGCCGGGAAATCTTAGAGAATTCAAAAACATTATCAAAAGAGCGGTACTTTTAACAAGTGGTCCTTTGGTAGAAAAAGAAGCTTTACCAGCAGATTTGCACGATCCGGAGCAGGCATTTGCCACCCATAGAAGTGTGGCAACCAGTCCAGCCGGAGCTGATTTACCTTCTCCCAGAGACTATAAAAGTCAGTGGATCGAACAGGAAAAAGAATTGATTCAGCAAGTTCTTCAGGACACAAAATTCAACAAGTCCAAGACAGCCAGAATTTTAAAAATGGACCGAAAGACACTTTACAGCAAAATGGAAAAATACGGTCTTAATTAGGTTTTTGCTGGAGCTTTTGACAAAATAAACTTATCCAGTTCGTTCAAAAGCTCCTTTATTTTTTCTTCCAAAACAACCAACTGAGAACCAACTCCTTGCTTATTCCCAAGCTTGAGACTATTTTCAATTTTTCTGGCCATATCACCTGTCTCAGATTTAATTTGTCCCAAACGGCTTCCCAATTGATGGCAAATCTCCAACACTGTATCATACCTCTCATTCAAGCGAGCCTTTTGTAGCTGCTCCACATTCTTTTTTGTTTCCTGAATCAGGTCCTTCAAAATATCCTTCAACAAGGACTCATCCCCCATACAGAATCGATTCAAATCCCTTAGGTCAAAAAGCTCTGTATTGACCACTTCCTCTTCGGTTTCATCGGATTGAATTTCTGTAACACACTCAGGGAAAAAACGGCCCAAAACGCCCACAAGGGACACTTCCTGGAATGGTTTGAACAAAATATCACTAAATCCAATCTGCTTCATCTTCTCCTTTTCCTCGACAAAAACATTTGCTGTCATAGCCAAAATAGGCTGGCCTTGATAGCTAGGATGATTTTTAAGCATCTCTATTACATCAAAACCAGAGAACTCAGGCATCTGAATATCCAATATTGCTAAGTCAAAGTCCTCACTATCAAACCTATCCCTAAAAGCTGCACCACCATCATATAAGGAAGTTTCTGCCCCGAAATAGGTCAAAATTTGAGACAGGTATTGAATCCCAACAGGATCATCATCCACCAACAAAATCTTCTTCCCAGAAAGATTCAACACAAACTGTTGATTATAAAGCGGTTTCGTAGACAAAGCCTCCACACTTTCCATTGGAAGAACAATCTTCATGGAAGTCCCTTTCCCCTCTTCGCTTTTCGCTTCGATGGTACCACCCATCAACTGTGCAAGCCTGTGAACGATCGCCAAACCCAGCCCTGTACCTCCAAATTTTCTAGAAATAGAGGTATCTGCCTGATCAAACTCCCTGAACACTTTGGACAAAACTTCCTCACTCATACCGATCCCACTGTCCTCTACTTCCACAGATAGTGTATTTTCTACCCAATCCACTCTCACCTGAATCCAGCCATGAGAAGTAAATTTGAAAGCATTGCTCAATAAATTATTGACGATTTGCTTTATTCTCAATTGATCTCCTACCAACCACTTTCCTTCAGGGAGATTGAGTTTCCATTTGAAATCCAAATCCTTTTCCTGAGCTTTCAGATCAAAAAAGTCTTGAAGAGCACTGAATAATTGCTCAGGATCAAATGGCTCAGTTTCCAACTTCAATTTCCCTGCTTCGAGTTTAGAAAAGTCCAATACCTCGTCAACAATCTCCATCAATGTTTCCGAAGCAAATCCAATCATTTTCAGTTGAGACTTTTGTCGATCATCCAATTGAGTCTTTTCCATCACGGATCGATAGCCCTGAATGACATGCAGAGGATTTCGGATCTCATGACTCATATTGGCCAAAAACTCCTGCTTTGACCTAGCCAATTGCTCTGACTTTAATCGAGAAGCTTCCAGATTTTCCTGATATTGACGGTTTCGCTTAATCTCTTTTAGAATGGAATAAACCATAAATCCGCTCCCCAAAATCGCTAAAGCAACGATAATCACCAGGAAGAAGGTTACATCATATGCTAGACCATAGGCCTCACGATTTTGCTGGGAAGATTCTTCCAAAATCCTCCTCTGCAACAAGGTCAACAGATCCTGAATCGTTGCAATTACTTCACTCTGCTTAATGGAAAGGTCCGTTTCTATCTGAGCCAGATTCTCCCTCTGCCTCCTTTCTTCTCTATAGATTCGATTGATCACTCCACGGATATTGAACAGAATACTGTCTAAGGTTCCTGAACCAGAATTGGAGCTTATACTTGTTCCTTGTTGAAGAGAACTGATCAATTTATCCAATTCGGGAGTTTGGGAAATCGGAAGACTTGGCGTTGGTTCTTCTACGGGTGCCGGAGTGACTGGAACTGCCTTATCTCTTTTTCTTGAATTGGATTTACCCGCTTCTACTTCGGGTGTAGGAAGCGTGGTTGTAACAGACTTAACAGTTGTTTGTTTCTTGATATCATTGATGATATTATCTCTTGGATTCAGTTCATGAAGCGGTTGATTTTCTAAAATCTCAGCTCTTCTTCTGATTCCGATCTCTACATTTCGAAGTGCTTCCCTGGTAAAATTCCGATTGGCTAGATTGGTTTTTACCTCGTAGAGATTTTCATATCCAGCAATTAAAGAATCTAAATTGGTACGGATCAATTCAATATCATCCTGCTCCTCATCATCTGCAGCAAGAGATTCCAACTCATCCAATTTTTCCTCAAGATAATTCCGGGTAGAATCCGTAACCCTAAAATCTCCCTCAGGACCCAATCTGTCAATTTGAGTGATTTGGATGATTTCAGCCTGCAAATCATTGAGAGCATCCAGCTTTTGATTAGGCGCAGACAGCTGCCCCATCGTGTCGAGGAGCCGATTGAGTGTATAGTACGTCAACCCAGCTACCCCGACGAGGAATATAGCTGCCAGAAAAAAGCCTAAAACGACTTTGATCGCGGCGGTGGTATTGGGAGTGTTTTTTTTCATAGAGATGCCCCCAAAATCCCCAATAATTATTCCAAGTCCTTAGAACTTGAGTAAAACGTATCCTTGGGGAACGTAGGTAGTAAGTGTAGTCAAGGCAGAATGCGCAATCTGAACCCCTGTCCACAGATCCTCTTTATTCAAATTTCTGGCTCTCATGGATTGCCCACAAACGTAAAATTCCACGCCTGCGTCCTTCAATGCATCGTAAACCGGAATATTCGGGTTTTCCACTTGATGTCTTTCACTATACTTCGCATCATTCAGAACCGTGAAGATTGCTCCTCCATGAACGACTACTTTCACATGAATGTTTTCTTGAGGCACCCCTGCCAAAGCATGCAAATTCACCATTCTGGCTATATTATCCACCCATCTGCTGATCTGAGCAGGATCATCTGGCCCGGAAGTCATATCAACAATGATCTTATATTCTTTAGTAGGATCCGGTCGCTCTGTTGCTTCAGGGATTTCATAGATCCCCCCATACTTTTTGATGATAGGAAAATGAGGTTGGTTTTGGGCAAATAAAGCGGTAGTACCTAGGAAAAACAGAACTAGAAGCGAAAGCAGATTTTTTCTCATATTGAAATATTATTAAGCTTGAAAAGTAAGGAAATAATCTGCGAATGGGAGTCCGTTGATGGAAAAAACATGAAAGATCAAGGGAGAATTGGCAATGGTCAATTTTCAAATTCAAGGATAAAAAGGCTTCCTCCGTCATTTGTGACTTTACTAATGCACGTTTCTGAAAATGCAGATGGAGATTAATCCTTCTTTATTCTGCTTATGCAAATAAAATAAGGGAAGGCTGAACCCTTCTGAACCAACTGGTCTTGAAGTTTAGCCTGAAATTCAGAATTAAAATTAGAGTCGAAAAAGTCATCTGACCCCAATTTTTCACCATAGATAGGGAAATAAAGTTTATTATCCTCTGTTAGAACCTGAGGACTATCAAAAAGCCTGAAAATCGGATTTTCAGAACTGTAGGCAAACACTTTAAACTCAGAATCCTGCTTATCCAGAATCCCAGATTTGAAGGTAGAATAATCCAGAAAATTAAAGACAACAAATCCATCATTTTCCAAATAAAAGTTCCCGTTCATCGATTCCCCTCCTCGTACAGATTTAACCAAAGTTTCTGGAGATGCTAAAGCCTTAAAATCCCTTTGATTTTCTTTCATAAAAGGACTTAACAAATCAGTATAATACCTGGCTTTAAAATCTTTTCCTAATGGATCGTAAGTATAAACAGTATCATGAAAAGGTTTTGAAAAACTCACATTTTGGCCTGTCCTATCTAAAAATCCAGAAATAGTTATAATACTTTTTTCTTTTTTAGGATCATAGATAAAATAAGAATCCAATATTGCACCATCACTCCCAATTAGATGGACATTGAATGAACCCTTTGCAGAATTATGATTCACATAAATCAAAAGCTCCCCATTCCCGGCAGAGACTAATTTGTCCCCAAACAAACCGGTATTAATTTTTTCCACAAAATTACCCGACTCGACATCATATACGAATACCGCCCGACTTCCTCTTGACATCAAGTACACTTTACCATCATAAAATTCTATGTCAGAAACATCCATGAATTCTCCTGGACCTTCACCTTTCGAACCATATTTTCTTACAAACTTTCCCAATTTGTCAAAAAGGAAAACAATAGACTGTTTTTTGTCAAATACCAAATAATCATCCCCGACCAACTTGACTTTTGAAATCGTGGATAAAAAAATTGAATCAGGAACAGCTAACGGAATCAGGTCTTCAAATTCAAATAAACCATCAATTTGATTGATAGGATTCGGCAAATCATCATAAATAAGAAGAGGCTGGGGCCCTGTTATTTCAATTTTAACTTCTTTCTTTCCTGCTGTACACGAAATCAAAAAAAGGAATACCACCCATTTAAAAAACTTCATAAATGCTCAATTTAAATTTGAGTTAAAAAACCAATTGAAACGCCTTAAAGATCACGTTCTAAGACTTAACACTTTAAACTGGGAAAAATTGAACAGTAAAAAAAGCTGATACAAAAAAAGCCCTGAATTACTTCAGAGCTTTCCGTGCGCACGAGAAGATTCGAACTTCCACACAACTTAATGCACCACCCCCTCAAGATGGCGTGTCTACCAGTTTCACCACGTGCGCGACATAGGGTCAGCAAAAGTAGAAAGCGAATCCTTTCTACGCAAACCCTTTTTTAGGCTTTTTGGCCTTAATTATAAACTTTTTTCTCAGCGGCCAACAAGGTATTATATAGCAATGAAGCAATAGTCATAGGTCCAACACCACCCGGAACAGGAGTAATCGCTGAAGCTTTGGCAGATACCTCTTCAAACTGCACATCTCCAACCAATCTGAATCCAGATTTCTTGCTTGCATCTTCGATTCTGTGAATTCCCACATCAATCACCACTGCTCCTTCTTTCACCATATCAGCAGTCACAAAATGAGGCTTACCCAATGCTACGATCAATATATCCGCAGTCTGAGCAATCTCTTTCAAGTTCTGGGTACGGCTATGAGTCAAAGTCACAGTAGCATTTCCAGGGTATCCGTTTCTTGCCATTAGAATACTCATTGGGCTACCTACGATATGGCTTCTTCCGATGACCACACAATGCTTTCCGGAAGTTTCGATATTATATCTCTTCAGCAATTCCACTATACCGTAAGGAGTTGCGGCTACATAAGCCGGCCAGTTCAAAGCCATTCTACCGACATTGGCGGGAGTAAATCCATCCACGTCTTTCTCAGGCTTGATCTTATCGGTTACTTTCTCTACAGAAATATGCTTAGGTAAAGGAAGTTGAACGATCAACCCATCGATATCCGGGTTTTCATTGATATCCTCCACCACTTTTAGCAATTCCTCTTCAGAAACCGTTTCTTCCAATCTTACCAAAGTAGATTCGAAGCCGATCTCATGACAAGCTTTTACTTTTGCTCCCACATAGGTTTGGCTCGCCCCATCATTTCCTACCAACACAGCAGCCAAATGAGGAACTTTCCCTCCCTCCTGCTTTATTTCCGCTACTCTCGCAGCAATTTCAGATTTGATTTCAGCAGAGGTTTTTTTACCGTCAATAAGAATCATAAGATTTACGAGTTTTGATTTACGATTTACGAAGCCTAAGCGAACTTCATTCGTTGATTTAAATTCCTTGCAGTTTTTATACTTGCCACAACAATGGCTAAGATTTGATCAGCTTCCCCGATCAGCCTTTTTATTTCAAAGGAAATGGTAGAATCAGAATTTATTTCTTCTAATAACTCTAGAAAAAACTGACTTTCATCTCCCTCTTCCTCTACAATCTTTAATTTGTTAATAAAATCAGCCCTTGATTACGCCCTACTAACAGCCCTATAATTTGCCGCAACAGAACAACTAGAACATCGAAATAGTTGATTTATATACCCAATATACTCCCTAGTATGAGGAAGTTATGAGCACAGATACCAAACATCAAATTAGAATTAATAAAGGAGGTTCAAATTCCCCTCGTACATGGTAAATCGGAAATCTTAATTCAATTAGTCTAGTTTGAGAACTGCCATAAACGCTTCTTGAGGCACCTCGACGTTTCCGACTTGTCTCATACGTTTTTTACCTTTCTTCTGCTTTTCAAGCAATTTTCTCTTTCTGGAAATATCACCACCATAACACTTCGCCAAAACGTTTTTGCGCAAGGCTTTCACAGTTTCTCTGGCAATGATTTTCTGTCCAATAGCAGCCTGAATCGCAATCTCGAACATTTGGCGAGGCACCAATTCTTTCAGTTTCTCACAAAGTCTCTTGCCCCATTCGTAAGCTTTATCTCTATGTACTACTGCCGAAAGTGCATCCACAGGCTCCCCATTCAACATCACATCCAATCTCACCATGTGAGAAACCTGGTATCCAATCAGCTCATAATCCAATGAGGCATATCCTCTGGATATTGTTTTCAGTTTATCGAAGAAATCAAATACAATCTCAGCCAAAGGCATATCGAATGTCAATTCCACTCGTTCAGCAGTCAGGTAAACCTGATTTTTTATCTGACCACGCTTATCCATACAAAGTGTAATCACAGAACCCACATACTCTGCTGCCGTAATGATGGACGCTTTAACATAGGGTTCCTCGATATGCTTCATTTTGGTAGGATCCGGCATATCCGAAGGAGCGTTGATGACCTGATAAGTATCATTGGTCATCAGGGCCTTAAACTGAACCGAAGGTACAGTAGTGATCACTGTCATATCAAACTCCCGCTCCAAACGCTCTTGGATGATCTCCATATGCAGCATTCCTAAGAATCCGCATCGGAAACCAAAGCCCAAAGCCGCTGAAGTCTCTGGCTCCCAAACCAAGGAAGCATCATTCAGCTGAAGCTTTTCCATGGAAGCCCTTAGCTCTTCGTAATCCGTCGTATCTACTGGATAAATTCCGGCAAAAACCATCGGTTTTACGTTCTCAAAGCCTTGGATTGCTTTTTCACATGGTCTTTTGATGTGGGTGATGGTATCTCCTACTTTGATTTCTTTAGCTACTTTCACACCTGAAATCAAATAGCCTACATTACCCGCAGACATGGTTTGTTGAGGAATCTGATTCAAGCCCAAAATCCCGATTTCATCTGCTTCGTATTCTCTACCAGTGTTGACAAATTTGATTTTATCACCTTTGCTGAAGGTTCCGTTAAAAATTCGGAAAATCACCTCAACACCTCTAAAAGGATTGTAAACCGAGTCAAAAATCATCGCCTGAAGCGGTGCTTCTGGATCACCGGTTGGTGCTGGGATTCTGGTCACGACAGCTTTCAAGATGTCATCGATTCCTATCCCTGTTTTGCCGGAGGCCAAAATAATCTCCTCACGATCACAACCGATCAAATCAATCACCTCATCTGCTACAGATTCAGGATCTGCTCCAGGCAAGTCAATTTTATTCAATACCGGAATGATTTCAAGATCATGTCCCAAAGCCAAATACAAATTGGAAATAGTCTGAGCTTCGATACCTTGAGAAGCATCCACAATCAAAAGAGCACCTTCACAGGCAGCAATCGATCTGGAAACTTCATAAGAAAAGTCCACGTGTCCGGGAGTATCGATCAAGTTTAAGGTATATTCCTCACCCTCATGGGCATATTTCATCTGAATCGCATGAGACTTGATGGTGATCCCTCTCTCACGCTCCAGATCCATATTATCCAACAACTGATCCTGCATATCTCGGTCAGCGACCGTCTGAGTTTCCTGCAGTAATCTATCCGCCAATGTACTTTTCCCATGATCGATATGGGCGATGATACAGAAATTTCTAATGTTTTTCATAAGCATTCGTGCCGCAAAAGTAGTAAAAATTAAGGTTCTGTCTCCTTGTTTTTTAAATGCATTGTTGAAACAGGAAATAATCCATCAAAAGGTTATCGATTTTCCTCTTTTCAATAGACCCTAAATGGATTTATTAGCATCAAAATGTGGGGAATATCCCATTGTATGTGTACTTAAAACCTCTTAAAAATGGGGAATTTCTCCACAACCCTACTCAATTATTAAAATCCACCAACTTTTAAAAAGAGAAAAAATTGACCGCAATCGATTGAATTAAAGTTAATTAAGAGTTACACATCCCGTGGTATGATTATTTCACTTGGCTAGCATAATTCTGGATTTATTCAGAACAACCAATCACACTCATGAAAAAGAGAACGTTACTAAACCAACGCTTAAAAGCTATTTCAGGATATATGCTTTTGGCTATTACCACAATCGGATTTACAGGATGCGAGGAAGAGGTGGCAGAAGATGAAGGCATTCCATTGCCGGTTTTGACTTTGAAAAAAGAATCTGCCGCTTTGGAATTCAAATACCTGGGCTCCATAGAAGGAGTAGAAAACGTGCAAATCCGACCTCAGGTGGATGGCGTTTTGGAAGAAATCTATGTAGATGAGGGACAATATGTCAAAAAAGGGCAACCCTTATTCAAAATCAACAGCCAGCCCTATGTAGAGGATTTGAAAAATGCTCAGGCAAATGTGGATCTGGAAAAAGCCAAACTCAGAAAAGCTCAAACAGAAATAGATCGATTAAAGCCTTTGATTGAAAACGAGGTAATCTCTGAAGTCAGAATGGAGACAACCTTGGCTGATTATGAAGTCGCTCAGTCTTCATTGGCAAAGGCAGAAGCTGAAGCCGCCAATATGAGAATTAATTTGGCTTTCACTACTATAAAAGCTCCTGTTGACGGATTGATGGGAAGAATCCCCAAATCAATCGGAAACCTGGTAAAGAAAACTGACGGAGAGCCTTTGACTGTTCTTTCCAACGTTCATGAGATTTATGTTTATTTCTCAATGAGTGAATCCGATTATCTCTATTACGAGCGAATGAAGAAGGATTCCACTTCCAAGAAAATGAATCCTGATGTAAAATTGGTTCTTGCGGATGGAAGCATTTATAACAATGTTGGAACAATCGATGCCAACTCAGGACAGATCAACCGGTCAACAGGATCCATAACCTTAAGAGCTCATTTCCAAAATCCAGACACACTTTTAAGAACAGGAAACACTGGAAAAATCCTGATGGAGCAAATTTACCCGAATGCGATTTTGGTGCCGCAGAGTGCTACCACTTCCATTCAGGACAAGCGATTTGTTTTCCTTTTGAAACCCGATAACACAGTAGAAAGAAAGGAAATCACTATTGAAGGTCGCACAGGCAATCAGTTTATTGTCAGTGGAAAAAGTCTCAATGAAGATGATAGAATCGTTATTTCCGGACTTGAGAAAATATCTGAAGGGATAAAAATCAAACCTTTGGAACAAGGACATCTTCTTTCTCAAAACTAATTACCATCACTGGTCACTAAGGTTTCCAGACCTTTTACTCACTATTATTTCCAATGAATTGACTCCCTTTTGAGGGAGAATGGGAAGCCATTGTCATTCCTGAAAATTCAAACTGAAAAGCTGATTCAGCCATGATAAAAAACATTATTAAACGTCCAGTCCTGGCATTGGTAATTTCCATCCTCTTGGTCTTGGCTGGTGCTGCAAGTATGAATGTACTACCGGTGGAACGTTTCCCTGAAATTGCTCCCCCAAGTGTCAGTGTCCAGGTGTACTACCCTGGTGCCAATGCAGAAACTGTTGCCAAGTCAGTTCTTCTCCCTTTGGAGGAAGCGATCAATGGGGCTGAAAATATGAGCTATGTCAACTCTACAGCGACCAATTCGGGTCGAGGGCGATCCACGGTGTATTTCGAACCGGGAACCGATCCAAATGTGGCTGCAGTGGAGATTCAGAATAGGATTTCAAAAGTAATGGAACAAATCCCTGCAGAGGTTCGCGAAGCAGGGATTGTGGTTTTAAAAAGGCTGAAAGGTTCTTTGATGACCATCAATATTTATAGCGAAGATGACACCTACGACGAGACTTTTTTAAATGCCTATACTCGGATGAAAATCCGAAGAGAATTGAAGCGTGTCGGAGGAATTGCCGAAGCATCAATTCTAAGATCCAGAGACTACGCCATGAGAATCTGGCTGAATCCTGAAAAGTTGGCTCTCTATGGCTTGACTCCTAGGGAAGTTTACACCGAGGTTAGAGATCAAAGTTTTGAAGCGGCGCCAGGTAGATTCGGTGAAAATTCTGAGGAAGTTTTTGAAATTGTTTTGAAGCATAACGGCCGATTCAGTGAGCCGGAAGAATATGAAAATCTGGTCATCAAAACTGAAGAGGATGGTGCTCAATTGAAATTGAAAGATGTAGCCAGATTGGAGTTTGGAGCATCCAACTATGCTAGTGAAAACAAATTGGATGGTAAATCTGCTGTAACCATCGATATCGTGCAGCAGCAAGGTGCAAATGCAGTAGAAATTGACAAGGCGGTGCGTGAAATCATGGAAGATCAAGCCAAGGCATTTCCAGAGGGGATGAAATACAATATTTCTTACTCTGTCCGTGATCAGATCGATGAGTCCATGCACCACGTTCAGAAGACCTTAATTGAGGCTTTTATTTTGGTATTTTTGGTGGTTTTCATCTTTCTTCAAGACTTCCGGGCCACTATCATTACAGCGATTTCAATCCCGGTTTCATTGGTCGGAACTTTCTTTTTCCTTCAGCTCATCGGAGCGACTATGAACGTACTGAGTATGTTCTCCATCGTACTCGCCATCGGGATCGTGGTCGATGACGCCATTGTGGTCATCGAGGCTATTTATGAAAAGATGCATGACCAAGGCCTAAAGGTTTTGGATGCAGTAAATACCGCTCTTTCCGAAATCACAGGAGCTATTATTTCAATTACCATTGTAATTGCAGCTGTTTTCCTTCCTGCAGGATTCTTGGATGGACCAGTGGGTGTGTTTTACAAAGAGTTCGCTTTTACCATCATTTTCGCAGTCTTGATTTCAGCGATCAATGCCTTGACACTGGTTCCTGTTTTGAGCGCTTTGATTTTAGGTAAAAAGAAGAAAAATGAATCTGAAGAAGTAGAAGATGAAAACCTTTGGAAAAAGGTCAAAAACTCCAAACCCGCCGACAAACTAAAAACCATCAAAGGAAAAGGCTTAAAGAAATTTGACACGGTATTCGATCGATTCACAAACTGGTATCTGGGAATCGTCAAATGGGCCATCAGCAGAAAATGGTTGACTTTGGGAGGATTGGCATTGGTTTGTGCAGGCACCTATTTTATGGCCTCCACGACTCCAAAAGGATTTATCCCAACAGAGGATGACAACTTCTTGATTTTCTCCTTGACGATGCCAGAAGGATCATCCCTTCACAGAACTAACCAATTATTACGGGAGGCTGATTCACTTTTGCATTTAGAGCAGGCGGTTGCCAGTGTCAATACAGTTTCAGGTTATAACATTGTGGATGATTCAGAAAGTGCTTCCACAGGTTTGGGCTATATCAAATTGAAGACCGTTTCAGAAAGAGGAGACATTTCAGCCCTCAATGATGTCGTGAAGCATTTGACCGAAAAGCTTTCGGTTTTAAACGAGCCAAAAATCAACATGTATCCACGCCCAACCATTCAAGGTTTCGGGAATTTCGATGGGGTTCAGATTGTACTTCAGGATTATTCGGATGGGGATTTAGCCGAGTTTGGTGTTTTGGTCAATGAATTTATCGCTGAATTGAGCAGGCAAAAAGCAATCGAGAAAGCCTTTACCTCTTACAATACCAATTTCCCTCAATACAAAATTGATATCGACTATGAAAAGGCCAAAGCCTTAGGCGTTTCTGTCAAAGACATGATGTTTACCATCCAGTCCAATTTTGGTAGAACCCGAGTAGGAGATTTCAACCGATTTACCCGTCAATACATGGTCTATATGCAGTCTGATATTGAGTATCGAGAGAATCCGGAGGCCATCAATTCCATCATGGTCAAAAACAAAAAAGGTGAGATGGTTCCTTTGACCTCATTTGTCAAACTTGAACCGACTTACGGTCCTGAAACAGTTTTCAGATACAATCTTTACAATGCTGCCAGAATAAATATTACTCCGGCAAAAGGCTATAGCACCGGAGATGTCATGAAGGTGATTGAGGATTTGAGTGAACAAAAACTTCCTGCAAACCTTGGATTTGAATGGACCGGAATGAGTTTGGAGGAGAAAAAGTCAGGCTCCGACACCACCTTGATATTTATCATCAGTATCATCTTGACTTTTTTCATTTTGGCAGCCCAATACGAAAGTTTCTGGCTGCCAATGGCAGTGATTCTTTCACTTCCTGCAGGGATTCTTGGGATTTTTGTTTCCATCAATCTTGTAGGAATGGACAATAACATCTATGTACAAGTCGGATTGATTATGCTCATCGGTTTGCTGGCCAAAAACGCCATTCTGATAGTGGAATTTGTGGCCCAAAAAAGAAGGGCAGGATTGAATATTCTTGATTCTGTACTACAAGCTTGTGAGCAAAGACTTCGTCCTATCATGATGACCTCTTTTGCTTTTACAGCCGGATTGGTTCCATTGATGTTTTCTGTAGGTTCTTCTGCTGAAGGGACCAAGTCAGTCAGTATTGGTACTGCTGGAGGAATGATTTTCGGTATTTCTCTTGGTCTCATCTTTATTCCGGTTTTGGCTTATCTATTCCAAGATCTGCAGGATCGATTTGCGCTTAGTATCACAAAAGATTCAAACAAATCATGAAAATGATCAGATATATTATCCCTTTCTTTTTGGTTTTGGGGCTAGCAACCAGCTGCAAAGTCGGGGAAAGCTATACTCGTCCCGAAACTGATATTCCTGATGGATTTTATGGGGGTGAAAAAATCCAGGACAGCATTTTTGTTGGGGAAAAACAAATTGCTTCTATCAGCTGGTCTGAGTTTTTCAAAGACTCTACCTTGAATTCATTGATCGAAGAGGCACTGGACCATAATTTTGATTTGCAGAAAGCTGCAAAGCAGATAGAAATATCCAAGGAAAGTTTTCTTCAATCTAAAGCAAATTTCCTCCCTAGTTTAGGGGCAACACCTGGATCTTTCCGAAGGGAGTACTATTCAGAAAATTTCAACAACTATGGCTCCAACCGATCTAGAAGAAACCATCCAGATGGGGTGCCGACAACACTTTATACTGAGAATTTAGCCTATGCAGTTTCTCTCCAAACCAGTTGGGAATTGGATGTATGGGGCAAATTGGCCTGGCAAAAAGATGCTGCATTGGCTAAGTACCTTCAAACTCAAGAATTTCAAAAAGCCCTGCAAACAGCCATTGTTTCGGAGATTGCAAGCACTTATTTTAATATGCTGATGCTAAAGTCCCAGCTAACTGTGGCAGAGAGAAACTATGCATTGAGTCAAAACACATTGAAAATCGTCAAGCTTCAATACGATGCAGGTGAAAATACTGCTTTGGCGATTCAGCAAACAGAATCTCAAATGCTTCGTGCCAAAGCTTTGATTCCACAATTGGAAAAGGCTTATACACTTCAGGAAAACAGACTCAACAATCTTTTAGGAAAGATTCCCGGAAATATTGAAATGAGCGGGGTCCTAGAAGATTTGGTTTTGAGCAATAGCTATAGTACCGGTGTACCTCTTGAATTGATTCAAAACAGGCCGGATGTTATGGCCTCGGAATACAATCTCATTGCCAGCAATGCCAGAGTTGGAATTGCACAAGCTATGAAATATCCTTCATTGACTATCAGTGCCGGGATGGGATTGAATTCTATGAGCATGGGAACAGTATTGGATCCTATTGGGTCTGGATTTGCACTTTTGAACGGGGCCTTATTCCAACCTATTTTCCAAAACAGAAAACTAAAAACCAATCATCAAATCGCCATCAAACAACGCGAAATTGCCGAGCTGGATTTTAGAGAAAAAGTGAATACGGCTGTAACAGAGGTTTCAGATGCTTTGGTGAATATGGAAAAGCTTCAGGAGGAATACGAAATAGCTCAGACCCGGATGCGAACCACTACCAAAGGTATGACTAATGCGTTTTTGCTTTTTGAAAGCGGATTTGCCAACTACCTGGAGATCATCAATGCTCAGGAAGATGCGCTTCAAAACCAATTGGAAGTAGTCCAGCTGAAAATGCAACTGGCATTAGCCAAAGTCGAATTGTATAGGAGTTTAGGAGGTGGTTGGAGAGAGGAGTCGGTGGAAACAGAATCTACCGAACAATAAGAGATAAGGGAGTCTTCAAATTCGAGACTCCCATTTATTTTATGTTTTTTACCTTTGCAGCACATTTAGAGAACTATGAAGTCAATCGCTGCCAAAAAGAAGCTTAACAATATTGCAGAATACATCCTCTATCTCTACCAGATGGAAGATTTGATTCGATCTTATCAAGGAAATCTGGAAGAAATTAATCAGTATGTAGTTTCTCATTACCCTGTAGAAGATCTGGAAAAATCAGAGATTTCTTCTTGGTTTGAAGAAATCAAAACTAAAATGGAACAAGAAGGAATTCTTGAAAAAGGTCATTTGGAGGAAACTCGTAAACTGGTAGATGAACTTTCAAAAATCCATTGGCAACTCCTAAAAACAGATAAAACTTACTTCGAAACTTATCAAAAAGCCAAGCCCCATATCATGCAGGTAGTAATGGATGCTGAAGGACAGGACTTGGGTAATGAAATCCAAATTTGCCTGAATGGGGTTTACGGATTATTACTTTGTAGACTTTTAGGCAAAAAGGTTTCTGATGAGCAATTGAAAACTGCAGAGTCTTTTGGAGAAGTACTTAGCCTGCTCAATCTGGTTTATCAGCAAGAAATCATATCCAGAAATTAAACGATGAGCAATACCGGAATCATTATCGTCGTCAGCATCGTTGCGCTTCACTTTGTGATCGGTATTGGTTATTTGATTTATAAGCTTTCTGGGAAATCGCAGGATGAAAAAGATTCTAAGAATCCATAAACTCCCACACACTTCTATATCCCCCATTCTCTTCAAAATATTGAAGGATGGAATCAAAAAAAGGATTGATCGCAAGCGTACTGCTATCCCCTACAAGAACCAATTTTCGTTTGGCTCGAGTCAAGGCGACATTCATTCGTCTTTCATCTGCCAAGAAACCAATCTCTCCCCGATCATTGGATCGAGTCAATGAAATCAGCATCAAATCTCGCTCCTGGCCCTGAAACCCATCCACCGTATCAATAGTGACCAAATCTGAAAAAGCCCTCAAATTGGGATAATCATAGGACTCAAAAATCAGATTTCTCAAATATCGAACTTGAGCCGAATAGGGGGCAATCAATCCAATGGTCCATTTATTCTCCTTGAATTTCCCGACTCCTATTCGCTTGATCAAATCCTCTAAATAGCGGGAGGAAAAAGCTCCTTCCTCTGGATTGAATGTACTTAAGCTATCCTCTTCCTGTCTATCCGTATACCCTGCACCAGCGGTATCGATCCATTCCAAAACAGGCTCATTTTCGAAGAAGTGATCTTCTGTATTTGGTGCTGCTTCCAGCTTTCCTTTGTAGAAATATGAATTGGAAAAGCCCATGATTTCAGACTTCATCCGGTATTGAACTTGAAGCAATTCTGCTACTTCAGGCTTTCTGGATATCACTTTCTCCATCAGTGTCTCGGCCAAACCAGATTGAGAAGCTTCGTAAGATTTGATAGTTGGTGGAAGTTGAAGGTGGTCTCCTGCAAAAACGATTTTTTTAGCTTTCAAAATCGGAATCCAAGTAGCAGCCTCCAATCCTTGAGCGGCTTCATCAATGAATACCACATCAAAAGTCATCCCTTTTAACTGGAAATGAGAAGCTCCTACCAAGGTACAGGCAAAGACCTGCGTCTTTTGAAAAATGTCATAGGAAATGTATTCCTCCAAATGTCTGGCCGCCTCACGAATTCTACCAACTTCATCAAAAAGCAATTGACGCTGTCTTCTTTCCTCTTTACCAAAATTTCTTTTGAATTGCTTAGCCAGTTTGAGGTACTGGTCTATCTCTTTTCGAAGCTTTTTGAGATCTCTGTAACTGTCATGTTGTACAGTTTTGGCGTCCAAAGTCTGATTAAGAATTTTTTCCTCCACTCTTGCCGGATGTCCGAGACGAAGTGTAGAGACTCCCTGATCAGTCAATTTTTCCACCAAAAGGTCAACGGCCGCATTGCTTGGAGCACAAACTAGGATGGATTTCCTATCTTCCGCAGCTTCCAGGATCGCCTGAATCAAAGTGGTGGTTTTCCCTGTCCCCGGAGGTCCATGTATGATGGCTACGTCTTGAGCTTCGGATAGTTTCAGGCAGGCTTGATTCTGCGAAAAATTCAGGATCTCCTTTTCAATTCTAGCTAAGGAATTGAATTTTGGAGCCTGATCACCCAAGAGGATCTCTTTGAATTCATTAATTCTAGGAGTATCACCTTTGATCACTTGCTTCAAGGCATATTCCATTTCTCTGTAGCTCGCCTCATCAAACAGTAAATCAACTCCCAGCTTGCTTCCCTCCATCCATTCTGGCAATTCATCTGCTTGAAGTGTGACTACCATCATGTCTTTTTTGACAGTATTGATCACGCCATTGACCCTAAATTCCGCAGACAGGTAGCCTTCTTGATTGGAAAAGAAAGAAACTGATTTCCCAGATTGAAAAGAGGAAGCCTGATGATGGTCTAACTTTTCTATTTCCACCAACAACCTCTCTCCCATTCCGATTTTGGACTTTTTTACTTGCACAGGATACCAGGTTATACCTTCCTTTTTCTTTGCTTGCAGAGAAGTATTCAAAAATTTCTTCTTGTACTGGGC
This sequence comes from Algoriphagus sp. PAP.12, assembly GCF_026652115.1. GTDB lineage: Bacteria > Bacteroidota > Bacteroidia > Cytophagales > Cyclobacteriaceae > Algoriphagus. The sequence continues at coordinate 34,131 of NZ_JAPPSQ010000023.1, read as the reverse complement.
CAAATCCTCCTGCCATTCCAGTTTCAAAAGTTTCAGACCTTTTTTTAATTCCTCCGTGACTTTGTCCATCAATCCGTATTTTAGGCGAAACTAATCAAAAGTCTTAGAGTTTCTCCCTTATGAATTTTCTTGCTCATGCATTTCTTTCCTTTCAACAAGAAAAAATTCTGGTCGGGAATTTTATAGCCGATTTTGTCAAAGGAAAACAGATCAATGACTTTGAAGATGGGATTCTGATGGGCATTTTGCTCCATCGGGAAATAGATTTCTTCACCGATTCACATCCTCTTGTGAAAGCAGGACAATCCTATTTGAGACCCAAGTTTGGGCATTATTCCACTGTAATCACTGATATTTTTTTCGATTACTTTTTAATTAAACATTGGAAGGAGTTCAAAGATATTCCTCTGGAAACCTTTATTCAGGAAACTTTTGAAACCCTAGACTCTTATGAAGAGATATTTCCGCCACGCTTTGCCAACATGTATTATTGGATGCGACAGGACAATTGGCTTTTGGCTTATGGAAGCGTAGAAGGTATTCAAAGTGCGCTTACAGGAATGTCCAAAAGAACCAAATTCAACTCCAAAATGGAAGAAGCTCATTTGGCTTTAGTAGAAAGAGAAAAAGAATTTGACGTGATTTTCTTAGCTTTTTTCAAAGATTTAGAGACTTTTGCGTTCGAAAAACTTCAAGAAATCCAACAAGCACATGGTCGTCATTAAACCGAAAAGCTCCACTTATTTTTCACTGGGAATTATCGTAGTGGCTCTTTTGGCAGGCTTAATCCTGATTTTAAGGGATTTCGCTTACAAAGGAAGCTTTGGCTTTTGGTTTTACCTGATTGCTGCTACGATTATCACTTTGGTTCTTTTGATGCTTTTGGTGAAGATGTTGGCGGGTTTTCGGTTTATCACCGCAGGAAGAGATCAAATTATCATTAAGATGCCACTTCGGGGATTTCACAAAGCATATCCCGTTTCTGATATTTTAGCTTGGGAAGAGGAAGTGGTAATGGCCAATAAAAAAGAATTCAAGCAATTAACCATTGCATTTTCGGACAAGCAGTCCATTTCGGTTTCCAATCACGAGCACGACGCTTATACCGACCTAATCAAATATTTGATCAAAAAAGCTCCGAAGCAACGCGTAAAAAGTAAAAAAGCCTGATTTCTCAGGCTTAAAATTTTTATTGGTTTCTAAAGTTCTTGTCATAAAGATCAATACTCTCTCTGATAATTCTAAGAGCATCTTCTTTGCCCAAGAAGTCTTCAACTTTCACTTCTTTGTTTTCCAACTTCTTATAGTCCTCAAAGAATCTGTGAATTTCCTTCATCAAGTGAGGAGGAAGTTCGTCGATATCATTGATATAGTTGACGGACTGATCACCAGCTGCTACAGCGATGATTTTATCATCTGCCTCACCACCATCAACCATTCTCATCACACCGATCACCTTTGCTTCAACCAAGCACATAGATGGGATATCAATTTGAGAGATAATCAAGATATCCAAAGGGTCATGATCCTCACAAAAGGTTTGAGGAATAAATCCATAATTAGCAGGATAGTGAACTGCAGAGAATAATACCCTGTCCAACATCAACATCCCTGATTTTTTATGCAATTCGTATTTGCCTTTACTTCCTTTGGGAATTTCGACAACTCCCATTACAACTTCAGGAGATTCTTTCCCAATATTGACATCATGCCAAGGGTTAATCATAAATTTTTCTTTTTGTTAATAAAAAGTCGGAGGGCAAAGATACGCTTTCCGACTAAAATCACCACAAAGAAGGGGTTATTTCAATGAAGGAAGTGAGACTCTAAAGGTAGTTCCCTCATCCAAGACTGATTCCAATTCTATATTTCCACCTAATTGCTCCACCGCTTCTTTGACCATATAGAGTCCTAACCCAGTACCTACATTCTTTTGAGTGGCACGTGTAAATAGATTAAACACATCAGAACGATGACGTTCATCAATTCCTATTCCATTGTCTTCCAACATAATAAGAGCCTGACCTTCTCTCACATCAACAGTAAGACTAATCCTTTTCTCACCTTCTCCCCTTTTTTGGAATTGGACGGAATTGCTAAATAAATTATTCAAGATCACTCGGATTTTAGATTCATCCGAATAGAATACATCTTCTTGGGTGATTTGTACATCAATATGGAAATGCTGAAGATCAAACTTGGCATGATAGGCTTCCATCTGTTGCCCAACCACTGCTTTGAAGTCAATCTCAGCAACTTTGTGATCAATTTTAGTAGATCTATAGAAGTCCAACATTTTGTAAATGAAGTCATCCAATTTGGTAGTTGCAGAATCAATCATTTCAAAATACTCCATGATATTAGGATCACTCACCTCCATTTTGGCGAGTTTGGATACTCCTGAAATACTCATCAATGGTCCTCTCAATTCGTGAGAAAGGCTATAAACAAATTGATTCATTTCTGTATGCAACTTCTTTAGCCTGATGTTTTTTTCTTTGAGCTCTTGACGCATAAAGAAAATATCCGCTGCATTTTTGATCGAGTTTTTGATCTGCTCAATATTCCATGGCTTATCGATAAAACGGTAAACTTCGCCTTTGTTGATCGCATCGATTACAGAGGCAATATCAGAATAACCTGTCAAGAGAATTCTAATAGGATCAGGATTGATTTCAATCAATTTTTCAAAAAACTCAGTACCGGTCATTCCCGGCATCCTTTGGTCAGCGATTACAACATGAACATCTTCTTCTTGAGCTATTTTGAGCCCTTCTTCTGCATCAATAGCTGTAAAAATCTTAAAATCCTTTCTTAAAGTAGCTCTAAAAGATTTGAGGTTATTATCCTCATCATCTATGTAGAGCACATGAATTTTGCTATTCATATTTGGCTGTGCTTTGGTAAACAGGTAGCGTTATAATAAAAGTAGTTCCTTGACCTTCTTCAGATTTTACTTCCAGGGTCCCTTTATGGTTCTCAATAATAGAATAAACTATTGAAAGGCCCAAACCTGTACCCTTCCCAACTGCCTTTGTAGTAAAGAAAGGTTCGAAAATTCTTTGCTTGACACTTTCTGGCATTCCAGGACCATTATCCTCAATTTCCACAACCACCTGATCCCCAGTATCCTTGGTCCTTAGCGTTATTTTTGGATCACTGATGGTATCTAAATTATCACTCAATGCATGAACAGCATTATTGATAATATTCATAAATACCTGGTTGATTTTACCTGCCAGACATTCCACTAATGGCAACTCTCCAAACTCTCTTACAATTCTTATTTTTCCAGGAATCGAACTATTCAGCAAAATAATAGTGCTATTGATACCATCATGGAGATCCACTTTCTTCACATCCTGCTCATCTACTCTGGAGAATAATCTTAAGCCTTTCACAATTTCCACGGTCCTTTTGGCTCCTTCTTCCATCCCTTTCAATAACTGATCAACTTCATCAAGCACATAGTCCAATTCCAAGTCTTCTTCCAGATCCAAAGCTTTCTTCTTTGACTCCTCTTTAAACTCTTCTTTTCCAGTCTCTCTATAGAACTCAATCACTTCCATTATGTCCGCTATATCTCGCTTAAGAGGCATAATATTGGAACTCACAAAGTTGATTGGGTTATTGATTTCGTGAGCAATACCTGCTGTCAACTGACCTAAAGAAGCCATCTTCTCTTGGCTTACTAATTGGCTTTGGGTATTTTGAAGATTTCGAAGTGCCTGTTCCAATTCATCAGTTCGCACCCTTACTTTATCTTCCAAAAGAACATTTTGCTCTTTGATCAGCTGCTCATTCTCCTTCAATACTCTTAAACGCTCTGACTGCTCACGCTCTTTTTCTTTTTTCAGGATGTTGATTTTATCTGCTAAAGCAAAGGCTAACAAAATTGTTTCAAACGTCACCCCGATGGTAAATACGTAATTGGTGAAAAAATTATGAGGTAGGAAATTCAGATATCTAAGAAGGAATATCATCATGCTAACTATCAATAATGACCAGGCAAACAAGAAAAACTTAGCTGGACGATAGCCTTTTCTTAGGCTGAAAATTGAAATTGATAGCAAATAGAATGACACAAAACCCAACAAGCTTTGCATCATTTTGATATTGAACTGACCAATTCCAAAATCAATAAAGAATGTAATCAATACAAAAAAGTAAATTACAATAACTCCAAATCCAACATTATAAACTTTCTTATTGAGATTCTTAATATTCAAAAACTTCAATGAATAATAAATCCCCGTCATTGAAACCAAAATGGTGGTGATATAGAAAGCGTGTTCTTTTAGATAAATATTATCGGGCCAGAAGTAGGCATCCACATAACCTGCCAAAACACTTTGATTCAGTCCCTCCAAAAGGATATAAAAGATAAAAATCCCATAGAGGTAATCCTTGGTTGAAGACCATAAGAAGAGATTGTAAAAAAACATTGCCAATACAATCCCAAAGTAAATCCCAAAAAGTACATTTTTCTGATCCAGCTTCAGCGCGTATTTTGACTCAGCTTCATGATTGATTTCAATTGGGACAACAATATTCCCCAAACTTTTTACTTTAATGTAATAAGTCAATGTCTCATTGACTGGAATCAATTCTTGATTAAAGAGTGAATTGAAATCACTTTTGGTATAATTCACTCTTCCCAATTGGGATAATAATGAGCCGTTTTGGTCATAAACTTCGATCTCATTGAGCATTGGGTTTTCAAAGGAAATGTCAACTTGGCTTTCATTTGAGAATCGGGAATCTAAAATTACTTTTATCAAAAAGACCGAATCACTGTATCCCAAAAAGAGGTTTGCATCTTTCTCTTCTTTCCAGGAAATATTCTCCAAGTTGAGATTACTTATTCCTTCATCTAAGTCTGGAAGAGTAGTGTATCCAACATACCTAAAACCATCGCCATTTTTTTCTGAACAAGAAATGGCAAAGAATGCCGCTATAAATACTATTATTAATGTTCTTATCATTCTAAAAAAGATGTGTACTCTAATGTGACATGTCTGTTTCTATAAACTTCTTCAATGATCAGTGATCTATTGTTTCGTATTCTAAAAATCGGTTCTCGGTGTTCCTCTGCTGTCATGGGAAGATTGACTACATCATGAAGTTTCATTGCCGTAGCAATCAAATCCAATTTGGGATAATAAAAAGTACCGTTATTCCCCACCTCAGACAAAACTTCGTATCCTATCTCAAGTCCAAGTTTCACTGTAGTAGGAGCAAATAATGCGTAAAGTGAATTTAAGCCGATTTTTGGTGCCAATGCCAAACAAGCTTTAACCATAAAAATAGCACCTATCCCTAATCCGGTGATTTTTCTGGAATTCCAAAGACCGCAAACCTCACCGGTTCCTGCATCTAGGTCCTTAGCGATTACATCCCTAATTGAACTATCTAGATCCTGAATTGCCTCCACCATCGGCAGAGGGGAAATTTCATTTGCTTTATGAATTCGTGCACCTCCGTAGATCTGCCCATCTTCGCTGGATTCCACAATTACCACTATGACATCAGGGTTTTGAGCCCATGAATTATTAGCAGATGTGACTTTTTTGACACCAATACTTTCCAATACCTGTCGATGCCCCTCAATGAACAATTCACACCTCTCTGGATAATCTACCGCCTTGAACGCAATCAACTTATACATAATCCTACAACACTATAAGGCTTTTCCACACATCCCGCCGATAGGAACGCATACTTGGTTCATCTGCTTTATTAAGGCGAATCATAAAGATTTCTTTCCTCTGAAGATCTTTATTGAAAATTTCATTCAGGTCCTTTTTCAATCCCTTTATACCTTCTTTTTCTTCTGGAGTAAACCCACTGTTTTCTTCACCTTCTACCCTATGAAAGATAAACAGGGATCCGGAAACAGGCTGAATACTAATACCCAATATATTAGCTTTCAGCCAAATTCTCTGAAGAGTAGCGCCAGCTTTTAAGATTGAAATAGGATCATAAGAATCGCTTTCAATCATCAAAATAGCTGAGGAGCTAAGTATGGTATCATCAGAAATTTTAGATAGGCCAAAGCCCAAATCATGTTTTCTGAAAAATTCTACTGTACCAGGATCTCTCACCAAGCCCATGGCAGCTCTGGAGGAAGGATCCATTTCCAAAGTTGCAATATCTATTCCATCGCCTGTGCTTTTGGCTTCTTCATCTGACCATCGGATTTCATCCATAAAATCCTGATATCCTTGCTCATGAAGTAATCGATATCGATCCATGCCCCCAATAATACCAGCAAGTTGTTTCAAGTCTTCATTGGAAGAGACTACTTCTATTGAAATCTCTTTTTCTTTAGTCCCAGTAGCCTTCAAAATCTCAAGATCCTCTGACTTCAATTCTTCTTTTGGACCATTCTTCCTATTGGTGCATCTAAGTTCAATTCCCTTAGAAAGCTCTCCAAATGGTACTGAAATGCTTTCAGAAGATTTTGATTGGAAACGAATTTGAGCAATGTAATCTTGATCAAATTCAGAGACTTTATATTCTATCTCTACCTGGACCCCCATATCTGCAGCAGCAAGACGAATATTTTCAAGTGCAGCTCCAAAGGCTAAAAGGGAGCCTGAACTTTTATAATCCAATAAAGAATTGCTCAAGGATTTGTCTTCGAACAAGTGGAGAACTCCATTTTTATCAAAAACCCACTTCCATGGTTGAGAATTCCCACCTGAAGGAGCCAGATTGGCTAATCGGACCAAATGCTCCAACTCTTCAGGCAACAATTTATATGAGGAACCTTTCTTGTAATTATAAATTGATTCTTCAGACCAACTTTGACTTACTTCTTCGGATGAAGTTTGTTCTACTTTTTTAATCTTTTTGGAAGGAATCAATTCATCCAAATCAACAAAATACCTGCCCGACTCAATATCTTCTCCCAATAAAAAATTTCGCGCAACGTGCCCAATTGAAGCACCTCCCAAAAAAACAGAAGAAGCTAATTGAGGCCAAGATGTGATACTCTGAGTTACTTCCAATAGGGAAGCTTTCATCCGAGTTGAAAGGGTATCTTCACCTGTTATCTTCAGTACCATGGGTACTTTTTGCTTATTTGTCAGGTTTTTCAATGATTTCAAATTGAGGTCACCCAAATACCCATGAAACAATGGCCTATCTGGTTCATCATCAAAACGCTCCACATCTAGCATTCCTCTATCTGAAGTTTCCATCATTAAAGCCACTTTTTTACTTCTGGCTTTTTCTCGAAGTAAAACCTTAATATCTAGACTGTCACATTCATCAATAATCAGGTCTAACATTCCCCCATCCTCAAAAAACTCATCAATGTTATCCTCCGAAATACCATCTCGGTAAAGCTTTAGCTTGAGATAAGGATCCATTTCTGAAATCTCCCTAGCCGCAATCACAACTTTCTCAGTTCCCAAATTTGTCACACCCGCTCTCAGACGATTAAGATTACTCAATTCCAAGGTATCGAAATCTGCAAGCCGCAATTCCCCAAAACTTCTCTCAAGAGCCATGACCAAAGCAATACTTTGACCTACTGACAACCCGACGATTCCAACTTTCTTTTGAGCCAGTTCAGCTTGTTCCTGAGGAGTGATTTTATAATTGTTTCTTAGTGTTCTGACTCTAATAAACTCCTCTTCTGGCAAAAGATGGACTAATGTAGATTTCCATGGGTAATAAACCCAATTACCATAATCTTCTTTGATCTGACCTTCGAAAAACTCATCTATTTGTCCTTCCAATTCTTTCTTTGATAATGCCTTGGTAGGATGGTTGGACTTAATTAAGTCTGCTACCTGACTCTCAATTTGATCAACAATAGATATTTGAGGATTGTGAAATAGGTCCACCAGCTTTTCTTTATCGCAATAATTCTTAGGATCAAGAATTATTGGATAAACCTGATCAGCCAAGGCAGATTTGGATGAAATAAGCATTTTTGGTAAGAAAGGGTAAAGGTGACGATAGGTAAAGTTAGTTTTTGATTTTATATGTCAAATCAATTGTATCAATTATTTATTCTAATTCATTGAAAAATCTAATGCGCTATTGATTAAATACATGAAACAAATTGTTTGGTTTTGATAAAAAAATACAATTATTTAGAACTAATTTCACATACCATATTAGTTTGGATAGTTAATGGAAAAGAAGTCTGAAGAAAAAATAAGAATTTTATACGTGGATGATGAAGAAAATAATCTTCAGGCATTCAAGGCTACTTTTCGCCGTGATTTTAAAATTTTCCTTGCTATTTCAGCGAAAGAAGGAAGAGAGGTCCTAGAAAAAGAAGAGATAGACATCATTATTACTGACCAAAGAATGCCTGAGCAAACTGGTGTCGAATTTCTTGAATCAATCATCCCCATTCACCCAAATCCAATTAGAGTTTTATTGACTGGATATACAGATATCCAAGCTGTAATTGATGCTATTAATAAAGGTCAAGTATATCATTATCTCACCAAACCTTGGGAAGAAGATTATTTGAGAACAGTTATTAAAAATGCGTTTGAAGTATATACACTTCGTAAGGAAAACGAACGTTTGACACAGTCATTGATCAAAGCAAATGATCAATTAGAATTCTTGTTAAGACAAAACCTTCTTTCTTAAGGCAAATCAATATCTGGCAGCTAGGAGTAATTGTAATTCCTTGTGAGTAAGATCAAACTTCCTTGCTAAATAGGCATTGGTTAGGCTACCACGATAAGTGTAGACGCCTCTCAAGAACCATCGGTAATTAAAAATCATTTCTTCTGGACCTCCCAAATCTGACATTTGAAGGACAATTGGGGTAAAAATATTACTCAAAGAATAGGAAGCTGTTCTAGAAACCCTAGAAGCTATATTGGGAACGCAATAATGAATCACATCATGAACTGTGAAAGTGGGTTCACTATGAGTAGTCAAACTAGCTGTCTCAATACAACCTCCCTGGTCAATCCCAACGTCAATTATGATACTTCCATGCATCATATTGGCCACCATTTCTTCACTTACTACAATTTTATTCCTTCCCTTTTCAGCCCTGAGGGCCCCAATTACAACATCTGCCTCAGATAAAGCCTGTGTCAAAGTCAAATTGTCAATTGTAGAAGTATAAACTTGTTGACCAAGTAATTGCTTTAGTCTACGGAGTTTGTAAATGTGATTGTCAAAAACTTTGATATTCGCTCCAAGTCCTAGGGCTGTTCTAGCTGCATATTCAGCTACTGTTCCTGCGCCGATGATGACCACTTGGGTTGGAGGAACACCGGTTACGCCTCCCATGATCAGCCCTTTTCCGTCATTAACTGAGGAAAGATATTCTGAAGCAATCAACATCACAGTACTACCAGCAATTTCAGACATTGCACGAACGACTGGCATCCCACCTACTTTATCTTCTAAGTATTCAAAAGCTACTGCGGTGATCTTTTTTGCATTCAAAGCTTGAATCAGCTCTTTACTTTGATTCCCGATTTGCAAAGCTGAAATCAAACATGCTCCCAACTGCATAAAGCCGATTTCTTCAATGGTTGGAGCATCTACTTTCAAGACCAAATCGACTTCAAAGGATTCCTTGGAGGAATAAACTACCTTGGCTCCTGCGTCTGAATAATCTTGATCTGAAAACTTGGAAGCAACACCGGCTCCTGTTTCCACGATCACGTGCATTCCATTGTTAGTCAACAATCCTACCGCCTCTGGAGTCAATACAACTCGCTTTTCCTCTGATGATTTCTCTTTGGGAATTCCAATACTTAATTGTTTTCCGTCTTTTTTTACTTTGACTGGAGATTCTTTAGGAATCAGCCCAACAGCAGCTATATCTTTCATCTCAGTGGACATCCTCAATTAGTTGAAGTGTAATTTTTCTACTTGAGGCAGTATTATACTCAATTTTTACCAATAAAAATTGATCGGGGATCAATCCTCCTAAATTTTCAGCCCATTCCATCCAACAATAATCCCCACCATAGAAATACTCCTCTATTCCAATTTCCAATGCCTCAGCTGGATCATCAAGTCTATAAAAGTCAAAATGGTAAATTCTCTCACCTTTATCAGTCTCATATTGATTAACAATCCCAAAAGTTGGACTGCTCATGGGATCAATCACACCCATTTTTTCACCGAGAGCTTTGATTAGGGTAGTTTTACCAGCTCCCATTTCGCCTTGAAAAACCCAGATTTTCTCATCTCCTACATGGGTAAATACCCAATCGGCAACAGATCCAAGTTCCGACATTTCATATATTCTACTAAGCACCAAGCTGACTATTTTGAAGTAAGGTGAACGATCGGTATGATCATTTCCTCCAAAGATACACCTCCATGCTGAAAAGTATCCTTGTAATAGTTGACATAGTAATTGTAATTATTGGGATACGCGAAGAAATAATCCTCCACAGCAAAAACGTAGCTAGAAGAAACATTCAATTTTGGCAGTTTGGCATCTTCAGGTTTTCTGATTTCAAAAACTTTCCCCGCTTCGAAATTCAAATTCTTCCCTTGCTTATATCTCAAATTCGTTGTCACATTTTTATCTCCGATAATTCTGTAAGGCTTATTCACTCGCTTTGTCCCATGATCTGTAGTGATAATCACATCTGCTTCTGCACTTTGGATCTTTTTGAGCAAATCGAACAAACTACTATGCTCAAACCAACTTTTGGTCAAAGAACGATAGGCAGATTCATCCGGAGCCAATTCACGGATCATTTTCATATCGGTTCGGGCATGGGAAACCATATCTACAAAGTTATAAACCAATACATTCAGCTCATTTTGGAGCATGGCGTGAAATTGATCTAAAGCCGCTTTCCCTTGGTTTGCCTGAAGAATTTTATGGTATGTGAATTTTCCAGCGATTCGATTTTTCTCCATGTTGATTCGGATCCAATCCTCCTCAAAATTATTTTTTCCCTCATCCGAATCCTCATCTTCCCAGAAATTCGGATAAAACCGAGCCATGTCCATTGGCATCATCCCACTGAACAAGGCATTTCTGGCAAAAGCAGTGGTGGTCGGTAGAATACTATAATAGGTCTGTTTCTCTTGAATATTGAAATAGGGAGAAACCAAGCTTTCGATCTCTTCCCATTGATCTAATCTTAGATTATCTATCACGATGAAGAAAAGTGGCTTCCCTTCTCGCATCTTTGGAAAAACCTTCTTTTTCATCACCTGATAGGAAAGCAAGGGCTTTTCTTGATTCTTCTCTTGCATCCAATCCAGATAATTGTCCTTGACGAACCTAGCAAAAGAGGAATTGGCTTCAGTTTTTTGGGACTCTAAAACCTCCAACATATTTTTATTCTCAGTCGAATCGATCTGGAGCTCCCAATAGGTGAGTTTTTTATAAATATTGGCCCAGTCTTCATGATCCTCAGCATCTCCAAAGGCCATGCTGATATTCATAAATTCCTGTTGGTAATTGAGCGTAGTCTTTTCGTCTATCAATTGGCGATTTTGAAGAATCTTTTTGACAGAAAGCCAAATCTGACTTGGATTGAGAGGTTTGATCAGATAGTCGGCAATCTTTCCTCCGATCGCATCATTCATGATATGCTCTTCCTCACTTTTGGTAATCATCACCACAGGAATTTGAGGCTTGATTTGCTTGATTTGCTGCAAAGTTTCCAAGCCTGTCATTCCTGGCATCATTTCATCTAGAAAAATGACATCAAAATTATTTTTCTCAACTTCCTCGATTGCATCTACACCAGAGTTGACAGTAGCTATATCGTAGCCTTTTTGCTGCAAAAAAAGAATATGTGGTTTGAGGAGGTCGATTTCATCGTCTGCCCAAAGGATCTGTGGGTTTTGCATTGTTATGATTCCGTTTCTTTTAAAATTATAATTACTTTTGGGTAAACAAAAGAGGCCTCCTTGAAAAGCCAGAAAATACTCAACGACCCCGTCTATGGTTTCATCACCATTCCGAGTGAGCTGATTTTTACCATCATTGATCACCCTTACTTCCAGAGATTACGCAGGATCAAGCAGTTAGGACTGACAGACTTCGTCTATCCAGGTGCTCTCCATACGCGTTTTCACCATGCTTTGGGTGCCATGCACCTGATGAGTATCACTTTGGATAATCTCAGAAACAAAGGCACTGAAATCAGCAATGAGGAATATGAGGCTGCACTTATTGCAATCCTTCTTCATGACATTGGACATGGGCCTTTTTCCCATGCTTTGGAATATAGTCTCCTAAAATCTGTTCCTCACGAAGAGCTTTCTCTTATGATTATTGAACTCTTAAATGAGGAATTAGGTGGCAAACTATCCCTCAGTTTAAGAATCTTTAAGAATCAATATGAAAGAAAATTCTTCCATCAATTGGTTTCCAGCCAGTTAGACATAGACCGTCTGGATTACCTTCAGAGAGATTGTTTCTTCACAGGAGTATCTGAGGGAACTATAGGAGCTGACAGAATCATCAAAATGATGGACGTAAAAAACGATCAAGTAGTGATTGAGGAAAAAGGGATTTATTCCATTGAGAATTTCCTAAGCGCTCGAAGATTGATGTATTGGCAAGTTTACCTCCACAAGACAACCGTGAGTGCTGAGAAAATGCTGATCAACTTGATTCAGCGTGGTAAAGATCTAAAAACTCAAGGAGCTCAATTCCCGATTTCTGATGAATTCGACTATCTCCTAGGGCATGAATTGACTTTGGAGGATTTCAAAAAGAATCCAGATCTTCTCAAAATCTTCTTAGAATTAGATGATTTGGACCTTTGGGGAGCTATCAAGCTTTGGAAAAAGTCGGATGATTATGTCTTGAGAAATATCTCTCAAATGTTTTTGACAAGGAATCTTTTCAAAATCAGCCTAGATAGTGAACCTTTTTCTCCTGAAGAGATTTTAAAATCCAAGGAAAAAACTATTGCCAAACTAGGCATACCTGAATCTGATTTGGATTATTTCTTTTCGCAGGGAAAAGTAAGTAATTATGGATATCTAATTCGCGATCGAATCAATATCCTCACCAAAGTTGGAAAGGTGATTGATGTAGCTCAAGCTGCTGATTTACCAAACATCAAAGTGATGAGTAAAATCGTGGAGAAACATTATATATGTAAAGCCAAAAGTCTAATTTAGATTTTCATTCTTTTTGCTGTATGGAATTTACACTAGGACAATTAGCCCAATTATTAGAAGGAAAAGTCGAAGGAGACGAGACTCAAAAAGTTTCTCGATTGGATAAAATCCAAGAGGGAAAACCTGGGGGAATCAGTTTTCTTTCCAATGAAAAATACGAGCCTTTTATTTACCAAACTGAGGCTACAGCTGTCATCGTTTCGGAAGGATTTAAGGCTTCCAAAGAGCTCAAGACGAATATCGTTCGGGTAAAAGATGCTTACCTAGGATTTACAGCCCTTTTGGAAGCTTATGCCCAATTCACCAAATCGGCTTTGGTTGGTGTGGAAGAACCCGCCTATATGGATTCCAGCAGCACTATTGGAGAGAATGAATACCGAGGTGCATTTTCTTACATTGGGAAAAATTGCCAAATCGGCCAAAATGTTAAAATCCATCCCCATGCCTATGTAGGAAACAATGTAAAAATCGGGGATAATACGATAATTCACGCAGGTGCGAAAATTCACTCTGAAACCCAAATCGGCACCAATTGTGAAATTCACTCGGGTGCTGTAATTGGTTCAGATGGATTTGGTTTTGCTCCACAAGCAGACGGGACCTACAAGTCTATTCCTCAAATTGGAAATGTAATCATTGAAGACAATGTTTCCATTGGGGCCAACACAACAGTGGATTGCGCCACTATGGGTTCAACCATTATTAAAAAGGGAGCCAAGATTGATAATCAAGTTCAAATTGCTCATAACGTAATAATTGGGGAGAACACGGTAATCGCAGCCCAATCTGGAATCTCTGGATCTACAGAAATCGGAAAAAATTGCGTAATTGCTGGAAAAGCAGGTATTGTCGGCCATATCAAGATTGCTGACAACACGACTATCGGAGCGAATACTGGCATATCAAAATCAATAAAAAAATCGGGTGAGACCCTATTCGGATATATGGGAATGGATCTGAAGCAATTCCTAAAGTCTTATTCTATTTTTAAAAATCTGGAAGACCTCGAAAAGCGGCTTAAAGAACTCGAAAAAAAGCCTTAATTTTGCGGCCCCAAGCATTTAAATGGCTGAAGAAATAATGAAAGTAAAACAACATACCATCAAAAAACAGGTAGAGCTATCTGGAGTTGGGCTTCATACTGGAGTCATTTCCAATATGACTTTCCTACCTGCACCTCCCAATCATGGGATCAAGTTTCAAAGAATTGATTTGGAAGGCAGCCCTACTGTTGACGCAGATTGTGATTTGGTGGTAGACGTTTCCAGAGGCACAACTTTAGAACAAAACGGAGCCAGAGTATATACTGTGGAGCACGTATTGGCAGCTTTGGTTGGAATGGAAATTGACAACGTCTTAATTCAATTGGATGGGCCTGAGCCTCCAATTATGGACGGTTCTTCTATTCAATTTATTGAAGTTTTGGAAGATGCAGGGCTTGAAGAGCAAAATGCCTTAAGGAGATTTTTCGAAGTGGAGGAAAGTATCCAATACAAAGACTCTTCTCGTGAAGTAGAGATGGTTGCCCTACCAACTGACAATTATAGAGTGACAGTAATGGTAGATTACAACAGCCCAGTCTTGGGGAGCCAGCATGCTTCAATTACGGATATTGGTCAATTCAAATCCGAAATCGCCTCTTGTAGAACTTTCTGCTTTCTGCACGAACTAGAAATGCTGTATAACTCCAACCTGATCAAAGGTGGAGACTTGAATAATGCAATTGTGGTTGTAGACAGAGTTGTTGAAGAAAAGGAATTGGCTCATTTGGCTAAAATGTTCAATAAGCAACATGTAGAAGTCAAGAAAGAGGGAATTCTAAATAATGTAGACCTCCGATATAGAAATGAACCTGCTCGTCATAAACTATTAGACGTGGTTGGTGATTTGGCCTTGGTTGGTAGACCTTTGAAGGCCCAAATTTTAGCTGCAAGGCCAGGGCATGCCGCTAATGTGGCTTTTGCAAAAAAACTAAAAAGAGCAATGGAAAAAGCGGGAGCTTCCCATATCCCACATTATGATCCAAAGCTACCTCCGGTGATGGATATCAATCAAATTTCCAATATTCTCCCTCATAGATACCCCTTCCAACTATTGGATAAAATCATCTATCTTGATGATACAGTAGTGGCTGGAGTGAAAAACGTTACTATGAATGAACCATTTTTCTTGGGTCACTTTCCTGGTAATCCTGTAATGCCAGGTGTATTACAAGTGGAAGCAATGGCTCAAACCGGTGGTATTTTAGTATTGAGCACTGTGGATGATCCAGAAAACTACTGGACCTATTTCTTGGGTATCGAAAGCTGTAAATTCAGAAAGATGGTTCTTCCAGGAGATACCTTAATTTTTAAATGTGAACTATTGGCTCCAATCAGAAGAGGAATTGCGAAAATGAGAGGAGAAGCTTATGTAGGAAACACCTTGGTGTGCGAAGCGGTGATGACAGCCAGTATAACCCGTAAAGAATCATGATCAGCCCTCTTGCGCATGTAGACCCTAAAGCTCAACTTGGAGAGAATGTCCATATTGATCCATTTACCATGATTCATGGAGATGTCATCATCGGTGACAATACATGGATCGGCCCAAATGTGACAATTTTTCCAGGAGCTAGAATTGGGAAAAACTGTAAAATTTTCCCTGGATCAGTCCTTTCAGGAATCCCCCAGGATTTGAAATTCCAAGGTGAAGAATCCACAGTAATGATCGGTGACAACACCACCATCAGAGAATGTGTAACAATCAGTAGAGGTACAGTTGACAAACAAACCACTGTAATCGGAAGCAACTGCCTTTTGATGGCCTATGTCCACGTAGCACATGATTGTGTGATCGGAAGCAATGTAATCATCGCAAACTCGGTGCAGATTGCAGGTCACGTTTCCATTGACGACTGGGCGATTGTTGGTGGTTCTAGTGCCATTCATCAATTCGTGAAAGTTGGGATGCATTCCATGATATCTGGTGGTTCTTTGGTGAGAAAAGACGTACCTCCATTTACAAAAGCTGCGAGAGAACCTCTCTCCTATGCCGGCGTAAATTCATTGGGATTGAGAAGAAGAGGTTTCACTTCAGAATCTATTGCACACATTCAGGAGGTCTACAGATATCTTTTCTTGAATAGCTTAAATAACAGCAAGGCATTGGAAGAAATCGAAGTAAACCTTCCTGCTACCAAAGAAAGAGACGAAATCCTAAACTTCATCCGCTCTTCTGAAAGAGGTGTGATGAAAGGTTATTTCAATTAATCATGCTGAAAATCCAGATCGAGGAAGCTTCAAAGCGTTTTCAATACGAATGGATTTTCAAAAATCTAACTCTCTCCCTTCAAAGTGGAGATAGACTTGCCGTAACAGGAAGTAATGGTTCCGGCAAGTCTACACTTTTAAAATGCCTAGCTGGCTCCATCCCTTTGTCTTCAGGCAAAGTTTCTTACAATCTGAATGGAGCAGAGATCCCAGACACAGATTGGTTCAAGCAATTAACCATTGCTGCCCCCTATTTGGAATTACCTGAAGAATTTACCCTCGAAGAATTACTAGATTTTCATTTCAAATTCAAATCCCCAAAACAGGGATTAGACATTTCTGAAATGTTGGAAATTCTGTATTTGAGTGATCATAGAAATAAATTGGTTTCTCAGTTCTCTTCCGGAATGAAGCAACGAGTAAAACTCGGCCTTTCTCTTTTTTCAGATGTATCGATCGTTTTTTTGGATGAGCCAACAACGAACTTGGATAAAAAAGGCGTTAGCTGGTATTTAGATTTGGTGGAAAAATACACCAAAGATCAAATTCTTATGATTTGCTCCAACGAGCCTCGAGAGTTTGAATTCTGCCAGGAAAAACTCGTTCTTGAGGATTATAAATAAAAAGCTACTTTGAACTTAACCTGATATGGTTAATTTTAAGTTATTAATATCAAATCCATGAAAAAAGCACTTCTATCTTGGGCTACCTTCGCATTTTTTACCCTTTTGCTTATGTCTTGTGGGGGCGATGATCCAACTCCAACGCCTCAGCAAACTCCAGAGGAAAAAGCAATTGAAGCTTTGACAGGGACTGGTTCATTGACTTGGACTGTAGCAGGAGGAGGTTCAGTAACTAGAAGCGGTTCCACAGTAACTGATTTGTATTCTAGTTTTGAATTGAAATTAAACTCCGGCTCCACCAAAACATATACCACTATCAATAATAATGACCTATATGACGGCTCTGGGAACTGGGTCTTTGCAGGAAGCAACTTTGATAAGTTTACATTAACGGGAAGCCAACCTGCAGCTGGAAGGGAAATATCTTTTACTCGAACTGGAGATAATCTAAGGTTAGAATTCAATATTCCGGCACCAGGTGGACGTTTGAATGGAACGCAAGTAGTCGCTGGAAGCTATGTTTTCAATTTGATAAAGAAATAAAGGGAAAAATTAATCCTATAAACAAAAAGGGAGCTTGATGCTCCCTTTTTGTTTATTTCAATGTCACTAAAGTAACTCCAGCTCCTCCTCTATCAGCATGTTCATCTTCCATTTTTTTAACAGGTTGCATAGTTCTGAGCAAGTTCCTGGTGATATCCCGCAATATTCCATCGCCCTTTCCATGGACAATTCTCAGATCCTTTACCCCTAACATATAACCTTCATCAATAAAATTTTGGACTAGAGAAAACACCTCTTCTCCACGCTTTCCTCTCAAATCCAAGTTTGGTGAAAAGTCCATCATTTTTTGATTTGAATTGAACCCAAAGGTGGAAGACATTGCTTTTTTCTCCTTTTTCACCTGAGTCTGTGAAATCTTTTCCACTCGGGATAGCTTCACTGTGGACTTCAATTCTCCAATTGATATATCCAGTTCTTTATTCCTTAATTGAAGTACTTGACCAATTGCTCCATTATCCTTCAATCGAATCCAGTCACCCTCTTCGATCTTTCCACCAATCACCTTAATCCCCGGCTCTTTCACCACCTGCTTTTCAGGCTTCACTTTCTCCTTGAAGGTTTCCAATTCCTTACGGATTTGTTTTGTTGCCTCCTTCTCAGCATTCCCTTCTTTGATCTCCCGAATGGTGGATTCTATTTTTTTATTTGTTTCATCCAAAAGCCTTTTAGCTTCTTGCTTTGCTTCTTGGATGTATTTCTTTTTGGTCAGCTCGAGAGTCTCTTTCAGCTCATTGTATTCTTTCAATCGAGTTTTAAGAAGCCTTTCTTTACTCTGAACTTCTGTTAAAAGCCCTGAATATTGATTCTTCTCGTTTTCAAGCTGTGTCAGCAATCTATCATAACGAACTCGCTCATCCCCAATCTGACTTTTGGCATAAGCCAGAATCTCTTTAGAAATCCCAATTTTAGAAGCAATTTCCAAAGCGAATGAAGATCCTGGTTTTCCGATCTCCAATTGATACATGGGCTCCAGTTTATTCACATCATAGCGCATGGCTCCATTGACCAACCCTTGATTCTTATTCGCTACTTGCTTCAGATTACCGTAGTGAGTAGTCACCACACCAAAAGCACCTGCTTTATTCAATGAAAGTAAAATGGATTCTGCTATCGCACCGCCAAATTGAGGCTCAGTACCCGTTCCAAATTCATCTATAAACAGGATGGTTTTCTTATTTGCAAATTGGGTAAAATACTTCATGCTCATCAAATGAGAGCTATAGGTACTCAGGTCATTCTCCAGATTCTGTTCATCTCCTATATCAATAAAGAAATTATCAAACAAGGAGCTCTTGGAATCTGCATGAACCGGAATCAGAATCCCACATTGAAGCATATATTGCAACAAAGCAACTGTCTTCAAAGTCACAGATTTGCCACCTGCATTAGGTCCGGAGATCACCAGCAATCGATTATGCCCTTTCAATTCAATATCCAAAGGGATGATACTTTTTCCCTGAGATTTCAAAGCCAATTGTAAAAGTGGATGCCTAGCTTTATTGAAAGCAAGTACCCTTTCCTTGACGATTTCTGGTTTCACTGCATCGATCTTTTGGGCAAACTTTGCTTTTGCTCTGATAAAATCAATCAACCCGAGGAAATTGGTTGCTTTTCGAAGTGCAGGAATAGCCGGCCGCAGTCTATCGGTCAGTTGAGTTAGGATCTTGATTATTTCACGCCTTTCCATGTATTCCAGGTCCCGGATTTCATTATTGATATCCAAAGCCTCCTCTGGTTCCATGAAAACAGTTTGCCCTGTAGCAGACTCATCATGGATAAATCCACGGAGTTTCCTCTTATTTTCAGCTGCTACGGGAATCACCATTCTTCCGGATCGGATCGTAATTGCAGAATCTTCAGGAGTCAGACCTTTTGCCCTAGCTTCCTTGAAGATCCGATCCATTACCTTTCTCAACCTGCCTTCCTCAAAGATGATCTGATTTCGAATCAATTGAAGTTCGCGACTGGCATTACTTCGCATCAAACCTTTCTCATCAATGATCAACTCGATAGCTTTGAGAAGACCTAAGTCTAAATCCATTACCAATCCTAACAATTGGCTCAAGGCTGGATATTCTTCCCCAAACTTTGAAAAGAAAGTCAGGCAACCTTTTAAGGTTTGTAGTGATAATTTAATTTCATGAAACTCCTCCTGATCCAGAAATGCTCCTTCCAGCTTCGCTTTTTCCAAATATGGATTGAGATTGGTGAAATTGGACGCGGGAAAACTCTCTCCTGAAATCAATATATCCAAAAATTCCTGAGTCTGGTCCAGGAGTTTGGTGACCAATTTGATGTCGGAGGAAAACGCGACTTTATCAACAAACTGAGCTCCTAAAGAGGAGGAACATTCCTCTTTCAGCAACTCTTTGATTTTTTGAAAATTGATCTTTTGTTCGAGATTTGAAGGGTATAGCATTAGTTATTTTCTTCACTCATGGGGGCGGTTTCCCATACAACCAAAGTATCTACTACTCTGGCATAAATTTCATCCATTAAATCAGGGTACTGAAGATAGTAGCGCATACTTTCGGTAAAAAGAGAGTCGCTTACTTGATGTTTTACGAAGACATCTTTCTCCAACAAAGTGTAAAGCACTTGAGAAGAATCATAGGAAACCGGCATAGCACTGGCAATTCCTTCCGTCAGATGGATATCGGCAAGGACACTGACCATTTTATCCTCCGAAAGCAAATTCTTTGGAGTATCCTGATTATTGCATGAAAAAAGCAATAAGAAACTACATGTAATCGCAAACAATCTTTTCACAATCCAAAATTAGGTTTTTTTAACTGAAATTCTCTCTACCCTTCCTGTAACTGAAATTTTATAATTGGACTTAGTACTATAAATTAGTCCGTTCAAATCACCCATACATGAATCAACTGTTCAGCAAGCTCAGAAAATACGAAATCATGATCCGTAAGGTGGCCAACAATCACCTGCAAGGTGAGTACCAATCCATCTTTAAAGGCTCTGGTTTAGAGTTTGATGACTTGCGCCCATACCAATATGGTGATGATGTACGGACCATCGAATGGAAAGTTTCTGCAAAAGGGCATGGGACATTTGTTAAGACTTTCAAAGAAGATAAAGATCAATGTGTTTACTTTTTGCTGGATATTTCCGGATCTCAGGATATTGGACAACCCGGTCATAAAAAAATTGATCAAGGAAAGATCGTTGCTGGAGTATTGACTTTAGCAGCTATTTTTGATGGAAGTCAGGTCGGATTGATCAGTTATTCGGATCAAAAAGAAAAAATAATCCTTCCGGGTAAAGGTGGAAAGCAAGGAGTAAAAATGGTCCGGGGAATATTTGATCATGAAAACAATTCACTGAAAACAGACTTGAATTCAATGTTTACCTTTACTCTAAACTTGGTCAAGAAAAGAAGTGTAATTCTGGTTATTTCTGATTTTATTGACGAGGGCTATGAAAGACCTTTCAGGGCTTTGGCAGAGAAGCATGATTTGGTGGCAATTCAATTGACTGACCCTAGAGAATCTGCCTTACCCGCTTTGGGAATCATACCTGTATTCGACAAAGAAAAAGGGAAAACAACTTGGGTAAATACCGCATTTGGAAGCTTTTCCAGAAAAATCTCCGAAACCTTCACCTCTGAAAGAGAGCACTTAAAAGAAATTTGTAAGAAAAACCAGATCAACTATTTGGCTATTGACACTACCCAGGATATTGTAATGCCCCTGATTGAATTATTTAAGTACAGAAATAAAAGCATGAAGCGTGGGTAAAAAGATATTTTTTGTTTTTGCATTCCTGTGGTCTCTTTCATCCATGGCTCAGGAAGTTCAGGTTAACGCTTATTTCATGCAGGATTCTGCAAAATTGGGCGAACGGGTCGGCTATGTCTTAAAGGCCCAATATCCTCAAGAAAAGCAATTGATTTTTCCTGACTCTACTTTCGACTTCACTCCATTTGAACTTCTCGAAAAGAAATCATTCACATCCTATACCCGGGACGGAGTGACAGAAGATAGCGTAATCTATTTTATTTCGAATTTTGAGCTTGATCCCAGCTCCTATTTAACTCTTCCTGTCTATGAGTTGAGTCGATACGACAGTATCACATACTTTCCTTTGGAAGCAGAATTGAAGCTAAAATTGGAACTTGACAGCATTCCGGAGCAACCGATTTTCCAAGAAAACAATGTCTATCAATCCATTGAGAAAAAGTGGAATTGGATTTTGGTCGGAGGAATAGCAGTAGTAATTCTGCTGATTTTGGGAGCATTTTATTGGATGTTTGCCGACCAGATCAAAAAAATCTTTACCGAACAAGGGATCAAACGCCGATGGGGCAGGTTCCAAAAAAGATGGGCTCAGGCGACTGCAGAATTGGAAAAAGAGAATTCCATGGAAGCTGCAGACGAGCTTTTGGGTCTTTGGAAAGGATATATCGAAAGCATTACCAATCTTCCTGTGAAAGAATGGACTTCCAGTGAAATTGGAGAAAAACTTGGCGACATGAAAATCTTTAGCTCCTTGAGAGCAATTGAAATGATCATTTATGCAGGCAAAAAGTCTGAAATCAAAGAAGCGACTGATTATCTACTTCAGGTGGCCAAAGAAAAATATTTTAAAAAATTAAGCAAAAACAAGAATGCTAGAGCAACTGTCTGAATTTTTCAGCTGGTCTTGGTTTTTGCCTGAGACCTTCAAAACCTATGAATGGGAAAATCCGATTTTACTGAATTTGATCTGGATTATTCCATTGCTGATGGTCATCCGAAAGTTCATCAAATTTCTAAAAAACCCAGTTCTTGAGCTTTCTCTTCCCAAAAGAGCAAAGCAAAACAATCCTTGGACTTATTTGAGGTTACTCCCGACTGGCTTTTTTTTGCTGGCATTGGGAATGATAATTATTGCATTAGCAAGGCCCCAGCGAAGCAATGAGCGTGTAGAACAATACACTGAAGGTATTGACATCATGCTGGTAATGGATATTTCTGAATCCATGGATTTGCAGGATTTCACTCCCAATAGATTGGAAGCAGCCAAAGCAACTGCCATTGACTTCATCAACGGTAGAATGGGTGATAGAATCGGCATGGTTGTTTTCGCCGGAGAGGCATACTCCTTAGCTCCTCTGACCAATGATTACAAATTATTGACAGACCTGATCAGCGAGATTTCCTTCGATATGATGGAAGCAAAAGGTACTGCCATTGGCTCAGCCATTGCTGCTGGTACAAATCGGATGAAAGAAGCAGAATCTGTTTCAAAGGTCATGATCTTGCTCAGTGATGGTGAAAGTAATGCTGGAAATGTTGACCCGATGTTTGCCGCCCAACTGGCTTCTGCCTTGGGTATTAAAATTTATACTATCGCTGTTGGTAAAGACGGTATGGTACCGTATGGAACAGACTTTTTTGGAAGACCACAGATGGTAGAAAGTTATTTAGATGAAACTACCCTTCGAGAAATTGCAAAGTCGACTGAGGCCGAGTTTTTCCGGGCTTCCGATGGAAATGCACTCCAGAATATCTTTGATCAAATAGATATCATGGAGAAGACAGAGGTGGAAGAAAACCGATATAGAGAGACCACAGATTATTATCGGGTTTATCTTTTCTGGGGAATTCTATTGTTCTTCTTCTGGATGACTATGAAGAGTAGCTTCCTTAATAATTTCCTCCTGGACTAAAATTCACTTTAAATCATCCATGAAATTTTCCTGATAAAAATCAGGTTTTAACCTTATTTAGGTCAAGACTTTCAGGAGTCAGCAAAGTGATCTTTGTAAAAAGAAGATTGCAATGAAGTTGAGTCCTGAACTGATCCGAAAATACAATACTCCTGCTCCTAGATATACCAGCTATCCTACCGTTCCCCTTTGGGAAAACAATGTGGATGGGAAATCCTGGGAAGTTCTTGTTGAAAAGGCATTTCAACTTTATGGAAAAGAGGAAGGAATCACACTTTACATTCACCTTCCCTTTTGTGAAAGTCTTTGCACCTATTGTGGTTGTAACAAACGGATCACCAAAAACCATGGAGTAGAATATCCATATATTTTGGCCTTGCTCAATGAATGGAACAAGTATCTAAAAATCTTGGGTGAAAAGCCCAAATTAGCCGGAATTCACTTGGGAGGGGGAACTCCAACATTTTTCTCTCCCGACAATCTTTACTTCTTGCTAGGTACCATCATCGATGATTGTGAAGTACTTCCGAACAAAGAATTCAGTTTCGAAGGACATCCAAACAATACCAGCTATTCTCATTTGGAAAACTTGGCCGAACTTGGTTTTGATAGGGTCAGCTATGGTATTCAGGATTTCGATCCACAAGTTCAAAAAGCAATTCATAGAATTCAACCACTAGAATCTGTAGAAAAAGCTGTTTTTAATGCTCGGGAACTAGGCTATCAATCGATTAATTTCGATCTGATATACGGATTGCCATTCCAAACTATCTCCACTATGACCGAGACATTTGAAGCTGTAAAGTCTCTTCAGCCGGACAGGATAGCTTTCTATTCCTATGCTCATGTGCCTAGTTCTTTTCCAGCACAAAAAAGCTACGAAAAGGACCTCCCAAATGAATTAGAGAAAAGAGAGATGTATGAATTCGGTAAGGAAATGCTACTTCAAATGGGCTATGTTGAAATCGGAATGGATCATTTTGCCAAGCCGGATGACAGCTTGAATCTTGCAAAAGAAGAAGGAGAGCTTCACCGAAACTTCATGGGATACACTACCTCTCCTTCCAAAATGCTTTTAGGGCTTGGCGCAAGTAGTATTTCAGATATTCATATTGGATATGCCCAAAACACAAAATCGATTGAAACTTATCAATCAGAGCTTAAAGATTACGAATGGTCTATCATCAAAGGTCATCAATTGACTAAGCAAGACGTCAAAGTAAAGGAGCTAATTTTGAACTTGATTTGCAATCATGAGGCTGTTATAGAGGATGAAATCTGGGATTCTATTCCTTTTGAGAATCAAGAAAACATAAAAGAAATGGAGGCGGAAGGACTTTTGAATTTTAATAATAAGTTGCTTTCCATCACCGAAATGGGAGTTGCTGTAGTCAGAAATATCTGCATGCAATTTGACTTACGAATGATTGCTAAAAAGTCCGAAAAATTGGTTTTCAGTAAATCGATTTGATGATCATCGACACATGGTGATTTCTATTTGCTCAGATCCATAGTTAAAAACTTGAAGGTCTGGGCTAAAGCCATGAATTCCCAGGCCAAGACCTCGCACAATAAAAATCAAGCCTACCAAGACTCCCACATAGGGAATTATTTTTTGGACTGTGACACGAGATTTCGCAGGGATTATCTTACCTGAGTACATCAAAGCTAAAAGCAATGGAATTGTACCAATTCCGAAGAAGAACATGTAAGTTGCTCCAAGAATTGGGTTTTGTAAACCCAAAGCAGCTACCAATGCCAAATAAACCATCCCGCAAGGTAAAAGTCCATTCACCAATCCAGTTGCAAAAAATGCTGCCTTTCCTCCCATTTTTAGGAAATAAGACAAGTTGGACTTGATCCAGTTGACCGGCTTTGCAAAAATAGAATACCCGACTAGGTTCTCAGAGCCCTTTACACCAATGGCCACCAAAATAATGACCAAACCTATGGCTATGGAAAAACCTTGTTGGATTCCTGCCATGGAAAATGTGAATCCAATCGAACCCACAAGCAGTCCAAGGAACGCGTAGGTGACGCTTCTTCCTAGGTTGTATAGAATTTTATTGAGTAGAAATTGATTTGAACCTGAATTACCGACAGCCAGAGCAATAGGTCCGCACATTCCCACACAGTGGAATGAACCTAAAAAACCTAAAACCAATGCTGTCCAGATCATTACAAGTTGATTTTTTTCTCTTGATAGTAAGATTCTCCGTTTTCCTCCCAGCTCAACTGTACTTTCCAATACCCTGCTTTTAAGTCACCGATATAAACGGACTTTTTTCCAGCTTCCAAAATCTCAACCGGTAGCTCCTGATCCAATTCAATATCAGATGGTCTAAACAAGTTCAAAGTTCCTTTTGCACCAATTGGCAAATCCAAAATCAGAGCCTTTGAATTCATATCAAACTTCAAAGCCTCCCTATCTAAAGCCAAAGTCGAAACTTCTTTGTCAATTTGTTCTTGATATTTGATCTCCTCCTCGTAATAGTTCTCCGTCACCAATTCAATCCCTTCCATTCGAACAGAGATCACTACCATCGTGACCATTATCGCAATGAATGCAATAAATGTGATTACAATTCCTTTTCCCCAGTTCATTGTTAATTATTTAGTGGCTACCGGAGCCATAAAACTTGTATTAATTTCATCAATTTCCACTCCATTATGAAGTAATGAAAGATCAACTTTTTGCTGTGGCGTCAAAACTTCATTCTGACTTTTCACCAAGAAGAATCGTCCCTCAACTTTGGATTGCGGTTCCAAAACCCAATGTTGATCCCCAACCATTTCCACCTCAAACCCTGGTACCAAAGACTTCAAATCTACAGTTTGAGGTTTAAAAGTTTTATTGATCAAAGTTATCTGATACAAATTGGAAACAGTTCCATTGTCCCTCATCTGATATGTCATTCCAGGAAATCTGGTTACCGTAGCAGACAACTCATCTCGAGTAGCAATCAATGAAATAAAACCTACAATCAATAATAGCAATACAACCGAATAGGCTTTGACACGTCCGGTAAATAGTTCCTGAAAACCTTCCTGAATACTATTTTCAGATGCATACCTGATCAATCCTTTTGGTCTATCCACTTTCTCCATCACATCATCGCAGGCGTCAATACACGCGGTACAATTGACACATTCCATTTGGATGCCATTTCGGATATCAATTCCTGTTGGACAAACCTGAACGCAAAGATTACAATCCACGCAATCCCCTTTAGGAGCTTCCGCTACTTGTTTTTTCCGTATTGGTCCTCTTGGTTCGCCACGGACATAATCATACATCACATTAATAGAGCTGTTATCCAGCAATACTCCTTGTAATCTTCCATAAGGGCAGACTACAATACAAGCCTGCTCTCTAAACCAAGAAAAAACAAACATGAAAATCCCAGAAAAAGCCACCAAACCAATGAATCCTGCCAAGTGCTCTGAAGGTGGTTGAGTAACGATTTGTTTCACTTGATCTACTCCGATCAGATAGGCCATAACCAAGTGGCCAATCATTAAAGAAATAATGCCAAAGACAAATAGTTTGATTCCCTTTTTGGTGATTTTCTCAGAAGTCCATGGTCCTTCATTGAGAGCTCTCTGTTTATTAGCGTCTCCTTCAATTAAGTATTCAATTTTGCGAAATACCATTTCCATAAAAAGGGTCTGAGGGCAAGCCCATCCACACCAGATCCTACCAAAAATCACTGTAAAGAGAATGATGAATACAAACAGGATCAAAAGTAAAAATATCAGCAAATGAGTATCCTGAGGCCAAAAAACAGCTCCAAAAATAATAAACTTCCTTTCGAAAATATTAAAAAGAAGCCATGGCCTTCCATCTACCTTGATAAATGGTCCTGCAAATAAAATTGCCAGTAAAAGCCATGACAGGTAGGTTCTATATTTGTAAAAAACTCCAGAAACTTTCTTGGGATAAACCCAAAACCGCTTTCCATCATCCTTAACGGTACCTAATGAGTCACGAAATGTTTCAGGATTTAAATGGGGATTCTTTTTAGCCATAATTATGGAATTTAAGTCGCCGGAGTTTATCCGGCGACTTGAAGGTATTAAAGTGCAGCTACTACCGCTGTGCTATCTGTCACAGTAGGTACAGCTTCTACAGGAGCAGCTTCTCCCGGAGCATACAATTCACCTTGAGGGTCTTTCGGGTTTGCAGGAGTAGTTCCTTTCAAACTCAAAATATAACTAGCCACTTCTTGAATTTCCTGAGGAGCCAATTGATCTTCCCAAGGCACCATTCCTTTGCTGATCACACCATATTTGATCACAGTAAATACATCTTTGATATCTCCTCCGTGCAACCAATAGTCATCAGTCAAGTTAGGTCCTACTCCCCCACCACCATCTTGGGCATGACAGGCAGCACAATTGGCTTCGAAAATAGATTTACCTGCAGCTAATGCGGTTCCAGAGTCATCTACAGTCACATTGGTCTCATCAATAGAAGCCGCCATGTTTGCTTTTCTTGCTTCGGCAGCAATTGCCTCAACTTTCAACGACTCTTCATATTCCTGAACACCTGTCAATCCAATTCCCAACACTGAGTAATAAGTAAAATAAGCTATTGCAAAACCTATGGTTAAAATAAATACCCACTGCAACCAAGGTGGCATAAAGTTGTCCAACTCAGTAATCCCATCGTAGGAGTGGTCAGTCATTAATTTCTCTTGTTCTGCCTTGCCTCCAACTTCATCCATTTTCCCAGTTACGAAACGCTCTTTAAAGCTATCCCACCAGCTAGGTTCATCTGCCAATTCAGGATTTTCCTTCCGGAAAACAGTAACCATGAAGGACATTAAGTACACCATGAGAAATAGGAGAACCAGGATAACAAAAAGAACTATCCCCAAAATGACCAATAAGGTTAATTGACCGGAATCCATGGCTTGTAAATCAGTATACCAATTCGATTCTTCTGTTTGTGCCCAAGCCGGTAAGGAAAGAGCTATCATTGCTAAACTTGTAAGAAACTTTTTCATGGCTGGTGGTTGGTTAATTCGTCATCATTCTCCATTGGCAAGGACTTCATATGATCCACAAAATCCTTTGGCATTCGGATTACCCAGATTGCTACTCCTAGAAAAAACAGGACAAAAATCAAGAGGGAAACCACTGGATAGATATCTATATTTTCGATTGATCTTAATACGTCTTTATACATGATTTCTAGGGTTTAATTTCCTGCGGTTGCTTTGATATCTGTCCCCAAACGCTGCAAGTAAGCAATCAAGGCTACAATTTCAGTATTTGGAAGTGTCTCTATACCTGCGTCTTTCAAATTTGCAGTGATCTTACTTGCCTGTGCACTCAAATCTGCCAAAGCTTGCTCATCATATCCTTCAGGATAAGGAACACCCAGTTTCTGTAGGGTTCTGATTTTCGCAGGTAGATCTGCATAATCCATGGTATTCTCTAGCATCCAAGCATATGGAGGCATCAAAGAACCAGGAGACATAGATCTTGGGTCTTGCATATGGAAATAGTGCCAAGAGTCTGGATACTTTCCACCTACTCGGTGCAAATCCGGTCCAGTTCGCTTGGAACCCCACAAGAATGGTCTGTCATAGACAAATTCACCTGCTTTGGAATACTCACCATATCGCTCTGTTTCGAATCGGAATGGTCGGATCATTTGAGAATGACAGCTGACACAACCATTTTTGATATACAAATCTCTACCCTCCAATTCCAAAGGAGTATAAGGCTTAACAGATGAAATAGTTGGCACATTAGATTTCACCAAAATAGTTGGTACAATCTCGATAGCACCACCTATAGCGATTGCAATTGTTGCTAAAATGGTAAAGAAGACAGGCTTTCTCTCCCATGCTCTATGCCAGAATTCACCTTTAGGATTATAGGC
This sequence comes from Algoriphagus sp. PAP.12, assembly GCF_026652115.1. Lineage (GTDB taxonomy): Bacteria > Bacteroidota > Bacteroidia > Cytophagales > Cyclobacteriaceae > Algoriphagus. Next base: position 5,025 of record NZ_JAPPSQ010000023.1, on the reverse strand, counting down.
TTTTGCCAAAGCTGGAGCTTGATCTTCTTCATATTCTTGGAAAGTACCTTGTTGAGCAGTTTTATACATGTTGTATATCATGATAATCGCACCGGACAGATAAAGTAAACCTCCGAATGCTCTCAACATGTACATTGGAACCAATTCTACCACTGTCTGTAGGAAGTTACCATAAGCCAAACGACCCATTTCATCAAACTCTCTCAACATCAAGAATTGAGTCAATGCAGCCACATACATTGGAAGCGCATAGAATACGATACCCAATGTTCCAATCCAGAAGTGTACATTAGCAAGTTTTGTAGAATAGATGGTGGTTTTGAAAATTCTTGGCCACATCCAGTAAAGTACACCAAATGTCAAGAAACCATTCCAACCCAATCCACCGATGTGAACGTGGGCAACGATCCAGTCAGTATAGTGGGCAATTGCATTTACATTTTTCAAGGAAAGTAATGGTCCTTCAAAGGTCGCCATACCGTAAGCGGTCACAGCAACAACCATAAATTTCAAAACAGGATCTTGCCTCACTTTATCCCAAGCACCTCTTAAGGTCAAAAGTCCGTTCACCATACCACCCCAAGACGGAGCGATTAGCATTACTGAGAAAGCAGTTCCTAGGACTTGAGCCCATTCTGGCAAGGCAGTATACAACAAGTGGTGAGGTCCTGCCCACATGTATATGAAAATCAAGGACCAAAAGTGGACGATAGAAAGCTTATAGGAGTAAACCGGTCTATTAGCAGCTTTTGGCAAGTAATAATACATCAATCCCAAGAAAGGAGTGGTTAGGAAGAATGCCACAGCATTGTGACCATACCACCACTGCACAAGCGCATCTTGCACCCCTGCATAAGCCGAATAACTTTTGAAAAAGCTAACTGGTAATTCAAGAGAATTAAAAATGTGAAGCACGGCAACTGTCACGAATGAGGCAAGGTAAAACCAGATCGCCACATACATATGACGCTCTCTTCTTTTGATCAGTGTTCCAATCATATTGGCTCCAAAAGCTACCCAAACCAATGCAATGGCAATATCAATTGGCCATTCTAGCTCGGCGTACTCTTTGGATGTGGTCAACCCAAGGGGAAGGGTGATGGCAGCAGCCAAAATAATTAATTGCCAACCCCAAAAGTGGAACCAGCTCAGGCTTTTATTCCACATCGGAGTTTTGAGCAATCTCGGCATGGAGTAATAGACTCCAGCAAAAATTGCGTTTCCGACAAAGGCAAAAATTACCGCATTGGTGTGCAATGGGCGAATTCTGCCAAATGTCGTGAACGGGGTTCCCATATTTGCTTCGGGAAGGAATAACTGAGTAGCGGCAATAACCCCTACCAACATTCCAACGACACCCCAGATAATCGTAGCGGCTCCAAAATATTTGACAATCTTATTGTCATAATAGAACCTCTCCAGTGTAGCATCATTCATAGGACTTCGGTTTTGTTGATTGATCTTTAGTTGATTTTTTATGTGAGTCGAAAAGCATTCGAATGGATGGAGTAGTATCATCATCAAACTGTCCATCTTTCATTGCTTTAAAAAAGAGCCAAAGAAAGGTGACTGCTAAAATGAGACTGACTCCTATCAATAGAAATATCACTTCCATTTTAAAGGTGGTTTTTGGTTAAAAGTCCTTTTTTCCATGCTACCGCATTGGTAGCCAAAGTGGTAAATACAACCACTGAAATACTACTTAATGGCATAAGGATGGCACAAACGACAGGACTTAAAACCCCCTGAACTGCCAAACTGATCCCCACGATGTTATATAGGAAACTCAGTACAAAGCTTGCTTTGATTATAGCCCTGCTGTCTTTTGCAAATGATAGAAAGCCTGGGATTTTGGAAATTGAGTCAGCACTCAAAATCGCATCACTAGCTGGACTAAAATGAGATACTTGGTCAGTGACTGCCACACCAATTGTGCTTTCTCTTAAGGCACCAGCATCATTCAACCCATCCCCAATCATCATGGTATTATTTTTTTTTCGATTTAGGTTTTTGATATACTCCAGCTTATCCTTTGGACTTTGTAAAAAATTATAGAGCATCGATGTACCTAATTTCTCTTGAAGAGAATCATATTCATGAGGATGATCACCGGAAAGTAAATGCAACGGATACTCCGATTCCAATTCTCTAATTAACTTTTCCGCCCCTTTTCTTAGTCCTGACTCGATATGAAATGCCCCAATTTCTTCTCCCTCAATGGAGAGGTAAACCAAATTGCCAGATTCAGTTTGTAGATCAGATTTAAAATTTGCAAAAGTTTTCGATCCGAGAATTAGTTCTTGCCCTTTGAAAACTGCAGTTATTCCATTTCCTTTCACCTCTTTTACCTGATCAATCTTTTTAGCCTCAATGGGGCCTAACCAAGCATTGATTCGATTACTCAAAGGATGAGTGGATCTTGAAACCATACTTTTTAAAATCTGCTTGGTTTCTATTGTCAATGGCTCACCTACATAGTTGATAGTTGCCTCACTTGGATCGGTCAAGGTGCCCGTTTTGTCAAAAACTAGCGTGTCGACCAATGCGAGCCGTTCAACAACAGAAGCATTTTTAAGATAAAATTTACCCCTACCAAAGATTCTCAGGGTATTCCCAAGTGTGAATGGAGTTGACATAGCCAAAGCACAAGGACAAGCTACAATCAGTACCGATGCAAAGGATTTGACCGCTAAAGAAAGGTCCTGAAAAGCCCAGAAAATAAAAGTACTTACAGCTATCGCAAAAACTGACCAAGTGAAAACTCCAGAGATTTTGTTGGACAAAGGTTCCAACAATCCATCTTTCTCTTTTTCAAAAGATTCATTATTCCACAAATCAGTCAAATAGCCTTGAGAAGGTGATTTTTGAACAGTAAGTAAAACAGGTTCACCACTTTGTCTACCACCTGCATAAATCAATTCGCCCTTTCTTTTTGGAACAGGAATCTCTTCACCGGTTACGAAACTGTAATCAATATTGGCATCTGAACTTAATAAAAGAGCGTCCGCAGGAATCAATTCTTCATTTCTGACCAAGATAACATCCCCTACCTCTAGTTTACTTAAAGGAATTACTTCTTCTCGACTCTGAATTAGTCGAGTTACAGCAATTGGAAAATAAGATTTGTAATCCCGATCAAATTCTAAAGTGGCAAAAGTCTTTTGCTGATAAACTTTGCCTAGGAGAAGAAAAAATAACAGCCCACCTAAACTATCCATGTATCCAGCATTACCATAAGTCAATACTTCCCAAAGGGAATAGAAAAACAAAGCAATGATCCCCAAAACAATTGGCACATCCATGTTGATGCGTTTTTGTTTTATTGAATTCCAAGCAGAAAGGTAATAATCACTTGCCGAATAAATAACTACGGGTAACGCCAGTAAAATATTCAAATAATTGAACAGCCCCCTGAAGTTTTCAGCAATCAAAGCTGTTTCAGAGAAATATTCAGGAATGCTAAAAAGCATCATATTCCCAAAACAAAAACCTGCTACAGCTAATTTGGTAATAGTTCGTCTATCTGTATGATGAACCGACTTCTCTTCAAGGTTTGAAAGATTAATTTTTGGTTCATACCCTATTGTGGAAAGCAATTCCACCACTGCTTTCAAGCTGATTTTATCATGAAGAAATTTGATTTGAACCTTTTTCTTCACAAAATCAACTCTACTAAATGTAATAGCCGCATTGATATGGTAAAGGTTTTCCAACAACCAGATACAGGATGCACAATGGATAAGAGGGATATAAAAAGTAATGTGACTTTCCTCTTGATTTTTGAAATCTAATAAGTTGGATTGAGTTTCAGGATCATCCAAATAATCAAATCTATTTCTTAAAGTTGATCTTTTCTTTTGGCTTTCCCCAGGAAAGGATTCAAGATTATAATAATCGCATAAGTCTTTCTCAGCCAACACCTCATAAACCAATTTACAGCCCTGGCAGCAAAAGACTTTATCCTCAATTTTCAAAGAGTCAGACTCGCATTTCTCACCACAGTGATAGCATTGAGTAGCCGTTGGATTTGAAGTTGAAGACATGATTATTTTTTGATAAAATTAGATGATAGAATAGCCTACAAACATGACATAAGTCAGCTTTGACAATGACTTACATCGATAGGTAAAAAGATAATTTATCACTCCATAGAGAACCTTTATAGAAATGAAAAAGCACTTTGGCCAAATCTGATTGGTAAGACTTCGTAGTTACCAACAAGCTACAATCATGTTTCACAGCATAAGACCAAAAATCTCCTATCCGCTGAAAATTAAATTTGATAAAACTAGTCTCTCTAGTCGACTGGGAAACCAGCTGAATCAACTCTTGCTCCTCCTTTATCTTAGACTTAGGGATAAAACTTGGAGAAATAATAGTGGCTTTGCTATCGACAATTTGGTTGTGAAACAAGCCTATAAACCTCTTTATCAAATTGGCTGAAGAAGGTGTCCCATCATAATGAAAAAGCAAATGGGAAGTAGAATATTCCGGAACAAACAATAAAACAGGAATATCACACGCTTCTTTCTCTAAAGGTCTTGGCAATTCATTTTCATGCAACCAATCCAAAACCTTCAATAAGTCAACACTAATTAGTGCTGGTTCATCTAAACTTTCTTCACATCCTTTATTTTCAACCTGTTGTGGCTGAAATCCAGATTCCAATGTGCGACAATGAAATTCCTTTAAGAATTCCCCAGGCAGATGAAATTTAGATGCAAGAGATGTCTTCAGTTCCATAGTCTTGATGTTTATTCAAAACTATAGGATGTACCAGCATTAAATTCTGATCAAAACCACGAGTCAATATGATAAAAGTCAGTTTCCTTTAAACTCAAAAATCTTACTTGGAAGAAACTAACATTTAAAAATTTAGCCAGAAAAACTACAAAAATCAAGCTATATGTGAACTTATTGAAAAGGCTATAAACCACAAAAGCTCTTTGGCGTGAACCAAAGGGCTTAAATAATGAGGCACCCCCCGATGATTATCTCGCGGGCTACTCTCCCGGGTGAAAGCCC
>NZ_JAPPSQ010000022.1 GCF_026652115.1 Algoriphagus sp. PAP.12 | reverse complement strand
GAAAAGGCCTTCGGGCCTTTTTTTAATGGCTAATGCAAACCTTTGAATCAGACCAGTTTTGATAAACAAGAAAATTTAACATCTGACTTTATCTACAATACTAAAAAAATAAAACTTTGATATTTAAGCTTATTTAGAAGTATTTCTCAACTATTCCAGTCAATTCCTGTCCCGGCACGTTGAGAATATGTGGATAAAAAAAGGAGGCCTCAAGGTCGATAAAGAATGGAATTTGCTTAATATTGAGATTAAATTTTAAACACAACCATGGGAAAAATAATTGCGATAGCCAATCAGAAAGGAGGAGTTGGAAAAACAACAACCGCCATGAATCTGGCAGCCAGTTTAGCAGTTCTGGAGCATAAAACCCTGGTTATTGATGCCGATCCACAAGCTAATACAACTTCTGGTGTTGGACATGACCCTAAATCAATCTCTACAAGCATTTATGAATGCATGGTAGATGGGATAGATGTAAAGGAAATCATCCTAAAGACTGAAATAGAAAATCTTGATTTGGTACCTTCACATATTGACTTGGTAGGTGCTGAGGTCGAGATGATCAATATGGATAATCGAGAAGAAAAAATGAAAGAAGTCATTACACCTTTGAAGGATGATTATGACTTTATTATCATTGACTGCTCCCCTTCTTTGGGCTTGATTACCATCAACGCATTAACAGCTGCTAATTCGGTAATTATACCCGTTCAATGTGAGTATTTTGCATTGGAGGGTTTGGGTAAATTGCTCAATACAATAAAAATTATCCAGACTCGTTTGAATCCAGACTTGGAAATAGAAGGAATCTTACTTACAATGTATGACGTGAGATTGCGATTGTCCAATCAAGTGGTAGAAGAAGTGAAAGTTCACTTTAAAAATATGGTGTTCGACACCATCATCCCTCGAAATGTAAGGCTATCTGAAGCACCGAGTTTCGGGATGCCTGCAATTGCTTTCGATGCTGATGGAAAAGGAGCTGTCGCTTATTTAAATTTGGCCAGTGAAATCGCACAGAAAAATGGCCTTCAAAAAGTAAATTCATAACATGGCTGATCAAAAACCTACCCGGAAAAAATCTGCCCTAGGAAGAGGGCTAGGCGCTTTATTGGAAGACAGCCCTGCCAAGAATAGTACAAAAACAGAAGAAATTCTTCCTGAAGTAGTTAAAACTGGAATCTTCGAAATTAAACTAGAAGAAATCCAGGTTAACCCATATCAACCAAGGACTCATTTTGATAAAGATGCTTTGGCAGAACTTGCTGAATCCATCAAAGTTCAAGGGATCATTCAGCCTATCACCGTCAGAAAACTGGATCAGAATGAATATCAGTTGATATCTGGTGAAAGAAGATTCCAAGCTTCCAAAATTGCAGGGCTGGAGAAAATTCCTGCGTACGTAAGGACTGCTAATGACCAGCAAATGCTGGAAATGGCATTGATTGAGAACATTCAGAGGGAAAACCTGAATGCATTGGAAATTGCCCATTCTTATCAGCGCCTTTTGGCAGAGTGTGATTTGAAGCAAGAACAGCTCGGGGACAGAGTCGGTAAAAACAGAACCACTGTCAACAATTACCTAAGACTCCTCAAATTACCTCCTACAATCCAAGCCGCGATCAGAGATCAACAGATCTCCATGGGGCATGCCAGAGCTTTGATCAACATCGAAGATGTAGAAAAACAGTTGGCTATCTTCAAAAAGGCTGTTGAGGAAGAACTAAGCGTAAGGAAAGTAGAAGCTTTGGTAAAAGCGTTGAATGAGGGTAAACCAGAGAAAAAATCTGAACCAAATCTGGATCCTGTTCGGAAATATGAAATGAACAAAATCCAGCAGAGACTGGCTTCTCATTTTGGAACCAAAGTCAACCTTAAAGCGAACGATAAAAATAAGGGTGAGATTAAAATCCCTTTCACATCAGCTTCAGATCTAAATAGGATTCTTGAAATCCTTGAAATCATTTAATCTTGAAACCAACAAAACAACATTTCTTAGCGAAAAGCAAAGCCCCATGGATTTCCTTGGGACTTTTGTTTTTTGGTTTATTGCTGTTTCAACCGGTTTTAGCTCAAAATGAGGCAGAGGTAAAGACTGAAAAGATTAAAAAGAAGGAAGAAAAGCCTGATTATTCTTCTCTTCCTAAGGATCCGAGGAAAGCAACGCTCCTCTCAGCCATTTTGCCAGGCGCAGGACAAGTTTATAATGGCAAAGCATGGAAAGTACCTATCCTCTACGCAGGATTCATTACAGACATTTATTTCATTGGATTCAACAATAAGCGATACCAAGTTTTCAGAGAAGCTTTATTCGCTTATGACGATGGTGACACGAATGCTTTTCCCAACTTAAATAGAGAAGCTCTGGTGAGGAATGTAGACTATTGGAGGAGTAATAGAGATCTCACTATCCTATTAATGGCAGGGATTTATGCATTAAATATTATTGATGCCAATGTTGATGCACATCTATCTGGTTTTGATATCTCAGAAGACTTAGCTTTGGGCTTTGAACCAAATTTCGGTTCATTTTCTGCCCAAAATCAACAGATGGGACTAACTTTAAAATTAAAATTCAAATAATGAACATATTACTATTGGGCTATGGAAAAATGGGCCATCTGATCGGACAGATCGCTGAATCAAGAGGACATAGCCTTGCAGGAAAAATTAATATCGACAACAGATCAGAGTTGGATCAACTAGACGCATCCCAAATCGATGCTGCGATTGAATTTAGCCAACCTGAAGCTGCTGTTGAAAACATCAAATGGTGCCTTGAAAACGGAATCCCTATTTTATCCGGCACGACTGGCTGGCTAGAAAAAAAGCCTGAACTAGATGTCCTAACTGCAGAAAAAAACGGAGCTTTCTTTTATGCTTCCAATTATAGCATCGGGGTTAATATCTTTTTCAAAGTCAATGAGTTTTTAGCCAAACTCATGAATGAGACAACCGGGTACACTGCAAGCATCGAAGAAATTCACCATACTGCAAAGAAAGATGCACCATCAGGCACCGCTATCACTTTGGCGGAAGGAATTATTGACAATAAAGCTGATTTTAAAGATTGGTATTTGACCGGAGAAATGGACGGAAGCGAACAATCACTTCCAATCACCTCTAAAAGAATTGATCCGGCCCCTGGTACTCATATCATTAGATATCAATCTGAAATAGACGATATTGAAATCTCCCATACAGCCCATAGCAGACAGGGGTTTGCCCTTGGCGCAGTTTTGGTGGCGGAATGGATCCAAGGCAAAAAAGGAGTCCTTTCCATGAATGATTTCCTTTCTTTTTGAACCTTAAACTCATGAGTAAGACAAAACAAAAAAAATCGGCAGCACGGGAGTGGATTGACGCATTGGTATTTGCGGTTGTTGCGGCAAGTTTGATCCGATGGTTGCTTTTAGAGCCCTTTACTATTCCAACTGCCTCCATGGAAAAAACCCTTCTAGTGGGTGATTTCCTTTTCGTAAGTAAAATGCATTACGGAACCAGGATTCCTAAAACTCCACTCCAGGTACCATTGACTCATCAAAAAGTGTGGGGGACAGAAATACCATCTTATTCTGATGCAATACAGCTTCCTTATTATAGACTTCCTGGTTTTTCGGATGTTGAAAGAAACGATGTGGTAGTATTTAATTATCCGGTTGAATTTCAGTATCCAAACGACCTGAAAACGAATTATATCAAAAGGGCTGTTGGTGTACCAGGTGATGTAATTGAAATTAAAGATGGGAATCTCTCAATCTCTGGTCAACCAGCTTTGAAACCTGAGGAAATGCAGTACTCTTATGACGTCTTGACCAACCGTCCTTTAAACCTTGACTTTTTCAAAGACTACGGAATTGGACAGGAGGATTATTTTGCATTCTCTGACGGATCAGGTTATTGGGTTTTTGCGACGGATGAAATCATAGCACGGCTTGAGGCTTCTCCAGTGGTAACCAAAGTTGCCAAGAGAATCATGCCTCCAGGTGGAGAAGATCGAATTTTCCCAGAAGCTTATGCCTCCAAATGGAATAGAGACCAATATGGACCACTAACTGTCCCAGGTGAAGGTTGGACAATCGAAATGACTCCAGATAATGTAGATCGCTACGGCTTTACAATCCTTCATTATGAAGGTCATGATCAAGTAGAAGTAAAAGGTCAAGAGCTTTTTATAGCTGGACAAAAAGTAGACAGTTATACTTTCCAACAAGATTATTATTTCATGATGGGAGACAATAGACATGATTCTTTGGACTCACGCTATTGGGGCTTTGTCCCAGAAGATCACATTGTAGGAAAAGCGTGGTTCTTATGGCTTTCCCTTGACAAGTACGAATCGATGTTTAGCAAAATAAGATGGAGCAGAATTTTCAAAGGAATTAATTAAATAAAACAAAAGGCTGTCAAAATGATGTGCCTTTTGTTTTTACCAGACAATTGGATCTATCCCTTTCGAGCTCAAATACTCATTGGCTTTTGAAAAATGTCTGCAACCTAAAAAACCCCTATGAGCCGAAAGAGGACTTGGATGAGGAGCTTTTAAAATCAAATGCTTATTCGAATCTATCAGATCCGCTTTCTTTTGAGCATATGCACCCCAAAGCAAAAACACAACATCTTCTCTCTCTTGGCTAATACTGCGAATCACAGAATCAGTGAATTCTTCCCAACCTTTTTTCTGATGTGAGCCGGCCTGATGCGCTCTCACTGTCAATGTGGCGTTTAGCAAAAACACACCCTGCTTTGCCCATCTGCTCAAGTCCCCATTTGGAGGCATATCCTTCCCCAGATCTGCTTTAATTTCTTTGAAAATATTCATTAAACTTGGCGGAAAGGGAACTCCAGGTTTTACAGAAAATGACAATCCGTGTGCTTGGCCATCGCCATGATATGGGTCTTGTCCCAAAATCACAACTTTAACCTGATCAACAGGACAGTAATCAAAAGCATTGAAAATATCTTTACCTGGAGGAAAAACTTTTCCTTTGGAATATTCGTCCTTCACAAAGGCTACTAAATTTTGAAAATAAGGCTGGTCGAAAGTTGTACCTAAAATCTCTTTCCAACTTTCTTCAATTTTGACATCCATTTATATTATATTGATATTCAAAGAATTCGTTGTATATTTGCTAACTTTTAAGATGATATCATGGTAACAGCTATCACCAACGGGATAGAAGTAAGCGTAGAAGTAACTTATCAGGCTGAGTTCTCGAGCCCTTTACAGCACCATTACGTTTTTACCTACAAAGTAACCATTCAAAACAAAAGTACTCATACTGTTCAACTTTTAAGAAGAAAATGGGTGATATCCGATGCCGCTGAAACCACTAAAATCGTAGAGGGTGATGGCGTAGTTGGGCAACAGCCAATTTTGGAACCTGGACAATCTCACAGTTATGTTTCTGGTTGCAATTTGAAATCTGGTATGGGTAAAATGAGAGGCTCATATAGCATGCAAAAGCTATTTGATGGCAAAAATATAGAGGTTACCGTCCCAGAATTTCAGATGATTGCCAATATTTTTCATAATTAATCTTGGGTTCAAAATCTCACCCCTTCTTTTCCTATCTAAATCACTGGCTTCTCAAACAAGATCGCCATTCATTACAAAGTCCAAAAGTCTTTCAACTATTTGAGGGTCTAAAGGCATTTTCAGAGGTTAAAAAAGAACAAGATCTTGATATAGAGGATATCCGAATTAATTTCCTTCATGACAATCGTGAAATAGAAATATTGGATTTGGGCGCTGGATCAAAGAAAGTCCCCGGAATGCATCGAAAAATCTCAAGGGTAACCAAGTATTCTACTTCATCTAGAAAATTCAATCAACTGTACCAATACTTCGCTAGTTTAACTCCCACTAACACAATTCTTGAATTAGGAACTTGCATGGGGCTAAATGCTCGATACTTGAGCAAAGTCTGCAAAGGGAAGGTTTATACTTTTGAGGGATCAAAGGAGCTGGCTAAGGTTGCATTTGAGAAGGATTTACCAGAAAACATCACCCCTATAATTGGCCCCATTGAAACTAATCTTCCGGATTTTTTAGAAGAAATTTCGCCAATTGACTTTGCATTGATCGATGCAAACCATACCTATGAGGGGACAGTCAATTATTTTCAAAACCTGGTAAAACACACCCATTCCAAAAGCATAATAGCTGTAGGCGATATACATTGGTCAAAAGGTATGGAAAAAGCTTGGAAGGAAATCAAAGAGCACACCCTAGTAAAGTTGACTTTAGATTTTTATGAATGCGGAATCGTATTCTTTGACTACCCAGCTGAAAAATCACATTTCATCTTAGACTATTAAAGGGCTAACTCAAAGAACAATTCGGTTCCTTTCCTGGCAGGAATTGAATTGATACATGGCTCTAACTTTTTTATAATAAAATGCTCTGAAAAAAGCTTTTTGTATTCTATTATTTCTCCACCAAAAGGAGGGCCTTCCCTTTGGAATTCGATCCCAAATAAAACACCTACCAATCTCCCTTTTGAAGAAAGTAGAGTTTTCATTTTTTTACAATATTCTTCTCTCCTATTTGGAGAAAGAGCACAAAAGAAAGTTTGCTCCAAAACAAGATCATAAGAACCATCATGCTCAAAAAAGTCTTCATGCAAAATATTACCCTCAGGAAAGTCCGGGTAGCTTTCCCTAAACTTTGTTAAAGGGTATTCACTGAAATCTAAAATATGAGTGTTTTTATAGCCCTGAGCGAAAGCATAGGCCGCCTCATAGGCATTTCCCGCACCTGGTATCAAGATTGAAAGATCTTTGTCCCCAATTTGGTCTAAATATTGCACTATCGGAGTTGATGGATAACCAATGTCCCAGCCAGTATAGCCTTGCTCATATCTTCTGGTCCAATATTTTTCATCAAAGTCAAACATCATAAAGCCCTATTGATTAAGAAATGAACTCCAATTTTGAAAAAGATTCCGAACCAAAAAAAGATCAGGGAAAGAATATCATCATTATCGTCCTTGTCCTTTTGGTGATCATCAGTGGTATCAAGCTCTATACTGACTATGTAGACAGGACCAAGAAAACTGAGGAAATTCTTTTACTTTCTACCGAAAACAATGAGCTAAATCAGAGGTTGGATTCTGTTGCCTACCAATTGAACCTAAGAATTCAAGAAATTGAAAAATTGGGCGGAGACATTGAGTCACTTGAGCAAGTAAGAGATCAATTGATCGCTGAAAGAAACTCTGCAAAACAAAGAAGCGCCTCTGAAATCGCAGCTTTGAACCAAAAGATCAACAGCTATTCTGGGTTGATAGAGCAAAAAGACCAAGAAATATTAGAATTGAGGGCGATGAATCAGCAGTTGTATGCAGAAAACCAGGACCTGAAATCAACCCAGGCTCAGATTGAGGAAGAAGTAGCTCAGCTAAATCTTCAAAAAGAAGACCTTCAGGAAAAAGTAAATGTAGCTTCCATGCTTAAAGCTGAGAACATTGAAATATCAGCGATCAATTCTAGAGGAAAAGAAAGAGTAGAAACCACCAAGGATTTCCGTAACAGACAAATTGAACGAATTAAGGTAAGTTTCAACCTTGCTGACAACAAAGTCGCAGAAAAAGGTCCTAGAAACGTATATGTTCAAATCCTTGCTCCAAGCACTCAACCAATATTTGATGTAGCGAAAGGCTCGGGAACATTTATGGTAGATGGCGCAGAGCTATTTTATACTGTAAAGCAGGATATTATTTTTGACAACTCTGGAGAAACCCTGACTTTTTTCTATGAAAAAGGGTCGGACTATGTTTCAGGAGAGCATGAAGTAAGGATCTTTGTAGACAATTACCAAGTGGGTACTCAATCCTTCAGCGTCAAATAACATTAAGAAATCTTATATTTGAAGCCTCTTCTATTTAGGAGAGGCTTTTTTGATTACAGAACAGTTTCAGTATAGCAAACCATTTGGATAACAGAAGTTTTTCCCCTACTTTTGCGGTCTGTTTATTCAAATTCCTTAAACACATTAAAAAAATGTTCCAAAGAAATTACGAGACGGTATTCATTTTAACTCCCGTTTTGTCTGATGTTCAGATGAAGGATACTGTCGACAAGTTTGTAAACTTGTTAAAAGAAGAGGGGGCAGATGTAATCAATGTGGAAAACTGGGGTCTGAAGAAAATGGCATATGCTATTGACAAGAAGACGACAGGTTTCTATGTATTGGTGGAGTTCAAGGCTGATCCTACTATCATCAAGAAGTTTGAATTAGAATTCAGACGTGATGAAAAAGTAATGAGATTCTTGACTACTGTATTGGACAAGCACGCAATTGCTTATGCCGATAGAAGAAGAAAAGGAGAGTTTAACAAAAAAGCTGAAGCTAAGGAGGAGCAAGCCTAATGACACTATTTAATGAGCCAATCAACAGAGGCGAAATCAAGAAAAAATATTGCCGATTCAAGAAGCACGGCATCAAGTACATTGACTACAAGGATCCTAATTTCTTGTTGAAGTTTGTCAATGAGCAAGGTAAAATCCTTCCTAGAAGACTTACTGGAAACTCCGCTAAGTATCAGCGTAAAGTTGCTCAGGCTGTGAAAAAAGCAAGACATTTGGCTTTGTTGCCATTCGTAACAGATGGTTTGAAATAATTCGGCCTTTTCGTCCAATCAAAAAAGATCATTACAAATGGAAATCATATTAAAAACAGACATCAAAGGTCTTGGCTATAAAAATGATTTGGTAGAAGTAAAGCCTGGATACGGCAGAAACTACTTGATCCCTCAAGGCTACGCAGTACTTGCTACTAGCTCTAACAAAAAGATTCTTGCTGAAAACATCAAGCAAGCTGCTCACAAAGCAGAGAAAATCAAAACTGAAGCTGAAAACATCGCAGCTAAACTTGCTACTCTAACTTTGGAAATCAAAGCTAAGATCGGTGAGTCTGGTAAAATCTTCGGTAAAGTAACTACTCTTCAAATCTCTGATGCTCTTGCAGCTGAAGGAGTAGAAATCGACAGAAAGAAAATCTCTATCAACACTCCTGTAGACGGAGCTGGAGAATTCTCTGCAGAAGTAGATCTACACAGAGAAGTAAAAACTGACGTTAAATTCGTAGTTGTAGCTGAATAAGCTATACTCTGAATCTAAATACAAAAGCTCGCCAATTGGCGAGCTTTTTTTTATTAACTAAGGGCTATCACTTTTTCTAAATCCTCAACAAGCTTCTTGGAGACGGATCTTGCACTTTTTTCCCTCGCAGCTTGAAATACAGCTAATGTTTCTTGACCTTTTTGAACCAATCCTTCTGGATTTTGATCGTTTTTAAAACTAAACCAACACCAAGAAAGCTCAGCACCTAAAGAACCTTCGACTTTTAACTTCTCCAGTTTTGTCACCGCTTCAAATACGGTTTTTTCCATTTTTTCCAATTGCATATTAAATAAAGGCTAGTTGTTTTCGTGATTTTCAAACAAAACAAGATATTTATTTTCTAATTATCAATAGATTAGATAAATTTTTAACACAATCGTAATTTTAAAACGATTTCATTAATATTTTTTCATCATTTAAACATGGTAAGGCTTCAATTATGAAATAAAAGCTTAAATAGGTCGGGAATATTTTTCTCTCTGTATTTCAATCGCTTTCATTGTTTCACGAAAAACTTCCCGCTTCAATTTGGAAAAAATAAAAGGTAATTCTACCTTTGTGTCACTTTAACGGAAGCGCAAGAGTTTCCAAGTAAATACTGACCTATGGTGTAACTGGCAACACGTCTGATTTTGGTTCAGAAGAGTCTAGGTTCGAGCCCTAGTAGGTCAACGAAAAGCCCTAATTCGAAAGATTTAGGGCTTTTTCTTTTTAAAGGATATTGAATCCAGCTTTTATAAAAGTTTGGAACTATCTCCTGTTAGCAATGAAAAAATCATTCATGACTTTTTGATCTCCTGGAAAATTGTACACCTCCACGATTTTACCTTTTCTGATCTTCCATAATAAACATGACATGACCTCAAACCTTTCCCCATTGAAATCAGTCCAATTTTGATGGCAATCCACAACAAAGGAATCATTAACTCCAATCACAAGATTAGCTGCGTGGAATTGATAATATTCCATCTCTTTAAAATAGTCCAAAACCTCTTCAACACCTCTCTTCAGTCCACTTAATGGATGTTCCCCTGGTATATTCCAAGTGATTTCAGGATCCAATATATTTTTTAGAGCCTCCATATCCCTCTTATTGTAGGCATTGAAAAAGGAATGGATCAATTCTAGGTTTTTATGTTGCATTTCTATCAGGATTATGTTTATTGAAACACAATCCTAAGAATTTGAAAACCTAAAAAAATTAAGATGGGTCAATAGGCGGCAATTCTTTTCTCTTATTAAGGACTTTACTTAAGTGTTCTTGACTCACCCCTAAAAAACTGGCGATTCTCTTTTGGGATAGCCGTGAAACAAGATCTGGATTGTATTGATAAAACACCCCAACCTTTTCCTCCAAATTGGAAGACATATCTGCAAGTACTCTCTCTTGCATTTTAATGCTATTGTTTTCGCTAAGCCTGGCAATGTATCTCTCGAAAGCAATTGAATTCTCAAGCAAATGCAAAAAATCAGACCTTGAAATCTTTAAAAGACTTGTTGGCTCCAATGAAACCAAAGACTTTTCAGTAAGCAGATCGTTTTTGAAACTTTTAAAATCACCTGCCCACCAGTTTTCATGTGGAAATGACAAGGTGAATTCTTTCCCGGATTCATCCATGTAGGAATGCTGTAGCAAACCTTTTACGACGAAATATTCAAATTTGCATAGGCCTCCTGAAGCTTGAAGAATGACCTTTGAATCTATATTCTCAGTAGTAAAATGAGTAGAAATATAATCAAAGTCAGCCTGGGACAATTTTACAATTGAGCTGATATGAGCTTTTAATCTTTCTTGGCAATATTTTTCTGAGACAAATTCCCTCATGGAATTGAAGGTTAATTCAAAATTCTTAAACGAAATGCATTCATAGCATTTCTCCCCAATTGCTCTGTCAATTTATAATTGGCAATAGCACCAACCCCTGCTCCTATGATTGGAATCAATTGAGCTAGCTTGGCCAAGTCTATATAATCTCTATAATCCAACTGGAAAGTTTTCCAATCAAATTTATCCATACTTTTAGGCAAAGTTTCTTTGTAAACATCCCAATTCTCTAACAAACCGACCAAATCATTTCTTCTTCCTTGATTAGAAAATGAAAGCTGAAACACGTACAACAGAAACAACCTCTCCTGATAGTCTTTGGTATCAAAGCCATATAAGGCCGCTATATCAAAAAGCAATTTCATCTTGATGGTAAGGAATGCCGGGAAATCAGCAAAGCCCATTAAAATCCCTCCTGCTCCAGTCACAGCTCCTTCAACAGACGCCGTGTTCCTATACCATTTAATGCGGCTCCTAACTTTAAGTTCTCGTACTTTCAAGGGCATATCTGAATCTGGCCTAGGAACAATCCATGAAGATCCTGAAATAACAGCTTTCACCATATTCTCAATCGCAGCTGTAACCACCTTATGAACTTTTTCTGGAATCCATTGATTGATTTTTCCTTGAACTCCATGGGTAAGCTTGCTTCCGATAGAAGGAGGCTTTTTCATCTGATAGAGCCAGGAATTGAGTTCCGCATTTATATAGTGTTGGTAATTATCCATTCAATCAAATCTGTTCTCCAATTTACTCGACCTGTATTAGTTTGGTTTCATATAAACAAAAAAATCCTGCCTAAAGGCAGGATTTAATATGTATTTGAGACTTCTGATTATTTGTAAAGTCCGTTAAACAACATTTTGAAAGTGCCATGCGATTGAGCTCTAAAGGTAATCTCAGGACCAAAGGCATATAATTTACCTTTTCCAATTTGAGCTTCAAAAGCAGTCACTCCATACTTCAAATACGATTGGCCCCAAGCCCAACCGCTTCGAAGTGGCTCTTCTTCACCAAACCAAGCTAGTGCTTTCACACCTTTATTAGCTGCATCAGGCCCCAATCTAAACACAGGTGATCTATTGAACATGATATAAGAAGTTTCACCCATTCCGTAATTGATTGGTTGAGAATTATCAACGTTCATTTCTAATACCGAACCTGGGATGTAATACTTTTCACCACTTAAAGAAACTTCCTTCCCATTAGGTCCCATTTCTACCAATGCATCAGAAACAGGAACACCCAGATAGAACGCCAAGTCTGTAGCGGAACCAACGGTGATCACTTCACCACCATTATTGATAAACTCTTCAATTTGTGGAACTGATTTATCAGCTGTAAAGCTTCCCAACATATGACGGTATTGCTCATCGATTTCAGAAGCCTCGGGTTGAGGTCTTGTGAAGCCAGGACTACCATATGAAGGGATACCAGAACTTATGAATAACAAGACATCATATTTATCATTCAAATCCCCGTTGTCAATTTCCTGAGGGAATACCAATGAGTAGTCAAAATGGAATTGCTCAAGCATCCATCTTACCCACCCTGACGGCATAGAACCACCATAGTAATCATACAGACCAATTCTAGCAGGCTTGATTTCTTTTGCACCTTTAGGCATAGAGGCAGCAACTGGATATACACCATACTCCTGGGCCGCTTTTTCTAAGACTTTCTTGCCTGTAGAACCTACATAATAAGAACCTACTGGCAATCCATTCACTTCAGTTGAAGTTCTATAAACTTTTACTTTGGCTTTCAACAAGTCATTGACTGCCATGAAAGCATTATTTCCTCTTGCGTCAATCAAGAAACCTGAACCTTTTACCAAATTTTTGGCAGGTGGAGTTTGGATTTCTCCATAAGGAACGGCATCAAATGGACCATCAAAATCTTCCATGATTCGATCGATTTCTGATCCCATTTGAAAAGCTAAAGTCCAACCAGCAGCATCGTATGGGCGAATCGGAGGACCTCCTGGATACAAAAAATCATTCGGGTGATCTTGCGGCTCGAACATATCAATCACATGTGGTCGGAAGGCCTGGTCAGTTTTAACCACATAAGATCCCGCAGGGTAAGATTTACCATTTACCGAGAAATCAGCATTTGCTTTTTCAACACGAATACCAGATTTGATCAAAGCATTCAAAAATTTGATAGCAGTCGGAAAATCTGGTTGATCAGCAGAAAGGATGTATCCATATGGATCCTTTTTGGACTGATCAGTATAAACAGAATCATAAAACTGAAGCGGAAGACCTGATCTAAATCCAAAAGCCGACATTTCTGGATCATCAGCGTCTCTTTTTTTACGAGAAGCATTGAATTCGTCCTGTACTGCCTGAGCGTATTTAGGATATTTGGTCCAAGTATCATTTTGACCTCTTTCAATTGAATTTCTACCCATCAAATAGAAATTATACAATAGCTCATCTCCATGCCTTACCGCATGGTTCAAAATACCGTAGTTCAATGAAACAGAGTAGTCGATAGATCTTCTGAAAGGCCATGGACCCGGAGTCACTGGATATGGTGTTCCATTGTTTGGAATTAACCTATCTGGAACCAATGGAATAGAGAAAGGTGAAGGATCACCCACAATTTCAGTCAAGATCCCAATTTGATTGTGGTAATAGGGAGTAGTTCTTAGTCCACCGTTCCACCAAGTAGAGAATACGGAACCATCCAACCTGGTATACCCTGGCTTATCCTCCTCGTACAATCTGCTAATCATCGCAGCTCCTACTCCATCTAGACTTGAAATAATCAAGGGATCAAACACATGGTTGAAAGGATCTCGGTAAGGAGGTCCGGCAACTACAGTTCCCGAAGGACCACTTTGGTGGTGGTTATAAATAATTTGCGGAAGCCATTCTACGTACTGCTGAAGGGAGATATTAGTCGCTTCAGACATATTGTTCATATAAAAATCTCTATTGTTATCATGACCAACATACTTTTGGTAAAGCACCGGGATATTCTTATTTCTTTTCTCCACATCCTCATTGCTCATATACCAATTTGACATGATTTCCATTCCATCAGGATTGACATGCACCAAAAGGATGATCACTTCATCCAGAATCTTTAAAGTTTCCTCATCATTTCTTGAAGCAAGGGTATACAATGTCTCAATCAATTGCTGAGCACCTACTACCTCACTCGCATGAAGTCCTCCATCGATCCAGATCACTGGTTTACCTTCTTTAGAAAGTCTTTTTGCCTCCTCTTTAGAGATTTCTGCTCTACCTAGTTTCTGAGAAATTTCTTTATATTTTTCTAACTGAGCCTGGTTTTCAGGAGAGGTGATAACAAGCATCGGTTGCTCTCTTCCAAACTCAGTTTTTCCAATACTGAAATATTGTACGCGATCAGAAGCTTCAGCTACTTTCTTGAAATAGGCTTCAGTTTCTGTAAAATTAGCAAGCATGTAGGGATCGCCAATATCAAAACCAAAATGGGATTTTGGTGTAGGAACTTGCTGAGCTTGAATCGCAGAGACCCAAACAAGCATCAACAGCCCCAAAAGTGTAAATCGTTTTCTCATAAGAGTTTATTTGGTGGTTTTAGTCAATTTCTCTAAAATAAGACATAAAAAAAGAGGCACTCTGAAATAAGTGCCCTTTCGCATATTTTTTACAGGATCGGAGAAAATCAATTCTAAAAGTTTTGAAAAAAATTAAAAGCAACTCCAAAATATTCTTCGGATATCCTTTAACATCACTTCCCTTGCCATCAAAAATTATTACTTTTGTCTCAGTATCCTTATCGATTCTTCCTCCAAACAAAACAATTCTTACATGTCTGAGGTAAAAATATTTGCCGGTTCCAATAGCACCGATTTAGCCGAGAAGATTGCCAAAAATTATGGCAAAAAATTAGGCGACGTCACTCTCTCAAAATTTAGTGATGGAGAAATGTCTCCTAGCTACAATGAATCCATTCGAGGCTGTACAGTTTTCATCATCCAAAGTACAAATCAGCCTAGTGATAATATTTTGGAACTTTGCTTGATGATCGATGCTGCCAAAAGAGCAAGTGCCTACAAAGTTTGTGCTGTCATACCATATTTTGGTTATGCTCGTCAAGACAGAAAAGATAGACCTCGTGTATCTATTGCAGCAAAACTGATTGCCAATATGATCACTTCTGCAGGAGCTGACAGAATTATGACATGTGACTTGCATGCTGGTCAGATTCAAGGATTTTTTGACATACCATTGGATCATTTAAATGGATCAGCTATCTTTGTGCCCTATTTGACCCAGCTGAACCTTCCGGACATGATTTTCGCAGCACCGGATGTAGGAGGGGTAGCACGTGCTAGAGCTTATGCGAAGCACTTTGAAGTAGAAATGGTTGTCTGTGATAAGCACAGAAAAAGAGCCAATGAAATTGCTTCTATGCAATTGATCGGAGATGTTGAAGGAAAAGATGTAATTCTTGTTGATGATTTGGTAGATACTGCAGGTACCTTGTGTAAAGCAGCTCAAATCATCAAAGAGAAAGGAGCTAAATCGGTAAGAGCAATCGTCACTCACGGTGTTCTTTCTGGAAAAGCATATAACAATATTGAAAACTCAGTATTGGAAGAATTGGTAATCACAAACACCATCCCTCTTTCCCAGAAATCCTCCAAAGTAAGAGTATTGTCAGTAGCTGACCTTTTTGCCAAAGCTATTCATGCGGTAACTGGTCATACATCTATCAGTTCTCTATTTATTTAAGAACCAATTTTAAAATACATAACATATGAAAACGCTTGAGATTATAGGGTTTAAAAGAGCAAATCTCGATAGCCAAAGCTTGAATGAGATCAGAGACAATGGTAGTGTACCATGCGTGGTTTACGGACCAGGTATCCCTGAGCAAATTCACTTCTCCAGTCCAGCAATCCTTTTCCGTGATTTGTTGTACACTCCTGAAGTTCACTTGGTAGAGTTAAACATCGAAGGTACTATCGTTAAGGCAGTATTGAAAGATGCTCAATTCCACCCAGTAAGTGAGGCTTTGTTGCACGTTGACTTCATGGCTTACACTGAAGATCGTCCTATCAAATTCGAAATCCCTGTCAAAGTAACTGGAAATTCTCCAGGTATTGCTAAAGGGGGTAAATTGGAATTGAAGACCAGATCTTTGAAAGTGAAAGGACTTGCAAAAGACTTCCCTGATTTCGTAGAAGTAAACATCTCTTCTTTGGAACTTGGAAAATCCTTCAAAGTTGGTGAATTGAAGCCTGAAAACTTCGAAATCCTTACTAGCCCTAATGTTTCTGTAGTTACCATCGGTATCCCAAGAGCATTGAGAGGTAAAAAAGTTGAAGAATAATTCTATCGACATCATTTAAAATCCTGCCCAAAAGGCAGGATTTTTTATTTTGTATCCTAGAGGATTCATTATGAAATATCTAATCATTGGCTTGGGCAATATTGGCCCTGAATACGAATTGACACGTCACAATATCGGTTTTCTCACTGTAGACAGATTAGCAGATAAATTTGGTGCAGAGTGGAAAAGTGACAGGCTTGCATTCAAGACTGAGTTCAAGCATAAAGGGAGAAATATTCATGTAATCAAACCGACCACTTACATGAACCTCAGCGGAAAGGCGGTAAACTACTGGATGAAAGAATTGTCCATCCCAAAAGAAAACATCTTAGTAATAGTGGATGAAGTTGCTATTCCATTTGGGAAACTTCGAATGAGAGCTAAAGGTAGTGCAGCGGGACACAATGGCCTTAAAAATATCGAGGCACTAACTGGTGGACAAAACTACCCTCGATTAAGAATGGGAATCGGAGACGACTTTCCAAAGGGTAGACAAGTAGATTTTGTATTGGGAAAATTCACTGAAGGTGAGTTTGCAGAATTACCAATTATGATGGACAAAGCAATAGATATGATTCTGGGTTTTTGCACAATTGGTATTGCTCAAACCATGACTCAATTCAATGATTGAAACAAATGCTTGGAAATAAGATTTCCAGCATGTTACTTTGCATCACTTCAGGCAACTGATTTATAAAGAAGAGGCGAGAGAATAGGCTCTAAGACCCTCTGGCAACCATTCGGCGAATTACCGAAAAGGTGCCAAATCCTACCCGAATTGGGAACTATAAATTGGCTTTATTTACTCCTAATCCTTTTTTGGTTCTACCTTCCCGGGTCTGATTTTCAGATTGCGCTGATATTTATCACGTTACAAACAAGTAAGGACCATGAGCCAACATTTTGAGACCAACTCTATACGGATAGCAAAATCCAAATCCAATCAAAAGGAGCATTCCGCACCAATTTATCTTACTTCTAGTTTCACCTTTGATTCTGCTGAGGAAGCCAGAGCAACTTTTGCAGATGAAATCGAAGGCAACATCTATTCTCGCTATGCAAACCCAAACTCCACAGATTTAATTGAGAAAATCTGTGCAGCTGAAGGAACTGAGGATGGTATTGCTACGGCTTCAGGAATGGCCGCAATGTTCGCGAGTATCGCATCTCTTCTACAACAAGGAGACCATGTTTTGGCAGCAAGATCCTTATTTGGATCTACTCACCAATTGTTGACTCGAGTGTTCCCTAAATGGGGAATTACTTCCACCTATGGCGATATTTCAGATTTTGAAAACTGGGATAAACTCGTTCAAAGCAACACGAAAATGCTTTTCATCGAAACTCCGTCCAACCCAGGATTGGAAATTATCGATTTGGAATGGGCTGGTAAATTTGCTGCTGCGCACAATTTGATTTTGGTTGTTGACAATTGTTTTGCTTCTCCCTATTTACAGCAACCAGCTAAATGGGGAGCACACATAGTAACGCATTCGGCCACTAAGTACATTGATGGACAAGGAAGAGTTTTGGGAGGGCTGATTCTCGGTAAGAAAGAATTGATTAAAGATGTCCAGTTCTTTACGAGACATACTGGACCTGCCATTTCTCCATTCAACGCATGGATTCTTTCCAAAAGTATGGAAACACTAGGTGTTCGGATGGATAGACATTGCTCCAACGCCTTGACTGTAGCAGAGCATTTCGAAGGGAATTCGGAGATCATCTCTGTGAAATATCCATTTTTGAAAACACACCCACAGCATCATTTAGCTGTAAAACAAATGAGTCAAGGAGGTGGAATTGTCACTTTAGATTTAAAAGGCGGAGTACAAAGAGCACAGAGGTTCATCGATAACCTTCAGATGATTTCTGTAACAGCCAATTTGGGAGATAGTAGAAGTATTGTGACCCATCCAGCCTCAACTACCCATAGCAAGCTTTCTGAAGAAGAGAGAAATCGAGTTGGAATTACAGACGGACTAATTCGTCTTTCTGTAGGATTAGAACATTATGACGACATTATCCAAGATGTCGATCAAGCACTAACCAAATCTAAATAAAAAAAGGCTGTCGAATGACAGCCTTGTTTTCTACCAGGTTGTATGTTTGAGTTTAGGAAAAGCACGTATCACATCAGATAAACTAATTTGACCGACTAACCGGCCATTTTTAAGCACAGGGAATCTTCTAATCTTGTGTTCAAGAAACTTTCCAGCCACATCAAAAAGAGAAAGGTCAGGTGGGATAGTTATCACATCGGTAGACATATGTTCTTTTACTTTTGCCGGAAATTTTGGGGTATTGGTATACTTCCCTTTAATAATTTCCCTGAGACAATCTACTTCGGAAATAATCCCGATCAGAGCCCCTGAAGAATCTACCACTGGACCGCCAGAAATTTTTCGTTTGGTCAATATTTCCATCACTTGATCAATCGTATCATCTGAATGAAAAGTTACCAAATTGGTACTCATGTGGTCCTGAACTAGAATTTGATTAGTTTGAGTCTTTTTGGGTTCGACCATTCTGACTCCCTGAAAGCTTTTTACCATAGTCGAAAAGGGTTTATTGTTAAATTATAATATACTGAAAAAAATGATTTTTAAAAAACAATATTTGAATTAAATTTCTTTAAAAGAAATAAATATTGTTTTTTATATTATTTACAGATTATTATTTTTCAACAAAACCAAGGGAGTCCAATTTTCAGAAGGTTTCTTATATAAATCCTCAAAATCAAATACACCTATAAACACATCAATATCTCCATCGCGATCTATATCCCCTTTACTCAAAATCAAAAAATTTGAATCCCATTTTACTTCTGAGACAAATGGCTTTAAGTTGACATTCCCTTCATTTTTAAAATAAATCAATTGCTCAGATGGTTTTTCTTTTTTATCAGGGAAGAAAGAAATCGTCATCAGATCCTGATCTCCATCCTGATCAAAATCTTCAACTATCACCCCACTTGCTCCATACATAGGATAAAACCATGATTCTTCAAATTCACCATTTTGATTCAAAAAAATCCTAACACCATGATACCCTTTCAACTGTTGAGATAAATCAGCATTGTCACCATTGGCAACAACCAAATCCAAAAGTCCATCTTGATTGAAATCGATTATTTGAAAATCGCTCCCGCCAAAGGCTGGATGGAATCGAATAAGTGGTTTTTCCAGAAAATGCCCTTCTCCATCATTTTCCCATAAAAAAACACCCTCTTGAGCCTGAGTCATCAAACCTACTAGATCTAAATCCCCATCTTGATCTATATCGACAAGTTCAACTTTTCTTGCTCCCGGCAATGCCTTTATCACAAGCTCATCGTAGCCTGATGAACTTGAAAGAAATGCACTCAATTTCCCAATGTGATTACCAAATTGAGAAATGACATAATCTTCAACTCCATCAGAGTTTAAATCTCCATAAGAAACATGAACAGGTCTTATTAATTGATCAAAAACCTCATTGCTTTCCCAAACACCTGACTCAATTTGATACTTTTGAAATGTCCCCAATGAATCATTTGCAGGATCCATCAGTCCCATGGATAACAATTCAAATCCGTCTTTAGTAAATTTAATCTGAACTGGAGCAACAGGGGTAGAAATCGAATCGATGATTGAAAAACCTGATCCTTCATCTAAATGAAAAAGCTTCCGAAATCGATGTCCCAACCATAAATCGCCTTTCTCATCAATCGATACCATCGTAGTCAGATTTGGATAGACAAAATCAAATTCTGGGATTCCCACTTCAAAACCAGGAAGACCCAAAGTTGGAGTCTCTTTAGCAATTTGTGGCAAAGGTTCTTTGGAAGCATTATCTATGTAATATTGCTTTATTTTTGACCAATTCTCTTCCGTGATAAAGGGAGTCTTGGAGTAGATTCCTTCAGGAACATCCATCTCTTCAGGAAGTGTTCTCCCAAAATCCTCTTCCAAATACAATCCCATTCTCATCCTCATATCCGGAAGGACGGAGGATTCCCAGATATCTTTAGTCAAAAGTTCAGGCTCAGGCTTGAGATGGCAGTTTGCACAGTAAAGCTCTGCCAATTGCTTTCCCTCCAACTTCAAATCCATCTGTGAGAGTCGGTATAAAGAAGGAATTGGCTGCTTCCTTTCAGAAATAGGATTGCAGCCAATTGCCATTATTAAGAAAAGGAAAGCAAGCCTTTTCATGAATTAAAAGCCTCTTTAAATTCTAGAACTACTTTTTTATCTATCCCCAAGTGAAAGTTGAAGTCATCTGGATCAGATGAAAATTGAACATCTGGATTTACAAATCGATTTGCAGCTGGAGTCTTGGTCTTGCAGGATGCATGAATTTCTTTGAAATTGGGAAATTTCTGCAAATAAGTGACATGCTCCGCTTTGGACCCACCTCCAGGCATGATTATGATTCGATCTTTTGCTGCATCCAAAAGCTCCTCTATCAGCCCCATTCCTTCAGTAACACTATTTTTAGCACCTGAAGTCAGGATCCTTGCAAATCCTAGTGAAATAATATCTTCCAAGGCTTCTTTTGGATCACGGCAAGCATCAAACGCCCTATGAAATGTACAAGGTTTTCCATTTGCTGTTCTCATTAAAGATTCGCAAGCTTCTTTGTTTACATTCCCATCTTCATCCAAAACACCAAAAACGAATCCATCTGCTCCAAGCCCTCCCAAAACTTCAATATCCCTTTTCATTACCATCCACTCTTTAGAAGAATAGCAAAAATCTCCGCCACGAGGTCGGATCATTACGAAAACAGGAATATCAACTTCGCTCTTTAGGTATTTGAGCATTCCCGCACTGGGAGTCTCTCCTCCTTCAGGAAAATTAGCACAAAGCTCCAACCTATCCACTCCATAAACAGCAGCATCTAAAGCAGACTGAAGATTGAAAACCGGAGATTCTAATAGGAATTCTCTCATCCTTTGAAATAGCTATTGGAGTCGATCATTGCATTTCCATGAAGTCCTCCTTTGGCAAAATTGAAACCTGGATGAACCGCAAAAGCCCCCACTTCACCATCTTTATTAATTGCAAGGAACCCTGCTTGAAGATCTTTGATATTCTTTTCGTTTTTGGCAACCAATCGTCTCACTGTCTCTTCACATGCCTCTTGAGGAGTTCTTCCTTGGCGCATCAATTCAACAATCAAGAAACTGCCACAAATTCTAATGATAGACTCTCCAAGACCAGTAGCCGTCGCAGCTCCAACTTCATCATCAACATAAAGCCCAGCTCCAATAATTGGGCTATCCCCTACTCGACCATGCATTTTATAAGCCAATCCACTGGTCGTACAGCTTCCTGCCAATTTACCATCAGCACCAATCCCAATCATTCCGATTGTATCATGATTCTCAATATTAATTACCGGCTTATACTGACTAGTTTCTTTCCATTTTAAATAAGCGGCTTCAGCTTTCGGACTTAGTTTTTCTTCTTCAATTGGAAAACCTTCGGCAATCGCCAATTGTCTTGCACCTTCACCTACGATCATCACGTGAGGCGTTTTCTCCATCACAACTCTAGCCAGACTAATTGGATGTTTCACTTGTCTTACGAAGGCAACAGAACCACAAGATCCATCCCCTTTCATAATTGAAGCATCCAGCGTAGTAATCCCTTCTCTATCTGGCAATCCTTGAAGACCAACAGATAAATTACTCATGTCCAACTCCGTATCCATTACACCGGCCTCAACCGCATCTAGTATATTATTTGTTTCGGTATATTTCTTCAAAGCCGCCGCATTTGCAGGAAGTCCATGGTTCCAAGTAGACAAAATCAACGGCTTTTCTCCAGCATTTTGTGATTTTGGACCATTTGCAAATGTTTGACCTACTCCAGGAATAAACAGAGCAGAGCTCATCAGCGTTTGCTTGATAAATTTTCTTCTTTGAGACATTAGACTTATTTTAGATTCGAGCGTTCAAATTATCAATTTTGACCCGAATTAAGCCATTTTTCATTCAATTCCTCTAAAAATAACATGAGACCTTATATCCTGAAAGAAGCAAATTGGAAAACCCTCAAAGACCACCGATTTGATTTGGCAGTTCTTCCTTGGGGAGCTACTGAAGCGCATAATTATCACATGCCTTATGGCACAGATGTTTATGAGGCAGATGCAATAGGAGAAGAAGCTGGAAGGAAGGCATGGGAAAAAGGAGCTAACGTTGTAATCCTACCGACTATCCCTTTTGGGGTCAATACCGGGCAATCGGATATCTACTTGGACATGAATTTAAATCCAAGCACCCAATTCGCTATTTTGAAAGATCTACTGGAGGTCTTTCATCGACAAGGATTAAAAAAACTTCTCATTCTGAACAGTCATGGAGGAAATGATTTCAAAACTGCTTTACGGGAATTGGGATTGAAGTACCAAGACATGCTTCTTTTCACCTGTAATTGGTTCCAGGCTTTAGACAAAAAAGAATACTTTGAAGAAGGCGGAGACCATGCTGACGAACTAGAAACATCCCTCATCATGCATCTTCATCCTGAATTGGTATTGCCTCTTGAAGAAGCAGGTGATGGTGAAGAAAAAAAATCAGTGATCGCTGGAGTAAGAGAAAAATGGGCCTGGGCAGAAAGAAAATGGTCTCAGGTAACTGCTGACACTGGAATCGGTAATCCAAAAAAAGCCTCCACAGAAAAGGGGAGGCGATATTTTGAGGATGTTACTGAAAAGGTTTCTGACCTAATTCTGGACATCTGCTCTGTGAATCACGGGGAGTTGTATCGATAATTAATTTAGCAGAGATAAATCGAAGTCCTTTTGCTCACCCTTGTAATCAATTACTTTCAGTGATTTTATTCCAAGTGGCAAAGTAATCTCTTTAGAAGACTGGGATAGGAATCCAGCGCCATGGGTAATTTCTATCCTTTGAGTTTTTCCATTTTCCAGCTCAACCAAAAGTGCAGCAACTTGTTGACCTGGTTCGATTACTTGGTTTTCTTTGGTTTTACCTCTGAACACTTTGAGTTCATCCCTATTTTGAGAGGCCACTATCAAAGGTCCTCCATTTACAGAGGCTATTTTCACTAGGGCTTTTGCATCACCTGGAACTACAAACCCACTTTCAGCTGCTTCCATAGGAGCAAACCCTCCTTTTCCATCTCCAATCAAAACCAATCCAATTAACGCATCCAGTTTTCCAATGAAAATCTCATTTCCATAATCATTCCCAACTAAAAGAATGTCCAAAAACCCATCACCATTAACATCCTCAGTCAATAGTCCATTGACAGGACCCAATTGAGCCAAAGAAGGCAATTCATGAATTTTAAACTTTCCTCCTCCTAGATTCTCAACATATACCGATTTGTCAAAATTACCTTCCAGAATCAAAGCATCCTTTTTCTCATCTTCGGTAAAAAGAGATTCTTCTGTACTCAAAGCATAAGTCTTATACCTTTCAAATTTCTTTCTAAACAAGGTGCTTTGGCCGTATAAGTCCGCCCAGAAATGGCTAGGAAAAGATTGATATTCTCCATCTCTGCCCTTATACCAAGAAAAAGTAACAGGGTCCACACTCCCATTCTTGTCAAAATCTTTCGCATAAATTTTTACAGGATGCTCTTGAGTTGGGTGGTGGTGATTATTTGCCCCCATATTTCCAACTACAAAATCCACATCTCCATCTTGATCAAAATCACCGGAATTGATAGAATTCCACCAACCTAAATATGATTCTAGTCCAGTTTCGATTCGATTTAGTTTCTCTCCATCATTTTTAAATACCGTAATCGGCATTAACTCACCAACAATTACCAGATCCACCAAGCCATCTAAATCCACATCCGACCAAATTGCATCGGTGACCATCCCAACATTTCTTAAATCTGGAGCTACTTGATCTGTCACATCCTCTAAAATCCCATTTCCATTTTTCAACAAAAAGCTCCTTTCTGGATAGGGAAATTGCGCAACAGGAGTTCGACCTCCTACAAATAGATCCAAATAGCCATCTTGATCAAAGTCAGCTGCTCTTACAGCACTTCCGCTAGCCTTCACTAAACTGAAATTTTCATCTAATGTGAAGTTTCCATTCCCATCATTCAAAAACATCCTGTCAGAATATTCAGCTGAATTTTGAGGAAATTCATTGCTTCCTTCGACTAAATACAGATCCAGATCCCCATCATTCTCAATATCAAAAAGTAGAATCCCCATTTCCTCAAAAGCTGGATTTTCGCCAGGGAGTAATATTTTTTTGGCAAAAGAACCATCAGAATTTTGAGTGAATAAAAGAGGTTCAAATCCCGAAGAAGAGCCCACTATCAAATCTTCTGCACCATCTCCATTGACATCACCTACTGCCAATGATGGACCATACTGAGAAAGCTTGTGAGGCAAGATTCTTTGGATATTGAAATCAATTTTATCTTCTTCCTCATGAATATAGACCAAACCAAGATCTTCACTCACTTCCTCAAATAGTGACTCGGCATTTTCTTCATCCAATATTGCAAAGTTCGAAGTCCCTGCATTTGCATCTGAATAGTTGACATCGATTACAGTATTGAGTTCCGGGTTTTTGATCAAGCTACGTTTTCCATCAGGCCAAATAGCCAAAACCGAAGAAATAGAATTATTTGGTCCAACTCCAAAATGCATCACATCATCCAAACTTGACATATAACCTCGGACAATTTGTTGCTCCTGGTAAAGCCTTGTACCATCCTCTAAAATCACAATTACCTTTGTCCCCAAACCAAAAGGATTTCCTTCTTTTCCTTTCAGCTTCAACCTTAAAAACAAACCTTTATTTTCTTTTTTATCCAGATGATTTTCAAAAATAAATGCAGGATCATTGATATTATTAACCACATAATCCAAGTCCCCATCTTGATCCAAGTCAACTAAAGCAGCGCCGTTGGAGAAAGAAGGTTTATCCAATCCCCAAGATTTGCCAGAATCTATAAAGGTCAGATCTCCTTGATTGTGAAAAGCATAATTTGGAATTTTCACAATTGGGATGGAGTCCAATAATTGTCTTACTGTGGCAACTGAGCCCACATCTGCACGGTAATTGGCAAAGTCTTTATCAGTAATGTCTCGTGGAAATCCATTTGTCACTAAAAGATCTCTATTCCCATCATTATCAACATCTCCAAATAAAGGAGCCCAGGACCAATCCGTTTGATAAATACCTGAATACATGCCGATTTCACTGAAAGGAACATTCTTTCCATTATTCATATGGAGCATATTCCTCACATATTGATATTCATACCCCCATTGCTCATTACTCAAATAAACCTGGTAGGAGTTCATACCAATGGTAGTCTTCTTTCGATAATTATCCTCTCCAAGCATATCCAAAGTCATAATATCTGGCTTCAAATCATTATTGAAATCAGCTATATCTGAACCCATTGAAAATTGACTTTGATGTTTTAATCTTTTAGAAATTTCGTTTGAAAAAGTACCATCTTGATTATTGATATATAAAATATCATTGGTGATATAGTCATTGGAAACATGGATATCTGGCCATCCATCATTATTCAAATCAGCAATCAATAAACCAAGCCCAAAACCTTCAATTATAATCCCTACTTCTTTGGTAACATTCGAAAATGTTCCATCTCCATTATTTCTGTAAAACGCATCATTATTTATAGCAGTCCCATCAGTAATTTTCTCTCTATAATTTGAAGGAATCACTTTGCTTTGCTCATTATTCAGAACATACAAATCCAAATCCCCATCTAGATCATAGTCAATAAATGCAGCCCCCATCCCATTTCCAGCATCAGCTATTCCATATTGGGAAGCCATTTCTTTAAAAGAAATTTCACCATTTGATCCTTTTCCTTGATTCACAAAAAGAAGATTATTCCGTTCTCCTGGACCAGTTTTCATGGCTGCTGCGATATAGATATCTTGCCAACCGTCATTATTAATATCTACAACAGTAGATCCTGTACACCAAAATGTAGCTGCTTCGATTCCTGCTCCTTTAGAGATATCCTCAAATTTAAAATCACCTTGGTTTAGATATAATCTATTGGAAACCTGGTTACCTGTAAAAAACAAATCAGGTAATCCGTTCTGGTCAAAATCTGCAACCGATACTCCTCCACCATTGAATATATATTCATCGGTTAAGATGTTGAATGAATCTGTCTCAATGATCTCATTATTAAAAGTAACTCCGGTAGATTCGGGGCTTTTTAATTCGAATAATGTCTCAGTTTTATTACAAGCACTTATATAAAATAGTACTAAAAGAAAGACAAAGATAGATGGGTACTTCATGGGTAGATTGGGTATGATAGACAACCCTGAAAATAGCATTTCTCAAGCTAGCATAGAAATTATTTCAAGCATTTAACGTGCTCAAAACAAAAAAAGGAGACCAATTGGTCTCCTTTTAATTTTAATTGAAATGGTTTAGAAACCTGGATTCTGAATCAAAATATCAGCCCCAGTAATATCTATTTGATCTTGAGGAATTGGTAACAATTTATACTTTTCAGTGAATTTAGCTCCACCAAGAGATGAAGAAAGAAGTACTCCATCTGTAGCAAAATAGTAATCCAATTCTGCTTGAACAGTATTCCATCTTACAAGATCATAGAATCGATGACCTTCCATACCTAATTCAAGCATTCTCTCTAATCTTACTGCTTTTCTAGCCATATCTGGGCTAGCCCAAGCAGATGTATAAGTACCTACTTTGTAATTCGCAGCTTTAGAACCATCTTCTCTCAACAATTGGGAGTTCATAGCTCTTTCTCTTACCATGTTTACTTTGGTTCTGGCACTTTCCAAATCCCCCGCTTCAATATCAGCTTCAGCAGACATCAACAGTACGTCTGAGTATCTGATAATGTAAACATTCAAGCCTGTGTATCCAGGAGTCCAGGAAGAGTTATCTTGGAAAGAACCAACCTCTGTTTGAGTATACACATATTTCTTAGGAGAATATGGACCACCATTTGGTTGATTTCTTATCCAAGAAGCTCCTGGATGGTCTTGCCAATCCAAATAAGGAAGTCCTCTTCTACCAACTGTATGATCTAATCTAGGATCCAAGTTACCAGTATCTGGAGTAAATGGATCAGCAGAACCTAAGCCCATATCACTTTTCACTCTATTAGCAGGATCATTGTAAGAATTGTCAATCAAAGGCAACCCATTAGAATCTGTTCTAAAAGAGTTTACAAATGTGAAAGAAGGTTGGTAGAAACCACAACAAACACCTGGAGCAGCAGAGTTATAAGGGAAATTCAAATCAAACTCTGGGTTCGCGTTGTTCACAGATCCAGTTCCTGCAGCTGATTGATAAGCCCAAACTGTTTCCTTGTTATTGTCATGTTCACCTCTCCACAAATCAGCATAGTCATCTACCAATCCGTATTTCAAACCGTTTGAGGTAACACCATTTGCAACTACATCGTCAAACAAAGTTTTTGCTTGAGAGAACTTACCTTGATATAGGTAAACTTTAGCCAAATATACTTTTGCAGCCCACTGGTTCACCCTACCTACTTGAGACTGTGTACCTGGAAGATTATCAACTGCATATTGGAAATCAGCTTCGATAAAAGGCCACAAATCCTGATTGTTGCTTACTTCTTCTAAGCCAGAACCATAATCTACATTCTCGTCTACATAAGGAGTATCACCATACAATCTTTTCAACTCAAAATAGTAGTGACCTCTTAAGAAGCGAGCTTGTGCTCCGATTCTTACTTTATCAGCATCCGTTACATCTTCTGCTGCATTTTGCATCAATCTTAAAACAGAATTACTTCTCGCAATTCCCTCATAGGCTCCATTCCATTTTGCGCCCATATCACCAGACGCTGAATTGTTTTCAAATCTTTGGATTGGGTTGATAGTAGCAAAATCACCTGGGTCAGTACCCTTATTTGCCTCACCGCCTCTGATACTGCCCCATACCCAGTTGGATGGAGATGCCAGACGGTTGCTTCTACCATTTACCTGAGAATATGCGGCAATCAAAGAGGCTTCCAACCCTGCCAAAGTCTGTAATTGAGACTCTGCCAAAACACCGGTTGGTGGCACATCAAGAAAATCATCACTACAACTTACCGCAACCATTAAAGCAGCTGAGGAAAGAAGTGCTCCAATTTTTATTCTAAATTTTTTCATTTGAATAATCATTTTTTTTTAAAACATCTTGTCTTTTCTCCTTCGCTTTAGAAGCTTAGGTTAACACCGAAAGTATAACCTCTCGTCACAGGATAGTTTCCTACATCGATACCAAAAGTAGTATCTGCAGATCCACCTACTGCAGGATCCAATCCTTCATAACCTGTGATTGTGAACAAGTTATTAGCAGATGCAAACACTCTCAATCTCTCCATTCTCCATCTTTCCAACAAGCTCTGAGGAAGAGTATAACCCAATGTCACGTTTTGCAATCTCAAATAAGATCCATCTTCGACATAATAAGAGTTTGCTTGCTCTGAAGTAGAGAAGTTGGTTGTTCTCTCTACAATAGGAATAGTTGCATTAGGATTATCAGGAGTCCAAGAGTCTTTCAATCTCGTAGAGATAGCTGCTCCTTCAAATGTCTGGAAGAAATCAGTGAACCATCTAGATTGGTTCCAAACTTCATTGCCAATCGAGGTATAGAAATAAGCAGCGATATCAAATCCTTTGTAACCAACTGAGAAATTCACACCACCTGTAAAATCAGGAACTGGACTTCCCAAGAAAGTTCTATCATCAGGAGTGATTTCACCATCTCCATTTACATCTTCAAACTTCAGTCTACCTGGAGCTGCTCCAGATTGGGTAGCATGAGAAGCTACATCTTCAGCACTTTGGAACAATCCAATTTGCTT
This sequence comes from Algoriphagus sp. PAP.12, assembly GCF_026652115.1. Taxonomy (GTDB): domain Bacteria; phylum Bacteroidota; class Bacteroidia; order Cytophagales; family Cyclobacteriaceae; genus Algoriphagus. The sequence continues at coordinate 29,397 of NZ_JAPPSQ010000022.1, read as the reverse complement.
GTATCCATAGAAAGACGAAAGAGAATAGCCCACTTGGTTTCTGATTGGCTGAATACCTCTATAAGATGGGTTGATTGAAGTAATAATATCCAATCCTGGAGCCAATGCCACAATTTCATTCTTCAATGTGGAAGCAGTAATAGTCAAATCATATGTAAAATCTGAACTTAGGTTACCTTTAGTTGAAACCAAAAGGTCCACACCTCTATTCAACATCTGACCGATATTGATGAAAGGAGGTGCAGCATTACTACCTGCTGTTTGAGGAATTGGCAATTGGAATAACAAATCTTTGGTGTCTTTTCTCCACCAGTCAAAAATCACATCCAAACGACCGTTAAAGAATGTACCGTCAAAGCCGATATTCTTCGTTTCAGCTGTTTCCCATTGTGTATTAGGGTTACCGATACGTGTTCTTCTAAATCCAATAACTGCGGAAGAGTTGCTACCTGAGATATCGTAAGAAGAGTTTCCTACATCACCAGCAAAAGTAGAATATTGGTTAGTGGCAGGAACTGGGTTTGAGTTACCCATCTGACCCCATCCACCACGGATTTTCAAATCATCAATCCAAGTAGCGCTCTGTAAGAATCCTTCAGAAGAAATTCTCCAAGCTGCGGAGAATGCCGGGAACACACCATATCTGGAGTTAGAACCAAATACTGAAGAACCGTCTCTACGAATCACACCACTGAACAAGTACTTGTCATTGAAAGTATAATTCACACGTCCAAAGTAAGAGGAGAAGTTTACACCTCTATATAAGCTAGAATTCACTTGTCTACTACTTACAGGAAGGTTAGTGATTGTAATGAAGTCTGGGTCAGTGGAGAATGGATTGTTACCAGAGGCACTGATATCTCTACCAGATCCATTATTTAACGCTTCCTGACCAGCGATTACATCAAATGCATGCTTTCCAAATGTTCTCTTCCAAGAAACAGTATTAGTAAATACCCATGCAAAGTTGAATCCAGATCCTTCGTTATATCCAAATGCTGAATTGTTTTCCGAGTTTTCATATTGTCTTCTAGAATATCCCCAATAGTAGTAGTTGTTGTATCTACCACCTATAGAAGTTCTAAAAGTCAAATCATCCAAGATGTCAACTTCTGCATAAACATTACCAAAAATATTCGCATTGAAGTTTCTGTTGTCTTTTTGACCTTCTCTGGTTGCCACAGGGTTTCTTGGGTTGTTGAAACCACCAACAGCAGTACCAGCATATCCTCCAAATTCATCATAAACAGGAATGATGGATGGCATTCTAAAGGCAGAAAGGATATCATTCTCGTCCTGAGCAATACCAATACCGCCATTACCACCAGTTTGTCCTAATACCTGACGATAAGTAGCTTGGAAGTTTTCTCCAATTCTAATTTTATTAGTTACATCAAACTCTGAGTTTGCTCTAAGCGTAATTCTTTTGAAGTTATTATTCAATAGAATACCTGCTTGATCCTGATAGCCCATACCTACATAAAAACGACTGGTCTCTGATCCACCATTCAAACCAATTGAATGTCTATGAAGTGGAGCGTTACGTGTAATTGCTTTATACCAGTCTGTTCCTTCTCCACCTGCAGCTCTTATCAACTGTAAAACTGCACCTTTATTAGGATCGACATTGTACCAGCTTCTTTGTTGCTCAATCTCACTAGCGCTTAAAGGAGATGTAACTCCTGAAACATTTTCTAGAGATCCATCAGAGTTTTGCTGAATTACGCTCAAGTAATATGGCATAACAGGGCTACTTCCACTACCAAAATGAGGATGATTGTATTCTGGAGAATTGCCATCCAACCAAGCTTGGTTTTGTTCTGCTAACCATGTGTAATTAGCAAAATCTTGCGGATTCATCATATCCAACCCTTTACCAGGGTCAGTAGAACCATACATACCATTGTAATCTACTCGAAGCTTTTGATTTCCTCTTTTTCCTCTTTTGGTAGTATAGATAATCACACCATTAGATGCTCTAGCACCATAAATGGATGCTGCCGCAGCATCTTTCAATACTGTGGTAGACTCGATATCATCAGGATTCAAGAAATCAGTAGAAGTTACAGGCACACCATCCACTACGTAAAGCGGTTCATTTCCTCCGAAGGAACCAAAACCACGAACACGAATAATTGAGGTGGTACCTGGCTGACCATTTGTAATAACTGTCACACCTGATACACGACCTTGAAGTGTTTGCTCTACGTTACCAGTTGGAATTACTGTCAAATCCTTTGGATCGACCGTAGCAATCGCACCGGTTGTTTCACGACGGCTATCAATTGTATAACCTGTAACAACCAACTCTGTTAGAGTTTGCTCGTCTGGAGCTAGTTTAACATCAATTACACTTCTATTTCCTACGGCTTGCTCCACTTTGGCATAACCTATAAAGGAAAACACCAAAATTGCTTGGTCATTAGGAACATTAAGGGAAAATTTCCCGTCGATGTCTGTTGCTGTACCAGTGGTGGTGCCCTTTACGAGGACCGAAACACCTGGCAAACCAACATCATACTCATCCAGAACAGTACCTGTCACAACTCTTTGTGCCATGGCAGCCGAACTGGCAAATACTAAGAGCAATAGCAATGCACTTAGATTTTTGTAAACATTTTTCATAAACATAGATAGATTGGGTAACAAGAATAATCTTAAAACTTGTCTGTTAATTGATTCCGCAATCGATTGCGGATTCTAGATAACTTTTACTATAGAATGTTGATTGGGTATTAATTATTAGGTTCTATAGCAGTTATACCGTGGTACGAATACCTGCAAAAGGGTTATTCCCTATTAGGTTTGAGTGCATCGGGTGATGCCAATATATGGGTGTGGGAGTAGCTAGGTAGGATAGGTCATTGGCAATATTTTGGGTTTTATTGTACATCTTAATCGCCAATGTTAAATATTCTAAAACAAAATTCAAACTTATCTAGCTAAATATTATTTGGTAATTTTTAGCACTTACAGTAGGGAATTTGCCCTAAATAAGAGCGTTCAATATAAAAATTCAAAAAAGTCCCCGGTTCTATCGACCGTATTTTTAAATATTGGACATTTTTAATACAAAAAATTTAATTTTGTTACTCAAATGTTAAAAAAATGATTTCTCAAATCTGGCTATTTTTATCTCAAAATTTCAAAAAATCTGGGGTCAGATTTTATATCATCAAAGCTTGGGTCAACTAATGCCTTCTCGTACAATACTTCACTTGCATTTACTGCTTTTTCCAACTGAATCAAGGCCACCTCATTTTGTCCACTGTTAATGGCAATTAACGCTAATCCATAATAACCATAACCAAAACCTCGATCCCGCATTACTGACTCTTCAAATGCTAATGAAGCACTTGCATAATCCTTGGAAAGAAATGATGCGAGCCCTTTGTTGAAAAAATCAGATGAATTCGAAAAAGGGTATTCAAATCTTAATGTAGCTAATTTATAATCACCTCTTATTATGTCTAAAGCTCCTCTTAAGCTTTCATTTCTCATCAAAAAATCAGGATCTCTAGTCAAAACTGAAGCGTCTGATAAATATTTATATGCCGTCCAGTATTCACCTTTTAATGCATATATCTGTCCTAAATTATGAAGAATGTAAGCACTCTCTTCTAGTCGGAGAGCTTGGTTGAGCAACCATTCAGCTTCAGCCCACAAATTCTCCTTTAAGTCCCTGTCCAGAGTTCTTTGTGCTTCCTGAATATTGACAACAGCCAGGTTATTATATGGAAGTGGTGACCGGAACATTTCAGTCATCTTCGTATAAATCTCAGTTTTGTCATCCAAGCTGGGAGAAGTCTCTGCAGCACTGGCCCAATCTTGAAAAGTCAACTGAGAATTTGAGGAGTTTCCTTTTAACTCTTTTTCCAAGATTGACATTTTCTCAATCCCTATACCAGAACCTGGCTTTGCCTGGATTTCAATTTTAGCCATTCTCAATTGAGGAAAAAGTTGTCTCGACAGTTGACTAAAGCCAGCAATCTTTTCCATTTGACTTCTTTGTGACAAGTAGTCATCCCCATTCATTAAAATAGTATAATACTCATCCTTTTTGGAAGTAGAAAGACCCGCATAATCCCTGATCAATAATCGAAGGTCAAACCAATCATTCCATCTAGCCCCCACCTCAATGATAGAATCCCTCAAGAACAACTTTCTGGAAATCAATTCATCTTTGACCGTCATTGCCCTATCCATTCCCAATTTGCTGTTTTTCCCCTCAGCATGTTCGGGCGATTGGATCCCTATAATCTTGATTGAAGAAATGGAAGGATTTTCCATCAAAAATTCTCTGATCTCCGAAAGCATAGCTTCATTCCTCGCACTTCCTACATAATTGGATGCTCCTGGATTAAAAAATATTTGAAACTCTTTAGTCTTAGTCAAATCTCTGTTGACGATCCCAGCAGGAATATAAAGCCCTATATTCGGAATTGGTTCATCAGGATTTACTCTTCCAATTTTGGCTAAAAAAGGTGTTGTAATTACCCCTTTTGCTAATTGAACTGATTCAAAGGGCTCTTGTGAAACTTTTTTTCCTTGAAATAATTGGGCCTCCAGAATTGCTCCCTCCATCCAAGGTTCAAATTCAAGAACATAATCCTTAGAAAAAGAATAATCTCCCAAGTTCTTCTGTAGCTCAACATCTCCTAAATCAAGTACCTTATCCGTGGTTTTTAGCAACAATTTCAATTCAGGATTCCGAGGACTCATGACCGATTCTATTGAGATCTTCCCTTCAATCGAGAAGCGAACTGAATCTCTGAAATATTCCAGTTGTTGCGGTTCTAAGTTAATTTCCTTTAAATATCTTGCTTCTTGGGCATAGGAAACAATTGATAAACAACTAAAAATCAACAAAATGAAACTTTTTCTAGCTTTTAAAAACAATAGGGCCGACATTTTGCTTTATAATTCTTGAAATGATTTTTTAACTTTAATTGAAATTAAACCAGCAACTGTCATGCAAAAACTGAAACTGTTTTTCGAAGAAAGAGCCTTCGGCGTATGTTCCAGATTAGGGGAAAAACTCAATTTCCCAATTGACAGCATCCGTTTATTCTTTATTTATTTGTCTTTCATTACATTAGGATCGCCCGTGGTGATTTACGTCGTGCTCGCAATGACGATGAAAGTTCGAAAATACTTTCGCAAAATGAACAATCCTGCACTTTTTGACTAAAGCTTTTCAAAAGACCTTTTCCTCAGGATTATAAAATCCCAATATATCCATAGAGAAGGTCCAATTCTTTTAAATTCCTTTCCTTTATAAGACCTCCTTTGGAGACTTTTTGCCTGCCAGAACTCCTTGTAAGCTCTAAATATGGCGGAGCCATACTTTCCTTGACCCTTGACAAAATATCCTATTGCAGCCAACCATTCAGTTAGGAGTTTAATGAGAAAGATCCACCAGAACCTCCCTGAAGTTTCAGCTTTATAAATCATACTCAGGCTATTCTTAATATTCAAGAAGAGTTTCCTCGGACTATTCCTTGCTAGCGTAGCTCCTCCGAAATGATGGACTTTTGATTGGCCATTATAGCCAATCTTATAGCCCTTTTGCCTGAGCCTTACACAAAGATCTATCTCTTCCATATGAGCAAAAAAATGAGCATCAAAGCCATCCGCTTGATGGAAAAGATCAGCTTTGATAGCCATACATGCACCAGATGCCCAATCTACGAAAGCGAAATCATCATATTGACCATGATCTTCCTCGATTACATTCCAAATTCTACCTCGGCAATAGGGATAATAAAAATCATCCAGAAATCCTCCTCCAGCTCCTGCATAATCAAAAAGTCTTGAGTTTTGAAAAGAGAGAATCTTAGGCTGTACGGCTGCAAGGTTATCATCACTTTCTAAGGTGGAAATTAAAACCTGATCCCAATTTGGCAGCACTTCTACATCGGAATTAAGCAAGATATAATATTGATATTTACCCTTTAGCGATTCCAACCCCCAATTATATCCTCCAGCATATCCAAAATTTTCCTGAAGTTTAATTAGAGGAACTGTGGGAAATTCTTTTTCTAAAAGTGCTATTGATCCATCTTGGCTAGCATTGTCTATCACCCAAACATCCGACTTAGAATGTTCAATAACAGAGGGAAGAAACTGACTTAACATTCCTTCCCCATTATAATTCAAGATGACAACAGCACAGTTTTTCATCCAAACATGCTTCCCAAGTCCATTCCGGGAATATTTGGCAACATTCCTTCAGTCGCTGACTTCATAGCTTCTTTGATTTTCACATCAATCGCTTCCATCGCAATATTTGTTGCCGCTACGATTAAGTCACTTAGCATTTCTTTATCCTGTGGCGTCAACAATGACTCATCTAGATCTATGGTCAATACTTTTCGCTCACCATTCACTGTGACTTTGACCAAACCCGCGCCGGACTCTCCTTCAGCAGTCAAATGAACAAGTTTGGATTGAGCCTCTTTAATTTTTGCCTGAGCCTCTTTAACCTTGCTCATCATGTTCATAAAATCAAACATATATCTGGAATTTTATTTTAATTTCAATTAACTTTTTAGAACATTATTCTGAATATTGAAATCACATCAAATATTCATGCAAGAATGGAAACTTTTACAGACTATTCTCTGTCTATATACTCTCTAAACCTATCAACCATGAAGACCAAAGAATACATTGAAAAAGAACAAATCAATTCTCTGAATTTTTCCAAACAGGAAGTTCTCCAATCATACGATGAGAAAAAATCCAGGTTGGCCGACCTGCATAGATCTCAAACATTAGGGAATTTACTTCATTCCAAAGTCCATATTACCTTTCAATCAGCAAATGAACAAGTTTACGAAGTCTACACCACTGTTTGGGCTGTAGCAAGTGAATTCATAGTCCTGAAAGGAGGAGTGACCATTCCAATCAATTCTATCTTGAAAGTGGAATAAACTATCCCAATTTCTTGATCAGCTCTTCCAAATTAAGACTTTCTTGGTTGCCTGTTTCAAGCTCTTTTAAGGCAATCGTTTTGTCTGCTATTTCTTGATCACCACAGATCCCAACAAATGGCACTCCATTTTTGCTGGCGTAATCCAATTGCTTTTTCATTTTAGCCTGATCCGGGTAGATCTCAGCTACGATTCCATTTGCTCTCAATTGAGACAAAAGGGATAAGGCATATCCGTATCCTTTCTGATCAAAGTGAGTCAACAATAGCTGTGTTCCTTGAATGCTTTCCCTCGGGAAAATATTCAACTCCTCCATCACATCATACAATCGATCTACGCCGAAAGAAAACCCAACTCCAGAAACACCTTGAAGTCCAAAAACTCCAGTCAAGTTATCATATCGACCTCCTCCACTTACTGATCCTATGGAGACATTATTGACTTTAACTTCGAAAATTGCCCCGGTGTAATAGGAAAGTCCTCTGGCCAAAACCATATCCAATTCGACATGATCCAAATCCTCACCCATTTGAGAAAGTATATTTAATGTCTCTTCAAGCTCCCTCACTCCTTCTAAACCAACTTCACTTGAAGCCAAGAAAGATTTGAGGAATCCCAACTTTCCAGATTCACCTTCATTGTATTGAACAAGCGGATTTAATTTTTGTACAGAATCGCTCTGGAATCCTCTCTGCTCAAGTTCTTCCTGAACTTTCTCCCAACCAATTTTATCGAGTTTGTCTATAGCAACACAAAGTGGTCCCTCTTTTCCAGCTTCACCGATCACTTCAGAAATCCCTGTCAGAATCTTTCTATTATTGACTTTAATTGTATAATCCTGAATTCCCAAATGGTTGAAAACTCTACGGATCATCAAGATAATTTCAGCTTCGCAGACTAGACTATCCGTACCTACTACATCTGCATCACACTGGTAAAACTCTCTATATCTCCCCTTCTGCGGTCTATCTGCTCTCCATACTGGCTGAATCTGGAATCTTTTAAATGGAAAAGTCAATTCATTTCGATTCATCACCACAAAGCGAGCAAAAGGAACAGTCAAATCATAGCGAAGACCTTTCTCCGAAACTTTGGTCAAAGTCTCCGCAGATCCATTTTCCAGATCCTCTGCACTTACTTTCTTTAAATAATCCCCACTATTCAAAATTTTGAAAAGGAGCTGATCCCCTTCATCTCCATATTTTCCAGTCAGGGTACTTAAATTCTCCATAGCTGGAGTTTCTATCTGATTGTAGCCAAATAGACGAAAAGTGTTTTTGATAGTATCCAGAATAAAATTCCTTCTAGCCATCTGAATAGGGCCAAAATCTCTCGTTCCTTTAGGCAAACTAGGTTTCTGCATGCTTCTTTTTCTGGTGATTAAAGACCAAATTTATCGAAAAAATACAGAAATACCCTTGATTTTAAGGAGAAGAGATAATTTATTCGCACAGATTAATAGGCAATAAAAAAATGTTTCTTTACCTTTGCACTCCGTTTCGAAACAAAAATCTTTAAACATATACAGTCATGGCAGTTACTACTCTGAAAAGAAAACTAAGAAGAAAAAGACAAAGCCAGAATACACGTGTAATCAGAATCAAGCAGTTGAGCGCTCAACCAGTGATCAAAAACGTGGATGTGGAAGAATTGAAAAAGTCTTTTGACAACAAATAATTTCCTAATTTCTGGAAACAAAAAAGCGACTCTCAAGTCGCTTTTTTTATGCCCTTATTTTCCAATTGCCCTCGCCTTCCCAACTCTACCACCCTGAGATTTTGGATTTTTCCAGATTCAATTTCAAACAACAGCATGGTTCGCATCTGATGGAAGCCATGTTGACCGATTGCCCCTGGATTCATATATAGGCATTTTAAGGCTTGGTCAAATTCTACTTTGCAGATATGAGAATGTCCACAAACAAACACTTGGGTTCCTGATTCTTTTATTTTTTGCTTGACTCCTTTTGCATATCTCGGGGGTTTACCTCCGATATGAGTCATCAACACTTTCACTCCTTCCACCTCAAAATCCAGCCATTCGGGATAAATTGATTGAATTTCAGAATCATCAATATTTCCAAAAACAGCCCGGATATTTTTATCCTTTGGTAATTGATTCATTATTTTCAATGAACCTATATCCCCAGCATGCCATATTTCGTCTACATTTTGGAGATAATTGATCGTTGTGTGATCAATGTAACTGTGAGAATCAGAAATGAGTGCGATTTTGTATGTCATTGAATCCAATTTATAAAATCTAAGATTCAATATCAGACCATCCATTAACTTCAAAAACAAAATCATGAAAAATCTGAAACATTTATTTTGGACACTCCTGCTTATCGCAGGCGTAAGCTTTTCTGTATCAGCCCAAACGGCCACAGACTCTGCAAAAGTGGTATCCGCAGACAAATTTGAAAAACTAATTTCGAAAAATAAGAACACTCTTTTGGACTTGCGAACCCCACAAGAAGTCCAAGAGGGACATCTAGTTGGAGCAACCAATTTAGATTTCCTGGACGAGGATTTTCTTGGAAAAATTGAACAATTAGATAAATCAAAGACTTATTTATTATACTGTCGAACTGGTAATAAGACCAGAAAAGCTGGTGCCGCCATGAAGAAGGCAGGATTCAAAAAAGTAATCATGCTTGACGGAGGCATTACCTCCTGGAAAGCACAAGGCAAACCTATTGAGGAATGAACAAAACCAAATCGATCAACCCCTACACGGGAGAACTTTTAAAAGAATTTGACCTCCTTTCAGAAAAAATACTGGACGAAAAACTCAAATTAAGTGATCAAGCTTATCAAGGTTGGAAATCAGTCTCTTTTTCTGAAAAGGCCAAATTGATGAAAAATGCGGCAAAGGAATTAAAGGAAAACAAAGATTTTTACGCCGAAATTATTTCCCTTGAAATGGGAAAAGTGATTAAGGAATCAATTGCTGAAGTAGAAAAATGTGCGTGGGTGTGTGAGTTCTATGCAGAAAATGCTGAAGCGTTTTTAAAGCCAGATTTAATCGATTTACCAGATGGAAAAAAGGCTAAAGTACTTCACCAACCCATCGGGGCGGTTTTAGCCGTTATGCCTTGGAATTTTCCATTTTGGCAAGTTTTCAGATTTGCTGCACCTACATTAATGGCAGGAAATACCGGTTTGCTTAAACATGCCTCCAACGTTCCACAATGCGCATTAGCAATTGAAGAGGTTTTCATCAAAGCTGGATTTCCAAAAGGAGTTTTTCAGACTCTTTTGATTGATTCAAAAAGCACGACTCAAATCATCAATAAATCTGAGATCAAAGCAGTAACCTTAACAGGTAGTGAGAAAGCTGGAGCATCTGTTGCCTCAGAAGCTGGAAAAAACATCAAAAAATCATTATTGGAATTGGGTGGATCAGACCCATTTATCGTAACCGAAGATGCTGATATTCCAACCGCAGCAAAAACTGCAGCAAAAGCACGAATGATTAATTTTGGTCAAAGTTGTATCGCCGCTAAAAGATTTATCGTGCATGAAAATGTTTTCGAAGAGTTTTTAGAAATCTTTTCAACAGAAATAAAAAGCCTGAAAGAGGGGGATCCCTTATCCATGGAATCTGACTTCGCCTGTATGGCAAGACCTGATTTAGCGGAGGAATTATATACTCAAGTTCAAAAATCTTTAGAAAAGGGAGCCAAGGCAATTTTAGGTGGAGAAAAGCCTAAAAAAGAGTCTGCGAAATTTTCTCCAACAATTTTAATAGATATTCCAAAAGATTCCCCTGCCTATTCAGAGGAGCTTTTTGGGCCTGTAGCCATCGTATTCAAAGTAAAATCAGATACCGAAGCTGTACAGATTGCAAATGATTCTGAATTTGGACTGGGAGGTTCTGTTTGGAGCACAAACCAGGAAAAAGCGGAGAAAATTGCCACTCAGATAGAGACAGGGGCCGTATTTATCAATTCCATGGTAGCCTCCAATCCACATTTACCTTTTGGAGGAATAAAGAAATCAGGATATGGGAGAGAGCTTAGCAGATTAGGGATTCTGGAATTTGTCAATGCAAAAACCGTTTATCTAGGTTAGGAGACGTTTGGATAATGTCGGAAGCTATTTTTGCAATTGCCCGATTCCTTCCTATTTTTACGAGCCAAAATTTTGTCTTTTACTAATGAGAGAAATACAATTTCGTGAAGCCCTCAGAGAGGCCATGTCCGAAGAAATGAGACGTGATGCTAATGTCTTTCTGATGGGTGAAGAAGTAGCCGAATACAACGGTGCCTATAAAGTTTCCCAGGGAATGCTTGATGAGTTTGGACCAGAGCGAGTTTATGACACGCCGATCGCCGAATTGGGATTTGCAGGTTTGGGAGTAGGTGCTGCGATGAGCGGCTTGAGACCTATTATCGAATTCATGACATTCAACTTTTCTTTGGTTGCGATTGATCAGATCATCAATTCTGCTGCGAAAATGTATGCCATGTCAGGTGGGGCTTATTCAGTTCCTATCGTTTTCCGTGGTCCAACAGGTAATGCTGGCCAATTGGGAGCTACTCACTCTTCCAACTTTGAAAACTGGTTTGCAAATACTCCTGGATTGAAAGTAATCGTGCCTTCTAATCCTTATGATGCGAAGGGACTTCTAAAAGCCGCTATCCGTGACCCAGATCCAGTGATCTTCATGGAATCTGAGGTGATGTACTCTGATAAAGGAGAAGTTCCTGAGTCTGAATACATGCTTCCTATCGGGGTAGCAGATATCAAAAGAAAAGGTAAAGACGTGACTTTGATTTCCTTTGGTAAAATGATGAAAGTAGCTCTCCAAGCTGCTGAAGAAATGGCCAAAGAAGGAATTGAATGTGAAGTAATCGACTTGAGAACCGTTAGACCTATCGATTATGCAACTTGTGTTGAATCTGTCAAGAAGACCAATAGAGTTGTTATCGTTGAAGAAGCAAACCCTCTTGCAGCTATCTCTTCTGAATTGACTTATCACTTCCAGAGATATGCATTTGATTACCTAGATTCTCCAGTGATCAGAGTGAATTCAATGGATATTCCTTTGAGCTACGCTCCAACTTATATTGAGGCCACTATTCCAAATGTGGAAAGAACCGTAGCAGCGATCAAAAAAGTGACTTACAGAGGTTAATTTACAAAACCTTCAAACATAAAAAAGCCCGGCCTTAACAAAGCCGGGTTTTTTGTTACCCAATCTATCTATCTGTTTACGCTTAAATAAAGCCAATCTTAATACAGAGACGAATAGAAAAGAGGCCATTGAACTGTATCATAGCCTCTCCCTATAGAATAATTACTTCTTGTTATTGTTATTATTCATCATGCCTCCGCCTTCGTTTCCGCCTTCTCCTCCACCTTCTTTCAAATCATCATTTGAAACGGATCTTCTTCTTCTCTGACGGTCATTCATACTCAACTTACCGATTCTATAGCTGAAGTTGATTTTGAAGTTCATGTTACGCATTGTATTGGTGCTATTTTGGATCATGGTTGGAGTAATGATCTCATTATTCACCTTAAACTCTTTTGTTAGGAAGTTCTCCAATCCAAAGCCAATTGAACCTCTTTTCTCCTTGAACTGCTTATTAAAATTCAATCCATACATCGCAAATCCACCATTGGACCCTTGTAGCTGAACTCTTCTACCTCTTGCAAAAGAGAATAATTGGATTTGCCAATCCTTCGGTAAAGTATAGTTACCAAACATTCTACCAGAGATCACCCATCCATTATTTTTCGTTCCTAGTCCATTGTCCAACATGGCATAGTAAAGGTCAAAGCCACCATTCAAAGAGAATTTGTTATTGATGTTGATATTCATAAATGAATTGGTACCAACAGCCTGTTCTTGACCGATATTCTCATAGGTTGTGAAAATCACATTGTCTTCCAACACAGATCTTACTGCCTGGATAGAACCTGTTGTGTTTCTGTAGAATCCAGTAAAATTCAACATGGAGTTTCCGAGGTAGGTACTGTATCCCAATTCAAAATTGTCAGTCATTTCAGGATCCAGAACCGGATTACCTTGAGACCATTGAGAAGGATTCGATGTATCCAAGTTAGGGTTCAAAAATCTCATAGAAGGTCTCTGAATTCTTCTATTATACGCAGCCTTGATCATGTTACCATTTTTCAATTTGCGACTCGCATTCACACTTGGAACGAAAGTCCCATAAGATGGAATATCTACAGTTTGCTCATCTACGAATTCTGCGCTAATTGTAGTGTACTCATATCGAAGACCAGTTTTCAGAGTATAGTTCTTCAAGAAATTGAAGGTATAAGAACCATAACCAGCAGTCACATTTTGATCGTATGTAAATTCATTACTCAAAGTTGGATCCTGAATTTCAACATAAGGCCCATCTGATCCTTCTGCTTGGAAGTATGCAAAATCAGAATATGATTGTCTTAGAATATTCTTTGCTCCGTATTCCAAGATCTGATTTCCGTCCTTACCCAATGGATTTACAAAATCCAATTGAACAGTGAAATCTTCGTTTCTACTTGGGTTTTCATTCCTCAATTTGGAATCAATGGTCTGAAAATCATCATTGAAGAGACTATTTACAAAGGAGCTGTTTCTATTATCTCTGCTATATAGCGTTAACAAACTGATTTCTTTCCCTTTTTTCTCATAAGTCCTGGTATAGTTCACACTCAAATCCAATGAATTACCGTCACTTTTAGTATCAGTTTCTCTCAGCGCAGAACTTATCATGTCTCCAGCAACAAATCTTTCTGTCAAGAAATTGGTCTGATTACCTTGCATGTTTCTCAATCCAAAGTTGACAGCACCAGTCAAAAAGTTGTACTTGTCGATTTCATAGTCTACACCGAAATTATATCTACCAAACATCATTTTGCTTTCAGTGTCTGCAGATTGCACAACAGTGGTTTGGCTTCCATCAGCTCCTGTTAGTAATTGTTCGTTGTTAAAGCCTCCTAAAATATTATATCCAGCTCTACCGAATCCTCCCAAAGAGAATCCAAATTTTCCGATTCTTGCACTACCATTCAATCCAAGATTTGATCCTCTCAGACCAGCACCTGTATTGATGCTCAAAGTCATCCCTTGAAGGTTGTTCTTCTTCGTCACAATATTGATAACACCTGAAGTTCCTTCTGCATCAAATCTTGCAGATGGAGAAGTAATGACTTCAACTTCCTTGATTTCATCAGCAGGAATCTGCCTCAAGGCATCAGTAATGCTACTTGCGGCGATGGCAGAAGGACGGTTGTCAATCAATACGGTAATACTAGAACTACCTCTCATGGATACGTTTCCATCCATGTCTACAGAAAGCATTGGAACTCTTCTCAATACATCTGTTGCATCTCCACCAGCTGTCGTTCTATCGTTTTCAGCTTTATATATAGTCCTATCTACACGCTCTTCGATCAATTCTCTCTGTCCCTGAACGGTCACTTCTTCCAAAGCCACTCCTTCATCAGACATTTTAAGTTCTCCCAAATTAGTATCACCAGTTTTGGAGGTAATATTGATATTATCTACGACTAAGGTTTCAAACCCCATAAAGGAAACCTGAAGTGAATACTCACCCGGTTCAAATCCAGTAATGAAGAATTTACCATCACCGTCAGCGACAGCACCTGACATGCTTACATCCGAACCTTTCTTGTAAAGAGCGGCTGTGGCATAACCAACAGGTTCTCCCGTTTTAACATCTTTAGCCACCCCGATTATCCTGGCTGGCTGAGATTGTGATTGCTGCGCAAAAGCCGGGGACATTCCCAAAGCAGCAAATAGAATAATTAGATTGAGTAATTTTTTCATGGTCTTGTTTTCAAATATTGGGCTCACACCACATTGATACCCCAAAATTGAAGGCTTTGTTTTGCTTTTTTTGACCAAATAGACAGATATAGGTATCTTATCGACCAAATCCCTAAATGAGCAGATAAAAAGGTATTTCATCTCGACAAATGGCTTTATCCGCTCATATTGTTGTTTCAGCGTGAAAAACAGCAGACTGGCAGATTAGAAATACTGCAAATTGATTCTTTATATTAGTTTGGCAGCAGTTAATTCAATACAATGGCTACTATCACCCCAAATAAGAACATTTCTTTTGTAGTGCACTTGCTAGGATGGTTAATGCTATGCATCCTCCTTGTGTTACTCTCTCCACTTTCCTGGAGAATGGGAGAAGCAGAATTACCAGTTGCCTTTTGGTATAAGCAGATTTTCCTGGTTGGTCTTTTGGTTGCGGCCTTTTATACCAATGTCACCTTCTTTGTTCCAAGGTTTCTATTAAAAGGTAAAAACTACCTTTATCTGGCGATTGTAATTGGAGGGGTCGTTTTATTCTATTTCTCAATAGTCTATTTCGAGCAACTTATCCAATACCCAAGAAGAATGCATGAGTTTTTCAATCCGGATAGACCTTTCAAGCCCGGCCGTAGATGGATCCAAGGTGATGCTTTCCAAGTACTCCTTTATATCGTTTCGGTAGGCTTGAGTACATCTGTAGCTTTGGTTCAGAAATGGCAAAGAGATGAAGCCAACCGCCAAGAGCTAGAAAAACAAAATATCAATACCGAGCTTTCATATCTGAAGGCTCAAATCAATCCGCATTTCTTTTTCAATACTCTGAACAACATCTATTCTTTAACCAACCTGGATATCAAAAAAGCTCAGGAGGCTTTATTGAAACTTTCCAGAATGATGAGATATGTTCTGTATGAAAATCAACATGAGTCAACTCTCTTAAGTAAGGAGGTGGATTTCATTCGAGATTATATTGAGCTGATGAAAATGCGTCTAACAGACAAGGTAAAGCTTGAAATCCATCTTGACGATTCAAAAGACAATCAGGTCATCGCACCAATGTTGATTTTACCATTTTTGGAAAACTGCTTCAAGCATGGTATCAGTTCCCAAAAGGAAAGTCATATCTATATCAAGTTAGAAATCATGGGAGACACAGTTTTCTTTGAAACAAGAAATCAAATTTTCCCAGTCAATTTGGATAGTCCTGAAGCAAGAGAAAGTGGAATCGGACTAGCAAATACACAAAGACGCCTGAGTCTTCTCTATCCTAAAAAACATAAACTTAAATTTGGGAAAGACGAAGGCAAAGAGGAATATTACGTTAATCTGACAATCAATCTCTCATGAAACTCCAATGTATAGCTGTAGATGATGAGCCATTAGCTCTTGACCTTCTTTGCAAATACATTGAGCAGACTGCATTTTTGGAGTTGAAGGGTAAGTTTTCCAGCGCTATTGAGGCCTTGGGATTTATCAACCAAAATCAAGTACAGTTGATTTTTATGGACATTCAGATGCCAGATCTTTCAGGGATGGAATTGGCGCGAGTCCTAGATGGAAAAAAAGACTCCGATAAAACCCGAATCATCTTTGCGACAGCCTATCACCAATTTGCTATTGAAGGGTATAAAGTGGACGCTATAGATTATCTTCTCAAACCTTATTCCTATGAGGAATTTCTGAATGCTGCGACAAAAGCGTTCAATTATTTCGAAAAGCAAAATAGAAATTCGGAATCTGTCAAGGTAAAAGTCGAGGAGGATCCTGAATACATTTTTTTAAAAGTAGAGTACCAATTGGTCAAAGTGCTTTTGGAAGACATCGCCTATGTGGAAGCCTATAAAGATTATGTCAAGGTGCATTTGCTCTCCAAAGCCTCACCTTTGCTTTCATTGACCAGTTTAAAAAGTATGGAAGAGCTCCTTCCTACCAAGAAATTCATGCGAGTCCATAGATCCTATATCGTTGGTCTTGACCACATCGAATCTGTTTCCAAAAACCTGATAACAGTTCATGGAAATCAGATTTCGGTGAGTGACAATTACAAAGACGCTTTCTTGGAATTTATGAGCAGGTGGATGACCTAAGTTAATACCATGTGTTTTATTCAACTCTATTGTAGGTAAGCACCAAACAGTTTTCAAGAGGTCCGCATCCACTGGTCAGGGTTTTATAATTCTCGGTAATTCCAAAAATTATAAAGCTGGGAGGATCAAATTGATAAAGAACCAACTCACTTTTTGGCTGATAATTAGAATCCGCCACCCCTTGAAGATATGCTTCATTTTTGACGATGGTCACCTTATTATTCTCTATGGTATAGGTCCCATTTCCGTAAGCCCTATATCCTAATATTTCATCTCCTCCAACATTCTTGGTCACTTCTTCAAAAGTAAAGGTACCATCATTTTTAAAATCCAGTGTACCCACAAAATCAAATTGCTCAGTCCCCCAACCTAAATTACCCTGGATAATACGTTCATAAACTCCGGCAATCCTCGCCTCAGGACTGGGCTCTTCGTCCGAACAGCTTGAAAAAAGAAAAGGAATTGCTAAAATCAAATAGATGTATTTTTTCATGGTATTATGATTAAAAATCAGGACGTTTTTATTTCTAATTAAGACTTGATGAATTCCTAAATCCATTAATCTACTCTTATAAAATCATCATCTTGGGAAGGTGCACAAAACTCCGAAGGACCACACTGGTACCTTAATCTGGTGTAATTTTCAAGAATTGAATAATTCATCACACCTCTTCCATCTTCATACTCGTATAACTCAGACTTTGCTACCGGGCCTCCATCTTCCGGTCCAATAAAATACTCCTCAAAATTGAGAACTGCCACATCATCTTCTGATATGGTGTATGTGCCACTTCCGTAATAATAAAACCCAATTATTTCATCTCCGCCAGAGTTTTTGACTACCCTTTCAGTATAGAAAGTTCCTTCTCTTTCAAACTGAATCGTCGTTTGCCAATCTGTTTCAGCAAACTCATAATTCTGCTCATAAATCCCTGTAATCCTTGCCTCAGGACTTGGCTCTTCGTCCGAACAGCTTGAAAAAAGAAAGGGGATTGCTAAAATCAGGAGGATGTATTTTTTCATTGTTTTCATTTTGGTAAAAAATTATTGGTTTACCATTCAAAGACGCCTTTTGTTATTTGTGCGATACAGTTGATCATAAATTTAATTTGGAATATCAATCATCACCAAACAGCCCATATCAGGCTGACTTTCAATTTGAAAATCTCCATTGAGCATTTGAACCTTGGTTTCAATTCCCAATAAGCCCATCCCCCATTCTTCTTTTGGTTTTTGAATCCCTTTGCCATTATCCTCAATAGAAATATTAATTGTATCTGAATGCTTGATGATTTGCAACCTTAAATAGTCAGCCTTTGAATGCTTTAAAACATTCTGAATAAGCTCTTGGCAAATTCTATAAACTGCCAACTCCAACTGTGGTTCTAACCGTTCTTCCATTCCCAAAATCTGAAGTTCAGTTTGGATTGAAGTCTGCTGAGAGAGTGGCTCCAGCAAGGCCTGTAGTGCCAGATCCAAACCGAATCTTTTCAAAGAAACAGGTGACATGTGGTGAGCAATCCTTCTGACATCGTCAATAGCTTCATCCAATTTTTGAAGTGATTTTAGACCTTTATCTTTCCATACATCCCCAACAGAAGTCTCAAAAATATGCGTCAAATTCAGCTTCAAAGTAGAGAGTTGAGACCCCAAGCTATCATGTAGCTCACTGGCAATCCTTTCTCTTTCGTACTCTTGAACTTTAATCAGGTCCTTGATATGGGAATCTTTTTGCTTTTCGAGCAAAGTCATCAAAACCTGTTTTTCTTCCATCTTTTTCTGAACCTCTTCATTCAACCTCAAGGTGTTTTCAAAGTTTTTGGCATTATCCAAAATCACCCCCCCTTGCCTTGAAACTATTCTTATCCATCTCAAAACATCCTCTGTATAGGCATTATCATCAAATCGACTTTCCAGATATACCACCATGGTATGGTTTTCAGAAAAACCAACAGGAAAAAACAAAGCTGACTTTATGCCTTTTTTCAGAATAGAATCCAATTCTGGGTAATTCATATGATTTTCCAATTGATTCAAAACCAATGGAGTCTTTGTCCGGTGGACCATTCTAAAAAGCTCAGACAAAACCTTCCATGAATTATCCTGATCTGCTTCCTTAAAATTCAACAAGTTAATATCATGATAGGCCTGCAAATCACCTTCAGGATTTACCCAAAGAATGATTGACTTCGAGGAAGCAGAAATCCTCATCAACAAAACCATCAGAGTTCTGGCAATTTGAATGGAGTGGATTTCCCCTGCTAACTCAAACAAAATGGTTTCAATATCCAAGCTTTCTCTTTTTTGAGATTCCTTGGGGATAATGAAAGCAAACTGCCTGACTAATTGCTCAATCTTTCGATGGGCTCCCCATTGATGATAATGAAACATTGCATGCTGAAGGTGCGTGCTGGCAGACACAACATTCCTCTCCTCAAGATAAAATTTGGCAAAAAGCTCATGGCAAACTGCCTTCAGATAGACATTCTCTTGGGAAGTTTGAATTGCATGGATGTATGCGTTTTCGATTTTTTTGAAATCCTCATCTCTAATTCTCCAGGTTTCTGCCTGAAGAAGCCAGAAAGAAGATGCAAAATTGGCAGGTGACTTTTCTTTCCAGGAAGCGAATTTTTGATATACTGAATCTAACCACTTCCATACTTCAGACTTATCCTTTCCTTGATTGGCCCAATTTTGAGTAATCGCTAAAGCCTTTAACATCAGGTTTGCCGGAACCAAAGGAGAACCTTCTTGAAGCTTCTGATTTTTCTCAGCAATGGAGCTACTATCAATCGCCTGTGAATAATATCCAAACATAAAATAGTACCTTGCCAGTACATAGTTCCTGTAAAATTTCTCCTCCTGTAAGGTTAATCTTGCTGCCAAGCCCCTGGCCTCTTGCTTAGGCAAGGAAAGAAAGGGACTCTCTCCGGAAAAATATTTAATCAGTTCCTTTTGATAATGAGTGATGTAATAGGTCAACTCCATCCCCACATAACTCTCCTTGAAATCAAATCTCAACAAGTCTTCAATGGGTTTTCCACTCAGGAAATGAAGATTAAATAAGTGGGTTTTATTGATATAATATGCTATCAGATCACCTGACTTTCTAGCCACAGCCATCCCCTCTTCCAACAATGGGTAGCTCAAATGATAGCCTTCCTTCCATGGCAAGATATAAAATCCAAAAACACCAAGCACACGGGAACGGTATTGAATATCTCCAATCGAATTATTTAGATTCAAGCCATAAAGCCCAAGGTCAAAACCCTCTTCGATTTGTCCTGAAATGATTTTCATTCTCCCAAAACTCACCAATCCCAAAGATCTCACATTTGGCTGATCTATCTGCTGAGATCTGGAAATAATTTGGAGTGCAGCCCAAGTCATTAACAAATCAGAGGTATGATGGAGAGCCATTCCTCCATTGTATAAAAGCTGCAATATCTTGGATTGGGAGCTAACGGATTTATTCAAAGACTGATTTGACAAAGAAGCCAATGATATCCCTCCTTCCAATTCTTGGATTTCCTTTTCGATCTGCTCCGGATCATTTGGTAATCTAAGACCCAGCTCATTGAGAATTTCGGTCAGAATAAAAACCGATTTTCTGTACCTACCCAAATGATTGTTAACAATAATTTTTAACTCAAATGCCAAAAACCGCAATTGAGAATCCTGATTTTGCTCCAACAATTCATCCAATAAAATCTCAGCTACATCAAATTCACCCAAATAATACTCTACCTTCGCCCTTTCTAACCAAACCTGACCGATCAAGAAGCCGTTTTCAGTCCACTTCTCTCCCTTCAATAAGTCGCGGGCTGTTGTCAAAAAACCTTTGGCTTGAGAATAAGAATGCTCCTCCCTTTGAATTTGTGCTACTTGAATCAACAGGCCAATGATTCTTTGTTTTTCGGGAGGGTTTTGAAGATACCCGGAAATTTGCTGGAAGCGCTGAGCCAGAACTACCAATTCTGCCACATTTTTTTCATTCCAGTTTTCAGACAAAAGTTGTTTTCCTAAAACAAGATGAAGCCGCTGAATCTCCTCTTTATCAAGATTTGAAATTACCACTTCCTTAATTGTAGCTTCAATTCCTATTTTATCATTGTGAAGGGTTAGAAAATCTTCCAAAAACAACTTTTTCAATGCATCTCCCAGTTCAATATGATTAGAAAATATCCTTTTGAGTCTGGTAAGATCCAATTCCCCGAAGCATGCCACCAACGCTAGAATCTCTCTCCTTAAAGGAGAAAAACTCACATAAATCTTACTTAAAAGCTGATCTTTTTTTTCTCCTATCAACTTCTGGGAAATCTGATTAAGATTGCCATTCCACTTCCGATCATTTTTATGGATCAAATCTTCAAAAATCAAAGTCTCCAGCATCAAAATCAATGTGGCTGGCAATCCATCAGATGATTCAATTAGGATCTGGGCCAAATCCTCAGAAACCTCTCCTCCCAACCTATTTTCAATCAGTTCCTTTGCCTGAGGCTCTGTCAGATTATCAAGCTGTATCGTCACAATATGCTTTTGAAACCAGGCCAAAGAGTTCAAAAGCTGGGAAACATTATTTTGACTCGAATTATCTATATCCGCAACCGCTACCAAGATCAAGGTGTGTGAATCAAGGTTTGCCAAAAGGTGCTGAATCAGGTTACTAGATGACCCATCCACCCATTGAAAATCATCCACAAACCATATAATGGGCCTCTTAAAATATGCTCTTAAAAACTCAAAAAACTTCCTGAAAACAATATATAGCTGACTTTCAATTTTGGGCAGGTGAATTTGTTCCTCTGAAGAATCAGAGTCCAGAAGCATAGAAAGTTCGGGCAGATATTCGGATAATAAGGAAAAATCAGATCCCAATAAGGCTCTTACTTCCTGAGAAAAACGAGAGAATTCCAGGCTATCCATCCGCTTGATCTTTCCACTTAAATAAGGGCCCAAAGCACCCTTGAGTGCTGAGTATGGGATGTTTTGAAGCTGGAAAGACTGGCTACTTATCAATAATTCATGTGGATTGGATTTCAGGAATTGCCTCGTCAAAAATGATTTACCAATTCCTTCTTTTCCTGTAATTAAGACACCTACTAATTGAAAATCGGTCTGCAGGGATAGTTGCTGAAAAGCACTTTCCATCTTTCTGAAAAACTGTTTAGTTCTGATCTCTTTGAAAGATGATTTTTGAGGATAAAAAGGGGCAAAATCCATATGCTGGTTCAATCAAGTAAGCTGAAAATGAAAATATCGTTTTCTTAAAGACCGACCTAGAACTTTCCTATTTCAGGAGTATAAAACCTCCCAGTGGAAACCCTTATTCCCAAAAAGAGATTACGCGCAATGGTATTTAACCAAACCGTCCAAAGGCTTAGGTCTGATCTCTTGAATTTGCTCCCCACACATTTCGGCTACTTCCATGAGGATTTCCTGAAAATGAAAAGCTACAGATCCTGCAAAAGAAATTGGATATTGGACTCCCTTTTGTCTAAATGGCAGGATATAGAATTCGAAAAACTTTGAGAAACTTGACTTAATTAGTGACTGAACTTCTTCATTAGATTTCTCCGAATGAATGAAAGGAATCAAAGAAGCTAAAAAGCGATTGGGGTGGGATTGCTTATAAATTCGATCTAAAATAGCCACTCGATCCAATGCAAACTTTTCAAAGAATCTAGCTGTCAATTCAGGGGAAAGTTTTTCTGACAAAAGCTGCTGAACAAAATCTCTTCCCAATACAGCTCCGCTTCCATAATCTCCCAAAATAAATCCTAAAGAAGGTACTGTACCGACGATTTTCTCCCCATCATAGACACAGGAATTGGCACCTGTACCCAGAATGCATGGGATGCCGGGTCTATTTTGAAACAAACTTCTTGCTGCTCCCAAGATATCACCCTGCACCATCGCTGAACTTTCCGCTGGAAAGACCTCATCTAGAACCAAAGCTAATTCACTGGCTTTTTTGGGATGACCACATCCGGCCCCATAAAAGATCACTTGAGAAAGTCCTTCGATTGGGTTCAAAACCTGTTTTTTCAATTCTCTTTTGATTTGCTCTGGAGATTTGAAATAAGGGTTGATTCCTTGAGTTTTAAACTCGAGAATAGTTAATCCAGAAGGTTTGACGATCCTCCAATCAGTTTTGGTAGAGCCACTGTCAGCCAATAAAAGCATAGTTTCTTTCTTTGTCGGGTGGATAAGAGTCCATAAAAGGCACTCTTCACAAAGATGAAAGAATCAAGCTCTCTTCCAATCCCAGAAAACAGTGATTTAGCACAATCACCAGAAGTATTTATAAAAATCTGATCAGTAGATCAATCCTTTTATGTAAGCATTGTTAACCAACTCTGCCGTATTTTTTGCTTTCAGCTTGTAAAGCAGGTTCTTACGATGAGTTTCAACAGTATTTTTACTGATAAAAAGTTGCTCGCCAATCTCAAGTGTCGTCAACCCATTTGCAATACAACCCAAAACCTGCGCCTCTCTTTCAGAGAGTTTTTCATCTACCTGATATCTGGAAGTATTCTTGAAAAAGCTATTCAACAAAAGTTTATTGACCTCATCACTCACATAGGAATCTCCCCGGTTCAAAGTCTTAATAGCTTTCAAAAGGTCACCCTTACCAGTATTCTTCAATAGATATCCATTGGCCCCACTTTTCAGCATGTCCGAAATGTAGTTTCTATCCAGATGCATGGACAATCCCAAAATCTTCAATCTAGAATCTCTTTTGCACAGCTCCTTGGTCGCCTCTACCCCGTCCATCTCCGGCATGTTCACATCCATAATCACGAGATCCACCTCATTTTGCGAACAAAAAGAAACCGCCTCTTTTCCATTATTAGCCTCACCAATTACCCGGATTCCATTGACACCTTGGAGCATGGCTTTCAAGCCATCGATGAAAAGCTGGTGATCATCCGCTATCAAAACATTAATCATCTTTCAACAAATCAAATTAGAAGAAAAAACTAGTGTGAATCAAACTCTGAATAATATTACATATCCTTTTTCAACTCTTATTTAATATTTCCACCAATGGAAAACAGCCACTAATCAACACCTCAAAAACATGCTCTTATTAATATTCAATTACTCTTTAAAAAATTCAAAACATTCCAAACAGCCACTTTACAAACTCTTTGAAAAACATCTAAATCAGCTATTAAACAGGGATTCCTGTTCTTCTATATGCATCCCAGGGATTCCTTAAAAAAAGCTTATTTGTACTTTTTCAATTAAATATCATGAATTGGTGATTTAATAATATCACTGTTTTCAGGGATAGTCCAGCGACATTTTTTGAAAAGATTTGACGGTATCATTCTATCGTCCCTGCTATGTCCAATGTCTTCGTCATGAATTAGCAGTGATTTTAGAGCTATTTATTTCTAACAATTTTAAAACGTCTAACATGAAAAAACTACTACTCGGTGCCTTTGCATCAGTATGTTTTCTCCTGTTTCATTTTCAGGTAAACGCTCAATCACTTCAAGTTACAGGACGGGTGATGAGTGCTGAAGATGGACTTGCACTGCCGGGAGTTAGCATATTGGTAAAAGGAACTACCAAAGGTGTCACCACAAATACAGATGGCACCTTTCAAATTGGAGTTGAGAGCGGGCAAACCCTTGTTTTCAGCTTTATCGGAATGGAATCGGTGGAAAGGGTCATTACTTCAAGTACCAATCTCGACATTGTACTAAGTCCTGATGCTCAATCTTTGGAAGAATTTGTAGTAGTAGGATACGGTACCCAAAAGCGAAGTGATCTGACAGGATCCGTATCTTCAGTAGACACCAAAGTCTTAGAATCAAGACCAATTACTGATGTGGGTAGAGGTTTGCAAGGAACCACTCCCGGTTTGACTATCACCACTCCAAGTGGACAGATTGGCCAAAACCCAACCATCAGATTGAGAGGAACTGTGGGTACTTTGAGTAATTCTGGGGGAGCCCAGCCACTTATTTTGGTGGACAATGTGGAGATCCCAAGCCTTCAATTAGTTAACCCTGAGGACATTGAATCTATTTCGGTATTAAAAGATGCTGCCTCTTCGTCCATCTATGGATCTAGAGGTGCTTGGGGTGTCATCTTGATCACTACCAAAAAAGGTAAAAAAGGAGAAGCTCCAAGAATCAATTATTCCAACAACTTCTCTTTTGCAACTCCTACTACCACGCCGACCATTGCTCCCGGAGCAGAAGGTGCAGAAATGGCATTCAGAGCTTTACAAAGAACAAATCCTTCCACCAATGTATTTGGAGTAGTAGGGATGTATTTCGATGAAACTGGCATCCAAAAAATGAGAGATTGGGAATCGCAATATGGCGGTCAGGATTTGGGTCCAGAAATGGTTTTGGGTAGAGATTTCGAAATCCGTGACGGTAGATTGTTCTTCTACAGAACATGGGATGCAGGAGACATGTTTATGAACAAATGGACTCCTCAACAAAAGCATGATCTTTCAGTATCTGGAGGAACAGACAAAACCACCTATCGCTTAGGCGTTGGCTATTTGGGCCAAAATGGAGTTTTAAAAGTTAATCCAGATGAATTCAACCGATATTCAGCAGATTTAAGCTTGAGCTCTCAAGTGACCGATTGGATGGAAATCCGTGGTGGTGTCTTGTATAGCGACACTAAATTCACCAGACCTTTCTACTTCTCCAGTGAGACATACGATCCGTGGTATTACCTTTTCAGATGGCCTAAAAACTACCCGTATGGAACTTATGAAGGCAATCCTTTCAGAAGTGCGATTACCGAGGTTCAGCAGGCTAAAATGAATGAGGAAACAACAGCGCTAACCAGAATTAACCTGGGTACGACTTTAACTCCTATCAAAGGTCTTTCTATCGTCGCAAACTACACGCATGACTCTCAAAACAATCATGTGCATCAGACAGGTGGATCTGTTTCAGCCTATAACTTCTGGTCTACGGGGGCCAATCTGCAATACGCTCCATACACAAGTGCTTCATACGACCGAGTTAGATACACCTCCGCTTGGAACACCAGAAATGTCGGTAAACTTTTCGGAACCTATGATTGGGCTATAGGTGATCACAACTTCAAAGCCATGGTAGGTGGAGACATCGAATCTTACGAGTATTGGTACCAAAGCTCAGAAAGAAGACAATTGATGGATCAGGACAGAGGGGAACTTGATTTGGCATCTGGAGATCAATTTGTGGATGGCGCAAGAAACCTTTGGTCTACAGCGGGTATGTTCAGTAGAATCAACTACAACTACAAGGGTAAATATTTCCTTGAATTGAATGGTAGATATGATGGTTCATCCAGGCTTTCTCCAACAGAAAGATGGGCTTTCTTCCCATCCATGTCAGCAGGCTACGTGATCTCTGAAGAATCATTCTTTGAGCCTATTACTCCAGTAGTTTCCTTCTTCAAATTAAGAGGTTCTTGGGGTGCTATCGGAAACCAAAATGCTTATATCTCCGACATATATAGAATCATGTCTTCTTATTCTTCAGGATGGCTGATCGGATCAGACAACAAACTGACTTTCGGAACTCCTGGCGCATTGCCTTCTTCTTTAACTTGGGAGACTATCACAACACTAGATTTGGGCTTTGATGCAAGATTCTTCAAAGACAAATTCGGAATCGGCTTTGATTGGTACAAGAGAGTTACTTCTGATATGCACAGTGCAGGCGAAGTACTTCCTGCGAGTTATGGCACTTCTGCCACCAAACAGAACTTTGGTGAATTGGAAACCAAAGGTTGGGAATTGGCTTTGGACTACTCTCATTCATTTGAAAATGGCCTGAATTTGACTACCACCTTCGTCCTTTCGGACTATAAAGAAACGGTTACTGAATTCGCAGATAACCAAAGCATCTATTCAAATCGTCCGGGTCGAGTGATCGGAGACATTTGGGGTTACGAAACAGACAGATTGTTTACCGAAGATGACTTTGTCAAAGACGGAAACGGTGATTTCGTTTTGGACAATGGCAAATATATTTTGAAAGAAGGCATTCCTTCTCAGCAACTGTATGAAAGCGGATGGTTCTACTACGGACCTGGTGATGTGAAATACAAAGACTTAAATGGTGACGGAGAAATCACTTATGGTCAAAACACAGTAGATGATCATGGAGACTTGAAAGTCATCGGTAACTCCACTCCACGCTATCAATATGGATTCCGTTTAAATCTGGACTACAAAGGAATCGATTTGGGAATGTTCATTCAAGGTGTAGGAAAACGTGATTTCTGGGCTAATGGACCGATTTTCATTCCTGGATATAGACCAGGTGAGGCTTGGTTTGAGCACCACTTGGATTACTGGACTCCAGAAAATCCCAATGCATACTACCCAAGACCTACCGATGCTGGAAACTCAAACAACTCCAGAAACTTTCTTCCTCAAACCAGATACCTATTGGATCTTTCTTACATGAGAATGAAGAACATCACTGTGGGTTATTCACTTCCATATAATTGGATTTCCAAGGCAGGAATGCAGAAAGTCAGAGTCTATTTCAGTGGTGAAAACCTATTTGAATTTGACAACCTGAACCTTCCACTTGACCCGGAAGTGGATTACACGGCAGCAGGAAACAATGATTCCAATACGTTTGGAAGAGTTTATCCTTACAGCCGTTCTCTTTCATTCGGATTGCAAGTCACCTTTTAAATCGACTAGATCATGAAATTAAAAATAACAGCATTAGCACTAAGTCTTTTCGCACTGACCAGCTGCGATGACTTTCTAGAAAAACCACCTGTTGACAGGTTGACTGATGAAACCTATTGGGCATCGGAAGAGAATGTCAGAAGCTTTTCTTGGGGCTTTTATACCGCATACTTCGGCGGATACGGATCGAGCTTTTCCTGGGGGAAATTCTTCTCAGGACAAAGCCTAAACGATGACTTTTCACCAAGTAGCCCTCCACAATTCAGAAGAACTGTTCCTACGGCTGCGACAAGCTCCTATTGGACTTTTTCATATGTGAGAAAAGCGAATATCTTTCTCAACAGAGTCCAAACTGTACCTATGAGTGAAGAAGCAATCGCTCACTGGTCCGGTGTAGCGAGATTCTTCAGAGCTTTGGAATATCATGATTTGGTGAAACAATTTGGTGATGTACCTTGGTATGAAGAGGAGTTAAGTGAGACTGACACAGAAACGCTTTACAGACCACGTGATCCCCGTGATTATGTGATGGACCGAGTTTTGGAGGATCTACAATTTGCTGCAGCAAATGTGAGAGAATCCGATGGAAACGATGGACTATCTGTAAACAGAGCGGTGGTATTGGCCTATTTGTCTAGAATTTTTCTTTACGAAGGCACCTGGCAAAAATACCATGAAGGTAACAATGCCAAAGCACAGGAATACCTTCAGGCTGCGAAAGACGCTGCTGGTCAATTGATCCAAACAGGTTCCTATTCACTAGGAAACTACAGAGAAGTTTTCAACTCCCTAAACTTGGCAGGTAATCCTGAGGTGATTCTTTACAGACACTATGAACCAGGAATGATCACCCATGCTTTGAACTCTTACAATAATAAAGAGCCTCAAACGGGTGTTTCCAAAGATGCAGTAGATTCTTACCTATCAATTGATGGATTGCCAATTTCCCTTTCCCCTCTTTATCAAGGTGAAAAAGGAATCGAAAATGTAATGGCCAATCGTGACCCAAGAATCCATGAAACTTTGGTTTCAGACGAACTTAGATTGAATGGTATTGCATCCAATTATAGCACTACCGGCTTTGCCACTCACAAATTCCTGAATGAAGTCATCAAAGATGAGCCAGAAGGAAGTTCCAATTTGAACTACACGGATTCTCCGGTATTGAGATTTGGAGAAGTTTTGATCAACTATGCTGAAGCTGCTGCTGAATTGGCCACTGTTGGTGGGGCTGCTCTTACTCAAGGAGATTTGGACATGTCTGTAAACGTTCTTCGTGACAGACCAGGCGTCATGCTTCCTCACCTACAAGTAATGGGTGACAATGCAGCTGTTGATGGAGTAGTTTATGAAGATCCAACCAGAGACTCTTCTGTACCTTCCATTATTTGGGAGATCAGAAGAGAGCGCAGAATCGAATTGATGATGGAAGGATTCAGATTGGATGATCTGAAAAGATGGAAAAAGCTCGAGTACACTGATACCGAATCGAACATCAACATCAATAGAGGTGCTTGGATTTCCAGAGTGGATTATCCAGAACTACAAAGTAGTGTAGTTCTTTCCGACGGAGAAGAAGGATATATCATTCCGGCTTCTGCTGCTGCCTCTCAAAGACTTTTCGAAGATCCTAGAGTCTATCTTGATCCAGTTCCATTGGATCAGATCACACTCTATCAACAAAACGGGGTAGAGCTCACTCAGAACCCTGGTTGGTAAATTGAGTTAATAGCTGGTTTATATTATTGTCCCTCTTTCCATTGGATTGAGGGACTTTTTTTGTGGAAATCATACTTAATCACAATTGTTTTTTCCAAACAACAAAAAATCAAATTGTTTTCTTGGTAAAACAGTTTTTGAAGGAATACAAAAAACAAAACCCGATCCT
>NZ_JAPPSQ010000021.1 GCF_026652115.1 Algoriphagus sp. PAP.12 | reverse complement strand
TATATAGTTATTGATAACATCCCCCATCGGACCGGTAAAAACCAATGGTTTCAACTTCTGGCGAGCCAACAAGTTTACTTTATCAAGCGTCTTAAAATCCAACAGCATTTTTATGCCATTTTAAAGGCGTACTTCCCGGGTATGAAGTTCTCTTTTGGACCGGCAACCAAAGTGATATCGGAAAAGCTCTTTTTCTACTTCAGAATTATAATGCAGATAGCCCTTTGAATCCATAAAGAAGCGAACCCGTCGCCAAATCTTCTGATATTCATTGATGGCAGAAGAAGAAAAATTAAGCCGGGAATCGAGGTAGTCTGCCACCTTTCTGGTAAGGATAGTAAAATCCTTTAATTCGTCTTTCATATTGCAATGATTTTAAGTGAATAATTGCAATACTATCGAAGAATATTATGTAAAGTACATTCGTGTCAAAAGACTGAATATGAATAGGTTGAATACATTACTTTACATAAAAATTTTCTTTTCATAATGTCCATTATGTAAAGCTTTACATAAGGCTCATAATCACCCTTCCGGAAATTTGATGCCTTCTGAGCAGGATAAAAGATTGACTGCAAGACTCAAAGATGCCGCGAGAATCTTGGATATACCTGTATTGGATCATTTGATAGTGACTACAGAAGGATATTATTCCTTTGCAGATGAAGGGGAGCTTTAGGGCTTCTCTTTGTCTTGAATAGGCTGCTCTATGGCTTTATACCATTTTCATTTGACTTCAAATCCAATTCAACTTGATCAGCCTTTAGTTTAATGAGTTCTAAATATGCTGTTTTCAATTCATTACTTAAAAAACTATGTTTGATCAACCCATTCCAATTTTGCATACCTTTTTCAATCCTTTTCCAAAGATTTTTTATGGCTTTTTCAGGTATGTGCGCATTGGCCATAGCCTTGTTAAAGTCTTTTTGATTTAGCTTTCTTTTTTTACCGTTCAGGTTCAGTGCTAATTCCTCTGGATCCTCTGGAATTAACAGTTTAACCGCTACCATATCATAAGCTGGTGCCAATTGGTACTGGTTATCTTGAAATGCGACCAAAGAAAAGTTTTTTAAGTGCATGTCGTTATTGCCAATGAGAAAAGAAACGATTACTTGCTGGTAAAATTTGACTACCTCAAGTAATGGGTTTTGGGTATAGGTTAGGATGCCCTTGGCTATTTGTTCATAAGAACCCCTGTATTTGTGTTCTGTTAAACGCTCTGTAAATTGACATGCATCTTCCATGGGATATTTTTTATCCTTTCCCTGACGGTCTATGCGTCTTGTCAGATATGCCAGTTCTCCACTTTTCATAGGTATCAATAAGAAGGGGACTGTTTCAACTCCGCAGGATTGAGCCAATAACATTGATAGAGCCTCCATTTCTGGCATCTGGGGATATAATTCAATAGGTGGTTTTAAAATATATCTACCGTTTAAGGCTCCTACAATTGTTAACCTGTTTTTCTCACCACTTTCCGGAAATCCTAGTGATAATTTGGGTTGTACTCCAGTGACAATGACTCTTTGAGCTACATTTTCTTTGGCCAAATCGTCTATTTTGGTAAGCTCATAGTCCAGCTCCTGAACAGGACTGTCTCCTTTCCAAAATTCCTTTAAGCAGCTTTCATGGTATTTGAAACTACCTTTTAACTCTTGATTACAGGCTAGACAATAGTTCATATACTTCTTACACTAATATTACCTATACAGTTTCTACAGGTTGTCAATAGCAAGCCCATGCGATCTCGTGGATTTATTTTCCAGTTATTATGGACTACATCCAATAACCACCCTTCCGGTATTAGGCCATCAAAAAATGGGAACAAATTTTCTGAATGAAATGAGTCTTGTTGCATCGGTAAAGTTAAAGAGACCGGTAGCGATTTTTCTTTCGCTAAATATTCTTGCAGGTATTGGAAATGATATCCGGTTTCATCTTCAGTAAGTATTCCTGCTTTTAGGTTATTTACCCAAATTTCTCCTTGCCTCATCGCTTATAGGGGTTGGTGTTAATGTATGCCCAAAAAACAACAGTATTTGATTGATTTTATCTGTCATTAAATTGGGTTTTCCCTGTTCTAATTCACGCAAAAACCGAATTCCTACGCCCGTTATATCAGCTAATTCAATTTGTGTAAGTTTGGAGTTTTTACGCCTTGACCTTACAAAATCCGCAATTGCATTATTCCTATTCCACTTTTTCATGGTTATACCTATATGGGTACAATTTAAGGTGTTTGTTTGAGTATTATACCTAATTGGGTATAATTTATTCTAAGATATAAAAATTATACCTAAAAGGGTGTATTTTTGGGCTTAAAGACAAATTTTAAAGGGGATGAAACCAGTTTAGGAACGACAAATACGAATTTAGAGGAATTGGATTTTGTGCATTCCATTATGACCTCACTGATAGTTTACTATAAATATTGAATAGGATAAACCAGTGTTTTAAGCCTTGAAGCCGCTTAGATTCACTATGCCTTTATTCCTTTTCCTCCAGACCTATGTCGCTTCAGTATTGAGTCCTTGTAATAATTCTCCCTTATACTAAAAGTGTAAAAGAATAATGCAGTTCGATCTTAAAATAATATGAGATTAAAAAGTAACAGCCTTTAAGTGTAGACACACATAAAATAAAAGGCAACCAATCGACTGCCTTTTATTGGTTAATTTTAGTGTTAAATTTTAATCTCTTAACCAGTTGATAAAGGTTTGGTAACCAATACCGATTTCTCTTGCAAAAGCAGCCTTTGTTTTAGATCCCGCAGCTTCTACTTTTTTCCATTCTGAAACGATTTTATTTTTCTCAGAATCGGAAAATGTTCTCCTTTTTGGATTTGATTTGGTAGAGCTTTTGCCGTTAAGGGCCGCAATCAATTCATTTAATTCAGATACAAATTTGGTGTCGGTTAGAAATAGGCCGACTTCCTCTAGTTTTTTGATTACTTCCTGTTTTGGGTTTACAGGAGTTACTGCAATTCCTCTTGCGGCAGCTTCTTGAAGGTCAATTTTTTTTCCATCTGAGGTGACATAAATAAAGTCATTTGACTTTTTTAGATCTAGGATTGAATCTTTAATTAAATCTCTCATTGTAATAGGGGATTAATATTGTTCAAAAGTGAATTGAGCGCAATTTAGAAATGTTTATATAATATCCTTAAATAGAGAGTTTTGATTATTTATATCCTTTAAAATAAATAGTATTAATTAATTCATTTTTTGAAAATGTCGATTTAGGTTTTCCAAATCAGTCAGAATATTTTATTGGTAGTTTAATTCTAATCAATTAAAGCGTATTTAGGGATGAAAGAAAAATATTCTATCCTTTCCCAAATAAACTATTAAGGATGTTACTTGGTGAATTAAAATCCATTCATCAGGAATTACAAACTTCGCAATCCGGTTCTCCTATGAGCTGATTATTTTCATTGACCTGGTATTTGCAGCAGGTTATGAATTTTTCTTTTAAGATTTCCTTAGCCCGTCTGATTCGACCTTTAACAGCAGCTAGACTGATTCCTAATAGATTTGCAGCTTTCTGTTGGGACTTTCCTTCAAAATAGATGAGTTTTACCGGGGCTTGATAAAGTATAGGAAGTTCATCAATGAACCTATCCAGGCAACATGCTCCTTCGGTAAAGCTTTCTGAGGGAAGCTCTTTGAAAGGCTGGGTATTGATGGAGTAGAAATGATTGTCTATTTCATTTCTGACAATCTGAAATACCCAAGCCTTCAGTTTGCTTTTTTCTTTGAGTTGGTGCTTTTTCTCATGGATTTTTAGAAAAGAAGTCTGTAAAATATCCTTTGTTACCACTTCGTCTTTTACCTTTTTGAGGATAAAGAAAAAAAGGTTTGAATAATACTTTTGATAGATTTCTTCTGAGTCCATAATTAGAAATTTAACGATTCATCCCAGGAGTGTGCCTATTATTTGCAGCAAGAGCAGGAATCACAATTGCATTTTTCACAGGGGCAATTGCCTTTTGAGCAATCCCCACAATTGCATTGATAACAAGAACAGGAAGTGCAGGTACATGAATTCATAGTTGTTTATTTTTTGGTTCAACAGGTAGACTGGAAAGTTGGTAAAAGGATACTTTTTCTTATGTTTTTTCCAAAACCTAACTTTCTGTCTTTTTCAAAAAATATCTCAAAGACTTAATTTTTACAATTCCTTCTTCCACCAATTTAGCCTGAGCCATGCACATGGGACAAGAGACTACGGCATAAAGCCTACTCTCACTCCTATGCTGGTTTATTCCGTTTCCTCTTGCCCTTAGTCCCCGGCTCAGGCTGGTACAGCTTCACAAGTATTAGTCAAACCAAAACACAAAAAACTATGAAGACTGCGGTTATAAAATCTGGAAATGGTAAAAGAAGATCAACTGTATATGGCAAACAGAATAATAAGCTCGATCGCTATGAGAGATTTACTCAACTGATATTGGAAAAATTGGAACAGGGTGTTGTCCCTTGGAGAAAACCTTGGAATTCCCTTGGATTACCTTCCAATTATTTGACAAAGAAACCTTACCAAGGACCAAATCCACACAAAAGGGTGAATAAGAATACGCCCAAAGACATCGATCTGAATCTGAGATCCTATCAGATGTTTGAAGGGACCGATCTGTTGGCCATTGAAGGCATGAGTTATTCGACCATCTTGGCCCTAATGAGTGAAGTTGGGTTGGAAAGGATAAGATTCAAAACTGCCAAGCATTTTGCCAGTTGGCTGCGACTTGCACCCAACAATAAAATCAGCGGAGGCAAGCTTCTCTCCAGTAAAGTCCCAAAAGGAAGCAACCGTCTGAAAATAGCACTGCGTAATGCACCAAATGCAATCAGAAATCTTAAAGATTCCACTCCCTTGCGGGACTTTTTCCACCGCATCAACTTCCGAAAAGGAAGAGTTGCAGCCATCAGTGCAACAGCTAGAAAGTTGGCAGTTATTTTCTGGAATTTGGTGGTCAAGGGAGTACGCTACATCAATCCAGAAGGCTATCTCTTTTTAGATCAAAAAAGAAAGCTGGGATTAGTTAAAAGGATAAAGAAGCAAATCAATAAATTCGGTCTCACAGAAGACGACCTAGGCCTAAAAACAGTAGATTTTTAAAGGTTTTCGGGTTCGTTAGTCAGAATTAAAACTGACTGAAAATGCACTTCAATATTTTAGTGCAACGGAATCTAATTGTGAAATGAAAATCACAAGAAATGGAAAAGATTTTAAGAAATCGCTTTTGCCAATAATGACTGCAGATGAGTTTTTAAAAAGTCTGAAGTCAAAAAGTAACTACAGGCAACATTATATAAGCGTAATACGGGTTAAGTAATTAAATTTCAATTTTTTCTATATATAAACTTAATAGTAAATAGAGTGAGGAGTGGACCGAACTTCCCGCACTCCGCTTTTACTTAACCGTAACTATTTAAAATTCATTGTTGAAAACAGAATGAGTTCTGATTATTTCAACAGTTGTTTTGATGTTACCTGTGAATGGATTGTTGCCGGAATAACTAGTGATTAGAAGAACTTGCCACTTTTGTCCCGGGGAATTCCCCGGGATTTTTTTTGCATACGAACATTGTCTCAATAAGCCTCTTTAATTATTAATTTGAATTTCCAAAGTAACGGCACGGTGAGTTAGATATAAAAACGGCCTTCGTATAATTTTAAAGAGGGCTATCTCTCCCTAGTTGGAGGGGGGCTTGGAGGAAGGACAGGATTATGGAATATCTAACTGAACAATAACCTGGGTTCCTTTGTCATTCTTCTTTTTAATGCTAAAATCCCCACCAATGGAGTGAAGTCTTTGTTGGATGCTGAATAGACCTTGAGAATCCCCTTTTTCTTTGGCTTGGTATCCGATTCCATCATCGGTGATTTCTACGAAGAGGTTTTTATTTTGAGTGCTGAATAGAATAGTAGCATTTCGGGCCTGGGAATGTTTGATAATGTTGTTGACCAATTCCTGAATGATCCTAAAAAGCATCAGTTGCAATTGACGGGAGAGAAGGTGTGCTTTGCTCTGTTGGTCCAATACAGAGAAATGAATCAAGTTTGATTCATTGATCTCGGAAACAAATTGTTTGATAGCCTGTACCAGCCCCTCTTCTTCCAAAGTTGTGGGCAATAAGTTGTGTGCAATGTGACGGATATCTTGATGGGTGTCTGTTAATATGGAAGCAATTTTTGAGATCTGCTCCTTTTGTTTTTCATCTGATAAATAAGTGAGAGTGCCCAACGTCATTTTTGCCGCACTGATCATGGCAGCAACTCCATCATGTAATTCATAAGAAATCCGGTTTCTTTCCCGCTCTTCCCCTTGGATAAATGCCGCCAGAATAGCCTGTTCTTTCTCTTGATGAGCTTGTTTTAATTTTATTCGATGATTTTTACGAATGAATAGGAACGTGAATAGAAAAAATAAAAGGAGGAACAATACAGTAAAAAGGGCAATCAATGTGTTGGTTTTTTCCTTTTGGATTTGGAGTTCCTGTTCATTAATCAGGTTTTCTTTTTTTGCTGTTTCGTATTTGGTATTTAAGTCCCTGACAATCTTTTGGGATTCTTGGTCTGCAATCGAATCACTGACTGTAGCATATAGATTCAAATACCTGGCAGCGATTTCATAATCCTTATGTTGGAAAGCGCTTTTACCCAATTGTCGGTAGAGCCGGCGAATCACAGCATACCGCTGGGTGTTGGTATATAGGTCTATTGACTCCAAATAATAGGGCTTGGCCTGCTGATAATTTCCCTGATTTATCAAGACATTTGCTTTGCTAAATAGAGCTCCGGCTTTCTCGTGTGGTCGGTTGGACTGATCGGCCAATTCAATCGCCTTATCCGCATAATACAGGGAGCTGTCAGGATACTGTAACTCATATGCCTCAGCAAAAAGAGAATAAGCCCCTATTTCTGAATTGATACTTTTTTGTTCTTTCGCCAGTTGGAGCGTTTTTGGTAGGATCTGCAACATGGAATCCAATTGTTCCTCTGCCAGGTAAGCTAAGGCAAGATTTCTATTGATGATCGCTGTCTGGCGGGAAATCCCCAGCTTTTCCAACGTCTGTAAAGCCGATTTAAACAAGTTGATGGCCTGCCTGTTGTCATCCATATTCAGATATAATAGGCCTAGATTCACATTCATTAGGGCTTCGTGTTCCTGTAAATCAAGTGCTTGAATTCTCTCTCCGCAGGCGAGGTAGGCCTCAATCGCTTCCTGCTGTTTGCCTTGCTGGTTCAAAACCGATCCAATTAAATTATAGGCATCAAGTTCAATTCGAAGGCGAAGGGTGTCTTTTTGGTGAGGAGTTTTTTCCAGAACCCGGTCCAATACAAGCAGACAGGAATCTAAATAGCTCTCAAAATAATAGCCTCGGGCCAGTTCAATTTCTGTACAGGGGATGCATTCATTTTTTTCCACTGCTGCCTGGACAAAGTTTTTATAAAAACGGATGCAGGATTCCTCGGTGTTATCCCAACAGTTTTTGGCTTCCTGGAAATGCTTTATAGTTTCTGGGGATAGCTCCTGAAAATGATATTGGGCTTTCAGGGCTAGTCCAGGTAAGAATAAAAGAAAAAATAACAGTGGTTTTCTATACATGATCAAATGGATACAAGACCATTCATAATCGCAGACCGCACCATTCCGGCAATATTTTTCACTTCCAGTTTCATCATAATGTTTCCCCGGTGGGTTTCTATGGTTTTTTCAGAGAGGTGTAGTTGTTCTGCTATTTCTTTTGAGCTTTTTTCCTGAACAATTAGCTGTAAAATTTCTGTTTCTCTAGGAGTCAAGGTTTGGTTGACAGGGGAGGTGGCAGCTTTGAAAAAAGCTTGATGGGTCATTGGACTAAAATATTTTTCTCCTGCATAGACCGCTTTTAACGCTTTTTCAATTTCTTCTCTACCATCTATTTTCAATAGATACCCATCAAATCCCGCTTTTGCTGAGGACTGAATGGTCATTTGATCATCCTGGCTTGTCAAAGCAATGATCTTCAGAAGTGGATAATCTTTTTTCAATGTTGCTATCAATTCTCGTCCGTCGTGTTTACCGAACCGAATATCCAGAAGCAGAAGGTCAAAGACCTCTTTTTGGAGTTGTTTATTTAATTCCGACAAATCACTGGAGCGACTGGTTTTTTTAACAAAATCAAAGGTTGATAATAGGAGCTCTAAGCCATCCAGAACCAAAAAGTGATCATCAGCGATGATAATTCGCATTTCTTTATCTTAACAGTGGTTATCAATGCCAATAAAGATAGCTTATTTGGTTTTTTATGGAAGATTTGCTGTTGATTTAGTTATTAAAACGTAAGATTTGTTGATCAAAATGAATGGATAGGTAAATAATTTCCAGTAGGTTAGAACCCAACTGGAAATTATTTAAGTCAGAATTCATTGAGCACTATCTCCACTCTGCGGTTTTTCTTTCGACCTGCCTCCATGGTGTTTAGGGCTTCAGGAGCTACAGGACCTACCCCTGCAGCTGTCATCCTTGAAGAGGCAATTCCGAATTTACTTTTCAGGGCATCTTTCACAGATTGGGCCCTTCTTTTGGATAATCCAATATTGGTTTCATAGCTTCCCGTATTATCCGTATGCCCAACTACATAGACATTCTTATCAGGATGTTTCTGTAGGTATTGTGCAATCAGTTCTATTTCAGCAAAAGAGCTTTCCTGGATAACATCAGATCCTATATCGAAAAGAATACCATATAGGGAGATTTTTCCGTTTTCGTTCATGGCTTTTTCCACAGCTCCTAGATTGATTTGTTGTTCCATTTCCTTGACTTCAACCACGGTGATTTCATAACCGATTTCACTGAGACCATATCCGGGAAGAACTGTAACATAATAGCCCATGCCATCTTTACTGAATTTGGCCGCGATATAAGCCAGTTCTTCACCATAATAGGCAGGCATTTGAATTTTTGGGTCCATGTCCCTCAATATGTCCCAAAAGTATCGGCCGCACTCTGAGGTGTTTTTGCAACTGAATAGAATTTCGGCACCGTTGTTTTGGAACGCATTTAAATAGTTGGAAAAGATTTCATAAACAGACCCTGCCTCGGTCGGCAAAGTGTAAAATATTCTGACCATTTTCCCTTCCACATCCAAGGTTGAGGAAAATTGGCTTCCATCAGAAGCTCCCGTGATAATCGTATAAAGATCAAATGAAGTTTCTTCGTAAAAAAAGATGGAAGATTGCTTCAACCGTTGGATGAGGGGATGATCTTTGCTCCCTTCCTTATCTGCCCTCTGGGCCCAGGTTGGGATGGATAACAAGATGGAAAGGAAGAAAATGAGAAGCTTTTTCATGGTTTTATTGCTTTTGGTAGTTGATGGTTTTGATATCCTTGAATTGCACTTCAATTTCAAGTGTGGTGATATGAGTTTGGGCATAGGCATTTCCTTTGATGCTTTTTCCGGCTGCCTTTAAACGGACTTTCCCAGTGGCTTTTTCAAGAAAGATGTCCCAGATTTCACCTTCAATGAACCGGTAAGTTTCCTTTCCATCACTAAATATCAAAAGGCTGTTGTTTTGGGTCATGTCTACTTTTCCTTCGATGAGGTCTTTTCCTTCTCCTTGCAAACCGTCGATAGTGGCAGATATAGTTTGCGTGCCATCGAGGGAAGAGAGGGTAAAGCTGGCATCGTAGTCGATGTCACTTTCAGAAGAATAAAACTGAAGGTAACTCTTCTCCAGATTGACCTGATCCATAGAGATTTGGTCACCATCAATCAGGAGTTTGATACGAGAATTGGAATCCAGGGAGGAGGTCTGCGCGGACTTGATTTCATTCTCTCCTTGACTGGATACAGTTTGTAAACCGGACTCTTTACAAGAAGGAAAGGTCCAGATAAGAAGGATTAGAAAAATGGATTGCTTAAGATTCATTGTGTTCAAT
The DNA here is from genome assembly GCF_026652115.1 of Algoriphagus sp. PAP.12. Classification (GTDB taxonomy): domain Bacteria; phylum Bacteroidota; class Bacteroidia; order Cytophagales; family Cyclobacteriaceae; genus Algoriphagus. The sequence continues at coordinate 60,857 of NZ_JAPPSQ010000021.1, read as the reverse complement.
TTTGTTTGATATGGAATTTTTCAGCTGCCTCAGTCAATTTTGATAGGCCATCAATAGAAGCATAGGGCATCCAGGCATCAATAATTAATGTCGCTTCAACTCCCGTTTTCAAGGCCGAGGGATCTGTCAAAACTGTTTTGTTGCATTTTCCTTCCACTCTAAGGGTTACTTTTCCCGTTTTTCTGGAAAAACTTTTGAAACTGACCTTTCCTTCGCTAAACATATAAGAGGTCGGTCCCGCCCCGAAGGAGATAATAGGTTGACTTTGTTCAACTTCCTTTTCTCCTATGAAATCGGTCTCCATAGAATCGAAATCTGAAAAATTGATCAATACCGTTTGTTGAAAATCATGGGATTTGAATACGACGCCGGCCATGGAGGCAATACCACTCTCAGGGGTAAACCAAGTGATAACGGTGTAGGGATCTATTCCGAAATCTTGGATTTCTAACGTTTGGTTTTCAGCGGAAAACTCGATCTTTCCCAATCGAAGACTCTGGTCTTCTTCATTCCCTATGTAATCATCCGCTATTTCTTCCAAGGGTTGAGAGTCCTGATTGGAAACTTCCATACTGGATTTGCTTGGAGTGGAACAGCTGATAGTCAAGGGAAGTACTATTAATAGAAAGCCTATTTTTTTCATAAGTATATGGACTGGTTGAGGTTTTATTTTATTCTTTCTAAATAGTAAGTGACTTGGATTTGTCCTTTTTTGCCATGTCTGATATTGAGGATACCGGGGCCAGTAGGAGCAGGAAGCCTTGAATCCGTCAGCGGGGAAAAATTGCCTTCATCAATTGTAAAAGTTATGCGTTCCTTCCCCAAAATATCGTTTGAACTTGTCCTGTCATAATCTTTGAGTTCTACGGTTAATTCAAAGGTAGATTTTGAAAGAATTGTCCCAAGGCTATTTCCAGAACCTACAGGAAATTCAAAGGTGATGGATTTTCCTATGGTGAAGTGATCTCCCAACCGCATGTCTGAAAGGTGATTTTGAGGTTTAATTTCCCAAAATCTTCCATAGGAATCCGTATATCGCACATCCAAAGGAGAGAGTTGTTTTCCATTCAGATCATATGCTCTGCACCAGGCAATTCCAAATAGTTCATACCCGGAAAAGGTTCTACTGATTCCATCCTCCGAGGATCGTACGATAATTTTATCCAGAGTCAGTCGGTATTGAATATTTTGGGTGACCGTTGCATTGATTTCGCTTAATCCAGCCGCTGATGCAGTATTTGTTTTTACTTTTTTAGTGCCTTTCCAATTTCCCTGATCCAGGTTTTTTCCCCAGCCCCATTTTCCTGAAAAGACATTGCCGTTGAGAATAAATTCAAAGCTTCCTTTAGTATTTCCATTGGTAAAGGTGCCCGTGAGTTTGTTCCCCTGTACTGTCCCCTGGATCTGTCCTTTGGTTCCGTAATCCCCTGAGACAGAATGTCCATGTTGTTTCAGAAAAATCATTCCGTAACTGGTCATCCAGTTTCCACTCCATTGGGCAAATTTTAGATTAATGTCCGATTTATTGGACTCTCTGCTTCCCTTCCATTCCCCTCCGTTGAGTTGACTTCCCCAGCCCCAGATTCCTTCGAATTTGATCTGTGGGTTTTGGATGTTGGGTCCAGGGGTAAATACCCATTGAAAGCTCCCGGGATTGGTCCCATTCATAAAAACCCCCTTTATTTTCCTATTGGCTCCTCCAACATATATTCCAGTTGGTATTTCGTAAGAGGTTGAAAGGATGGATCCCAGGTTTCGGTAATCTCCATAGATGATTTTTTCTTTTTTGGAAGGGTTGGCTTCATTAGATTCTTCTACCAGCGTGATATTCCCAAAAGTACTTGAATAGGTTCCGCTTAAGAATTGGTCTTGTGCCTTGCTTGCTTCAATTCCAGCCAGCAGGAATAACATGATGAATAGTCTTTTCATGGCAATAAAAGTTGGAACAGTGGTTTAGAGAGACTCAAACAATTGTTGGTAGCTTTTTCCAAGAACCGGAACCGGAATTTGCTTCCTTTGAATAGCATTGATCAGACCTTTGATCCATAAAAAAATGCAGAAAAAAAATCCGGAAAAGGAAATCAGCCATCCTATGTAGGGGAGGAGACCTGCGAAACCGCTCGCCAAGCCTGTTAAACCTATACCTAGAGATTGGCGGATATGAAAAGAAGTTAGATGGTCTTTTTTTTCCTGATTTAAAATAAGTGCCACAAGTAAGCCTATCAGGGTTAAATAGGAGACCAAGGCAAGATTTTCCTGCCTGTTGTCTTTTTCTGTGGGTTGCTTCGGAATGGTAGGGTTCTGCATATTCTTACAATTGATTAGTCTGATGGAGTTTTTATTTGTTGATTTCGAATTGAAAATCCAATGGTCCAAAGTTCTCCAGTTTGGGGAATGGATTTTTAGGGGGGAACTTGGAATTTTCAACTCAGGGTTTTCCCTGATAAAACCCGTAAACAGGATGAAAGGGCTCTATTTCCTTAAGATGTAAAAAGAATGAAAACCAAGTAGGAGAAATCCACCGGCCTTGTCTTTGGGTCCTGGAAAGAGGAGGGATGACTAGGACAATTATATCCTAAGATGGGATTGCCTAGCAAATCCACCTGTTCAAAATAAATCAAGGAATTTTTCCTTGCCCATTTTATGCTTTCAGGAATCAGAAATGAAATCTAGAGTAGGGAAGACACTATACCAATGGGATTGATGGAGATAAAGTAGTCTGGAATGCAGGCAAGCCTGATTGGAAAAAATTGGGAGGAATCAAGCGAACCAATGACATAAGATTTTAGGCCAATTCAAGATCCAACCTTTATTAACTATCCACTAATTAACTGCTGAAAGTTCTTTTTTTAAGGCTTGGGATGTGGACAGAATTGAATTGGTTAACCTGTTTTAGGGTCAATCGTTTGTATATCCGAGAGATTGTACGACAAGCTGCATGATCACTCCTTCAATGGAACATGTTGTTTAACCAGGCGCTGAAAGCTAGAGTTGATTCATGATTTTTCGAATTGCAAATTTCTTTTTTGAGTTTTCAGCCTTTAGATAATCTTCCCAGGTCTGAGGCACGATATATTCTGGAATCACCCCTCTTCCTTTTTGTTTTGGATTTACATCAAGTTGAAAGTGAACCGTTGGAATTTCCACTTCGATTTTAGAATGTGGCAACCGGATGAATTCAGAATAACCACTGACATTCCCTTCATAAGCACCTCCTACTTCTTCACCGATAAAAATCCCCCTGTCTGTCATTCGGATCATGCTGGCGAATTCAGCTCCTCCGGAGAATGTTTTACCACTGGTCAATACAGTAAGTTTTCCCTGGAAAATGTCCTCATAATCTGGTTTTTGATATCCTAAATCTGAATAATAGTTACTGTACAAAGTGAAATCACCTCTTGAGGCAATGCTGTCTGAAAAAGCCCATTTATCTTCCCGGTAGTAGGGGTCTGCCTCGTTGATGAGGTAAGGTTTTTTCAGCATGGTCACCTGTTTATATTTCCGGATTACCTCTTCACTTAAATAGCTGAAAAGAAGGTTTTCGTTGCCTTCTGTTCCTCCTCCATTAGCCTGAATGTCCAGAATCAGGTGCTGAATCTGCAAAGAATCCATTTTTCTAAAACTGTTTCTGTAAAAAGTTTCGTAATCCAGGTCATCTTCGCCGAAGCTGGGAATACTCAAATAAGCGATCGAATCATTGATCTGCTCAAATTTAAAGCGGTTGTATTCCATAGGGATGGATTGCAATTGGGCATTCTTTCGTTTGAACCGGGTAAACCTAACAGCGGGGATTTGTAACCTGATGGGTTGGGCTTGGCCATATTCTTCCAAGACCAGATCAAATTGGCGGGTTTTGCCAAAATGAAGGCGGTATAAGAGCGAAAAATTGGTTCCTCCTATCCATTCCCGTTTAGCTGTTTCATTAAATCCATCGGTCGGCATCAATGGGTAAAGCTCGGAAAGGATTTCCTGAGTAGGTTTTCCATTGATGGAAGTGATTCTCAATCCGTTTTTTAAATCTTCATTCTCTTTTCCAAAATGCTGGGTCAAAATCAGGTTTTCGTCCATCACGCGGACCGTGAATGGGAGGAATGATTGGGAAAGACCAATTTTCACCATGGCTTTTTTGGGCAATTCCATGGAAGTATGTCCTTCATTTGTCAAAGCCAGAACATGCCATAGCTTTTCAAAAAATTCCAGTTGGGTCATAGGGCTGTTTAGAGTTGCCCCGATACTGTCCAGCAGTTCATCGGTTTGTTTTTCATCGATGTATTCATAAAGACCTTGATGTTGAAGCCTTAGTTCCTGAAGTAGAAATTGATAATCTTCCTGTAGTTTTTCGGGTTTGATTTTTTGCTGTCCGTTTACAGCATTGAAAAGAAGAAAAAAGACAGCGCTAAAGATGATGCTTGGAAAACGCATGAAGGAGTTTAGGGAAAGTTTAAAGTGGTACGGGTTCAACTATTAGTCAGCAATGAGCAAATAAGAATAACAAAGCCAGTCCTTCGAAAATGGTTCCCCAAAAAGGGAGTAAATACGCTTTCATGCAGGTTTTATTCCCTCTTATTTCCTGATTCCTTCAGTAAACCCTGATTCGAAACAGGGGAGGGGCTGATCTAGTTCTGGAAAACCCCTTACAACAAGCTGAAAATTAGAGCTGAAAAATCAAACTTCGTCAAAGATCCGCATTGCCATCAATCCATTCCCAACAGCTCCTCCAGCTCGTATTGCAGAGGCAATAAAAACAGTTTCTGCAATTTCCTCCTTTGTCGCTCCGGCATTTTTTGCATTCTGAATATGGGATTCCAGGCAGTATGCACATTGAGTGGTCAAGGCTACTGCGATGGACATGAGCTCTCGGTATTTTACAGGAATGACTCCATCGGCCCTTTCAGCAGTATGCTTAAGATTCATGAAGGCTGAGGATTCCTGTGGTGCCGAATCCAATAATTGCTGAGTGTATTTTCGGTCTTTGGGGTTCTGGTATTCTTTCATCTTAAATCTGTTAGTAGATAAAGTATACAGTTTTATCAATAATTTATATGCCTGTTTCTGGTGGGCGGAAATATACCCTGTTGAAATCCAAATAAGGGCAGTGATGTTAAGCAAGCTGGAATGTCCTGAATGGGAAGGAGAATATTTACAGGACGATGTCTGGGTTGGTTTGAGTGGGTCAAAAAAGAATTTTTTTCAGTGACTTTGATTGAGTTTACCAACCACATAACTGAAATGAAAGAGGCATTACTTTTTTTCCAATATGGGAATCTGGAAATGTTTTTTGTAGGGAATGGCTGAGAGGTAGGTAATAGCCTGAGAGGTTTTATTGATGAATTTTGACCAGCTTCTCGGGTTTCGGATTGGACCACCCAATTGTTGGTTCAAAAAGCCTGCATGTTTGGAATTGAGCAGCTGCAATGTCATTTTTTTTATTTTTTTATTGACAGATTTTCTTCTTGAAACAGAGTGGATCCTATAATAAAATCCAACATAGGGTAGCTTATGGACCTTTCCTCCATCTTTGAGGAGGTTGATCCAATATTCCCAATCTTCCCATCCCCATTTTAGTCTTTCGTCATATCCACCGATATTCATCCAGTCAGATTTTCTAAACAGGGAGGATACGAATATCATATTGTCCAATGCCAGTGCATTTGGACAATAGGGTTTCAATTTCCAATGTCCTGACTTTTTGCCAAATTTCTCAGCTTCACAATAAACCAATTTTATGTTTCGGTCCCCTTCCAATACTTTGACCCCTTTGGAAATATAGTCGGGATTGATTTTATCATCTGCATCCAAGGGGAGGATAAATTCCCCATTTGCATGGGAAATGGCCTTATTTCGGGCTACCGAAGGTCCGGAATTCACCTGGGAATATACACTGATTTGAAAAGGGTGTTTGAACTCGAGTTCCTTGGCTATGGCCAATGATTTATCTTTGGACCCATCGTCTACAATGATTATTTCAAGGTCAGGATAGGAAGAAGAAAGTGCTGAATTTACCGCTTCTTCTAAAAAAAGTTCATGGTTAAAACAGGGAACGATGACTGAAACAAGAGGAGTGGTCTTAGTTTGAATAGCCTGGTTCATAAAGTTTGGTTTTTTAGTTTATAAGCGCTTTTTTCTGGTGTTTGCGGCCCTCTTTGTGATATTGAAGCAATTTAGTAAGTCCCAGATGAGGATAGATTTCCTTTAAATGGGAGAAGCTCCATAAAGGACCGGTCAGCATGGAATGTTTTACCAGTTTTTCTTTTAAATACTGGTTCTTAAGAACCAGCAATTCTTTTTCTTTGGGGCCTAATCCTGAAAGATTGAGCTGGTTAAATAGCCAGTCTCTGAGTTGGAGTTCTCCGTAATACATGTTGAATGTTTGTTGACTCATGCTATCTGCATGGACTCTTATATGGGTGGATGCTTCTGGATTGGGAAGAAATGAGAATTGACAACCTTTGAATGCACATTCCAGCCAGTAATACCAGTCTTCAGAATTTCTGACAGTTTCTTTAAATCTTATTGATTCAGTTTTATGACTTTTTCGAATCAGAGGACTTGATACCACATTGAAATTGGCATTCGTTAAAACTGATAGAACTTCAAATCCCTGACCTTCCATCACCGGGAAAATATCCTTGTTTTGAAGGCGAAAGTCTCTGAACTTCTTATTGGGGTTTTCATGCTCGAAAAAATAGGTTCGACAATAGGAGATGTCCACTTTTGGATTCTCCTGGAAATGCCGAATCTGTCGGGTTATCTTTTCATTGGAGAGTTTATCGTCAGCATCCAAAAATTGAATAAAATCACCTTCTATTAACTCCAACCCTTTGTTTCGGGCATTGGATAATCCCTGATTGAGTTGAAAATGGTAATTGATTCTTTCATCTAAGGATTTATATTTCCTGACGAGGTCATAGGTGGAATCGGTTGAGCCGTCATCAATAATCCAGGCTTCCCAGTCCGGGTAGGTTTGATTCAAAACCGAATCCAAACAGTCAGCCAGAAAGGCACCGTAATTATGTGTAGGAATAATAATGGAAACTTTCATGAGTTACTTAAAAATGGTTTTTGTTTTCATTCCCCAGATTTGGCGGATGGCAAAACCAATTCGTCTTTTGGCTTTTTGTTTCGGGATAAAAAGAAGCTCCTGTTGGTTTTTCCAAATAGTCAGTCCAAATCTGAAATTGAAATAATTATTGATTCTGGGTTTCCCCTGGTTAAATAAGCGGGTATTGAATCCTGCCCCGGTATTCTGCATTTCATAGGCTGCACAGATTTCCAACCAGTCATTCTCCCGTTGGATCCGGGAGAGGGTAATTTGTAATTTGGATTCCTTTCTTTTCGATCCAAGGATATCGGTTAGATTCTGGGGGTGTTGCCGGTATTTTACCAGACAGGCATCTATGTAATCGATGCTTCCAAAATGGGAGGCCACAAATGCGATCCAATGGTCATAAAATCCTTTGTTGGGAAGAGGGAAAATATGCCCGAGCAGTTCTTTTTTAAATAACATGCTATGACCGGAAACACAGTTGAAAAATAAAAATGATCTTGGACTTTTGCCTTTTACAAAATTGAGTCTACTCCCTATGGAAAGCCCCATACTGCTCCCTTCGCTGTTAATCAGTTCACTGTCATGGTAAACCAGGATATGATCTTTTAATATCAAATATAATTTTTCGATTTTATCCAATGCCCAGATGTCGTCCTGATCTGAAGGAGCTATCAAGTCCCCGAGGCAAGCCTTAAAATTGGTTTCAAAATTCTTTTGGTAACCGAGGTTGTGGCTATTTTGATGAAGTTTGATCTGGGGATAATTCAGCGCATATTCCAATAGGATTGCCCAAGTGTCATCGGTTGAACAATCATCAAATACCGAGATTTCGATATTAGGGTATGTTTGATGGACCAAGCTGTCGAGTTGCTCTCTTAGGTATTTGGAACCATTGTAGGTACATAAGGCAATGGAAATCAGAGGTGCTTTAGGATCATTCATGCCTGTGTGATTTGTTGTTTGTCAATCAGTTTACTGTAGATTCCTTCTTGAAGTAATAATTCAAGATGGGTACCCTGTTCTTTGATCTCACCATCTTCCAAAACCAAAATGTGATCTGCTTTTTGTATGGTGGAAAGCCGGTGTGCAATGACAAGAGTGGTCCTGTTTTCCATCAGTTTTTGTAAGGCATCCTGAACTAAATATTCAGATTCGGTATCCAGTGCTGAAGTTGCCTCATCAAGTAAAAGAATTGGAGGATTTTTCAATACCGCTCTGGCAATACATAACCTTTGTTTTTGACCACCGGATAATTTGGTGCCCCGGTCTCCGATATTGGATTGGTATCCCTGGGGTGTCTGAAGAATGAATTCATGAGCATTTGCAATTTTGGCCGCTTGGATGATTTCATTCATTCCTGCATCTGGTTTTCCAAAAGCAATATTCTGGGCAATACTATCATGGAATAAAATTGATTCCTGATTGACAATTCCGATCAATGAACGAATGGATTTAATAGACAGGTCTTTACTGTTGATCCCATCAAAAAAGACTGATCCTTTCTGAGGATCCATAAACCTGGGAATCAAATCCATCAAAGTGGATTTTCCGCTGCCAGAGTGTCCAACCAAGGCAATGGTGAATCCTCGGGGTATAACCACGTTGATGTTTTTCAAAACAGGCTGGGATCCATATGAAAAATGAACTCCCTGAAGAGCCACACCTTTCTCCAGCGTTTTGATGGAAATTGAATCAGGTTTGCTTTTGACCCTGATTTTTTCCTCAATCAGTTCAAGTACCCTTTCTCCTGCGGCAATTCCACTATGGATTGTACTAAATGATTCTGTAATGGCTTTGGCAGGTCTCATGATCTGGGAAAAAATCGCGATGTAGGTAATGAATTCGGATGCACTGAGATCAGATTGGTTCTGAACTACAAGGGCTCCTCCATAAAGGACAATTATCAGAACCATCAAAACTCCCAATAGCTCAGAGACCGGAGATGCCAATTGTTGGCGGTAGGCCATTTTTCTTCCCAAGTCAGAAAATCGCTCATTTTCTTCTTGGAACCGTTCTTTTATTCGAGAAGTCGCATTAAAGGCCTGGATGATTTTAATTCCTGATAACGCCTCATCCAGGTAGCTGACCATTAGGCCAAAACGCTCTTGGGCTTCAGTTGCCTGAGCTTTTAGTCTTTTGACGATTTTGGAAATTACCCAGGCAGAGATGGGTATGACCAAAACCGAGAATAGGGTCAGTTTTATTGAAATGGCAAACAAAATGAACAGGTAGGCCAGGAGTTGGAAGGGTTCCTTAAATATGACCTGAAGGGTACTGGTTACCGAATATTGGACTACCTGGACATCAGAAGTGATTTTTGAAATGATATTCCCTTTTCGTTGATCATTGAAATAACCTACATGTAAATCCATCACATGATCAAATACTGCTTTGCGGAGGTTTAAAAGAGTATGGATCCGTAAATTTTCCATAATCCGCTGGGAGAGGTAGCGAAACCCATTGCTTAGGATCACAGAAATCAAAAGGAAAAGGCAGACCCATTGCAGAGCAGGGAATGCGCCCAACTCTGTCCGAACCTCTTGGATGTAATAGCTAAAATAATCAAGTACATTCATCCAGGAATCCGGTTTTGTCAAGATTATAGATTCCTCCTTGAACAGTGTACTGAGCAAAGGCGCTAAAAGTGCCAGATTCAGCGTGTTGAACAGAACAGCAAGTAGGGTGAAAAAAACATAGGGAACGGCGAATTTTCCCAGAGGTTTGGCAAAAGATAGAAGCCTCCAATAGGTTTTTAAAAGCATTATTTGGAATAGTTTAGGTCCAACAGATCTAGTTTATGTTGGATTTCACGGGTAACATCCAGAATCGATTTTCTTCCCAAGTTGCATCCCATCAGCTTTCTGATGTTTCTGCGGGAAAGTTTAACCTCCTTTTTTTTGATTCTGTAGCCTCTAAATGACTTGATGATCCAGAATTGACCAAGCAAAATTTTGGGAAGGACCTGCAGGAAGATAATTGAAAGCTCCAAGCGTTTCAGATCTTTTCTATTGACATGTATGGCATGAAAAAGCATCCTGTTTCTGAAGTAGATTTGCTTGACAAATGCTTTTTGGAAAAAGGTTTTGGTCGTGTGGGAACCCAAATGGATGCAAGTTGCTTTGGATTCATAGTAGCAATTCCAGCCCAGCCTCCAGGCTCTGAAACTCAAGTCCAGATCTTCTGAATAAAAAGGGGAATAGATCTCATCAAAACCATTTAGTTCCAGTAGTTTTTTTCTATCCAAAAGGCAGTTGGCACCTGAGAGAAAGAGCGTTGGAATATTCTTCTCACCATCCTCTGGAAGGACGTTTAAGCAATGACTTTTGAGCTTGAATCCATTGAAGCTGGGGATTTTGGCCTCCATTTCTACTTTTTTGCCCGAGGAATCCCAAATCTTTCCCATTACACCAAAGGTGTTTGCTTTGTAAAAATAGGGGAGCAAATGAAGTAGGTAGTCGGGTGAAAGCTGGACGTCCGTGTTCAAAATAAGAACTAAATCCCCATTGGCCTTCGCAATCCCCTGATTACAGGCCTTTGAAAATCCACAGTTTTCAGAATTCTGAATTAGAAAGATTTCAGGATAGTTTTTCTTTAGCCATGAAACAGAATCGTCTTGGGAACCGTCATCAACCACAATGATTTCAAAGGGGCAGGAACTGTTCTCCAATGCGCAAATGGTATGGGGAAGATATAGGTCTAATAGGTTCCTCCCATTAAAATTGGGAAGAATGGCAGAAATGGAAAAAGACAAAATAATAGTGGTTTAGTTATGTAACTGACGAAATGATTAAAAAAAGTGATACATCCTGTTGCTGAAAAAATAGTGATATACCCTAACTCTTTCAGAATTAGGGAAATGAATTGGTTGCATGGTTTTTCCGGAAATGGAGAACTTTGTACCTGATGATTGAACCTTTTTGAAGTTCCAAATCAGGCTATTTGGTTGAGTTTTTAGTAAAAAGAAAATTCCAACAAGGAGAAAATGGAGGAAATAGCTTCTGATCTTCCGGGGAGGAAAGGGAAATGGATCAAAAAAGGATCGAAAAATGGATCAACTAAAACAGCTCAAAAAAGGGGAATGGAAAAAAAGGGAATTCATGATAAGGATCAAAAAAAATAAGCCGGGAAGAAACTGAGTTCAACCCGGCTTTTAGCAAGGGATGCCTTTATGAGTTTGAAGTCACTTCTATATGGGCTTCCTGAACTGAGGTATTACCATCTTCATCTTCGACCGTGATACTCATGTGGTATTCTCCAGCCGGTGCTGTGGACGGAACATCAATGTGTTCGTGAAATTCCGCCTCCGTCAATCCATGGTATCCTTCTTCGAAAATTTGATCAAAATGCCATTCAGTTTCTCCTTCTCCGATGGCGATTCCATGTCCATGGATATCTACTGAAATCTGATGAATTCCATGGACAGCCTGGATCATAAATTCCAAATGGAAATCAGATCCCCTTTCCACGGTTTCATCCATTTCCAAATCAGAGACAGAAACAGGGGCAAGAATGTGGAGATGTCCTTCAATTTCTGAAGTTTGTCCTGTTAGGTCAGTAACCTCTAAAACCACATGGTATTCCCCTTTGGGTGCAGTAGGCGGTATGTCCACATGTTCATGAAAAACAGGGTTTCGGACCAGGTATTTTGAATCGGTAAACGTTTCAGAATAATCCCATTCGGTTTCCCCTTCACCCACAGTCAGATCATGGCCATGAATGGTTAGGGTGATAGAAGAAATGTTAGCCTGCGCCATGATCAACGCTTCAAGGTGAAGGTCTGTTCCACTGTAGGCATTTCCGTCTGTAGAATGAGACCCCCCATCTCCAAAGTGAAATTCTGAAATGATCGGAGCCTCCAAGATTTGATCCTCGTCGTCTTGACAAGAAAATAAGGCTGAACCTAAAAGTGTTATCAAAAGTAGATGCTTTAGTTTGTTCATTGTAAACGTTTTGTGGATTATAAATTTGATTTAGTGTTTTCTTTTTCGTTCGGAATGAATGGGATTATAGAGTTTGAATTCCATTGATGAGCGAGGCACTATTCCTCCAAATCCTTTAAATGCAATTAAGTTGCGTAAAGTAAAAGCAATAATGTTGCATAAACAAATTGAGAAAAACTCTCGTGTACCATGTTTATTTCAATGGTGAAATGCGCGGTTTAAACTGGAAGATTAGGGGTTTAAGAGGTCATAGACCTTTTTCATTGCATTCTTTGCATATCCCTGATGCCATCGTATGGACTGAATGGATGAGATAATTCTTAAGCAGGTTTTCCGGTAGGGGATAGGCATCCAGTTTTTGAAGTCTATGGCATCGGATGCATTGGAAATGACTTAGAGTAAGTTTTTGGTCTTCAGCAATAGGGTGAACCAGGTAACGGAATTCGGCTTGGGCGTCTGAGAATTTTCTGATCTTTTGGTTTTTTTCCAGGTGGATTAGGGTGCGGTATATCGTTACTCTGCTGCAGGAAGAACCCATTGATTCCTTTATTTCAGCATAACTGATAGGTTGTTTGGATCCCTTGATGAGGGTCAAGATTTTTTCCCTGGCGATTGAATGGCCCATTTTTTAACAATAAATCCAATGCAATTATGTTGCAAAAAGAACGATCCTGTTTTTAATTTCCAAACCTGCTTATTGATTTTTTACTAGTTTTTTCAGCCTTTCCATCTAATACACTTTTTTTAGTCAACAGTCATTTTTTTTATTAATGCAACATTGTGTCGTAAAATAATGCTTCTATTTTTGCAATTAAATTGCATTTACAATACGTGATACATACGGCGCTTTTCACCTCAGTTTTTCTGTCTTTTCAGCTATTGAATCCTCAGGCCCCCACCAGGAAATCTCCTGATGGGGCATTGGATAGGATGATTTTGGGGGATACACTACCTGCTGTTCTGGAGCTGGAGGAAGTTGTGGTACTAGATGGAGCAGCATTCATCAAAAGAGAGGAATCCAATTCCATCGAATTGGTCAAGCAAGATTTTATCCGTCAAAACAGAGGGGGCAGCCTAATGAACACACTGGAAAGAATACCGGGGGTCAGTCTGATCAGTATTGGATCCGGGGCCTCTAAACCCTTGATCCGTGGTTTAGGGTTTAACCAGGTTTTGGTGGTGGAGAATGGAATCAAACATGAAGGTCAGCAATGGGGAGCAGATCATGGGTTGGAAGTGGATCAATTTGGGGTAGATCAGGTGATGATTATAAAAGGCCCCGCTTCCTTTCAATACGGTTCCGACGCCATCGGAGGAGTCTTGGATATCCGGAAAAAAGCAGCACCTCAAAAAGATGGGCTAGGTGGAGCTATTGCACTTGGAACCCGGTCAAATAATGGCTGGTTTGGAGGTTCGGCAAATTTGATTTTTAAACAGGGGGCTTGGTTTGCGGAAGGCAGAATTACCCGGGCCGATTTTGGGGATTTCAGGGTTCCGACAGATTCTGTTTTTGTGTATGATTTTGGGGTGAAACTCCATGACAGGCAGGTCCGGAATTCAGCTGGAAAAGAATTGGATTTTTCAGGCAGGATAGGTTACCAGGGGAGGAGTTTCAGGAATACGTTAGGACTGAGCAAAGTCTCCACGAAATCAGGATTCTTCGCCAATGCCCATGGATTGGAGCCAAGACAGGTAGATTCAGAACTTCATGATCGTTCCAGCAGGGATATTTTGCTTCCTTTTCAGGAAGTCAGCCATACCAAGTTGATCAATAAATCAAGCCTGAACCTGGGAAACAGTCTTTTCCAACTTGATTTGGGATATCAACGCAATGACAGAAAAGAATGGAGTCAGTATGTCAACCATGGGTATATGCCAGCAATCTATCCCTCCGAAATGCCCTATTCATCCGAATTGGAGAGGGCCTTTGACAAGGAGGTATTTTCTTTCCATCTCAAAAATGAGCTCTTTTTTGACAGGCATGAACTGGCAATGGGAGCCAGTGGAGAATTCCAGCAGAATAAAATTGGAGGTTGGGGATTTTTGATCCCGGAATTTCAGCAATCCAGCTATGGATTTTATGTGATTGAGAAGTTCCGGGTTACGAATCTTTGGCAAATTACCGGAGCCCTCAGGTTTGACCAAAGCAGGATTGAGGTAAAGGAATACACGGATTGGTTTGCGAGTATGGAAAATCCCTTGGAAGCAAGAGAAAAAGATTATTTATCCAGAGCCCAGGATTTTGAACGGGAATTCAACAGCTTGGTGTGGTCTGTTGGAGTTAATTATTCACCAGGGGACCTGATTTTAAAAGCAAACCTTGGATCGGCTTTCAGAATGCCTATTGCCAAAGAACTGGCAGCCAATGGGGTAAACTACCATTATTTTAGATATGAGAGAGGAAACGCAGACCTGAACCCTGAACGTTCTATACAACTTGATTTGAGTGGGGAAATGAAAAAACATCAGTGGTCCTTTTCCTTCAGCCCCTTTGTCAATTATTTCTCCAACTACATCTACCTCAATCCGACTTCAGAATTGGATATTCTATATGGTGCAGGAAATCAGGTGTTCAATTATACACAGGCTGAGGTGCTGAGGTATGGAGCTGAAATAGGCGTTCTTCATCAACTGACTGAAAAGCTGAGTTTCGAGGTTCTGGGAGAATATGTTTACAGTGAGCAGATGTCGGGTTCCAAGAAAGGGTATACACTGCCATTTTCTCCACCTCCATCCGGTATTCTCAATGTGACCTACAAGCCAAGTGCACTTGGGATTTTTGGGGAACCCTATGTGGCAGTTGATTTCCGGTTGACGGCAGGCCAGTCCCACATCGTTCCTCCCGAGAAGATCACCCCTGGCTATAGGCTGGTGAATATCCGTCTTGGTTCCGCCGTTTCTGTTTATGGTCAAAAAATACAAGTAGATGCCCAAGTTCAGAACCTGTTCAATACCCGATACCTGAACCATACAAGTTTTTACCGATTGATCAATCTTCCCGAAGCAGGGAGGAATATCAGCCTTTCTCTGAATTATCAGTTTTAATCAACAGCTTATGAAATTTATATCCGCTAGTTTTTCTCTTGGGATCATTTTGGGATTGTTCCTGACTTCCTGTTCGGAAAGTGAACAACCCGCAATTGACCTCGAATATCCAGAAATTATAGTCATGGAAAACTCATTCCCTCGCCAATGCAGTGTGTTCAAGAGAGGAGAGACCTATGAATTCAGGGCCCTGTTCCGGGATAATCAGGAGCTGGGAGGCTACAGCCTGGATATCCACCACAACTTTGATCATCATACGCATAGTACGGAAGTCAACAGTTGCCAGGAAGACCCTGTAAAATCAGCAGAAAATCCTTTTCTGTACATCCAGACCTTTACCATTCCTGAAGGTCTGCTTGATTATCAGGCTTCGGCCACTCTAGAAATCCCTGAGGATGTTGAGCCGGGGGATTACCATTTTATGATCAGGTTAACAGATCAGGAAGGTTGGCAAACACTGCAGGGATTGAGCATCAAGATCGAATAAGAAACATGGATGCATTCTTTTTCCAATAGAACGGAAACCTATTGGGCAATAGCAAAGCTGGGGAGCCATGGCTGGTAGTAGTTAGGATACAGCTTGAAGTTTTTCAATCAGTTTTGCAGGAGTTTGCCTCGCCCATCGTTTGACCTCTCGGATAAAATGATTCTGGTCGTAATAGCCATAGTGAAAAAAGTCAGTCATGTTTCCTGATTGAAGGATTTGCCGGACGGCCATTCTACAGCGGATAATGGACTGGATTTGTTTGGGGGGAAGGCCTGAGAAAGTAGAGGAAATTCGTTGGAGCTGGCGTGGACTTATTTTTAATTCCTGAGCTAGGGAATAAGCCGAAGAGGAAAAATTCTCAGGTTTACCCAATAGCTCCAGAAATTGAAGCCAGGCCGTATGGCCCTTGGCCTGAGGGGTATTTGAAAGTCGGGCAAGCTGAACTTCCAGTGTTGCAATAAAACTTTCCACAGAAGCCTCATGGAAATAAGGTGTCAGCCATTGGTGAGAAGGCAAAAGATCCTCCTGCGAAATAAGTTGATTGGTCAGGGACCCTGTTGTATTTCGAAAGAGGGAGACGGTACTTCCCATCTGGAAAGTGACTCCCAGGGCCAGGTTTCCGGAAGGATGAACATATTCAGCCAAATTGGTTCTGGGTCCCAGAATCCGGGTGTCTTGAATGGTCCAATCCCTTTTGGCTATTTCTTTTACAGTGTAGGGGGCGCCAAGTGTAAATACCCAATTGACATAAGGGTATGCAAAGATATATTCTGTTAGATGGCAGTTTTTAGTTCTGAAATCCAGTAACCAGAAATACCGGACCACATCCTTTAAATGTTCAGAAGGAGGGAATAGCTGGTACATATTAACGGTTTAATCTGGATTTTATCTGAACTAACTTTCCCAAGTTGGGTCTGTTGGACCTCGGAAGCAAGGTTTAATTGTTCGGCAATTCTAACAACCTCTAAGTTCAGGGTGTCAATTTCTGTTTCCCTGTGATTTCGGATATCCTGCAGAGTAGAAATCAATTGCCCGTCTGATAATTTGCTGATGGTCAATACCTGATCTTCCACTTCTTCAAGGCTCAATGGAATGCCTTTTTTATGGGCTATCAGCACACATTCTTGAATGATTTGTTGCGCGATCGCAAATACTTGGGGGTCTCGTTGGAAAATTCCGTTATCTACTTCCAATAAGGGACAGATGGAATTGAATACACAATTGGCGATTGCCTTTTTCCAGATGACAGATGAAATTTGTTCCTCTTTCTTAAACCGGAAGCCTGGCGTATCCAAAGCACTGACAATGGATTGAAGTGAGCTGGAATGTTGGGTGACAACACCGATGGGGGAAGGTTTGACGGGTATGTAGCTTACCGAATCCGAAGATAAGGTTTGGCTGGTCGCAAACAAGACGCAGCGATACAGTTCCCGGAACTGGCAATCCCTAAATGGCTGTTCTATTCCCAGACCGTTTTGCAGAATCACCAGGGGAGTTTGAAGGGCTTTTTCTTTCAGCTTTTCAGCCAGAATCCTGTTACCGAAAGACTTGGTCGTCAATACAATGACTCCCTCAAAATGGGGGATGTTATCCAGGTAATTGAAGGGGATTTCAGCAGTAATTCTTTCTCCGGACTGAAGATTTATGCATTGGGTTTGAACATGTCGGGTTCCTGTGTCCACGCTTCCACGAATGAGTTCTACCTCTTTTCCATTTTGGGATAAACAAACAGCCAGGGCCTTTCCTATGGCACCTGCTCCAATAATGTAAAGCTTCATCAATCAATCAATTAAATCGTACAACCAAATTTGGGAAGAACCAGGGGGTTGAAATAGTACAAGATGGACATCGGTTTGCGGTGGCCATCTTGTACTATCCCATATGATTTTTTGTATTCAGTTTTGTTCAAAAAAAAACGTTGAACCTTTTCTGTCCCTGCATGAAGAACCTAATGTCCTCTTAAGAACTCAGAAAATCAGATCAGATATACCCTTCATGGTTCATTCATAACGGAGCAGAGGGGATGAATCGTTCCTACTAGACCGGAATTAATTAGTTCTACCAAAGACCTTTTGTCAAGAGATAGGAGGGGCATAAATTCTTCCTGCATGTGGACAGCTGATAGTTTTCTAATAGAGTTGTGAGTCCATCCTGAGCAGAAAAGGAAAATAATTTAAAATCCCTATTCTATGAAATTATCGAGAATCCATTACATTACCCAGGACATGCCCACTAAATCCCATCAACAACTGGCTCTGGAAGCCTGTCAGGCGGGAGTAGACTTGGTGCAGTTACGTTTAAAAGAAAAAGAAAAAGAGGAAATGCTCCGGATCGCCCTGCAGACCCAAAGGATTTGTAGGCGATATCATACTTCATTGATTATCAATGATCATTTAGATCTGGCCCTGGAAATTGATGCGGATGGAATTCATCTGGGGAACGGAGACCTGGATCACGAGATTGCAAGAAAGGAATTGGGCAAAAATAAGTGGATAGGAGCCACTGCCTACAATGAGTCCGAGGCACTGTACCATCAACAAAGGGGAATTGCCGATTACATGGGATTGGGAACCTTTCGGAAAACCAGAACCAAGCCTGAAATCAAAGATTTTCTTTCCCTGGAGCAGATCAAGGCATTGATCGATCATCAAAGGCAGGGTTTTCCTCATCCTATTCCTTTGCTGGTCATAGGCGGGGTGAAGATTTCCGATATTCCGGATTTAAGGAAAGTAGGGGTGTATGGGATCGCCATAGCCTCGATGATCAATGAAAGCGATCATAAAAGGGCGGTTTTTCAGGAAATCAGATCTCGATTTGAACAGGCAGATTTGACCTTATGAAAACGCTGACCTTGATCACAGACAACGGGAGAATGGATATCGGCCTGATCACCGATTTTATTTCTCAAAGCTATTGGGCCAAAGGTCGAACGAAGGTACAGGTCCAAAAAGCCATTGCCAATTCCCTGAACTTCGGACAGTTTCTCCATAAACAACAAATCGGTTATGCCAGGGTCATCACTGATTATATCACCTTAGCCTACCTCATGGATTTTTTATCGTGGAGGAGCAGAGAGGGAAAGGGTTTGCCAAGCATTTGTCGGAAAATATTCTGGCATCTACGGAATTGAAGGGGGTAGAACGATGGAAACTGAGTACCGAAGATGCCCATGGACTCTATGAACAGCTAGGGTTTGAGAAATTAGCAAAGAATGGGAATATGATGGAGCGAATCCTGTCTGGCAACTAATTTGAAACCAGAAGGAAAAACAGGAGATTTCAATCAGAACAGCATTTCGAAATGGAAAACGGATGAAAATAACAGTTAGAAACAAGCTCCATTTTTACGTGATTACCGGTGGCCCGGGAGTAGGGAAGACGACCTTACTCAAAGAACTTGAAAGCAGGGGCTATCCTGTGGTTCCGGAGGTGGCCCGTCAGCTGATCAGGGAACAACAGCAAATAGATGGAGAAGCTTTACCTTGGAAAAACAGAGACTTGTATAAGCAGATGATGTTTGACCGTTCGATAGCCGCTTTCCGGCAATTGGATGAAAGCAATCTGAACAATCAGCCCGTTTTTTTTGACCGTTCTTTTTTGGATACGCTCTGTTATTGTCACCTGATCGGTGCAGAAATAAGTGATGTAATGAGGACCTATGCAGAAAACTGGACTTTTAATCCCATGGTGTTTTTGCTGCCTCCCTGGGAGGGCATTTACCAAAAGGATGAGCAACGGAAACAGGATTGGGAGGAAGCCACAAAAACATTTGTTCAAATGAAAGAGACCTATCTGGAATTCAGGTACAAGCCCCAAGAAGTTCCCAAAACAGATGTTATCAACCGGGCTGATTTTGTGTTGAAAGCGATCAGAAATGGATAAAATCTGTCCCAAATTCAACTTTCTAAGCCTTTTACCGTTGGCAATGGGTAATCAGATTTAGCAAACAAAACAGATGGGGCTCATTGGGAACCCAAAAGATTTTTTTCAAATGAAGGACTCATTCCCTATTCTAAAAACAGAGCGGACAAGCTTGCGTGAAATCGAGGAGAAAGACTTAGCTAATGTTTTTGCAGGGCTTTCCCATCCAGAGGTGATTCGCTATTATGGGGTCAGCTACAGTAGTTTGGAGGCTACACGAAAACAGATGTCTTGGTTTAAGGAGGGAAAACAAAGGTGGTGGGCTATTTGCTCACTTGATAATCAGATATTTTATGGTGCTGCAGGGTTGAATGATCTGGACAACCAGGCAAAAAAGGGAGAAATCGGTTTTTGGTTGCTGCCCCAATTTTGGGGAAGAGGAATCATATTGGAGGCTGTTCCCAAAATAGTTGACTACGGATTTAACCAACTGAATCTCCATAGGATTGAAGCCTTTGTAGAGACCGAAAATGCGAATTCTAAAAAAGTCATGAACAAGCTTGATTTTCGCCTGGAGAAAACTCTTTGGAACAGCGAACTGAAAAATGGAAAGTCAATCAGTCTGGATGTTTATAGCAAGACGAACCTTGCTTTTAAAGAAGATGAGTTTTAATCATTGACCGACAAGTAAATGAAAAAAATCGGATTGGTAGGAGGCATCAGTTGGGTGTCCACCATAGATTATTATAGGTTGATTAATGAAGGTGTGAATAAGGAATTGGGGGGACTGCAGGTTGCAAAAATTATCCTTAATTCTATTAATTTCGCTTCGATTCAGGAAAAAGGTTGATTGCATTCCTTTGAGATCTGTTAAAAGCCTGTATGGAACTGGAGAAAGCCCAGGTAGAGGGAATTGCTCTTTGTGCCAATACGGCACATATATTCGCCGATAATATACAACAAAGAATCCAAGTGTCCCTCATCCATGGGGTTACTGCGACGGCACAGGAAATTGTTTCGAAGAAGCTTCATAAAGTAGGTCTTCTAGGGACTAAGTTTACAATGGAGATGGATTTTTTTAAAAATAAACTTCAGGATGAGGTCAAAAATCACGGAACTAAAGGCTGATTCTGAACAAATGATTCGGCAAGGTGAACCTGTTATAATGCGCTTTGAGAGCTGGATTGGTTTATACCCACAGTCCCTTTTCATTAAAGTTTCCAATACCTTTAGAATTTGATAGATCCTATTTCCTGAAGAAATGAGGTTTCCGGAATTTTGGTTTTTGTTGTTTTGATTTCTTTCGAGACATCCATTTTTTGGAAAAGGCATGAATGCTTTCTGGCCCAGAGAATTTTCTCCTGTTTTGTTAGTGGATTTTGAGTTTAAAGTACTATATTCTAAGATCTTTGAAGTTAAAAGTTTGAGGTATGAATAAATACTTCTGTTTGGATGATTTTGAATCTGGATTTATTCTCTCCAGCCTTACTAATTCTTAGGTTCCGTTTTGTAGGTCAACGAAAAAGAAGGAAAGCTGCGGTTCAGTGGTTAAATGTAGCTTTGTGTTTTGTACCGAATACTGTACATGTAGGAAGTATTGTGTTTCGAAATCGCCAACTTCTTCTAGCTGCCAACCGATAACGCCAATCAAAAACGAACATTGCACTTTTTGATGAGCATTTTATGGCCTGTTTTGCTAAACGCGTTGTGCATTTTGTATATTTGTAGAAAATAGGTTATAAATTCATGAGAACATTATACCAGAAATTTGAAACACTTTTGCAAAATACGACAACGAACTTTAAGCGTTATTTATATGATAATGTCTCATGGGAAAGCCGTATGATTGGAATTATCGGTGCTCGTGGAGTTGGAAAAACTACCATGATCCTTCAACACATAAAAGAAAAATTAGATAGCAAAAAAGCCTTATATGTTTCCGCTGATGATATGTATTTTGGAGAAAATAAATTGATTGATTTAGCAGAAGATTTCTACAAAAATGCAGGAGAATATTTATTTATAGACGAGGTTCACAAATATGCTGACTGGTCTCGAGAACTGAAGAACATTTACGACTCATTTCCAACATTAAAAATTGTATTTACAGGTTCTTCGGTACTTGATATTCACAAAGGTTCTGCTGATTTAAGTCGTCGTGCAATTATATACAAATTACAAGGATTATCGTTTCGAGAATATTTGAAACTATTTCATAATCACGACACAGAGATTTACTCTTTGGACCAGATCATAAACAATCAAGTAAAACTTGAGAATATTCAACATCCATTACCGCTTTTTAATGAATATTTGCAACGAGGATATTATCCATTTGGATTAGAAGATGAAATTAATTTACGTTTAGGACAAATTATCGTTCAAACGTTAGAATCAGATATCCCCCAATATGCAAACCTAAACGTAGGGACAAGTAGAAAACTAAAACGACTGCTTTCAATAGTTGCGGAAAGCGTACCTTTCAAACCCAATTTTTCAAAAATATCAGAAATGATTAATGTAAGCAGGAATTCTTTAGATGATTATTTTTCATACATGGAAAAGGCAGGACTAATTGGGCAGTTACGCAATGAAACGAGCGGAATTCGAGGATTAGGAAAAATTGATAAGGTATATTTAGACAATACCAATATCATTTTCAATTTGGTTGGGGAAAAATCAAATATTGGAAATATACGGGAAACATTCTTTTTCAATCAAATGAGAGTAAAAAATGAAGTAATCTCATCAAAAAAAGCAGATTTTGTAATTAATGATTACACATTTGAAGTTGGTGGAAAGAATAAGCCACAGAATCAGATTGTCAAAGATGGTAAATCATTTATTGTAAAAGATGACATCGAATATGGTTATCTCAATGTAATTCCACTTTGGGCTTTTGGATTGAATTATTAAAAAAAAAATGCCAGGCGTTAACATTTTATATATTCCATAGAGGATTCAGTGATTTTCCAGCATGGCAGCTTTAATCAAATTAATGTGTAATGGTCGAGAGTGGCGGTCTTCGAAATCTCCTTCGTAACATACAAAATAGGACCATCAATTTGGGATTGATAAATTGGGCATTCAAATTTGCAAAAGAGTCAAAATAATAACACCATTAAATCATCCCGTTATCTCGAGCTAATTTCACCAATTTGCTGGAGGTATAGGTGCCAGTTTTCTTTAACATGTTTCTCCGGTGGGTGTTGACGGTATGGAAGCTAATATTCAATTTTTCTGCTATATGTTTACTAAGAAAACCTTCGCTGATCAATTTCAGAATTTTCAATTCTTTGTTGGAAAGATTTAGTTCTTTAGGTTTTGGAGGATAGGTGAAATGATTTTCAATCTGATATTGTCCATTGGGATGGTATTTTCCAATGTATAGATTCAGATTGTTATTGGTTTTCATAAAAGTAATATCCGTATAGGTACTCATTGAAAGTTGAGGTTCTCCATTCGGGTTGATATCCAAAAAGTGAATTTCCTGGAGCAACCAACGGTATTTACCATCTTTTCCAAGGCATCGAAAATCATTGCAAAAAGTATAAGTCTTTCTTTCTGAAACGGGAATTTTAAAATAAATTTCAAAAAAGTCTTCAAACCGAGACTCCTACCATGAGAAGAATAAGTAAAATAGACTTAGATTCTATTGGTATAAGATGATTCTATTCTTAGATATTAATTGTTTTTTAAATTAAGGTTTTTTTAAGACCTCTGAGGGGTTTATCTAAACCAGCTTTGTAAAATTTGAGATGAAAGTTGTAATCTAATCTGCAGCCTGAGTAAGGGAAGGGAGAATAAAGGGACTTGACTTCAAAACTTCCAGATCTATCCCAAAGTTTGAAAGCACCGTTACAAGGTATTGTCTTGTTGCTTGTTCAGCAATTCGGAAGGAGCGTAGCCAAAATGTTTTTTGAAGGCATGGGAGAAGTGGGACAGGTTTTCAAACCCTGTTTCATAGCAGACATCCAAGGGGCGTTTTAGCTTTTCAGTAATCTGATAATGGGCCAACTCCAGCCGTTTTTGGGTAAGCCAGCGTTGCGGAGTAGTGTCGAATACCTTGACAAAATCCCTTTTAAAAGTGGAGAGGCTTCTTCCGGTCAGGTAGCTGAATTTTTCAAGAGGGAGGTTAAACATAAAGTTTTTTTCCATGTATTCAGCCAGTTCAATTTTCCCGGGTTCCTCAAAGTTTGCCAATACCTGATCAATGCCTGGATCCACAGTTCTGAGAATATTGATGGCCTCTGTGATTTTGAGGGAAGCAAGGGTCGGAGGGAGGTCATCCATTTCAAAATAGGGAATCAAAGAAGAGAGGCAACTGGAAAGCAAGGGGTGGTTGCTGAAATGATAGATTTTAGGCGTTTCCTTGCTTTTGGGTTTAGCTTCTAAAGGAGCATAATACTCCCGTATACGGTCTGTGGATAAATGCATGACGACCGTTTGATGGGGCTTTCCATCCTTGGGGTAATTCAAAATAGTAGCCAGTTGATTTCTGGGAATCAGAAAAATATCCCCTTCTCTGAAAACATAGGAAGCGTCTGCCTGGACGATCTTTGTTTCTCCGGAAATAAACCATATCAACATATGTTGACCGAACATCACATCGGATTTGAAAAAGGTATCCTCATAACAGGAAAGTTTGATTTCATCAGTGATGTATTTTGCTTGGTATTGCATCCCACTTGAATGTAAAAAAATAAAATCAGACAAATAAATATAATGATTATCCCGAATAGCACTTTGTTTAAAAGTCCATTCAACCCCAAATCAGTGAAAGGGTGGATCCCCCCTTCACTAATTGAGTTGAGAATAATGGCTCCTTAGAGAGGAATCATCTTTCTTAAATTGAAAAAGAGATTCCACAAGCTTTTTCACTCCAAGTCCAGAGACGTTGGGCATCCACTTCATTGAGAGAATAGGATTTGACTCCCGGTCCCATTGTTGATTCATGTGCAATGGAAGCAACTTCTACATCTTCACAATAAACACCTCCGATTCCATCCAATAGAGGGGAAGTGGCACACCAGACTGTAGTGGCAGCTCCCTGGGGGATAGTTTTCAGTGAAGACAAAACTTCTGGCTTCATCATACCCTGTTCATCCACAAAACCCATTTTTTGAAATAATTCCAAAGGGGCTTCTCTGGCCAATTCTGTTCCCCCAATAGAGCCGGGATGGAGACTATACGCCCGAACGCCATATGGCTGGGCTCGCTTATCCAGTTCCATAGAAAATAAATTACAGGCAGTTTTAGATTGACCATAAGCCTGAAGCGTATCGTATTCACGAGCCTTGAAATTGGGGTCTTCGAAATGAAAGGTCCCAAATTGATGTCCCTGGGAAGAAACATTAACAACGCGGGCTCCCTTAGCTTTGATAAGTGCAGGCCATAATCTGGCTGTCAATTGAAACTGTGCCAAGTAGTTGGTGGCCAGTTGGGATTCGATTCCCCTGCTATCCACTCGTATTGGAACCCACATAATCCCTGCATTATTGATTAAGAGGTGAAGGGGGCTTCCTGAAACAATAAAGCTTTCGGCAAAGGCATCTATAGAATCCGGATTCATTAAATCCATGGGGTGGATTTCAATATTGGGGATTCCATCCAGATTTCGCCTGGCTTTTTCCAGATCTCGTGCCGGTACGATTACTGAGGCTCCTGCATGAGCCAATGTTTTACTGGTTTCCAGTCCGATACCGGTATTACCACCGGTCACGATAGCGACCTTTCCTGTAAGATCCATTCCTTGGATCACTTCATCCGTACTTGAAATTGCTGAAAAGCCTGAGCCAATCGGCTTCTGTAAGGCTCCCTGATAATTAGTTTGTTTCATCGTCTTAGTTTAAAATAGTGATGAAGCAAAAGTAGGTGGATAAGAACTCGGGGACTTTGTTTAAAAGTTCAAGGTTACTTTGTTCAAAAGGTCAGTAATGGTTTGATGATCTAATAGAATAAATGACTCTGTTTTTGAAGGTTTCTTTATTCTCTATTGGTAGTGACTCCTGGGAGACTTTTAAATGACTATTAGCTTAGATTAAGAGTTTTTCAAAGCCTTTTCTCTTTTTATTCGAGGCTTACTTCATTTTTTATCTGGTTCATCTGCTTTTTAGATTTGAAAAAGCAGAATTTATAAAGAAAAAAGAGAACTGTTGGAGCAATTGTCAAAGAGATTAAAAGGCAAACCCGTAGAAAGTTCTCTGTAGAGGAAATGATCAAAATAGTTTTAGAGTGGTTAAAAGGGGAAAACTCCATTGCAGGAATTGGTAGGAGAGAAGGCCAAAGTCTGACAAGATTGAAGTCTCTATCGATTCTTTGCCCAAAATCGAACGATTTTGTTCGCTAATTTTTCAACCTTCCTACAAAAAAGAACTTCTGGCTTATTTCATAGGCGATTTTTTATGGCATAGAAATGGAAAATCTCAAAATCTTCAGGGAGTTGTATCCCGATTTCAAACAGAACATAAACTATGATGTGGAGGAATTATCTCAAAATCGCTTGGCGGAATTTAATTGTTGACAAAACCTATTCTTTCATTAATATTCTTGGATTGACCATAGGGTTGACCTCCTGCTTATTGGTTGCTACAGTAGTTTTGGATGAAATTTCATATGACAGTTTCTGGGCAAAAAAGGATCGGCTTTACCGTATTCTGACAGTGGAAACTTCAGAAGGGATGGAAGGTAAATCAGAGTCCTCATTTGTGAACTTGGGAGCCACCTTACAAGAGAATTTCCCGGAAGTCGAAGCATCTGGGAGCCTATCGAAAGGGAATTACAATTTCCGCTTAGAGGCAAACAGCACGGATGTTATCGAGATGAATTTGATTCAGGCAGATACCAATGTTTGGGACATGCTTGATTTTAATATTGTACAGGGAGCTCCTGAGCGCTACAGGTCAGGAATCGGGAATTTGGTAGTAACCGAATCCTTTGTGGAAACCCATTTTCCCAATGAGTCGCCTGTAGGGAAAGAAATTCAATTAGTCTCTCCGTATCTCTCTGAATCCAGGCCTTTTTTGATTACGGGAATTATCGCAGACATACCTTCCAATAGCTATTTGAGAGCTGATGGGATCCAAATTTCCAAACCTTCGGATATGCCCTTGAGCAAAGAAGGTTGGGGCTATTTTGATGAACAAATGATCCTGGTCTCCTCCAATACAGCCATTCCAGCATTTACCGAAAAGGTCAATGACTGGTATAAGAATTATATCACAGATGCCTCTGAGGAAGTGAAGCAACGAGTCAATACCTATGAATTTCAACCCATCGAGGATATTTATCTCAAATCAGATTTTGCCAGTCAGGAAGTCAAAGGGAATCCTGCCAATGTTTATTTGTTTTCAGGGGTCGCCATCCTTTTGCTCGCGATTGCTTTTATCAATTTTGTCAACCTCAGTGCCGCTAGATCCATCAAAAGATTCAGGGAGATTGGGGTTCGAAAAGTATTGGGTGCCGGTAAGAGTCAGCTGGTTTCACAGTTTTTGTATGAAAGTCTGCTGTTCTTTTTAATTGCAGCCCTTTTGGCCAGTGCCTTATATGCCTTGAGCTTGATCCAAGTGGAGGAGCTCCTCGGTCACCAGCTTGAAACAAGACTATTCGAAAATATGCCTCTATTATTAGGCTTTGCTACCTGTGTTTTACTGATGGGGATACTGGCAGGAGTATATCCTGCCTGGATGGTGGCTGGTTTTCCGGTAGGCAATGCTTTAAAGAATAGTTTTGGAAGGAGTGGGAGTATCTCTGTTTCCTTTATTCGAAAAGGTCTAGTGGCTACCCAATTTGTTTTTGCCATTTTAGTATTAATCGGTACCGTGACTGTTTGGTCTCAAATGCGCTACATGGAGGAAAAGGATCTTGGCTATGACCCCTCTCATATCCTGAGTATTTCCTCCTTTGCAACAGAAGGGAAATCCACTGAGCTAAAACAACAAATCGAAAAGATAGCGGGTGTAGAAGCTGTGAGCCTTAGTAATTGGGTACCTACCCAAGGGGCTGCTTCTATGACAAAAAGAATTCAATACCCACAAGATCCGGATCAGGTCATTCCGGTTCAATATATTATTGGAGATATAGATCTGCCCAGAGTCTTGGGAATGGAAATTATAGAAGGAAGAGATTTTGAACAAAGAGACAACAGCCAGAGTACATTACTTGCTTTGGAAGAAAAGGAGGATACGGATAAGATGTCTTCAGTAATTCTGATGACCCAAAGTACAGCGGAGCTTTTGGAAGTAGCAGATCTGGGAGGATCAGTGCCCAATTTGAAAGAAACTCCTGTTGGAATCATAGGTGATTTTCATAGTATTTCTTTGAGGGATCCGATCAAGCCTACTGTCATCATGGCAAACAATGATTTTAACTATGCTTCTGTTTTAATCAAATTTAAAGAAGGCACCGAGTCACAGGTCCTCGGTGCTGTTGGGGCGATTTGGAAGTCATTTTATGATGTGAAACCATTCAAGTTTGAATGGGTTGATGATTTGGTGAAGAAGCAATATGATAAAGAACATCGTCAAGCTGAACTTTTTACTTTTTTCAGTGGTCTGATGTTGTTTTTGGCATGTTTGGGAGTTTTTGGATTGGTTGTGCATGCAACAGAGCAGCGGGTGAAAGAGATAGGGGTAAGGAAGGTTTTAGGGGCATCGGCCGTCAGTATTGTTCAGATATTTTCTTGGGACTATCTCAAACTGCTCCTGGTTTCTTTATTGATAGCATCACCGATTGCCTGGTATTTGATGAATCACTGGCTCCTTGATTTTGCCTATAAAATTTCCCTGGAATGGTGGATGTTTGCAGGAGCAGGTTTCCTGGCGGGGAGTTTGGCACTGGCTACAGTCAGTGTCCGTGTTCTTTGGACCGCACACATCAACCCTATTCATTCATTAAGATCGGAGTAGAAATGATTGCCAAATGCCTATAAGATAGGAAAGTTGGGAAGAGTGCCTACTACAAGGGCTTTGGATTGAGAGAATATTTTCATAGGGATTGAAATAGAGTTGCGGATAGAGAAGCTTCCATTTTATTGAAAAACAAAGGAAGAGACCTGCTATCAACTCCTTAAGATAACAATACCTTAAAGAATGAACCATTGGGTGTGATTCATGAAAATGAATTCTATTGGATAGAGCTACCTCCAAAGCAAATTGAGACCAAAAGAAAACTGGAAGGTGTTTTCTGTGAAAATTGCCGGGTGGGTATAAATCTTTTCATTTAAAGAGGTGATTTGTTTGCCAGTGACAAAGTTGACCTCCATGTCAAAAGGGATTTTTTCTTTGCTTAGCAAGTAAGTGGGGATCAATGTGCCATATCCCCATGAAAAACCTGCCCGATTACCTGTTACCCATAAGTCTCCGTCCTCCTGTTCTCCTGAAGGGCCTTTTTCTGTGAAATAACCCATCCTTAGTGCGATTCGCTCAAAAAACCAAGCTTCGGCACCTATGCCAAAGGAGGTGTTCAGTTCATGGTCTGTGATATTCTCAGGACCGCCAGGGAGGTAGTCTTGGTACTGTAGATCCAAACGCAGATCTACCGCTTGAGCGGTTCCTTTAAAGTAGCTTTTGTCATGAATGAGTTGAAGTTTTAGGGGAAGCTGGAATGAATAACCTCCTCCTAAACGGAGAATGATCGGTAAATATCCTTCAGCATTAGCGTCCTGATAACTTTGGGAAGTCTTTCCCTGAAATATGAAATTGTAAAGAGACATCGCTCCAACCAATTGTTGGTTTTTAATTTTTTCAGACTTGAAGAATTGAATGGCTCTTTCATATTGAAGGCCAAGACTAGGAACAAAATCGGAATTGGTTTTCTCCCCATTGACCGCATTTTCTTGCATCATGTTGGCACTAAGCCCTGCCTGCAGGCCTTCCATGATTTCGTAAGCTGCGACCAGGGATATTGCCCGCTGGGAGAAGAAATCTGTATCAAATGTCTGCCATCCTATGATGGTGGTCCATACAGGGTCCGGGTTTTGATAGCTGAAATAAGAAAGTCCAACCGTGAATTTATCAGTTACTTTAAAAGCACCGCCGGCAAAGTAATACCGGGATTTGGGCCTGTAAGAATGCCCATTCGCGTAATTGGCGTAGACCTGAATAGGTGCCTTTGAATTTCCGATCGAGGAAGGGTTGTAAAATGAATTTTCGATTCCCGGTTTGGTGAGTGTGGTGAATCCCATTCCTTGTGCCCGGGCACTGGTCGATTGATTACTAAATAATCCAAAGTATCCTGGCGGATAATAATAGGAGGTCTGAGAAAAGGATGAAAAACTGAAGCTTATTACCAATATTCCAATGAGTAGCTTTTTCATATGATTCATTTTTGTCTTTTAAAAGTCATGGGAAATCAAGCTGATGGAAAAGCCTGTCTGGGAAAGCTCGATTTCTTAAGATGTTTGTTTTACTATTCATCGCTCTTGATTCAGAAAGTCATCACGTTTTTTTCTTTTTGTTTAAAAAAATAATCCTCGATTCTAGGGGAACCGAGGACTTTCATTGGATGGATTGGAAATTCGCAAAATTCTTAACCAGGATCTTTCAGACGGATTACAACCTGGGCTTTTCCTGAATATTTTCCTGCTTCAGCAGCAAATCCCCCGCAGTCGGGCCATCCAAGATTTTCCGGCCGGCTTCCTGATTTGACAAATACATAACTGAATTCATATTGACCATTTTCATCTGGCGCTTTGGAGGCATTCCAGGTAGAAGATCTACCAATCATGACATTTGCTCCTGGAGAGAAGTCTATAATCTTTGCAGTATAAGAAATGGCATTTTCCACAGGTTCAATCAAAAAATGCACCCCAGATCCGCAATTCAGATAATTACCGGTTTGGTTCTGGAAAGATTTTACCTGCAAATCCACTGTTACAATTTTTATGTTGTCCGAATTATCGATTTCAATTTCAAGAGTCAACTCTTCAAAAAGAAAATAGTCTCCATCCACTGCTGATTTTTCATAGATCCTTGCTTTGACAGTTTCTGTTCCTTTTTCAGTTTCCTTATCAGAGCATACATAGGTCATGGTGTTGGTATCATAGGTGGTGATTACGTTCGAAATTCCGTCCAGGGAAGCAAACCGACCATGTTTTCCCTCTGTGGACCATACTACTTTTTTGCCGGCAAAGTCTACATCCCGTTGATTGACAGGTTCTATAAAGAGTTTGGCAGAATTGATCAGGTCTTCCTTCCCGGAGAGCACCAATCCTCCAGGTTTGAGCATGTAGGAGCTCTTTTTGAGATTCAAAACAGTCGTATCCCGACCGATAAGTTGATTTTTGTAATAGGCTTCTACATAAACGTATTCAAAGTTATTCTCTTCAGGTAGATCAGATCCACTGGTTTCGGAATAGTATAGGATCTCCTTATCCGAACTGTCAAAGCTTTTTCCTTTGTTGCCTTTAGCGTCTTGGATATAGCCGTATTTGCCAGAAGTACTCCATTTAAAATAGGGGAAATTATCGCCGCCCTCTTCTTCCAGATTTTTGATTTCAGCTTTGATTTCCTGATGGCCACGGCTGGAAACGATCGCTTCGGCTGGTAGCAGGCTGACTTGGGCAGACCGGGCATGGATAGTCCATTCTTCTATGTTTTTTGACATGGCGATACCAAAAGAAACCCTTGCCAAATCTTGTCCTGCCACGACAGTGTTCACGATTTTTAAAATGTGGCTAAACTTACCGATGGCTTTGGTATCCAAATTTTCAGAAACCCCCTGAATATCAATGTTCATTTTTGAGGCCAAATACTTTGTCACAATGATTACATCAGTCAATACCTGTTCAAAATACTTGTTACCAGAACCTTCTGATGACAGATAGGTCAAGAAAGTCGATAGCGCACCTTTGTAGTCTCCTGCTTTTAGCTTGTCATAGGTGGCAGGACTGGCATTGATGATGACCTCCATCTGATCCACAAATGAAACCAAAGGACCGTCCCCCACATTGAATCCTGCGGAGTTGAGTTCACCTTTCCAGCCTACCATTTGCATACCGATGGGTAGGAAAAAGTCCAAAACAAAGGTTTCCATGGAAAGGCGGATCTGTTTGATCTGTTCTGTATCAGTGAGCTGGATGGTCTGATTCACCCCTCCAGCGCCGACGACGCGAACCCGAAAGGTTTTTTCATCTTCATTTTCGGCAAGGGAAAGTGATTTAGGCTCGGTGGTCACCACATCTGCACTTTCGATACTTCCGTCTATGGCTCCTCCCATTATTCCTGAAGCAGTCGTAAACCCAGTGGTTGCATTAACAGGGAAGTCCAATTCTGAACCTGTCCCTTTTCCTATGTTCGTTAAATGCTCAACAACTGAACCATCGGTTTTTTTGGTCTTCATCTTATAAAAAAATGCATGGGCTCGTCTACGGTAATAGTTACTGATGGCAATTTTTCCAAGTTCTGCCTCAAATACCTGAATACCGCTTTTGATATCTGATTCATCCATTGAAATATCCGATACGCGGGTTTGTTCTTCTATTCTTGCCCTGATGTCCAACTCATTGGGCTTTGGAGCTATTTCCCTCATCAACTCATTCAAGGGTTCTAGATAGGATTCCCCGGTAAGGAGCCCCGGATTGGCTTTCCAAAGATTTTCAAATTCTTCCTGCCAAGCTTTTACTGCTTCAAATTCTCCGATGTTTTTGAAAAATGGGCTAGCCAGATCTTCCTCACTCAGCCAATATCCAGAAGCCAGATAAATTAAATAGGTTGCGGTCGTGGCCGGGCTCAGTGTTTTCTGCTCATCTGATAGATAACCTGCCAAGACCAACTGATCCTTTTCATCAAATAGATAGGCAAGGTGTCCGGTATTCGTTAGGGAAATAGCCTGGGTCTTCCCATCAGTGCCGACAGGAAAACTTTCTCCAAAGGATACCAATTCAGCGCCTTTCAGATCAAAATTGATCCCTTCCGGCAAAAGGATTTGTATATCCTGAAGTTTATAATTCCCAGTGGGTGGATTAGTAGGAGAGGTGGGCTCGGTGTCATCCTGACAGGAAAGGGTCAGAGCGACAAAAAACAAAAAGATTAGCTTTTTCATTCGACAAGTAGTTTAATGACTCATCGAACTCAGTTTAAAAGGTCATCAAGTTGTTGCAAGAATTTAGTCTAATTCTTCCAAAATAGCCTTTGCCTCAGCTCTATTGGATTCGGCAAAAATAGCTTTGGCCTTCTCGGATTCACCTTTTCTCAGGTATAGCAGGCCTAAGTACCATTTAGCATCTTCTGTAAACTCTGAAGGATTTCCATTTACGAGTTTCTCAAGCAGGGTTTGGCTCAGCTCAAAGTGTTCCAACTCCATATTTGCCATGGCGACAAAATAGCGGAGGGTGTCGGCTTCCTGGTTTTGATTCAGCAGTGGCTCCCATAGCGCCAAGGCCTCCTGATACTTTCCTTCTTTGAAATCCACCATTCCCCGGTCAAATTCATAGGAATCTGTACCGGACATGGCCGTGATCAATCCGGGATCAGTCTGGTAATAGGCCGTAAAGAGCTTTTCATCTGAAGAATTGAAAATAGTTTGAAAGCCCAGCCAGCCCATAAAAATCAGCGCAACCGAAGCCGCCACAGTCCAGACCCATGGAGAAAGTCTTCTGGATTTAGTAGCAGCTTTAGGAAACGCCTCTTCGTGGATTTTTTTCAGTTCTGTCTTCAGAAGATAGGATTCAATATCCTTTCGAAGGGTTTTTACCTCTTCCACTTTTTCTTTCCAATCCGGATCCATTGACTCCCGATCACGGTATGCCTGAAGCTGCTCATCATTCAGCTCCCCATCAAGTTTTGCCTCGATGAGTTCGTACTCAAAAGGGTCAATATGTAGTTCTTTGCCCATTAGTTTTTAATGATTTTCCGGAGTTTCTCCATGCAGCGATACTTGTTGTTTTTGGCGGTTTGGGTTGTCCATCCAAACTTTTCCGCCAAGTCTTCCAGTGATACTTTTTGATAATAAAACTGTTGAAGAAGCTCTTGACAACTTTCTCCTAACTTTTGAAATGCCTTTTCCAATTTGCTCAGCCTTTCTTCCTGTAAAATCTCTTCCTCCGAATCTGCCACATCCATTGAATTAGCATCCAGGGAACTTTCTCTCTTAAAACGGCTGGAGCGCAACCAGTCCAACCATTTGTTTTTGGAAACCTGAAAGAGGAATCCCTGCATTGCTGTAGCATTCTGTGGGTGAAACTCTCCGGTTTTTACTTTTTGCCAGGCCACCATAAATGCCTCCTGGAAAATATCTTTGGCCTGATCCTCATCACCGCTATTTTGAAGTATATAGCTTTTTACCTTGGGGAAAACCTCGGTATAGAATGCAGCTATCGTATCCTTATGGTTCTCCTTGATCCCCTGGATGAGTTCCTCTTGTGATAAATGATTGATGGATACTTTCGGCATACTTTGCTTGTTGCCAAAAAGATACTAGTAAATCTATTTTATCCCAAGATTCTCAGCCCTCTATTCCTATCAGAATTGGTCTATGTTCTTGAAAACATCTAAATTCTTAGTGACCAAACTCACCATTAACTCATCATGTGCACCGGCAAAGGCATTGTAATTCGATTTTGTATAATCTGCATTTCCGTTAAATATGACCGCTGCCGCCATGCCGTTGGAATGAAACATGTAGGCGGATCTGGTGCCTGGTAAAGCTCCATAGAAGAATTTAAATTGATTTGATAGGGCTATCCCATTGGCAAAACCTGGATTTGCAGCTGAGCCCTGAATAAACTGGCTGTAATAATTAGCCTGCAAAAGATCCTGCTTGGAAGGATTTCCATCTATGGCCATGACAAATCTCAGAAGATCCGAAGGGGTGGTTACAATCCCGGCATCTCCATCTCTTCGTTCCAAATTGAAATTGTATTCATGTCCTTTGGTACCTCCCTGTCCATAATACACAGCTTCATTGGCTAGCTTTCCTGCTATTCCGTTTTTCCCTAGCGTAGTGGACTTCATTTCAAGGGGAGTTGTGATTCGTTCATTGACAAATTGCCCAAATGATTTTCCGGAGACTTTCTCTACAATGCGAGCAGCCACAAAATAATTGGTATTGATATACCAATACTGTGAACCTGGATCGAAATTCAAACTAGAATTATCCATCATCCAGTTAAAAAAGCCCTCGTTTGTCCTGTTTTGTTCATAGTCTATGGCATCCCGGTCCCCGTTGACCACCCAGCCTCCTGTGGTCATCTGTAAGAGGTTCTTCACGGTTACCTGAAGTACTCTGGATGAATATGCTTTGGTTCCGAATTCAGA
Organism: Algoriphagus sp. PAP.12; assembly: GCF_026652115.1. Classification (GTDB taxonomy): domain Bacteria; phylum Bacteroidota; class Bacteroidia; order Cytophagales; family Cyclobacteriaceae; genus Algoriphagus. The sequence continues at coordinate 26,223 of NZ_JAPPSQ010000021.1, read as the reverse complement.
ACCGAGGATTCCATCATCTCCGAAAACCTTGTCATCCAGACTGATTTCACCATCCTGGACCAAAAGCATTATAGCCAGCCCGGTAAAGCTTTTGGAGACACTTGCCACCCGCATTTGGGTTCCTGTTTCCATTTCTGACCCCTGAGCCATATCTGCTATCCCATAGGCTTTTTGATAGACCAATTTGCCATTTTTTGCAAGGGCTATATTCGCACCCGGAATAGAATAGGTTGAAATAAACTCCTCGATTTGACTGTCTATGACGGCAATATCTTCCTGTTCTTCAGTTTGCTGAGGATTGGGGTCTGGGTCAGAACCGCCTGAACATGCGAAATTAACTACAAGGATGGCAAGGGCTAAAAATTGAAAAAAGTGCTTGAATAAGTTTTTCATCTGTCGAATTGTTATGGTTCTTTCCTCTACATCGGAAGCCTATAAAACAAGTCATCAAGTACCTGCCACTTTTTTTCTATAAAACCAGAAAAACACCCATAGAGACAGAGGAAAGGCTACGTAAATAAGCCAAAGAGGGCGCTTGGTTTCCAAAGCCACAGGCTCAGGATCTCCCAAAAGGATCAAGCCGGACCAAAATGCCGGATCGATGGCCCTTCCTTTGGCTTTGGTCAGGTAGTTCAGTTTGGCTTGCCGCAAGGCTTTATCTTTGGGTATTCCATCTTTTAAGTAATCATAAAAATCAGCAGCAATGCCAACACTGGCTTGCTCATCTATTTTCCGAAGTCCTATCAATAGGGCCTTGGTTCCGGAATAATTAAACGCATGAGCGAGAGAAATCATCCCTTCCCCAGGAGAGTAGGAGGGTTTGCCGGATTCACATGCCAGTAAAACCGCCAGCTCGGCACTCAGATCAAGACTGTAGATTTCACGTGCAAAAAGCTCATTGGGCTCCACCGGATTTTCCTTTGATTTTGCAAAAACCAACCTAGAATCTCCAGGATTTACATTACTTGAAATCGCATGGGTGCCGATGTGAATGATTTTGGATTGGCCGGCTTCATTCTTGAAATTATCCAGTGTAGAACCATGTTCCAAATAGGTTCTTGCCCTAAACTTGGATGAAATATCTTCCACTAATTTTCTGGTGAAAGGTTGTGGAAGCAACTTTAAATACTCCATATCCAGAAATTGCTTATCTAAGAAGGATGCTGTGTAAGTCTGCTTCATCCTGTCAAAAAATCCAGGGGCAAATGCAATCAGCTGATCTTCATAATCCTCATTGATCGGATTATCCAAAAAAAGTAAGCTGTACTGGTAAGAGAAACTATGGTCATTTAGCAAAAATTGATCTTCCATTTCCATCCAATTTTGAATGGGTGCTTTGGGAAGCGTTTCAAAGCTCAGGTTAAACAGCAACCCTTCGGGAATAACGGCTATGCGCTCAGTCTTTATGGATGCCGCAGCGGGTTTCCAAAGGAGTTGATATAGCTCATGGAGCAAGGCCGGCTGAAACTTGTTCTGGAAGGATTGTTCGGCAAGCAATTTCAAGGCCTCCGATAGGGGCTGGGATTTCAAGGGGAATAATTCTTTTTCATTTTGCCGGATCAGCAATAGGATCCATTCCCCATCAATTTGAAGGTACCTTAGGTAGGTAATATCTGCTTTTAAACTGGAAAAAACTCGGGAAAGGACCTTCTCACTGGTTTCAAAATGGAGTTGGAAATACTTAGGATAAAAACGCTCCAACGTATCCAGATAGGCCATCCATTCTCCATTTGCTTTTGCAAATGAAGAGAGGTCAGTCTTGGTTGATTGTAATGACTGAAATAGGTTGTCCTTCAAGAGATTTTCCCTTTCTTTAATTTTGGCAGGCAATCCGCCAAATTGAACTTGTTGGTCTTTCTGAAGACGGGAACGGATTTGCCGGTAGCGGGCGTGCTCGTGATAGGCTAGAAGCCGGTCCAAATACCCCTTGTTTCCTGTTTGCCGGTAGAGTTCAAGTTCTATTTTCTCGAGAAAATCAAAGTACTCTTGATTATAATCCAGCTGGATGCTCACATCCGATGGTTCAAACAGGAAATCTGACTGAGAATCGATGAGCTGTAAACCCTCTTGTAATTCCTGCTCGATCGAACGTAAAAGTACTTCTTCCTTATTCCCCAGCTCATACCTGCTCCGGTTCCGGATGAGAATAGTCTGGGGTTTTTGAAACATTGCCTGAAGTGAATCCTTGGGGGTTTTACTACGTGATACAAGCTGATCTAGCTTCTTTAAAGCCTCTGAGGTATAGTCCAGGGCCATTTGATGATTTCCTCCCAGCTCATAAATCGATGCCTGATTGACCAGTTGGTTATACTCAAGCTGAATATTATCGGAACCAACGTTCGATAGGTAATTTCTCGCCAGGCTGGACCATTGAATGGCCTCTTCTATTTTTTTGTTTTCAGCCAGAAACTTGCTGAAGTTTTTCAGGAAATCCAGGTAAATCACATCGTATTCCCCTTCAAGTTCCTGATAAAAAATACTGTTAGCTTTCCGGTATAAGGAATCAGCCAACTCCTCATGTTGTAAATAATCTTCCATTCTGGCCAAGGTATGGATCCCATCAGCCTGCCAGTAGCTACTTTCCTCATCCAGGTCCTGCATTCTGCTGAGACCTTCCTGTAGAAACTCCCTTGCCGACTCGATTTGAAGCATATCGAAATAGACCTGACCCAATAATACCCGGGACTTTGCCGTTTCCAGATCCTGGCTTCCAAATTCCTCAGACTTCCTTTGGAAAGAAAATTCCAAAAGCTGTTTTGCGCGGTGATAAATACCCAATTGTCTGTATAATCCGGCAAGATTGTCCATTGATCTGAAATAGCCCTGCAAAACCTTTTGACGCTCGGTTGGCTCCAGGTCAATTGCCAGGTATTTTTCCTGGGCACTGATGGTCTGGTTCATGGACTGCTCAGCAGCTTCAAAATCACTTTGGGCCATTTGCACCCCTGCCAGATTATTCAAAATTATACTCTTGCGGTAAAATTGATTTCTAGGTATGGGATCCAGCTGATCAATTGCCTCAATTGATTGTTGGTAATAAAAAGCTGCTGAATCCAAATTGGAATTGAAATAGGCAATATTTCCCAAGTAGCTGTTGGCAAAATAGATATTCTCCGGATCCACGGGAGATAGGTCTAAGCGGAGTAGCTGATTGAGGTGTTTTTTGGCAGCGGGAAGATCCATGTTCTGGATTGCCAGGCCTCCTAGGTTTAGATAAAGGGAGCTGAATACCTCCCTAGGTGGAGGGGATTCTTTTTCTGCCCAGTGAAGAGCTACAAGCGTTTGTTCATAGGCTGCCGTGGTATTTCCGGTGTATTCATGCCAATTGGCCAGACTTTTCGCTAATCTTCGTCTGAAAGATGGTTCTTCTGATAAACTTTCCCAGTTTTTATAACCAGCCATGAGTTGATCAGTGGATTCATTCTCCTCATAATTAGCCAAGAGTGTCCTTCCATATATCTCCAGATACTCAGGTAAGCTGTCATAGTTCTTCTGAGTGATAAGGCTTTGGGTAAACTCTTTGATTTCAGCCAATGCAAGATGAGGTTTTCCTGCTTCAAGCATTTGTTCCCATTTCGCCAGCCTTTTATTTTCCTGGCTGAAAACGGCAGTTGAAAGTAAAAAGAGGATAAGAAAAGTGAAAGGGCGCATCTCAAAAGGGAAATAGGACTATCAAACACACATCGGATAAGATAAAAAAAGTCATCGAAAAATCTGTTTGATCTACAAACCCAGTGCAATTAGTTAATTCAGATGGTGGCCTAAATTAAGGGTGGTTTAATTGAGCTAGCATCAGTTGCCTAGGAGAATTGATGTAAAACCTTTTTGAACTTCGCAATTCAAATAATCCACCAAACTGGATTTTGCAGGTTTTTTCAACTAAGGCAGAATTTGTTTCCAGAGAATTAAAGCAGCTTCCTTAATCCTTGTATCCTGATCTGTACAATCATTTTATTCTTTCTTTCCAGATGAATACCAAGAATTCCCAGTTAATAGCTACGACCCATAACCGGGAGATTTTGGACAACAGGGATATCTATAGAAATGATGCCATTTGGTTTACGGATAAAAATGAAGAGAGTGCAACTGAGCTCTATTCATTGAGTGATTTTGATTCTTCCGTAATCAGAAATACCAGTAATGTTTATAATGCCTATAAGATAGGAAAGTTGGGAGGAGTGCCTAATACAGGGGATTTTTATATAAACCTGACTGATGAGGAATAAAAGGAAATTACCTGCAAGGGGAAAGCCTAAGGTCGCTGTGGTGGTAGATGGTGAAACCGAGGCCTGGTACCTTACCATGCTTAATCGAAATGAACCCAGTTCCAAATTTCAAATCAAGCCTGAAATTCCTCAGCGAAAGTCACTTTCAGAACAGTATGAAAAAGTTGATCGTCTATCCAAAGACTATGATCAGGTGATTTGGATCGTGGATATGGATGTCATATTGAAAGAAACACGGGAGGCGAGGAGAGGGCATCCCAGACCTCTTGAGGAATTCTTAAAGTATATGAGCCACCTGAATTCTATTTCAAATGTCACGGTTATTATCAATCAACCTTGTATTGAAATTTGGTTTCTGCTCCATTTTGAATTCACACAGGCTTCTTTTAATGATTGTGTAAGTGCAGAAAGCCGATTGAAAAAGTATTTGAAGGATTATATATTGGAAGGCTTCAAAGGCTATCTCCAAAGCTATGGGTATGCCGTATATGGCCAGTATGGAAAACAGGACGGAGTGACCCATCTGTGCTGTTGGGCGCACGCGCGAAGAGAATTTTTCGATGCGCAGCAAAACGACAGGGCTAAGGCAGAGCTGGCACTCACTTTTATCAAAAAGCTCTATGAGGTAGAGGCCCACTGCAGGGAAAAGAACTTAAGCTCGGAAGACAGAAAGGCCTATCGGCTGGACAAGGCATTGCCTGTATTGGACGCCTTTTCCAACTGGCTAAAGGAAAACTATGTGCAGGTCCTGCCCAAAAGTGCCATTGGAAAGGCCATGGCCTACACCATGACCCGCTGGGAAGAACTGACCAATTACCTGATGGACGGGATGCTGGAAATAGATAATAATGCCTGTGAAAATAAAATTCGCCCAACGGCTTTAGGTCGGAAAAACTACCTGTTCGCAGGGTCCCATGATGCAGCACAGCGGGCAGCAATGATCTACTCATTCTTTGCCATGTGCAAGATCGAAGATGTTAATCCTCAACAGTGGCTCAAATTTGTCTTTGACCATATCATGGACACCAACATCCAAAAAATAAAAGAACTCCTACCGAAAAACTACAAACTTTCCCTAGAAATAAATCAGGATAAGTAAAGATGCAGTTGCTCGGGCGGATACAAACGTTGGCTATCATAAATTGAAATGGCCTGGGCTGAACATTCGGAAATTATAGAAATGATGGCAAGGCTAATTCTTAAGCCCAATGGATTTGAAAGAAAAGGACAATCAAGGACTGGGTTGTTGCTAATGGATAGTTTCCAAACCTAGTTGAATTACAGTCATTTAATTCCTTCTTCAGTATGGTGCAGGATGGTGTATTAAGTGATTATTGTCATATTTTGGATTATTCTTTTCATGAAGAACTCTGACAATTACAAGCTACGCTGAATCTCTGGCTTTGACTAAAGTTTAGATAATTTGATGCTTTAAGGGGGTTCTAAAGTGTGCCAAAAAATAAAAAGCATTGAAATGCCCTTTCAAATAACCAACCAAGTGCTACTTTCCAGGATATCGGATCATTCTGATCAAGAGGCATTTTCCGAACTTTTTAAAAGGTACCATGCAAAACTTGTTTCATTTGCAATTTGCTTTTTGCCCCATTATGGAGAAGCAGAAGATATGGTTTCAGAGGTTTTTATCAGGTTACTAAAGAATCATAAAGATCTTAAGAAGATAGAGAACTTTGAAGGATATCTATATTCCTCAATAAAAAATCAGTGCCTCAACCAACTCAAAAAAAATAAGCGAAAAGAAAGCTTGTTTTTGCCTTTGGATTTTCAGGATTGTAAAACCGGTGAATATACACAGCCACTAGAACAGCTATTGACTGCTGAATTGCGCGAGAAATTAGCAAATTGCGTGGATCGGTTGCCCCATAAACGAAAATTGGTTTATAAAATGGTCAAAGACGATGGATTGAGTATTAAGGATACTGCCAGATTGTTGGAAATTGCTGACAAAACCGTAAAGAAACACCTTGAATTAGCTATTAGGGAAATCAGAGTCGAAATTCAGGAATACCTTTCCTTACATCATGCAGATGCCAAAATTATTCCTATTGGTACCAAACTCGGCCATCTGGGAGTTTTTATTTTTGGTGCACTTGATATATTAACTGGTACTGATTCCAATTTTTAAGATTGTTCCATCCATTTTATTTTTTTCGATTTTCTATTTTTACTTCGTTTCCTTTCCAGAGGAATATTATTGTTCAAAAACTACTGTATTCAATGGCTTATTTGGTTAATGTATTGGTCATTGAATTATTTTTTTGAAAAAAATCATTTATCCATTACGCCCTTTTCTTCTTTTGCTTGTCTTTAAGATGTGGATGTACAGAAGGATAAAATCGATGAAATACTTCTTAAGTGGCTCATGCAAACTGCCACTGAGGAGGAACTGGATATACTTAAAAAATGGGGCCGTCTAAATGAGGAGAATCTAAAACTCATAGAAAATCTAGGGAAAACGTGGAAGGAGGATACTCCTGAACCATTGTTCACACATGTCGAATCGAAAGCAAATGAGATTTGGGCCGCTGCTATGCAGGAGCAACCCAAAAAACTGATGAGTTGGAGGAAGGTGTTTCGATATGCTGCGGCTATCCTTATTTTTTCTGTTTCATTTTTCTGGGTTTTGAACTTAGCTGATCGTGGAAAAACAGAAAAAGAGGACTCAACTGCATTGGCTTCTACTTTTATTTTGAGGGAGAATCTTCCAGGACAAAAAACAAAAGTATTGTTGCCTGATGGAACAGTGGTTTTCTTGAATAGCAGTTCCAGCATTAAATATCAGGAGAACTTTGAAGGGAGGGAAAGAAGGGTTGTCCTTAATGGAGAAGCATTTTTTGAAGTGGCAAAGGATGCCAATAAGCCATTCATCGTGGAATGTCTGGGAATCGAAACCGAAGCCTTGGGTACCGCTTTTAATGTCAATGCTTTTGACCCCCATCAAATCGGGATTTCTCTGATTGAAGGTAAAGTCAGAATCAATGAGTCTGAGACAAGTTCCAAGCTTGCCACTCTGAGTCCGGGGAATCAATTGCTCATCAATTTAGCAACCAGAAAGTTTTTCGAGCAAGCCTTTGAGTCCGAAGAGGTGATTGGTTGGACGGTAGGAAAACTGGTGTTTAGCCATGCAGACTTCCAGGCTATTACCTCTGGACTTGAAAAATGGTTTGGAGTGGATATAACAGTTAAGGGCAATGCACCAGAGGACTGGCAGGTCTCCACTGTTTACCAAAATCAAACCCTGAAAAATATTTTAACAGACCTTCAATATTCAAAAAAATTCGCCTATGAAATAAACGGAACTAACGTAACAATTACCTTTTAAAAAAACAGAACCAATGGATTGCAGTCCATTGATTCTGAACGGTTTAATGAATTGTTTGCAGACAATTTACATAAACCTCTAAAATACAGCTCAGTACTTTATAACCCAAAATTATGATAAATAAACCTATACTGCTAATTCTGAAAATGACAAAATTTACCCTCTATGGTTTTTTGTTTCAGATGCTACTATTGAATACGGTTTTAGCCCACTCAATAAAAGCCCAAAAAATCGACGAAGTTTATGTGAATGTTTCCTTTAAAGGGAAACGGCTCATTCAGGCACTTCAGGAAATAGAAAAGCAAACGGAATTTCAATTTACTATTCAAGAGAATGATAAATTCCTTCAAAAAAAAGTAACCGCGATTCATTCCAATATTTCTGTGGAAGCCTTGTTGAAAGAAATCGGATTCCAAACTGGCCTGAATTTTCAACAGGTCAACAGAAATATCTCAATGAGGCCTGCCAACGGTGGATTTCCACTAAATGGAGAAGGAGAATTTGATCGAATTTCCGTGACAGGGGAAATTAGGGATCACCTTGAACAGGCTCTTCCTGGAGTAACAGTCATCGTTGAAGGTTCGACTACGGGAACAGTATCTGATGAGGACGGAAAGTATTCCATAACAGCCAATCCTGAAGATGTATTGATTTTTTCCTTTATAGGGTTTAAACAACAAAAAATTGCAGTAGGTAATCAGCAGGTAATTAATGTCACTATGCTGGAAGATGAGCAAGCCCTTGAAGAAGTTGTTGTTGTAGGATATGGTTCCCAAAGGAAAGCTGATATCACCTCAGCTGTATCGGTGATAAATATGGAATCTGTTGGTGAAATACCAACCACTAATGCTTCCCGGTTATTGCAAGGACAGGCCGCTGGTGTTCAGGTCCAGCAACAATCAGGAACACCCGGACAGGATATGAAGGTGACCATCCGAGGGATTGGGTCCATGGGTGCGGGTAGTGAGCCGCTGTATGTGGTTGATGGTTTCCCAATTGGAACCTCAATTGGAAATATTGTAAACCCAGCAGATATTGAAAGCATTACAGTTCTAAAAGATGCTGCTTCAACAGCTATTTACGGAGCGCGAGGTTCAAATGGAGTGGTTTTGATCACCACTAAATCAGCTCAATCAGATGTTTTGAATTTCCAGCTTTTTGTCAATCAGGGAATTACCAACGTCCCAGATTCAAGAAGGACCAAAATGATGAGCGGAAAGGAATTTGCCTATTTCAAACATGAAAGTTTCGTAGACAAAATCAGATATTTTGAGAACCGTGAACCTGCTCTAGAAGAAATCCCACTGGAGTTCAGATATCCTGAGGAAACCACGGTCAACACCGATTGGTTTGAGGAGATAATGAATCAGAATGCGAGTTATACAAATGTAAACGGGACATTAACCGCAGGAAAAGGTTCATTGAAGACAATTGCTTCTTTGGGATTTTTTAATCAGGAAGGTGCGGTTATCAATACAGACTATAAGCGTTTCAATGCAAGGGTAAACGTGGAAGGAAAAGTCAACGACTTTTTGGCCATTGGTTGGAATATATCTGCTGCACATGTAAGGGAAAATTATGCTCCAACGAATGGGAGAGGAGCTGTCATTGGACGATCTCTTTGGGCTGATCCACGGTATCCAGTTTACAATGAAGATGGAAGCTATAATACGTATATTGGTGGTACCAATGGAGTATTCGGAACAGCGAACATCGTTCAGGAATTGAATGAAATGACCCGAACCAGATTAGCCAACAATATCTTGGGGAATGGATTTGTTGAACTTTCATTTTTAAAGGATTTTAAATTCAGAAGTTCGGTAAACGCTATTTATAACAGCAGTGAACAAAAGGAATTCAGGCCTTCCACTTTAGCTGGGACAGGATTTAATCAACCTCCTCCAAGAGTAGCTACCCTGGGCCAGTCCACCTTCAATACCTACAATATTTCGGCGGATCAACTCTTGACCTACACCAAAAACTTTGATCTACATCGAGTGGAAGGATTGCTGGGTTTCTCTGCTCAGGAAGAAAACACCACTTTTCTCCAGGGGAATGGGAATACTTTTCCGAATGATGTCAATAGATATCTTAGTGCTGCATCAGTCCAAACCACTAATTCCGGCGAATATGGATGGAGCTTATTAGCCTATTTTGTTCGGGCAAATTATTCCTATAGAGATAAATATTTGGTTTCTGCATCCATGAGACGGGAAGGTAGTTCACGTTTTGGAGCAAACAATAAGTACGGGAATTTCCCGGCTGCTTCATTAGGATGGAGAATCTATGAGGAAGAATTTTTCCCCAAGACCGAATGGATCACTGATCTTAAGTTAAGAGGGAGTTTTGGGATCACAGGAAACAATGCAATCGGAAATTATTCAAGTTATTCGAACTTGAGAATTTCCAACTATGTCCTAAATGGGGGGCTGGTTAATGGACAGGTCCTTTCAAACTTTGGAAACAGCAACTTAGGTTGGGAACAAAGTCAGCAATTGGACATTGGGTTGGACCTCGCATTATTCGACAACCGACTTGTCGTTACGGCAGAATACTACAAAAGACTAACAGACAATATGTTATTGTCAGTGGAAATGCCTTCGATCTCAGGGTTTACCCAATCGCTTGATAATGTGGGGAAAGTCCAGAACAAGGGATTGGAGCTAGCCTTTGATTTTCAGACAAATATCAACAAGGTTAAAGTTAGAAGTAATCTAAACTTCACTTTCAATAGGAATGAAGTATTGGAAATCAGAGGTGAAAATGATGCGATTTGGACCGGTGGATTTTATGACACCTACAATGTCTCAAAACCTGGCAGACCTATGGGAATGCTTTACGGCTTTCAAAAAGTAGGGATTTTTAATACTGAAGATGAGATTGCAAACTGGCCTACCCAAGATGGTGCTATACCAGGGGTTTACAAATATGTAGATGCCAATGGAGATGGAGTAATTTCTTATGATACCCAAGATATGGTAGAGATAGGAAATCCCCATCCCAAAATGATCCTGGGATGGACTCTAGGAGGAGATGTTTCCAACTTTGATTTCAATGTATTGTTTACCGGTGCGTTTGATTATGATGTTTTCCGGGTGATTGAATCCACCACGATGAATATGGATGGGGTATTCAATATACTTCAATCAGGAAATGACCGATGGAGATCTGCTGAAAACCCTGGAGACGGAACTGGAGCAACTTCCAATACCTGGAAATGGGAAAGGGAATCCAACTCTAGGTATGTCTACGATGCCTCCCATGTGTGGCTGCGTAATATTACATTGGGCTATACTTTCTCTCTGAAAAATTATAAACCTAGAGTATTCCTGAGTGGAGAAAATGTGTTTCTGTTCAGTAAATACCCAGGATCAAACCCTGATGTGAATACCCGTGGGGGAGTAAACCTTGGAGTGGATGATGAAGCTTATCCAGTCCCTAGAGTATTTACCATTGGTGGAAGTATCAATTTTTAAACCCAGAGCCATGAAACTTATTAAAAAAATAATATACGTAATTGTCCCAGTTTTAATGATGTCCTCTTGTGAGGGGTTTTTGGATAAGACTGACCCGACTGTGCTGGTAGTCGATACCTTTTACAAAGATGAGGCAGAGATTGATCAGGCTGTGAATGGGGTGTATGCCTTATTACAGGATTATTTCAATAATCAATGGCAGTTTACAGAATACATCAGTGACAATACAACCCTGCAGTTTAATGTAGGAGACAGGGGACAGGGGCCTTCTTTGGAAGCTTTGGAGTATTGGCAATACAATGCGGGTACCGGCAATATTTCTTCCCTTTACAATAATTCCTATTACATAATTGCCAATATCAACACCCTTTTGGACAAATTGGCCAGTTCAGAGGTCAACCAACAGGTTAAGGATCAGGCAATAGGACAGGTCAAATTTATACGTGCTTACATTTATTTTGATCTGGTTCGTTTTTTTGGGGATGTAATTGTAATTGATGCACCTATTCAAAACCCGGAAGAAGCTTTTCTTGCTTCAAGGGTCCCGGAAAATGAGGTATATCAATTTATCTTGATGGACTTGGAGGAGGCTATTGCAAAACTCCCAGAAAGCTATCCGGCTGATCAAACAGGAAAAGCCACTTTGGGTGCAGGATTAACCTTATTGGCAAAAGTTCAACTTACACTCAAGCAATATTCCGAATCATTAGCCACTCTGAATAAAATACTTCCACTTGGATATACCCTATTGGACAATTATGGGGATTTCTATCTTACCAGTAATAAAAACAACAGTGAGTCTATTTGGGAGATCCAGTATCTGGGACTCAATACCGGTGGGGTGAATAGCTCATTTATCTACACCTTTGCTCCAAGGTCCTCAAATGGATCAGTCATCAATTTCCCAGGGCAAGATGGTGGGGGTTGGAATATCCCGACAAAGGAAATCATTGCACTTTATGAGGAGGGTGATAAAAGAAAAGATCCCTCATTGAAAGAAGGATATATTGATCAATCTGGGGATTGGGTATCCGTGCCTTATATCAATAAATACAATCATGAGCATACCGTAAGAGGGGCCACAGATGATAATTGGCCAGTGTTTAGATATGCAGATGTATTACTGATGCTTGCAGAAAACATCAATGAAGTCAATGGACCTACCAGCGAAGCTTATGGATACTTGAATATGGTCCGGCAAAGGGCAGGGCTTGACCCCATCTCTGGCCTTGGAAAAGAGGACTTGAGAAAGGCCATTTTGAAAGAAAGAAGGATTGAACTTGCGTTTGAAAACCATCGCTGGTTTGACCTGAAAAGGACTCATTCTAATTCCGAATTGATCGACCTACTGTTGAAACATGGAAAGGCTGAAATTGAAAGTCCGACTACAGATAGAGGAGGCATTCCGTTTTCAAACGGTGACTACCAGATTGAGGAATATCAATTGCTATTCCCTATTCCTGCAGATCAGATCAGAATAAATCCTAAAATCAGACAAAACCCAGGGTATTGAATTTAATATCCTGAAGGGGTTAGTCAGGTAGCCAAGTAAAATCACTATTTATTAAAACAAGTTGAAAATAAAACAGGGAAGAAAACCAACTAGGTGACATTCTCATGTTGTGAAATAATAGTAAGAATGCAAGAAAGTGGATTTTGGCTTTGGGAATTAGTTGGGCGATTGCATCCGTTGATCGTCCATTTCCCGATTGCTTTAATTGTGGTGGCAGCAGTATTGGAACTCTTTACCTTTGGGAGGTTCAACTCCAAAATCAGGCCTGGAATTTTTATGTTGGCGGCCATTGGGGCGGTAAGCGCATTGCTTGCTGCACCAATGGGTTGGCTATTGGCTTCCAATGAAGGGACAAGTGGAGAAATTCTGGAACTTCATAAATGGATAGGCATAAGCACCGCCGTTTTAAGTGTAATACTCCTGGCTTTTCTACCTTTTGGTAAAAGGGAATTGAAAGCTTTTCAAATAAAAGGATTCAGGTTAACACTCTTTATTACAGCCATAGGTGTTTCCTTGGCAGGTCATTTTGGAGGAGCCCTAACTCATGGGGAGAATTTTCTCACTGAAGTTTTGCCCCAGTCCAAAGATGAAAACTCAATTGAAAGCACACCTATAAACCTGGCAACGTATCAGGAAGAATTGACTCCTGAAAAGGAGATGAAACTTATTGGTGAAGTGAGGATGGTTTTGGCTCACAACTGTTATAAATGCCATAGTGGGGCAAAAATCGAAGGAGACTTACGACTGGATGAAAAAGAGTTTGTGTTCCAAGGGGGAGAAAGTGGTCAAATCCTGATTCCTGGAAAACCGGAGGAAAGCGATCTGGTTCGTCGCATCAACCTGAATAAAAATCATGATGATGTGATGCCGTCAAAAGGGAAATTATTAAATGCAGAAGAGCGTGAATTGATTGCATTATGGGTTGAAAAAGGTGCTCCTTGGCCGGATGGAGCCGCTCAGCAATCAGTTTTTCGTGTTGCCGAACTTGCTCCAAGAAACCCTTCGTTACCTCCTGGCAATTCTGAAATGAAAAACCCCATAGATCTTTGGGTAAACGAATATTTTCAGAAAAATAAGTTGGATTGGAAAACTGTAGTGGATGATAAAACCTATCTCAAAAGAATCTATCTGGATGTGAATGGGTTGCTTCCAAGTCCTAAAGAATTAGAGGAATTCGAAAACGATCCTAATCCTCAGAAAAGAGAAATTTGGTTGCAAAAGTTGTTGAATAGATCCGATGACTACGCCACTCATTGGCTCAGTTTCTGGAATGATGCACTCAGAAATGATTATACAGGGACAGGCTATATTACGAATGGTCGCTTTGCAATCAGTGATTGGTTATACACTTCTCTGCGTGATAATAAGCCATACAATCAATTTGTCAAAGAATTGCTTAATCCCACAGAAAAATCCAAAGGTTTTATTGAAGGGATCAAATGGAGAGGGACAGTCAATGCCAGTCAGCGAACTGAAATGCAGGCTGCCCAAAACGTAGGTCAGGTGATTTTGGGCTTGAATCTCAAATGTGCATCCTGCCATGATAGCTTTATCTCAGATTGGAAGTTGGATGAAGCGTATGCCTTCGCTAATATTTTTGCAGATTCCACATTGGAAATCAGCAGATGTGAGGTCCCAACAGGGAAAATGGCGAAAACCGAAATTCTGTGGGAGGAGTTGGGAAGTATAGATAGCACTGGCAGCAAAGCTGAAAAGCTGCGTCAACTGGCCAACCAACTTGTCCAACCGGCAAATGGAAGGATGTATCGAACAATCGTCAACAGAGTATGGAAGCAAATGATGGGAAGGGGAATTGTTGAACCCGTTGATGAAATGGACAATGAGCCATGGAGTCAGGACCTGTTGGATTGGCTGGCATTCAATTTTGTTGAAAATGGCTATGATCTAAAAGATTTGATCTTTCAGATAGCAAGCTCCAAAATCTATCAATCCCAATCTATAGGGTATGCCAGCGCTGATGAGGTACTGGCAGACGATTACCAATTTGAAGGAATGGTCCAAAAGCGTCTAACTGCTGAACAATTTTCCGATGCAGTCAGCGAGATTATTTTTCCTCTCTTTTCTGAGGAGGAAGTAAAATATGATCCTTATGAATTAAAGAGTCCTGAGGTATCAGTTCCGACTTTTGCCAGAGCATCGCTGGTAGCCAATAATCCTTTCCTGACTGCATTGGGTAGACCTAATCGGGAGATAGTTTCTACGAGCAGGGACACCCAGGGTAGTTTATTGCAGGCATTGGAACTGACAAATGGAGAGCGTTTAAACACAGTTTTGCAAAAAGGATCAGAAAAGTGGCTCAATGAGGTACTTACTCCTGAACAGATTACACGAGAGCTTTACTTAGAAGCCTTAAATCGAAGTCCAAATGAGCAAGAACTGGCAATTGCATTAAAAGCTTTGGGCGAAAAACCCAATGCTGCCCAAATCCAAGATCTTTTTTGGGCAGTGATTCTATTGCCTGAGTTTCAGGTAATAGAATAATGGTGGGCTGGAGGTCTTATTTCAATGGGTTAAGAAAATACTGCCTCCAGACTAAAATCTTTATAAAAATCTAGGAGAATAAGAATTAAGAATAGCGATGAATACAGTACTTAATAGAAGAGAATTTATTAAAAAAACCAGTGCGGCAGCGATGGCGACGATGGGAATGGGAGCACCTTTGGCAGGACTCCTGACTTCCTGCGAAAGAGGCAAAATCCCTTCCACTGCGGATTCAGTAATATTATTATTTATGGCAGGAGGAATGGCTCATACTGAGACATTTGATCCAAAAAAATACACACCTTTTCGAAAAGGAATGGAGTCGAAAGAAGTTCTCAGTACTTTTCCCTCTATCCCTACAGCATTGGATGGAGTGCATTTTTCAGAAGGTCTGGAATCCATCGCAGGGGTTATGGATAAAGGAACTTTGATCAGATCTTATGTTGCTGCGGATTTGGGACATATCCTTCATACCCGCCATCAATATCATTTTCATACCTGTTATGAACCCCCACAGTCTGTGGTTGTGCCGCATTTGGGTTCCTGGATTTCAAAAGAACTGGGACCATTGAATCCTGTTATTCCTTCTTTTATCAATATCGGTCAACGCTTTTCAGTGGGAGAAGGGGAAGAACTCAAAGCTTTTCACAGTGCTGGTTTTCTTGGCTCAGAACATGGCCCTTTTTTGATTCCTGATCCTTCTGCAGGGCTGGACAGTGTTCGTCCACCTATTGGGATGTCCACGAAGCGTTTTGAGTCAAGAAATAGACTTTATCATGACCTGATATCGGCAAGTTCCATGGGAGAATTTGGATCTGATTATCAAAAAGAATCTCTCAAACGATCCATGGAACAAGCTTATATTTTATTGAACTCACCGGAAGCCAAAGCATTCGACTTAAGCCTGGAGCCGAAAGAAAGTTATGATAAATACAACACAGGTAAATTTGGGCTTGGATGCTTACTTGCAAAAAGGTTGGTGAATCAAGGAGCCAGGTATATCACAGTGACATCTGAATATGAGCCATTTATGGGCTGGGATACACATGACAATGGCCATACCAGGCTTAAAGACATGAAGAAATTGATTGATTCCCCAATTGCTCAATTGATCAAGGATCTGGACCAAAGCGGTAAATTGGATAGGACTTTGGTTATTGTTGCCAGTGAATTCAGTCGAGACATGTTGACTGAGGGGCGGCCTGGATTAAAAGTGAAGGATCAGGTTGAAGTGCCTGATAAAATTGATGACTTAAAGAATTACGGGATGCACAGGCATTTTACAGATGGCTGCTCCATGCTCATGTTCGGAGGAGGAATAAAATCAGGTTATGTATACGGTAAAACGGCTGATGAAAGACCTTGTAAAAGTATTGAAAAACCTATCAAAATAGATAGGATACACCAAACAGTCTACCATGCACTCGGTATTGATCCAGAAACCAATTATGAGATTGAACAAAGACCATTCTATACCACCCCTGATGGACATGGAAAGGTTGAGTTCGATTTATTAAAATCATAGATATAGGGTAGCATTTCGTTCTATTCGCTGCATTTGTACCCCTCGTTTCGAGGGAATTATACAGGGTTTTAAAAGACTTAAAACCTATTAAAACTTCTGGAATAGACAGACATTAAGATCCTCAAATCCATTTCAAAAAAGACATGTGATCAAATCAAAATGCGAGTTGATCAGGAAAACTAAAATTAAGATGGTTATGGAATTAGAAATATAGAAGCTAAATATTCAATACCAGGGATTGGTGGAAGGAGGGAAGGGCTTCAATTCTAAGGGAGTTTATAACAATTCTAGTGATTAAGGGATTAGAGAATTGAGCTTTTAAGTGGGGAATTAGAAATTAGTTTCCCTGTTTTTTCACTTTTTAGGCAGAAAATACCCATTACATGGTATTTTTTTATCCTCAAAATCCCTTTTCTTTAAGGGTATCAATTCTCTAGAGAATTTAATAAGCCCATTACCTGATGAAAAGAGCTTTCCAAAGCTTTTACTTTTTGACTTTTTTGTTGATTTCCTTTTCTCTGATGACACCTACATCGGAAGTAGAGGGGCAGACAGCCTGTGTCACCAAAATAGGAAAGAAACATCCTAATGGTTCCGATTTTAGGAATTCCAAAACTGCAAAATGTATTGTGGATATTTCAGATATAAACGCAATAGGGAGTCAGGACTTGGGTTTATACAAGTGTTACCTGCAAGCAAAAAACACAACCTAAATGACAGATTTAAATTACAAAGGAAGTAGATGGTTTAAATGTGATTTACATCTACACACAACTGCGAGTAAGTGTTTTGAAGACCAAACTGTAACCGCTCAACAATGGGTTGACAGAGCTATTGAGCAAGGTTTGAATTGTGTTGCTGTTACTGACCATAATACAGGAGCAAGTATTGATGAAATAAAAGAAGCTGCGAAAGGCACTTCATTGACAATCTTTCCAGGAGTTGAAATAACTTGTGATGCAAGCAAGGTTCATTTACTAATAATTTTTGACACAACTAAAACTACTGCGGACATAAGAGATTTTCTTGTTAGAGCGAATATCAAAGCGGAAGATTTTGGGAAACAAGAGGCGGCAACCATTTCTAGTATTTTTGAAATATCCGAATTAGCTACAAAAGATGGAGCATTAGTAATTCCAGCACATATTGACGAATACAACGGACTTGGCTCTGTGAGTGTTGGAAATTTAAAAAAATTATATGCCGAATATGAGATAAATGCGGTTCAAGTAGTTCATAAGGAATTTTTAGACCCTTCTTTACAAACGACAGGTAATGTAGATTTGAAAGCAAAGTTGAACGATTATTATAATAATCCAACACCTTCAATCGAAGATTCAACGATTAAAGAATGGTACACTTCTGTAAAATACGCCTTAGAATCTAAAAAAGCTATTGTAACTTTCTCAGACAACCCACACGCACCAAAAAATTCTAAACACGGTTTAGATGGAATTGGAACTAGGTTTACTTGGATTAAAATGGGAGACATGCCTTCACTTGAAGGTTTGAGACAAGCCTTTTTATTACCGGATTTCAGAATTAAGAATGATTTTAATTCTCCTAATTCGCCTTATAATCTTCCAGACTTATGGATTAAATCTATTACGGTTTCTAATTCAACAATAACGGAAGACAACTTACCTTTAAAAATAGATTTTAACCCACAATTAACTACAATTATTGGAGGTCGTGGTAGTGGAAAATCAAGTGTTTTAAGATTTATTCGAGGCTTGTTTAATCGTACAAATGATTTAGCCGATTTAACAGAAATTCTTGAAGACCATAATCACTTTTATAAAAGTTTTGATACTAGAACTCAAAAAGGTGTTATCAAGGAAGACACTTCAGTTGAGATAGAGTTTATAAGAAATACTATTATTTATAAAATAATAGCAAGCAATATTTCTAATTCAGCTAATCAAACAATAATTATTCAGAAATACGATTCAGAAACAGATGATTGGATTTTGGAGGAAGCTGAATCATTTATTGACTTTTTTCAATATGAGCAATATTCTCAAAAACAGATATATGAAATAGCTCAAGAACCTAATTCATTAAGAGAGAGAATTGATAAATCTATATCTGGCATGGAATCTCTTGTAAATGAGAGAGAAATAATCAAAAAAGAGTTTTTAGAGAAATCAGCTTCCATAAGAACAATAAGACAACAAATTTCAGGAAAAGGAAAATTACAAACTGAAATAACGGATTTAGACGCTCGAATTAAATTATTACAACAAAGTGGTATAGCTTCATTGCTAACTTCAAAAAATAAGTTCACAAGTCAAAAAAAGACTATTGATGAATTTTTTCAAGAAGCCAAAAACAATGAGGATGAAATTGAAAATCTTTCGAATACTCTTAATATAGAAGAAATTGATTTTACAGAATTCGACACAAAGTATTCTGACGAAATTTCTCCATTGAGCAAAAATGTTGTTGATGGTTATGAAGAAGTCAAACGTGAAATTGAGGCTTTAAAGCAAAAAGCTGAGAAATTAAGAACCGACTTTAAAACCTCATTGCTTTTAACAAATTGGAATAAAGATTTTGACCAAAATAATCTTGATTTCAACGCTAAAAAAATTGAATTAGAAGCTCAAGGAATTGATGACATTTCTAATTATGAAAAACTTTCAGAAGCTAAAAAAGCAAAAGAATTAGAGCTAGAAAAAATAATAACTATAGAACTAAGTCTAACAACTGAAATAGCTGAAAGAGAAAATCTACAAAATCAATTCTTGCAGAAGACTAAAGACATTACTGTCTTAAGAAGAAATTTTGTAGCTGACTTAATGCAAGATGATAAAGTAAAAGTTTCAATTAAGCAATTTAGAAATAAAGCTGATTTTGTAAATAAAATTAGAGCTATTACTCAAAGATGGACTGGTTTCGAAACAGATATTGATTCATTAGTTGACATTTGTTTTAATGGCAATGTTGAGAATAAAATTAAAGATGTTCGCAATATCTTTTTAAAAATTAAAAAAGAGGAAGCTGTAACAAATGTTAGTGGGTACTTTGTGAATTTAGTAAAGGGAATGTCTGAATCTCAAATTGATGAAATTGAGCTACTAATTCCCGAAGATGAAATTGATATACAATACAAACCTTCGGGTTCATCTACATTTAAGCCATTATCCACAGCATCAGCAGGTCAAAAAACAACAGCGATTTTGACATTTATTCTTTCTCAAGGTAATACGCCTCTTTTATTAGACCAACCAGAAGATGATTTAGATAATAGATTAGTATATGAATTAATTGTTGATCGCTTAAAACAAGCTAAAGAAAATAGGCAAATCATAGTAGTTACCCATAATGCAAATATTCCAGTAAATGGAGATGCTGAATATATTTTGTCAATGGATTCTGAAAGTAAGAATTTAGAAGTTCTATATTCTGGAACAGTTGAAGAACCGACAATTAAAAAAGAAATTTGTGACGTTATGGAAGGAAGTGAAAAAGCTTTTAATATGCGTTCGGAAAGATATAAACATATAAAATAGCCAGCTGGTAACAATGTATATAAAAAATAGGCGAAATAGCAATAAAATCAAAGGTCTTGGCTCGTATCAAAGCTCCTTCTTAACCTAAAGTTTAGTGTTTCGAATTCGCCTACTTTTCATATACTAATCGTTGGCGGTCAGTTTAAGACGACTCACACATCAGGTAATTACACTAACGATAACAAACAAAATAATTCTAACTTAGTCAGTTGACAAGACAAAATGAAATGCAAAACAAAAACCAATTAAAAATAATAGCAGTAAATATTCTTGAAGGGTGCGCCACTCATATCAGAAAAAATTTAGATATTGGAAAACCCTATTTGTTTTACAACGACTACGAATTAAAACAAAGTGAAAATTCACAAAAATTACGAGTTTCAATAAAAGAAAGCTCGACCTTAAATTCTGACTTTTTTAGTATCAATAATTCTCAGCTACCTAAGATAAGTATTGGTGCAATTGTAGGTAAAAATGGAAGTGGGAAAAGTGCATTAATTGATATTATTTTACGATTAATAAACAACATTTCCTATAAAATTTTATCTACTCAAGTTGAAGCAGAACTAATACCCGTAAAAGGTGTTTGTGCTCAATTGTATTTTTCAATTGGAAATAAATTCTACTTGCTACAACAAAAAGATGAGAGCGTTATTTTATATCATTACAAACTAGACAAATGGAATAATGTTGGGGATGCAAAGAAAAATTTAAGAGAACACTTTTTCTATACAATTGTGATGAATTATTCATTACATGCTTTTAATACTTTAGAATATAAAGAAGAATGGGATGAACAACGGAAAGACTGTTGGCTAAGAGGAATCTTTCATAAAAATGACGGTTATCAAACACCTGTTGTTTTAAATCCTATGCGAACTAACGGAAACATAGACATTCAAACTGAAAATGGTTTGGCTAATGACAGATTAATTTCTCTATTTTTTAATGACAATAAAGAGCGTAACGCTTTGTTTACGGATATAAATGAAAAGAATACTGTTAATTCAATAAACATTACTCTTGATAAAAAGAAAGCAGAAGCAAAATGGAATAAGATTAAAGATGATTGGAAAAAAGATGGAAATCGAATTGAAGATTCATTTTTTGAAACCTTAAAAGAAAAAATAATCAGTCTTTGGCAGGAAAAGTATCATTTCAAAAAAGCAAACAAAACAGATGAAGAGTATGATGCAGCAATATTGTATCTAACTTATAAAACTATTAAGGTTGCTCAATACGATGCGTTTGACAACTTCGCACCTTTATCTTCTATGTATGCAAGCCCTTGGACTGAAAAAACTGATGAGGAGCTAAAAAAGTTGATAGTTGAAATGGACAAAGAACAAAGCCATCTTACTTTTAGAATAAGGCAAACATTAGCATTTCTTGAGATTAGACACTTTTCCACCAAACATTACACCATTGAGGAGTTTGCAAAAACCGTTCACGGAAAAATGAATAGTGGTAAATGGCGATACATTGATTTAATTCCACCTCATTGTTTTGAGACGGATATAAAATTAAAAGATAAAAACACCAATCAAGTTTATTCGTTTTCACAACTTAGTTCGGGTGAAAAACAATTAGTTTACACCACAAGTTCTATTCTGTATCACATACGAAACCTAAATTCCATAAAAGGAAGTTATCGGAGAGTTAAATACAACCACATAAATATTATTTTAGATGAAATTGAATTGTATTTCCACCCTGAATTTCAAAGACAGTTTGTAAACAATCTTATCCGAAATATTGAAAATTTACATTTTAGCATTGAAAGTCTAAATATTGAAATGGCAACGCACTCACCATTTATTCTATCAGACATACCTAAAAAGAATGTCTTGTTTTTAGATTACGGAAAATCCGTTGCAGTTAGCGAGCAAGAGAATACTTTTGGTGCAAATATTCATACACTTTTACAAAATGGATTTTTCTTAAATGGTGTCCCAATTGGAGCTTTTGCAAAACAAAAAATCAATCAAATGTTTGCAAGACTTCAAAAGGGAGAACATTCGCCTGAGTTATTTAATGAAATACTTTTGGTTGGCGAACCATTCATTAAAAGCCAGTTATTGAAAAAATACAATGAATTAACTCCCGTTGATTATTCAGAATTAAAAGATGAAGTTCAAAAATTAAAAGCTGAGCTAAACGCTTTAAAAGAACAAAGCAATGATAAAAATAGAAAGAAGTAATTTAAGCGTCATTGCAGATGATTATTTAAAACAACTGCAAAAAAAAAGGTTTAACAAGAAGCGTGGCAACGTTATACAAAACTATTGGGTAAAAAATAGAGAAAAAATTATTAAATCAGAGGCAAAGGATTTTGATAGTATTATCGATGAATTTAAAGCTCTAAATCAAGACGGGTTTGATGATTTTAAAGATTATATGAAAGGGCAGTATGAAGATTTTTTTTATAATCAGAAAATAGGAAAATGGTTGGCAGAACAACTTAACGTAAAAACTTGTCCATATTGTAATCGTCAATACATATTTACAATACAGAAAGGAACAAAAAATGTTCGTCCTGAATTTGACCATTTTTACCCAAAATCTACATACCCATACTTGGCTTTATCTCTTTATAATCTAATCCCAGCTTGCCCAACTTGTAATCATACAAAGTCGAAGGACCCAATAGACAAAAACCCATACATTGAAGGGTTTCAAGACAATTACAGATTTGAATTGAGAACAAAAGATGGTAGAAATAATTCTTTGGATTGGGCTTTAGAAAATGAAATCGAAATCAACTTCACAGCTACAAATGAAAACGTTAACGTATTTGCATTAAAGGAACTTTATAACGAACATCTTGACTATGTAAATGAGATAATTGACAAAACACAGGCATACAATCATAGTTACTACAATTCGTTAATTGAATCATACAAAGGACTTGGAAAGCAAGAAGCAGACATTGACCGCTTTATTTGGGGGAATTATCTTGAAAATGCAGAACACGAAAAGCGACCTTTATCAAAACTAACAAAAGACATTTTAGAACAACTTAAAATAAAATGACATTGACAAAACTGAAACGAAACTAAAAAAAGAAAACCGAACCGCCAACAAAACCTATAAGCAATAGCGCCCCTGCGGGACGCTACTGCTCATAGCCAAAACGACTTCGACAAATACAAAATAAATAGTAAAATATGCCAAGAGACATAATATTTGGAGAGATTACTGGAATTGAGGAGGGTCATTGGTTTGAAGGACGTAAAGAAATGATGCCATCTAGTTTTCATCGAAACTGGGGGGCAGGGATTGATGGAAATAGTACTGAAGGTGTTGCTGCAATAGTTTTATCAGGAGGATACGAAGATGATAAAGATTTAGGCGATGAAATTCTTTATACGGGTGCAGGGGGTAATGATTCTAAAACCGGCAAACAAATAGCTGATCAAACATGGGAAAATAGAGGAAATGCTGGTTTAATAAAAAGTATGAACGAGGGCTTACCAGTTAGAGTAATTCGCGGTCATCAGCACAATTCTGTTTATTCTCCAAAATCTGGATATTTATATGCGGGATTATATAGTGTTGTTGATGCTTGGCAAAAAACAGGAAAAAGTGGTTTTAAAATTTGTCGTTTCAGGCTAATTTATACTGGCGAAAACGCTGATAGGAAAACAGCTGAAGAAATTGAGCTTAATTTAGATCATGCTGTACGGGAAAAGAAACGTGTTTCAGGGACAGTTTTAAAAATTGTCCGCGACACAAAAATTGCCCAAGATGTAAAAAGACTTTATCAACATAAATGTCAAGTTTGTGATGTAGCCATTCCAACAAAAAATGGGTTTTACTCTGAAGGAGCTCATATAAAGCCTCTTGGAAAACCTCACAATGGTGATGATAGTCTAGGAAATTTATTATGCTTATGTCCGAATCATCATGTCATGTTTGATAAAGGAGCGTTCTCGGTGAAAGATAACTTTGATTTAATAGGTGCAGAATCAGGCAAATTGACGGTATTAACGAGTCACAAATTAGACCTTGACAACATCCGTTATCATAGAGAAAGTCATGGATACAATTAGAGTTGTTTGTGGAATTATTTTCGATAATGAAAAGGTATTCATTTGCCGAAGGAAGGAAGGTAAATCACTTGCTGGATACTGGGAATTTCCAGGTGGTAAAATAGAAGAAAGTGAATCGAATGAACAAGCTCTAAAAAGAGAATTACATGAGGAGCTAGAAATGGAAGTGGTAATCAAAGATTTTATCGGCCAATCCAATTATAATTATAGCAACTTCCAGATCGAATTGTTAGGTTACAAATGTCAACTAATCAATTACCATGGGAAATTGACCGACCATGATACTTTTGAATGGATTGATAGTTTAAAATTAGGTGAATATAATTTTGCTCCAGCTGATATTCCCTTAATTAAGTTTTTACTAGATAAAAAACCGTCCAACAGGACCTAAGACTCCTTAAAACAATGTCTTTGCTTCAAACTGGAGGGCTCATGAAGGAAGAAGGTAAATAGATCAAAAAGTCAACGAATAAACCCCGAGTAACTGAGCGTGAAGTCCATTGCATTTATTGATACAGAGGTTGACCCAAAGAGTCGAAAGATTCATGATATTGGGGCTGTCAAGATCGATGGAAGTACTTTTCATAAAACTTCAGTCGCTGAATTTATTCAATTTCTAAGGGGAACAGAATTCATTTGTGGACACAACATTTTTTGCCACGATTTAGAGTATATAGGCCAATCAATCACTGATGCGGGGATAAATTCAGCTAACATCATTGATACCTTATTTTTGTCCCCTCTTCTTTTTCCTACCAGGCCATATCATGCCTTAGTAAAGGACGACAAGCTACAATCGGAAGATTTAAACAATCCATTGAATGATTCCATCAAAGCAAAAGATTTGCTTTTTGATGAAGTAACAGCATTCAAACAGACAGATGAAGTTCTTAAGCAAATTTTCTATTTGTTACTCAAAGACAAAAGAGAGTTTGGTTCCTTTTTTCGTTTCATAGGATACACAAGTGAGCTTATTGACCTGGAAAAATTAATTCGCAATAAATTTCAAAATGAGATTTGTGAACAAGTTGACCTTAAGAGAATTATTTCAGCGCATCCGATTGAACTTGCCTACTGCTTATCGCTCATAGGCTCTTTCATCAAATACAAGAAAATCCATTCTATCACACCGCCATGGGTTTTGAAAAATTACCCGGAAGTAGAAAGAATCATGTTTCGTTTGCGAAACGAATCTTGTGTTAGCGGTTGTGCGTATTGCAACAATGCTTTAGACATTCATAAGGGGTTGAAAAGATTTTTTGGCTTTGATTCTTTTAGGACTTATGGAGGGGAACCCCTTCAAGAGAAAGCGGTAAAAGCAGCCATTGATAACAAATCAATAGTGGCAATTTTTCCGACAGGGGGAGGGAAGTCAATCACTTTTCAGGTTCCTGCTTTAATGAGTGGTGAAGCTGCCAAGGGCTTGACCGTTGTAATTTCCCCCTTACAATCTTTGATGAAAGATCAGGTTGACAACCTTGAAAAAATTGGAATAACCGAAGCAGTAACCATCAATGGATTGCTTGACCCGATTGAAAGGGCTAAATCTTTTGAAAGAGTGGAAGATGGCTCAGCTACCATGCTTTACATCTCACCCGAATCACTTCGGTCCAAGTCAATTGAGCGATTGATTTTAGGAAGAAAGATTGTCCGATTTGTTATAGATGAAGCCCACTGTTTTTCTTCATGGGGTCAAGATTTCAGGGTAGACTACTTATATATTGGTGATTTCATCAGACAACTTCAAGAGAAGAAAAATCTAGCAGAGGGAATTCCAGTTTCCTGTTTTACCGCAACGGCAAAGCAGAAAGTGATAGAAGATATCCGCGACTACTTCAAAGAAAAACTTTCACTGGATCTAGAACTCTATACCTCCAAAGCATCACGAACAAATCTTCAGTATAAAGTTTTTGAAAAAGGGGACGAAGAAGAAAAATATCAACAAACTAGACTGTTGATTGAGGAGAAGAATTGTCCGACCATCATCTATGTTTCAAGAACCAGAAAGGCTTTTTTGCTTGCGGAACGGTTAACCAAGGATGGTTTTAATGCCAAACCCTACCATGGAAAGATG